>JWIT01000009.1 GCA_000949895.1 Agrobacterium arsenijevicii | reverse complement strand
GGCAAGCATGGCGAGCGGCAGGCAGAGAATGGCCAGAACCGCCATTTTCATTTCCTTGGCTTCGATCTTCTTGCCGAGATATTCCGGTGTGCGCCCAACCATCAGCCCCGCCACGAAAATGGCGATGATGATGAACAGGAGAATACCGTAGAAACCGGCACCGACGCCGCCGACGATAACCTCGCCCAGCTGCATGTTGATGAGCGGCACAAGACCGCCGAGCGCCGTGAAGCTGCCATGCATGGCGTTGACCGCACCGCAGGATGCCGCCGTGGTGATGACAGCGAAGAGCGACGAAAGTGCCACGCCGAAGCGAGCTTCCTTGCCTTCCATGTTGCCGCCGGCCAGGCCGAAGCTGTGCATGATCGGGTTTCCGGCCGCTTCCGCCCAATAGGTGATGGCAACGCCGGCGATGAACAGAACGCCCATGGCAGCGAGGATCGCCCAGCCCTGACGGGCGTTGCCGACCATGCGGCCAAAAACGTTGGTAAAGGCCGCGCCGATCGCGAAGATCGACACCATCTGGATCATGTTGGAAATGGCGTCCGGGTTCTCGAACGGATGCGCGGAATTGGCATTAAAGAAGCCGCCGCCATTGGTGCCGAGCATCTTGATCGCCAGCTGTGACGCAACGGGGCCAACGGCGATCGTCTGCCGCGCACCTTCGAGCGTCTGGGCACCGACATAAGCGCCAAGCGACTGCGGCACGCCGAGCCACACGTAAACCAGTGTCAGCACGATGCAGGCGGGCAGCAGGATGTAGAGCGTCGAGCGCACCATATCCACCCAGAAATTGCCGATGGCCTTGCCAGACGCGCGCGCGAAAGCGCGGATAAGGCCGATGGCGATCGCCATGCCGGTTGCGGCGGAAACGAAATTCTGCACCGTGAAACCGGCCATCTGGGTCAGATAGGACATGGTGCTTTCGCCGCCATAATTCTGCCAGTTGGTATTGGTGACGAAGCTGACTGCCGTGTTGAACGACAGTTCAGGTCCAACTGCTGCCATTCCTTCCGGATTATATGGCAGCACGCCCTGGAAGCGCATCAGCGCATAAAGCAGGGCAAAGCCGAAGAGGTTGAAGAGGAGCATGGAAACCGCATAGGTCGTCCAGTGCTGTTCCTCGCGCTCGCTCGTCCCGGCAAGGGCGTAAAGGCCACGCTCGACGGGGGCAAGAACCGGCGAAAGCAGGGTGCGTTCGCCACTATAGACACGCGCCATATAGAAGCCGAGTGGCTTCACCAGCGCGACAACGATCCCGCAGAAAAGCAGAACCTGAAACCATCCATTGAGGGTCATGGTATTGAACTTTCAATAAAGCATCGGACCGAAAAATGTCATGCGGTTTTCGGAAAATCCGATGCTCGAACGGCCGCTTCCCGATCAGAAGCGTTCGGGGCGAATGAGAGCATATGTGAGATAGGCGGCGACAAAGACGGTCACGGCACCGCTCAGAACATAATCGAATATCATCTCGACCTCCGCCTAAAGCCGGTCGCAGGCGCGCGTATAGACAAAGCAGAGCGCAAAGAACAACGTCGCCGCGCCGATCAGAATAATGTCCATCATCGATGGGACTCCTTTTTTCACCGAGGAGCCGGACAGGAAGAAAAGCGCCGTCATGTGGGACGTCGCTTTTCATTCTTTCTGGCTGAGAAGGGAACACCATCGCTTCTCACATGGGAGAATGCGCCCAAACCGCATAAAGGTTCGAGACGGCCGCAGATGGAATAAAATAGGAATCCCATAGGAATTCTGGTGCCCGCCAGCGCGGGCACCGCTGCCGCTACTTAGGAGAGCGGGCTGTCCTTGAAAGCGGAAATGATCTTTTCCGCAGGAGTTTTACCGGCAAGCAATGCAGCAAGCAGGATGCGCGCCTGTCCCGGGCGAAGCGTGGACGAATGGATCGCACCAGCCGCGACAAGATCATGGCCACCACCGCCGCCGCCGTAACTCGCCACCAGAAGGCCTTCCGGCACCCGGCTGGAAACAACGACGGGAACGCCGCGCTCGGCACAGCGCTTCACGGCCGCGGCGATGCCCGGATTGGCATTGCCGGAACCAAGTGCGGCAAGCACGATGCCGCCGGCACCCGCCTGCAGGCTCGCATCGATATGGGTGGCATCGCAGCCGGGATGAATGGCGACGATATCGACCCGCATAGCGGTGACGGGAGCGGCGAAGTTCAGCCCACTATCATGCGCCACAGGTCGCGCGGAACGGAAGGCATCCGCCGCATCCGCGCTGCGCTTATAAAGCCCCCACGCCGGCAGACAGCGGCCGCCAAAGGACAGGAGTACGCCACGTTCGGCATTCTTCCGATCGAGCGCGGTTTCTATGGCCTGGGCCAGATTGGCCGGCCCGTCCGCATGCCTGTGGTCGGCGGTAAACTGTGCGCCGGTGAAGACAACCGGCTTGCTGATGACGTGCTGCAAATGTACGAGCAGCGAGGATTCCTCCATCGCGTCGGTTCCATGCAGAATGACGACGCCCGCCACGGCAGGATCATTCAGCTCGACGCCAACCGCATCGCTGATGCGCTGCATGTCGGCCAAGGTCAGGCTGGAAGAGTCCTTCGCCATCAGATCAACCGGCTTCAGCCGGGCACTGATCTGCGGAACCAGTGCCAGCAGATCCTCGCCTGAAAGGCTGGGCGTGCTGGCGCCATCGGCGCCACGCCTGCTGGCAATGGTGCCACCGGTGGCGATGACCGCCACCAATGGAGCTTCACCCTGCCCGCTCAATGCGATGCTCCCGCGCCTGCCGCACGCTCACCGGCCAGACGATGGATACGGTCACGCAGCAGATACCAGCCGATTACCAGCGCCGGGATGATGACCAGCAGCGATGCGATCGTCCACGAGCCGATGGGATAGTCAAAAGCCATCAGCACCAGCACACCGAACAGGAAAATGAGCGTAAGGATGCCGGTGTAAGGCGCGCCGAACATGCGGAAATCCGGACGCACCAACTCGCCGCGCTGGGAAAGCTGCCAGAGCTTCAACTGGCAGAGCACGATAACGGCCCATGCGCAGATGATGCCGAGCGCCGAGAGGTTGAGCGCAATTTCGAAGGCGGCGGCAGGTACCACGGCGTTCAGTGCCACACCGAGAACGGTCACGACCGCTGTCACCGCGATGCCACCATAGGGCACACCAGCCTTGTTCATCTTCGCAAGCGCTGCCGGAGCCGAGCCGGAAACCGCCATCGAATGGAGAATACGACCGGTGGAATAAAGTCCGGCATTGAGCGAGGACAGCACGGCGGTCAGAACGACAAGGTTCATGATTACATCCGCGCCCTGCACGCCGATGGAACCGAAGAAGGTTACGAACGGGCTCTCACCAGCCTTATAGGCGGTGTAAGGCAGAAGCAGCGTGAACAGCAGCACCGAGCCGACATAGAACACCACGAGACGCAGGACCACGGCGCGGATGGCGCGGGGCATCACCTTGCGCGGGTCTTCGGTTTCGCCAGCCGCCGTGCCGATCAGCTCGATCGAGGCATAAGCAAAGACGACACCCTGAATGATGACGAAGGCCGGAAGAATGCCGTTCGGGAAGAAGCCGCCATTGTCGGTGATGATGCTGAAGCCGGTAACGTGACCTTCGATGGGCGTGCCGAAGATGACGAAATAGACGCCGACAACGAGGAAAATGGCAAGTGCCAGCACCTTGATCAGGCTGAACCAGAATTCAAGCTCGCCGAACACCTTCACCGACAGCATGTTCATCGCCAGCACCACCAGAAGTGCTGTCATCGCAAATACCCACTGGTCGATACCGGCCAGCCACGGAACATATTGCTTGAAGAAATTCATATAGAGCGCAACGGCGGTGACGTCTGCCACCGACGTCATCGCCCAGTTCAGCCAGTACATCCAGCCGGCCGCAAAGGCCATTTTCTCGCCGTAGAACTCGCGGGCATACGAAACGAAGGAACCGGAACTCGGGCGGTGCATGATAAGTTCGCCCAGCGCGCGCAGCACGAGAAACGCGAAGAAGCCGCAAAGCGCATAAACGAAAACCAGTGCGGGGCCTGCCTGCGCCAGCCGGCCACCAGCGCCGAGGAACAGCCCGGTTCCGATCGCGCCGCCGATGGCGATCATCTGGATCTGGCGCGGTTTGAGAGCCTTATGGTAGCCGAGGTCTTCCTCGGCAAAAACCTCTCGTTCGGCGGGCACCTTTTTCACGGATTGCATCGATATTTCTCCTCCCGATGAATTTGCTTTGCAGCCGGCATTACGCCGGAAATCAGAATGGGAACTGGCACAGTCCGCGCTGGGAATATGGCCAGCATGCTCATGCACGCTGTAAAGCTGCATGACAGATTTTTGTCCTCATAATTGCAGATACTGCCATTCGTCAAGGGGATCCGATCATTATTGACCTTCGCAGGACGAGGGACTAAGGTCGAAAAATCTGTAAGACAGCTTTACAGATTTAGATAACGCTTTGAGCCATTGGAGGAAAAAGTGGGCGTGACGCGCAGGGAGCATGATTTGCTCGGAACCAAAGAAATTCCGGCAGATGTTTATTGGGGCGTGCACACGGCGCGCGCGGTGGAAAACTTTCAGATCACGGGCGTGACCATCGGCCACAACCCCTATCTCATCAGGGGATTGGCCTATGTGAAAGAAGCAGCCGCGCTCGCAAATCACGAATTGGGACTGCTCGACAGCGAGCGGATGGAGGCAATTGCCAAGGCCTGCCACGAAATCCGCGCCGGCGCACTTCACGATCAGTTCGTGGTCGATGAAATTCAGGGCGGAGCCGGCACCTCCACCAACATGAATGCCAACGAGGTCATCGCCAACCGGGCGCTTGAACTGCTTGGCCACGCCAAGGGCGATTATGCCCACCTTCACCCGAACGATCACGTCAATCTCAGCCAATCTACCAACGACGCCTATCCGACCGCGATCAATGTCGGGACGATCGAGGCGATCGACGATCTCGCGGCCTCCATGGGCGTGCTGAAAGACGCCTTCGACCGCAAGGCACAGGAATTTTCCGGCTTCATCAAGCTGGGGCGCACGCAGCTGCAGGATGCCGTGCCGATGACACTCGGTCAGGAATTTCGCACTTTCGTGGTCATGCTCGGCGAAGATCAGGCCCGCCTCATCGAATCCGCCGCACTGCTGCATGAGATCAATCTCGGCGCCACCGCCATCGGCACCGGGCTGAACGCACCGCGCGGTTATGCGGCGCTGGCGTGCCAGCATCTGGCGCGACTGACCGGACGGCCGCTCGAGACGGCGGCCGATCTTATCGAAGCGACGCAGGATCCGGGCGCATTCGTTCACCTCTCCGGCGTGTTGAAACGCGTCGCCGTCAAATTGTCGAAGACCTGCAACGACCTTCGCCTGCTCTCTTCGGGTCCGCGCGCAGGCATCGGCGAAATCACCCTGCCCTCCGTTCAGGCGGGTTCCAGCATCATGCCGGGCAAGATCAATCCGGTCATTCCCGAAGTCGTCAACCAGGTGGCCTATGCGGTAATTGGTAACGACATCACCATCACCATGGCCGCCGAGGCAGGACAACTTCAGCTGAACGCTTTTGAGCCGATCATCGTGCGCGCCCTTTCCCAGAGCATCAGCCAGCTCAGTGCCGCCTGCCGGACACTGGCGGAACGCTGCGTCGACGGCATTGTCGCCAATCCGGCCATCATGGCGCAGCGTGTGGAGGAATCGATCGGTCTCGCAACCGCGCTTAATCCGCTGATTGGTTATTATGCGGCGACAGAGGTTGCGAAAGAGGCGCTCGCCAGCGGCCGCACCGTACCGCAGGTCGCTCTCGAACGTGGATATATGACGGCCGAGGAACTCCAGCGGGCGCTGAGCCCGCGGCACCTTGCCAACCTGCCCGCTCTTACGGGTGGCGAGGCCGATCCTCTCCAATGATCGTCGTCACCACCTGCTTCACCTGGCCCAGGTGAAGCTCCATCGCCTCACGCGCCTCTGGCGCAGAACCCCGCCGGATTGCTTCGACGATCCGGCGGTGCTCCACATTCGATGCGACACGGCGGCCGGCCATCAGGTTCACCATCTCGGACTGCTGGGATAAGGCTTCACGGGCGTCGGCCACGACCTTGGCAAACAGCCCGTTGGCCGAAGCTTCTGCAATCGCGCAATGGAATTGCCCGTCCAGCAGCACCCAAGGGTGGGGCCTCTCTTCGGCTTCCATCCGGTCACATAATTCCAGCAGAATCTCCAGTTGGGCATCGGTGCGCCGCAGCGCCGCCCAGCCAGCCGCCGGCACCTCGATGAAGGGGCGGGCCTCGATCAGATCGCGGGCGGAATAGGCCCCGTAACTCAATTCGGAAGGCGGCGTCACCGTCATGACGTAGGTGCCGCTTCCCGTGCGAGTCTGAGTTAGGCCGAGAGTCTGGAGAGAGCGAAGCGCCTCGCGGACGATCGGCCGGCTGACGCCATATCGTTCCGCCAGATGGGTTTCGGACGGTAGCCGGATTCCAACCGCAAGCTGCCCTGAGGTGATGGCGGAACGGATATCCTCGAACACCACTTCCGCAGCATTCTTGCGATTGATCGGCTTTGCATCCGCAAGCCAATCCGAAAACCCGCCCATATTTCAGCCCTCCAGCACCTGTGACCTGTCCTTACCATGGGAGAAGCAGCCCTTTGCAGAATGGCGCTGCTCCCACAGCTAAGCCGATCTTCCTAACACTATCCGCACCGGGGGAACAACGATGGCAGGCATATTTACGGAATTTAGGCGGAAGGCCCTCTATGCCTACGCCACACCCTCGCGATTGCAAGGGTGTGGCTGTTTATCGGATATCACGCCTTGATTTCCTGTCCTTCCGGCTTGTCATCTTCGCGCGGAATACGGAACCACGCGACATAGAGCGCCGGCAGGAAAAGCAGCGTGAGCGCCGTGCCGACCACAATACCGCCCATCATCGCATAGGCCATCGGACCCCAGAAAATCTCCCGCGATATGGGGATGAGGGCAAGTGTGGCCGCCGCCGCCGTCAGCATGATCGGCCGCATGCGGTGTTCGGTCGCCTCGACAACGGCGCGCCATGCCGAGACCCCCTCGCTTCTCAGATGTTCGATCTGGACAACGAGAATGACCGAGTTGCGGATCAGAATACCGATCAGCGCCAGCACGCCGAGAATGGCGACGAAACCCATCGGCGCGTTGGAGAGCAGCAACGCCACCACCACGCCGATCAATGCGGTAGGCGCCACGGCGAAGACCAGAAACAGCCGGCTGAAGCTTTGCAGCTGGATCATCAGGATGGTCGCCATAGCAAACAGCATCAGGGGCACCACGGCAACGATCGGTCCTTGCGAATCCGCGCTGGATTCCACCGAGCCGCCCGTTTCCAGCTTGTAGCCGACGGGAAGCGTTTTCTGAAACGCCTCGATCTTCGGCTTCAGCTGTTCCACGATCGTGGCGGGCTGCGTCGGGCCGATGACGGCGGCCTTGACCGTGATCGTCGGGATCCTGTCGCGACGCCAGATAGTCGGCTGCTCCAGCTCGTAGCGGAAGTTGGCGATTGCCGATAGCGGCACGGCCTTGCCGTTCGTCGCCGGCAATTGCAGGTTCTGCAATGTTTCGATGGAGCCACGCTCCGCCATCTGCGCCCGCGCCACCACGTTGACGAGGTAGATGTCATCCCTGACCTGCGTCACGGTGGAACCCTCGACAATGCTGTTCATGGCATTGGCAATATCTTCCGACGAGACGCCGAGCTGCCGGGCCTTGTCCTGCAGAACGTCCACCTTGACCACCCGCGTCGGCTCGTTCCAGTCCATGACCATGTTAGAAAGAAGTTGGTGTTCGCCGACGATGCCGGCCAGTTGCTGACCGAGTTCGCGGACGTGCTGGATATCAGGACCGCTCAGGCGGTATTGCACCGGCTTGCCGACCGGAGGGCCGATATCGAGCAACTTCACGAAGGCGTCGGTACCGGTAAATGTGCGGTTCAGATAATCCTGCAACTCGGCGCGGACCTTGTCGCGCACATCCAGCCCCTTGGTGACGATGACCGTCTGGCCGAATGTGACGTCAGGTGTCTGCACGTCGAAGGAGAGGATGAAGCGCGGCGCGCCTTCGCCGACATAGGTAGTCCAATGGTCGATATCCGCGTTCTTCGCCAGCGCTTCCTGCTCGAACTGCGCCATCTGCCGGTTGGTTTCGGCAATCGAGCTGTTCTGCGGCAGGTTCCAGTCGACAATCAGTTCAACGCGGTCTGAGGCCGGGAAGAACTGCTGCTGCACAAGGCTCATGCCGCCGACGGAAAGGCCGAACAGCGCAATCGTGAGGATGATCGTGACCCAGCGCCAGCGCAGCGCCCTGCCCAGAAGCCAGGAGAAGGCGGAGGCAAAACGGCCCTTCTTCTCATGGTGCGATTTCATCACCTTCGGCAATATCGCGACGCCAAGCAGCGGCGTGAACACAACCGCGACTATCCAAGACACGATCAGCGAAACGGCGATCACCACGAACAGGGTGAATGTGAACTCGCCTGCCGCGCTGTTGTTGAGGCCGACGGGAATGAAGCCGGCGACGGTGACCAGCGTACCGGTCAGCATCGGGAAAGCTGTCGAAGTATAAACATAGGTCGCCGCTTTTCTGAGATCGTCTCCAACCTCAAGGCGCGCGACCATCATCTCGACGGCGATCATCGCATCGTCGACGAGAAGCCCGAGCGCGATAATGAGGGCGCCCAAGGAGATGCGTTGCAGCGAAATGCCGGTATATTCCATGTAGACGAAGGTGATCGCCAGCACGAGCGGGATCGAGACAGCAACCACCATGCCCGCCCGCAGCCCGAGGCTGATGAAGCTGATGACGAGAACGATGGCAATCGCCTCGAACAGGGCCGAGGTGAAACCGGAGACCGCCTCATCGACCACGGCCGGCTGATCGGATACCCGGTGCACATCGACGCCAACAGGCAAATCCGCCACGATGCGTTTCATCTGCGCATCCAGCTCCTCGCCGAAATGCACGAGGTTCGCACCGGTTTTCATGCCGATGGCAAGACCAATGGCCGGTTGCCCGTTGAAGCGGAACAGCGAGGACGGCGGATCGACATAACCGCGCCGGATCGTCGCCACTTCCGTCAGCGGGAAGAACCGGTTGTTGACGCGCAGGTTGATGGCCCGCAGGCTGTCTTCCGAGGTGAACTGGCCGCTGACGCGCAACGCCACGCGCTCCGGTCCGGCATTAACGAAGCCGGACTGGGTGACGGCGTTCTGGGACTGCAGCGTCTTGATGATCGATTGCTGATCAATGCCAAGCGCTGCGATCTGCCGCGTGGAAAACTCCAGATAGATCGCCTCGTCCTGCGCGCCGATGACGTCGACCTTGCCGATATTGTCGACGGTCAGAACCTTCGCGCGTGCATCTTCCACCAGATCGCGCAATTGCCGCTGGCTGAGACCATCACTGGTGAAGGCGTAGATATTGCCATACACGTCGCCGAAACGGTCGTTGAAGAACGGACCTACGACGCCCGAGGGAAACTCACCCTTGATGTCCCCGATCATGTTGCGCACCCGCACCCATGTCGGTTCGACATTCTTCGCCTTGGTTTCCGGCACGAGCTCCACGAAAATCGTCGTCCGGCCAGCCACCGTCTGGCTGCGCAGATGATCGAGGCTGTCGAGTTCCTCGAGCTTCTTCTCGATCCTGTCCGTCACCTGCCGGGCCACTTCTTCCGCCGAGGCGCCGGGCCATTGGGCGCTGATCACCATCGTCTTGATGGTGAAATTCGGATCTTCCTCACGCCCGAGGTTGAGGTAGGAGAAAACGCCGGCAAGAACGAAGACCAGCATGAAGTACCAGACGAGCGAACGGTGCTCGAGCGCCCAGTCGGAGAGATTGAATTTCTTCACAGACGGACCTCCTGATCGATCCTGATGGCTTGTCCATCCTTAAGCTTGTGAACGCCCGCGCTGGCGACGCGTTCGCCGGGCTTGACGCCGCCGGTGATGCGCACGCTGCCGCCTTCAACGGGCTCGCCCTCTAATGTGACCGGGCGCAAAGTCACCGTCGCGGTATCGGTATTGACGATCCAGACACCCCATCCGCTATCGGTTTTCAGCAGGGCTGAGGAAGGAAGCTCGATCTGCGGTTCGGATGCGGCAAGTGCCGAGGCCGTGACGACGGATCCGAGCCGGAATGCCGGCGGCGCATCCTGCAGGCTGATTTTCGTGCGGCGTGTACGCGTCGCCGTTTCGGCTTCCGGTGCGATCTCACGCACTACGCCGGTCGTGTGTATTTTCGGATCGAGCTGCAAGGCGATCTCGAAGGTCGATCCGATCTCCAGCCTCTGCGCCGCAAATTGCGGAACGTCGATTACCACATCGCGCACTTCCGGGCGGGCGATGGTTACAACCGTCTGGCCAGCCGAGACGACTTGACCGATTTCGCCTGACGTCGCGGTTACCACGCCGTCGAATTCCGCATGCAGCTGCGTATAACCCAGCTGCTCTTCGGCCTTGTCCAGATTTGCACGGGCTTTGGCGACAGCGGCATTCGCAGTTCGTGTGGCCTGTTCGGCCTCTTCAAGTGCTGCTTCCGTGCCGCTGCGAGCCTCCGCCAGCACACGCTGGCGCTGCTCGGTCGTCACCGCATTCGCCAATTGCGCTTCGGCATTGGAGAGGTCCGATTGTGCGCTCTTCACCGAAAGTTCGAGCGCGAGCGGATCGATCGACGCCACCACATCACCTTTCTTGACCAGATCGGCCACATCGACGTTGCGGGCAATGATCCGGCCGAGAACACGAAAACCGAGATCGGTCTGAATGCGCGACTCCACCGTGCCGGTCAGCCGCAACGCATCGGCGGACTTCTCTTCCACGACGACGGAAAGAACCGGGCGCGGCGCTTCAGCCGGGGCTTCCTGCTTTTCCTGACAGGACGAGAGTGCGACCACCGGAAGCAGCAGAAACAAGCTTCTGTTTATCTTGAACATTATTGTGCCTGCCCCTTTTCATAGGCGACCTTTTCACCGGTGCGGAGAAATTTGGTCCCGCTGGTCACGACGAGATCGCCGGGAAGAAGCCCTCCCGCGACGACGAATTGACCCGTCTCGTAATCGGCGACCTCGACCCTGCGCATGGCGATTTCCGAGGATTGCGGATCGACCACCCAGACGGCGGGAAGGCCGTTCTGCGACGCCATTGCCGACCAGGGAAGCTCGATCGCGTCGACCTGTTTGAAACGGAAATGGCCTGAGACAGGCGCGCCAAGCGGCATGGTCAGATCGCCGTTGAGGCCAACCTTGACCCGGATCGTTCCATTGTCCGGATCGATCGTCGGGGAAATCTCCCGCACCGGCGCCTCAACGCTGCGGGTGGGATCGGACAAGAGGCTGACATTGACGAGATTGTCGATGTCGCGCTCGAGGAACAGGGATTCATAGACATCGAAAACCGCATCACGCGGCCCGTCATGTGCAAGCGTGAAGACAAGCTGGGCTGCCTGCGCCACCTGGCCGACCTCGACGTTGCGCGCCGTAATCACGCCATCCGCATCGGCCCTGAGTTCGGTATAGGACAGCGCATCACGCGCCGTATCCAGCTGCGCCTGTGCCGATCTGACCGCCCCTTGCGTGGTGAGCAGGGTTTCCTGCGCCTTGTCGACCGCGGAGCGCGAAGTTACCTGCGTTTTGAAAAGACTTTGCTGGCGATCGAATGCCAGCTGCGCCTGCGTCATCTGCGCTTCGGCGGATTGCAGGTTGGCGAGAGCAACGTCGATATCCGCCTTCTGTTCCTCCGGGTCGATGCGGGCGAGCAATTGGCCGGTCTTTACCCCCGCGCCCACATCCACCAGCCGCTCGGTAATCTTGCCGCTGACCCGGAAGGACAGGTCCGTCTGAACCCGCGCCCTCACCTCACCGGTGATGACGCTGCCGCGATCGACCGGCTTTTTCGTCGCCGCGACGACATCGACGGTACGCAGCGGCTTTTCGGCGGGCGGCTCTTCATTGCTGCAGGACGACAAGGCGAAAATGCTGCCAACCGCCACTGCCAAAAGAATGCTTTTCATGGTGACCTCTTGATCTTCGCCCCATCCTATAATATTTGACTGACTGAATAGTCAATGAAATTCTTATGCCACCAATCGGGAACTGTCTGGACGTCAAACCGGGCTCCCCGAATGATCATTCCGACTTTGCCCGGCGCGCCCCTTCGGACGCATCGGGGGATGCTCTGACATACTGAACCACGCATCGCGTCTTGTAAAAATCGATTCTGGTTTTTACGGCGGTGCTGTAGGCAAGCCACCTGTCATTTCCGCCGATTGCGACGGACAAAAGGGCACGCGCCGAAAAATACGCAAGGATCCGGGTTATGGCGAAAGCAAAACTGACACGCGCAGAACAGAAGATACAACGTCCGTTGCAAATTCTCGATGCCGCATTCGAGGAATTCACCAAAAGGGGATTTACGGCGACCCGGGTCGAGGACATTGCCGAACGCGTGGGGGTGACGAAAGGTACGGTCTACGTCTATTTCGAAACCAAGGAAGCACTTTTCGAGGCAATGATCGAGCACGTCTCCGCGCCGTTCCAGGAGGAATTCAGGGCCTATGCCCGCACTTCCGACGATCCCGTCGAGGAACTTCGCCTGCTGCTTGAATTCCTGTTCGACGCCTTCGTCGACAACAGAAGAATGCGGGAACTCTTCCGCTTCGTCGTCGCGGAAGGCGCAAAGTTTCCTGATCTCATCGACCGGCACCACGATGTGTTGATGGCGCCGGTGCTGGCACACATCGACGCGATCCTCGAGAAAGGCGTGGCGAAGAAAAAGTTTAAAGCCAACCCCACGGAACTCGCCAAGGTCGTCTTGTCACCCATCATCGGGACCTTGGTTTTCAGGCTGATTTTCGACGATCGGCGCACTCTGGACAGGCAGGCAGTTCTGGAGATTCACCTCGAACTGATCATGCGCGGGCTATTGGAATAATTGGCGCTCTCTTGCCGAGCATAGTGAGTACCGAGAACGCTTCCTCCTCCAACCCGTTGCCCAAGCGAGCGGCATCGATGTTGAAAAACCCCGCGCTGTTTGCCGAGCGCGGGGAGAACCGAACTTAAACGTCCAGAGTAGTTTGATGCTCCCAGGCGGTGAATTGCGAGCAATAGCTGTTCCACTCGCCCTGTTTGAGCTTGAGATAGGCCTTCGAGAATTCGACGCCCAGCGCCTGCTGCAATTCCGTATCCTTCTCATATTCGCGTAGCGCATCGAGAAGATTGAGCGGCAGTTTCGGTGCATTCGTCACCTTATGGCCCTCACGATACATGTCGATATCGTGATGCGGACCGGGATCGGCCTGCGAGCGGACACCGGAGAGGCCGGCGGCGATGATGATGGCCTGCAGCAGATAGGGGTTCACGGCGCCATCCGGCAGGCGCAGTTCGAAACGCCCCGGCCCCGGCACGCGCACCATATGGGTGCGGTTGTTGCCGGTCCAGGTCACCGTGTTCGGCGCCCAAGTCGCGCCCGAGATGGTGCGCGGTGCGTTGATGCGCTTGTAGGAATTGACCGTTGGATTGGTAACGGCCGCAAGGGCGGAAGCATGTTTCATGATGCCGCCGAGAAACGTCTTGCCCTTGGCCGACAGGCCAAAAGGCATCGCCTTGTCGGCGAAGGCATTGACCTTGCCTTCGAGGTCCCAGACCGAAATATGGGCATGGCAGCCATTCCCGGTCAGCCCCTTGAAAGGCTTCGGCATGAAGGTTGCGCGCAGCCCGTGCTTTTCGGCGACGGATTTGACCATGAACTTGAAGAAGGAATGTTTGTCTGCGGTCTGGAGCGCATCGTCATATTCCCAGTTCATCTCGAACTGGCCGTTCGCGTCCTCATGGTCGTTCTGGTAGGGCTTCCAGCCAAGCTCCAGCATATAATCGCAAATCTCGGCGATCACGTCGTAGCGGCGCATCACCGCCTGCTGGTCGTAACACGGCTTTTCCGCCGTATCGTATTCGTCGGAGATTTTGGTGCCATCCGGCGAAATCAGGAAGAACTCCGGTTCCACACCGGTTTTGACCCGCAGCCCTTCTCCGGCCGCTTCGGCGATGAGTTTTTTCAGGACGACACGCGGCGCCTGCTCCACCGGCTGGTCTTCCATGACGCAATCGGCTGCGACCCAGGCGACATCCTTTTTCCAGGGAAGCTGGATGACCGAAGAGGCATCCGGCACGGCGAAAAGATCGGGATGGGCCGGTGTCAGATCAAACCATGTGGCGAAACCGGCAAAACCCGCGCCGTCTTTCTGCATATCGCCGATGGCTTCTGCGGGAACCAGCTTGGCGCGCTGGCCACCGAAGAGATCGGTATAGCTGATCATGAAATATTTGATGCCTTTTTCGGCAGCAAATGTGGAGAGGTCCAGTGTCACGTCATTCCCCTTTTTTTGAATATCAGACACTTCATCGAAAAAGGACGGGCACATCCTCCCAAATGTGCCCGCCCGTCTGTTCAGTATTTTTAAAAGCTGCCTTTCCCCGGGAACCAGTTTGTTCCCGCCAGCGGCACCTGTGCCATTGCAGCAGCCTCCATCGTCAACGCCACCAGATCTTCCGGCTCCAGATTGTGGAGATGGTTCTTGCCGCAGGCGCGCGCGATGGTCTGCGCTTCCAGCGTCATGACCTTCAGATAGTTGGCGAGGCGACGACCGGCCGCGATCGGATCGAGGCGCGCGGCCAGTTCCGGGTCCTGTGTGGTGATGCCGGCGGGGTCTTTGCCCTCGTGCCAGTCATCATAAGCGCCGGCGGTGGTGCCAAGCTTCCGGTACTCATCTTCCCAATGTGGATCGTTATCACCCAGCGCCACCAGAGCCGCCGTTCCGATGGCGACCGCATCGGCACCGAGCGCCAGCGCCTTGGCGACATCCGCACCTGAACGAATGCCGCCGGAGACGACCAACTGCACCTTGCGGTGCATGCCGAGATCCTGAAGCGCCTGCACGGCAGGGCGAATGCAGGCAAGTGTGGGCATGCCGACATTTTCGATAAAGACATCCTGCGTGGCCGCCGTGCCGCCCTGCATGCCATCAAGCACCACCACATCGGCACCAGCCTTCACCGCCAGCGCCGTATCGTAGTAAGGCCGTGCACCACCGACCTTGATGTAGATCGGCTTTTCCCAGTCGGTGATTTCGCGCAATTCGAGGATCTTGATTTCCAGATCGTCCGGGCCGGTCCAATCAGGATGGCGGCAGGCGGAACGCTGGTCGATGCCCTTCGGCAGGTTGCGCATGTTGGCGACGCGATCGGAAATCTTCTGGCCGAGCAACATGCCGCCGCCGCCGGGTTTCGCGCCCTGGCCGACAACGACCTCGATGGCGTCCGCACGGCGCAAATCCTTCGGGTTCATGCCGTAACGCGATGGCAGATACTGGTAAACCAGCGTCTGGCTGTGGCCCCGCTCCTCATCTGTCATGCCACCATCGCCCGTCGTGGTGGAGGTGCCGGCAATGGTCGCACCGCGGCCGAGCGCCTCCTTGGCGTTGCCGGAAAGTGCACCGAAGCTCATGCCGGCAATGGTGATCGGCGTTTTCAGCGTGATCGGCTTTTTGGCAAAGCGGGTGCCCAGCGTGACGGTCGTATCGCATTTTTCGCGATAACCCTCGAGCGGATAACGCGAGATGGACGCGCCGAGAAACAGGAGGTCGTCGAAATGCGGAACCTTGCGCTTGGTGCCCGCGCCGCGAATATCGTAAATGCCGGTCGCCGCCGCACGGCGGATTTCCGCCAGCGTATGATCATCAAAGGTTGCGGATTTACGTGGCGGGGTGAAGGGGTTGTGATAGCTCATCGGAAAATCCCTCGCCTCAATACGCGTCGGCGTTGTCGATGTTGAAATTGTAGAGCGTGCGGGCCGAACCGTAGCGTTTGAACTCACTCGGGCTGACATCGGTGACGCCAGCCTTTTCGAGAAGTTCGGCTAGTTTCTCCAGATGTTCGGGCCGCATTTCCTTTTCGATGCAATCGGCACCCAGGCTTTTCACCGAGCCACGCACAAAGAGCTTCGCCTCATAAAGGGAATCGCCGAGCGCATCGCCCGCGTCACCACAGACGACGAGATGGCCGGACTGGCCCATGAAGGCGGACATGTGGCCGATATTGCCCTTCACGACGATATCGATGCCCTTCATGGAAATGCCGCAACGGGAGGCGGCATTGCCCTTGATGACGAGAAGCCCACCACGACCGGTGGCGCCGGCATATTGCGAGGCGTCGCCTTCGATAACGACGGTGCCGGACATCATGTTTTCTGCGACACCCGGTCCTGCCGAGCCGTGAACCGTGACAGTGCCACCATCATTCATGCCGGCGCAATAATAACCGACCGAACCGCGCACATCGACGATCACGGGGCTATCGATGCCGACAGCGACGGCATGGTGGCCGCGCGGGTTGACGACTTCGAATTCGGTGTCGTTTACGCCTGAGGAAAGGCCGTGCAGCGCGCTGTTGAGTTCACGCAGCGGCGTGTGGGAGAGATCGAAAACTGGCATGGATTATGACTTTCGCAATATGCGCCGATGACGGTTTCAGGCGGCCTTTTCATGGTCCCAGAAATAGACGGTCGCCGGTTCCGGCTCCCATACACGGGCATTTTCGATGCCGGGCAGGTTGACCAGCGCACGATATTCGGAACCGAAAGCGACATATTGATCGGTCTCGGCCATGACAGCCGGCTTGCAGGCGATGGGATCGCGCACCACGCCGAAACCGGATTTGGTGCCGACGACAAAGGTGAAGAAACCATCGAGATCATCCAGCGCGCCGGTCAGCGCCTCGCCCAGATCCTTGCCCTTGGCCATTTCCGCCGTGAGATAGGCGGCAGCCACTTCCGAGTCGTTCTGTGTCTCGAAGGTCATGCCCTCACGCACCAGTTCCCGACGCAGATTGTTATGGTTGGAGAGCGAACCGTTATGCACCAGGCACTGGTCCGCACCGGTGGAAAAGGGGTGCGCGCCAAGCGTCGTCACGGCCGATTCCGTCGCCATGCGGGTGTGGCCGATGCCATGGGAGCCTGCCATGGAGCGCACGTCGAAACGGGCGACGACATCCTTCGGCAGGCCGGTTTCCTTGTAGATTTCGACGCTATCGCCGGAACCCATGACCCGGATATCCGGACGAATGGCGGTGAGAACCGCGCGAATGCCGTCGAGCTTATCGGAAGGAATATCCAGCACCGCATGGGTGCTTTTCACCGTGACCGAAGCCTCGACGCCGTTTTCCTTCAGCGCTTCGGTTAGGCCGGAGAAATCGGCGGCGGGATCGGCCGACTGCACGGTCACCTTCGCCCTGCCATCGGCAACGCTTCCATAGATGGCGATCCCGGCAGAGTCCGGCCCGCGATCCGTCATGGTAACGAGCATGTCCGAAAGCAGCTCACCCAGCTGTGGTTCGAGGCTTTTGTCTTTCAGGAATAGTCCAACAATGCCGCACATCGACAGGCACCTCCATTCGTTTCTGAATGAAGGGCTAACATGCGAAATTTCACAAATCAACTATCAGGAATATTTTTTTCTTCTAAGGCAACTTATCAATCATTGGCCAGCCGCCTTTGTGGATAGGAAATGATCGACAGATAGCGGGCGGGGAGTTTCACCAGCTCCTCCGGCCCATGCGGCGCATCGGCATCGAAAAACAAGCTGTCGCCGGCCTGCATGGTGAAAAGCTGCTCGCCATGGCGATAAACCACCTCTCCCTCCAGCATGTAGAGAAACTCCATGCCCTCATGCTGGAAGGTCGGAAACACATCCGAGTCTTTAGTAAGCGTGATGAGATAGGGCTCGACGGTGACGCCGCTGGTATTGTTGTCGATATGGCCCAGCAGGCTGTATTGATGGCCGGCGCGGGTGCCTCTGCGTTCGATGTTCACCCCTTGCCCCGCCTTGACGAAGGTGGCGCTGCGCGGCTCCTCGAAGCCGCGAAAGAACGCGGTGATCGGCACGCCCAGCGCCCTCGAAAGCGTCTGCAGCGTGGTGAGCGACGGGGAGATATTGCCGTTTTCGATCTTTGAGAGCATGCCCACGGATACGCCGGTGGCGGATGCGAGATCGGTGACCGTGATACCGAGCTTCTTGCGATAGGCACGCACCTCATGGCCGATCGCCATTTCGAGATTATTGACCCTCGGCTCGCGAACCGCATGTGGATCCTGCGATAGAAGCGCAGGCTCGGTCTTCGTGCTGTCCTTTGCCATGGGGTCCTCCGGCATGAAGTGTTTTCCCTTCTTTACAGGAAAACTATTTTAATTCGGAGGAAATCTTTGCCGCACCACATTGGCAAAATCCCCTGGGCGGCAATAGTCGCCTTGCCGCTGGAAAGATCAAAGACGGCGCGGGTAGAAAACGAACACTCCTCCGATGCCAGCCCCCAGGCATCCCCACTTACGACCAGGGTGTCTCCATTTGAGGGGTGGTGGTGTGCAGCATGTTCCCTATGACGGCAAGCAGACCGTTAAGTGGCCGATCATCACGATAGAACGGGACCACAGCGCGAACACGCCGATAGAGCACATCGGTGCCCAGCGCCATGCCACATTTTTCCGGCTGTATGTCATAGGCCTGCGCGGCGCTCATGATCTCGATTGCGAGGATCGTTTCCAGATTGGCGATGATTGAAAGCGCCTTGTCGGCAGCCGGCGTGGCGTGGGTGAGAACGTCTTCCTGCAAGGCGGAGGTTATGCCGCCATCGAGGCTTGCCGGTGCTGCCAGCCGCCGGTTTTCTGCCGCCAGGGCCGCTGCCGTGTATTGAATGATCATGAAGCCGGAGCAGACACCGCTGCCCTCCGCCAGAAACGCCGGCAAGCCGCTGACCAGCGGGTTGACGAGACGATCGATCCGGCGTTCTGAAATGCTTGCCAGCTCCGCCGCGGCAACGGCGAGGCCATCCATGGCAAGCCCAAGTGCCGCACCAACGGCATGGGCCTGCGAATGCACTTCCGGCGCATCCGGCGACCCGGCGACGACCGGATTGTCCGTCACGCTCGCTAATTCACGGTTCACCACGTCACCGATCTGCGTGACGCTGTCGCGGACGGCGCCATGGATTTGCGGTACTGCACGAAGGCTGAGCGGATCCTGCGT
The DNA here is from genome assembly GCA_000949895.1 of Agrobacterium arsenijevicii. GTDB lineage: Bacteria > Pseudomonadota > Alphaproteobacteria > Rhizobiales > Rhizobiaceae > Agrobacterium > Agrobacterium arsenijevicii. Next base: position 181,127 of record JWIT01000009.1, on the reverse strand, counting down.
GCGCGAACCCGCCGACCGAGCTAGCAGAGGGCTGTCTGCCAGCAGATGGCGAAGATTGTTCCCGACAAGCTGAAGCCCTGCGGAGACACGCAAAGCAAGCGGCGACGCCGCGAAGGGATCGGATTGCGCTCCGAGGTTCTCGTAGGTCATCGCGGCGGCCGCATCCGCCCAGTCCAGCAGGCTTTCCATGCGCGCCAATGCCAGACATGCAAGCCCGGTGGCACAAGGCGTTCCGTTGACGAGGCTTAAGCCCTCCTTGGCCTGAGGCACAAGCGGCGAAAGACCGGCGGCAGCCAGCGCCCGTCGGCCGTCAAGCCTTTCGCCATTATGGATCGCCTCGCCTTCGCCGATCAGAACCAGCCCGATTGCCGCCGCATGCGTGAGGTATCCGACCGAGCCGCGCGAGGGGATTACGGGCAACACATCCGCGTTCAACAGGGCAAGCAAGGCTTCGACGGTTTCCACCCTTATGCCGGAGAAACCATGGGCAAAATTGACAATTTGTGCGGCCATGATGGCACGGGTTTTCTCCCGTTCCAGCGGTTCTCCGACGCCGCAGGAATGGCTGAGCAGGATGTTGCGCGACAGAGCCTGCTGACGATCCTCATCGACGATAACATCGCAGAGGGCGCCGACGCCTGTATTGATGCCATAACCGCGCACGCCCTTGGCGACGAGCGCCTCGACAATATCGCGCGCGGCGGAGATGCGTGCCCAGGCGGCATCCGCCAGGGAGAGCTGCGCACCTTTCGCCACTGCGGCAATATCCCGCCACGAAGCGCCGCGATCGATGACGACGGTCTCATTCATGATGGGCATGTCCGGCAGTATTTCCAGCACCGGCACGGCGCTGTACGAACCGGGCGACATAATCGCTGGCCGGGCGATTGAGGATATCATCAGGTGTTCCGACCTGCACCAGCTTTCCGTCCTTCAGGATCGCGATCTGTGCACCGATGCGCAGCGCCTCATCGAGATCGTGGGTGATGAAGACGATCGTTTTCGAAAGGTTCTTTTCCAGTTGCAGAAGCTGGTCCTGCATATCCGCGCGGATCAGCGGGTCGAGGGCGGAAAACGCTTCGTCCATCAGAATAACGTCGGTATCGGCTGCGAGCGCACGGGCAAGGCCGACACGCTGCTTCATGCCGCCGGAAAGCTGATGCGGCATTTTGTTCTCGTAACCGGCAAGACCCACCGTCTCGATCCATTTCATGCCGATCGGGTCCGCTTCCGCCGTGGAAAGACCACGCACACGCTGGCCGTAGATGACGTTCTGAAGGACGGTGCGATGCGGCATCAGCCCGAAATTCTGGAACACCATGCTGACGCGGCGATTGCGGAAGCTTCGCAGGTCCTTCGGGTTCAGGTCGAGCACATTGCTGCCGCCGACGAGAATTTCACCGCTTGTCGGCTCGATCAGGCGGTTGATGTGGCGAACCAGGGTCGATTTTCCGGAACCGGACAGCCCCATGATGACAAAGACGCGGCTGCCGGCGATATCGAGGCTGACATTGTCGAGGCCAACGCTGCAGCCGGTCTTGGCCAATATCGCGGCCTTGTCGACACCATCCCGGGTCATGGCAAGCGCGGTCTTCCAGTTGCTGCCGAAAATCTTGGAAACGTTACGGATTGCAATATCAGTCATCGCCGCGTTCCTTCCGGCTGGATTGGCCAAAGCCCTGCGTAATACGGTCAAGCACGATTGCGAGAATGACGATGCCAAGCCCCGCTTCGAGACCCTTTCCGACATCGAGCGTCTGAATTCCGTTCAAAACCTGTTCCCCCAGTCCGCGGGCGCCGATCATGGACGCGACCACCACCATGGAAAGCGCCATCATGATCGTCTGGTTCAGGCCCGCCATTATCGTCGGCGTGGCAAGCGGAAGCTCGACCCCGAACAGGATTTGCGACGGGCTGCCGCCAAAAGCGGTCGCCGCCTCCACCACTTCGCTGTCGACCTGCCGGATGCCGAGATCGGTCAGGCGTATCAATGGCGGCACGGCATATATGATGGTCGCGAGGACTGCCGGCACCTTGCCAAGACCGAACAGCATGATTGCCGGAATGAGATAGACGAAACTCGGCATCGTCTGCATGACGTCGAGGACGGGTAACGTTATGCGCCGCATGATCTGGCTCTTGGCGAGCCAGATACCGACCGGCACGCCGATGACGACGGAAATCAGGCTGGCGATGAGCATCAGCGCCAGTGTCTGCATCGTCAGGTCCCAGAGGCCGAGAGCGCCGACGATCAGCAGCATTACCCCAACCATGAGAACGAGCGAGATTTTGCGGGCGGCAAACCATGCAAGCGCCAGAAACGCGATGAAAACCACCCACCACGGCAGACCGCGCAATATCCATTCCATGAACAGGATGACCTGCAGAATGGTCTGCGAAATCGCCTTGAACACGAAACCGTAATTGACCACCAGTGTCTGGACGAATTCGTTGATCGGGCCGCGAACGGAAATATGAAAAGTTTCAGGAAACATCGGGTAACGCCCTCGCACGTTGCCGTTTTCCGTCCTCGACGGGTTCCGGCCCTGACGGGAAAAGAAAAGGCCGCGCGCCGATCCGGTGCGCGGCCCCGCGATTGTTACTTGACCGCCGCTTCGATGCGGGTTTTGGCCTCCGGTGACACCCATGCGCCCCAGATATCGCCCTTGGTCTTGAGGAACCGCGTCGCTGCGGCAACCGCATCGGTCTTCTCGTCAACCATATAGGCGAGGCTGGAATTGACCTCGTCGAGCGGGAAAGTGGCTTTGCCGAGGACTTCCATAATATCAGGGGCGGCCTTGGCGAAATCACTGTTGACACCGTAGGCGACCTCGACGGCCGGGAATGCGCATCCGGCCTCGCGTTTACCGTCGGCGCTCGTCAGTTCCTTCCAGCAAGCCTCGGTGTAAGCAGGCTCGGCAAGCTGCACCAGCTTGTATTTGCCCATGATTGCGGTCGGGTTCCAATAGTAGAACAAGATCGGGTCACCCTGGAGATAAGCGGAGCTGATCGCCGCATCCAGCGCCGTGCCCGTGCCGGGACGGAAGTTCACATAGGGCTTGTCGAGCTTGTAGGCCTCAAGCTTGGCGGTATTGACGCCCTCACAGGTCCAGCCCGACGGGCAATTGAGGAAACGTCCCTTGGACGGCTCTTCCGGATCCTGGAACAGCGCGACGATCTTGGGATCGGAAAGCTGCTCGACACTTTTCAAGTCGGGGGCCTTTGCCGCGATGCCCTTGGCGGCATCACCCTTGATCACATACTCAGGGACGAACCAGCCCTCGGAGGCGCCCACGAAGGTTTTACCGACCGAGGTCACTTTCCCTGCGGCAGCGGCCTTGTTCCAGACATCAGACCGGCCGATCCACTCCTCGGCGAAAATCTGCACGTCGTTGTTGGCGGTCGCCTGTTCCAGCGTCACGGAATTGCCGGGAATGGAATCAACCTTGCAATCATATCCTTTCGACAGGATGGTCTTCATAACCTCAGTAATGAAGGAACCGCTTTCCCAGTCGATGCCGGCGAAAGTGACGGTCTTTCCCTCTCCGCAGTAGCTGGCGGCATGGGCAGAACCCATCGGCAGCGCCGCAAGCAAGGCGGTGGTGGCAAGCGCGAATTTCAGTTTTGTATTCAACATTTTATTCCCCTTTTGATTGATGATGGCATTTCTGTCGGCATAAACTGATGCGGTACCGCTACGGGTTCTCCCGGACATGTAGGCATGGAGCGATGGTGGATTAGCCGGACAAATCATGGTTTGCCCGCTCGCAATATGAGAAGCGGTATTTCACCGGAATTTATGTGTGTTCGGGCGCCGATTCCCTGTCGACGGCGAGGAAATGCACCATAGCGACCCAGATTATTTGCCTCAAGTTCACTATACAACTTTGCAGAAGTCACTTCGATTTTGGAGACCCGCGGCCTCATGGCCAAGCGATCCGCCAGCACTTTCCACGAGCAAAAATCGTCGTGGCCCGTTCTGGATGCCTTCGCAAATCCGGTCGCCGCGGGACGAAACAAGCGAGCGCGCATATGCGTCAATGGAAGCGTGGGCGATGCGTAAAAATGCTCATTCATAGCCCGTCCCCTTTAATATCGGAGACAATGGACCTGATTTCTCCCTCAGAGCCGATTGGCATGCGAACATCCTCACCTCAGTCATCCGCGAGAAAATGTGCTCGCAAAAGATTGACCCTTCCACCCTTCATTGGGCGCCTCGCAAGTTGTATATGTAACTTTGCATGGTTTTAGAAGACAAGCAAGTGGAAAGATGATATTTTACATACGCCGCCAACTCTGATTATATTTTAGGCATCCGACTGTTTTTTAGGGAGTTCCAATGCCGTCCGTGATCGAAAGTCGCCTTTCCGTATCCAGCGAACACCCTTCTCTGCCGCTCTATGAGCGTGTGAAAACGCAAATCAAGGAAAAGATCGCCAGCGGCGAATGGCCATTGCACCACAGGGTTCCCTCGGAAAACGAGATGGTGGAAACGCTGGGCGTCAGCCGGATGACGGCAAACCGCGCCCTGCGGGAACTTGCCACCGAAGGCGTCATCGTGCGCGTTCAGGGGCGCGGCTCGTTCGTTGCCTTGAAAAAGCGAAGCGCCGGCATGATGGGCGTGCGCAATATCGCGGACGAGATCAAGGAACGCGGCTCTTCACACCTGCCTAACCTGATACTGGCGCAAACCGAGGTATGCGGTCCCGAACTTGCCGCCGCGCTAGAGATCGAAGTCGGATCGAAGATTTTCCACTCGATCATTGTCCACCATGAGGACGACGTGCCGATCCAGCTGGAAGACCGCTTCGTCAATGCGGAAGTCGCCCCGGAATATCTCCGGCAGGATTTCAGTTCCCTGACCCCGAATGCATATCTGACGGCGGTGGCGCCGATCTCCCGCACCGAACAGTTCATCGAGGCCGCAGCGCCTCAACCCTGGGAGTGCAAACTGCTGGCGATTGGCCGGCATGAACCTTGCTTGCAGGTGCGACGCCGAACCTGGTCCTCCAACCATGCGGTAACATCCGTGCGGCTATTATATCCAGGCACCCGCTACCGGCTCGAAAGCCAGGAATAGGAAATCTCCCCGGACGCGCCTGTTACGAATGGCTTTTGCCGACATCCCCATCTGCCGGTCGGGCTTCGGTTCGCGCAGCACTCGTCGTCACGATAGCGGTAAAATCGTTCTGGGCCGCGTAGATTAGCCGTTCCAGATCCGGATAGCCTGTCGGTTCCAGCTCTCTGGCTTTCAGGACCAGCCGGCGATGAACGATAAGGCGGTCGTCCTGTTTCTCGTATCTCACCGTGTAAAAGCCGACCTCGTTGCGAATGCCGACGTCTTTCGGAAGGGTAGCAATGCTCATATCCGGAGGAAGCGCCACGCTGTGTCGTATCGGAAACGACGAAACCACCCTGGCTGGCGGTGGTAAGGGGAAGCGCAGCGGGATGCATCGCCATTGGCTACGGCACGCTGGTGGCTAACAATCGAAAGCCACTCAGCATCGCTATACGGTCAATAGCACTCTTCAACGGTCCAGTTCACCGGCACTTCGGCAATACTCGCACTTGGAGGAAGCGAAAGGATCGTCCGTATCAGAATTGCGATGTCTTCGGGCCTCGTCAGTTCCTCTTCCGGTGCGCTGGCAAGTCCCTGCGCCATATCGGTGGCCACATAGCTCGGGCAAATCGCCGTGGACCGGATACCGCTTTCCTTGCCGCACTGGCGTAGCGCCTGCGAAAGTGCCGTAAGCGCAAACTTCGACATCCCGTAAAGACCGGCGCCTGCGGAGCGCACGCGTTTGCCTGATAGTGACGACATCACGACTATCCGGCCTGGCTTCTTCTGAAGATGTGGCCAGGCAAGCTGGCTCAGCCTCATCGGGGATTTGACGTTGACGGCGAACATCATGTCAAAGTCTTCGTCGGTGGCTTCGAGCACCGTACGCTTCATCATGATGCCGGCATTCAGCACGAGGCCGTCTATGCCGCCAAATCGCGACACAGTCTCCGCGACCCACTCCTTTTCCGACACCGGATCAAGCGCATCGTATCGGCAGTTGAGAACCGACGCGCCGGAAAACTTCGAAACGGAAGTGTCACGCATGCCAAGGCTGACGGCCCAGCCCGCGTCCAGCATTGCCTGAGCGGCGGCCGCGCCGATTCCACGCGATGCCCCGCTGATCATGACGACCGGTTTCATACTGTCTGACATATTTGAACCTTTGAGGCGTTATCCGGCTTTGGCGAAATTCGGCCGTAGCCGGGAGATGTGGAACGGTTTCGGATCGACGAGCGGCGTCGTTCCCATCACGATATCAGCCATCAACTGTCCCGCGCCCGGGCCGATGCCGAAGCCATGGCCAGAAAAACCGGACGCAATATGGAAGCCGGGCACTGAAGCCACTTCGCTGATAACCGGCACGGCATCCGGCGTGACATCCATCATTCCGGCCCATTCGTTGACGATCTTCGCCTTTGCAAAAGCCGGATACGCCCGCGCCAGCTTGGCAAGCGCCTTGCGATTAAAGGACTGCGCCGGAACCGGGTCGAGCGTTCTCACAGTCTCGAAAGGTGTCCGCTGATCGAGGCTCCACGACCTCGGCACAGACATTTCCTTGATAAAATCTTTCCCAACCCGAAGCTTGAGTTCGCGCCACGTCTGCACGAAGGACGGCATATATTCGGCAAACAGCCGGAAACTGTCGGGCACGATGTTGGCGATGTTGGCATTGCGCAATGCGATGGTGTAGTCGCCATCCAGACGCTTACGGTAGGAAAAGTCGGAGGCAGCGACCGGCATATCCGAAATGCCTTCCACGCCGGTCACGCGGGCAACGGTACCCATGACCTTGAGCTGCGGGAAGTCCAGTCCCATGTTTCCGGCAAACAACCGCGACCAGACACCGCCCGCCAGAACGACCGAGGAGCAGGCAATTCGCCCCCGTTCCGTCACCACGGCGGATATTTTGCCTGCACTTCGCTCAACACCTCTTGCCGCACATTGCGTGAGAATGCGTGCCCCGGCGCGGCGCGCCGCATCGGCCATGGCGACCGCCGCAATCGTCGGCTCGGCTCGTCCGTCAGATGGTGTGTGGAGACCGCCGATAAGACCGCCGGAGGAACCCGGAAGAAGTGCATTAACCTGCTGCCCGGTGAGCATTTGCGAATCCAGACCATAGGCTTTGCCTTTTTCGTACCAGCCGCCCCAGATATCCATGTCCTGTCTGTTGTAGCAAAGATAGGTGATGCCGGTTCTGCGCCAGCCCGTTTCAGCCCCAATCCGCTCGTTCATCTGGGACCATAACCGCAGGCTTGCCATGGTGAGGGGAAGTTCGGCGGCATCGCGGCCCATCTGGCGCGTCCAGCCCCAGTTACGGGCCGATTGTTCGCCGGCGATGACACCTTTTTCCACGACCACAACCGATACGCCGCGCTCGGCAAGCGTCAACGCCGTGTTGATGCCGATGATCCCCCCACCAATGACGACGACATCCGCTTTGGAAGGAAAATCCTCGTCACCCTGAAATGGAGAGAGGGGTATGGAAAGAGACATCGCCCGGGCCTTTCGAAAGCATGGAGACGACATCGGGCGTCCTTTATCGGACTGAAAACCTGACCCGATGCTCCGAGGTGAATTTTAGAGATCGATCTTGATATACCTGGCTTCGGTTTTGCCGACGCCGCGATAGGCAGTGACTTCGATTTCGACACGGTATTCGCCAGCCAGCGGTGTGGCCGTTATGGTCGATGCCGGATCGATGCCCCGGAATTTTTCGCCGAGCACGGCAAGCACCGCATCCTTGTCCTCCGCGCGCGGTATGGCGACCCGCGAGCGAACGACATCCGCAAGCGTGGCGCCGACGGATGCAAGAGCGCCTTCGATATTCTTGAAGCACTGCATGGTCTGCTCGCGAATATCAGATGGAATGACGCGTGTTTTGTAATCGATGCCGGCCGTGTTGGAGACGAAGATCATATCTCCAACGGTGGTTACGCGTGAATAGCTCGCCTTTTCTTCGTAAAGGCTGCCGGACTTGATCTTGATAACCTCAAGGTCACTCATGTTATCTCCGTGATCTGTGCATGTAAGAAAAAAGAAAATCGGCCGCAGGCGCATCAGAAGAGCCTGCGATCTCCACGTTTCAGCCCCTCGGACGATCGAGGAAGTCCCGCAAACGATACCAGCCGGTAAATGCCGGCAGGAACCATGGCTTTCCCGAATAGAACGGAACAGCAGTGAACTTTTCACGGTCGAACGCGGACGGCGCGTTCTGCTCGCCGAGAATTTTTCGCGCGGTCTGGTAACCCAGATAGGTCATCAGTGCGACGCCGTTGCCGTTGCAACCCACTGCGAAATCGGCTCCATCCCGCTCGCCAATATGAGCAAGCTTGTCGACGGTCATGGCAACACTTCCAACCCAGGAATGCGTGATCTTGACACCTGCGAGTTGCGGCCAGATCGTGAGCATGCGGGCATAGATCCGCTTGGCTGCCTGTTTCTCCGTCATCTCGAAAATACCCGGCCGCGAGCCGAACAGCAGGCGGGTTCCGTCAGGAGACACGCGGCTGTAGATCAAGTCACGCCGCGTATCGGAAACCATGCGGGACTGCGGAATGAGTTCTGCCAAAATCTCAGCCGGCAGAGCTTCCGTCGCGATCTGGTAGCTTTTCACCGGAACAAGCCGCCGCGCCAGTTCCGGCGTGGCATCGGCTTCGGTGTATCCATTCGTGGCGACGATTACATTGGTCGCACGAATAGTACCGCGCGCAGTCGGTACGATCTTTTCACGGTTGGGGCCGTCTTTAACGATGCCGGCTCGCGCATGTGAGCGCAACTGGACCCCCGCGGCCTTGGCGCGCTCGCGCAACGCCTTGTGATACAGGCCGGGGTGGAGACCGCCGTAATCATCAATGACCATGCCACCGTTATAATAATCCGATCCGATGACCTCGCGTTGATGATCGCGATCGAAAAAATGTACTTTCACGCCTGTCTTTTCCGCCAGCAGCGCGCCATGGCGTTTCAGCGTTTCGAAGTCTGCGGCAGCATGAGCACCAAAGAAACGCCCCTTGAGCTCAAGACCCGCGTCCAGATTCTCCGTCGCGACCAGCATTTTCAGGTATTCAAAGCTTTCGTTGCTTTCACCAATCAGCCGCGAAATGAGAGCCGGATCGATGCCCTTGATGGCGCCACCGACCACGAGTTTCTGTCCACTCGACACCATGCCGCCGGAACGCGTCGAACAACCGGAGCCGATCCGGTCGCTATCCAGAACCACAACGGAACGGCCCGCGCGCGCCAGATGCGTTGCCGCGTTCATTCCCGCATAACCGGACCCAACGACGACCACATCCACCTTCTCAGGCAACGGATCGAGATTAGTTTCCGGTTCGGCAGCCTCCCACCAATAGGGCGCTTCCTTGAAATCCTTGGAATAAATCTCATCATAATTGGGCATGGTTCATCGAGCGACGGTGCTCGCCTTTCATCAATCGCAATCGGCACGGGATCGGCATTCCAGCCGGTCTACGCACCAGTAAGTCGATGCGGGCCTGACAATTTTCGGCCCGTATCCATGTTCAGAGAACCTGACCCAGAAACTCGCGCGTGCGCTCATCTCGCGGATTGTCGAAAAATTCGGCTGGCGGAGCGCTTTCAACGATCAACCCGCGATCGGTGAAGCAGACCCGGTGCGAAACTTCCCGTGCGAATTTCATCTCGTGGGTAACGAGCACGCAGGTCAGACCATCTTCCACAAGCTCCCGGATAGTGAAGAGAACTTCCTTCACCGTTTCCGGGTCGAGTGCGGCGGTAACCTCGTCGAACAGGATGATGTCCGGCTGCATCGCAAGCGCTCTTGCAATTGCGACGCGCTGCTGCTGGCCACCGGAGAGTTGGCCGGGGTAGCTGTCGGCCTTTTCCGAAAGCCGTACCTTTTTCAACAACTTGCGAGCGCGGTCCTCGACCTCGGACTTGTCGTGCCCGAGAACCTGTACCGGCGCCATCATGATGTTTTCCAGCGCGGTCCGGTGCGGGAAAAGATTATATTGCTGGAACACCATCGCGACCTGATGGCGCAATGGCCGCATGGCCTTTTCGTCTTTCATCTCGTGCACACGGTGCTGACCGACACGGACGGAACCGCTGTCGATCGGTATGAGGCCGTTGATGCAGCGCAGGATGGTCGATTTGCCCGAGCCGGAAGGGCCAATGATGCAGACGGCTTCACCCTTGGCTACCGTCAGCGAAATGCCCTTGAGCACTTCGAACGTGCCGAAGGATTTGCGGATGTCTTCGATCTCTATCAAAGCGTGGGAACGGTTCACAGATTGTCTCCTTTGACAGCACGCTCCAGACGCCGCGCGAAAACCGCGATGGGGTAGCAGTAAGCGAAGAATAAGAAGAGGATGGTTACGTAGAAATAGACGATGGCGCGCTCGCTCTCCATTGCGAGCGATGTGTTCAGGATGGTGAGTACGTCCTGAATACCCGTCACGGTGGCGAGAGCAGTGGCAATCATCAGCAGGGCATAAAGGTTCATCCAGCCCGGGATCATACGGCGGAAAGCCTGGGGCAGAATGACATGGCGATAGATCTGCATCGTCGTATACCCGAGCGAACGCGACGCTTCCCATTGCCCGCTATGGATCGACTGCACCGCACCGCGGATGACTTCCGAAAAGTTCGCGCCGGTCGGCAGAGCCAGACCTATGACGGCCTTCACGAACGGCGGGAAAGGCACGCTCAACCCGAAGACATGGATTTCGAACGGAATGATGTAGAGCATCGCAAACAACAGCACGAGCCACGGCGAGTTGCGCAGGAAGTTCATCAACGCAAGTGACGGAATTCTCACAAGTGCCGATCTCGAAAGCGTTGCCAGCCCAAGAGCTGTGCCGAGTGCGGTGGCAACCGCCATCGATGCAATGGACAGCGCGATGTTAAGCGCAAAGCCGCCTGTTACCGGCCAACCCGAACCCGATCCCGTCAGGATGAGCGGCAAACGGATCGCCACGCGCTGCCACTGTTCCGATCCGCCCGCATGGGCATCAATGAGGATCCAGGCAATCACGCCCAGCACAATGAACAGCAGGACAGCACGCTTCTTGTTTTCGTAGGTAAGTACCGAACTCATGATCAACGTCCCATCCCATAGCCGGGGAAGGCCATCCAGGCTTCAAGCCTTGCCATCGCAAAGGTGATGACGGACACCAGGCACACATAGATGAGGAGGATAAGCAGCATCACCTCGAGTGTGCGAAGGTTGTCGTTATAAATCTGTCCCGCGTAGTACATCAGCTCCGGCACGGTGATCACCGATGCCTGCGAGGTCGTTTTGAACAGATTGGTCAGGATATTGGTCAGCGCCGGCAAACATATGCGCGTTGCGATTGGTGCCTCTATCCGCCAGAACCGGGCCCAGCGACTATAACCGAGGGAACGCGCGGCTTCGATGATGGCCCGTGGCATGGTTTCGATACCGGAGCGGAAAGCTTCGATCGCAAGAGCACCGCCAAAGAGGCTTAGCGAGATCGCCGCGCAGGCAAAGGCGCTGAGCAAAGGCATGGACAAGCCCGTTGCCGGATCCGTGACCTTCAAGCCGAGCGTCGACAGGGTAAAATACGCAAACAGCATTTGCAGCAGTGGCGGGGTATTGCGGAAGAACTCGACGAAAAGTTCGACAAGCGCCTCAAGCCAGAAAATTCGAAGCGTCAAAGCAAGCGCACCGAGCATGCCGATGATCATTGCGGCACCCGAAGAGAGTGCCGCAAGTTCGATTGTGTTGGTGACGCCTACCAGCAGCCACTGCTGGTAGGCCGGGTCACCGAGCCAGGAGAAGTCAAGACCGAACAATGATTATCTCGATACGGTTTACTTGGCGGAAGCGGCTGTTTTGGCCCGCTGCGCGATATAATCGGAAGCCGGCATGCCGTACTTCGTTTCCCACTCTATCAGCTTGCCTTCGCCTTCTGCCTTATGGATCGCCTTGTCTACGGCCTCGCGGAATGCAGTTTCGTCCTTGCGCAGGCCGCCAGCCATGGGCGCGAACTCATAGGGTGGGATAGCGATTTTGTAGCTTGCCCAATCCGCCTCGCGCAGTTTCATTCGCAACGTCATGTCGTCGAAGACCATTCCGACGCAGCGATTATCCTTCAGAGCACGATAGGCTTCCGGCTGGCTTTTGAAGTTGACCAGCTGGATGCCGAACTCTTCGGTCATCTTCTTGTTGAAGTAAGAACCCTGGATGCCACAAACCGGACGTCCCTTCAGCTCTTCCCATTTGCTCAAGGTCGCGCCGCCGGCCATCAATACGGACGGGCCTCCCGCAGAGACGTACTGGGTCGTGAAATCGATGACCTTTTCGCGCTCTGGCGTAATGCCGAGCGTCGCAAAAATAACGTCGATACGACCTGCTGTCAGGAATTCAATACGGTTGGCTGCAACAACCGGGACGAGCTCGATCTTGTCCTCTGACCCCAGCAACTCCTTCGCCACATATTTCGCCAACTCGATCTCGAAGCCGACAGTTTCGCCCTTGTCGTTAAGGTAACCGTATGGCGCGTAGTCGTTCTTTACACCAACGATGAGCTTGTCACGGGCTTTTACGTCCGCGAGCGTGTCTGCCATGGCCGTGCTGGCCGAAAGCGCGCTCGCCATGGCGAGCACGTGCATCAGAGTCTTCTTGATCATGCTGGTTCCCAGTTTTTTTTCGGCAGGCTTTCCGCCCGCTGCAATGAGTGGTTTCAGGATAATTTAAATCCACACCGGCCGATTGCCTTTTATATAGACACTTCGTGGGGAGACTTAATATTCATCATTGAATACTCAGATTTCTCATTATACAAGCTATTATCAGTCTGTTTTTTACAATATGAGAAATCATGACCAAAACCAAACAAACCTCGTCCACGGGCGCACAATTGCTGGACCGCGCCGTAATCCTTCTGGACCTTGTTGCGGATGGTGGCGTCGACGGCATAACCCTCAAGGAGTTGACGGAACGCTCAGGCCTTAATACCGCGACCTGTCATCGCATTCTCAATACGCTCGTGGGTCACAAGCTCCTTGCCCGCGATGACAAGAAGCGCTGTTACAGGCTGGGTGGACGCATGGCGATTTATGGTGCGCGTGCCGCCAGAGGTCCCGGTATCATCAGCCGCTGCGAGGCAGCCTTGACCCGCATTCGCCGTCGTACCGGCGATACGATCCACCTTATGGTGAGGCAAAATCACGATTCCGTCTGCCTCGACAGGCGCGACGGAGAATGCGTGGTTCCAACCTTGACGGGATCGATCGGCGGGGCAGTTGCGCTGGGCGTCGGACCCGGATCCATCGCAATGCTCGCCTTCCTGGATGAGGACGAGCAGGACTTCATCATTCGCGCCAACGCCGCACGTTATGCTTCCTATCGGGATCTGACCGAAGAAAAGGTTCGCAAACTTATCGCCGATACCCGGGAGCGCGGCTACGCTGTGGATGTAGGCGAGCTGATACCAGGCATCGCCGGCGTTGCCGTGCCGATCTTCACAGACGGCAACAAAGCAAGTGCCTCACTGGGTTTCACGCTGCTTTGCGCAAAGCTGGTGCCAGGTTCTCTTGAGCAATATGCACTTATGCTCAAGGAGGAAATCTCCATGATCGCCAGTCAATGAGATGAATGGGCGTGACAGCTGCGTACATGGAGTCGGCTCGCCGCTAGAACCAGTCTCAATCCACCGCTGAGCCGCGTTCCAAGGTGATCGCGGCTCAATGCGATCCGGGAAAGATCAGTTTCACATCAAATCTGCCTGGCTCTCCACCGAATTCCAATGATCCCCCATGACCCTTGGCGACATCAGAGGCTATTGCCAGGCCAAGGCCTGATCCCTTCCCGTCAGCCGCACCCACCTGGAACGGCGAACAAAGCCTTGCCCATTCGGAAGCAGGGATGCCGGGGCCATCATCGCTCACGATAATCCAGGCCTTTCCGTTGTCGAAACCGACGGTGACGCCAAGCCGGCTCGCCGCGCCGTGCGTCAGCGCATTGTGAATGAGATTTGCCAACGCCTCGCAAATGCTGATGGCATCGGCTTGCACGATGCATCCGCCAGCCGCCGGGCTGAATAAAACGGCAACCTCCCGTTCAAAGGCAAGCGGCACCGTCTGCGCGAGCACGGATTTGGCCAATGCGTTGAGATCGACACTATCGAAGCGTACGGATTCCGTCCGATGTATAATCATGGCGTGACCGAGCAGCTGGCTGGTCAAACGGGCAAGTTCGCCGCTTTTCTCGCGGATACCTTCGATTTGGCGAGCATGATCCGCCGGATCGGCGTCATTGGTGAGAAGCTCGAGACGCGCATCCAGCGCTGCAAGCGGCGTGCGGATCTGATGCGCCGCATCTGCGATAAACCGTTGCATCACCGCAATCCGTTCGGAAAGCCGTCGCATGAATTCATCAATGGCGCTGACCAGCGCGCGCACCTCCAGCGGCGGCACGATATCGATGGGCCGCATGTCGTCCGGTTGTCTTGCGGCGATTTCCCTTTCTATGCGGACCAGCGGCGCCAACGCGAAGCGCACGGAAAACGCGCCCGCCAGAAGAGCGAGAAAACTCATAACAGCGATGATCGTAAATGCCTTCAGCGTCAGATCCCAGCTGAGCGCTGCACGGGCATGTACGGTCTGCGCGACGACGACCTGCGACCAGCCCCCGACATCGGGGGCGTCAACCATGCGCGAGATGGTGGCAAACCGCACCGGAAGACCTTGATAAAGCCCGTCATTGAGCACCACATTCTGGCGACTGGCAGCGGCCGATGCCGGCGAAGTAAGATCGGCATATCCGGCAACGGTCACGCCGCGCGGATCAATGACGCGATAGAAAACCTGATCATAGGAAGAGAGCGTCGAAAGGGCCGCCACCGGCGGATCTAGCGTCACCACTCCCCCCTGCACGAACACATTCTCGGCGATCTGGATCGCGCCGCCGATCAGAAGCTTGTCATAGGCTTCACGCGCTGCGATGTCCGCATATTGCCAGGCGGCAAGCGAAAGCACGACAGCACCGGTGGTGAGAATAAATGCGATGAAGGATATGATGCGCGCATGCAGCGACCGCGGGAGATCACGGGCGCGCAAGCTGATATCCTATACCACGCATGGTGTTGATCTCGATCGGCGTTCCGGCGAGCTTGCGGCGCAGCCTGGTCACAAACTGTTCGACCGCGTTCGGACTTGGTTCCTGATCGAAGCTGAAAAGTTGATCCACCAATTCCTCCTTGGAGGTGAAACGCCCGGTCCGCGTTGCAAGGATTTCAAGGACGGTCAGTTCCCTGCGTGTCAGTTCGAGCGCAATTCCATCGACAGACGCCGTACGGCCGCCGCGGTCGATCTCGAGCTCATGAAATCGCAGCATATTGTCGGAAAGCCCGGCGCTCCTGCGCAGGAGCGCCCGCGCACGCGCCTCTAGTTCGCGATAATCGAAGGGTTTCGTCAGATAGTCATCGGCCCCCAGATCGAGCGCCGTGATGCGATCATCCACAGCAGAGCGCGCCGTCAATACCAGAACAGGCGTGCTGTTCTTGTGCCGACGCATTGTCTTGAGAATGGAAACACCATCCTCGCCCGGGAGGGTCATATCGAGAATGACAAGATTATAGACCTGAACGGCCAGAAGTTCGCCGGCCGTTCTGCCGTTCGCCTCCCAATCAACCGCATGTCCCATCGCTTCAAAACGCGAAACGATCGCCTTTGCGATATCGGGCATATCCTCCACGACAAGTATGCGCACGCCTTCCCCCCATGAGAGCCACCTGAAGCCATCGTCAGGTGTCAGTCAGTTTAGAGTCAGCGTCTTGCTGTATGAAGGTTTTGTCAAGTTCGCTGGGAGTGCGGACGACGAACGATCCGGGAGGACCTATGAACATGCATTCCACTGCAGGCACACCCGCGCCTTTGCTCACCGTTGACGGCGTGACGCTTCAATACAAAACGCCAGACGTTTTGGTGACAGCCACGCATCGTGTCAATTTCGAAGTCTACAAAGCGGATCGTTTTGTGTTGCTCGGCCCTTCGGGTTGCGGCAAGTCAACACTGCTGAAAGCGATCGGTGGCTACATCACACCAAGCGAGGGCCGCATCCGCCTTAAGGGCAAGGATGTCAGCGAACCCGGACCGGACCGGATGATGGTTTTCCAGGAGTTTGACCAGCTTCTTCCATGGAAGACCGTGGGTGAGAACGTCATGTTCGCGCTGACATCAAGCGGCCGTCTGAGTGCCGCCGAAGCCCGGGAGCGTGCCCGCTCCTATATCGACAAGGTCGGCCTGACGAAATTCATCGACAGCTTTCCCCACATGCTGTCAGGCGGGATGAAGCAACGTGTTGCAATTGCTCGCGGCATGGCGATGGAACCGGACGTGTTGCTGATGGACGAGCCTTTCGCCGCCCTCGACGCGCTGACGCGCCGCAAGATGCAGGACGAATTGCTGCAATTGTGGGATGACACACATTTCACCGTGCTTTTTGTTACTCACTCGATCGAAGAAGCCATCCGCATCGGCACTCGTATTCTGTTGCTGTCGCCCCATCCGGGACAGGTCAAGGCCGAGCTGAACAGCATCCCGACCGAAGAACTGGGTACGACAAGCCAGGTAGAACTGGAAGCGCGCATCAACGACATGCTGTTTGCGCATTGATGCAACGCCGGCTCGACCCAAGCCGGCGGTACACTTTCACTACGCGATATACGGACATGACGCATGGCGCAACTTGCGCTGCCAGCGGCATGGTAACGGGAGGATTCCAAATGAGCATTCTAACCCTTCGTTCAGAAGTGGTTCACACTGAGCCCCAGACCAATGTGCCTGCGGTCGAAAAAACGCTGTCAATCTTCGAGCGCATTTACCGCATCGGCTTTGTCCGCAAGACGGCTATTCTTCTGGCGCTTGCGGCAATCTGGGAGATCTATGGTCGTTGGCTCGGCAATCCGCTGCTGTTTCCCAGCTTTTCCGAAACCGTTTCGGCGTTTCTCGCCAATGTAGCGGACGGCACGATCCCCGCCCGGGCATGGACATCACTGCAGACGCTGGTGATAGGTTACGGTATTGGCATTCTGCTGGCAGCGCTTCTGACCACTCTCGCGATCGGCTCACGCATCGGTGCGGACCTTCTCGAAACGCTGACATCCATGTTCAACCCGCTACCAGCAATCGCCCTGCTGCCACTGGCACTGATCTGGTTCGGGCTTGGTTCGGGCAGCATCGTCTTCGTGCTTGTGCACTCTGTCCTCTGGGCGATCGCGCTCAACACCCATGCAGGGTTCCGCTCGGTATCGAACACGTTGCGCATGGTCGGCATGAATTATGGGCTGCGCGGGCTGACACTGGTGCGCCTTGTGCTTATTCCTGCGGCCTTCCCTTCGATCCTGACCGGCCTCAAAGTCGGCTGGGCTTTTGCTTGGCGCACCTTGATCGCTGCCGAACTCGTCTTCGGCGTATCATCCGGCTCGGGCGGCCTTGGCTGGTTCATCTTTGAAAATCGTAACCAGCTGGAAACGGCGAACGTCTTTGCCGGACTGTTCACGGTCATCCTGATCGGGTTGTTCGTGGAGAACCTGATTTTCGCGACCATTGAAAGAAAAACCATTCGCCGCTGGGGCATGCAGCACTGACGGCAATCGACATCCGGTTTGACCGGTTATCTGGGAGGAGAAAGTTCATGAATTTCTGGAAATATACAAAGGCGCTCGCATTCACCGCGGCACTTGGCGTTGCAGTTGCAGCAACCACTGCCCATGCCGAAGTCAAAGAAGTCAGGATATCCAAAGGCTTTGGCATCCTTTACCTGCCGCTGATCGTCATGGCGGATCAGAAGATGCTTGAGGAACAGGCCGCCAAGGCTGGTCTCGGCGATATCAAGGTGAATTGGCTGATGCTCGATGGCGGCAATGTCATCAACGATGCGATGATGGCCGGCACTCTGGATTTCGCCGGTACGGGCGCACCGGGGTTTATCACCCTCTGGTCCAAGGCCAAAGGTATTCCGAATGTCGAAGTTGTGGGCGTCAGCGCGCTCAGCTCCACGTCGCTCTGGCTGAACAGCAACAATCCGAAGGTAAAAACACTGCAGGACCTCAGCCCTAGCGACAAGATAGCCCTTCCTGGCATCAAGACATCATTGTCCGCGGTTGTCTTGCAGATGATCGCTGCGCACGAGTTCGGCCGCGAAAACTATGCAAAGCTTGATCCGCTAACGGTCGGCTTGCCTCACCCGGAAGCACTCGCAGCGCTCAAGGCCGGTCAGACCGAAATCACCACGCATTTCACCTCGCCACCCTTTTCCTATCTCGAGCTTCAGGACCCTAAAATCCATCGCGTCGTGAACTCGGTGGATGTCATCGGCAACATCACACTCGATGTCACATTCGCGCCAAAGCGCTTCGTCGATGCAAACCCGAAGACGACAGACGCCTTTCTGGCAGCCCTCGACGAAGCCAATGCATTCATCGCCAAGGACAAGAAAGCCGCTGCCGAAATATATGTGAAAAACTCCAACGTGAAGGTTTCGGTGGAAGATGTGCTGGCTATGCTTGAGGACAAGGATACGCAGTTCTCGACCACGCCCAATAAAGTGATGGACTTCGCTGATTTCATGCACCTTGCTGGAACCATCAAAGTCAAGCCAGCGACGTGGACCGACCTGTTCATTCCGCAGCTACATCAGCGCTCTGGAAGCTGAGCAACATATCGCTCAAAACCGCGTCATAAGGGCCGTACCACCGGCCCTTATGAGCAATTGAAGCAGGGTTCCAGAATATCCACATCCTGCGTCTGGGCCTCGAGCGCTTTCGAGCCATCAGAGCCGACGTGAATGATCCTGATGTCAAGACTGTGCGAAAAGTGGAATGAGCTAGACGGTTGGCCAGCGGTGTCTGCGATATCATTAGCCGGCGTATCATTGATGATCGACTGTCGAAATCCGCGTATCAGGAGCGGGTGAATTGCCAGATGGCGATGCATGC
This sequence comes from Agrobacterium arsenijevicii, assembly GCA_000949895.1. GTDB lineage: Bacteria > Pseudomonadota > Alphaproteobacteria > Rhizobiales > Rhizobiaceae > Agrobacterium > Agrobacterium arsenijevicii. The sequence continues at coordinate 162,122 of JWIT01000009.1, read as the reverse complement.
AACGGCAGCCGGTACGATGAAGACGACGGCCAGGATAGGCAATTCCTGCGCCAGGGTATACCCCGCCTTATTGACGCCGACCCAGAGGTTGGTGACGGATACGGCAAACCAGACCGGAATGAAGACCTTCGCCGCGGTCGCGAGTGCCGGCATTGCGCTGCCCCAAAGCTGGCCGAACAGAAGGAAAATACCGAGCAGGACAATCCCGCCAACAATGACCATCAGCATGTGCATGCGTCATCCTTTCTAAGAAAACACGCTCGAATCCCCTACGATATCCTTGCCGGCATGGTGTGGGAAGAGAAGAGCCCCCCGGAGCGCCAACGCGAATTTGGCTCTATCAAACCATACGTCGGGAAACAGAGGTGGCGGGGGTCGTCCCCGCCACGTCACGAACTACTTGGCGGTGTAACCGCCATTAACGAGAATGGTCTGGCCGGTCATCCACCAGCCATCCGAGACGAGGAAACGGATGAAGGGGACGATATCCTCGATATCGGTAAGGCCGGTTTTCGAGAAACCCGACAGCGCTGCCGCCGTCTTGTGATAGGCAACGGCATCGGTACCCTCCGCCGAATAGAAGAACGGTGTATCCATCGGGCCCGGCCCGATCGCCGTCACCGAGATGCCGCGCTCTCCGAACTCCTTTGAAGCCGCCCGCGTGAAATGCTCCACGGGAGCCTTGGTACCGGCATAGGCGGCATAGAAGGGCGTATAGGCACCAAGCAGCGAGGTGACCAAGGTGCAGACCTTACCGTTGTCGCTGACATGTTTGCCGGCCTCCTTCAGAAAGAAGAAAGCGCTCTTCGAATTCACCGCGGTCATCTCGTCATATTCGGCTTCCGAGATATCGACCATCGGCTTCTTCAACACCTTGCCGACCGTATTGATGGCGATATCGATTCCACCCATCGCCACCTTGGCGTCGGTGAATAATTTCTCGGTGGCGCCGGCTGTGGTGAGGTCGGCCTGGAAGGCAAAAGCGTCTGCTCCCGCCGCCTTGATCGCCGCTACAGTCTCGTCGGCCGCAGGCTTTGTAGCGCCGGTGTTGTAGTGAACGGCGACCGCTTTGGCGCCTTGTTCGGCGAGATCGCGGGCAAGCAGTCCACCAAGGTTCTTCGCGCCGCCAGCGATAAGAACCGTTTTACCCTTGATGCTGTGATCAGTCATTGACGTTGGCTCCTTGGATTGCCTTGCGGCCTTTCAGGCGACCGCTTCCTGCAACGCACCGTATCGTCTATATATTTATCATAAAGCCGATCAATCTAACATCACCTGTCAGGAATGACGGACAATCAAGGGAATAACGCCACTGGACCGCATCGATCTCTTTCGCACCTTCGTCCGCGTCGTCGAATGTGCGAGCTTCACCCGCGCTGCCGATACGCTCGGGCTGCCGCGTTCGTCGGTGTCGGCCGCCGTGATTGACCTCGAAGCACGGGTCGGCGCGCGTCTTCTGCACCGCACCACCCGAAAGGTCTCACCAACCCAGGACGGCGCCGCCTTCTACGAGCGTTGCCTGCGGCTGATCGCCGATGTCGAGGAGACCGAGGGATTATTCCGGCAGACATCGGTCGGGCCGAGCGGGAAGCTCCGCATCGATGTGCCGGGCCGGATCGGCCGGCTGATCATTGCACCGGCGCTGCCAGAGTTCCTTGCCCGTCACCCTCAACTCGACATCGAGTTGCGGGTGACCGACCGGACAGTCAACCTCGTCGAGGAGAGCGTCGACTGTGTCCTGCGTGTCGGCCCCTTGAGCGACTCCGGTCTCATCGCCCGCAAGATCGGCGATCTCGCGCTGATCAATGTGGCCAGCCGCGATTATCTCGCCCGACATGGCACACCCAACACCCCGGACGATCTTGGTGAACATCTCGCCGTCAATTATGCCTCACCGTCGACCGGCCGTATCGAGGACTGGGAGTGGGTTGAGGATGGCGGTGTCCGGATGTTGCCGATGCGTGCCCGCGTCACCGTCAACAGTGCTGAAGCCTATATCGCCTGCTGCCTTGCCGGCCTCGGGCTTATCCAGATCCCGGCTTACGACGTCAAACATCACCTCGATGCAGGCGAACTCGTCGAGGTGATGCCTGATCACCAGGCCGCGCCGATGCCGATGACACTGCTCTATCCGCATCGTCAGCATCTTTCGCGGAGGCTTCAGGTCTTTGCCGATTGGCTTGAACAGCTTCTGAAGCGGGAGATCCTGTAGGAAAGCGGCACATCTTGTTTTTATCGGTGAAGCAAAGTTTGCGGCGAGCAACAGCTGATTCCGCAAAATTTCCTGACAATCCAAAAAATAACGGTAAAATGTATTGTAGGTTTTGGTATTTCTGCATATATTGCGGCCATGGATGACATTGACCGCAAAATCACGACTCTTCTTGCAGAGGATGCCCGGCGTGCGCTCGCTGACATCGGCTCGATCGTTGGACTGTCGGCCTCCGCAGTTAATGAACGGATCAGGCGGCTGAACGCGAGCGGGGCTATCCGCAAATTCACCGTGGATGCGGATCCAGCAGCCGTCGGACTGCCGGTTCTCGCATTTGTCTGGATCGCATTGTCACAGGGTGCAGATGAAGGGACTTTCCGCGCCTATGCGAAGGCTCATCCGACCATTGCCGAATGCCACCATGTCACGGGTCCATGGTCCTATCTTATCAAGGTGCATGTTGCTTCACTGGCTGAGGTCGAGTCGTTTCTGGCCGGTATGAAAGGGCAAGGTTTTCTGGCCCGTAGCGAAACGGTTATCGCACTTTCATCGGTCGTGAGTGGCCCCTTTACACCAGCAGAAGGAACCGCCTGATGGATATCCTTCTGTTCGGGAAGAGCATGATACTGGGTCTGGCCGTTGCCGCTCCTCTTGGGCCGATCGGTGCTTTATGCATCAACCGGACCCTTGAACGTGGCTTCTGGGCTGGCGTTTCCGGCGGGCTGGGAACGGCATTGGCAGATGCTGTTTATGCGAGCCTTGCTGCAATCGGTTTTGCGACCTTTGCCGCAACGCTCTCCATAATCGATGCACCGCTAAAAATATCGGGCGGCCTGTTCATGCTCTGGCTCGGTTGGAAAAGTCTTGCGCCAAGCCCGGTGAAACAGGCCGCGCAGGTGAACGCGCGAAACCTGTTCGGCACGATTGCTGCGACCTTCTTTCTAACCATTACCAATCCTATGACCATTCTGGCTTTTGCCGGAATATTTGCCGGTCTGGGACTTGCGGAAGTACCGGGAGCGACAAACGCCGCCATCGTCGTTGTTGGCGTCTTCGCCGGGTCTCTATTATGGTGGTTTGCATTGAGTGGCGGCATAGCCTTGGCGAGACAGCGCCTGCCGGAAAGTTTTGCCCGCTGGGTTGCGCGTCTTTCCGGGGGCGTCCTCATTCTCTTCGGCTTCTACGCTCTCGGCTCAATTGCGTGGAGCGTCATGGGACGATAGAGGGACCCTTCCCCGCGGCGTCTCAAAGACGTTCATCCGGTCTCCGAGCGCGCGCATTCCGGGATGATGTCAGGTCAAATTCTCGAGGCCAATTTCGTCGGCTATTTAGTCCGTCAAATTATGTGCTCTCATTCAGCCGGTTTCAAAGCTGTACCTTCGATATAGGCGATGAGATTGTCCAACTCCTCGGGTTTGCTGACACCAGCCGAGGCCATTTTGTTTCCAGGTATCTTCTTTTTGGGAGAGCTGAGAAAGTCCCGCAGTTCCGCCGCAGTCCACACCTGACCGTCCTCGCCCGCCTTTTTCATCGCATTGGAATAGGTGTAGTCAGGCGCGCCGCCCGCCGCGCGGCCAATAATCCCGTTAAGCTGCGGGCCGACCTTGTTTTTCGCACCCTCGCCGATGGCGTGACAGGCGGAACAGCGCTTGAAGACCGCTTCCCCCTTTACAACATCGCCCTCTGAAAGAGCCGGAATGGCGCTTGCGGTGAGCATTGCCGCCGCGATGATGATTGTATTGCGCATCATGTCATCCTTGTCTTGCTGCATGAGTGCGGCCCGCCCGCAAATACGGACGGGCCGGACGGTTCTATTCAGGTCGTACCCCATGCGGGCGTACCCTTTTTGTAGGGAACACGGTCTTCGAAACCGCCGGGAATCTCGTCGTAGACGAGAACTTCCGTGGCACCGATCTTCGAGGTGAAGAAGCCGAGCAGCGTCAGCTGCTTGACGAGCGTGAAGGCATGCGGCTTTGTCGGCGTCTGTTCCGCCTTGGCCTGCTTGTCCAGCGCGGAAAGAAGCGTCTGCCGCTGCTCTGCCGTCAGGTCCAGGAAGGACTTTTTATGTTCGGCCTGACTGCGCTTTTCGATATCTGGGATTGCCGAAAGGAAAAGCTTGCGCTGTTCGTCGGTGTAACAGTCGGCGGCGTAGACCGCCATGAATGCGCCAACGGCGGCATCCTTCGCACCCGGCGTGGAAGTGCGGGGGATGATGGTTTCCGCCACCTCGTCCAGAAAGCGGATATCTTCCGGGCTGAACACGTGGCCGTTGCCGGCGGGCTTGGCGGCATTTTCAGCTGCAGTCACCACATCCGTGCCTATCAAGGGAAGGCCGGTTGCAACGGCTATCAGTTTCAGCAGTTCGCGTCTGTTCATCACAGGTTCCCCTTCTTGCGTTCGGAAACGGCAAATTCGGCGGCACGCGCCGTCAGCGCCATGTAGGTCAAAGACGGGTTGACGCAGGAAGCCGAGGTCATGCAGGCACCATCAGTCACAAAGACGTTCTGTGCATCCCAGACCTGGTTGTTGCCGTTGAGGACGGAGGTTTTCGGGTCGCGCCCCATGCGGGCCGTTCCCATTTCGTGAATACCCATGCCCGGCGCATAGGTGCCCCGAGAGGGCTTGACGTTCTTGATGCCGACCGCCTCGAACATTTCGACGGCGTCATTGACCATGTCTTCGCGCATGTCGAGTTCGTTCTGCTTCATCTCGACATTCATGGAGAGGACCGGAAGGTCCCATTTGTCCTTCTTGTCGTGGTCCAGCTTCACGCGGTTCTCATGATAAGGCAGCATTTCACCGAAGGCCGTCATGCCGATGGTCCAGCCGCCCGGCTCGGTCAGCGCTTCCTTATAATCGGCACCGATGTTGAGTTCGGCGATTTCCCGTTCCCAGCGCGAACGGCTGGCGGAGCCCTGATACCCGAAACCACGCAGATATTTGCGCTTGTCGTCGCCGGTATTGCGGAAACGCGGAATGTAGAAACCCGCCGGACGACGGCCCTTGAAGTAGAAGTCCTCGAAACCTTCCACCTGGCCGGTGGCGCCCATGCGGAAATGGTGGTCCATCACGTTGTGGCCAAGTTCACCAGAGCTGCTTCCAAGCCCGCCTTCCCAGACATCGGTAGCGGAATTCATCAGCACCCAGGTCGAGTTCAGCGTCGAGGCGTTCAGGAAGATGATGTCGGCGGTATATTCATAGGTCAGGTTCGTTTCGGCATCGATGATCTCGACACCACGCGCCTTCTTCTTGTCCTTGTCGTAAAGGATTTCCTTGACGATGGAGAAAGGCCGAAGCGTGAGATTGCCGGTGGCGACAGCTGCAGGCAGGGTCGATGCCTGCGTGCTGAAATAGCCGCCGAAGGGACAGCCCAGCCGACACTTGTTGCGGAACTGACAGCGTGTGCGCTCCTGATCGGGAAGCTCCTGGGTAATATTGGCGCAGCGCGAATTGATGAGGTGACGCGTGCCCTTGAACTCTTTCTTCAGCCTGCTGGCCACATCCTGTTCAACGAAATTGAGCGGGATCGGCGGCAGGAATTCACCGTCAGGGAGAATATCCAGCCCCTCGCGGCTGCCGGAAATGCCGGCAAAACGCTCGACATAATCATACCAAGGAGAGACGTCTTCATAACGGATCGGCCAGTCGACGGCGATGCCTTCTTTCGCATTGGCCTCGAAATCGGTCTGCGACCAGCGATAGGTCTGGCGTCCCCAGAGCAGGGAGCGGCCGCCGACGTGATAACCACGAAACCAGTCGAAACGCTTTTCCTCGACATAGGGCGTTTCCTGCTCATCGGCCCACATGCCAAGCGTGGCCTCTTCCAGCAGGTAATCGCGGCTGAGAACGGGGTATTTCGCCTTCATTTCCTGCGTGGCGCGGTTGCGATGGGGATAATCCCAGGCTTCCTTGTCCGCATTCTGATAATCGGTGATGTGCTCGATGTTGCGGCCGCGCTCCAGCATCAGGACCTTCAGGCCCTTTTGCGTGAGTTCCTTTGCGGCCCAGCCTCCACTGATGCCTGAGCCGACAACAATCGCATCATAATGATTGTCTGCCATGATAACTCCTCCGATTGGTACTTGGGTAAAAAGTCGACGAGACAAAGCGCTTCCCGTCGCGACGCGGCGGAAACTGGATATGTGTCTGTCGAACCTCATGCGCCCCGGCGAAACCGGCCGCCGGGGAGCGGTTCTGGTTTTACTGGCAGTGTTTACTGAAGGGTCGGCAGGCGTTCGCTCAGGAACGCGTTGCCCTTGGTCACGACCGCTTCGGCATCGAGCGGAAGGTCGTGTTCAAGGATGAACCACTTTACGCCGGCCTGTTTGGCCGCCGGCAAAATTGTCTTCCAGTCGAGAACACCGGTTCCAAGCGTTGCGAAGCCGCGCTCGTTTTCCGCCGTGCCCGCAGGTGCATTGTCCTTGGCGTGGATTGCAAAAACCCGGCCTTTCAACGTACCGAGGAACTCAGCCGGATCATTGCCGCTGCGCGCCACCCAGGCGACGTCGAGTTCGGCCTGCAGTTTCGGGCCGGCGGCATCGAGCAGCAGCTGAAGCGCCGTCTTGCCGTCGAACTTGGCCATTTCAAAATCATGGTTGTGGTAGGCCATGGAAAGACCCGCCGCAGACAGCTTGTCGGCATATCCACCGAGTTCCTTGCCGAAGGCGGTCCAGCCAGCGGCGTCAGTCGGGCGCTGTTCCGGCTTGAGATAAGGCACGGTCACGACCGGATTGCCGACGGCCTTCTGCTCGGTGATGACCTCATCGAGATTGCCGCGCAGCTTGTCGATCGGCACATGCGAAGAAATGACCTTGATCTTGTGCTTTTCCAGCAGCGCGTTCAGCTCGCTGGCGCTGACCTTCTGCATATCCACCGTTTCCACGGCAGAAACGCCAGCGCGGTTGAGGATGGCAAGCTGCTCCTCAAGCGTTCCCGCGTTGCGCAATGTGTACATCTGCGCGGCAATCGGCAACGTCTTGCTGTCATCGGCAAAAACCGGGTTTGCGATACCGGCCGCCAGTCCGACGACGAATGCCATATTCACGAATTTTGACTTGAACGTTTTCAAACGCGTAACTCCCTTTCCGTTTGATCAATGTGACGACACGCCTGCCCCGGCCTCTTGGCCGGGTTATGCTGGGCACAGCCTCCAATGCCCTGCGTCGTCCGTCCCCGATATCCTGCGATCTAGATGTCGATCTTTACCCAGGACGAGGTCCGGCTGGACCGAACGGCCGCATCGATGAATGCGAGACCCGCAAGGCCGTCCTCTATGCCGGGATAAATCACATCCCCGGCAGCTGCTTTTCCCTCCCTTTTTGCGATGATTGCGTCTGCGGCTTCGCGGTAGATCGTCGCAAAACCTTCGAGATATCCCTCCGGGTGCCCGGATGGCACACGGCTGACCCGGGTTGCGGCGGCACCTGCACCCGCGCCATTGCGCGTAATCAGCCGCTTCGGCTCCCCGTAAGATGTGAACCACAGCTCGTCCGGCACGCGGTGGTGCCACTCAAGCCCCCCCTTGTCGCCATAGACCCTGAGCGACAGGGCGTTTTCATTGCCGACCGCGATCTGGCTTGCCCAGAGCATGCCCTTGGCGCCGCTTTCGTAACGCAGCAGAATATTGGCGCTATCATCGAGCTGCCTGCCCGGAACGAACGAAGTCAGATCGGCATAGAGACTCGCGGGAATTTCACCGGTGACGAAGGCGGCGGCATTGAAGGCATGGGTGCCGATATCGCCGATTGCCCCGCCCGCGCCGGAGCGGCTCGGGTCGGTGCGCCATTCCGCACCCTTTGCCCCAGTCTTTTCGACGGCTTCGGTCAGCCAGTCCTGCGCGTATTCGGCCTGGACATGGCGCAGCTTGCCGATGTCGCCGTTGGCCACCAACTCCCGCATCTGCCGCAACATGGCATAGCCGGTATAATTATGCGTCAGGACGAACAGCCTGTCGGATGCCCTGACGATCTTCGCCAGCTCTTTGGCCTCGTCCAGCGTCGCGGTGACGGGCTTGTCGCAGATGACGTGGATGCCAGATTCGAGAAAGACCTTGGAGGGGGCGAAATGCAGGTGGTTGGGGGTGACGATGGCCACCGCCTCGATACCGTCTTCGCGGCCGGCCTCGGCCGACGCCATCTCCTCAAACGAGGCGTAGGAGCGCTCGGGCGCAATGCCGAGCAGGGTTGCCGAGGCGCTGGCGCGTGCCGGGTCCGAGGAAAGCGCGCCTGCCACCAGTTCGTAACGGTCATCGAGCCGCGCTGCGATACGATGCACCGCGCCGATAAAGGCGCCCTGACCGCCACCCACCATGCCGAGACGAATACGGCGGCTATTAAATTTTGCTGTTGCGGCGGACATGGCTATCCCTTTCAAAGACCGAGAAGGCGACGGTTAGCGGCATCATCGACGCCGCTCTTGGCGAAATCGTCGAAAGCCCGCTCGGTCACGCGGATGATGTGATTTTCAATGAAGCCAGCGCCTTCACGCGCCCCGTCTTCCGGGTGTTTCAGCGCGCATTCCCATTCCAGCACGGCCCAGCCATCGAAGTCATATTGGGTGAGCTTGGAAAACACCGCGCCGAAATCGACATGCCCGTCGCCGAGCGAACGAAAACGCCCCGGCCGGTCGACCCAGCTTTGATAGCCGCCATAGACGCCGGAACGGCCGGTCGGATTAAACTCGGCATCCTTGACGTGAAACGCGCGGATGCGCTCGTGGTAGATGTCGATGAACTCAAGATAATCCATCGCCTGAAGCACGAAGTGGGACGGATCGTAGAGGATGTTGGCACGCGCATGATTGCCGGTGGCTTCAAGGAAACGCTCGAAAGTGACGCCGTCATGCAGATCCTCGCCGGGATGCAGCTCGTAGCAGAGATCGACGTCGTTTTCCTCGAATGTATCGAGAATGGGTGTCCAGCGTTTGCCCAGTTCCGCAAAGGCCAGTTCGACAAGGCCCGCCGGACGTTGCGGCCATGGGTAAACGAAGGGCCAGGCAAGGGCGCCGGAAAAACTCGCATGGCTTTTCAGACCCAAATGCTGGGAGGCTTTCGCCGCGCACTTCAACTGGTTGACGGCCCATTCCTGCCGCGCCTGCGGTTTGCCGCGCAGTTCAGCGGGCGCAAAACCGTCGAACATCTCGTCATAGGCAGGATGAACGGCGACGAGCTGACCCTGAATATGGGTCGAAAGCTCGGTGATCTCGATACCCGTCTCGGCCAGACGGCCCTTGATGTCGTCGCAATAGGTCCTGGAAGCGGCAGCCTTTTCAAGATCGAAGAGTTTGGGATCGGTCGGCACCTGAATGCCCTTGTAACCGAGGGAAGCCGCCCATTGGCCGAGATTGTCGAGCGTGTCGAAGGGGGCTTTGTCCCCGACAAATTGCGCGAGGAAAATCGCGGGGCCTTTGATCGTCTTCATATCCATACACTCCTTGCATTCACAGTCTGGCCGCTACCGATGCGGCGGGCGGCAGGGCGCGACCGAGCCGCGCACCACCAGTTCCGTATCCAGCACAATGGTTTCGGCCGTGCGTTTGCCGTTCAGCCGGTCCACCATCAGCGCCATGGCCTTGCGGCCCATTTCCTGCCGGGGCTGGCGCACCGTCGTCAGCGGCGGTTCGAAGGCGTTGGCGAAAATGATATCGTCGAAGCCGATGACAGAGACGTCGGCCGGAACCGAAAGCCCGCGCCCGCGCAGTTCGCTGATCGCGCCAATCGCCATCTGGTCGCTCGATGCGAAGATGGCGGTGAAGGAAATACCGCCTTCGAGAAGGCTGGCAATCGCCTGACGGCCTGCTTCGATGCTGTAATCGCCTGTCACCAGAAGCTCATCGGCATAAGCGATGCCTGCCTCGGCAAGTGCGTCGCGGTAACCGTCGAAACGCTCCTGCGCCAGACTTTCCGGGACGGGACCGGCCAGATGCACGATCCTTTTATGTCCTGCCTCGATGAGGTAGCGCATGGCGTTGATGGAAGCGGCTCGGTTGTCGACCTTGACGGTGGGTAGCGCGAGGCCGGGCACGGTTTCAGACGCGATGACGATTGGCGGCAGCGCGTCGCCCTGATCGAGAAGCTCTGACGGGAACTGTCCGGTCATCAGGATGAGGCCGTCGGCATGTTTCTGCCGCACCATATCGATATGGGTCGCCACGCGGTGCTCGTCGTTGCGGGCGTCACCCATCAGCACCTTGAAGCCTGCTTCCCCCGCGGCGGCCTCCACGCCCTTGTAGATTTCGAGATAAAAGGGGTTGCCTATATCGCGAACGAGAAGAATGACGGTGTTGTTGGATTGACGCCTGAAGCTTGCGGCCTGGGCGTTGGGAACAAAGTTCGCCTGCCGGACGGCGTCGAAAACCTTCTTCCTGGTTTCCGGGCGAACCTTGTCGGGTTGCTGCAGCGCCCGTGATACGGTCGCGATCGAAACGCCCGCCAGAGCTGCAACTTCCCTGATATTCGAACTTTGGTCTTTGCTCATCTGTCACACACGCAACTGCTTTTGGCGGCCATAAAGCAGCATCAGCGCTAGCAACGTGACACCGAATATGATCTGCCGGGCCCATACATCGAGGTTGAGCGTTATCAGTACGCTTTGCAGAATGGTGAGTGCAACTGCCCCGGCCATGGTTCCGATATATCCGCCCGCACCGCCGGCAAGCGATGTGCCGCCGATGACGACCGCAATGATCGATGGAAGGACATATTGGTCGCCGACAGAAATGAAGGATGTGCCGGTGTAACCGATCACGCAGACCCCGGTCAGCCCGGCAAACAGGCCGGACAGGCCGTAAAGCAGCGTGCGGATCAAAGACACGGGCAATCCGACCAGCGTTGCCGCCCGTTCGTTAGAGCCGATGGCGTAGATGGAGAAACCGAAGGCCGTGCGGCGCAGCACGAACAGCATGATCGCGGCAATGCCGAGCCAGACGAAGAGGACGCCGGGAATGCCGAAAACAAGTGGTCGGTTGATGAAGCCTGCCAGGAGGGGTGCAGCCGCACCGGATGGAACGCCCTGCGAATAGACCACCAGCCCGCCCTGGATGACTGCCGTCATACCGAGTGTCATGACCAGCGGCGGGATGCGCACGAAGGTGATGCCGAGACCGTTGATGAGGCCGATCAGGAAGGGAACACCGCCCGCAACGAGAATGGCCAGCGGTATGCCCGCATTCTGGCCGTTCATCATATTGCCGGCAAGCACCGCACCAAGCGAGATCATCGCGCCGACGGAAAGATCGATGCCTTCGCGCCCGCCGAGGATGACGAGGTTCTGTCCCGCCGCGACGATGCCGAGAATGGCGGCAATCGTCAGCAGCCGTACGATTTGCGACCCCTGCGCGAAGCCGGGCGACAATAATTCACCGACCAGCAGCAGGAAGACTGACGCGCCAATCGCAATGGTCAGGGGATCGGTGATGAGGGATTTGATTTGCAAGCCGGGATTAGTCATGTCAACGCCTCGTCACCAGAACGCCACCGGCCAGCGCCGTCAGCACGATCAAACCCTGCACCAGCGTCTGGTACTCGAAAGGTAGCCCCGCAAAGAAGATCACATTGCCGATCATGCCGAGCACCAGCGCTCCCGCTATCGACCCCGTAGAACTGCCAAACCCGCCGGAAAGTGCTGTGCCGCCGAGAACCACCGCCGAGATGGAGGAGAGCGCAAGGCTTGCACCGAGCAACGGATCGCCAGAGGCGGTCTCGCCCGTCAGGCACAGCGCCGCCAGCGCCGAAAACAGACCGGAAATCATATAGGCGCCGATGCGGATACCCGAGAGGCGCAGACCCGTCTGGAAAGCGCCGGTGCGATTGCCGCCGACGGCTAGGAGATGGGTGTGGAACGGAATGCGCGACACGATCAGCGTGAAGGCGATGCCGGCCAGCAGCACCCACAGTACGAAGGGCAGGCCGATGAAGCTGCCGGAATAGGTCTGCCAATAGGCTTCCGGCACCGGAAGGCCAGCCTGCGGCAGGACCCAGATCGCCAGTCCGGCGAAGATGATGCCCGTCGCGAAGGTGGTGACGATCGGCTGGAAGCGTAAGCCCGATATGAACAGGCCATTGACCAGTCCGCAGATCAGTCCGACGGCAACTCCCGCTCCCATGCCGGCGACAACGGCGCCTGCCGTTCCGCCAAGTGCGGCGATGACACTGACAGTGACGACATTGGCGAGCGCCACGATGCTGCCGACCGAGAGATCGATGTCTCCCGCCAGAATGACATAGGTCTGGCCGATGGCGACGAGGATCAAGGGCAGAAACGTCGTCAGGTTCGACTGCAATACGGCGGGCTGCACGAAGGACGGCTGCAGAAACGTGTTCACACCGATGAGAACGGCCAGAACGACGAGGGTTATGATCCAGGGTTGCTTGCGCAGAAAACCGGAAGAGCTCATGCGGCGTCTCCATAGGCGGCGCGGGTCATGTTTACGGATGTCATATCGGCTCCGGTCAGCTCCGCAGAAATGCGCCCGCCATTGAATACGAGAATACGGTCGGCATATTCGAGGATTTCCGCATCTTCCGAGGAATAGAGAAGAATGGTCGCGCCCGCGTCAGCCTGCTGCCGCATCAGCGCGAAGAGATCGGCCTTGGCACCAAGATCGATGCCCTTGGTCGGATCATCGAGCAAAAGCAGTTTCGGCGAGGTGGCAAGCCAGCGGGAAATGAAGATCTTCTGCTGGTTGCCGCCCGAAAGCGTGCCGATCGGCATATCCATGCCGGCAAATTTCGTCTTCATGTCGTCCGCGACCTTCTGCACACGCGACTTCAAAGTCGCGGGCCGGACCAGCCGCATCTTTTCGCGCACCGTGAGTGCCGCAACGAGATTTTCGAAGATCGACCGACCCTGCAACGAGGCATCGCGACCGCGATCGCCCGACACATAGGCAAAACCGTTATGAACCGCCTGCGACGGCTTGCCGATGGTAACTTCGCGGCCCTCGAACTGAACATGGCCGGCGGCAAAAGGATTGGCACCGAACAGGCCTTTAAGCAAGGCCGACTGGCCTTGCCCTTGCAGACCGGCCAGACCAACGATTTCACCCGGATAGGCCTCCAGAGTGACACCGCGAACCCCATCGCCCGCAACATCGGTCGCCTTCAGGCTGGACGCTGCGCCTGCGCGTCCCTGCTGGCGGGCGGGAGCGGCGCGGACATCGCCGACCATGTCGTGTACGACGGCTTCGCGGGTGGTGGCCGCTGTATCGAGTTCCGAAATGGTCGCACCGTTGCGCATGACAGTGATGCGGTCGCAGACCGCGAAAACCTCGTCGAGACGGTGGGAAATCATGATGGTGGAGATACCGTCCGCCTTTTTGGCCCTCAATATCTCGAAAAAGCGCTGGGACTGGCGGCCGTCGAGAGCCGCCGTCGCCTCATCCATGATCATGAGGCTGGCATTCTGGGCGAAGACCTTGAGAATTTCGACGAGCTGGCGCTGATCTGGCGGCAGATTGCCGACAATCGCATCCGGCTCCAGTCCTTCCCCGGCAACCCCGTCAAAAAGCGCGATCAGCTTGCGCGCCTCGGTTTTCAAGGCCTTGCTGTCGACAAAAAAACCACGCTTCGGTTCGCGACCCAGAAAGATATTGTCAGCGACGGAAAGCTGCGGAATGAGGCTGAGTTCCTGGTAAAACAACGCGATGCCGGCGTTTTCGGCGTCACGCGGGCTTTTAAAGCGCACTTCCTCGCCGTTGAACGTGATCGTGCCGCTGGTCGGCGCAACCGCACCTGCAACGATCTTGCAGAGCGTGCTCTTGCCGCAACCATTCGCGCCGAGCAGCGCATGAATTTCGCCACGACCAACGGTCAGCCTGCCGGCGGAAAGCGCGCGCACGGCGCCAAAATTCTTCGTTATGCCGGCCGCTTCCAGAGCGTTCGCCATCGCATGTCCCCGAATTGTACTTGTCATTGTGCTTCGTCACCGGCGGACACGTGAAAGATGCGATCCGCACTCGAGTTTCAGGTTCGGGCTGGCGTTCACCACCAGCCCGAGACTGATCTTACTTGAAGAACTCGCCAGCCTGCTCCGGCGTCACGGTTGCCGTGACGGACCAGTAGCCCGGTTTGCCATCGGCGGCCTTGATATTGTCCGCGAGGTTGTCGGTGCTGACGAAAGGGATCGGAATATAGACGGCGTTACCATAGGTGCCGCCGAAAATATCGTCCTTGAATTCCTTGCCCTGAAGCTTCAGCACCGCAACATTGAGCGCGCTGGCCATGACACCAGGAGGATTGACCGAAGCGCCGGAATTGAACTTTTCCTTCTCCCAGCGCGTCATGAAGTCCTTGCGGATTTCACCAGTTGCGGCGATGTCCTTGATCTTGCCGGCAGCTTCGATCGCGCGCCATGCGCCATCGGCCATGCCGTCCTGCACCCAGACGCCGCTGATATCGGGATAGGTGGCAAGAAGGTTCTGCATGGCCTGCTGGCCCTGCGCCTGATCCCAGCTCGCATTGGCTTCGTTCAGCACCTTGATATCGGGATATTTCTTGAACACTTCGCGGTAGCCGGCGACGCGGGCTTCATTGGCGGGGTTGCCGGCGATGCCGTTGATGGCGACGACGCTTCCCTTGCCCTTCAGCGAATCCGCAAGCCACTGTGCAGACTGCGCCGCCCAGGCCTTCTGGTCGATACCGACGTAGATCGCGTCCTTCGAAGACACTTCCGCGTCGGTGGCAATGACGAGAATGTTGCGCGCCTTCGCCTGAGCGAAGATCGGATCAAAGGCCGTCGGGCTGCCGGGATTGATAAGGATCGCATCAACGCCCTGGTTCATGAAGTTGCGGATGTGGCCAATCTGCCCCTGCACATCGACATTGCCGCTCTGAACGACGACTTCGACCTTGACGCCCTTTTCGCCCCACGCCTTGGCGGCAGCCTGGGCTTCCTCGATCATCTGCGTGCGCCACTCGCTGCCGACGAAAGAATTGGAAAGACCGATCTTGAAGCTCTGCTCCTGAGCGTGCACGGACGTGCCAGCCGCCAGCACCATAGCGGCGGCAGCCATCAAATGTTTAAACATGGAAATTTGCTCCTCCAAGCACGGTTTTTAACCGATGAAACCGTTTACATCGGCGAATGTAACCGGTTTCATAAATGAGTCAACCCTGACGTATTTTTTTATGCACTCGTTGCAACAACCAATTGCCGACCCTCGATCGTGAGATTGCGCGGTGACATAGGGAGAAACAGCCGCAGCCATATTGGCGCCCATTGCAGGGCAAACATTCCCCATATTTTGTCGGTGTGCCGGCAGCTTCAGGTTCCTATACTTCAACAAGAACGACGTATCGGCTCGCCGTTCTTTTCAAGCGGACGGTGCGTTTTTCTCGCGATCTAAAAGTGGCCTGCCTGGCCTGTCGGGAGCTGCTGGAAAGCAAAACGCTGAAAGTCGGCGCGAACATTTCAATGACGGCCAATATCGCCACACCGGGCGCGCATAAAACTGAATAAAACCAAACACTGTGCTGCATATGGGCGAGATAAGTTTCCTCATCACCCGGACGAGGAAAAGACTTAATGCGTCAGACAGTCAGTCAACCGAAGATACTAGTTTTTCTGCCACATGCCGCTGCGACAATGGTTGTCGGCAAGCTTGCGGAATATGGACATGCCTCGGTCGCGGTATCAACGGTACCACAGGCCTTCGATGCTCTCCGCTCCGAAGATTTCGTCTTCGCAGTCACGACGCGGCCGGATATCGATCTGGTCCGCAACATTCGCGCCATCCCGGTCATCAATATCGAAGTCTTTTTTCACAACAGCATCTCAGGCGGCGGTGTGTCGAAACAATTTGACAGCAAGGCATTCCTTGAGCGCGTTGGCTTCCTTGCCAGTCCAACTCCCGCGAGACCGGATCCTGCTATTGGGCGGGCAGCATCTGCCCAGATAAATGACCCGCGCAAACCTCGCTGGTGGAGCATTGCCGCGAACGCGCTCCGGCTCTCGCGTCATCGCAAAGGACTGATGGATGTTCAATCCTGATCCGGCGCCGGATTCTGCCACGCCTCTACCAGCTTCGCATGTTTTTCTAGGGATAGCGAAACGCAAGCCGGCTGAAACGGCTGTGGGAATCGAGAGTTCACACCGAAAATCGTATGGATGGTCGCGCACCTCCGAGTTTTGGCGGGTCGCTATTCCGAAACAGGAATGGCTATTCTTGGGAGGCTGTCTCGTGATGTTCTGGTTGGTGAATGCCGCGTCACTCAGCGGATATGTCATCCTGGCCATATTCATACTCGTGGCGCTTGGACGGTTTGCCAAACACTCAATTACGCTCCTGGCAGAAAGACTGCCATGTCGGTCGCGATCCAGACACTATCTGATAGCGTGTGCCTCGGCGGCCTTCTTTTCGCTGCTGACGGTTAGGGGATGTTACACAGCCGCCGTGATCGTCGACAGCCAGTTTCGCGCAGGCCCCTTGCAGATCTACGGTAGCAAGCACTAGGCGCGCCGCAACATATTGCAACATATCCGAATAAAGTTTTGCAGGAGATAATATAGAGGTAAGGTAGAACGCGGCGCATAGGCTGCGGACAAACCGGCACCTGCACAGGTCCGACCTGACAAGAGTTGACAGTCATGGCACTATCCCCGCAGCACGGAAGCACCGCTACTCATAAATCGGTCTCACAGACCCAGGCGCGCATCCTCATCGTTGAAGACGACGAAGCCATTGCAAGCATGCTGGTCGATCTTGTCACCGCTCACGGATTCCAGGCCGCATCGGCGGCCAATGGCCGAGAAATGGACAATGCGCTATCGCGTCATGACTTTGATTTGATCCTCCTCGATGGCATGCTCCCCGGAGAAGACGGTTTCAGCATCTGCCGACGCCTGCGGGCGACTGGAAAGACGCCGATACTGATGCTCACGGCCTTGCGGGAAGATATCGACCGCATCCTCGGCCTGGAATTGGGTGCGGATGATTATGTCACCAAGCCGTTCAATTCTCGTGAGTTGTTGGCCCGTATCAAGAACATTCTTCGGCGAGCGGCGGACCGACAGCAAGAGCCAGAGGCCGAGCTTGCACCAATGACCTTCTCAGGCTGGATCATAGACCCGCGCAGCCGGCAACTATTCGATGCCGACGGGGCACAGGTCTCGATGACAACAGCCGAGTTCGATCTGCTGTGGGCTTTCTGCTCCCATCCAAACAAAATTCTGACGCGCGAGCAGCTTCTGGCCATGACCCACGCGGGTTCGGCGGGGCCGATCGAGCGTAGTATCGATGCCCACATCAGCCGCGTTCGCCAGAAAATTGAGCCTAACCTCAAGGATCCGACGTTTATCAAGACCGTTCGGTTGGGCGGATACCTGTTTGCCTCGAAAGTGGAACGTGTTTCATGAGGGGGCTGCGCAGTGCCTCGATCCGCAAACAGCTTTTTTTCCTCGCCCTTTTACTGGTCGTACTGGTTTCAACTGTTGCGGCATTGTCGGAACCGTTTATCTACGGTCGGCACGACAAGGGTATCGAGATCGGTCTGTTCACGGGTCGCGTCGAGGCCATCCTCGAACAATTCGCGCATAGCCAAAACCCCGTAGAAGAAACTGCCGCGCTTCAGTTTGCCGAGCGTATGGGCATCTCAGTACAGCGCGCCTCGCCCTCACATGCCACAATTTCCTATCAGGCGGGCATACCCACGCCGCAGGTTCTGCAGCAAATCAAAGACCTGATCAACGACGGGATCTGGACGTCGATCCGGAACGCGGTTCGTGCAAACAGCGACCCCCCTGTCTTGACCATCAAGGTCGACAACGACAGGGCGCTCTCTTTCGCCATGCCGCAGTTCCCAACCAGTGTCTGGCTGGCGCCGGCAATGGCGAGCGGCATCCTGAAAATCGTCATACCTCTCATTTTGCTCGCCTATATTGGCAGCTGGCTGATAACGGAACCTCTTGTCCGCTTCGCCGCCGCGGCTCAGAGGGTGAGCATGGACGACCATTCGGAGGAACCCTTCAAAGCCGAAGGCGCATCCGAAATTCGCAGCCTCGCAGCCTCCCTCAATGTCATGCAAGGCAGAATCCAGACGATGCTGCGAGAAAGAACGAGGGTGCTCCGCGCCATAAGCCACGACCTTCGAACCCCGCTGACAAGATTGCGCATGCGCATCGACCGCTCGTCCGAGCCTGAGCTCAAGGAGCTCATGCTGGCTGATATCACCACGCTGTCGTCGCTGATTGATGCAAGCCTGAGTTTTCTAGACAACAGGTTCGAGCCGCCACGCAAAATCGACCTGTCAAGTTTGCTTCAAACCATCGCCAACGACTTTACGGATACGGGGGTCGACGTTCGCTTCGTGGGTCCGCGCAGGCTCAAGTATACCTGTATGTCGCAGGGTCTAACGCGAGCCATTTCCAATCTGGTCGATAACGCTTCGAGATTTGCGGAACACATCGAAATCGAACTGATCAGCAACCAGGACGGCGGCGTGCTGATCCGCGTTTCGGACGACGGGCCGGGGTTGCCTGACGATTTGAAGCATCGTGTACTTGAGCCCTTCTTCAAGGCTGATGAATCCCGACAGACAGGGGCAAAGAGCGGCGGCTTCGGATTGGGGCTCTCCATCGCTCAAGGGATCGTAACCATAGGCCATAAGGGCACATTCCGGTTGCTTGACCGGGAACCCAATGGGCTTGTCGTGGAGATCGGCCTGCCTTCCGTCGAAAGCACATAAACCCAGCATCGCGGTTCGGTGCCATCAGGGCATAGGGTGCCCGCATCCGCGAACATTTCCTAACATTACTGAAAACACAGTAACGCCGCATTGGGCTATCGCTCATCCAGCCACACCCGCCACTCGGCGCTAACATCGGCTGGAGCCAGAAAACATTGAATACCCTGTCCAAAGCCAGCGTCTCGCTTCTCCTCTCCATCGGGGCTCTTGCCAGCTGTACAACCGCCGATCCAACGGCCTATGCCGGCCTCGCATCGGCGCAGCACCTCAAAGCCGATCCGAGTGACCGAAGCGGTCGGGTTCCCTATCGATACAATAGCGGCGCCAACTGGAAGCAATATGACAAGGTCATCGTCGACCCAGTGACCGTCTATCGAGGTCAGGACAATCAGTTCGTCAAAATCAGTGAGCAGGACAAGGCCTCGCTGGCCAGCTACATGCAGTCTCAGTTCACGCAAAAACTTCGTACGCGGTTTTCGGTCGTGAATTCGCCTGCACCTGGAACGCTGCGCATCCATTTGACGCTGACGGGTGCAAAAACAACAACGCCCGTCCTTGGACCGTTCTCGCACCTTGACGTCGGCGGTGGCGTCTACAACGCCGTGCAGGCCGCAAGAGACAAGGAAGGTTCGATGACCGGTTCGGTCGCCTACGCTGTCGAGATTTACGACGCGACGAGCAACACCCTGTTGTCCGCTTATGTGAGCAAACAATACCCCAATGCGATGAATGTCGGAGCCAGCTTTGGCGCTCTGAAGGCCTCCCAGGTGGCGATTGACAAGGGTGCGGATGCGCTTCTGACCCAACTTCGGTAGCGAGGACAGTCGCAACATTTCTAAATATCAAACGACACACCGCAACGATCAACGGATGCATAGTGTCACTGTCCAAGGGGTGTATCCGGCCAGACACCGCGTGTTCTGCAGGCCGCCCAAGGACTAGTTGTTCCCTTGAACGTAATCATCACGGTCTGCAGGCATAAGCCAAGGAGAAAGAGAATGAGACGCAATGCGATAGCTCTAGGTGTGACGGTCGCTTTGGCCATTGGTGCTTCAAGCCCCGCCCTTTCCCAGGCCGTCATCTATGATGACGGATCTTCCGATCCCTATTCAGTCGACGGCAACACAGAATCGCGTTTCCTGCATGCGTGGAACCGCAATCACGATGCAAAGAACAGATGGAACGGTCGCGCCAGCTTTGGTCCCGAAGACGTTATTACCTTGCTCGAGGACCGCGGCTACCGCGTGCGTAATGTTCAGGATGTCGGTGAGCGTTACCTGGTTAAGGCAACACGCGGCGGCGACAACCTGCTTGTGAGTGTCTCACGTGCCGGCGAAATCATGGGTGTCGTTCACGACAGATATTAGCACGTCACCAACCTGAAACTGGCCAGGTCAGCTGCAGCGTTTGAAACGCGCCGATTCGGATGAGACACGCCGGTGCCAAGCCGTGGTTCCGGCGAAGCGAGAATTCATATTGTGGTCCTAACGAAAGGCAACACATGTCCGGTCATCTTGAAGGCGATATCATCACTCCCGCCGAAGCGTCCAATGCGGATGTCATCCGCGTCGAGCGCGTTTGGCAACACCGCCATGACCTCGAGCTCACCATCCCGAAACACCGGCACAATCGCACACGGATGGCACTTGGAGCCGGCGGTCTCCTGCTCGGTGCGATCTGTGTTTTCGCCTATGGCGATCTGACGCCAGCAAACGGCCTCGATGCGAAAGAGGAAATGGCCTCCACTCCCCTCGTGTGGGAAATTGTGGCCCCTTCAACCAGACTGCGTGACATCGTCAACACCGCACCTGCAACCAACGGCATCAGCGAAACGCAGGTAGCATCGCTTCCGCACGTCGCAATACCAACGAAACGCCCGCTTTACGAACCTGTACAATCCGGCAAACCTGACCGCTCGACATCAACCGCAAGCTCGTCAGATGTCATGCGTTTCGATCAGTGCAAACCAGTCTGTGAAACGCAGGATCCGTTGGTTGTCGGCACAACACCCGCCGCAGT
The DNA here is from genome assembly GCA_000949895.1 of Agrobacterium arsenijevicii. Classification (GTDB taxonomy): domain Bacteria; phylum Pseudomonadota; class Alphaproteobacteria; order Rhizobiales; family Rhizobiaceae; genus Agrobacterium; species Agrobacterium arsenijevicii. Next base: position 141,213 of record JWIT01000009.1, on the reverse strand, counting down.
TCCGACTGAAGCCACAGAGTTCGAAAGCCAAAATCCCTTAAGGGAAGCCGGTGCGTCCGCGCTGAGCGGGGCGGGCTACGTGCTGACCCAGACCGCCGCTCTCCCCTTCACGGCGCTGAGGCTTGGCCGCGATGCAGTGATCAAAGTGTCGGGATTGGATTGATTTGAACTTGAGACGCATCGTTGCCAGCAGATTGCTGCAACCCGCGTTGCACGCGTTCAATTCTCAAGGATGACCAGAATGAAAATATCGACGGCCATATTGCTTTGTTCACTTGCTATACCAGTCCTGTCCGGCTGCGTAAGCGACGACTACCCCTATGATCGACAACCCGATTATTCATATTCCCGGGATTTCTATGGGACACCGGAGCAACGCGACCGTGCGCGAGAGGCTTGGCAGCGCGAGAAAGCACGGCGTGACGAAATTGAACGCCGAGACGAGGCTGCATATCGGGAAGCCAGGGATCATCGCCGGTTTTGTCGAAATTCCCCGTCGTCAATGTTTTGCAGATACGACTAGCGAATTCGATACTCACGCGTGAACTGTACGCCGATTCATCTGATGTCATTGAATCTCTAATTTTGCAGCCAAAATCATGCCTTGCTGGATGGTCAGGCATTTCCGTTGCGTTCCGAATTTCGACCGCGGTGCTCACCCTTTCCACGTCTTGGTACACGCCTGGTGCGATCGTCACACGTCGCAATCTAATCGAATATATTGCCTTGGTTTGGGCCTGTTTTTGACATCGCCAGGTTATTTCGGTCGTCCATAAGTCCTTCAGATGAAGGAGACGACAATGTTCAAAGCCGAATTGACAATCGAAGACGTTCTCAGTGACCCGCTTATCCGCCAGGTGATGCATGCCGACGGCGTATCTTCCCGGCAACTTCGGCGTCTGTTGCACGATGCACGCGAGAAGCAGGCAACCCCAAGTCAACAGGATGGGCCAAAGGCTTCCTGCACGAGTGTTTCTTTGGCCATGACAGAGAGAACTCGATGGTGCCCATCGCGGAGAAGTGCTGCATCGCAACAAAACATAATCTGAAAAGACACTCTGCAACAAACCCATGCGCCATAGTCGAGTGCATGAGCAAGGCCGGGCCGATCGGCGCGAACTTCGCTCTGCACATTTGACATAGGGACATTGACATGCAGTTCAGATTTTTGGCCTTTGCAGCGCTTGCGCTATCTTCCGCCGCTCCCGTTCTAGCCGCTGATCTCGTTTACGAACAACCTGCACCTCCAAGTGAACAGCAGGTCTACTCCGCTTATGACTGGTCTGGTTTTTATCTCGGCGCACAGGGCGGATATAACTGGAATCAGGCCACCGTTCTTGGTTCCGACATCGATCTCGACGGCGGCTCATTCGGCGCCCATGCCGGCTACAATTTCCAACATGGAAACGTCGTTTTTGGCATCGAGAACGACTTCAACTACAATTTTGAAGACGGCAGCGACGCAACTGTTGAATGGGATGCGTCGGGCCGAGGCCGCGTCGGCTATGCCTGGGACAGGACCTTGTTCTTCGCGACGGCAGGTGTTGCTGCGGCAGGCGTCAAAGTCGATGTTGCGGGAGCTGGCAAGAAGGACGACATTCTCATCGGCTGGACAGCAGGTGGAGGTATAGAGCACGCCTTTACTGACAACATCCTGGTGCGTGGCGAATATCGCTATTCGGACTTCGGGAGCAAAGACTTCGGCTCAAGCGTTGGAGATTTCGGTGCCACACAGCACAAGGTCCTGTTCGGCGCCAGCTACAAATTCTGATCAGTAGCAATCCGGTCACTCGATAGCTGGTTTTTAGACTGCCACCCTCGCTGTTGCCCCCAGCGAGGGTGGCAGTCCCGCAGTATGGGCTCCGGTCATGATCGGCGTGTATTTGCTCCCGCCCATATAGGCCTCCCACCTCAAAATCAGGAAAGAAGGGGTCTACAAATCTAGGGGCTATTCAGCATCCCGCGCTTTTAGCCACAAGCCAAATTCCTGAATAACGCTCACTACCTTTTCCAGCCGCCTCCCATCTTCCGTGAGTGCATACTCCACCTTGATTGGTATGGTCGGAAAGACTGTGCGCTGGACAAGTGTGGACTCTTCAAGTGCACGGAGATCAAGGGTAAGCATTCGCTGGGAAATGCCTGGTACCAGTCTCCTAAGCTCGTTGAACCGCTTCGGTCCATCCACGAGATATGATACGATCAACAGACGCCAACGTCCGCCAAGCAGATGCATGGCTTCTTCGACAGAGCAGCCTGACACGGTCTCCTTCATCGCTTCATCCTCTCAGGCGTTCCAGGTATAAAATATGTACCTAGATGACAAACTTTTGCGTTCTTACGTTTTTATACCGCCTGAATTACATGGAAGACGCGTCCTCTTCAAGCTGAGGGAAGACGTCGAAATCTATGGAGCTTACCGAGAATGAAACTCTACTACATGCCTGCCGCATGCTCGCTTTCGCCCCACATCGTTGCAAATGAACTTGGTCTCGAGGTCGCATTCATCAAAGTCGATCAAAACGATCACACGACGGAACAGGCACAGAATTTTTACGGCATCAACCCGCATGGCTACATTCCTGCACTGGAGCTTGATGATGGCAGTGTGCTGCGCGAGGGGCCGGTAATCGTCCAATATCTGGCAGACCTAAGGCCTACGCAGGGCCTTGCTCCGCCGAATGGGACCTTCGAGCGCTACAAGCTACAAGAGATGCTCAGCTTCCTGTCGACGGAGATTCACAAGGGATTTATCCCACTCCTCTATGCGCATCTGGCTGGCAATTATATCGATGTCGCAAGGCCGAAGCTCGAAAAGCGCTTTGCGTGGATCAACGAACATCTCGCCGACAAGAGGTTTCTTATGGGTGACCAGTTCTCGGTTGCTGATGCGTACCTGTTCGCACTGATAGGCTGGGGTCAGGCACCATGGCTGAAGTCCTACTATAACGCGCCAATCCAGTTTGGTGACCTGCAGAACCTTCGGGTTTGGTACGAGGGAGTGAAGGGACGCCCGGCAGTTCGCCAGTCCATTCTTCAGGAAGGCCTCGAGCTTAATTGATCAGTGACCTGCCTTGGCGCTTCAGCGCCGAGGCATTCGGCGGTAGCGTGAACGCGACATCGCCTACTCTTGTTAAGGGTTAAGGCGCTAACCTTGAATATGGAGCGACAGAGAAAATCGCCCTCACCGCCCCAGCGTCTGCTTGATGCCGGCAATACCACGGCGCAGAAACGGATCCGTATGGATGTAGAAGAACTGCACGCCACGATCACGCCAGTGCGGGATCTCCTCCAGCGTTGCAAGGGTGCCAGCCACCTTTCCTGCCGCGCGTATCTTGTCCACGGCAACGGCAACCTTGTCCATCACCACATCAGGGCGCGGTTCACCGAATGGGGGAGCGGGTGGGTATCCCATATCCTGCGATAGATCGCCGGGGCCGATGAAGAAGACGTCGATGCCCTCAACCGTCAGCATCTCTTCGAGCGCGTCGATCGCATCGACCGTCTCGATCATGGCGATCACCAGCCGTTTCTCATAATCGGACGGCAAGGCGTAACGCACCGCATCGACGATAGCGCGCGCCTCGTCGGCATTGCCGATCATGGGGACCATGATCCCGTCGGCACCGGCATTGAGATAACGGATGATGATCGGCCGTTCGTGCGAATGCGGCCGGACGATTGCCGCACCGCCCACAGAGCGCACCACCTGCCCGGTTGCACGCACATCCTCAAAGCTCCATGTACCATGTTCGCAATCGACGAAGACCGCATCCGCGCCAAGCTCCACCAGCCGGGCGGAAAGACCTGAATGTGTATGGTGCGGCGTTAACATGCTGATAGCGTCACCCGCCGCAAGACGGGCGCGCAGCTTTGCTCCATTCATGGAAGTCTCTCCCTTACTTCTTTTTCGGCATATCCGGCGTGTCGTCCGGTGCTCCTACCCAGCGCGCGACGTCGATATCCTTCGAGGTGTCACGCATATGGGTCGGGCAGATGTGCAATTCCGGAATGACCGCGCCACTGCTCAGGCTGGCGCAAAGTACGATCGCGCGCGCCACGTCATGCGGATCCATCATCACGGCGCGCTCTTCCTCGAGAGGTGGACGCGCACGGTTGTTCATGATCGGCGTGTCGGTCTCGCCCGGCAGGATGGTCGTCGCCCGGATACCCTGGTTGCGGTAGGTATTGTGCAGGAAGGTCATGAAATTCTTCACGCCCGCCTTCGCCGCGCCATAGGCTACACCGCCCAGCAGGTTGGGATTGACAGCGGCGAGAGAGGAGACAGTGATGATGGTCCCTTCGCCTTTTTCGATCATCTCCGGCAGCACGGCCTGCGTCAGATTGAACACCGCCGTCAGATTGACGTTGAGGGTGGCGTTCCACTCTTCCTCGCTTATGAAGCGGGCGTTGAGCACCTTGCTGGCGGAACCGGCATTGTTCACGAGAATATCAATTGGACCGACTGCCTCGCCGATCGATTTGACCGTGTCGAAGATCGCCTCGCGCGAGGCGATGTCGAGCGTGCGGGCGATGGCCTTGCCCTTCTTTTTTTCGATCAGCTCCGCGACTTCCCGCAGCGGATCGAAGCGGCGACCGGTCAACACGACCGTCGCTCCTTCCTTCGCAAGCAGAATTGCGGTTTCGCGGCCGATGCCCGAGCCAGCACCGGTTACCAGCGCGATCTTTCCGTTCAGCAGTCCCATCATCGTCTCCTATTCGGCTGCAGCAGCAATGGCGCCAGAATAGCCGAAGATTTCCTTCGCCGCCTTCGAGGTTACCAGGCCTTCGGAAATATCCTGCTCGATCAAATCGCGCGAGCGTTCGGCAGCACGGCCCCAACCGCCGCCGCCGGGCGTCTGGACCTCAAGACGTTCGCCCGTCTGAAGAACCACCTTGCCCTTCGGGAAATGCGATTTTCCTTGCTTCATCACCTTGCCGGCGGAACCGCTCTGGCCTTCCACCACGCCAAAGCATGGATGGCGGACACGTTCCGATGCGAGGTAGATATTCATCGGGTTCCTGCCGAGATTGCGCAAAACGACACGCTGGCCAAGGCCGCCGCGATGTTTGCCCGCACCGCCGGAGTCGGCGATGAGTTCCTTGCGTTCCGTCAGGACAGGCACGGCGACCTCGAACATTTCAACGGCCGTGACCTTGCAATTGGACGGGAAGCTCAGCGTATCCAGCCCATCGAATTCGGCACGCGCACCCTGCCCGCCGTGGAAATTCTGCACGGAGGCATATTGTGTTCCATCATTGCGCTGGCCGACGCAATTGGCAGCCCAGATCGGTGCTCCGCCGCTATCGCCCAGAACCTTTTCCGGCACGATGCCTTCAAGCGCCTTGAAGATCAGCGAGGGGATAACGTGGCCGATCAGGTTGCGCGAATTGCCCGCCGTCCATTCCTGCGGATTGAGAATGCAGCCGAGCGGCGCTTCGTCGGTAATCGGGACGATGCAGCCCTCATTATTGGGGGTTTCTGCATCGAGCAGGCATTTCAATGCGTAGACCGAATGGGCGTAACGGTAATTCGTGCGGCAATTGATCGAGTGCAGCACCTGATCCGACGTGCCGGTATAGTCCACATGGATGGAATCGTCCCTGACGATAACAGATGCTTTCAGTTTGACGTCGACATCGTAGCCATCAAGCAGGACCTCGGCGGAATAGGTGCCGTTCGGCCATTCGCGGATCGCCTTGCGGGTCTGCGCCTCGGAGCGGGTGTGGATGGCGTCGGCCAGTCCGTCGACGTCGTCCAACCCGTATTCGTCGAGGAATTTCACCAGTTCGCGGCCCATGACGTTGTTGGCGGCGATCATCGATTCCAGATCGCCGCGCACTTCCGTGGGAAGACGGACGGAGGCTGCGATAATGTCGAACACGTCCTGGTTCGGGACGCCCGCCTTGAGCAGCTTGACGATGGGGAAACGGATGCCTTCCGCGAAAATGTCGCTTGCTTCCGAATGCAGCGGCGCACCGCCAATATCGGGAAGGTGGGCGATCGATCCCGCATAGGCGACGACCTTGCCGTTCTTGAAGATCGGCGTGATCATCGTCACATCAGGCAGATGGCCGGTTCCGATTTCGGGATCGTTGGTGGCCAGAACATCGCCCTCTTCGAGCTTTTCAACCGGAAACTTCGGTAGGAAATATTTCTGGGCAGCCGCAGGCAGAGAGGTGATGAAGACCGGGATCGACCAGGTGCATTGCGCAAGCGCCCTGCCCTTGCTGTCGAGAAGAACGGTGACGTAGTCATGGTTCTCGCGCACGATCGGCGAAAACGCCGTCTTGCCAAGCACGTTATCGGCCTGATCCGCGATGAAGATCAGGCGGTTCCACATGACCTGAAGGTTGATCGGATCGTTGAAATCGGTAGCAGGTTTCGACATCTGATTGCCCCTTAGAGAATGTTGATCACGAGATTGCCGTGGGCATCGACGTGGAAGGTGCCGCTCGGCCCGACAACAGCCGTCGATTCACGCTGCTCGACGATGGCAGGCCCCTTGACCTCATGGCCAACCGGCAGCTTGTAATGATCGTAGACCGAGGTCTCGACATAGCCGCTCGCTTCCTGAAAGTAGACCTGCCGGCTGCCCTTTCGAGCTTCGGCAACGACGGTTTCATGCGGCCGGGTAACCTGATCCTTCTCGCCGCTGGCGCGCAGACGCCAGGTGATGACTTCCAGTGGCGCGGCGACCGTGCGACCGAACAATTCGCGGTAAAGCTTGAAGAAGCTGCCGCGCAATTCTGCAAGGAAAGCTTCTTTCGGCAGGTTGCGGTCGGGAAGCACGACGGTGATCTCGTGCCCCTGCCCCACATGGCGCATATCCACGGTATAACGATTGGTGATCGTCTCCTTCGGAATACCGGCGGCCGAAACGACTTCCGCGCCCTGGCCGGAAAGATCGTCGAGCAGACGGTTCATCGCATCGATATCCCAGGCGTCGATCGCCATCGGATGGCTTGCGGAGAGATCGACGGCCACCGGTGCGATCAACAGGCCAATGGCGGAGCTGACGCCGGCGCCGGTCGGGCAGATGATGCGCGAGATGCCGAGCTTGCGGGCAATGCCATAGGCATGCACCGGGCCGGCGCCGCCGAAGGCGACCATCGGCAGCGAACGCGGATCGACGCCAAGGTCGGTCGCATGCATGGCGGCGGCCTTGCTCATGGATTCATTGACGAGATCGTGGATACCCCAGGCGCAACGCTCAACCGATACATCGAGCGAGGCGGCAAGCTTGGACATCGCCTCATGTGCTGCGTCCTTCGAGACCTTGAACGAACCACCGACGAAGGATTCCGTTCCCATGTAACCGAGAAGGATATCGGCGTCTGTTACCGTCGGCTCGGTTCCGCCGCGCTGATAAGCGGCCGGTCCCGGCATTGCGCCGGCGGAATGCGGGCCGACATCGAGGAGGCCGAGAGGGTTCTTCGCCGCGATGGAACCGCCGCCGGCGCCGATCTCGATCATCTGGATCGACTGGATTTTCAACGGAAAACCGGAGCCCTTGCGGAAACGCTGGTAGTGCGCAACTTCGAGATCGGTGCCGACATTCGGCTCGCCATCCGGAATGAGGCAGAGCTTGGCGGTGGTGCCGCCCATATCGAAGGAGAGAACGCTCGCCTCGCCCGCCGTTCGGCCGAATTCGGCGGCGGCGACGGCACCCGCTGCGGGGCCGGATTCGATCAGGCGGACGGGAAGCTCGGCCGCCCGGCTGCTCGGGACAAGCCCGCCCGAAGACGTCATCCAGAGAACCTGCCGGTCGATGCCCCTGTTGGCAAACTCTTTTTGCAGATGGGCGACGTGTCCGGACATTTGCGGGCGGGTATAGGCATTGACCACCGTCGTCGAGGCACGGTCGAATTCGCGCATTTCCGGGCAGACCTCGGAAGACAGCGAAACGAAGATGTCAGGGTCTTCTTCGCGCAGAAGTGCGGCGACACGCTGCTCGTGCTGCGGATACTTGTAGGCATGCAGCAGGCAGACCGCCACCGAGCGGATGCCCTTCTGCTTAAGCCGTCCCGCGATCTCGCGAACGGTCTCTTCCTTGAGTTCCGTCATGACCTCGCCATCGGCGGCGATGCGTTCTTCAGCACCAAAGCTGTTGGCGCGGGTAACCAGCGGATCGGGATATTTGATGTTCAGGTCATAGAGGTCGTAGCGTCCCTCGTTGCGGATACGCAGCATGTCCTGAAAGCCGTCAGTGGTGACGAAACCGGTTTCCACGCCCTTGCGCTCAAGCACGGCATTGGTGACGACGGTCGTCGCACCAAGCACCTGCAGGTTCTCGATCGCGATCGCGTCCGCATGCTTTTCGAGCAGTTCGGACACGCCCTGCACAACGGCTTCAGCCGGATTTTTCGGCGTGCTCAGGACTTTATGGAGGTGAAGTTCGCCGCTGTCATCCAGAAGCGCGAAATCGGTAAAGGTACCGCCAGTATCGAAAGCCAGTTTTGCCATTGTTTCCCTCGAGCGACCATGCAGCGTCTTTTGCTGCCTTGTGGACCCAGAGGTTGGGCCCGTTCACTGATGGGAAATTGTAACGTTCGGCCGGCCTTTACCAACACAACCTCGGTCTGCCGCCATAGGGTTTGCTTATAGCAAATTCACACGGCACGAATGCCCGGATGATGCCCGCTCTTCAGCTTCGTGACGATTTCGAGAAGCACGGAACGTGCCGCCAGCGCCGGTTCGGAAAGCGGCATGTGATCGGAGACACAAAGCGAAACCGTGGCATCGATGACAGGGGTCGTGAGAGGATGCAGCTGCGCACCTCTGAAGCTGGAGGTTTCCAGAACCACCGAGGCCGGAAGGATCGTCGAACCGAGGCCGTCCAATACCGCAGCCCCGAGCGCTGGCACGGATTCCAGCTCTGAAATGACCTCCGGCTTCGCGCGCGCCCGCGCCAGGCCCTCATCAATGAGCCGGCGAAGGAAATGCGCCTTGCTTGGCAACAGCATCGGGCGGCCATCGAGCACAGAGAGTGGAAGCGGCTGACCGGGTTCGGCAGGCAACACCATGTCAGTGGGCGAGACAAGGAACATCTCTTCGCGGAACAGCGGTTCCAGCGTCACGCCCTTGATGGGATCGGACGTATAGATGAGCGCCATGTCCATCTTGCCGGTCATGATCAGCTCGCTGAGGATATGGCCGAAGCTGTCGTTGATATGGACCGTTATGGCGGGAAATCGCGCCCTCATTTCCTTGATGAGAGGCAGCGACAGCGCACTCGATGATGAATAAGTCGCAAGCCCGATGGAGACGCGGCCGGAGATCGAACGCGCGGAGCGGTCAATGTCGGTCTGCGCCTGCTCGATTTGCTTCAGCATGATCTGCGCATGGCGATAGAGGATCAGCCCGGCTTCCGTTGGCGTGATGCCAACATTGCTGCGCAGCAGAAGCTGGTGGTTGAAGTGCTGTTCCAGCGATGCGATCTGCTGCGACAGCGCCGGCTGCGCCACACGAAGGATGCCAGCCGCACGCGAAACGCTGCCGGTATCGACGATCTTGACGAAGCTTTTGAGTTTTTTGAAGTCGACGCTCATCGGTCCCCACTCTTTGCGGAAACCCTAACGTATCAGCGCAGAAACAGGAATCTATTTCTGCAAGGAGGGTGCGTAATTTCAATAGGATAGAGCGCTTTTGCGTTCATTCGAACACCAAGCGTTGCGGGACGCGCAAGAGAAGTGGACAGCTCCTTCTGCGCGCCCGATCGATTTGTTAGCACAGTGCTTCCACCGCACGCTCGATGCGGTTGCAGGCATCCTCAAGCACTTCCATGGAGGTGGCAAAGGAGATGCGGAAATAGGGCGAAAGCCCGTAGGCTGCGCCCTGAAGAGCCGCCACACCGACGCTATCGAGAAGATAGAGGACAAAATCGAGATCGTTTTCGATCACCTTGCCATCCACTGTCTTCTTGCCGATCACGCCGGCGCAGCTCGGATAGAGGTAGAATGCCCCGTCCGGGACCATACAGGAGAGGCCGGTGATCGCGTTCAGACGCTCACAGGCGTAGTCGCGCCGCTTTTTGTAGACCGCAACGCTTTCCATCACGAATGTCTGGTCGCCTGAAAGCGCATGTGCGGCGGCGGCCTGGCTGACGGATGACGGGCAGGATGACATTTGCGATTGCAATTTGTTGATGGCGGCAATGAGTGCAGCAGGCCCTGCTCCGTAACCGATCCGCCATCCCGTCATGGCATAGGACTTGGAAACGCCGTTGGTCAGTAGCACCCGATCCTTCAGTTCCGGAACGACGGCAACGAGGGTCTTCATCGGCTCATCCTTGAACCAGACCTGATCGTAAATATCGTCGGACAGAACCATGACATGGGGATGCCGCAACAGTACGTCGCCAAGCGCCTTCAGCTCCGCCTCGGTATAGGCCGCACCCGTCGGGTTTGACGGCGCGTTGAGGATCAGCCACATCGTCTTCGGAGTGATCGCCGCCTCAAGCGCTTCGGCTGTCAGTTTGAACCCCGTTTCCTCCGGGCATGCGACGATGACAGGCGTGCCGTCATTGGCGATGACCATATCGGGGTAAGACACCCAGTAGGGAGCCGGGATCATGACTTCAGCACCATTTTCTACGCTTGCCATCAGCGCCAGAAACAGGATCTGCTTGGCGCCGCCACCAACGCAGATTTCACTATCGCCATAGGTGATGCCAAGACGCTTCTGGAAGTCGCCGATGATCGCCTTGCGAAGTGCCGGTGTGCCGTTGACCGAGGTGTATTTGGTCTCTCCCCGGTCGATGGCGGCATGCGCCGCGGCTTTAACGGCCTCCGGCGTATCGAAGTCCGGTTCGCCCACCGTCAGGTCGGCGATATCGCGACCGGCGGCCTTCAGTTCCCGGGCGCGGGCCGCAGCCGCCGTGCTCGGCGATACCTTTATTCTCGACACGCGTGATGCAGGCACAAAAGTGCTCATGGGATTTCCTCGTCTAGATCTATCGTTATGGGCTTGTCAGTGCGCGGCTTCGAGTTCGCCACGCATCTTTCCGGTCAGGAACAGTTCGCCGAGTTCGTCGTGGGTGATATCCGCCGGCTTGCCGTCCCAGATCACCTTGCCGAGACGGAGGATGACCGCACGTTGCGCCACCTCCATGGCCTTTTTGGTGTTCTGCTCGACCAGCAGGATTGTCATGCCGTTGGCATGCAGGCGCAGGAGTTCGTCGAAAACGATGCCGATTGCCGCCGGCGACAGGCCGACCGAGGGCTCGTCGACCAGAAGCACCTTCGGCCGTTGCAGAACCGCCATCGCCACTTCGAGCAATTGCTGCTCGCCGCCGGACATGTTGCCGGCGAGCGTCGAGCGCCGCGTCTTCAGAATCGGGAAAAGATCGTAGACATAATCCCGGTCCGCCTTCACCTTGGCGTCACGGATGGTATAGGCAGCCATCTGCAGGTTTTCATCGACAGTCATGACCGGGAAGTTGCAACGGCCCTGCGGCACGAAAGATATCCCCTCGCCCAGAATAGCCCGCGAGGTAGATCCGGCAATGTTCTTGCCGCGCCAGTCGATGCCACCTTCCTTGATGGTGGTCATGCCGTAAAGCGTCTTGAGCAGGGTGGACTTGCCCGCGCCATTCGGCCCCATGAGGGCCACGAATTGCCCGCCCGGCACATCCAGATCGACACCGTTGAGGATATCGAGATTGCCGTAACCCGCGCGCAGGCCCTTGATGGAAAGATTGCTGTTAGCCTCCAAGATAGGCCTCCCTCACACGCTGGTCCTTGATGATGTCATGCGGCAGCCCTTCGACCAGTTTCGTTCCCTGATCGAGCACGACGACACGCTGGCAGATGCTGGTGACGACATCGATATTGTGTTCGATGACGAGGAAGCTCACGCCCAGCGATTTGTTCGCATATTGAATCGTCTCCACCACACGCTCGATGATCTTCGGATTGATGCCCGCCATCGGCTCGTCCAGCAGGATGAGCTTCGGTTCCGGCATAAGCATCGAAGCAAACTGAATGAGCTTCTGCTGGCCGCCGGAAAGATTGCCGGCGGGCTGATGGCGAACGTCCCACAGTCCCGCCATCTTGATCAGCTCGCGTGCCCGTTCCCGGAGCCCGGCCACGCGACGGCGCGACATGCCGCCGAGACCGAATGTCGACAATAGTGAGGGAAAGGTGAACATCTGGCCCGCGATGACGAGGTTTTCCTCCACATCGAGCGCCTTGAAGGTGACCGTTTTCTGGAACGACCGCAGCATGCGGCCTTCGCGGGCGATGCGGTTGAGCGACCAGCCGGTGATATCCTGTCCGTCCAGGATCACCTTGCCGGTGTCCGGCCGGGCAAGCCCGGTGCTGCAATCGAAGAAAGTGGATTTTCCGGAGCCGTTAGGCCCGATCAGCCCGGCGATCTCGCCGCGATTGATGTGCATGCTGACATCGTTGACCGCCTTGACCGCGCCATAGGACTTGCTGAGGTTCTTTATCTCGAGGATGGGAAGATGAGCCGTCATTTCGAGCCTCCGATCGCGTTCCAGAAGCGATTGATCAGGGGGGCGAAACCCTTCTTAAACCAGAAGACGAGAACGAGAAGGCAGAAGCCATAAGCGATCATCCGCACTTCAGGCGCGACGCGAAGGGCCTCTGTCAGTCCGACGAAGAGCAGGCTGCCGAAGACGGTTCCGGAAATCATGCCTGCGCCGCCGCCGAGAACGATAATCAGCATCGTCGTTGAATAATACATCTGGAAAGTCAGCGGGCTGACCACCGTCAGATAATGGGCGTAAAGGCAGCCCCCGACCCCGGCAAAAACGGCGCTGAGCATGAAGACGATCAGCTTATAGCGCCATGTCGGGACACCGAGGGATTCCGCCAGCGTCTCGTTTTCGCGGATGGCGACCATGTTCCGGCCCGCCGGCGAGCGGACAATTGCCCATGCAGCGAGCGTGCCGAGCACACAGATGGCAAGCGCCAGATAATAGAAATTGGTCGTTCCGCTGACGGTAAAGGAAAGTGGGCCAAGTTCGAAATAGGGTTTCGGGATGCCGGAGAGGCCCATGTCACCACGGGTCAGCGAGATCCAGTTCTTGGCGATCGCCTGGCCGATGATGACGAAACCGAGCGTACACATGACGAAGGACGTTGAACGAAGGCGTAGCGCCGGAATGCCCAGTGGCAGGGCAATCGCACCGGTAACGAGGCCGGAGGCGATGAGGTTCACGTAAAACGGCGTCTCGAAATGCACCGCCAGCAGGCCCGCCGTATAGGCGCCGATGCCGAAGAACGCCGCCTGAGCCAGCGATAGCAGACCGGTATAGCCTACCAGCAGGTTGAGCCCGTGCGCCGGCAACATGAAGATGAGCGCGATGATGAGCGAATGCGTGACGTAGCGCGTGCCGATGAAGGGCGCGGCAAGTGCTAAGACGATCAGGACGGCGGCGAGCGGAATGCGCAGATCGCGGCGACGAGCCTGGGGAACGGTGTCTGTGAGAGACATGTCTAGTCCTCAAAATTCGAGAAAATTCGGCGGGCGCGGCTTCTAGAAGCGCGCCTGCGTCGAAAACAGGCCGTGTGGGCGCCACATCAGCATCAGGATCAGCGTCGCGAAACCCACAGTGTCGCGGAATTGCAGCCCGACATAGGTGGCGACGAGGCTTTCGGCGATGCCGAGGATCATGGCCGCGAAGAAGGTTCCCCGCACGTTTCCAAGCCCACCCATGATGATGATCGGCAAGGTCTTGAAGGTGATGAGTTCACCCATGCCGCCATAGACGCTGACATTGACCGGAGCGGTCAGAACGCCCGAGAGTGCAGCGAGCGCCGCTCCGAGGACGAAGGTCCGCAACACGACCTGGGACACATCAATACCGACCACGCCGCAGCATTCGACGTTCTGCGAGACCGCCCGCATCGCCATGCCGAGACGGCTGTAGGTGACCATCAGTTCAAGGCCAACGAAGACGATGAGACACACGGCCAAAATGATGATGCGCTGCTGCGCCAGCGTGAAACCGAGAATGGAAACCGGCTCAATATAACCGCCAGCGAAGAATTTGTAGCCGCCGCCGAAGACGAAAATCACAGCGTTTTGCAGGATCAGCGCGATGCCGAGGGTGGCGAGAACGCCGGACTCCGCCGGCGCTCCCACCATTCTGCGCATCACGAGCTGGCCGACCACATAGGCCACGACCACGGTGGAAAGGACGCCGACGACAATCGAGGCCTCATAGGAAAGGCCGAGATAATCGACGGCAAACCACGCCCCGAAGGTTCCGAGCATGTAATATTCGCCATGAGCGAAGTTGATGGCTCTCAGCACCCCGAAAATCATGGTCATGCCGACGGCGACGATCGCGTAGACGGAACCCGTGACGATCCCGTTTACGACTTGCTCGAGAATTGTCGAGAACATGGCTGTACCCCTCCCGGTCTGTCAGTTAGCAGGGTACTGGATTTCCGCCGTATAAGCGCCCTTGATACTGGGCTTGCCGTTCTCGATCTGGAGAAGGATCATCGGAAGGCGCGCCTGGTTGTGGTCATCGAAGGTGACCTCGCCGACCGGGCTTTTGTATTTGATCTTGGAGAGTGCCTCGCGGACCGCCTTGCGATCGGAGCTTCCGGCTTCCTTGATCGCCTGGGCGAGCAGGTTGACGGTATCCCAATGCACATAGGCGTGATTGTTCGGGGCCTCTTTATATGTGGCGGTGAATTTCTCGACGAAGGTCTTGCTGGCCGGGCTATCGAATTGCGGTAGCCAGGCGGCGGCCTCCACAGCACCTTCCATGGCCTTGGGCGCAGCCTTGATCGTCTTTTCGGTGTTGAATTCACCGTTACCGATCAACACGACCTTGCCGGCAAGTCCAAGTTCCAGCATCTGGCGGGCAACAATTGGGGTCGTATCGGCGAGACCATACATGATGATCGCCTGCGCGCCGTTGTCGCGGATTTTCGCAAGCACGCTGCGGAAGTCGACCTCGCCTTCCTTGTAATAGTCTTCGCTGAGAATCTCGCCCTTGAAGTCGGGCAGGTATTTCTTGGTGAAGGCGATGGCGGAACGGCCGTAATCGCTATCGACCGACAGCACCGCGAACTTGGTGAAACCGCGCTGTTCGGCGGCGTATTTCGCCACGACAAGTGCACGGTTCTCATCCGTCGGATAATTGCGGAACGTCCATTTGAAACCGCCGACACCCGCCTGATAGGTGATCTTCGGGTTGGAGGAAGCGGCGTTCAGAAGCAGAACCTCCGCATCTTCCGCGACAGGCTGCATGGCGAGCGTCACGGAGCTGGAGACATCGCCGATGACGAAATCGACCTCGTCCTGATCGATCAGGCGACGGGTGGCCGAAACACCTTCAACCGGCGTGCCCTGGCTGTCGGCGTTGAAGAGTTCGATCTGCTGGCCGTTGATGCCGCCGGCCGCATTAATGTCCTTCACCGCCAGTTCAGCGCCATGCATCGAGAAAGCGCCGTAGCGCGCATTCGGGCCGCTCATCGGCGCCACGAGGCCAAGCCTGATCGTGTCGGCCGCATAAGCGGAGGCGGACATGGCCGGCGACAGGCTCAGGATTGGAGCGACTGCTGCGGAAACCAGTAGAAGTCTGCGAGTAATGCCGTTTTTCATGTTCCCACTCCTTTTCGGATTTATCTGTTCCGGCTTGATGCCGGGCGAGCCTTTGCCGCTTTTGCGGTTCTTGTCGATCAACGTCATGCTAATCATTCAGGCAGAGTAGGTTCATCCCCGGACGTTTTGCCAACACAAGTCCTTTCTGCCGCTATAGCGTTTCCTTATGCCGGCAGCCATTTCTCCATTCCAGACGCCGTGGTTCGTTTTTTGCATGTCTTCCATGCAGGCAAATGCCTGTATTTTTCGCGTCTAAGCGGGCATATTTTGTGCAACACCATCGAAGGAACCTATGAAAATGAAACTTCACGACACCGTTCGTAACTACTTCCGCAATCGTCGCGCCATGGCCGAACTGAGCGCGCTTGATGACAGAAGCCTTTCCGACATCGGCGTTAGCCGCTCGCATATCCGTTCTGCCGTTGAAGGCCGCCGCTAAAACATCAAATGGATTTCGGTGACCGGGCGGATTGCAACGTTTCGTTTCAATCTTTTCGGCGGTCCGAAACCTCTTCGTAACGCCTCTGTCGAAACACGCTACTATAGCCACCCCGCCTGATCCCGGCACATCCGTCCAAAATCGGTTTCGCGAATTTAACCAGACATCACCATCTTGCTGGATGTCGGTCTCGCAAAGCGCCATATCGGTGCAATTTTCGCGGTAGAAAATTAGCGGAAACGTGTCCTCGCCGCGAACGCCGAGCTAGACGAGCGCGGTCAGACGTTCCGGATCAGTTGTGCGCGAATGAAGCGCCCACATGCTCGTCACCGACGCGTGTGACCAAACCGGATCTCAGGCCGAGCCTGTGGCGGCACCGCAGGCAATGTTCGTCGGGGAACCAGCAATATACTTGTTGAACGAGCCGATATCTCCCAACCGGCCGCCAATCTGAGGGCCCTAGAGATCGACGGATGACCGGCCGATGGTGATGACATCGAGTGGTTTCATCTGAAAACTCCCTCCTCAGAACCCGGCGAGTGCCAGGAAGGATCGGCTCGCTGCCAGATCGTCCAGGATGCTACCCGCATTACGCGGATCCCGCTCCTGTTCGATGGTGATGTAGCCGCCGTAGTCTAGTTCGCTCAGAAGCGCCCGGATGGACTGATAGTCTATCGAGCCACGGCCGATCGGGCACATGACGCCCTTTGCGCAGGCATCGAAGAAACGGATGTGCTCTTCCATGACCTGTGCATAGATCTTGGCGTCGATATCCTTGAAATGGATGTAGTCGACCCTCCCCCAATATTTCCGAAGCGTATCGACTGGGTCCATGCCGGAATAGGCCATGTGGCCGGTATCCAGGCAAAGCCCGGTAAGATCGGCCGGGATGCCGTCGACAACGCGCTGCAGCTCATCGGCGAATTCGATATATCCGCCTGCATGGGGATGGATCGTCGCACGCACTCCGTATTTGTCGCGCGCGAGTGCCGCGATCGCGCAAATGTTGTCGATCATGCCCTGCCAGGCTTCA
Source organism: Agrobacterium arsenijevicii (assembly GCA_000949895.1). Lineage (GTDB taxonomy): Bacteria > Pseudomonadota > Alphaproteobacteria > Rhizobiales > Rhizobiaceae > Agrobacterium > Agrobacterium arsenijevicii. Next base: position 124,155 of record JWIT01000009.1, on the reverse strand, counting down.
TTATCGAGGCGCGGAGCTCGATCAGAATGGCCCGCGGCGAAGTCGCGCACATCATGCCCCCAGTCCATCACGGTGAGATAAGGCGCTGCATAGCGCTGACCCGGATGGGTTTCGGGCTTGGGCAGCCGAGTGATCAGCGCGCATATCTCATCGGCCTGTCGCAACAGGTTGTCACGGTTTGCCGGAGAAACGAGATCGTCGAATATCGTGCCTGCAACGATCTTCAGACCACGCTTATCGAGCGCATCAGACACGCGCACCAGATCGAGTGGCAGATAACCGTAGGGCCCAAGCTCCAAACCACCGAAACCGGCCGTTTGCGCCTCATCAAGCACCTTTTCCCACGCGGGAAGATGCGGGTTTTTGACATCATCGACACCCCAGCAACAGGGAGCCGTCGTTATGGTGATCGGGTTGGTCATCAGGTACCTGCCGTGATTGTCTCGAAGGTAAACGACCGGTGGAATGGTTCGTAAAACTCGAGGAAAAGTTGCGTGTGGTCTTTGAGCAGGCGTTCAGCGTATGCCTGCTCATGACATCCGTTTTCAGCCCTTGTTACTAGTTGGACCTTCGGGGCGCGGGCGAGGATTTTGTCCCGCGTCCCTGAAACAAGCTCAATCGTGACGATGAACTTGTTCCACTGTGTCATCGGCTGATCGTCGCCTGTAGCGCGTCGATGGACGACTGGATGCCGGCGTCGGTCGACATGGTGAAGTCTTCCATCTCGAGGCTGACCCAGCCGTTGTAGCCAACCATGCGGACGACGGAGAAGAACTCTTTCCACCATTGCAGGTCATGCCCGGCGCCAACCGCGACATAGTTCCACGTGCGGTTGGCGACGTCAGTCACGTCCTTCAGTTCCAGAAGGCCGTTAACATCTGCCAGCCCGCGCTCGATGCGGGTATCCTTGCCGTGGCAATGGTGGATGGCGCTTCCGAGCGCTCGCGCGGACGCGATCGGATCGGCACCCTTCCAGAACAGATGGCTGGGGTCGAGGTTCATGCCGACGCTCGGACCGACCTCGTTGCGCAGGCGAAACAGCGTTTCCGGGTTCCAGACCAGCATTGCCGAGAAGTTTTCGAGCGCATATTTCTCAACGCCGACTTCTTTTGCGAGCTTCACGAGATCGTGCCACAGCGGGAATGCACGGTCCTCCCACTGGTAGCGATCACGCTCCGGCATCTCGTCCGGCCAGCTCTTGGTGTAGACGAGCCAGTTCGGCACCATATCGCCGGGTGCGGCTTCCGGCAGCCCGGACATTGTGACGATGGTCTTGATGCCGATCTCGCCGGCGAGGCGGATCGTCTGCTCCATCTCCTTGCGATGGCGCTTGCCCATGTCACCCGGATCAAGCGGGTTCGCCGAGCAATTGAGGGCAGCGATTTCCAGCCCCCGGGCCTCGATCTCCTTGAGTTTGGTCTTCAAAAGGCCCTTGTCGGCCAGCAATTCGTCGGCACGGAAATGCGGGGCACAGGACCAGCCGCCCCCGGTCATCTCAATGCCTTCGACGCCGAGCTTGACGCATTTGTCGAGCATGTCCGTAAAGGACAGATCACCCATGACGTCGGTGCAAATCGAGAGTTTCATGAACTTGTCTTTCCAGTGTTCGAACGGATGTGGAGGCGCGCCTGGGAGGTATGCACGCCCCCCGGGAGCAACTACTTGAAGTCAACCCAGGCGGCACCGGCATCTGCCGAGCGAACGCAGTTCTCCAGCCAACGCACGCCTTCCGTGCCGGCCTTGATGCCGGGATAGTGGTGGGTCTGGAGGAAGGTTTCATCACCGCGTTTCCTAGCGTCGATGGCCTGAGCGATCCAGAGATAGATGTTCGACCAACTGTCGCCGAGGCCCTCTGTGTGAAGTGCTCCCATCCGGTCGACAGCAAGGCTCTCCTCTTCAAGGTACGGCATGCCGTGGTGCAGAATGCGGTTCGGCTCTCCCTGTACGTCGTAGAACAGCTGGTCAGGATGGCTGTCCGACCATTCCACGGACGCCTTGGAACCGACGAAGCGGTATCGTTGCGAGCCCATGTTTCCGGCATTGACAGACGAGACCCACAGACGACCGCGAGCACCGTTGTCGTAGTGCGTGAGCACAGTCGCATGGTCTTCCAGTGGCGCGCGGGTCGGGATGAACGCCTTGCGGTCACAGAGGAGCTTCTCGATCTTCAGGTGCGGCAACACGATTTCGGACAGGTAGTAGAGGTGCGTCCCGATATCGCCGAGGACGAAGGTGGGGCCTGCGGTTTTAGGATTGGTGCGCCACTTGACGGCTTCCGGAGCACCGACATCGTCGCCGGCATTGAACCCGTGGGTATATTGAAGATCGACGATGCGAATATCGCCCAGCATGCCCCTGGCAACCATGGCCGCCATCTGATGCACAAGCGGATGACCGGTAAAACCGTAAGTGACCCCTACGATAAGCCCCTTATCGTTCGCCAGTTTCTCGATTTCCTCGCACTCGGCGACAGTGAAGAACAGCGGCTTTTCGCAAATCACATGGATACCGGCTTCCAGACACGCCTTGGTGATTTCGTAGTGGGTGAAATTGGGTGTCGCGATCGAAACGACCTCGACGCCATCTTCGCGTGCCGTCTCCCTGGCGATCAGTTCCCTGTAGTCGTCGTAGCAGCGATCTGCCTCTACACCGAGGTTGACGCCAAAGTCACGGCCCCGGGCAGCGTCGAGGTCAAATGCGCCCGCCACCAGACGATAGGTGCCGTCACGCAATGCGCCGGTGCGGTGCTTGTAGCCAACCTGACCGGTCCGGCCGCCGCCAACCATGCCCCAACGAAGCGGGCGCGAGATAAGTCTTTCACCATTGATCATTTCAGTTACTCCTCCGGCATAATGCCGGCTCTGGTGTTTGGCATAGCTCCGCCGATCGGCGGACAAGGCCCGCCGGTTGCGCAAACAGTCATTGTAAGAAGCCCGCCCTCTAGCGGACTATTGAGGCCGCATCCCAGGCCTCACTTCTGATACTTGTCGATGTATCTGCTGATTTCGGAGCACATGAACCGCCCGGATTCATCCGCCTTGTCCTCCCATGCGAAGACGCAGGAAGTTATGATGCCGTCGAAGCCGATTTCGGAGAGCGTGCCGAAGAAATCATCCCACGGAACCTCGCCCTGTCCGATATTGAGATGCTGGTGCACCCGCGCCTGCGTGCCGGGCGGGTTGAGAATGTAGCGCAGCCCTGAACTGGCCTTGTGATTGAAGGTATCGCCAACATGCACATGGGCGAGCACATCCTTCGCCTCGCGCAGCATGGCTTTGGTGTCGTCCCCGAAATAGAAGGTATGCGGGGCGCAGTAGAGGAACTTGACGTGCTTCGAATTGACCGTGCGGATGATGTCGAGGGCCGGCTGCAGCGTCTCACACCAGTCTTCCGGATGTGGTTCGATGTTGAGCTGAATACCTTCCCGTTCGAAGATCGGCACCAACTCCTCCATCGAACGCCACCAGGAATCTTCGCACGCCTCGATCATCGAACCGGTATGGCAGCAATAACACGAGCCCTTGTCCGGATGCGGACCTCGGCCGAATTCCGAGTTCATCGTATCGACTTCCATCTCGACCGCAATTTCGATGGCGCGCTTCCAGTGCTTTACCGCCGCCTGCCGCTCTGTCTCGTCATTTGAGGCCCAGCGATACATAGGCAGGATCGAGGCGATGCCAACGTCAGCGTCCCTCAGCGCCTTCTTGAAGGTCTTGATACGTTCCGGAAAAACGCGTGGCGCTTTGAACCATTCGAGAAAGTCCGCGCGGGGCGAAAGTTCGATCCAGTCAAAGCCTAGCTCTTTCACCTTGGTCGGAAGAGCCTCGAGGCTGAGATGGCGATGCATAAACGGGTCTATGGCGATTTTCATGGGTCTATTTCCCTGTTCATTCAGTTGCGCGCCGCAGAGGGCGGATGCCCTTCATGCGTCGCCATGTAGCTTTCGACTTCGGCACCCAGGTTCGCTAGCGCCTCGCCGCCTGCCATGAGATCGGTGATTTCTTCGCGGGTCTTTTCACCCTTTCGGAAATTGGCCGCGACTGCCCCGCGGATGAGGACAGCGAAATGATCGCCCACGGCCATTGCATGCGTCACCTGATGCGTGATGAAGATGACGGCTATGCCGCGCTTCTTTGCTTCAAGGACGATGCGAAGGACGTGGGATGCCTGTTTGACACCGAGCGCCGCGGTCGGCTCGTCAAGGATGAGAACACGGGCGCCGAAATGGACCGCGCGAGCGATCGCAAGCGACTGGCGTTCGCCGCCCGAAAGACCGCCTATCAACCGGTCACCGTCATCGATCCGGGTTATGCCAAACTCCTGAACAGCCTTTACCGCTATCTCGTTGGCCTTCTTCCGATCGTAGACCTTGAAGGGCCAGAAACCCTTTGTCGGCTCAGCTCCGATGAAGAACGAGCGACCAATACTCATCAGGGGAAAGGTTCCGCCAAACTGGTGCACGGTCGAGATACCCATCTGTTGAGCCTCGCGCGGCCCCTGGAAGTCCACTGGCTTTCCATCCATCAGCACCTCGCCGGTATTGGGCTTGTAGACACCCGCCAGCGTTTTGATGAGGGTAGACTTTCCGGCTCCGTTATCGCCGAGGAGGCACAGGACCTCGCCGGCATTAACCTGGAGCGAAATATCATTGAGAACGTCGATCGGGCCGAAAGACTTATTGACGTTTCTGAGTTCGAGAATTGGAGTGCTCATCGCTGACCTCACTTCTTCTTCGGCGAGTAGGTCAGGGCCATGATGCGGAACGTGTTGTTCATCAACACCGCCAGCAACAGCATGACGCCGATGATCAAGCTCGACCAGTTGCGGTCAAACGTCGTGAAGTAGATGCCTTGGTTGACGATCGCGAAGGTGACCGTCCCGAGAAAGATACCGACGATTGAGCCAAAGCCCCCCGTGAGCAGAACTCCGCCGACCACGACCGCGATGATGGAGTTGAAAATAAAGGTCATGCCGGCCGAGACCTGCGCGACGTTGAAGAGGATGGCCTGACACATGCCGACGAAAGCGGCGCTGACCGACGACAGCACGAACAGCGTCACGGTAAGCCTGTCGGTCGGAATGCCGGCGTTTCTTGCGCTGACACGGTCACCGCCCATAGCGAAGATCCAGTTTCCGAAAGGCGAAAAGTGGACATAGAAAATGTAGAGTGCCGTCAACGCGAGCCACCAGAAAATCGTTACCTGGAAGCTACCGCCGACAAAGGAGCCGAACAGCGACTTTGCAATGACGCCGGACTCAGCAGGGCTAAGCGCCACGCTTGTCGTTCCGGTAAGCAGCACGGAAAAGCCGAGGATCAGCCCCTGTACCGCGAACAAGGTCCCCAGTGTCACGATTAGCGATGGCACTACGGTACGGATGACCAGAAAGCCGTTGATCAGGCCGACCACCAGGCCCAGGCTCAAAGCGCCCAGAATGCCCATCCAGATCGGCATGTGGTAATGACCGGTGATGATTGCGACCGTAAGCGCGCCCGCCGGGATCATTGCGCCGATGGAAATATCCAGCTCGCCGGAAATCATCAGCAACCCGACAGGGATTGCTATGATGCCAAGATTTGCCGCAACGTTTAGCCAGCTAGCCGCACCTGCCGGCTTGAGGAACTCTATGCTCCCGAAAACGACAAAGAAGATGAGCACGAAAGCGAGGCCAAGGATGGCGCCGGATTCAGGGCGTCGAATAAGATCGCCCAGGGACAGGTTTTTCATGTAATTCCTCCCAGAGAATTGGTCTGTCGCCAATCAGCGTTCACGGTGCGGATGCACCGTCGATCCACCGCTGCTGCTGCGGATCGACGCGACATTGATTTGCGTCAGCGCGCACCCTTCGAGACACCCGTCAAGGTTGCTTCGATATTCGACTTGTCGACGATGCCCGGGCCGGTCAGCACCGGAGACGTTGGAAGAACCGTTCCGAAGTCGATTGCGGAAGCAAGAAGAGTGACTGCCAGGAGCGACTGCAGATAAGGCTGCTGGTCGATCGCAAAGCCCTGCGTTCCTTGCTTGATGCGGTCAAGGCCGGATTGGTTGAGATCGAAGGTTCCGAGAAGCGTGGTCTCGGTCTTCCCCGCTTGCTGAATGCCAATTGCGGCCGAGTCCGCATCACCCGCGGAGATCGTGATGAGACCGTCGATCGTTGCGGCCTGGAGGAGCGTTGCCTTAATGGCCTCTGCAACCGCGGTCGCGTCGCCGAAGCTCGTTGCCGGCAACGGCAGTTGCTTGGCTGTTCCACCGGCCTTGGTGATCCCATCGATGACACCCTTGCAGCGCGCCTCGAGATTGGCAGCGCCCGGCACCGTGTTCACACAGAGCACGTTCTTCTTGCCGTTCTTGAAGAAATATTCGCCACCAGCCACACCGGCGAGATACTCGTCAGAACCCACATAATTGATCGCGCCAAGTTCCTTGGCTTTGTCGATCCCACCCGCATTCATCAGGATAACCTTGATGCCGGCGGCAACCGCTGCCTTGATGGCCGGATCCTCACCTTCCGGGACCCAGTTCGGAATGACGAGGCCGTCGACCTTCTGGCTGATGGCTGTCTGAATGAGCTGGACAACGTCGGGGGCGAAGTTGTCATAGGTCTGAAGGCGCAGGTAATTCACCTTGCCGCCGTTGGCCTCCACGACCAGCCGCGCGTCATCAATGCCTTTTTTGATGAGGTTCCAGAATGCGTCATCATTCTTGCCGCCAACAACGGCGATGTTCGCCGCCATCGCCGAAGGCACGGCAAATGCCACAATAGTTGTCGCAAGCAACGCCGCGCAAACGCGCTTAATTCCTTTCATAACTTCTCCTCCCATTTCATCGTCCCCAAGGACCAAATGCGAGTTGATCTGTAGCTTGCAGGATGCCAAAATGAAATCAACATGACGCGTTGAAGTATATTTCGTTTCAAAAAGTGTCATTCACAAATGACACATGGAGGACGTTTGATGAATAGGCCCACAATCTCGGATCTGGCGAATACGGCCGGGGTCAGCTTGTCCACGATCAACCGGCTTTTGCACGGGACGGGCTCTGTGCGTGCCGACACCGTCGAGCGAATCTTGCAGGCGGCAGATAAAATTGGATTTTACGGGCTTGGCGCGTTGCGTCAGCGCAAGCAAGACAACCTGCCACAACGCCGGTTCAGCTTTCTCATGCAGCAGTCACACAGGCCCCTTTATCAGCTGTGGGCTGAGGGGATTAAGGCAGCGGCTCACAGGCGGGTCGACGCCGTCATCGAACCGGAAGTTATATTTGAAGACGATCTATCCCCGGAGGCAGTCTCTGCCAATCTGCTGAAAATCGGCAAATCGGCGGATGCGGTCGCAATCATTACTGCAGATCACCCGCTGGTCAGCCAAGCGATTGACGAGTTGCGCGGCGGCGGGGTGCCGGTGGTGGCATACGTAACTGACCTGTCCGCCGCCAGTCGCGCCGGATTTGTGGGCACAGACAATTGGAAGCGTGGACGAACCGCAGCCTGGTTTATCAGCAAGATGTCAGATGAGCCCGGGAAAGTATTCCCCCTGGTCGGCAGCAATCGTTATCAATGCCAGGATATCGCCGATGCCAGCTTTCGGTCCTATATGCGTGAAAACGCAGCCGATTTTCAGGTCTGCGAAACACTTCTCACCTACGAAGTGCCGGAAAACGCCTACGAGATCGTGAGACGACTGATCGCGGAGGAACCCGATATGAGGGGAATTTTCGTCAATGGCGGAGGCATATCAGGCGTCCTGCGAGCCATGCGTGAGCTATCACCGGAACGGCGGAACAAGATCACGATCGTCTGTAGTGACGTTGGGCCGGAAACTCGCAAGGGGCTTGGCGAGGGGCTGATTACAGCGTCGTTATCTCATCCCCTCGACAAGATGCCCACCGAGCTGATCGACGTCATGCTTCGATTAATTGATCGCCGCGACACTCACTCCATTGAACAACGTATCGTTCCGTTCGATATCCTTACGCCCGAAAGTTTGTGGACGTGAGTTGTCTTGTTTAACCCGGTAAAGCCCTGTTCCAACCTATTTTGCGGATCAACATCAGGGCGTAATGCATCGCGGCCACAAACAGGCCGACGATGGAGGCGTAGTTTACAAAGAACCCCAGCGTCGACTGGTTGAAGTCCCACATATCCAGCGAGTAGCTCAGCATCAGCTTCGATCCGAACGTCATCTCGAAGAAACTCCTGACGCCCCATGCGGCTATGGTGACGGTCACCAACCGCAGGACTGCCATACGATAAGCATTGTGACCGGAGATGCCGATCAACCTGCCGCAGACTTCCATGACGACCTGCCAGCGTGTGCCTAGATGAAGGGAAATGATCAGTAGCACCCAATATCCCGCGAACATGTGGACTTCTCGAACGGCGAAGGCACCGTCAAGCGCCATGAAGGGCAGGACGTCGCGGGATATCAGCAGGCTCGTCACGAGCATGATCGTCATCGCGATGACCAGACAGGCGATCGTCACCAGATTGACCACGCGAACTGCATCCAGCTTCCGTTTCGTCACACCGCCATACCAGCGGCGATTGAAGACGTTGTGAACAATCACCAGCGTGAAAAGAACGGTGCCGAACAGCTCGTGCGACAGGTTGTCCAGCCACCAATACGCAAGGCATGCGATGACCAGCCCGACTGCAAGAAAGTCAAGGACAAGGCGAAGCCGGAAGATGCCGTTCATTTAAGTTCGAACCGGCGCATATCGTTGAACGTGTACAAGAAGTCCCTGTCGGATCGCGACGTATGACAGCGCTGACAGCGGGCGGTGTTTTCCTCCATGTTGATTGTTCCGTCCGGTTTGAACCACTGGAATTGCCAGTCGGCGGTACGACGGTTCTCGTCGTAATCCTGTCCCCAATCTTCACCTTTCTCCATGATGAAATAACGGAAGACCTTGCCGCCGCGATAGTCGACCAGCGCCACATGGGTGCCGTTGGGAATGGGATCGCCGCGCTTGACGGCCTCGATCGCCTCGCGAGTAGTCATGATATGCTCTGTGACCTCGCCCCGCTCGACCGTCGTATAATGGATGAGCTTGTCGATGTCCGGCATCGTCGCCCGGGTGGGCTCGGCGCGGACCTGCAGGCCAACGAGAAACACGGCACTTGTTACGAAGGCCGCAACGCCGGCCATCTGCATGACCTTATTCATCCACACCTCCGTTCGTCTTCCCATACTGCTCGTCGGTCACATGCTCCATCCAGTCGACTGTCTTGCCCTCCAGAGCTTCAGCCACGGCGATGTGCGACATTCCGTATTCTGGTGATGCGCCGTGCCAGTGTTTGACGCCCGGAGGAATCCAGACGACGTCTCCGGGTCCGATCTCCTGGATTTCGCCATCCCAGTGCTGGACCCGCCCCGAACCCTCCGTCACGATCAATGTCTGACCGAGAGGGTGCGTATGCCACGCAGTGCGGGCGGCGGGTTCGAAGGATACGAGGCCGCCACCGACCCGGGCCGGTGATGGGGTCTGGAAGCGGGACTGCACCTTGACGGAACCGGTGAAATAGTCCGGCGAGCCTGTGGTCGTCGCCTGATTGCTGAAGCGGGTGACCGTTACGGCACGATCCGGTTCGGCGAATGCTGCCGTGGCGCTGAAGGCCATGGCGGCGGTAATCATCGATTTCGTGTTCATGGATTATTTCTCCGCAAACACGTCTTTGGCGATGGCAACTGCGGAAACGCCGCTCGGCCAGCCCGAATAAAACGCCATATGAGTGATGGTTTCGACGATCTCTTCTTTCGTCAGCCCGTTCTGCAGGCCGAGACGAATGTGGGAGCGAAGCTGGTCGGGACGATTGAGCGCGATCAGCGCCGTGATTGTCACGAGGCTTCGGTCACGTTTGGATATCTCGGGGCGCTCCCAGATGTCGTTATAAAGGACCTCATCCGTGAGTTCGGCCAATTTCGGCGCGGTATCGCCCATCAACTGCTGGGCGCGTGTCTGCTGCTTTTCCGGCTGTGCCGAAGGCACTGAAGTCTGGGCTAGGGTCATGGAAATGGCACCGTTGATGAGAGTGATGCTCGTTGCGAGAAAGAGGCTTCTGACGAATGGTTTCAAAGGGAAGTTCCTTAAATTGGGCGCGTGCTCGACGGCAGCGGCGGGCATCAAGATGCCCATCGCTATCAGGAGCCCTGAACCTGCGGTCACAGGTGGCGAACCGCTGACGGAAGGTGTCAGACCAGCGTACGGCCGAAGAACGGGGTAAGCTTATCAAGCGCCGCTTCGACATATTCGGGCACCCAATAGGTCTCGATATGCTTTGCACCCTTGATCAGGAAGAGTTCCTTGTCCTTCGTGCCGGTGGCCTTGGGGAACGCATCTTCCGTCAGGTAAAGCGTGTCGGCTTCGCTTCCGGCGATCATCAGCAACGGAACGTCGATCAGTTCGATCTCGTCCGTTGCATCCCAGCGCATCAGGTCCATCAGGCTGCTCATCGTATATTTGAATGTCGAGCCGGGATGCGCATTGGTTTGCCAGTAGTAGCGATAGCCTTGACGATAAAGGTCGAATGGCAGGGCATCGATCTGCGCATCCGTGAGGTTCGCGTCGCCGGCATAGAGAACCTCGCCGCCGGCCGCTTGCTGCGCACGGGCGGCAGAGGCGACTTGGAGGCGCTTCTGGATCGTATCCATTTGGCTGTCCTTGAAGCCGTTACGGCGGACGCGCCCGGAGTTGAACATGCTGAGCGTTGCCAGGGCCTTGAAGCGCTTGTCGGTCTTGGCCGCCGCCAGCGAATAACCGCCACCGCCGCAGATGCCGAGCAACCCCAGACGCGCCGTATCCACACCGGGAAAGCTGCTGATGAAATCGGCCATTCCGTGGATGTCCTCAATGCGGAACTGAGGCTTGTCAACATTGCGCGGCGCACCGCCGCTTCCGCCCTGATAGGCGGCATCGGCCGTGATGGTGATGAAGCCCCGTTCCGCCAGATGCTGGGCATAGAGGCCCGTTGTCTGCTCCTTCACGCCGCCGTTTGGATGCGCAAGCACAATGGCAGGATACTTCTTGCCGGGATCGTAGTTGGCCGGAGTATAGACGTTGGCGACGATGTCGAGGCCGTTCAGCCTGTACGTTACCGGGTGGATGTTCACCTTGCCGGGTTCGTTCTTAGTAATCGCACCGTCATAAACGAGCGTGAAAGGGTTCTGCCTGTAGTCGGCTGCGGCAGCTTCGGTTGTCGTCATAGTTGACACTCCTAATATTGCACCGGAGATGAAAAGAGCCGATGCTCCGAGGAATTCGCGTCTCTTTCCGTTGATGATGTCGTTCGCCATAGTGAAGCTCCTCGTTTCGTCGGGGATCGGGAATAAAGTCTGCTGGCTGGCGCGGCTGATCAGTCGAGCTTCTTGTCGGCGAGGAATTTCGAAACCTGATCGGCTATCTCGACATTGTTCAGGTCCGACATCAGGAAATGCGTGCCGCCCTTGATGCCGATCTCCGGCAGGTGAACGAGCGTTGCATCGCCGCCATGCCTGTTGACGGTCTCCACCCAGAGCTTTGCCATCGCCAGCCGGACGCGCCAGTTGTCCTGTCCTCGTTCGGTGGTCGGTTCAGTCGGGAAGTTGTCGCCGTAATAGATGACAATCGGCAGGCGCGTCAGTTTCTCGAAGTCGGCAGCGGGAACAGCCTCACCCTTGAGCGTACCGGCGGCACTCGGCATATCCGGGGGCACCTCGCCCTCCGGGAAGATGAAACCGCTGCCGGGTTCCAGCGCCACGATGCCCTTCACGTTCGGGTTCTTGATCGCCGTCAACCAGCCGGGACCGCCTGCCTGCGAATGCGTGAACAGGATGGCAGGACCGGTCTTGTCGAACAGGGCCGACATGGCATCGGAAATCACCTTGGCGTCGTAGGGCCCGGTGTTCGGCGTGACCGAACGCAGGAACTGGTCGAGCGCCGCCGGATCGCGGGAGAACTGAACATTACCGAAGTAGTCCGGCCATTTGCCGATGCGAAACTGGTCGAAAAAGAGCTGGTCATAGGGTGTCGGCTCGATCGTCGTTGCAACCGTGCTGTTGCCCGCACGGCCTCGGCGCGGCTGATCAACGAGATAAGTGGAGTATCCACGGCGCAGGAAGATATTCTGGAAGCCTTCGCGACCGTCCGGCGTCGTCTCCCAGCTGCGCGCCGACTGAAATGCGCCATGCAGCATGACGATCGGCAGCGGCTTCGGGTTTGGCGGAACCTGATAGAAGACATAGGCATGGTCGCCATGCAGGGTCTGGCCGTCAGCCGTCGGTGCGTTGTTATTATAGGTGCCGGGCTTGCTCGACACCGTGCCGCCGACCGCGAAGCTGCCCTGCTGCTCGATGACGAGCGGCTCGGCCTTTGTCGCTGTCTGGGCAAAGGCCACACCTGAGGACGCGATGACGGCGGAGAATACGACGGCTGAAATGGTTTCGGCAAAAATTTTGGGCATGGCTCTCTCACAACATGACGTTGAAAGAAGGCTACGCGAACGGCATTCCGGTGATTAGATATCCATTTTCGATTGAAGCCATTAGCTACACTTATCAATCACTTTTAGTTTATTAGCCCATCATCCGCGGTATCGAAGAGCGTCCACCAGGAGAGCGAAAGCCGGAGAAGCGTGGCGTCGATTTGGATAATAAAGGTGGTAGCCGGAAAAAGGCTCGCACCAGTCTTCGAGAACCCGTATTAACGCTCCCTTCGCAATCTCCTCCGCAACCAGATCCTCTGGCATATAGGCAAGGCCAAGACCCCGTTTCGCGGCATCGAGGCGCATGGCGATGTTGTTGAAGACGAGTTGCCCTTCCACTCTCACCTTGAGTTCATGCCCATCCTTCTCGAATTCCCATGCGAGAATGTTGCCATAGGTCGGCATGCGTATCTGGATGCAATTATGCGCCGTCAGATCCTCTGGCACCTCCGGCCAGGGGTTTTGCCGGAAATAGGATGGCGCTCCAACCACGGCCATGCGCATCTCTGGGCCGATCTTCACCGCGATCATGTCCTTGGCAAGTTGTTCGCCGAGCCGAACTCCGGCGTCGTAGCGTTCCGCAACGATATCCGTCAGCCCGTAATCGACGATAATCTCGACATTGATATCAGGATAATCCGGGAGGATCTTGTCCAGCACGGGAGCAAGGATGGAGATCGCGGCATGTTCCCCCGCCGTGATGCGCACGGTTCCCGCGAGTTTATCCCGCATGTCGCTGAGCGCCGAAAGCTCGGCCTGAATTTCATCGAACCTTGGACCTGCTGTCTGGAGCAGACGTTCACCGGCAGCCGTAGGTGAGACACGCCTCGTCGTTCTCGTCAGCAGCCTCAGCCCCAATCGCTCCTCAAGGCTGCGCACCGTCTGGCTCAACGCGGACTGCGAAACACCCAGCTTGACGGCCGCCCGGGTAAAACTCTGCTCGCGCGCGACCGTGACGAAGGCGACCAGATCGTTGAAGTTTTCCTGCGGCATTCATTAGGTATCCTTATAGCCTCATGCCGATTACTGCCTCTAATCGAAAAGGTCGGCAAGGAATATCTTTTTGGCATCAAAACCGCAGCCTCACCGTGACAGACGTTGGGGCCAAGCGCAGAACGGATCTCCAATGTCAGACAGACAACACACCACTTCCCCCACAAACAAGACCGCAATCCTCGCGATCATCCTCATCAGCTACGTGATGATCGTCCTCGATATCTCGGTCGTGCTGACCGGACTTCCGAAAATCCACCACGAACTGGGGTTCACCGACGCCGGGCTCGCCTGGGTACAGAGCGCCTATACGCTGACCTTCGGTGGCTTCCTGCTGCTGGGTGCTCGCGCTGGCGACATTCTGGGACGCCGACGGATGTTCATCATCGGCATGGCAATATTCACGCTGGCTTCCGTCGCCATCGGGGCTTCGCAATCATCCGCCTGGATGCTGTCATGGCGGGCGATACAGGGGCTGGGCTCCGCCATCCTCGCACCCTCGACGCTGGCCCTCCTCCAGACCAATTTCGAAGAAGGCGAAGAACGCGTCAGAGCTGTGTCGCTCTATAGCGCCGCCGCTGGCGTTTCAGCCACTGTCGGACTGATTGCTGGCGGCCTTCTCGCTGACTGGCTCTCGTGGCGTGTCGGCTTCCTGATCAACCTGCCGATCGGCATCGCGATGATCCTCGCGGCACGTACCTGCATCACCGAAACGGGAAAAAGGCCCGGAACCTTCGACGTTCCCGGAGCACTCACCTCGACAGTCGGCATGAGTGGACTTGTCTATGGCTTCATCCGTTCGGCGCAGGCGGGATGGGACACGATCACCGTTGCAACCCTCATCGTCTCCGTAATCCTGCTTGGCCTCTTCGTTTTGATCGAACGGCGCGCACAGCAACCCATTCTTCCGCTTCGCCTGTTTTCGGATATCGAGCGTTCGGGAGCTTACGGCGCCCGCGTCCTTTATCTCGGCGCGATGGTCGGGTTCTTCTTTTTCACGACGCTTTACCTTCAGGAAGTCGCTGGCTTCCGTCCGGCGCTCACAGGTCTCGCCTTCGTGCCGGCCACGATTTTGCACGTACCGATCGCCATGATCGTGCCGCGCCTCATCCAGCGTTTCGGGCGTAACATGGTCCTCGTTACAGGCATGGTTATCGGCATCGTCGCCATGGGCTGGCTCAGCCGCGCAGGTGTAGGCTCCAACTACTGGACTGCAATCGCAATGCCGATGATACTGATCGGGATCAGTCAGGGCCTGACACTGAGCCCGCTGACCTCCTCCGGCGTTGCCCGGGTGGATCATTCGGATGCCGGGGCCGCATCCGGCGCGGTCAATGTCGCCCACCAGATGGGCAGTTCTGTCGGCCTCAGCCTGTTGATCGCCATTGCGGCAATCGGTTCTGCCGGCCTCAGCGGCGCAGAACTCACCGCCTACCGTGTGTCGCACGCCTTCGACGCCGGAACTGTGATGCTCATGGCGACATTGATGATAGCGCTTTTAACCATCGTACCGGCCGCCGCGCGGCAGGTGTCCCCCGAAGCAGAGGCTGTACCGACAGAAAGTGCGGCCTGATCCAAGGAGTAGAAACATGCAAAAACGCAAAATCGGAACCCTCGAAGTCTCCGCCCTCGGCCTTGGCTGCATGAGCATGAGTTCGGCTTATGGGCCAGCTGCCGATAAGACCGAGATGATCAAGCTGATCCGCTTCGCCCACGAGCAAGGCATCACGCTATTCGACACGGCCGAAGCTTATGGCCCTTTCGTCAACGAAGAACTTCTCGGCGAGGCGATCACCCCAATACGCGACAAGGTGGTCATCGCCACCAAGTTCGGTTTCGACATCGACCTTGAAACAGGCGAACGCCGCAGCGGCACCAATAGCCGCCCCGAGCATATCAAAGCCGTCGCCGAAGCGAGCCTCAAAAGACTGAAGACCGATCACATCGACCTGTTCTATCAGCACCGCGTCGATCCGGCCGTTCCGATCGAGGATGTCGCAGGCGCTGTGAAAGACCTGATCGATGCAGGCAAGGTCAAGCACTTCGGCCTGTCCGAAGCAGGTGTCGGCACCATTCGCAAGGCCCATGCCGTTCAGCCCGTCACCGCCGTCCAGAGCGAATATTCCCTGTTCTGGCGCGGGCCTGAGGCCGAGTTGCTACCCGCACTCGAGGAACTCGGAATCGGCTTCGTGCCTTTCAGTCCCCTCGGCGCTGGCTTTTTGACGGGCAAGATCGACGAGAACACCAGGTTCGACCCGACCGATTTCCGCAATGCCGTTCCCCGATTTTCCCCCGAGGCCCGCAAGGCGAACTTAGCGCTGGTCGATGCCATCAAGGTCATAGCCGACAACAAGCACTCGACGCCTGCCCAGGTGGCTCTTGCCTGGCTGCTGGCACAGAAGCCATGGATCGTCCCGATCCCCGGCACGACCAAGCAGCACCGCCTTGAAGAAAACCTCGGTGGCGTCGATCTTGAACTGATCTCGACCGACCTTGCGGAAATCAACGCGATCCTCGCGAAGATTGAAGTCGTCGGCAACAGGCTTCCGGAAGCAGTCCTGAAGATGACCGGCCTCTGATATGGACGACATGGTGAGCTGCTGCTGGATGTTCCGAGAATTCTTAGATTTGGGAGATGCGGCAAGAGGCGGTAACGATCACATAGTGAGCCGCAATTGAGAGGAGAAACCTCCCGTTGGCAGCGCTCAAGACGCTGCCCAAGCATTGTGCGCCCGAGGATTTTTCGTATCTGGAGCGGCACCTGCCTACCCAGCTTCGAGACTGCACGCCTGCTTTTCTGCTTCGAGCTTCGTATCGAATGATTTACAGCGAGGCTTAATACCGCGCCGACGCACCTGAGCCGACCAGCTTCCTATGAATTTTCTGATCGTCGCCATCGTGATCTCCAACAGATGTTGAAGCTCACGCGCAGGATGACCCCGAAGGGGTGCCAAGGATTGTCCCGGCACCACCGAGTTTCGAAATGTCACGACATATGGCTTTCGAGGCCACTCGACCAATCACTGGCAAGAACCGACCCTGCGGACTTCAGGCTTCGACAAGCTCGCGAACATCATCCAGGAGAAAGTACACGATCACATAGCGTGTCGTGTATTTCTGACCGCTATCTGACACGCTCTCGACACTGCCGCCGTCGGAGGGGTGCCATTGCTGGTAATGAGGATTGTTGACGATCAGCGTAATCGCCTTGCCCGAAAACCTGCCGTTCAACCGATAGCGGGCCTCTGCCAGAGGCCAAATCTTCTCAAAATCCTGCTGGCTGATACGGGCTTTCAAGGCCTTCCTGGATATCGCTTCTCCGGGCGAATTATCGTCGTGTGCCACCGGTGGAATATGCAGGTCAACCTCTTCCGCACCGTCTAGCAGAAAGGCAAATTCGTCTGGCCACATCCGTCTCACGTATCGCTCCTCCCAAAGCTTACCGCCCTACAACACAATCATGATAGCGCCTCCGCCGCGAGAGGCAATGGCGGATATGAGCCTGCGCTTCCCAGTATCCCCTATTCTTCCGGATCGTCGCCTTCGTGATCTCCAACAGTTGTTGTTGACGATGCGTAGGTCCACGCGAAAATGAATCCAAAGGATTATCCTGGCCGCATTTAAATCCAAACATTCTACACGTCACAATCCTCAGGGAAATCGGAGGATAAGCACAGGCATCGACGGCCAAAGAAAACAGCTTATTTCGGGAAAAACCTTACGGCCCAAGATTTTTTATGGCGGAGAGGGTGGGATTCGAACCCACGATACCCTTGCAGGTATGCCGCATTTCGAGTGCGGTGCATTCGACCACTCTGCCACCTCTCCGCATGCGCGAACGCTTGCGTTGCGCGCTCCTCATAAACATCAATGGCGAGACTGACAAGGGAAATTTCTTGTTTGTGTCACAAATTATTCGTCATGAACACGACCAGAGAAAGACTGCGGCATTTGTCCATTTTTGTAGAGATTTTCCAAGTGACGCCTCGGGCTTCAACCGTATGTGTCACATTTGGGGGACGGCGTCACAGCCGTTGATAACGCCGTAAGATTTCCACAATCCGGTCATCCTGTTCTTGATCCGGCAGAAGGGCCGGCTGGCGGCTGGCGCCGACGGATGGGTCCTGAAGGTAGAGCGAACGCTTGACCATGGCGGGTGCGAAACCGAGTGCGTAGAGATCGGTACGAAAATCGGCATAGATCGCCTGCTGGCGTTCAGCTTCGGCGATGTCGCCCGCGTTGAAGGCGTTGAGAATGCCGGCTAGCACATCTGGCATAGCGTTACCGAGGCCGGAAATGCAGCCGGCGGCGCCATTCTGCAACGACCAGAGAACGAGGTGGTCAGGGCCGGAATAGACCTCGAAACCGGGCACCTCCTTTGCTACCTGAAGATAGGCTTCCAGCGTCTGCTGCGCGCCGCCGGAATCCTTGATGCCGGCGATATTACCGTGGGTCGCGAGTTTGCGGGCGGTTTCCGGCTCGATGTGGTTCTGGGTGCGGGCGGGAATGTCGTAGAGATAGATCGGTGTTTCGACGGCGTCGGCCACCGTCGAAAAATGGCGCATCAGCCCGTCCTGTGTACAGGCGATGAAGAAGGGTGTGATGACGGCGATGCCGTCGACGCCTATCCGGTCGAAAGCCTTGGCGAGCTGCAGGGTTTCAAAAGTGGCCGGCATGCCGGCATTGACGATGACCCGGGTGCGGCCTGCCACTTCATCCACCACCTCTTCGGTCAGCCGGATTTTCTCCCCATGCGTCAGCGCGGTGAAATCGCCATTAGTGCCGGCGCACATGATGTTGTTACCGGCCGCCACCTGGCGGCGCACCTGCGCGCGTGTCGCCTCGTAATTGATGGTTTCGTCCTCGTTGAAACAGGTGACGAGCGCGACGAAGGCTTGTTTGGTCATGAAAGAACTCCGCTTGGATTTCCAATAGTGTGATCGGCACCGGCCGGACGACGCATAGGCTGCATATCGGGGTCGGGATCGAGGCTGGCCGAAAGGAGCGCACGCGTATAGGCCTCGCGCGGCGCCTCGAAAACCTGCCGAACCGTGCCGAACTCCACCACCTCTCCCCGCTGCATGACCATGACGTGATCGGCAAAATCCCGGACCACGGGCAGGTCATGCGCGATGAAGATGAAAGAAAGGCCCATCTCGCGGCGAAGCTTGTCCAGAAGCGCAATAACCTGCGCCTGAACCGAAACGTCGAGCGCCGAGACCGCCTCGTCACAAATGATGAGCTTCGGTTCCAGCGCCAGCGCACGGGCAATGGCAATCCTCTGTCGCTGGCCGCCGGAGAACTGGTGTGGATAACGGCGCATATGTTCCGGCGAAAGGCCGACCTGATGCAGCAATTCCGCGACCCGTTCGCGCCATCTGGCTTTCGGCAATATGTCGGGATGGATGACCCAGGCTTCGGAAATGAGCTGGAACACCGTCATGCGGGGATTGAGCGACTGGGTGGGATCCTGAAACACCATCTGTAGATCGCGTCTAAGCGCAAAGAGCTCAGCAGGCGAAAGCTGGAAGAGATCACGCCCCTTCCACTCGGCGCTGCCTGCATCCGGCTCGTCGAGCCGAAGGAGAATGCGCGCGAGCGTCGATTTGCCGGAGCCGCTTTCGCCGACGACGGCTATGGTTTCGCCCGCCATAAGGTCGAAGGAAACGCCCTTCAGCGCCTCGAATGCCCCATAACGTTTGCGCACATCGCGCACACGAAGGAGCGGTTCGCCCGCTGCCTGCGGCGTGTGCATTTCACCCCTGCCAGGGGCAGCGCTGATGAGCTTGCGGGTATAGGGATGTTGCGGATTGCGGTAGACCTCGCGAACTGTGCCGGCCTCCACCAGCACACCCTTTTCCATCACTACCACCCGGTCGGCGATTTCAGCGACGACGCCAAGATCATGGGTAATGATGAGAACGGCCATGCCGGTTTCCCGCTGCAACTCCTTGAGCAGGGCAAGCACTTCAGCCTGCACGGTCACATCCAGCGCGGTGGTCGGCTCGTCGGCGATCAGGAGATCGGGCCGGAGCGCGAGCGCCATGGCGATCATCACGCGCTGGCGCTGGCCGCCGGAGAATTCATGCGGGTATTTCTTCAACGCCCCGTCCGGATCGGGAATACCGACACGCGCGACGAGCCGCCTCGCCTCCGCTTGCGCCTCAGCCTTGCCCATGCCGTGCGTGGTCATCGCCTCGCGTATCTGCCAGCCGACGGTATAGACGGGATTGAGATGGCTGAGCGGATCCTGAAAGATCATGGCGATGCGCCGGCCGTTGATCTCGCGGCGCGCCTCGGCCGGCATGGTCAGAACGTCTTTGCCATCAAGCAATATCTGACCGCCGCTGATACGCCCGGGCGGCATGTCGATGAGGTTCATGATGGCCGAGGACGACACCGATTTGCCCGAGCCGCTTTCGCCAAGGATCGCCAACGTTTCACCGCGGTCGATATGGTAGGAGATATCCTTTACCGCATGCACGACACCGCCTGCGGTGTGAAACTCCACGGAAAGGTTACGCACATCGAGAAGATGGTCAGCCATGCTTGCGGCCTTTCATTTCCAGCCGCCAGCGCTGTACGGGGTCTAGCGCGATGCGCAGCCAGTTGGACAGCAGGTTGAGCGACAGGGTGGTGAGAATGATGGCAAGGCCCGGCCAGAAGGACAGCCACCAGGCATTGGTGAGGTATTGCCGCCCCTGCGAAATCATCAGACCCCAGGTGATTTCCGGCGGCTGAATGCCGATGCCGAGAAAGGACAGCGCGCTTTCCGCCAGCATCACATAGGCGAAATCAAGTGTCGCAAGCGTCGTCAGCGTCGGCAGCACCACGGGTAAAATGTGCCGGAACAGGATGCGTTTGCCCGATGCGCCCATGACGCGCGCCGCCTGCACGAACATGCGCTCGCGCACCTCCAGTACTTCTGCCCTTGTGGTGCGGATGTAAACCGGGATGCGGGTTATCGCCAGAACCAGCATCAGGTTGAGGATGGAGGAACCGAGTAGATAAAGCACGATGACCGCGATCAGCAGTGACGGAAACGACATGATCACGTCCGCCAATCGCATGATGATCTGGCCAACGCGGTTGGAGGAAAAACCAGCGATCAGGCCGAGTACGGTACCGGTGATGGCGGAGAGAAGCACGGCGCCGGCGGCGATCATCAGCGTATTTTGCGTGGCGGCGACGATACGCGCCAAGAGCGAACGGCCAAGCGCATCCGCTCCCAGCCAGAAATACCACTCGCGCTGCCAGTCGAACGGCGCAAGGTTGCGCCCGCGCAGGTTCTGTTTCGTCGCGAGATCGCCAAGCCATGCCGGGCCGACAAGTGCGAGAACAATGACAATAATGAGAAATATCGCGGCGCAGAGTGCGAATTTATCCGCCCACAACATGCGCAGCATGCGCGTTGCGAAGGATGGTTCATCGATGATCTGGGTATCGGCGTTCAAAAGGCTCATGGTTGACCAACCTCCTCAGTGCCGGATACGCGGATCGAGAAGCGCATAGGCGATATCGATCAGAAGATTCATCAGGAAGATCGCAAGCGCGGTCACCAGAATGGCGGCCAGCACGACGTTGAAATCGCGCTGAAGAATGGAATCGATCATCAGCTTGCCGACACCGGGAAAACCGAAGATGGTTTCGACGATGACCGCACCGTTGAGAAGGCTCGCAGCCTGATCGCCGATGACGGTGATGACCGGCAGCATGGCGTTGCGCAAAGCGTGGATGAAGATGATGGGGCCCGATTTTACGCCCTTGGCGCGCGCCGTTTTGACATAGGCCGAAGACAGAGCGCCAATCATCGAGCCGCGCACCACCTGCACGATGATGCCGAAGGGGCGCACGAACAGGACCGAGATCGGCAATATCCAGTGCAGCACGGAGCCCGTGCCTGACGTGGGCAGCCAGGCGAGATTGACCGAAAACACCACGATCGCCACGATCGCCAGCCAGAAATCCGGCACAGAGGCGCCGATGAGCGAGATGGTCGAGGCCATGCGGTCGAAAAAGCCGCCGGAGCGGAAAGCCGCGAGCGAACCGACGACGATTGCGGCGGTGGTGACCAGCGACATGGTGATGACCGCAAGCCACAGGGTCCAGACGAAAGCCTCCAGCACCACATCCAGCGCCGGGCGGGCTTTTCGGAGCGATTCACCCAGATCACCCGTCATTACATCGCCCGCATAACGCAGGAACTGCACCATCAGCGGGTCATTCAGGCCATGCAATGCGCGAAACTGCTGTTTCAATTCCTCAGACGCTTCCACCGGCAAAAACAGTGCGGCCGGGTCCCCCGTCAGGCGGGAAAGGAAGAAAACCATCACGATGAGGCCGATCAGGGAGATCAGGCTCGCAACGGAACGTTTTCGGATGAAGCTCAGCATGGTTGCCTCCGGTGTTTCAACACGGCGGCGAAGCTCAAGCTCCGCCGCCGCTTCTCGGTTGATAAGACGCTGGCTCTTATTTGATGCCGATTTCCGAAAGCTGCAGCATCGAATTGGTGGCGATGGTGGGCTTGAAGTCCAGCCGCTCCGAGACGCGGGAAAAGCCGACCATGTGGAACAGCAGCACGTCAGCCACGACGTCATCGTGCAGGTAGGCGATGAGCTCGGACCAGAGCTTGGCGCGCTCGTCACCGACGGCTGCGGAGGCGCGTTCGATCAGATCATCCACCTTGGGGTCCGAGAAGCCGGATTGCGTGCCCTTGGTGGCATATTTGAAGAACATGGTGAAAGACGGATCACCCTTGGAATTGTCGTGCATGGCGGCAACGATCTGCGGTCCGCGGCCTTCCTTGAAGGGCTTGGAATAGTAGCTTTCGTGCTCGGCCACTTCCACAAATTTCAGGTCGATCTTGAAGCCGACTTCCTGCAATTGCTGCTGGATCGCTTCCATGATCTCGGTGACATTCGGGAAGTTCGCCGTGCGGGCGATGATGGTGATCGGCGTATCCACCTTCACGCCGGCAGCCTTGGCTTCCTCAAGCAGCTTCTTTGCGGCCGTGGGATCATAGGGGAAAACCTTGACGTCCGGGTTCCAGCCAAGCGTGGTCGGCGGAACGAGCGCGGTAGCGAGCACGGCACCTTCGGGAACCAGCGTACCGAGGAAGGCCTGCCGGTCGATGGCGAGGTTGAGTGCGCGGCGCACCCGCACATCGTTCAGCGGCACGATGTTGTGGTCGAGGCGCATATAGACCGTTTCACTGTCGAGATAGGAGAAGTCGGTCTTTGCGTTCGTAGCATCGAGCTGGGAAATGGAAGGCGAAAGATCGGCTTCACCGGTCTGCACCATGGCGGCGCGAACCGAAGGATCGGCGCGGAAAAGATAGGTCGCTTCCGTCACCTGCGGCTTGGAACCCCAATAATCGTCGCGTGCGGTCAGAACGATCTGCTGGCCCGGCGTCCAGTTGGTCAGCTTGTAAGGTCCGGTGCCGACCGGCTCGCGGATGAATTCCATCTTGGTTTCTTCGGGCACGATGGTGACCAGCGACATCAGCAGCGGCAGAATGGGCTGGGCCGGCTCCGTCTTGAAATCGATCGTGTGGTCGTCGACGATCGTGGGGGTCACGGTCATGCCACCGAAATAACGACGGGATTCGCAGGCATTCTTGTCGCTCATGATGCGTTCGAAACTATGCTTGACGTCCTTTGCGTCAAAACCTGTGCCGTCGGAAAACTTCACGCCTTCACGCAGGTGGAAACGCCAGCTTCCGTCCGCATTCTGCTCCCACTTCTCGGCAAGCCTCGGCTGAACACCGTTCTTGCCGCGCACATCAAGCTCGGTCAGCGTCTCGCTGACATTTTCCATGATGATGCGGCCAATATTGGAGCGGGTCGCCATGCAAGGCTCGAGCAGGTCCGCCTCTTCCGCCAGCACGATCTTGATCGGCCCCGATGCCGAAAACGCCGGCGATATCGCGGCGCTGAGGCAACCCATGGCAAGGGCGCCCGCAATCAATGACTTCTTCATTCCGTTCTCCTCCCAGATCAGAAATTCAGCAACATGGCGGCGTGCCGCAGGGGTATCCGAAAAATAACCCATCTCCTCCAGTCAGGAGCATGGCGTGCGGATGACTGTCTCCTCCACCCGTGAGCAGAGCATCGACGCTCAAACATTTTTTGTCAATTTATTTTTGATTCGTATTTTTTGTCCGAAAAGATAATACCGATATTATACATATAAAACAGCTATATAAATACCGAATCCAGAGATAATTTTCCCAATTATTTTCTCAAATAAACTTGACAACTTTTTGAATATGTCATTTTCATCGGACAAGAGGAGACCACGATGACCCCTGATGACATCGCTCACGCAATGACCGGAGCCATCCACACCGTTTCGGAAAACCGACAGGAAGCACTCCTGCCATCGCCCATGATCCAGAACCATGCGAGCTTCCTGCACCTGCTTGATGATGGTGCCTTGCTATGCGCATGGTTCGGCGGAACGCTGGAGGGAAAATCGGATATTTCGATCTTCGCATCCGTGTTGACATCAGGTGCAACGAGCTGGGGGCCGCCGCAACGGCTGAGCCACGACCCTGCCCATTCCGAACAGAACCCGGTTCTTTTCAACGCTCCGGACGGTGTTCTCTGGCTGTTTCACACCTCCCAGCCCTCCGGCAATCAGGACGAATGCCGCATTCGCATGGCGCGGGTCGTACGCGATCCGGCTGCACCAGAAACGCTGTCCGCCAAAGATGGCCATTTTCTCGATCTTCCCGAAGGCTGCTTCATCCGCGCGCCGCTGCGCATCCGCGATGACGGCGCCTGGTTGCTGCCGATTTTTCGTTGCGTTCAGCGCCCCGGCCAGAAATGGAACGGCAGCCACGATACGGCAGCACTTGGCATATCCAAGGACAATGGCCAGACGTGGCAATTGCAGGAACTGGCCGGCTCGACCGGCTGCGTGCATATGAGCCCGGTTGCAGGCACGGATACGCACTACTCCGCTTTTTTCCGCCGTCGTCAGGCCGATTTCGTCTATCGCACGGAAAGCGCCGATGGCGGCCACTCATGGGCAGAGCCGCAGCCGACCGACGTGCCGAACAACAATTCCTCCATCGCCGCGATCAGGCTCGGTGACGGCAGGCTGGCGATGATCTGCAACCCCGTCAACGCCGCCCAATCGAGCGACCGGCGCGCTTCGCTTTATGACGAGCTGGGAGAGGAAGACAACAGGCCCGATGCCGATCCGAGTGGCGGATGCATACCCGTCTGGGGCGTGCCGCGCGCGCCGGTCTCCATCTGCCTGTCCGCCGACGACGGGCGCAGTTTCCCCACCCGGATCCTGATCGAGGACGGACCGGGCACCTGCCTGTCGAACGATTCGACGGATGGCCGCAATCTGGAAATGTCCTATCCATGGCTTCTGGAGGCACCGGACGGTACGCTGCACGCAAGCTACACCTACCATCGTCGCGCAATCAAATATGTCCGGCTGGCGCCCGGCTGGGCAGACGCCAAGGACGGGAGAGAAAGATGAGCAACATCATTGGCATCACCATGGGTGACCCCTGCGGCGTCGGCCCGGAAATCACCGTCCGCGCGCTTGCCGAAATGTCCGCCCCGGATCGCGAGGCAACGCGGATTTACGGAAACCTCGCCACGCTCGAAGCGGCGCGGGGTGCGCTCGGCGTTGACATCGATCTCACGCAGCATGTGGTTGACCTGCCCGTGGAGGGCGCACCGCTGCCCTGGGGTACGCTGTCACCAGTCGCGGGCGACGCCGCTTTCCGTTTCATCGAAAAGGCCGTGCGCGATGCCGAAGCCGGCGCAATCGGCTGCATCGTCACCGCGCCGATCAACAAGGAAGCCCTGAACCTCGCGGGCCACCATTATGATGGCCACACCGGCATGCTTCGCAGTCTGACCGGTTCTTCAGCCGCCTATATGCTGCTCGCCTCCGAACGGCTGAAGGTCATTCACGTCTCGACCCATGTTTCCCTGCAGGAAGCCATTCGCCGGGCAACGACGGAGCGGGTGCTGGCAACCATCCGCGCCGGTAACGCCCATCTGAAGCGCATCGGTTACGAGCGGCCGCGCATCGCGGTTGCCGGCATCAATCCGCATTGCGGTGAAAACGGGCTGTTCGGCACCGAGGATGACGACCAGATTGCGCCGGCGGTTGCCGCTGCGCGCGCCGAAGGCATTGAGGTACAGGGGCCGATTTCCGCCGATACCGTGTTTCATCGGGCCTATTCAGGCGCTTTCGATCTCGTCGTCGCCCAATATCACGATCAGGGCCATATCCCGATCAAGCTCGTGGCCTTCGATACCGCCGTCAACGTCTCTGTCGATCTGCCGATAGATCGCACCTCCGTCGATCATGGCACGGCCTTCGACATTGCCGGAAAAGGCATCGCCAACCACGGCAACATGAACGAGGCCATCGCTTATGCACGCAAGCTCGTGGCCGGCAAGAGTGCGAAGGGATGAGCACCATGACCACAGCTTCCATTCTCATCCACCAGCCGCGCAGGCTCGCCGTCGGCGCTGGCACCATTTCGCAGGTCGGCGCTTTCGCCGGAAAAACCACATCCACCCTGGTGATAGCCACACCGCTGACAGCGAAATTTGCCGAGCGGCTGCAATTGCAGGGCGCTTTCACCGTTTTCGACGCCATTCCCGGTGAGCCGGACACGGTAACGCTCGATGCCGCACTGGCCGCAGCGCGCGCCGCCAAACCCGATCTCGTCATCGGCCTTGGCGGCGGTTCTGTGATGGATGTGGCAAAGCTGGTCGCGGCACTGTGGAATTCCAGCCAGACGCTTGAGGATGTGGCAGGACCGAACAGGGTCGCCGGGCGCGAAACAAGGCTGGTGCAGATCGCCACCACCGCCGGCACCGGCTCGGAAGCGGGCATCCGTTCGCTTATCACCGATCCCGTCAAGGGCAACAAGATCGCGGTGGAAAGCCCCTATCTGATCGCGGATTTCGCCGTGCTCGATCCGGAACTCACCTATTCCGTACCGCCCACTGTGACAGCGGCGACGGGGGTGGATGCCATGGCCCATTGCGTCGAGGCCTTCACCAACCGCAAGGCCCATCCGATGATCGACGGTTTCGCGCGCATGGGTTTTGCGCTGGTGGGCAAATATCTGGCGCGCGCCGTTCGCGATGGCGCGGATACTGAAGCGCGGGAAGGAATGATGCTCGCTTCCTATTATGGCGGCATCTGCCTTGGCCCGGTCAATACGGCGGCCGGTCACGCCATCGCCTATCCGCTCGGCACGCTTCTCAACCTGCCGCATGGGCTGGCGAACGCCATCGTGTTTCCGCATGTTCTGGCCTTCAATCAGCCTGCGGTTTCGGCAAAGACGGCGGAAGTGGCCGGAGCGCTCGGGCTTCGCGAGCATCTTTCGCCGGATGACCTTCGCAAGGCGGCAACGGATTTCTGCGCCGGGCTCGGCATCGAAATGTCGCTCGCCAAGCACGGTGCGAGCGAGACCGACCTTCCCCGTTATGCCGAGGATGCCCACGCAATCCGCCGGCTGATGGACAATAATCCCGTCGATATGAGCCTTGAGGACGTGCTCGGCATTTACCGCCGTGCTTTCTGAGCGAAAGTCCGGTGCGCGGTTACGCGCATCGGCTTTCAGCCTGCTCCTTAATCCGTATGCGAAGACTCGAACAGGCGGTCGCGCGATCCTGTCAGGTGCTGGAGCATCAGCTGACGGGCCGCCTCCGCATCACCATCGGCAATCGCATTGGCAATTGCCTCATGCTCGGCAAAAACGCGCGTAAGGCCGGATGCCTCGCGCTTTACCGACATGCCGTGGAACTTCATTCCCATCGCGATATGATCTTTCAGGGCCTCCATAGCAGTCGAGAAATAGCTGTTCCTGGCCGCCCGCGCGATGGCGAGGTGAAACTGATAGTCGGCATCCTCACGGTGCGACTGACGATTGGTGGCGTCCCGCATCAGCTCGAGCGCCTTTTTTATCGCTGACAGCCTCTCGCCATCGTGCCGCAAAGCCGCAGCAGCGGCCGCCGCCGGCTCCAGCGTCAGCCTGAATTCATAACAGTTCAGAAGATCCGCGACATTTTCGAGCTGGCCGAAACCCAGCGGCTCGCGCAGGCCGAACGCCCGCACATAGCTGCCGGAGCCCCTTCGGGAATAGATGAACCCCTGTTCGCGCAACCGCCGTAGCGCCTCGCGGACCACCGGTCTCGACACTTCGAATTCCATGGCGAGTTCATGCTCGGTCGGAAGTCGCTCATCCGCCTTGTAGGCACCGGATTTGATGGCCCGGTGCATTCTCTCGAAAATAATGTCCGGAAGTGCCTTGCGCGCCGTTTCTTTCATCAGCCCCATCTGGTCAGCTCTCTCCAGCGTCGTTTTCGCCAAGCATCATTTTCGCAATCCGTTTCAACGTGTCAGCTTGCCCAAAACCGCCGGACTTCGCAATGATACATTGGTTCCCGGCCCAGCCGACACCGAGACCGGGCAGGCATTCGCCGACAAGGCGCAGGCGTGAAATGTCCATGCCACGCAGCACAGCCTCAGCCGTGGCCCCGCCCGATAGAAGCAGCGTGGCCACTCCGGTCGTGAAAAGCGGCACGGCACCCTGCGCCAGCTGCTCGGAGACCTCGACCGGCGAAAGATCTTCCACACCTGGCGTTGCCTGAATGAGCGTCAATGCCGAACCGGGGTTTACGTGGCGCGGGACGACGCCATTGGGTGCATCAATGACCGACGCGAACCCGGAGCCCTGGAGGACTTCAATTTGTTCGACAGTGATGGGATCACGCGAACCGATGACGAAAAGCCCCTTGCCAGCGGGAATGGCTGCTGCTTTCGACACCATCCGCGCCGTCATCATTTCGGCCAGCACCTCGGCCAGCCCCCGCGCGCCCACCAGAAGATCAACCCCGTTTGCGCGTCCGGCGACAAGAGCTTCCTTGAGATCCACCCGCCAGCGGGTATCGGGTATCGTGCAGCGGCTGGCGTGGCCGCCCAACCTTTCATGGACTGGAATGGTGCCATCGACGCCAAAACCGGACACGGCACCGTCAGTGACGATACGCCCGAAATCCGGAATGGCGGGCGCGACAAGCGCATGCCGATAGGAAACCGCGTCCATTTCCGCGGCTATATGCCCTTTCAGGCGGGAATCGATTTTCTTGAATAGAATTGTATCGCTCGGAACCAGCGCCAGCAGTTCCTGCGTGCGGCGGCGGGCTTCATCCGCGTCACCATCACGGCAGCCCAGATTGACACTGAGGACGGCCGGCGCATCCGCCAACGCTGCAGGAACACCGTCGAGGCCGATTGCAACCTCGGTCGCAAGCCCGCGTCCCGCAAAGGGAGCGGCCGCATCAAGCGCGCCGGTTAGGTCATCGGCAAAAATCAACAGCACGGGCGAAGCCTTCAGAAAAGTTGTAATGTTTACCTTCGATAAATTTATTTATAATCAATAGATAAATGGATGTGAATAACAAAAATAACGCGGACGACGATTAGCCGAATCCGCGGGCGGGTCATCATGGACGGAAGATGGCAGGGGGGTGTCGTCGCTAGATGAACCGGAAAGGCAGGCCGGAGATGAGCGCTTTGACAAAACGCTTTTTCTGAAAACGCCCGTTCAGCGAAACGCGCGGCAACAGCATCGGCTTTTCGAGACTGTGAGGTCCGAGAACACCGGCCTGCGTGGTGACTGCCACGGGAAATCCCGAATCAAACACCGCCTTCGCCTCGCGCTCTCCGGCGGCTTTCCACCAGCCATAGGGATAGGAAAATGACCTGGGCCGGTGGCCGATATAGGCCTCGACCCGGTGTGTCGACTCATCGATCTCGTAGACCAAACGCGCCGGATCGATCTTGCGCATATTCACATGCGTCATGGTATGTGCGCCGAGATGAACCAGAGGATCGTTCGACAGAGCCTTCAGTTCCACCGCGTCCATGACGAGCCTGTCCACAATCGCGATCGGATCGATGCCCTTTTGCCTCGCGGCACTATCGATCCTTTCCACAGCCTCATCCTCTGCGAAACCTTGGACGAAGGTTTCAAGACGCGCGAATGCCGCCGCTTTGTGCGAAAGGCTGGCGGATTTCACCTGTTCCAGCCCGGCCCCGAAATCGAATTCGAACGACGCGGCTTGTCGTATCAGCGCGGCGGCAGTTTCCCACCAAACGCTACGCGTCCGCTCGACAAAACCCGGCGTGATGAAAATCGTGTAGGGAACGCCGTATTGGCGGAAGATCGGCGCAGCATATTCGGCATTGTTGCGGTAACCGTCGTCGAGCGTGAAGGCGCAGAACGTCCGCTTATCGGAATTATCGGCGAGCAAGCCCGGCAGATCGTGCAGATGAACAGGAACGAGACCACATTCAAGTGCGGCCTCTATCGCCTCTTCCAGAAATTGCGGCGTGATGGACAAGTGCGCATTCGGCGCAAAAGCAGACACCTCCTCGTCCGGGCGAACATGGTGCAGCGTGAAGATCACACCACGTCCGGCAAAGGATGGAAAGGCCGCGCGAACCGCTGGCAGTGAAGCCACCTCCAGCCCCGCCCTTATGACCCCGTATTTCAGGGAGCGTTTTACCGACCGCAAAAACACCATTGCCGATTACCGTAACTTCAGACCGGGCAAAACCCGTTTTTTGATAACTCGCCAGACCGTGAGCGGCAGGTCGATTAGGCCCGGCAAAGGATCATTCGCCGCAAAAGCCGCCCAGCTGCAGATTTTGCGCAGAGAGGTGAAATAGTCGCCAATGCCCGCCTGCCCCCGCCGGTTCAATGTGAACGCGGCAATGGCATCACGGACAAGATAAGACCAGGACACGCCTTGCCGCGCATCGAAAGTCTCGCCGGTCGGCGTGTCATTGGCGACCCGCCACAGCAGGGCGCCAAGATCGATGCCGGCGGCCGAACACAGGCCGAACCAGGACCACGGGCGCGGATTGACATCGAGAAGTTTCAGCGATCCATCCCTGCCGTCCCGTTTGAATTCCACCTCGACCAACCCGCTGTGGCCGACCGATTTCAATATTTTCCGGGCCGCATCGATCGCTTGCCGGTTGTCGACAACCTCGACGCAGGTGCTGGTATAACCGAAATCGACGGGATATTGGCGCGCGCGCCGGGCGGTGAATTCGGCAACCGGCTCTCCGTTCCGCCAGAGCGCCGCATAGGAAAACTGGCTTTCGCCCCCGCCGGGAATGAGTTCCTGCACGACGACATTGTTCGCGCCGATCTCGCTGCTCGCATCGGCAAAAGCCGTTCTCAGCGCCTGCCTGTCATCAGCACGAATAACTTTTGCCCGGGAAATCGCGGTGTCGCCACCACCCATATTCGGCTTGAGGATAACGGGAAACGTCACGTCCAGCGCATCGATATCCGTGGCCGATGTCAGCGCATATGTCCGGGGGAAACTGACACCGAGCTCCGCCGCGCGTTTGTAGAGCAGCGGTTTCTCACAGATCCATTGCAGGGACGCCCAATCCGGCAGGACGATCTTATAAAGGGCGGAAAGCTCTTCGCGATGTTGCGAAACGAGCTGAACTTCGCCATCCCCCGACGGCACCAGAAGGCAACCTTTCAGATGATGCTTCTTGGCCATATCGCGCAAAAACGCCATTGCCCCCGCATCATGCGGACCGGCCCAGCGGATCGTTTCCTTCACGAAACGTGACCAGCCCGGCAGGGGTGAATCATGGGTGAGATAATGCACAGGCACATCAAGGGCGCCAAGGCTGCGGGCAAGGGCAAGCGTGCCGTGAGCGCCACCAACAATAACAACACCTGGAATGGTCACAGCCTGATCCCCGCCCTATTCCATACCTTGATCGCAAAAATTGATAAATAAATTGGATATTTCTAAAGTATTGGGCGACCAGGTATCGAATTGCCGAAGCCGAAGCGCGCCTCATGCACTTTCGGCTTCTTGCGCGCGCTCCTGAGTTTGCTTCGCACGGAAGCGCCTCACGCCTCCTTGCGGACGGAGCGCGGCTCACCATTGTCGTCCACTGCGACCATGATGAAGACGGCCTCCGTGACCTTGTCCCGCGAATCCTGATAATGCCTGCGGGTCCACGCCTCGATCTTGAGCGTGACGGAGGTGCGGCCGACCTTTTCGATTTTGGTGTAGACGCACAATGTATCGCCGATCTTGACCGGTTTCTTGAAGACGATTTCATGAACCGCCACGGTGACGGTGCGCCCGCCTGCCACATCATTGGCGCGGACGAAGGCCGCAAGGTCCATCTGCGACATCACCCAGCCGCCGAAAATATCGCCGGCGGGATTGGCGTCGGCCGGCATCGCAAGCGTTCTTAGCGTGAGTTCCATATCGGCGGGCGGTTGCTGATCCATGTCTCAAATTCCTTTCAAGAACCTCCCGCCGCCGGATTTAAACAACCGCGTACCATCAGCCAATAGCCGATTTTTCGCAGCAGCCCTTCCAAAACAGCAAGGAATCACGAAGCCATCGTAAGCTTCGGTTAACCATGATGGGGCACGATTCCAAAAAACGCGAGGGCGTGCGAATGGCCTATGACTGGAGTGGAAACAACACGATACAGCAGCGCTACGACCGTATCATTCTTGCGGTTGCCAGCGTCATCGCCATCAGTCTGGCGACGGGAACCTTTGCCCTTCGCTCGCAGATGGGGCCAGAGGGCACTATAAGCCTTGGCAAACAGCAGCGGCTCGACCTGGAAAAATGGCATTTGCGGCTTTGATCAAACCGAGGTCAGGCCAACGGGCCGTATAGCCCGATAGCTCACTACGGGGCGATATCTGGCTTCACGACACTTTCTTTCGTGGGGGCGTGATCCAGATGGGCCAAAGCCGGGGAAAGAACCGACAGAAATGTTTCGGACCTGCCAATATAGATAATGGCCACGCCGTCGATCCCATTCAGAACCTCGGCCAGCATATCCTGCGTCTGTTTTTCCAGCCCTTCCAGCAAATCGTCGATGACGATGAATTTCGGCTTCAGTAACAGCGCATTGGCGATCCTGACACTGGCCTGTTCATCCGAATCCAGCTTCTTGTCCCAGCGGATGTGTTCATCGAGCCGGTGCGCCATTTCACCGAGCCCGCATGCGGTAAGCGCCGCGACATAGTCCTCCTCCGCAAACCGTTGGGGCGCGCGCGGATAGGCCAGAATTTCGCGCAGCGTACCCGTCGGCAGATAACCGTGCTGGGCAATGAAAAGCGTGTCGGACTGTTCGGGCATTTCTATCCTGCCCTGGCCCCATGGCCACAGGCCCGCCATGGCGGCAAACAGCAGCCGCCGGTTCACGCCCTGCTCACCATTGATCATCAGACGATCGCCCGGCCCGATCTCAACCTCGGCCTCACGCAGCCGGAAACCCCGTTCCAGATCCTGCCCACCCGCATCGCGGCAGATCGTGACGGACTGAAGGCGGATCTTTTCATTATCCGCGCTCCGTTGAAGATCGATCGCCAGGCCATGCTGTTCAACGCTGTCCATCTGGATCAGGGCATTGCGAAACACAGAAACGCGCTGCAATGTCGCCTTCCAGCTGGCAATCGGCCCGAAATTGTCGATGTACCAGCGAAGCGCCGTATTGACCTGGTTGAAAGCACCGACAGCCATCATCAGCCCGCCGAAGGTGAGGTTGCCGGAAAAATAGACCGGTGCGGCAATAAGAATAGGCGCGACGACAGCTAACCACCCGTAACCCGACGAAACCCAGGTCAGGTGCGTCATTGCTATGGCGAGTCCCCGGATCACGCCGAGCACGGCATCGATATCAACGCCGATCCGCCGCCGCTCGTTTTTTTCCCCGCGCGCAAGCGCTATCGCCGCCAGATTTTCGCTGGCGCGCATCAGGGAAAAACGCAGTTCGGCCTCTTTTGAATAACGTTCAGCGTTCAGCCCGACCAGACGGTAACCGACGAGGTTGCTGAGCAAGGATGCCGAGCCCGCGTAAAAGATCGCCGCCCAGACCATATATCCCGGAATGGGGATCGGATCGCCGTTGATCGTGATGGAGAAACCCGCCGACAGGCTCCAGAGAACGCCGATAAAACTGATGAGCAGGATCGTCGCATTCACGAGGCCGATGGAAAGCGCCGTGCTGCTTTCCGCAAGATTGCGGACATCGTCGTGCAAACGCTGGTCCGGATTGATCGCGATCGTGCCGAAACCGGCAAGACGGGCGGCGCGCCCCGGTTTCAACCACTGGTCCACCATATCCTTGGCAAGACCCTCGCGCATGTTCAACGCCGTCATCTGGTTGAGCCAGGTCTGGATGACATTGAGAAGAAGCAACAGCCCGGCAATGATCGCGAAGACCTCGAGCTGATGGAGGAAGGCATTAAGGTCGCGCCGCTCCAGCGCGTTGTAAAACGGCGCGTTCCATTCGTTGAGCCTGATCTGCCCATAAGCGGTGAGCAATATCACCGCTAGCAGGGCAATCGACAGCAATATCAGCCGGTTGCGCACCGGTGACGTCCAGAAGGCATTGCCCATCATGCGCAGCTGCGCACGAAAATCGAGATCGAAGCCCGAAAGGTTAGCCGCACTCTTGCGCTGATCGTCGGTCACCGTGGTTGCCATTCATTCCATTCCGAAACGTCAGTCAGCAAAGAAAGCGGTTCGCGATCCTGCGCTTTGCGATGCCAAGCAATAACACGCCATTCGACCTTGTCCACAACCCCGGCGAAATCCCCAAGGCGACGATAAAAATGCCCCGGTAATTCTTCGTGCAGGCAAACATCGCGGCCTCTACCAACAATGCGATTGCCCCCGGAAATGATCCTTGCTTTCTTTTCCTGCATTGCACAAAATCCGAATAATTTCAGAGGGGCGGACAAACCGCATAAACCGGAAAAACCGGGCAAGGCAGATTAATGGCGATCAAAGCGAGCATCTATCATCTGACGCATTACAAATACGACAATCCGGTTCGCCTTGGACCGCAGATCATAAGATTAAAGCCCGCCTCGCACTCCAGAACCCACGTCATCAGCCATTCGCTCAAGGTTTCGCCGTCCAATCATTTCGTGAACCTTCAACAGGACCCTTATGGCAACTACCTCGCCCGGTTCGTTTTTCCCGAGCCGACGACAGAGTTCAAGATCGAGGTCGATCTTGTCGCCGATATGACGGTTTACAATCCGTTCGATTTCTTCGTTGAGGAAGAGGCGACCAAGTGGCCGTTCGACTATCCGCAGGACTTGCGGGAAGACCTGTCCATCTACATGAAACCGGAACCGACCGGCCCCCTGCTTTCCGCCTTCATGGCCACCGTCGACCACACACCCGGACAGCCAACGGTCGATATGGTCGTTGGCCTCAATGCCCGTCTGCAGCAGGAAATCGGTTACGTTATCCGCATGGAGCCGGGGGTGCAGACCCCGGAAGAAACGCTGGCTTCTGGCAAAGGCTCGTGCCGTGACAGCAGCTGGCTGTTCGTGCAGATCTTGAGACATCTCGGCCTTGCTGCACGTTTCGTGTCGGGATACCTCATCCAGTTGACGCCCGATCTCAAGGCACTGGACGGTCCTTCCGGTACAGAGGTGGATTTCACCGATCTGCACGCCTGGGCCGAAGTCTATATGCCGGGCGCTGGCTGGATCGGTCTCGACCCCACTTCGGGGCTTATGACCGGCGAGAGCCATATTCCGCTGGCGGCAACGCCGCATTTCCGCAATGCCGCACCGATTTCCGGCGGTTACTTCGGCGAGGCCAATACGGAATTCGCTTTCGACATGCAGGTCCGGCGTGTTGCCGAAACGCCGCGCATCACCAAACCCTTTTCCGATGAGAGCTGGGAGAATCTCAACACACTCGGTGAAAAGGTCGATCAGGTTCTGAATACCCATGACGTCCGGTTGACCATGGGCGGCGAGCCGACCTTCGTTTCCATCGACGATTTTGAATCCGACGAGTGGAACACCGGCGCGGTTGGGCCGACGAAACGCGAAAAGGCGGACGTGTTGATCCGCCGCCTGCGTGAACGTTTCGCGCCCGGCGGCTTTTTACACTACGGGCAGGGGAAATGGTATCCGGGCGAAAGCCTGCCGCGCTGGACCTTTTCGCTCTACTGGCGAAAGGACGGTCGGCCGATCTGGCAGAACCCGGCGCTGATCGCCGAAGAAGGCGCAAATACCAGCGTTGCGGCTGGCGACGCACAAAAACTGCTGAACGGTATCGCCACCCATCTCGGCGTGGAGCCGGATCTGGTGCTTCCGGCCTATGAGGATCCGGCCGAATGGATCATCAAGGAGGGCAGCCTTCCCGACAATGTCGATCCTTCCAACTCGAAGCTGAAGGACCCCGAGGAGCGAAACCGTATCGCCCGCGTCTTCGAACGTGGCCTGACGACGCCGACGGGGTATATTCTTCCGGTGCAGGCTTGGAACGCCAAGGCCGACGGCAAACGCTGGGTCAGCGAGAAATGGAAGACACGGCGCGGCAAGATTTTTCTCGTACCGGGTGACAGTCCGGTGGGTTACCGCCTGCCGCTCGGCACCCTGCCGCATGTGCCGCCATCCGCCTATCCCTATATTCACGAGGCTGACCCTTCGATCCCACGAGGGCCACTTCCCGACATATTCAAGCCTTCCGGACGCACCATGCCGGAAGCCTCTTTCCATGCCGATGAAGCTTCCGGCCAGGAACGCATCGAGCAGACGCTTGGAGAAATCGGCGGTGCGGTGCGCACCGCGATGTCAGTGGAACCACGCGACGGCCGGCTTTGCGTCTTCATGCCGCCGGTCGAACGCATCGAGGACTATCTCGAACTGGTCGCGGCGGCGGAAGCGGCAGCGACCGATCTCGGGCTACCCGTCCATATCGAAGGTTATGCCCCGCCGCATGACGAGCGCATCAACGTCATCCGCGTCGCGCCCGATCCCGGCGTCATCGAGGTCAACATCCACCCGGCCGCAAGCTGGAAGGATTGCGTCGATATCACCACGGCTGTTTATGAAGAAGCGCGACAGACGCGTCTTGGCGCCGACAAATTCATGATCGATGGCCGCCATACCGGCACCGGCGGCGGCAACCATGTGGTGGTGGGCGGTGCCAACCCCAATGACAGCCCCTTCCTGCGTCGGCCCGATCTTCTGAAAAG
Organism: Agrobacterium arsenijevicii; assembly: GCA_000949895.1. Lineage (GTDB taxonomy): Bacteria > Pseudomonadota > Alphaproteobacteria > Rhizobiales > Rhizobiaceae > Agrobacterium > Agrobacterium arsenijevicii. Next base: position 87,636 of record JWIT01000009.1, on the reverse strand, counting down.
CCTTGTCTTGCACTGGCAGCGGCATCCGTCGCTCTCCTACCTGTTCTCCGGCCTGTTCATCGGTCCGACAAGTCAGGCGCCCCGTATCGACGAAGCCCGCCACGACAGTCTCTATGAGCTGGAAATCGCACTCGCGCAGGTCCCCACCCCCGGCGAGGGTGTGCCACCATTGCCATGGCTGGTCGACCGCCTGTTCCGCAACCTCCTGACCGACGTCACTGGTAACACCCACCGGGCCGAAATCTGCATCGACAAACTGTTTTCGCCGGACGGACCGACCGGTCGCCTCGGCCTTGTTGAATTCCGCGGCTTCGAAATGCCGCCGAATGCCCGCATGTCGCTGGCTCAGCAATTGCTGGTGCGCGCCCTCATCGCCCGGTTCTGGAAAAACCCCACCGCCGGCAAATTCGTGCGCTGGGGCACGGCGCTCGCCGACCGTTTCATGCTGCCGCATTACATCTGGGCCGACTTTATGGACGTGCTCGGTGACCTCAGGGAAAACGGCTTCGACCTGAAGCCGGAATGGTTCACCGCCCAGCAGGAATTCCGTTTCCCCTTCTTTGGCGAGGTGGAGTACGAGGGCGCGAAGCTGGAATTGCGTCAGGCTCTGGAACCGTGGAACGTGATGGGTGAACAGGGCGCAATCGGTGGAACCGTGCGTTATGTCGACAGCTCCGTCGAGCGCCTGCAGGTGCGCCTCGAAACCTCCAACCCTGCCCGTTATACCGTGGCCTGCAACGGACGCGCGGTGCCGCTGACCGCGACGGAGAACCGCAGCGTCGCGGTTGCCGGCGTCCGCTTTAAGGCATGGCAACCCTCGTCTGGCCTGCATCCAATGCTGCCGGTCAATTCGCCCTTGACCTTTGACATTTATGATACATGGTCGGGACGATCGATCGGCGGATGCATCTACCATGTTGCTCATCCGGGCGGGCGCAATTACGAGACATTTCCCGTCAACGGCAACGAGGCCGAGGCACGTCGCCTCGCCCGTTTCGAACCATGGGGACATACGGCCGGGCAATATCCGTTGATGGCGGAAACCGTGTCGCCAGAATTTCCGCTGACGCTCGATCTGCGCCGGCCATACGGAGTGTAAATTGTCCAAAGCCCCGGCAACGGAACGCAAGACGGAAACGAGCGCGCCACCGCGCGGGCTTGATTATTCCACCTTGCCCGGTGTGGCCGACGAGATGCTCGACACCAATGGCAAGGTCAGACCGGTCTGGAAAACCCTGCTCGGTGCCCTGTCGCGCATGTCTGAACGCGAACTGCATGAACGTTTTGCCCGTACCGACCGCTATCTGCGCGATGCGGGCGTGTTCTACCGCGATTACAGCAAGGGCAGCAGCGAAAGAAACTGGCCGATCTCCCATATTCCTGTCCTGATCGACGACAAGGAATGGGCCGTTCTTTCCGAGGGGCTGAAGCAGCGCGCCAATCTTCTGGAGGCCATGGTCGCCGATTTTTACGGCGAAAACCGGCTGGTGAAGGAAGGTTACGTGCCGCCGGCACTAATCGCCTCCAATCCGGAATATCTGCGGCCGATGGTCGGCGTAAAACCGGCAAGCGGCCATTATCTGCATTTCTGCTCCTTCGAGATCGGGCGCGGACCGGATGGAAACTGGTGGGTGCTGGCAGACAGGACGCAGGCGCCTTCCGGCGCGGGTTTCGCCCTGGAAAACCGGGTGGCGACCACGCGCGCGCTTTCCGACATCTATGCGGAAACACATGTTCACCGTCTCGCCTCGTTCTTCGGCGCTTTCCGCGATACGTTACAGTCGCACAGAAAGCACCCTGACGACCGTATCGCCGTTCTGACGCCCGGCCCCGCCAACGAAACCTATTTCGAACACGCCTATATCGCCCGCTATCTCGGCTTCATGCTGCTTGAGGGCGAGGATCTGACCGTCGTCAATGGCCGCGTGATGGTGAGAACCGTAGCAGGGCTGAAGCCGATCGGTGTGCTCTGGCGGCGCCTCGATGCCTCCTATTCCGACCCGCTGGAACTGAACCAGCAATCCCACATCGGCACGCCCGGCATGGTGCAGGCCCTGCGCAATGAAGCATTGACCATCGTCAACGCGCTCGGCACCGGCATTCTCGAGACGCGGGCTCTACTTTCCTTCATGCCGCGCGTCTGTCGCCACCTGCTCGGCGAAGATCTGAAGCTGCCGTCGATCGCGACCTGGTGGTGCGGGCAGGAATCCGAACGACGCCATGTGGCGAGCAATATCGAAGGCATGGTCATCGGCCCCGCCTATTCCCGTCTCCCGTTCTTCGAGGATAACGGCCAATCGGTACTGGGGTCGTCCCTGCGCGAAACGGCCAAGGAATCGATCAGCGACTGGCTCGCCTCCGACGGCCACAGGCTGGTGGGTCAGGAGGTGGTAACACTCTCCACCACGCCTGCTTATATCGACAACAAACTCGTGCCGCGCCCGATGAGCCTTCGTGTTTTTGCCGCCCGCACCCAGGACGGTTGGCAAATCATGCCCGGCGGCTTTGCACGGATCGGCAGCAGCAACGATGTGTCTGCCATCGCCATGCAATCGGGCGGCAGTGCTGCGGATGTCTGGATCGTCAGCGACAAACCGGTGGAACGCACCACGCTTTTGCCGGCGGAAGAAAGCTTCACCCGCAACATGCCGGGCAGCCTGCCGAGCCGTGCCGCAGACAACCTTTTCTGGCTCGGCCGTTATATCGAACGCTCGGAAGGCGCATTGCGCATTTTGCGCGCCTGGCACGGGCGTTATGCCGAATCCGCCGACCCACGCCAGCCCCTGCTTGCGCATGTGACGCGTTATCTCGAAGCGCTTGATGTGGAGATGAACGATGCCGTGCCGGAAAGCCTGCTGAACAACATCAACAGCGCGCTTTATTCCGCCAGCAACATCCGTGACCGTTTTTCACCAGATGGATGGCTAGCGCTGAATGACCTTGCCAAGACCGCCCGCCGCTTCCACGCAAAGGTGGCGCCCGGTGACGACGCAACCCATGCCATGACGATCCTTCTGCGCAAGCTTGCGGGCTTTGCCGGCCTCGTGCATGAAAACATGTACCGGTTCACCGGCTGGCGTTTCCTGTCGATCGGCCGTTATCTTGAGCGTGGCCTGCACATGACGCGGCTTCTCGGCCATATGACCGGACCGGACGCGCCGGACGGATCCTATGACATGCTGCTGGAAATCGGCGACAGCGTCATGACCCATCGCCGCCGCTACAATGTCAGCACGGCGGGGCTGACCGTCACCGATCTTCTGGCGCTTGACCCACTCAATCCACGGTCGATCCTGTTTCAGTTGAACGAAATCCGCACCGAGGTGGAGCAACTTCCAAACGCCTTTATGAACGGCCAGATGTCACCCTTTTACCGGGAGGCGATGCGGCTGCATTCCGGCCTTGCCGTCATGACGCCGGAAAACATGAACGGCGCAATCTATCGCCAGCTCGAAACGGACATGGAACATCTCTCCGATGTTCTGGCCCAGACCTATCTCGGATAACCCGATGCTTTATGATCTTTCCCTGCATATGGGTTACACCTACGACACGCCGGCCCACGGCGCACGTCACATCATCCGCGTGCTGCCGCTATCAATCCCGGGTCGGCAGCGGTTCATCGCCGGTACTATCGACGTTTCGCCCGTGCCGGAAGAACGCGCAGTCTTCGAGGATTTCTTTCATCAATCGGCCACATCCGTGCATGTGCGCGCGCCGCACGAGAAGCTGGATATCCGCATGCAGGCGCGCGTGATGGTGGAGGCGCCTGCGCTGACGGCCGATTTTTCACCCGAGCTTTCACGCCTTCCGCAGGAGCTTGCCGAGGTCTGGTCGATCGACTTCCAGTCCCCGCACCATTTCATCGGCACCAGCCCGAGACTGGGGATGGATGCGGCGATATCCGCCTATGCGCGGGAATTGCTGAAGCCCGGAATGACCATTCGCGAAATCGCGCTCTCGATGTGCAAACGTATCCACACGGACTTCACCTATGATGGCGAAGCAACGACCGTGGATACGACGCCATCGGAAGCCTTCAAGCTGAAACGCGGTGTATGCCAGGATTTCTCGCATATCATGATCATGGCGCTGCGCAGCCTCGGCATTCCCGCCGGTTATGTCAGCGGCTTCCTGCGCACCATCCCCCCACCGGGCAAGGAGCGCCTGGAGGGTGCCGATGCAATGCACGCCTGGGTCCGCATCTGGTGCGGCGAGGCGGAGGGTTATCTGGAACTCGACCCCACCAATGACATCGTGGCGGGAAGCGATCACATCGTCGTCGGTTATGGCCGGGATTACTCCGATGTCGCACCAGTGATCGGGGTATTAAAGAGCTACGGCAACCAGCAGATAAAACAGGCCGTCGACGTCATTCCCGTCCAGTAATGACACACTGTGTGTTATTCTGATCATACTCAAATTAGTTCTTTAAAATACTTGAAAAACTGCATCAATTTGAACAGCGTATAAAATTTAACCGTTTGCATTAGCGGATTTTACATCGTTTACAGGTTTCCTGCGCTCAATCGAATATTCTAATCGTGAGCCCGTTATGATCCCCTCCGCACATCAAAAAATGAAGCGCCGTTTCCTTGCCGATACGAGTGGCAATTTCGGCATGATGACGGCAATATTGCTGCCGGTGCTACTGGGCGTTGCCGGAGCCGGCATGGAACTGGCGAATGTGATGCAGGTGAAAGCGGACCTGCAGAATACGGCGGATTCGGCGGCCCTTGCGGCGGCGACCGAGGCCCGTTTGAAAGAGGGCGACCTGACCGACGAACAGATCAAGGAAATCGCCAAGGCCTTCATAGCCAGCCAGATGGAAAAGACCCTGACCGAGGAAGAGAAGAAGGAACTCGAGAAGAACTCCCCGGTCAATATTGGTGTCGCGGACAATGCACGCGGCAAGACCTACACCATCAAGACCACGATCCATTATCAGATGCAGCTTAATCCACTGCTGGGGTTTTTCGGGGTTAAAACAATCGACATTGCAGCGACTGGCACCGCAGTGAGCACCGTCAACAAGGGTGCGCCGATCTCCATGTATCTGGTGCTTGACCGCTCTGGTTCGATGTCCTTCAAGACGGATACGGTCGACGCCCAAAAAACGTCGTGCCAGAACTATACGTCCGATAATTGGAGCAAATATCCCAATCTCAAACAAACATCGCCCTGCTACGTCAACAAGGCTGCATCATTAAAAACAGCAGTCAGCTTCCTCGTCACGATTTTGAACAAGGCCGACCCCACCTATACCGCCAACGGCGGTTCTGAACTTGTTCGAACAGGTGCCTCTGTCTACACCCATGAGAGCTATCCGTCTCAGACCATCAACTGGGGAACCAACAGTGTTGTCAGCTATGTCGACAAACAAATCCCCGAATTTCCATCCGGTGGTACGGACGCGACCAGTGGCCTGAACGCGGCTTATACCGCGTTAAAAAAGGCCAATCCGAACGAAGCACAAAAGCATAGGGAAAATAAAAGTGAATCCTTCGAGCGCTACATCGTTCTCATGACGGACGGCGAGATGACGGGGAATAGCGCCTCCTGGAATTTCAGCATCGACAAGACTGTGCGCGATACTTGCGACGCCGCCAAGAACGACGGCATCAAGATTTTCACTGTGGCCTTCATGGCTCCCGAAAAAGGCAAGTTGCTGTTGCAACATTGCGCATATAGCCCTGATAATTACTACACCGCCGAAAACAGGCAGCAGCTCGTCACCGCCTTCGGCGAAATCGCCCGCAAGGCTGCTGGCACCATAGCGACGCTGACCAACTGACGGAAAATTAAGCGAGCGCGCCACGAAAACAGCCTCGCGTCCGGGGCGCTATGTTTCCAGAGCAACCTTGCCGGGTTGCATGGCTGGCAAGGCGTGCGCGGCAGGTGACAGCGGCGGCGACCCGTGGCATAGGAGGGCGCTCCCATTCACAGGCCCCGTCATGATCCGTATTGAAAATATCAGCAAGTCGAACAGTCACCGCATTCTTTACATCGAGGCCTCCGCAGCGCTCAATCGCGGCGAGAAGATCGGCCTTGTCGGCCCGAACGGCTCTGGCAAGACCACGCTGTTCCGGATGATGACCGGCGAGGAGCAACCCGATGAGGGACAGGTCGTCGTCGAAAAGGGCATGACGGTCGGTTACTTCAATCAGGATGTCGGTGAAATGTCGGGCCGCTCCGCCGTGGCCGAAGTCATGGAAGGCGCCGGCCCGGTCAGCGAAGTGGCAGCCGAACTCAGGCAGCTGGAAGCCGCCATGTCCGATCCCGACCGGATGGACGAAATGGACGCCATCATCGAGCGTTATGGCGAAGTGCAGGCGCGGTATGAAGAACTGGACGGCTATGCGCTGGAGGGCCGCGCGCGCGAGGTTCTGGACGGGTTGAGCTTCAGCCAGGAAATGATGGACGGCGATGTCGCCAAACTTTCCGGCGGCTGGAAAATGCGCGTGGCGCTCGCCCGCATTCTTTTGATGCGCCCGGACGTGATGCTGCTTGACGAACCGTCGAACCATCTCGATCTCGAAAGCCTGATCTGGCTTGAGGATTTTCTGAAGAACTACGACGGCGCGCTTTTGATGACCTCGCACGACCGCGAATTCATGAACCGCATCGTTACCAAGATCATCGAAATTGACGCTGGCAACCTCACCACCTATTCCGGCGACTACGGCTTTTACGAACAGCAGCGTGCGCAGAACGAAAAGCAGCAGCAGGCGCAGTTCGAACGCCAGCAGGCGATGCTCGCCAAGGAAATCAAGTTCATCGAGCGCTTCAAGGCGCGTGCCTCGCATGCCTCACAGGTGCAGAGCCGCGTCAAGAAACTCGAAAAAATCGACCGCGTCGAGCCGCCCAAGCGGCGCCAGACGGTCGCTTTCGAATTTGCGCCGGCGCCGAGATCCGGCGAGGATGTCGTCGCGCTGAAGAAAGTGAACAAGGCCTATGGCAGCCGCACGATCTATGGCGAACTGGACTTTATGGTGCGGCGCAAGGAACGCTGGTGCATCATGGGTGTCAACGGTGCGGGAAAATCGACCTTGCTGAAACTGGTAACCGGTACGACCACGCCGGATTCCGGCAACGTCACGCTCGGCGCCAGCGTCAAGCTCGGTTATTTCGCCCAGCACGCCATGGATGTCCTTGATGGTGACAGCACCATTCTCGAATGGCTGGAGGAACGTTTTCCGAAAGCGGGCCAAGCGCCGCTGCGCGCCCTTTCCGGCTGTTTCGGTTTTTCCGGTGACGATGTGGAAAAACGCTGCCGCGTTTTGTCCGGCGGTGAAAAAGCCCGTCTGGTCATGGCCGCCATGCTGTTCGACCCGCCAAACTTCCTCGTGCTGGACGAGCCGACGAACCATCTCGACCTCGACACCAAGGAAATGCTGATCAAGGCCCTGTCGGAATATGAAGGCACGATGCTGTTCGTTTCGCACGACCGCCATTTCCTTGCCGCCCTTTCAAACCGGGTGCTGGAATTGACGCCTGACGGTATCCACCAATTTGGCGGCGGATACACGGAATATGTCGAAAGCACCGGACAGGAAGCACCGGGCCTGCGAAGCTGAGGCGACTTGACGGACGCATGAGGCGCCAAATTCCCGGGATAGGTTTCATCTTTTAAAGCTTGCAGAGCGGATCGGTGGAGTAACAAATGCAACTTAAAGACTGCTACAATTTCCACGATTTTCGCCGAATGGCAAAACAGCGCCTTCCCGGACCGATCTTCAATTACATCGACGGCGCTGCCGACGACGAGGTGACGTACCGGCGAAACACGGCCGCTTTCGAGAATTGCGATCTTGTTCCCGACGTGCTGCGCGGCGTGGCCGACGTGGACATGTCTGTCACCGTCATGGGCCAGAAGCTGGCAATGCCGGTCTATTGCTCCCCGACGGCGCTTCAACGTCTCTTCCACCATCAAGGGGAGCGGGCAGTCGCCGCGGCAGCTGGAAAATACGGCACGATGTTCGGCGTCTCCTCGCTCGGCACCACCAGCCTGGAGGAAGCGCGCCGGATCAGTGGCGGCCCGCAGGTCTATCAGTTCTATTTCCACAAGGATCGCGGCCTCAACCGCGATATGATGGCGCGTGCCAAGACTGCGGGCGTGCAGACGATGATGCTGACGGTGGACAGCATCACGGGTGGAAACCGGGAGCGCGACAAGCGCACCGGCTTTGCCATTCCGTTCAAGCTCAATCTTTCCGGCATCGCGCAATTCGCCATCAAGCCCGCCTGGGGGATCAATTACCTCACGCATGAGCGTTTCAGCCTGCCCCAGCTCGACGGCCACATCAAAATGGATGGCGGCGCGCTCTCCATCAGCCGCTATTTCACCGAAATGCTCGACCCGTCCATGACGTGGGACGACGTTGCGCAGATGGTGCGTGAATGGGGCGGACCTTTTTGCCTGAAGGGCATCATGTCCGTGGAAGACGCCAGACGCGCCGTCGAGATCGGTTGCAGCGGCATCGTGCTCTCCAATCATGGCGGTCGCCAGCTCGATGGCTCACGCAGCGCCTTCGACCAGTTGGCCGAGATCGTCGATGCGGTCGGTGACCGGATCGACGTCATGATGGATGGTGGCGTACAGCGTGGAACCCATGTCCTCAAAGCCCTGTCTCTGGGCGCGAAGGCCGTGGGGCTCGGTCGCTATTACCTCTTCCCCCTCGCCGCCGCCGGACAACCCGGTGTCGAACGGGCGCTTGAGTTGATGCGGATCGAAATCGAACGCGGCATGAAGCTGATGGGCTGCACCACCGTTGACCAGCTGACACGCCGGAATCTGCGGTTCCGCGACTAGATCAAGGTCAGATCGAGGAAATCGAAGCTTGTCGAACGCATCGACAATATAGCCGGATAATTACATGCAGTGAATAATCCCCGGGGAAACCGCCAAAGCGGTTTCGAAGGGTCGTCCTGTTATTGGGGATATCGGTTTAGCCCTCGCATTCCGGTGCCCAATAACGGAGCTCTACAGCTCCAGCAGGGAAAACAGCATTTTGCGCGGCGGTAATCTTGGCAAGTCCAGTCGAATATGATTATGGTTGCATCATGCAACCATAATGGATTTAGCGTGTCTGAACAACCTTTCCCCATAAACGACATTCGCTCCACCTCGCGCCGTCTCGTCCGCGAACTCGGTTTTATGGGGGGAGATTTCGCCGGCACCGATTTGCCGCCTTCCGCCGTGCATGCCCTCATCGAAATCGAGGCATGCCCACGCATCACCGCGCGCGATCTCGGAAAGCTGCTTCGGCTTGAAAAATCGAGCGTCAGCCGCATGCTTCGCAAACTCGTTCTGTCAGGCGATGTTCTGGAAGAGACGGACGAAGAGGATAGCCGCATCAAGCGCCTGCGTCTGGCCGGACAAGGACAAAAACGGGTCGAAGCCATCCACGCCTTTGCGAACCGGCAGGTATCGAGCGCGCTGACACGGCTTGCCCCTGCGGATGGCCGAACCATCCTTGAAGGACTACGTCTTTATGCCGACGCACTTGGAGACCGGGCCGACGCTACTGCTCCCCCGATCGAGATCGTCGAGGGATACAGGCCGGGCCTTATTGCCCGCATAACGCAGATGCATGCGCTTTATTATGCCCGGACATCAGGCTTCGGCCAGCGTTTCGAATCCGTTGTTGCCGAAGGTCTCGCCTCCTTTTGCAATCGGCTCGAAAGCCCGCAAAATGCAATCTGGGTCGCGATGCGGGGACAAGACATCATCGGCTCGGTCGCAATCGATGGCGAGGATCTGGGACCGGGAACCGCGCATCTGCGCTGGTTCATCGTCGATGATGGCGTGCGCGGGGGTGGCGTCGGTCGCAAACTGCTGGCAACCGCCCTCGCCTTCGCGGACGAAAAGGCCTTTGCAGAAACCCATTTGTGGACCTTCAACGGCCTTTTGGCCGCACGGCATCTTTACGAGGCCCAGGGGTTTGCATGTGTCGAGGAACGTCCCGGCAGCCAGTGGGGAAGCGAGGTTCTGGAACAGCGCTTCGTCAGGCCGCTAGAGCATTTCCAGTAAAAGCGGGTCCGCTTTTACATCCGGACAATGCGTGAAAACAAAGAGTTAGAGCGTTTCACGATTCGAAGAAAAGCGAAAACGCTCTAAAAACGTGATTTCGTCTGAACGATGCGGCCGCCCGCCTGCATTTAAACACTGCTCAGCAGGAGGCTGGTTTCGCTGTTCGAGACGCCGTCTATCATGCGGACCTCGCGCAGCACGCGGTCGAAATCCGAAAGACTTCCGGCACGGATATTGGCCACGAGGTCCCAATTGCCGTTGGTGGTGTGCAGCGAGGCGATCTCGGCAATGCCGCGCAGCTTGCGGATGACCTGCGTAGTGGATTTGCCCATGACTTCGATCATCATGATCGCATGCACCGCCCGGTCATCATAATCCTCGCGTACCCGCACGGTAAAACCAAGCAGCGTGCCGGTTTCCATCAGCCGGTCCAGCCTGTTTTGAACCGTGCCGCGCGCAACGCCCAGCGCATCGGAAAGCTTGGCAAGTGAAGCGCGGCCATCGACCCTCAGATGGGCTATGATTTGCCGGTCGAGTTCATCAGGTATGTATTTTGCTATGCTCATTTGAATACCTGACCGAATTGACAATTGGACTGAACATATTGATCAAAATAGTTTCAGAAACAACAAGCTTCTGCGATTTCGGTTGAGCAGGCCCGACGGCTATCCTCATTCTAGCAAGTGAGGAGTTGCCCAGATGCCCCTGTCCCCTTCCGCAAAAGCCCTTATCCCCTTCGTCAGCGTCGAGAACATGATGCGCCTCGTGCATCATATCGGCATGGAGCCGATGCTCGTTGAGCTTACCAACGCCATCGAGGCGGATTTTCGTCGATGGGAACGCTTTGACAAGACGCCGCGCGTCGCCTCCCATTCGCGCGAGGGTGTCATCGAACTGATGCCGACGTCCGACGGCGAAATTTACGGCTTCAAATATGTGAACGGCCATCCGAAAAACATGGCCGAGGGGCTGCAGACCGTCACCGCCTTCGGCCTGCTTGCATCCGTCTCCACCGGTTATCCCGTGCTTTTGACGGAAATGACCCTGTTGACAGCGCTGCGCACCGCCGCCACTTCGGCAATGGCTGCCCGGCATCTGGCGCCCAAGGGCACCAAAGTCATGGCAATGATCGGCAACGGGGCACAGGCGGAATTCCAGGCGCTGGCAATGAAGGCGGTGCTCGGCGTAGAGGAAGTGCGCCTTTACGATATCGATCCCCACGCCACCGAAAAGACCGCCGCCAACCTGAAGGAAAGCGGCCTGACGGTGACCCCGTGCAAATCGGCCCAGGCCGCAATCGAAGGGGCCGGCATCATCACCACCTGCACGGCCGACAAACAATATGCGACGATCCTGACCGACAACATGGTCGGTGCCGGAGTGCACATCAACGCCATCGGTGGCGATTGTCCCGGCAAGACGGAGCTGCACAGAGATATTCTGCTGCGCGCCGACACCTTCGTCGAATATCCGCCGCAGACGCGCATCGAGGGTGAAATCCAGCAGATGGACCCGGATTATCCCGTGACCGAGCTTTGGAAAGTAATTCTCGGCGAGGCTGAGGGCCGGCGTGACGCGCGCCAGATCACCCTGTTCGATAGTGTCGGTTTTGCCATCGAGGATTTTTCCGCGCTGCGTTACGTGCGCGGAAAACTCGAGGGCTCGAGCTTCTATCAGGAGATCGACATCATCGCCGATCCCGATGACCCGCGCGACCTTTTCGGCATGTTGCAACGCGCCCGGGCCTGAGGAGCAAGACGATGAAAAAGACCTACTCCATTCAAGCGCCGGCCGCCGTCGTGATGGTGCGACCGCATCATTTCACGGTCAATACCGAGACCGCCGCCGACAACCGCTTTCAGGCAACGCCCGACAGCGACGAGGACCTCAGCGCAATAGCCCATGCGGAAATCACACGCGCCGCGCAGACGCTGGAAAGTCACGGTGTGACCGTTCACCTCTTCGAAGACGAAGGCATGCGCACACCGGACTCGGTCTTTCCAAACAACTGGTTTTCCACCCATGCGGGCGGCCATGTCGCCATCTATCCGATGAAGGCCGAAAGCCGCAGGCTTGAGCGGCGTCAGGATGTCATCGAGATGCTGAAGACCCGCTACCGCGTTCAGGACATCATCGATTATTCCGGTCTCGAACCCGATGGGCTTTTTCTCGAAGGCACGGGCGCCATGGTGCTCGATCATATCGATCGTGTCGCTTACGCCGTGCGCTCCGACCGAACCGATCCGATCGCACTCGAGCGCTTCTCGACCCATTTCAATTTCGAACCGATGGTGTTCGACGCCTGTGACGAGGCTGGCGTGCCTGTCTATCACACCAACGTCCTGATGTGCATCGGCACGGATTACGCAATGATCGGTCTCGACATGATCGCCGACGACCGCCGTCGCACGGAAATCGTTACCCGGCTTGAGCGCTCGGGGCGGAGGGTCATCGCGCTGACCAACGCGCAGATCCGCAGCTTTGCGGGCAATGCGCTCGAGCTGCAGGGACGCGATGGCCGCATCCTCGCGCTCTCAACCACCGCATTCGCCTCGCTGACAAGAGAACAGATAGACGCGATCCGCGAGAGCGCCGCTCCGGTGCCGCTGGATATACCGACCATCGAAAAGGCCGGCGGTTCGGTGCGCTGCACGCTTGCCGGCATTCACCTGACGCCACGGTGACCGCGCTCCGCAACGGATTTTGAGCGATTGCCGAATTTGCCAACACAACTATACAAATCGCTCAAAAATCCGGCAAAAAATGCACTGAAATGCCATTTTTTATAGTCTTTCAACTTCGCTATAGCTGTTGAAGTGAAAATAAAGACCGATTTTATCGATGCTGCGCCACTCCCGCCATCCCCGGCGTGACGCCGTGGCATCCCTTGTAATCCAGGGGCTTGGGAGGGCCTCCGTCATGATGATTAAAGCAAAGAATTTATTGCTCATGTTCTGACGCCTGCCGTCGGAAAGAACCCTGCACCGTCATCCCGGCACGATCCGGGGCTGCGAACGGGCATTTCCTCAACATGCATTCTTCACCGTTTTTCGCCTTCGCGACAGCGCATCACGTTGTCCGCGGCAAAACGCATTTGCGTCAGAACAAAGGAGTTTCCCCCATGTCGATCCTCAATAAAATCGCTTTCGCCGGGCTGGCCATCGCGGCGCTGGTATCGCCCTTTTCCGCCGCCGCCGACGATCTCGCCAAGATCAGGGAACGCGGCACCTTCAGCTTCGCCATGAGCGGTAGCTTCCCGCCTTTCAGCTTCGTCAACGACAGGAACGAGGTCGTCGGTTTCGACGTCGATATCGGCAACGAGCTGGCAAAGCGGCTTGGCGTGAAGCCGGTCGTGGTGACGACGGCCTGGGACGGCATTATCGCCGGCTTGATTTCAGGCAAATACGAAGCGGTCGTGGGTTCCATGACCATCACCCCCGAACGCGAAAAGGCCGTCGCCTTTGCTGGCCCCTATTACCACAGCGGCAGGGCCGTCTTCGTGCCCGAAGCATCGTCGGCCAGATCGCTCGGCGACCTGAAGGACAAGGCGGTGGGTGTCACGCTCGGCGAGGTCAGCGACAAGTGGGCGCGCCAGCAAGGCGGCTGGACGGTGCGGACCTACAAGGCTCTTTCCGAGGCGTTGCTCGATCTTCAGGCCGGCCGCATCGATGCCATCGCCGCCGATTCCATTCCCGTCCTCGTCGCCTCGAAAAGCAGCGGCCAGAGCGTGCGCGAAATCGCCATTCCCGACGCAGGAAACGGTGACAGCATCGGCATCGCGCTGCGCAAGAACAGCACCGAGCTGAAGGATGCCATCCAGAAGGCGCTGGACGACATGCGCGCCGACGGCACCTACGAGAAGATTTCGATGAAATGGGTAGGACGCGACATTCGCTGATAGCTGCCCCGACGCAAACCCTGGAAGGGAGGCTCCGTCCGTGGACCTTCCCTTTCCTTTCTCAGTTCTAGAGGAGGCATTATGGGCTTCTCCTTAATTGCGCAGGTTTTTCCGTTCTTTCTGGAAGCTGCGCTCGTCACGATTGAAATCACCGCGCTGGCTCTGGCTCTCGGTCTCGTCCTCGCCACACTGACGACCGCGGCGCGTCTTTCCCGCTCGAAGCTTCTGCGTTTCGTCGGGAGCGCCTATGTCAGCGTCTTTCGCGGGACACCCTGCCTCCTGCAACTCTTCATTCTGTATTACGGCGGCCCGCAGATCGGTCTCGACCTCAACCCTTTTGCCGCCGGAGCGATCGGCCTCGGTATTAACGTCGGAGCCTATCTCACCGAGGCGATACGCGGCGCGATCCTGACAGTCGACAAGGGACAGGCGGAAGCCGCCCGTTCGATCGGTTTCGGCCGCGCTCAAACGATGAGGCTGGTAATATTGCCGCAGGCGGGACGTCTGATGATCCGTTCCATCGGCGTCAATGCGATCATGCTGTTGAAAGGCTCTTCGCTGGTTTCCGCCATCTCGGTTGTGGAACTGACCTATACCGCCCAACGGTTCATCGGCTCGACCTATCGCCCCTTTGAAATCTTCTCCGTCTCGGCGGCGATCTACATGGTGCTCGTCTTTGTGCTTGCCCGCCTGATCGACGTTCTCGATGCCCGTTTTGCGCTGAAATAGGAGGCCGCCCATGCTGGATTTCACCATTGTTCCGCCCTTTGCAGCCGCGATCCTGAATGGCGCGCTGTGGACGGTCATCATCGCGACAAGTGCGGCCGCCATCAGCTTCGTCGGCGGCGTGCTTTTCGCACTCACCACGCTTTATGCTCCGCGCATCGCCCAATATCCCGTGCGTTTCGTCAGCTGGGTACTGATGGGAACGCCGCTTCTGCTGCAGCTTTATTTCATCTATTACGGCCTTGCCCAGATCGGCGTGAACATACCGGCAATCTGGACCGGCATCATCGGCCTCGGGCTGCATTTTGCGGTCTACAACGCCGATATCATCCGCATCTGCATTCTTGGCATCGATAGCGGCCAGACCGAGGGCGCCCGCAGCATCGGTTTCAGCAAAGTGCAGACGCTGCGCTACGTCGTCGTGCCGCAGGCCGTGGCCCGCGCTCTGCCGCAGCTCGGTAACAACATGATCGCCATGCTGAAGGACACCGCTGTCGTTTCGGTTCTCGGCGTTTCGGAACTGGTTCTCGCCTCCCAGCAGGCGATCAGCGAAACCTATCGTCCCTTCGAATTCTATCTCGTCGCCGCCGCGATCTATTACGCGATCAACGTGACGCTGGAATTCGCATTGCGCAGGACCGACAAAAAGATGGAGTTTATCCGATGACCGTTTCCCAGCCCGCATTCCAGCCCACTGTGGACGTGCGCAATGTGGCCAAGTCCTATGGCCCTCTCGAAGTTCTGAAGAATATCAATCTCTCCGTCGCAAAGGGACAGATCGTCGCGATCATCGGGCCGAGCGGCTCCGGCAAGAGCACGCTCCTGCGCTCCATCAACCATCTGGAAACGGTCAATGCCGGAGAGATTTATCTCGAAGGCATACAGGTCAACCAGCCCCTCAAAGGCCGGGCTTTCGAGCGCCACATCAACGCCGTGCGCCAGGAAATGGGCATGGTTTTCCAGCACTTCAACCTGTTCCCGCATCTCACCGTGCTGGAAAATATCACGCTCGGCCCCATTACCCTCAAGAAAATGACAAAGAGCGCTGCAACGGAGCTTGCCATGTCGTTGCTGGCCAAGGTGGGGCTGGATGCCAAGGCCGCCGCCTATCCTTCCATGCTCTCCGGCGGCCAGAAGCAGCGGGTTGCGATTGCTCGCGCACTCGCCATGCGGCCCAAGGTCATGCTGTTTGATGAGGCCACCTCGGCTCTCGATCCCGAACTGGTCGAGGAGGTCAACCAGGTCATGAAACAATTGGCCCGCGAGCACATGACCATGCTGATCGTCACCCATGAAATGCGTTTCGCCGCGGAGGTCGCCGATCGCGTGCTGTTCATGGACAAGGGGCTGGTGGTGGAAGAAGGTCCGCCTTCCGAAATTTTCGTCCGGCCGCAACAGGAGCGAACGCGCAGCTTCCTCAAGACCTATCTGAGCATTCCCGGACCGGGCGCATAAATCGCGACACAAGCGCAGGGATATCTGCGCCTGTGTTTTATCCTGTGGTGTTGCTTCGGCCCCCGCCAGGCGGAAATCGCTCATTCCTCCTGTAAGCGCAGGGCGTTCCAGAAACCGCGCAACTGTTCGGTGAGCTGTGTGTAAAGGCCGTAGCGCCGTCGATAATGCGGGACTTGCCCCGCATCCGGCGTGTAGGCGCTTGCCACACGCGTCATCGCCGCGACCGCCTCTTCATAGCCGGGATAGAGACCGATCGCGACGGCCGCGCCGATAGCCGCACCGAGCGCACCCGTCTCACGGGCCTCCGCAACACGCAGGGGGATTTCCAGAACATCGGCCATGATCTGCGGCCAATGCTGGCTGCGGGAACCGCCGCCGGACATCACTGCACTGTCGACCGGCAAGCCCGCTTCCCGCAGGACACCGATATGGCGACGATGTTCGAAACACACGCCTTCGAATAGCGCTCTCAACATATGGCCTTCGCCATGCCAGCCGGCCAGGCCGTAAAATCCGCCACGAAATTCTGCACCCAGCCGCGAGCCGAAGATGAAGGGGTGAAAGAACGGATCGTCGGCACGTTGCGTGACGGAGCCGACCAATTCGTTGCAACGATCGAAGGCATGATCGCCATGGTCGGCGCGAACACGATGCACGTACCATTCGAGATTGGCGGCGGAGGTGGCGCTGGATTCGATATTGACATAGCGGTCGCGGCCGAAGGTGGTGACCATGAAGACATCCGGACTGATGACCGGTTTATCCGCGAAAACCTGATTGATGCTCCAGGTGCCGGCGATGATAGACGCTTCCCCGGCGTTGATGACGCCCGAGCCCATGGCGCTGGAGACGACATCGAAGAAACCGCCGATAACGGGCGTGCCTTCGGAAAGCCCCGTCAGACCCGAAGCCTCAGCTGTCACATGGCCGACGATATCCGCCGATTCCACAAGGCGCGGGAAAAAGGCAATGGCATCTTCAAGCCCATAGAGCGACAGGAGTTCCCGGTCGAGCTTCGCTTCGGGGAAGGCAAGCAGCCCCGCACCGCTGAGATCGGAGATGTCATTCGCAAGGCAACCCGTCAGGCGGAAGTTGACGAAATCCTTGCAGAACAGCACCGAGCCAATCTGGGCGTACATATCCGGTGCATGCCGTTTTACCCAGGCCAGCAGGCTCGGCGTCTGAGCGGGCCATGGCCGCTGCAGGCAACGGGTCTGCAACTGCGCTCCGCTTTTACGGTCAAGCTCGGCCGCCACATCGGCGGCGCGACTGTCGAGCGACTGGATGCCGATCAGGGGCTGCTGCCCCTTGTCCAGCAGGTAGAGACCGTTACCATGGCCGGCGCAGCCGACCGCGAGAATGCTCTTGGGATCAATCGACGATTTCACCAGAAGCTGGCGGATCGCCTCGCATCCGTTGCGCCATAGTTCCTCAAGATCACGCTCGACGTAACCGGGCTGCGGAAATGTCGAATGGCCGTCAATCGCGTGTTGTGCGACCTGTCGGCCAGCCGTGTCGAACAACACGGCCTTGATCACCGTGTTGCCGACATCCAGACCCAATATGTGATTTTTATCAGCCACGATTATAAATGTCCCATGCTTCCTCGCCGCTCGCACCCTGATGGATGATCGCCATCAAGGCTGCAACGACGGCCTTCGGATTGTCGTGCTGGTAAATATTACGCCCATACACCATCCCGTTCGCGCCCTCTGCCTTCAAAGCCGCCGACTTCGCCAGAACATTGCGCAAGTCCTCACGCCCCCCGCCCCGCACCAGCACCGGGCAACGCGCGGCCTCGATCACCTTGTGAAAATCCTGCGGATTGCTGGTGGGATCGGCCTTGATGATATCGGCTCCCATTTCCGAGGCAAGACGCACCAGCGTGACGATCTTTTCGGCGTCGCCATCCACCTGATAACCGCCGCGCACATCATTGGGCAGCATCACCAGCGGCTCGATCATCAGCGGCATGCCGAAACGATGGCAATCGGCGCGCACGCGGCTGATGTTCTCGACGCATTGACGGAACAGTTCCGGCTCGTCCGGCAGCATGAACAGGTTCACGACGACACAAGCCGCGTCCATCTCCAGCGCGCCGATGATCGGATCGTGATAATTCTGGAGTTGCGACCACATGGTCCTATGACGCGTCGAATTATAGGGATTGCCCATATCGATTCGCATGACGAGCGCCGGCTTGTCGCGATCCGGCCTTTGCTGCAACAGGTCCGCCTGCCCATAGGTCATCTGGATGGCGTCGGGTGCCGCTTCCACCAGCCTGTCGACGGTTTGAGCCATATCCTCCAACCCGATGAGAAAGCTCGGTTCGTTGCAAACCCCATGATCGATGGCCACATCCAGGCATCCGCCATTGCGGAACAGCCGGTTCATGCGCGCCTTTTTCGAAATCCGCATCATCATGCATTCTCCTTGCATCTGTGTTGAAGCATTGCTGTCGTGACCCCGTAAAAGGTCTCAAGTTCATCAATCAGCCGCTGCCGCTCCTCTGCCGCCCGCTGTGGCGCCCAGCCCAGCTCACGCGCCGCAACGCCGAGAATCTCGTCGATCAAGTCAGCATCGATGGCGCCGGTAATGGCGAGCGTCGTGCGCCGCAGGATGAGGTCGGTCAGATGCCGCACATTTTCGGTGCGTATCAGCCAGACCACCTCTGCAGCGGTAATCGGCAGATTTTCGCAAAGCGGCGTGTCGTCCGGGCGACCACGGCAAAAGCCCATCAATTCGAAGGCGCGTGAGCCGTAGGCCGTTGCCAGATGCTCGGCCCGGTGCCTGTCGATCGAAAACTCCTCCGACAGCAGGTCCGGCAGGCGTCCGGCACCGGTGGGGAAGTTCCTGCCGCCGCCGATCGGGCGGTTCATGGTGCCAGTCAGCCGCTTGCGCCCGAGAAAGGCCAGAACCTCATCGGTCACCTGTTCGCCGAAGGCCCTGAAGGTCGTCCACTTGCCGCCGATCATGCAGAGCTGCGGCGGATCGCCCTCAACGCGGTGGATGAAATGGCTGCGGGATATTCTTCCGGTAAAGGCTGCATCGCTGCGCGGCAGCGGGCGTATGCCGCTGAAACTGAAGACGATGTCGGAATGGTCGATGGCAATCTGCGG
This sequence comes from Agrobacterium arsenijevicii, assembly GCA_000949895.1. Lineage (GTDB taxonomy): Bacteria > Pseudomonadota > Alphaproteobacteria > Rhizobiales > Rhizobiaceae > Agrobacterium > Agrobacterium arsenijevicii. Next base: position 68,405 of record JWIT01000009.1, on the reverse strand, counting down.
AAAGACCTGGCGGATTGCCTCGAGAATATAGTCGCGTTCCTCTGGTTCACATCGCACCCGCTCGGGACGATCCACCTTGATATCTGTCGAACCCGCGAGAACCCGGCCAAGATAGGGAAAAAGGATACAAACGCGGTTGTCGGCATTTTCGAAAAAAATCATATGGCCGTTCAGGGCCTTGAGAAGCGCCTCGTTGGCGAGGATCAGATGCGATCCTTTGGTGCCGGAGACGGTGGGTTTCACTTTTTCTACCGCCGGAGCCGCGGTCAGCGTGCCTATCGTTTCGTCGATCCAGGCGCCGGTCGCATTGACGATGATCCGGGGGCGGATGGGGAAGGTTTCCTCCATGCCTTCCACCTTGAGACTATATTCGCCGCCACGGCGGACAAGCTCGGCATAGTTCAGTGCAATGCATTGCGGCGCATCGGCCCGGCTGTCGATCAGAAGCTCCAGCGCAAGCCTTTCGGGCTGGCTTATCCACGCATCGTAATAGGTTGCCGAATATCTGATGTCAGGTGTCAGGCCCGGCCAGCGCTGCAAAGTCTTGCGCGCATTGCGAAACGTGTGGCGGGGCAGGATGCGATTTTTACGGGTGACAAAATCATAGAGCATGAGGCCCGCCTTGATGGCCAGTGCCCCCCGGCTGGCGGGTTTTCCGCCGGACCCGACGAAGGTGGCCGCCGCATTGAACAGCCCGCTGAATGTCGAGAAGATGGGAATGGTCGTCGGCAGCGGATGAACCATATGTGGTGCTAGCGTTAGAAGCGCATCGCGCTCCCGCAGCGATTCCGCCACAAGGCCGAATTCGCCATTTTCGAGATAACGCAGGCCACCATGGATCATGCGCGAAGGCGCTGCGCTGCAGCCGGACGAGAAATCATTGCGTTCGACCAGAAGCACCCTCAGCCCCTGCAAGGCGAGATCGCGATAGGCAGCGATGCCATTGATGCCGCCGCCGATGACGACGGCATCAAAATCACCGTCTTGCCGGATGCGGCGCAGAGCGTCCTCGCGAAAACTGGGCATAGAAATACCGTTCGCTGGCTAATGACCAGCGTCCCAATGTTGTTGACCGTTTAAAGCGACGAGAGAGAAGGGTGGCGAAAATTATGCCGTATTCGCCGGAAACCCCGCCTCAGCTACATGTTTCAGGCATCGAGCCCCACGAGATGCTCGGCAACGCCAGCACTGATGAGAGCAAGTTCACTATCCGTGAGGCGTAGACGTGCCGCAGCGGCGTTTTCAACCGCCTGAGCCGGATCGCGCGCGCCGCACAGCGAGAATGTTATGCCGGGCTGGGCGATCGTCCAGGCGATCACCACCTGCGCAATCGACGCCCCATGCGCAACGGCCACCGGCTCCAGCGCGTGCATCAGCCGCGCGATCTTCTCGCGGTTTGCCTGGCTGAAACGCGGATTGTTGTTGCGCTGGTCGTCTTCGGCAAAGACCCGTTCAGGCCCGACCTTGCCCGAGAGCAGACCGAGCGCGAGCGACGAATAGCTGAGAACCGAAACGGCATTCTTGCGGCAAAGCGGCAGGAGCGTCGTCTCGATATCGCGCTTCACCATGGAATATTCTTCCTGAATGGCATCCAGCGCGCCGGTGGCAATATAGGCCGCAAGATCTCCCGGCGAGACGTTGCTCGCGCCTATCGAGCGGATCTTGCCTTCCTCCTTCAGACGTACAAGCGCCTCCACCGTCTCGGCAATCGGCGTCGTAGTGTCCTGCCAGTGGGTGACGTAGTGGTCGATGTAGTCGGTTCCAAGCCGCTTCAGGCTCTCTTCGACCTCATACCGGATCGAAGCGGCACCGAGATAACGGTGAACCGGCTTGCCGTCCTGATGGAAGAAATAGGCACCCTCGTTCACATGCCAGACCAGCCCGCATTTGGTGACCAGCACCACCTTGTCGCGCCTGCCGGCAATCGCCTTGCCGACGATGGTTTCCGCAAGCCCCATGCCATAGGCCGGCGCGGTATCGATCAGGGAAATGCCGGCGTCGATGGAGGCCTGGATGGCGGCGATGGATTGCCGCTCGTCGGTGCCGCCCCACATCCAGCCGCCGATGGCCCAGGTGCCCAGCCCTACGGCTGATGCGCTGATACCGCTTTCACCAATCGTCCGGGTCAATATTGAATTGTCCGTCACGAAGTTTCCCCTTCTTCCTGATTCAGTAAATAGCCGGCGATCGCCTCGTCCACGACGAGCGAGGTCAGATAGCGGCCGGCAAGCGTGGCCGCCACCGGTCCGGCCTTGATGGCGCCTGCCGCAACGCCGATGATGTTCGGGCACCGAGCAAGCTGCCCGGGGTCCAGCGCCACCACGCGCGAGTTGAGATCGATCCGCGCCAGCTGCCCATCCGCCGTGGTGAGATGGGCGAGAAATTCGCCGGCAATGCCCGCATCCACCAGCGCCTGTCCCCCACGAGCGGCATCCGGCAGCAAATCGTAATAACCGGAGCCGGGCGCCTCCACCGAACCGATGCCAACCAGAGCCACCTGCGCCTGTCGCGCCAAGTCGAACACTTCGCGGATCGATGCGACATTCATCAGGAGATCGCGCTGCTCCTCATCCTCGGCAAACAGCGGCGCATGAATGAGCGAAGCGCTGCCGCCGAGCTTTTCCGCGAGCTGGGTGGCGAGATGATTGACATCCGTATAGTGCTTGCCCTGCACGCCGCCGGTCAGCGGCACCACCCGCACATCGAAACGGCGCTCCGCCTCCAGATTGTCGACAACCGCGCTCACCGCCTTGCCGCCCGTAATCGCGATTACGTCACCGTCACGGATGGTCTCCAGCAAATGGTTGGCGGCCACCCGTCCGACCATCTGCAGCACGGTTTCCGGATTGTCGGATACCGTCGGCGTCACCACCGACTGCCTGAGGCCGAAACGGCGGGTGATCTCGTTTTCGAGGTCCACCAGTCTCTGATAGGGGCTGGCAATGGTGATCTTCACCATGCCCGCCTTGCGGCCCGCCGCAATCATCCGGTTCACCTTGGTATGGGAAAGATTGAGCCGCTCGGCGATCTCCGATTGCTTCACACCCTCGATGAAATGCAGCACCAGGACGGAGTACATCTGCCTCTGTTGATCGAAGTCGTCCTTGGTATCCAGCATGATCGTATCTCTCCAATTACCACGGGCGCTCAGCGGCGTCGCTTGACCAGATAGTGGTCGAACAGAACCGCAGTCAGCAATATGCTGCCCCTGATGATGTCCTGCCAGTAGACAGACACGTTGAGCAAGGCAAGCGAACTGGAGACGACCGACAGAAGGATCGCCCCGAGGATTGCACCGAGAATGGTGCCCGAGCCGCCCGAAAGGCTGGCGCCGCCGATGACCGCCGCCGCAATCACGTTAAGCTCCATGCCGACGCCGAAGCTCGGCTGGGCTGATCCGAAGCGGGCCATGTAGATCACGCCGGCGACACCGCACAGCATCGAACAAAGCGTGGTGGTGGCGAAGACCACCCGGCCGACGCGAATGCCGGAATAGGCCGCGGCCTTTGGATTGCTGCCGGTATAGAACACCTTGCGGAAAGCGGTCGTACGCCGCAGCAGCAGATCGAAGCAGACGACCACCACCGCGAATATGATCAGCACCAGCGGAATGCCGCCAAGCGCGCCCTGGCCGATGAACTTGAATTCCGGCGGCAGCGAGTAGAGGCCGAGCGGGCGGCCACCCGTTGCCAGCAGGCAAACGCCGCGAGCAATCACCATGACACCAAGCGACACGATGAAATGATGCAGACCTATGACCGTCGTCAGAAATCCCATGGCCATGCCGACCAATGTCGTCAGGCAGATCGCCAGCCCGGCCGCAACCCAGGGATCGACCCCGTTGAGGAACAGCCAGCCGGCCGCCACCATCGCGAGCGCCGTGACGGAACCGACGGAAAGGTCGATGCCGCCCGAGATCAACAGGATCGTCATGCCAACCACGACGATACTTTCGATCGCGAAGACCATCGCCATGGCCCGCAGATTGTCCACGGTCAGGAAATACGGGGATATGAAGGACATCACCGCGAAAAGCGCGAGGATGATGACGATCAGCCCCGTTTCCCGCGCTTTGAGCGCCGGTTCCCACCAGCCGGTGCGACGAACCGCTACCTCTGCAATGCCCGAAGGTGTTTCCGATGTTGCCATTTTCCCGCTCCTTCAGGCGCCCGCCGGGCTCTGCACAATATTGATCGATGCAAGTTGCATGATCTTTTCTTCCGTCATGTCCTCACCCTCGACCTCGCCGGTAATGCGCCCCTCGCGCACGACCAGCACGCGGTCGCTGACACCGATGAGTTCCGGCAGTTCAGAGGATATGACGATCACGCCGACACCCTCGCGCGCCAGTTCCCGGATCTGGCGGTGGATTTCGGCCTTGGCCCCCACATCCACCCCGCGTGTCGGTTCATCTAGAAAGACGACTTGCGGCTCCACTGACAGCATCTTCGCCAACGCTACCTTCTGCTGGTTGCCGCCACTTAAGGTCGAGACCGCGTCACCGACGCTGTTCGCCCGCAATTTCAGCCGACGTCCCAACTCGTCAGCACGCTTCATTTCCTTGCGCCGTTCGATGAAACCCATGCCGTTCGATATTCTGCCGACATCGAGCGCGGAGACATTCGCGGCGATGGACATGTTGAGAAACAGCCCGTCGCCCTTGCGGTTCTCCGACAGATAGACGAGCCCCTCGCGGATACTGTCGCGATAATCTTTCAGCCTCAATGGCCGGCCACGCAACGTAACCTCGCCTTTCGGTTTTCCCTCCAGCCGGCAGACCGCCCGCACGATCTCGCTTCGCCCCGCGCCGATCAGGCCGGCAAGCCCCAGAATTTCGCCACGGCGCAGATCGAAATCGACATCGAAGACGCGCTTTCCCTCGTTCAATCCCCGAACCGAGAGAATGACGTCATTCGATTTCTCTTCTTCCGCAAGTTTCGGCGGGTAGAGCTTGTCGAGTACCCGTCCCACCATGCTGTTGACGACTTCCTCCGGGGAAATCTCCGCGATATTTTCTGTCCTGATGTGGCAGCCGTCGCGCATCACCGTGATGCGGTCGCAATGTTCAAAAATTTCCGCCATCCGGTGCGAGATATAGATGATCGCAATCCCGCGTTCCGCCAGCCGGTGCATGATCCTGAAAAGGGTCTGGGCCTCGGTCTCGGTCAAAGCCGCGGTCGGCTCATCGAGGATCAGGATACGACAATCCAGCGTCAGCGCCTTGGCGATCTCAACGATCTGCTGTTGCGAAATCGACAGGTCGCCAGCACGGCTGGCGGGATCGATATCGCCAATTTCGCGCAGGATGGTCGCGGCCCGCTTGCCGAGGTCGCTATAGTTCATGAACCAGGAGCGGCTTTGGCCGGTCTCCGACATGAACATGTTTTCGGCGACCGAAATTTCCGGGCAGAGCGCGATCTCCTGATGGACGAAACCGATGCCCAGCCGGTTCGCCGCATTGGGCGAGGATATCTTGACCGGTTTGCCGTCCAGCAGGATTTCACCGCCGTCAGGCTGCAGAATGCCATCAATGATATGCATCAGCGTCGACTTGCCCGCGCCATTTTCACCCGCCAGCGCATGGATTTCCCCGCGTCGCAGCTCAAAAGCGGCACTGCGCAACGCCCGCACGGGGCCGAACGCCTTGTGAATATTCGTCATGCTGAGAATAACCTCACCCATAACGCACCTCCCGAACTGCTTTCCCCTTTGACCGGCGAGGCGTACCTCGCCGGTTTCAGAGCGACGCGTCAGCGCCCCTTCATGTACTCGTTGAGATCAAAGGACGTGGCGTTCGCCTTGGTGATCACGGCAAAACCATTGTCCATCGAAGGAACCTGCATCGGGTTGAAGCCGGACACCTTGTAGTCGTTGAAGGGGTCGATCAGATCCGAATGGGCACCCAGGAAGGTGTTCATGAAACCCATGAAACCCTGAACACCCTGATTGGGATTGATGGACATGTAGATATTGCCCTGTTTGATGTGCTCCAGCGTCGCCGGGGTAATATCCGCATGCAGGATCAGGACCTTCTTCTTCGCCTCGAGAACAGCAGTCGTTGCGCCTTCAGCCGAGCCAGCTTCCGGGATCCACAATGCGCCGAGATTGGGGTTGGCCTGCAACAGGGCACCCACCGCCTGATAGGCGACGTTCGCATCCTGGTTGGTCGCCTGGCGGCCGACCAGCTTCATATCCGGATAAGTGCGCCCCATATAGTCGATGAGCGCGGTGACGCGCAGATCGTGGTTGCTCTGGCCTGGATTTTCGAGGACGGCATATTCGCCTTTCGCGCCCAGCTTCTTGACGATCTCGTCAGCCGCGAATTTCGCCTCGGCAACATTGTCCGAGGTGATGTAGGCGGTGCGTTTCGACTTCGGCGAATCCGCCGCAAAAGTCGTCACCGAAACGCCGGAGTCGATCGCCTTGTTGATCGGCTCGATAAAGGGATCGGCCTGCATCGGATGCAGCAAGATACCTTTCGGCTTCTTCACCAGTTCCTGCTCGAAGGAAGCGATCTGCTTGGTGATGTCATATTCGGGCGTGCCGGTGAAAACGGCCTCACAGCCGAGCGCCTTTGCTGCCTGCTTGAAGCCCTCGAAGACCGGCACCCAATAGGGGTGGCTGGAGACCATGACGTTCATCACATAGGTCTCGCCCGGTTCGCAGGCGAATTTACCCGCAGCAGCGGCCTGAGAGCCGGCGCCAGCGGAAATCGCCACGGCTAAAACACCCGCGGCAACGGTCGATTTCAGAAAAGCCAACATATTCCCCTCCCAAGGACAATGACTTAGTCCGCAATAAATTTTAAGTGGTGTAATTTATTGCATGTCACTTGAGATATCGGCAAACCGAACACACGTCAATGCGGTTTGAATTTTATTTTTCTGAGTGAAATTTATTGCAAGTCATACGGAGTAACCCAGGAGAGCGTCTTTCCCATCATAGTCCCGATAGCATGTCGCTTGCCAATTCCCACAACCTGAAGACGCCGCTTGTGAGTATAGGACGAAAGCTGAGATTTCAGCGCAAACGTTGATCCAAAACGGAAAAAAGATTTAGGCCTACACATCGTAGAATCAACCGGGAGTATTAATGCCATATTCAGGTCAATTCGCTTATCAAGAATTTGCTCAATCATTGTTGAGCCGCTTCCGCCATTTTGAGCGAGCGATTATGGGCTTGGCCCTGGGGGGTAATACCGTGAAGAAAATTTTGATTACCGCAATTATTCTTGGTGCAGCTTCATCTTTTGCATCTTCTGTTTCAGCGCAGACCAAAGGCGACTGGGTGCTAGGCAACTATAAGGGGGCCGGATACTGGTTCCCGGGTGTTATTGATGGCGTTTCCGGTGGGCAGGTCACCATTCGTTATGACGATGGCGATCGCGAAACGGTCGCAATGAACAAGGTGCGCCCTTACGACTGGATGATCGGTACGCGGGTCGAGTGCAACTACAAGGGCGGTGGACAGTGGTACGCTGGCAAAATCTCCTCTCTTGCAGGTGAGAAGATTGGCATTGCCTATGACGATGGCGACAAGGAAACGACCAAGACTGGACGCTGCAGAACGCGGTGAGTTTTTAGCAAACACTGTTCCAACACCACCCGTATCCCCGCTTGCTCCGGCAAGTGGGGATTTCTTTGCAGAAAGTGCAAAGAGCGGCCATGCGCACTGAAAAGCGATCTCATCAGAAGGTTCAGCGAACCTGAGGCCGCAATGTAAAAAGGCCCTGCGATTTATCGCAAGGCCTTGATACTTAAGAATTCGGATGGTGGGCGTGACAGGGATTGAACCTGTGACCCCTACGATGTCAACGTAGTGCTCTCCCGCTGAGCTACACGCCCTCCGTTGCGGCGGATAGACCACAAAACCGGTTCATGCGTCAACTGCTTTTTTTCGGTTTTGTGAAGGTTTTTTGAGACCCCTTACGCCACAAGGAGTTTGTTGACCTCATCCACCAGATCGCGCAGATGGAACGGCTTGGAAAGGACTTTCGCATCCTTCGGAGCCTTCGAATCGGCGTTCAGTGCGACGGCCGCAAAGCCGGTGATGAACATCACCTTCAGGTCCGGGTCGAGTTCGGTCGCGCGCCGGGCCAGTTCGATGCCATCCATTTCGGGCATGACGATATCTGTCAGCAACAGCGAGAAAGGTTCCTCGCGAAGCCGGTCGTAAGCGCTTGCGCCATTATCGAAGGAAGAAACCTTGTAACCGGCTTTTTCCAGCGCCTTGACGAGAAAGCGGCGCATATCGTTATCGTCTTCAGCGAGAAGAATTTTCTGATTCATCATAAGTGACCGTAACTGCTCAATGTTTGAGATACCCTAGCCCGATTATAGGATTTTCACGGTAAATATCATGTGAAGACGAGAATCGGTATAGCGCTGCATGGCGATAGTATGGACTTGCCGCACCGTAACTGGCAACATGAACATCCTGATAGTTTGCGACATGGTAAATGGCCCTGAATGGACTGGATAACGGGTGAATATGAGCTGTTCGAAGTAACGGAGCCTGCCGTTCAAACCCTGCCATTCGTCTATAATTCACCCCATAGCGGCCGCTGTTATCCCATCTCCTTTCTGGAATCGGCGCGGCTTGATTCGCATGAGATCCGGCGCTCCGAAGATCACTTCGTCGACGAGCTGTTCGCCGCAGCGCCCGAGATCGGCGCGCCACTGCTGAAAGCCAATTTTCCGCGCGCCTATCTCGACGTCAATCGCGAGCCCTACGAGCTTGATCCGCGCATGTTCGAGGGCACCCTGCCGCCCTATGCCAATATCGGCTCCATGCGGGTTGCCGGCGGTCTGGGCACCGTGCCGCGCATCGTCGCCGAGAATATGGACATCTATGCCCACCGCCTGCCGGTGGACGAGGCGCTTTCGCGGATCGAGACGATTTACAAACCTTACCACGCCTGCCTGCGCAGGCTGCTCTCCCGCACCCATGCCAATTTCGGCATGGCGGTGCTGATCGATTGCCATTCGATGCCGGGCAATATCCGTGTCGCCGGCTCCAACCTGCGGCCGGATGTGATTATCGGCGACCGTTACGGCACCAGTGCGTCACAGGAAGTCTCCCGCGCCGCCCTGCATTTTCTCGAGGCGCTGGGTTTTGTCGCGGTCTGCAACAAGCCCTATGCCGGCGGCTTCATCACCGAACATTACGGCCGGCCGATCCGCTCCCTCCACGCGCTCCAGATCGAGGTCAACAGGGCGCTTTACGTCGATGAAAAGACGCTTTCGAAGAAAGCCGATTTTCCGGCCATTCAGGCATCGCTGGAGATTTTCATGCGCCAGCTTGGCGCCTTCGTTTCGGAATACGCGATAGAAACCTCACTCGCCGCCGAATAACGCTTCGAATTCCCGGATATTTCAGATCTCTGTTCAGACCGCCTGGCCGCGTGCCGGGCAAAAAAAACCGCGCCTTGGCGCGGTCAAGTCTAGGGAGGAAACACCCAAGGAGGGTATTTACAGTCAAAGACTGCAAGGTCACGCTACGCATTATATGCCCAATTGTCAATCATTTTATTTTATGCATATTTTTTAGGCTTATGCTGAAAATATGGAAACGTCCACCCCTACATCTGTACGAGTGGACGGCGGGTGCGATTCCGGTCTATGCATTTCGCGATATAATTCAGGCAATGAGGTTTCGCATGCTGCCCGACCGGGATTTCTTCTTCAAACTTGCCGACGCCGCCAGCGCTGAAACGCTCCCCCGCTTCCGCACGGGCATTGCCGTCACCAACAAGCAGGATGGTGGCTATGATCCGGTAACGGAAGGCGATCAGGCAGCGGAGAGCGCCATTCGCGCCCTCATCGAGGCGCGTTTCCCGCAGCACGGCATTCTTGGCGAAGAACACGGCAACGTCGGTCTCGACCGCGAACATATCTGGGTTATCGATCCGATCGACGGCACACGCGCCTTCATTTCCGGCGTGCCGGTCTGGGGTACGCTGATCGGCTTCCAGTCGTCCGGTCGCGCCGCGATGGGCATCATGGACCAGCCCTTCACCAAAGAGCGTTATTTTGCCGACGGCGAAGCCGCCTGGTATTTCGGACCGGATGGCGAGCGCAAGATCCATACGCGCGAATGCACGTCACTGTCGGATGCGGTGCTGTTCACTACGACACCCCACATCTTCACCGCTGAGGAAAAGCCCTTTTACGATAAGGTGCAGGACCAGGTCCGCCTCTTCCGTTATGGCGTGGATTGTTACGCCTATTGCCTGCTCGCTGCCGGCCATGTCGATCTGGTGATCGAATCCGGCCTGAAGCCCTATGACGTCGGCGCGCTCATTCCGGTGATCGAGCAGGCCGGCGGCATCATCACCACCTGGGATGGCGGGCGCCCGGAAAATGGCGGCCGCATCCTCGCTGCCGGCTCCAAAGCCGTGCACGAACAGGCACTCGCCATTCTTTCGAAACTATAGACCGTATCGTTGAAATTGGATGGCGCAAACCGCGCCATCCCCGCATCATTCCGGCGCGAAAAACGCGTCGATGGCCGCCAGCGCCTGTTTGCGGAAAACGTCGCGCTCATGCAGCAGTTCGTGGCGTGCGCCGGTTACGGGAAGAAGCTGCGCCGCCCGGAAATTACGCGACAACTCTTCCTGCGCCTTGTAGGGCGTGATCGTGTCCAGCATCGGCGCCAGAATAAGCGTTGGAATGGTTATGTTCGTCAAATGGTCCTGACGCGTCACCCGCGCCATGGTCTTCAGCGCTTCATAGAGCCAACGCGCCGTTGGTGCGCCGATGAACAGTTCCGGACATTGCCGGTGCAAAGAAACATTCCTTGCAAAGCGTCTGGCATCCGACGTCAGCGGGTTGCCGTCAAAATCCCGTTCACGCTGGTCCTTGCCGAGTTGGACACTTCCAAGGCCAGCGAGACTTAAAACAGTCGCGACCAGCCGGATGACGGGTGAGGGAACGGATTGCTGGCTGTCCAGCTCGATAAAGGGCGAACAAAGCGCCAGACGCTCGATCCTGTTCGACAGGTCGGGCGCTGCGGCAAGTGCCGCAAGCGCGCCGGTGGAATGCGCGATCATGAAGAATGGTAGCCGCGTATCCGGCAGCACCACCTGTTCGAGAAAAAGGCTAATATCCCGCTGATAATCGGAAAACCGCCGCACATGCCCGGCGCCCGGCTTCTTCAGCAGCCTCTCGGAACCGCCCTGCCCGCGTGTATCGAAGGTCGCAACCCAGAAACCTAGAGCCGTCAGATCGCTGATCGTTTCGAAATATTTCTCGATACATTCGTTCCGGCCGTGCAGCAGAACCACGGTTCCGCGCGCGATGTGCCGACCAGAGCGGAAGATCGCATATCGAAGCTGTTTGCCACCATGGCCGGTGAAATAACCGACGGTATGGTTGCCGGGAACCGGGTTGTCTTCGCTCTCGCGCAATGTGGCTTCGATCATCGGTCTTTTCCGGCTTCTCTGCCTTTTCGGGATAGGTCGGCGGCGAGCGAAGGTCAAAGAAAAAATTGCCGGAACCGTCGGTTAAAGCAGTCGCGGTTCCGGCGAATAGGACAGAAGAAGAAGGGACGTTATTGCTTCTGCCACGGAGCAAGTCTCCGATGACCGATGTTTATGGCTCTCAAACTGAACGATGCTGGAACCGGATGTTCAGCCATGGTTCATGTTGCTCTCGCCTTTTCCGCCTTGATGCGCCCCCTTGACGCGGCATCAAGCCATTCCCATCTCATTCATGCGGTCGCCAGAACGGGACCGCGCCATATGTCCGGCCGTCGCCAGAACGGGACGCCGGATTAACCGCAAACAGTCGCTTCATAAGGAGGACACCATGCGTCACGTCGATTTTTCTCCCCTCTATCGCTCCACCGTCGGTTTCGACCGCCTTTTTTCGATGCTCGACGGCCTCGGCCAGCCCGAACAGGCCCAGTCCTATCCGCCCTACAATATCGAACGGACCGGTGAAAACACCTATCGTATCACCATGGCCGTTGCCGGTTTCGATGAAACCGAACTCAGCATCGAATCCCGCGCCAATACGCTGACGGTGAAAGCTGAGAAGTCCGCAGATGAGAAGTCATCCGAAGGCGAATTCCTGTATCGTGGCATCGCCACACGCGCTTTCGAACGCCGCTTCCAGCTCGCCGACCACGTCGAAGTCCAGACCGCTTCCTTGAAGAACGGCCTGCTTCACATCGATCTCGTCCGCAATATTCCGGAAGCCATGAAACCGCGCCGCATCGCGATCTCGTCCGACAGCGCCGATGCACCGAAGACGATCGAAGCCCAGATCACGCCGGCCCAAGTCAACTAAGCTTTTCCAGAATGCAAAAAGAAACGGCCCCTTCCGGGGCCGTTTTTTCGTCTGGTAAAAATTGCTCCTCAGCGGGCGGACGCTGCAGCAGCCTCCGCACCAGCCAGTTTCGCTATCGCGGCTTTTTCATGGGCCTTGCGAGCGTAACGCTGAGCCAGCACCGCACAGACCATCAGCTGAACCTGATGGAAAAGCATGATCGGCAGGACGATCGCGCCTATGCTCTGGCCGGCGAAGATCGCGCCCGCCATGGGCACGCCGCTGGCAAGGCTCTTTTTCGATCCGCAGAAGGTGATGGTGATTTCATCCGCCTTGTCGAAACCGAGCGCCCGGCTGCCAAACATTGTCACGCAGAGGACCAGCGCCAGAAGAACCGTGTTGATGACGATGACCACGCCGATGTCGCGTACGGAAAACGTCTGCCATATGCCTTCGATAACCGCCTCGGAAAAGGCGAGATAAACCACCATCAGGATGGAGCCGCGATCAACCGGGGACAGCAATTTCTTGCGTGCCCTGATCCAGTCGCCGATCCAGGGCTGCAGCACCTGGCCCGCGATGAAGGGCAAAAGCAGTTGCAGGAAGATTTGCAAGAACGCATCCAGCGAAAATCCACCGCCATGCCCACCGACCGTGAACAAAAGACCGACCAGCAGCGGGGTCAGCACCATTCCAAAAATATTCGATGCGGAGGCCGAACAGATTGCGGCAGGCACGTTTCCGCCCGCCATGGACGTAAACGCGATGGAAGATTGCACGGTTGACGGCAAGACGCAGAGAAACAGCACGCCCATATAAAGCGGTGCCGGCAGAATACTGTCGGGAATGAAACCAATCGCCACGCCCAGCAACGGGAAAAGGCCGAATGTGACGAGAAGGATCGCCAGATGCAGGCGCCAGTGCAGAATGCCCGCAATCACCACATCCCGCGAAAGCCGCGCGCCGTGGAGAAAAAACAGCAATGCGATTGCCAGTTTCGTCGCAAGACCAAAATATTCCGCTGGCTGGCCGCTGATCGGCAGAAAAGAAGCCAAAATCACGGTGGCCACCAGCATCATGGTGAAACGGTCGGGCAGGAAGCGGGTCATGGAAGGTCTTTCCGGCATCGGTTTTGCTTGAAATATCCAGCACTATCGCTCATCATGAATTCGGATGCAAAGACTAACAGTTATCACAAAGTTAGATAAATGCTGAACCTTCAACATCTTGCCAGCTTCGTGATGCTTCAGCAAACCGGCAGCTTTACGCTGGCGGCCGAACGGCTGGGCGTTGGCCAATCCACTGTCAGCCAGCATATTCAAAGGCTGGAGGCAACACTTGGCCGCCGGTTGATCGCGCGCAGCACCCATCAGGTGAAGCTGACAGGCGAAGGCGAGGCGCTGCTCGGTTATGCCCGTAATATGCTGGAGATCGACAGCAAGGTCGCGTCATTGTTTAGCGAAACCCGTTTGCGCGGGCGGTTGAGGCTCGGCGTCTCCGAAGATTTCGTCGCCAGCCGGCTGACCGCCATTCTGGAGGAGTTCATCCGTCTTTATCCGCTGGTGGATCTGGAACTGACGGTTTCGCTGAGCGGCGTGCTTTACCAGATGCAGGACAATGGCGAGTTGGATGTCGTGCTTGCCAAACGCCGGCTCGGCGACAAGCTTGGCCACTTCCTTTACCGCGAACCTCTTGTATGGCTGGCGCGCGATCCGGAGCGGATGCTGAACCAGCCGGACGCCTTGCCACTGATCGCCTTTCCGCCGCCGAGCATCACCCGAAAGGCGGCGCAGGAAGCGCTGGACCGGGCCGGGCTTGTATGGCGCATCGTCTGCACCTGCGGCAGCCTCAGCGGTCTCACCGCTGCGGCAAGAGCGGGCATGGGCATTCTGGTGCAGCCGCGCAGTATGGCGCCCGCCGGTCTCAAGGAGATTGCGGCGGACGTGCTGCCGGCACTCGAGGATGTGGAATTTGTGCTTCAGCCCAGCAAGGGCGCGGACACAAAACTGGTGCGCGCCCTTTCCGATCTGGTCTCCAGCAAAAGCATCGCACCGGGCAGTTTCGCGTAGCGCCCTTGGCTCATCTCCAGACACAGAACCGCTTCATGCTTTTGCTGGAAATACTTTAGCCTTCCCGTTTTGACAGGCAACGGCCGACGCTATCACGCCAGCCGGCGATGGCGCTTTTCCGCTCCGTCTCATCCATATCGGGATTGAAACGGCGGTCCCGTCTCCAATGGGCGGCAAACGCCTCGCGGTCTGGCCAGATACCGGCACGCGATGCTGCGAGCCAGGCAGCACCCAGAATTGTCGTTTCCAGAAATACCGGCCGGTCGACCGGTGCGGCGAGAACATCGGCCAGCCGCTGCATGGTCCAGTCGGAGGCGACCATGCCGCCATCAACCCGCAGAACCGTTTTGCCGTTATCGCCCGCCCAGTCCTTGCGCATGGCATCCAGCAGATCAAATGTCTGATAGGCCACGCTTTCCAGCGCCGCGCGCGCAAACTCCGCAGGTCCGGTGCCGCGCGTCAGGCCAAAAATCGCACCACGCGCTTCAGCATCCCAATAGGGCGCGCCAAGACCGGTGAAGGCCGGAACGAGATAGACGCGCTGATTGGGATCGGCCTTTTCGGCAAGCGCGCTGACTTCGGAGGCAACCGAGATAAAGCCAAGCTCATCACGTAGCCATTGCACCGCGGCACCTGCAATGAAGATCGAGCCTTCCAGCGCATAGGTCGTCACACCATCGAGACGGTAAGCGATCGTCGTCAGTAGCCGGTTGGTGGAGGCGACGCGATCCGTGCCGGTATTGAGAAGCGCAAAGCAGCCGGTGCCGTAAGTGGATTTCATCATGCCGGGCTCGAAGCAGGCATTACCGATGACGGCCGCCTGCTGATCGCCGGCCACACCGAGGATCGGAATTTCAGCACCCAGCAGCGATTTGTCCGTCACGCCGAAATCGGCAGCGCAATCCAGCACTTCCGGCAGCATGGCGCGGGGAATCTCGAGGATCGACAACAGCTCGTCATCCCAGGCGTTGTCCTCGATATTGTAAATCAGCGTTCGCGAGGCATTGGTGGCGTCGGTCACATGGCGGCGGCCACCGGTCAGGCGATAGATAAGGAAACTGTCGACCGTACCGAAGCAGATTTCCCCTTTCTCCGCCCTTTCGCGAAGGCCGCTGACGCTATCCAGAAGCCATTTAAGTTTGGTGCCTGAAAAATAGGGATCGAGCAGCAATCCGGTCTTTTTTGAAAAGAGCGGCTCCAGCCCCCTTCGCTTCAGATCCTCGCAGATCGGTGCGGCGCGGCGATCCTGCCAGACCACGGCCCGGTGCACGGCCTCGCCCGTGTTCCGGTCCCAGAGCACGGTCGTTTCGCGCTGGTTGGTGATGCCGATCGCCTCGATATCGGAAGCGGCGATGCCGGCATCGGCAAGCGCCAGCCGGGTCGTTTCAAGCACGCTTTTCCAGATATCCTCCGCCTCATGTTCGACCCAGCCGGAGGCCGGGAAATGCTGCGGAAATTCTCGCTGTCCGACACCGATGACCCGCATGTCGCGATCAAAGACCATCGACCGCGTCGATGTCGTCCCCTGATCGATCGCCAGAATATAACCGCCCATTATGTTACTCCCTTTCAAACAAAATGACCGGGGCGGCAAGCCGCCCCGGTTTAAGATTTCTTGCAGAAATCACTTCTGCCAGCTTTTGACCAGTTCGTCGTAATTGACGGTGACCGGCTTTTCCTTTTCGTTGGCAATCTTCAGCTGCGGCGCCAGATGACCCTTCGAAACGGCGTCCTTGTTCCAGTAGTCGATATCATGTTCTTCCGCCAGCTTCGGGCCGATGTCACCCTGTACACCGGCGCGTTCCAGACGGCTCATGACCTTTTCCTGCTCGGCGCAGAGCGAGTCCATTGCCGCTTGAGCGGTCTTTGCACCCGAGGATGCATCGCCGATCGCCTGCCACCAAAGCTGCGCCAGCTTCGGATAGTCAGGAACGTTGGTGCCGGTCGGCGACCATTGCACGCGAGCCGGCGAGCGATAGAACTCGATGAGGCCGCCGAGCTTGGTGGCACGGTCCGTGAAGCTCTGGTGGTGGATGGTGCTGTCACGAATGAAGGTCAGACCCACATGGCTCTTCTTCACATCCACGGTCTTGGAAGTCACGAACTGCGCATAGAGCCATGCGGCCTTGGCGCGGTCGTCGGGGGTGGATTTCATCAGCGTCCAAGAACCCACGTCCTGATAACCGAGCTTCATGCCGTCCTTCCAGTAGACGCCATGCGGGGACGGCGCCACGCGCCATTTCGGCGAACCGTCCTCGCTCACGACTGGCAGGCCGGGCTTGGCCATATCGGCGGTAAACGCCGTGTACCAGAAGATCTGCTGGGCGATGTTGCCCTGCGCCGGCACCGGTCCGGATTCGGAGAAGGTCATGCCCTGTGCTTCCGGCGGCGCATATTTCTTCAGCCATTCGAGATACTTCTCGATGGAATAGACCGAAGCGGGACCGTTGGTATCACCTCCGCGTGCCACGCAGGAACCGACCGGCTGGGACTTGTCGTTGACCTTGATACCCCATTCATCGACCGGCAGGCCGTTCGGCAGGCCCTTGTCGCCGTTGCCGGCCATGGAAAGCCAGGCATCGGTGAAGCGCCAGCCGAGCGACGGGTCCTTCTTGCCGTAGTCCATATGGCCGAAGACTTTCTTGCCGCCGACCTCGCGGCCGGTGAAGAATTCGGCAATATCCTCATAAGCGGACCAGTTGACGGGAACACCGAGGTCATAACCGTACTTGGCCTTGAAATCGGCCTTGTTCTTGTCGTCGTTGAACCAGTCGTAACGGAACCAGTAAAGGTTTGCGAATTGCTGGTCGGGAAGCTGGTAGAGCTTCTTGTCCGGTGCCGTCGTAAACGCGCTGCCGATGAAGTCCTTGAGATCAAGGCCTGGGTTGGTAACGTCTTTACCCTCTTTAGCCATGAAATCGGTCAGGTTGCGCACCTGCTGGTAACGCCAGTGCGTGCCGATGAGGTCGCTGTCGTTGACCCAGCCGTCGTAAAGGTTCTGACCGGTCTGCATCTGGGTCTGGATCTTTTCGACGACGTCACCTTCCTGGATGATATCGTGCGTGACCTTGATGCCGGTAATGGCGGTAAACGCCGGTGCCAGAACCTTGGATTCATATTCATGGGTGGTCAGAGATTCGGAAACGACCTTGATGTCCATGCCCGCGAAAGGTTTCGCGGCATCGACAAACCATTGCAGTTCCTTTTCCTGATCGCCGCGCGAAAGCGACGATAGATCGCCGATTTCCTTGTCCAGAAATTGCTTTGCCTCCTCCATTCCGGCGAAAGCGGAACCCGTCATTGCCAGCAGCATGGCTGCCGTCGTCGTCATCAGATGCCGTCGCATATCAGTCCTCCCAAGGGTTGCGATTGCACGAAGTCTCCCTGGTGCGGTTTTCCTCCGCCGCACCTTTCTTCCTGCCCTAGACGAAACGGAAAACGCCAATTGCGTAAACCGCCGACAGAGCGAGAGCCCACCACAGGTTCGGACCGACCAGCCCGAGCCATGCGAGATGAATGAAAGCGCTGCCAAGCAGCGAAATGAACAGCCGATCGCCGCGCGTGGTCTCGAAACGCAGCAGGCCGAAGCGGGGGTTGCCGCCGGGTAAGAAATATTCCCAGAACCACATGCCGACCAGCAGCACGGCAATGGCACCGAAAAAGGCCGCCGTCTGCCAGGTCCAGGCCATCCAGGTAAAATCGGGCATCTTCGTCATGGTCAAACCCTCCCCAGCGCAAAGCCCTTGGCGATGTAATTGCGGACGAACCAGATCACCAACGCGCCCGGAATGAGCGTCAGCACGCCTGCGGCGGCGAGCAGACCCCAGTCCATGCCGGCGGCGGAAACGGTTCGCGTCATCGTCGCGGCGATCGGTTTGGCGTCGGTCGTCGTCAACGTGCGGGCGATCAGAAGCTCGACCCATGAAAACATGAAGCTGAAGAAGCAGGCGACACCGATGCCGGAGGCAATGAGCGGCATGAAAATCTTCACGAAGAATTTCGGGAAGGAGTAGCCGTCGATATAGGCCGTCTCGTCGATCTCCTTCGGCACGCCCGACATGAAACCTTCGAGAATCCACACCGCCAGCGGTACGTTGAACAGGCAATGCGCCAGCGCCACGGCGATGTGCGTATCGATCAGACCGAAAGCCGAATAGAGCTGGAAGAAGGGAAGCGCGAAGACGGCGGGCGGCGCCATGCGGTTGGTCAGCAGCCAGAAGAACAGGTGCTTGTCGCCCAGAAAACGGTAACGGGAGAAGGCATAAGCCGCTGGAAGCGCTGCCGAGACCGAAATCACCATGTTCATCACGACGTAAGTAATCGAGTTGATATAACCCGAATACCACGATGAATCGGTGAAGATCGTCCGGTAATTCTGCAGCGTCGGCTGATGCGGATAAAGCGTCATCGACGAGACGATTTCCGTGTTGGTCTTGAAGCTCATATTGATAAGCCAGTAGATCGGCACGAGCAGCAGGATGATGTAGATCGTCGGCACCAGCCATGAAAAACGCGACGGCCCATGGCGGCGGCGCGACCGTGAACTCGCGGCAATGCCCGCCATTCCCACCGAAGCGGCTCTCACCGGCGGATTGCCGATGCCGTTAAGTTCCACGCTTGTGGTGACATCAGAGGCGCTCATGTCTCAAGTCTCCGCGTCGTGGCTGGTCATTACGGTGTAGAACACCCAAGACAGCAGCAGGATGATGAGGAAGTAGATCAGCGACATGGCTGCCGCAGGCCCGAGGTCAAACTGGCCGAGCGCTACCTTCACGAGATCGATGGACAGGAAGGTTGTGGAATTGCCGGGGCCACCGCCTGTTACGACAAACGGCTCGGTATAGATCATGAAGCTGTCCATGAAGCGCAGCAGGAAGGCGATCAACAGCACCCGCTTCATCTTCGGCAGTTGAATGAACCGGAACACCGCAAAACGGGATGCGCCATCAATGCGTGCCGCCTGATAATAGGCATCCGGAATCGAGACCAGACTGGCGTAACACAACAGCACGACAAGGCTTGTCCAGTGCCAGACATCCATGATGACGACCGTGATCCACGCGTCGACCGGATCATTGACGTAGTTGTAGTCCAGCCCAAGCTGATTGGCGTAATAACCGAGCAACCCGATATCGCTGCGGCCGAACACCTGCCAGATCGTGCCGACCACATTCCACGGCACCAGCAGCGGCAGCGCCATCGTGACGAGGCAAACCGGAACGCCGATGCCGGATTTCGGCATCTTGAGCGCGATGAATATGCCGAGCGGAATTTCAATCGCCAAAATGATGCCGGAAAACACCAGATTGCGTCCGAGCGCGTTCCAGAAGCGGTCGGAGCTAAGGATTTCCTGGAACCATTGCGTTCCCGCCCAGAAGAACTGGTTGTTGCCGAAGGTGTCCTGCACCGAATAGTTCACGACCGTCATCAGTGGAATGACAGCGGAAAAGGCAACCAGCACCAGAACCGGCAGCACCATGAACCACGCTTTGTTGTTCCAGCTCTTTTCCATGGTCAGGCTCCCATCTTCACGCGCCAGGAATCGGCAAAGACACCGATGGCGGCCGGATCGAAGCGAACACCCGCTTCCACCGGAATTTCGTCCTCTTCCGGCACGACGATCGCAAGCTTCTGGCCGGCGAACCGGGCGCGCACGATCTTGCGGCGTCCGATATCCTCTACCTCGTCCACAGTAATCGGCATGCCGCCCCGTTCCAGCCGGACGAATTCCGGGCGGATACCGATCTCGATCCGCTGTTTTCCGTCAACTTTCGGCACACCGGCCAGCGGCACGCCGAGGCCGCCGACAACCGCCGTTGCGCCATCGATGCTGGCGGGCAGCACGTTCATGCCGGGCGAACCGATGAAATAACCGACGAAAGTATGCCCCGGCCGCTCGAAAAGTTCAGCGGGCGTGCCGATCTGGACGATCTGCCCGTCATACATGACCACCACCTTGTCGGCGAAAGTCAGCGCTTCGGTCTGGTCGTGGGTGACATAGACCATGGTGAAACCGGACTGGCGGTGCAGCCGCTTCAGCTGCGAACGCAGTACCCATTTCATATGCGGATCGATCACCGTCAGCGGTTCGTCGAAGAGGATGGCGTTGACATCGGAACGTACCAACCCGCGGGCCAGCGAAATCTTCTGCTTCTGGTCCGCCGTCAGTCCGCGGGCGTGGCGTTTGGCCATGCCGGAAAGATCGGTCATTTCGAGGATTTCCCGTACACGGCGGTCAACGTCCGCTTCGGGCACCTGCCGGTTGCGCAGCGGAAAAGCCAGATTGTCGTAAACCGTCATCGTGTCGTAGACGACCGGGAACTGGAACACCTGGGCGATGTTGCGGTCTTCGGTGGCGAGATCGGTGACATCGGTTCCGTCAAAGGCAATACGGCCTTCGGAAGGGCGCAGCAGCCCCGAAATAATGTTGAGCAGCGTGGTCTTGCCGCAACCGGAAGGGCCAAGCAGTGCATAGGCGCCGCCGTCTTCCCATTCGTGGTGCACTTCCTTCAGCGCATAGTCGCCGGCCGCCTGCGCCTTGGCGTTATAAGCGTGGCGAATGTGATCGAGCGTGATGCGTGCCATGATCGATCTCCCTTAAGCCGCTTCGCCGATGGCGTGGCCGTGTGCATCGAAAGCCATCAGGTGCCGCGTATCGAGAAAAAGCTCGATCTCCGTGTCCGGCTCGATGTCGTGAATGCCCTGCGCCAGCATGACCCAGCGCTGGCCTGAAAATTCGACATGGACGAAGCTCTCCGATCCGGCGATCTCCGAAATCAGCGTTCGCGCCCGGATGGATTGCGCCGCCTGCCCCTTTTGACGCGGGAAAAGATGATGTGGCTGAAAAGCGATGGTCACGGGACCATCCGGCATGGCGGCAAGATGCGCCGGCACCGTCACGACCGCATGGTCAGCACGGGTGAAAGCCCCACCCGTCTTGATGACATCGATGGTGTTGAGCGGCGGATCGGCAAAGATTTTTGCGGTCACGATATCTACCGGACGCCGGTAAACCTCGATCGTACGGCTGAATTGCGTCACCTTTCCCTCGTTCAGGGTCGCGGTATTGCCACCGAGAAGTAACGCTTCGGAAGGTTCGGTTGTCGCATAAACGAAGATAGCGCCGGATTCAGCAAAGATGCGCGGCAATTCCTCGCGCAATTCCTCGCGCAGCTTGTAGTCGAGATTTGCCAACGGCTCGTCGAGCAACACCAGAGTGGCATTTTTGACGATGGCGCGGGCAAGTGCCGTGCGCTGTTGCTGGCCACCGGAAAGGTTGAGCGGCGTGCGGTCCAGATAGGGCGTCAACCTCAGAAGCTCGGCGGCCTTCCTGACCTCCCTGTCGATCGTCGCCTTGTCCTTGCCGGCGACACGCATCGGCGAGGCGATGTTTTCGTAAACGCTGAGCGCCGGATAATTGATGAACTGCTGATAGACCATGGCGACGTTGCGCCTCTGCACCGGCCAGCCCGTCACGTCCTCTCCATTAAAAAGGATCGTGCCACCGCTTGGCTTGTCCAGCCCGGCCATCAGCCGCATGAGCGTCGTCTTGCCCGAAAGTGTCGGTCCAAGCAGGACGTTCAGGCTTCCGCGCTGCAACGTCAGATCGGTCGGGTGAATATGATATTCACCGCCGACCATCTTCGAGACGTTTCGCAATTCAAGCATGGTGATCCAAAGCCTCCTCCGCTTTTCGATCGGATCGTCAGATTGCCTTCAAGCGTCCACCTGCAATGCCTTCGATATAATTCTCCAGCCCACGCACCTCTTCGGGGGTAAAGAAAAGCCCCTGCTTGGTGCGGCGCCACAGAATGTCCTCCGCCGTCAGCGCCCACTCCCGCGCCATCAGCCAGCGAACCTCGACCTCATAAAGCGTGCCGCCGAAATGCCGTCCCAGCGCTGCGATCTCCCCCGTATTGCCGATTATCGACACTGCATCCGTTCCGTAGCAGCGGACGAGCCGCTTGGCATGACGCTCATTGAGGAAAGGATAACGCGACCGCAAGGCCGCAACCTCTCCCGCATAGGCCTCGGCACCGAAATTTCCACCCGGCAAATGCGAACCCGCCGTCCATGGCGTACCCTTTTCACCCAGCGCATCGCCGATTTTTTCAAGAGCATGTTCGGCAAGCCGCCGATAGGTTGTGAGCTTGCCGCCGAAGATATTCAGAAGCGGCGCTTCGTCTTCCGCTCCCTCGGTTTTCAGCACATAATCGCGCGTCGCTTCCTGCGCTTTCGACGCGCCGTCATCGAAGAGCGGCCGCACGCCGGAATAGGTCCAGACGATATCGGCCTGCGTCACCGGCTCGGCGAAATATTCGCTTGCCGCACTGCAAAGATAGCTGATTTCCTCGTCGGTGATCTTAACAGCGCGGGGGTCAGCGGTATAGTCGCGATCCGTTGTTCCGATCAGCGTAAAGTCCTGTTCATAGGGGATGGCGAAGATAATGCGCCCGTCCGGATTCTGGAAAAAATAGGCGCGCGGATCAGAAAACTTCTTGCGCACGATGATGTGGCTGCCCTGCACGAGGCGGACATTGTGGACATTGTTTTTGCCGAATGTCGAAGCCAGAACCTTGTCCACCCAGGGGCCGGCGGCATTCACCAGCATGCGCGCCCGATGGGTCGCGGTTTCTCCGGCAGCACTTTTCGTTTCCACCCGCCAGAACGCGCCTTCGCGCCGAGCCGAAACGACCTGAGTGCGGTTGAGGATCAGGGCGCCACGATCAGCGGCATCACGGGCGTTCAACACGACAAGACGGGCATCATCCAC
Organism: Agrobacterium arsenijevicii; assembly: GCA_000949895.1. Lineage (GTDB taxonomy): Bacteria > Pseudomonadota > Alphaproteobacteria > Rhizobiales > Rhizobiaceae > Agrobacterium > Agrobacterium arsenijevicii. The sequence continues at coordinate 45,294 of JWIT01000009.1, read as the reverse complement.
CCAGCCGTCCGAATATTCGAATGCCTTGGCAAAAACCGGCTTCAGCGGTTTTCCGGCTGGATCACGGCGCAGATCGAGTGAGCGGGTGGCCGGCAGAAGCTTGCGACCGCCAAGATGATCGTAAAGAAAAAGCCCAAGACGGACGAGCCAGGCGGGGCGGACGCCGCCCTTCTGGAACGGCAGGACGAACCGCATGGGCCAGATGATATGCGGGGCCATGGCCCACAGCACCTCGCGTTCCATCAGCGCTTCGCGAACCAGACGAAATTCGTAATGCTCGAGATAACGCAAGCCGCCGTGGATGAGTTTGGTGGCAGCGGACGAGGTGCCGGAGGCAAAATCGTTCATTTCCGCAAGCACAACGGAATAGCCCCTGCCGACGGCGTCACGCGCAATGCCGCAGCCGTTGATGCCGCCGCCGATCACGAAAACATCGTGGATTGCCTCGTCAGACATGGACCCTCCCGTGCTTTCATCGACGCTCTCCTCATCGATATATTGAAAGCACAGACATCTAATTTGAAGACAAAACGAATGTCAAACGAAATTCCGGCAAGGTGCAGATCAGGGCTCGCGCGCCTCGGTTTCGATCAGCCGGACGTCATGATCGGCACAGATGGAACGGATTGAATCGACCGGACAATGATCGGTGATGAAGGTGTGAACCTGCGAAAGATGGCCGATGCGCACCGGCGCGGTCCGCTCGAATTTCAGCGAATCCGACACGAGAATGACATGGCGCGCATTGGACATGATCGCCTGCGCAACCTTGACCTCGCGAAAGTCGAAGTCCAGCAACGCGCCATCCTCATCGATCGCCGAAACGCCGATAACGGCGAAATCGACCTTGAACTGCCGGATGAAATCCACCGCTGCCTCGCCGACGATACCGCCATCGGAACCGCGCACGACACCGCCCGCAATCACCACCTCGATGCCGGGGAAAACCCGCAACCTGTTGGCAACATTTATATTGTTGGTAATGACCATCAACTCGTGATGGTCCGCCAGCGCCTCGCCCACGGCTTCAGTCGTCGTGCCGATATTGATGAACAGGGAAGAATTATTCGGGATCAGGGCGGCAGCGGCAGCGCCGATCGCCTGCTTTTCCGATGAGGCGATCGCGCGCCTCGCCTCGTATTTGACGTTCTCATTGCCGCTCGGGAAAAGCGCGCCACCATGGATGCGCGTCAGCACTCGCGTATCACAGAGATCGTTCAGGTCCTTGCGGATCGTTTGGGGGGTCACGGAAAACCGCGAGGCCAGCTCATCGACGAGCACCCGCCCGTTCGCTTTCGCCAGCGCAACGATTTCATCCTGACGCGGTGTGAGCAGCATTTCACCCTCCCTCCTCTTTCAATTTTTTCGTTTTATTGAAGAGCGAACGAAAAACCAATGTCAAGGGACGGTTTTAAGGAGACGATGGCGACCGACTTGCGGACATACGCAAAAGGCGCAACCGCATTGCCCGGCAAGCTTGTTAGCCGGCTTTTTGAATTGGTGCAGAGACCGGCTCTTGCGTGCTGGCACCGGACAGCACCGAGGACGCGGCACCAAACGCATCGCCGATGCCGATCAGTACAGGTTCGTTCACACCCAGCCTCTCAGTTGCCGCAGCCAGTTGCGCAAGCGAACCGCACCAGCGCTGTTCATTTGTACGGCTGACGGAAATCATGACGGCAACGGGCGTCGAGGCAGGCATGCCGTGCGCAAGCAAGGAGGATTGGATCTCGGCTGCGGTTCGCCCGCCCATATAAAAGACGGTGGTTATCGAAGGATCTGAAAGCGATTTCCAATCGATGTTCTCCGGCAACTTTCCCTGCCGGGAATGGCCGGTGACGAAGCGGACTGATTGCGCGTGGTCGCGATGCGTCAGGGAGACACCGAGGCGCGAAGCCATGGCGCTTGCGGCGGTGATGCCTGGCACGACTTCGACCCGAATATTCTCGGCTTCCAGCGCGGCGATCTCCTCGCCGGCGCGCCCGAAAATCATCGGATCGCCGGATTTCAGCCGCACCACCCGTTTTCCGGCCTTGGCGAGGCGGATCATCATCTCGTTGATGTCTTCCTGCCTGCAGCTTTCCCGGCCACCGCGCTTACCGACCAGCATGCGCTTCGCTTCGCGGCGCGCCAGTTCCAGCACTTCCGCTGAAACGAGATCGTCGAACAGGATAACGTCAGCCGCCTGTAGGGCGCGCACCGCTTTCAGTGTCAACAGTTCGGCATCGCCCGGTCCGGCACCAACAAGCGTCACAAGGCCGCGACCCGATCCCCCTCGCCCGGCCTGCGTTCCGATATCCGTAAGCAGCCGTTCTTCACTTCCCTCATCCAGCCTTTCGGTAAACGCCCGATCGACAAATTTTTCCCAGAAAGACCGCCGCGCCGAACCGGGAACGAGCCGCAGGTTGACGCGCTCGCGGATCGTCTGGGCAAGTGCACCCCAATCCTTCAGCGAAAGCGGCAACAGGGTTTCGATGCGCCGGCGGATGGCCTGCGCCAGAATGGGTGCGGCGCCATCGGTGGAAATCGATACCACCACCGGCGACCGATTGACGATGGAGCCGAACTGAAACTGGCAGAATTCCGGCTTGTCGATGACATTGACGGGAACGCCGGCCGCGCGCGCGGCATTGTAAAATCTTTCGGCTTCCTCGTCGGTTTCGCAATCCGCCAGCGCCAGTTCCGCGCCTTTGAAAATATCCGGGCCCCACGAACGGTCATGCCATGTCAGCATCGGGCTTTTTGCGACGAGCGCCGCAAAGCTTTCCGAAAGCTCGCTTTCTTCACAATAGAGATGAAGCTCCGCCCCGCAGGCCAACAGCAACTCCGCCTTCCACGCGGCTCCATCCGATCCACCCACGAGCACCACGCGCTTGCCCTCAAGCCCCCAGAAGACCGGCAACTTGGCGAGCTTTTCCATGCGCGCCGGTTCATTCCGCTGCGGTTTTAAGGCATCCATCGATGATCCCCCTGATTTCGGCGCGGCAGGAGCCGCAATTGGTTCCGGCATTCAACGCCTTGCCGATGGCTTCGACGCTGTGGCAGCCATCGCGGATGGCGGCCGTGATCTGGTTCACGCCTACATTGAAGCAGGAGCAGACCGTCGCGCCCGGATCAGCTCGCCCCGCCCCCGGCCGCCCGGCGACCAGCGCAAAACGCATGCGCAAATCCTCGTGGCGCTCGGAAAGCTGCGATATCGCCCAGTTGCGGGCAACGGCCACCGGCTCCTTGGCGATGAACAGCGCCGCCAGCAGTGTTTCGCCGTCAAAGAAGGCGAGGCGCAAATCGCCGGTCTGCCGGTCGCTGTAACCCAGCGGCTCAATCCGGACATCGATGCCGAAGACCTGTCGCGCCCAGTGCGTCCAATCCTGCGGCTCGCCCTCGAAGGCAAGCTCCATGCGATAGCCGCCTTCTGCTTTGGCGATGGCCCAGTAGGCGCAATCCGGCGCATCCGGCCGGGTGCGGGAGATGGCGAAACCATAGGCCTTCGCCACAAATCGCCTTGCCTTCACGCCCACATTTTTCGAGGCAGGCTGACCGGAATGCGGATCCGTGACAGGCGCCACAACCACATCGATGCGAGCCCGCGAGGCGAACTGATCGTTCCAGTGCATCGGCGCGAAGACCGATCCGCGCGCCTGCCTTTCGCTCACCAGAGCACGCAGCAGAACCTTGCCATACGGGCTTTCCAGCTCCACCAGATCGGCGCTTTCGATTCCCAGCGCCTGCGCATCGCGCGGGTGAAGTTCGGCGAAAGGCTCGGCGATATGGGCGGTGAGCCGCGCGCTTTTGCCGGTGCGGGTCATGGTGTGCCATTGATCGCGAATGCGGCCGGTATTCAGCGTCAGCGGATAATCGGGTGATGTCCTGCCGGTCTGCGGCAAAGCGGTGACGATGAACCGCGCCTTTCCATCCGCATGGTAAAAACGGCCATCCGCGAAAAAGCGGGTAACGGCGGCCTCTCCGGGCCGGGCTTTCGGCCATTGAAAGGGTGCCATCGTATTGTAGGAATCCCGGTCGATCCCGCTGATATCGAAATCACGGCTTCCCGCATTCTCGAAACCGGAAAGGGCAGCATGTTCGGCAAAAATCTCCGATGCCTGGCCATAAGCGAAAGCGGCGTCGAAACCCATGCGCCGGCCTACTTCCGCAAGTTGCCACCAGTCGGCCTTTGCTTCGCCCGGCGCATCGAGAAAGCCGCGCTGGCGGGAAATGCGCCGTTCGGAATTGGTGACGGTGCCATCTTTTTCGCCCCAACCGAGCGAGGGCAAGAGGACATGGGCATGGCGGGCCGTGTCGGTATTGGCCATGACATCGGAGACGACGACAAAAGGACAGGCCTTGATCGCCGCCTCGACGGCACCGGCATCCGGCATGGAAACGACCGGGTTGGTGGCCATGATCCACAGCGCCTTGATGCGGCCGTCGGCCACCGCCCTGAACATATCCACCGCTTTCAGGCCGGGTTTTTGCGCAATGGCGGGCGAGACCCAGAAGCGCTGCACACGGTCACGGTCCTCGGCACTTTCGATGGCCATATGGGCGGCCAGCATGTTTGCCAGCCCCCCCACTTCGCGACCACCCATGGCGTTCGGCTGGCCGGTCAGCGAAAACGGTCCCATGCCCGGCCGGCCGATGCGGCCGGTGGCGAGGTGGCAATTGATGATGGCGTTGACCTTGTCGGTGCCGCTCTGCGACTGGTTGACGCCCTGGCTGTAACAGGTGACGGTCTTTTCCGTGCGTTCGAACAATTCGTAAAAGGAAATCAGTTCGGCGATCATCAGGCCGGTCGCTTCGGCAATCTCGGGCAGGCTTTGCCCGGTCGCTGCCTGCATCGCGGCGTCAAATCCGGCCGTATGGTTCTGAACGTAAGCATGATCGATCGCGGAACTGCCGGAAAGATGCGCCAAGAGACCGGTAAACAGCGCCACATCCCCATCCGGGCGGATGGCAAGGTGCATATCGGCAATATCGGCGCTCATCGTCCGGCGCGGATCGATGACGACAACCTTCATTTCCGGTCGTGCTGCCTTTGCGGCGGCAAGTCGTTGATAGAGTACCGGATGGCACCAGGCGAGGTTGGAACCGGTGAGGATCACCAGATCGGCAAGCTCCATATCTTCATAGGTGCCCGGCACCGTATCGGCTCCGAAGGCACGGCGGTGACCGGCGACGGAGGATGACATGCAGAGCCTTGAATTCGTATCGATATTGGCCGAACCGATGAAACCCTTCATCAGCTTGTTGGCAAGGTAATAATCCTCCGTCAGCAATTGGCCGGAGACGTAAAAGGCGACCGAATCCGGGCCATGCTCGGCAATGGCCTGCGCGAAACGGGAAGCGACGAGGTCAAGCGCTTCGTCCCATTCCACTCGTTTGCCATCGATTTCGGGATAGAGCAGGCGTCCGTCGAGATCGATGGTTTCGGCCAGAGCCGAACCTTTGGAACAGAGCCGGCCGAAGTTGGCAGGGTGATCCGGATCGCCCTTTACGGAAACGACGCCATTGTCGTTGATGGTGGCGATAACGCCGCAACCGACGCCGCAATAGGGGCAGGTGGTTTTTGTTTCAACGGGCATGGGTTTGCCCTCTCGGTGCGTGGCGCTTACCCCCCTCTGTCCTGCCGGACATCTCCCCCTCAAGGGGGGAGATCGACAAGCAGCATGCTTCCCGCTTCATCTCTATGGCCGGCGATGCAAGCTGTGAATGGAAGTTCGTGCGGCAATTGATCTCCCCCCCTGAGGGGGAGATGTCCGGCAGGACAGAGGGGGGTACCATCATCGCCATCGCAATTTACTCCGCCGCAATCATCAGAGTTTCGAGCGCAACGGAGAGCCGCCCATCCAGATTACGGACGGGTATGGTCCTCACCTCACCCTCATCCGCCCCCAACGCCTTGCCGGTCTCCAGAGAAATCACCCAATTGTGCAAAGGACACGTCACCGACGCCCCATGTACGATGCCCTGAGACAGCGGCCCGCCCTTGTGCGGGCAATGGTCCTCGATGGCGAAGACCTGATTTTCCGCCGTGCGGAACACGGCGATCTTGCCCATTGGCGTTTTCACGCAACGTGCGCCGCGCAGCGGGATGTCGGAAATGTCGCCAATATCGATCCAGTTGCTGTCCATCGTTCTCACTCCGCCGCCTCACTGAAACCGATTGCCGCCATAGGTTTGAATTCATGCTTGTCGTGGCCGGACACCCGTTCGGACCAGGGATCGACCTGCGCGAATTTCTGGCTGAAGACGAAGCGGTCGAAATAGGCCTTGCGCTTGTCAGTATCGTCCATGATCTGGCGGCGGACCTCGTCGTAGCCGATACGCTTGGCCCATTTGTAGATACGCTCAAGGTAACGCGCCTGCTCGCGGTACATCTGCGTCAGCGCCACGATATGCTCCAGCGCCTCATCCTCGGTTTTGACGAGGCCCAAGACTTCCGTGCCCTTGATATCGAGACCGGCGGCACCGGCGAAATGGATTTCAAAACCGGAATCGACGCAGATGACTCCAATATCCTTGCAGGTGGCCTCCGCGCAGTTGCGCGGACAGCCGGAAACGGCAAGCTTCAGCTTGGCGGGCGTCCATGAGCCCCACATGAATTTTTCGATGCGGATGCCAAGCCCGGTCGAATCCTGCGTGCCGAAGCGGCACCATTGTTCGCCCACACAGGTCTTCACCGTGCGAAGTCCCTTGGCATAGGCCTGACCGGAAATGAAACCAGCCTTGCCGAGATAGGCCCAGACCGCCGGCAGATCCTCCTTCTCGATGCCGAGAAGATCGATGCGCTGGCCACCGGTCACCTTCACCATCGGGATTTCGAACTTGTCGACCACATCTGCAATCGCCCGGAGCTCGGAGGACGATGTGACGCCGCCCCACATGCGCGGCACGACGGAATAGGTGCCGTCCTTCTGGATATTGGCGTGGACACGCTCATTGATATAACGCGACTGATAATCGTCGGCATATTCGTCGGGAAAGTCGCAGACGAGGTAATAATTGAGCGCCGGGCGGCACTTGGCGCAGCCGCAGGAGGTTTTCCATTCCAGCTCCTGCATCACGGCGGGAATGGTCTTCAGGCCCTTGGCCTTGATGAGACGGCGCACATCATCATGGCCGAGATCGGTGCATTTGCACATGGGCTGCACGGCAGCGGGATTGTAGCTGTCGCCCAGCGTCAGCGCCATCAGCTGCTCGACAAGGCCGGTGCAGTTGCCACAGGAGGCGGACGCCTTGGTGTGGGCGCGCACATCATCCAGAGAAGCCAGCCCCTTGGAAGTGATGACCGAGGTGATCTTACCCTTGCAGACGCCGTTGCAGCCGCAGATTTCCGCATCATCCGGCAAGGCTGCAACGGCCGCCATAGGGTCCAGCGGAGACCCTCCCTGATAGGCCTGGCCGAAGATAAGGGTTTCACGCATGGCGGAAATATCGGTCGATTTCTTCATCAGATCGAAGAACCACGAGCCATCCGCCGTTTCGCCGTAGAGAACCGCGCCGATGATGCGGTTTTCCTTGAGGATCAGGCGCTTGTAGACGCCTGCCGTGGCATCACGCAGCACGATTTCCTCGCGGTCGTCACCTTCCGCGAAATCGCCGGCGGAAAACAGGTTGATGCCGGTGACCTTCAGCTTCGTATTGGTGACGGAGCCGTGATATTCGGCCGAACCGCCGCACAGCCGGTCGGCCAGCACCCGCGCCGATTCATAAAGCGGCGCGACCAGCCCGTAACACATGCCGCGATGTTCGGCGCATTCGCCGAGCGCATAGATCGAGGCATCCGACGTCATCATGCCGTCATCCACCACGATGCCGCGATTGACGGCGATGCCGGCTTCCTTGGCGAGACCCGAAGCCGGGCGGATGCCGACAGCCATCACCACCATATCGCCCTTGATGACCCGGCCGTCTTCCAGCTCAATGCCTTCGACCTTTTCCTCACCCAGAATGCATTTGGTATTGGCCTTGGTGATGATATCGATGCCGCGCTCACTCAGCGCCTTTTCCAGAAGATAGGCCGCTGCCGGATCAAGCTGGCGCTCCATGATCGTCGGCATCAGGTGAATGACGGTGACGTCCATGCCCTGACGCTTCAAGCCATAAGCCGCCTCCAGTCCGAGAAGACCCGCACCGATGACGATGGCGCGGCCTTTACCTTCAGCGATTTCCAGCATCTTCGTCACATCGTCGAGATCGCGATAAGCGAGCACGCCGGGCAATTGATGGCCGGGAACGGGAATGATGAAGGGCAGGGAGCCGGTGGCGATCACCAGCCGGTCGTAAGAGACTGTGATACCGTTTTCGCTGGTCACGGTTTTCTTGTCACGGTCGATGCCGGTGACCTTCGCGCCCCTATGCAACGTCACATTGTTAGCCGCATACCATTCGTCATTGTGGATGACGATGTCTTCATAGCTCTTTTCGCCTGAGAGCACCGGCGAGAGCATGATGCGGTCGTAATTGACGCGCGGCTCGGCGTTGAAAATGGTGACGTCGTAAAGGCCGGGGGCGGTTTCGAACAGGTTTTCCAGCATGCGCCCCGGCGCCATGCCATTGCCGATGATGACGAGTTTTTGCGTCATGGTCGTTACTCCGCAGCTTCGACGAAGCGGTGACGTTCGTAAAGGAACTTCAGCACGGCTTCGCGGCATTTGAGGTAGGTCTTGTCGGATGCAAGCTCGATGCGGTTGCGCGGGCGCGGCAGCGGCACCTCCAGCAACTCGCCGATGTGGGCGGCCGGACCGTTGGTCATCATCACGATACGATCGGACAGCAGCACCGCCTCATCCACATCGTGGGTGATCATGACCATGGTGTTGCCAAGCCGGGCATGGATTTCCATCACCGCATCCTGAAGATGAGCGCGGGTCAGCGCGTCCAGCGCGCCGAAGGGCTCGTCCAGCAGCAGGATTTTCGGTTCCATGGCGAGCGCGCGGGCAATGCCGACACGCTGTTTCATGCCGCCGGAAATTTCCGAAGGTTTCTTGTCCCTGGCATGGGCCATCTGCACGAGATCGAGATTGCGCATGACCCAGTCATGCCGCTCGGCCCGGGTCTTGGTATTGCGGAAGACCTTTTCCACGGCGAGGTTGACGTTTTCATAGACCGAAAGCCAGGGCAGCAGGCTGTGGTTCTGGAATACGACGGCGCGTTCCGGTCCGGGTTCGTTGACCTCCCGGTTTTCGAGCAGCACGGCCCCTGCCGAGACTTTCGTCAGGCCGGCGATGAGGTTGAGCATGGTGGATTTGCCGCAACCGGAATGTCCGATGACCGAGACGAATTCGCCTTTTTCGATGGTGAGGTTGATGCCTTTCAGCACCTCGGCGCGCGAGCCGCCCTTGTCGAAATATTTGTCGATATGATCGAGCTTCAAATAAGCGTTCATGATTGTTGCCCTCTCAGTTCGCCGCTGCGCCGCGGGTGATGACCTTGCCAAGCGCGGCCACCAGCTTGTCGAGCATGAAGCCGACAACGCCGATGTAGGCGAGCGCCACGATGATGTCGGGCAGGCGCGAGGAGTTCCACGCATCCCAGATGAAGAAGCCGATACCGACGCCGCCGGTCAGCATTTCCGCCGCAACGATGGCAAGCCAGGAGAGGCCGATGCCGATGCGCAGACCGGTAAAGATGTAAGGCGCGGCCGACGGCAGCATGATCTTGAAGAAGAATTCGATCTGGTTGAGCCGCAGCACCTTCGCGACGTTGCGATAATCCTGTGGAATGTTACGCACGCCGACCGCCGTATTGATGATGACTGGCCAGATGGAGGTAATGAAGATCACGAAAATGGCCGACGGATTGCTGTCCTGAAAAGCCGCCAGCGAAAGCGGCAGCCAGGCGAGCGGCGGCACGGTGCGCAGCACCTGAAAGATCGGGTCGAGACCGCGCATCGCCCAGATCGACTGGCCGATCACTGCGCCGAGAATGATGCCAGCGATGGCCGCAAGGCCGAAACCATAGGCCACACGCTCCAGCGAGACCAGCACACGCAAGCCGAGACCGATATCCTGCGAGCCATTATGGAAGAACGGCGAGACGATAAGATCGTAGCTTTCTTCGAAGACCTGACTCGGCGGCGGCAGCGAGGAGCCGGGGGCGGAACAGAGCACCTGCCAGACACCCAGCAGGACAGCGAGGACGATAAATGGCGGTATGATGTTGCGGGCCGCTGCCGCACCCCATTTACGCAGATCGATCCGCGACGACTGTTTGGGCGAAAGGGTCACCACGTTTGCCTTTTGCGCCGCCGGTTGCTGCGGCTGTTCCTTGAATTTTCGGGCCAATGCGGACATGGGCATTTCCTCTTAATTTCGGTTGCGGTCAGGGTCTCGCCCCTCATCCGGTCTTCAGTCGCGACCACTCAAAGGCCGGAACTGGCGGACGAGGGGCGACACCCCTGTCTCCTCCTCAGGAGGCCGCCTTGATGGAAAGACTTTCGAGATAAGCGGACGGGTTTTCGGGGTCGAAGACCTTGCCGTCGAAGAAGGTTTCCTTGCCGCGCGACGTGGAGGCGGGAATATCGGCAACGCCGAGATCCTTGGCCGCCTCGCGCCAGATATCCTCGCGGTTGACCTTCGCAACCAGCGCCTTCACGTCCGTATCGGGCGCGAATTTGCCCCAGCGGATGTTTTCCGTGATGAACCAGCTGTCATGGCTACGGAAGGGGTAAGACGCGTGATCCTGCCAGAACTTCATCTGCAGGCCGGTATTTTCCAGCACGCGGCCGTTGCCGTAATTGATATTGCCCTTGAGGCGGCCGAGGACATCCTTCGGCGGCACGTTGAACCATTGGCGTTTGCCGAGAATGGTGGACATCTCTTCCTTGTTGTCCATGCCGTCGCACCATTGTTGAGCTTCCATCACGGCCATCAGCAGCGCCTTGGCGGCATTGGGGTTCTTCTCTACCCAGTCGGCGCGCATGCCGAGTGCCTTTTCGGGATGCCCCTTCCAGAGTTCACCGGTGGTACAGGCGGTAAAGCCGATGCCCTGATTGACGAGCTGCTCATTCCAGGGTTCGCCCACACAGAAGACGTCCATATTGCCGACCTTCATGTTGGCAACCATCTGCGGCGGCGGAACGACGATGGTGGAGACGTCCTTGTCCGGATCGATGCCGCCGGCGGCCAGCCAGTAGCGGATCCAGAGATCATGTGTGCCGCCGGGGAAGGTCATTGCGGCCTTGATTTCCTTGCCTTCGGCCTTCTTCTTCTCGAAAGCCGCCTTCAGCTTGGATGCATCGAGCTGAACGCCGGTGTCGGCATATTCCTTGGCGACGGAAATGCCCTGGCTGTCGAGATTGAGGCGGGCGATGAGCGCCATCGGCACCGGCACATTGTTCTGCGTCACCTTGCCGGTGTGCATGAGATAGGGCATCGGGGTCAGAATATGCGCGCCGTCAATGCCGTTCGATGCGCCACCGAGCACGAGATTGTCGCGCGTCGCACCCCAGGATGCCTGTTTGAGAACCTCGACGTCAGGCATGCCATGCTTGGCGAACAGTCCCTTTTCCGCCGCGATGATGAGCGGCGCGGCATCGGTCAGCGCGATAAAGCCGATTTTCGCACCCTTCACTTCCGGCTCAGCGGTGGCTGCAAAAGCGCCTGACGGAAAGGCGGTGCGTACGGCGGTGACGAGGGCTGCGGTGGCTGTCGTCTTCAGTATCGTGCGGCGGCTGACATCGCCCGAGAATATCTTTTTCATTCGCATCTTCCCCTTATTGGGTCACCTTTGAGGTGACGCTTTCGCTTGCGAAAAAACCTGAAAATAAAAAAACGCCGCTCGGTGTTTGCGCCTTCGGAACGGGAGGTGTTCCGGGCAGCAAAACCTTGCGACGTCTATGTCTTTGAAAGCGCCTATGCCGCGCCCTGCTTGCCCCGATCGCCGTTGACCGGTGCAAACAGGAAGATGCAAGAGGCGTGCCAGTTTGTTATACGGAAGCTATACTATTGGAAATAAAACTGAATTTTAGAAATTCCGTCAGACGATTAAATTTTAACCAGCAGAAATTTTGTCTATCGTTTGCGCAACTGGAAAAATTCCACGCTTGAAATTTGCGCAGCTGGCCCAGCTGAATTGCTCTCAGGCCTCGCCTTGAGAGGTAGAAACAGGGGCAGAACTGCGCACGGAAAAGCCATTCACATACCCTGTAATGTCAGCGGGATCGAAGACGAAGCCGTCCACAAAACGGTCGCCAGCCTCCTGCCCTTCGATGCGAATATCGGCATCATCAGGCGCATTGGCATCGCCCAGCGCCGCCCGATAAATATCCGGCCGGTAAGCGGACAGGGCGGCTTCCACACCCGCTTTCGAAAATTCCGCCTGCCCCCAGCGGATCATCTGGCTGTAAATCCACAAAGCCTGACTCTGGCGCGGATAATTGGCGTGGCCACCGTGGAAGAGGAAATATTTGTCGATAACCCGGCGGTTGCCTTGGCTGTCGATGTTGAATTCACCGGCAAGAACGTGGCGGATGATGCTTTCCGGCGCGCCTATATAGCGGGGATCGGCAAGCACCCGGCTCAGATCGTCGTGATTTCCCGCAGCATCACACCAACGTGCGGCGGCATCGAGAGCCGTCAGAAGCCGGCCGACCGTTTCCTGCTGGCTTTCGGCCCACTCAGGCCGCATGCCGATGACCTTTTCGGGTGCGGAGGGCCACAAATCCTGCTTGGCGGCGACAATCCTGCCGACACCACGCTCTGCGGCGACGATGTTCCATGGCGCACCGACGCAGAAACCGTCGATGGCGCCCGCCGCCAATGCATCCGACGTCAATGGCGGCGGCACGACCACCAGCTTGACGTCGTGATCGGGATGAATGCCGCCGGCCGCGAGCCAGTAGCGAAATTCGTAATTATGCGACGAAAACGGATAGGTCATGCCGAGCGTCGGCGGAGCCTCGCCCCGCGCCCGCATATCATCGAGCACCCGCTTCAAAGCCTTGGCATTTTCGAGCGCTCCCGCCGTTTCGGAAAGCCCCGTCAACGCCTTCATCCGCGCAAAAAGCCGGGTCGAAAGCGTGATGGCATTGCCGCCACGCCCGAGTGAAAACGGCGTGATCGTCGGCGACGGGTTAGAGCCGAGCCCGAGCATGGAGGCAACGGGCATCGGCGACAGCATATGGGCGATGTCGAATTGGCGGAACGCCAACCGGTCGCGCACATTCGCCCAGGACACATCCTTGACGAGATCAAGCGACAGGCCCTCCCGTTCGGCAAAGCCAAATTCGGCGGCCGCAATCAAAACGGAGGCGTCGACAAGAGGGATAAAACCCGCGCGCAGGATTTTCTGCCGGTCGCTGCCCACGATTGCCGGCGCGCCTGCAACGTCCCTCGTCCCGTCTTTTGGCCCAGCCGTTTTTTCCTGTGCCGCCATATCATACACTCCTCGACTGTCCCGCCGGCGGGTTCGTCACATCAACAGACCGGCCGCGGTGACCACGCTTTGCGCGATCTCGGATATTTTCTTTTTCTCGTTCATTGCCGTTTGCCGTAAAAGCGCAAAGGCTTCCTCTTCGGAAAGGCCGCGCATCTTCATCAAAATGCCCTTGGCGCGCTCGATGACCTTGCGCTCCTCCAGCGCGGATTTGGCTTCGGCAAGTTCCTGTCGCAGACGGCTGAAAGCGTTGAAGCGGCTGACCGCCATATCGAGAATGGGCTTGACCCGCTCTTTCTTCAGCCCGTCGACGACATAGGCGGAAACCCCCGCCTCGACGGCTGCCTCGATGGAGGCCGTGTCGGAGCGGTCAACAAACATGGCGATCGGTCGGCCGACCGTGCGCGTCAGCTGGAACAGATGCTCCATCATGTCGCGGTTGGGATTTTCAAGATCGATGAAGATGACGTCTGGCTGCAGCGTCTCGATGGTGCGCGCCACACCGTGCACCTCATGGATGACCGTCACCCGTTGATATCCGGCCTCGCGCAGCCCCTCCTCGATGATCGAGGCGCGGATCGCGTTTTCGTCTATAACGAGAATGGTGAGGTCGCGAAGCGTCATGTCAGCATTGATGACGCACCGCAACAAACTTGGCAATCAGCCGCCGATACAAAAATGGGGCGGATGTGAAAGGGACGTTTTCGTCCCGCTCCGCCTGACATCTCAGGACGCGCGTTCGAGCGCCTTCAAAACCGTTCTTTCGGAGAGATTGAGGTAGAGTTCCATCTCGTCACCGGCTTCAGCCGCCTTGCCCTCTTCCATCAGAGACAGGATCTTGCTGTTCATGTCCACAAAGGGGGAATGGAGTTGCTCCGGGTCTTTCAGCAGGCCGAAACAAAGCCTCAGTTCGGCGGCAATGCGCTCGTAAAAATCGCTGAGGCGGGCACTGTCGAGAAGATCGACCACGGCGGCATGGAACTTCATATTGGCGCTGCCGACACCCAGCCAATCCGCCTCTTCGCGCTTTATCTTGGCATCATCGACCGCCACTTGCATTGCCCTGATGGCCGGGTGCTTGTGCCAGGCTTGACGCAACGCGCCGCATTCCACCATGCGCCGCACCCGATAAATGTCGATCACCGAAGCCATGGTCGGAACCGCGACAAAAACGCCGCGATTGGCCTCGTGGCGCAGCAAACCGTCCTTGGTCAGAAGACGAAAAGCTTCACGCAGCGAATTGCGGGAGACGTCGAAACGCTCGCTGAAAGCTGCTTCCGAAAGGCGCTGCCCCGGCATCAGCTCACCGGAAATCAGCAGCGTGCGGATATCCTTCGCCAATCGATCCGCAAGCGGCAGACCCTCTATCGTTTCCGTCATGGCGCTTTCCTTAAGAGCAATGCAGCATTGGGAATTCCGTGACAGGCATGATCAGACACGGCATGATTGCCCATAGCACAAAGCTTCAGCAAAGCGCCAAAAAAACGTGACTAAATCATGCCCATAACGTCCAACAAATAGACAATATAAAAGAACGATACCTTTATATTGTTGAACAATGTTGACAATTTCACGGAACAAGACAAGATCGGCAGCATAAAGCATCCGCGAGGGGCGGATTGCGATAGAAGCGGAGAAAATCCATGGAGCAGAAAGAGCCCATGCTTGCCGACCCGAACGAGGTTGCGCAGAAGGCGAAGAACAAGCGTTACGCCCTACTTTCGGCAATGTTCTTGATGTCGATGTCCGCCGTGGGGCCGGGCTTCATCACCCAGACGGCAAATTTCACGGTGAAACTGGGCGCCGCATTCGCATTCGCCATTCTCATTTCCATCCTGATCGACTTCGTCGTGCAGGCCAATATCTGGCGTATCGTCACCATTACCCGCATGCGCGCACCGGCCATCGCCAATGCCGCCATTCCGGGCTCGGGTTATCTGCTCGCCATCCTCGTCATCATCGGCGGCCTGTTCTTTAACGTCGGCAATATCGGCGGCGCCGGCCTCGGCTTCAACGCGATGATCGATCTCGATCCGAAGATCGGCGGCGCGATCGGCGCGCTGGCAGCCATAGGCATCTTCCTGTCCCGCCGGGCGGGCATCGCCATGGACCGTGTCGTTTTCGTGGCCGCTTTCGTCAAGCTCGCGCTGATCGTTTATGCGGCTTACGTTTCCGGCCCGCCGGTTGCGGAAGCCTTCCGCCAGACCTTCCTGCCAGACACCATCGATTTCGTCACCATCACCACCATCGTCGGTGGCACGGTCGGCGGTTACATCACCTATGCTGGCGCACATCGCCTGCTGGACAAGGGGATGGTCGGCGTTGAGAACATCAGCGCGGTCAATCGCGCCGCCCTGAGCGGCATCGCGATTACCGGCGTGCTGCGCTACATCCTGTTCCTTGCCATTCTCGGCGTCGTCGCCAGCGGCGTGATCATCGATCTCTCGGGCAAGGCCGCCAACCCGGCAGGCCAGGCTTTCCATGCCGCCGCCGGCAATATCGGCTACCGTCTGTTTGGCGCGGTCTTCCTTGCCTCGGCCATGACCAGCATCATCGGCGCGGCCTATACTTCCGTTTCGTTCCTGACGGCTTTCAAGCCTGAAATGACGGAACGGCAGCGCAATCTAGCCACCGTCGGCTTCATCGCCATTTCGCTGATCGCCTATGTCATCATCACCACACCGCCCGCAGCCATGCTCGTGTTCGTCGGCGGCCTGAACGGTCTCGTTCTGCCAATCGGCCTTTCGATCTTCATGTATGCCGCGTGGAAACGCGCCGATCTGATGCACGGTTATCACTACCCGCGCTGGCTGCTCGTGCTTGGCGTGCTGACCTGCGTACTCACCTGGTATATGGCCTATAAGTCGGCGGGCGCGATCTTCGCCCTGCTCGGCTACTGATAAAATTAGAGGGAGGCAAACATGGCCGCTATCGATCTCAACAGCGATCTTGGCGAAAGTTACGGCGCTTGGAGCATGGGAGACGATGAGGCGATGCTCGCCATCGTTTCCAGCGCCAACATCGCCTGCGGATTTCACGCCGGCGACCCGGCCGGCATCTACCGCACCGTCAAGGCCGCCGCCGAAAAAGGTGTGGTCGTTGGCGCCCATGTCTCCTACCCGGACCGCGTCGGCTTCGGCCGCCGCGATCTGGACGTGACCTCGGAAGAGCTGATTGCCGATGTCATCTACCAGATCGGCGCGCTGAAAGGTGTGGCCGCAGCTGCCGGCACCACGGTACGTTACGTCAAGCCGCATGGCGCGCTTTACAACCGCATCGCCAACGACGCGAAACAGGGACAGGCGGTGATTGACGGCATCAAGGCCATCGATCCCTCGCTGGTGTTGATGGGCCTTGCCAGCGCACCCATCCTCGATCTCGCCCGCAAGGCGGGTCTTGCCGTCGTCGCCGAAGCCTTCGCGGATCGCGCCTACACGCCGCAAGGCCAGCTCGTCTCGCGCCGTGAAGCCGGTGCCGTTCTGCACGACGCCGCAAAAATCGCTGACCGTATGGTGCGGCTTGCGCGTGAAGGCACACTCGAGGCCATCGACGGCAGCATCATAAAAATCGAGGCGCAATCCATCTGCGTGCATGGCGACAGCCCCGGCGCAGTTGCCATCGCCCAAGAAATCCGCCGCCGTTTCGAGGCCGATGGCATCGATATCCGCTCTTTCGCATCCACTCTCTAAAGGAGCGGCCAATGACCATACCGACATCCTTCCTCAAGCACACGGACGCAGAATCCGCGCGAAAAGCCCGCGCCACCTATCGCGACGGCCTCGTCGCGCCCACCTCCGGCATCGCTCCCGGCTTCACGCAGGCCAACATGATCGTGCTGCCGCGCGACTGGGCGTTCGATTTCCTGCTTTATGCGCAGCGTAATCCCAAGCCCTGCCCGGTGCTGGATGTTTCCGATCCCGGCTCTCCCACCACGCTTCTCGCCCCCGGTGCCGACCTCAGGACCGACCTGCCGCTCTACCGTATCTGGCGGGACGGCAAGCTTGCCGAGGAAACGGCTGACGCCACCGCCGCTTGGGCGGAACGCGACGATCTCGTCGCCTTCCTGATCGGTTGCAGCTTCACCTTCGAAACGCCTATGGTAGAAGCGGGCATCGAAATCCGCCATATGACCGACAAGAGCAATGTGCCGATGTATCTGACCAACCGGCCCTGTCGCCCCGCCGGCCGTCTGAAGGGCAACATGGTCGTTTCCATGCGGCCGATCCCGGCCTCGCGCGTCGCCGATGCCGCGACCATTTCGGGACGTTTTCCGGCGGTTCACGGTGCGCCCGTGCATGTTGGCGCGCCGGAAGAGATTGGCATCACCGATCTTGCCAAACCGGATTTCGGTGATGCGGTGCGGATCGAACCCGGCGAGGTTCCGGTGTTCTGGGCCTGCGGCGTGACACCACAGGCTGCCGTGATGGCATCAGGTGTGCCGTTTGCGATTACCCATGCGCCCGGGCACATGTTCATCACCGACATTCCCGATTCAGCCTATCACGCGTGAGGATATGATGCGTTTTCTCCCCGTCAGCCTCACCACCATTCTTGTCGAACTTGCCGATCTCGATGAAACGCTGGCGCTGTTCGCCTCGCTTCAGAACGATCCGGTCGAGGGCATCGAAGAGACCGTTCCGGCTGCCCGCACCCTGATGATCCGCTTTCGCCCCGAAAAGATCGGCGCGGAGGCGCTGGTCGCCCGGCTTGAAAGCCGCGATCTCTCGGCAAAAATCGCGCCTTCGGACAATCTGGTGGAAATACCCGTCCACTATAATGGTGAGGATCTCGCCGACGTTGCCGAACTGACCGGCATGAGCGTCGACGAAGTCATCCGCCGCCACACCGAAAGCGAATTCACCGTGGCCTTTTGCGGTTTCGCGCCCGGTTTCGGTTATCTGGTCGGTGGCGATCCGGCTCTGCATGTGCCGCGCCGGCAAAGCCCGCGCACCCGTATTCCGGCGGGTTCTGTGGCGCTGGCCGGCGCTTTCAGCGGCGTTTATCCACAAAACAGCCCAGGCGGCTGGCAGATCATCGGCACCACGCCGGAAAAGATGTGGGATATAGACCGTGATCCCGGCGCGCTTTTCCAGCCGGGTTATCGCGTGCGTTTCTTCGACATGGACAAGTCCGGCAGGACAGTCGATGTTCCTGCCTCGATACCGCGAATTTCACAGCCGGAGACAACCAAAGAAGGCCCGCATTTCGAGGTGCTCGCAGCACCCATGCCAGCCATTTTTCAGGATCTCGGACGCTTCGGCCAGACCGGACAGGGCGTATCGGCTTCCGGCGCACTGGATCGCGGCGCTTTTAATGGCGCCAACCGCATCGTCGGCAATCCAGTCAACACGCCGTGCCTCGAACTGACGCTCGGCGGTTTTTCCTTCAAGAGCGCAAGCCGTGCCGTCATCGGCATTGCTGGGGCACCCTGCCCCGTCACCATCGAGACGGCGGATCACAGTTTCACGGTGCAGACCCATGTTCCCGTCTCACTCGAGCCCGGCGATGTGGTCACCTTGGGTCAACCGCCAAAGGGCATGCGCTGTTATCTTGCCGTGCGCGGTGGGTTCGATGTCGCGCCCGTGCTGGGCAGCTTTGCGACGGATACGCTCGCCGTGGTCGGCCCCGAAAGCGTGACTGCGGGCACGATCCTGCCGCTGAAGGGCGAAAAGGCCGGTCTCTCTAGCGTATCGATCGATGAGGTTCCCGCTTTCGAAGCGCCGGCGACCGGTGATGTCGTGGTACTCGACGTTGTTCTCGGGCCGCGCACCGACTGGTTCACGCAAAAGGGCCTCGATACGCTGACCGGTCAGTTCTGGCAGGTCACGCCGCAATCGAACCGGGTCGGCATCCGCCTTGCCGGCGAAGTGCCAATGGAGCGTAGGGACAGTGCCGAATTGCCGAGTGAAGGCACGGCCACCGGAGCGATCCAGATTCCACATAGTGGCCAGCCCGTGCTGTTCCTTGCCGATCATCCGCTGACCGGCGGTTATCCCGTCATCGGTGCGGTCGCCGAATATCATCTCGATCTTGCGGGGCAAATCCCCGTCAACGCCAAAATCAAGTTCCGCCCGATCGGCCCCTTCGCCGAAATCGCCGCGGCCAAAAGTCTGTAGGGAGAATAGCGATGAAAAAAGTGCTGATTGCCAATCGCGGCGAGATCGCGGTGCGGATCATCCGCGCATGCCGCGATTACGGCCTGCAATCGGTCGCCGTTTATGCCGACCCCGATCAGGATGCTCTTTTCGTCCGGCTGGCGGATGAGGCCTATGCGCTGGAGGGCGTACGCCCCGCCGAGACCTATCTCGATATCGCCAAGCTGATCGCGATCGCTAAACGCACCGGCGCGGACGCCGTGCATCCCGGTTACGGCTTCCTGTCCGAACGCGCCGAATTTGCGCAGGCGGTCATCGATGCCGGCCTGAGCTGGATCGGTCCGGACCCACACGTGATCGAAGCCTTGGGTGACAAGGTCGAAGCACGGCGCATCGCCACCGGTGTCGGTGCGCCACTGGTCGCCGGCAGCGACGGCCCGGTCTCCACCGCCGCCGAAGTGACCGCCTTTGCCGAAGAACACGGCCTGCCCGTCGCCATCAAGGCGGCGCATGGCGGTGGCGGTCGCGGCCTGAAGGTTGCGTGGAAGATGGAAGAGATTGCTGATCTCTACGAATCTGCCGTTCGCGAAGCGACGGCCGCTTTTGGTCGCGGTGAATGTTTTCTCGAACGTTTCCTCGACCGGCCCCGCCACATCGAGGCGCAGGTTCTGGCCGACAAGCACGGCAATGTGCTCGTGCTCGGCACCCGCGATTGTTCGCTGCAACGCCGGAACCAGAAGCTGATCGAAGAGGCCCCCGCTCCATTCCTGTCTGCCGAACAGCGGCAGGAAATCCATGGTGCGGCAAAGGCGATCTGTGCTGCTGCAGGTTATTCCGGTGCTGGCACCGTCGAATTCCTGCTCGGAGTCGATGGCACGATTTCATTCCTGGAGGTCAATACGCGCCTGCAGGTGGAACATCCCGTCACCGAGGAGACGACCGGCATCGATCTCGTCATCGAACAGTTCCGTATTGCCGAAGGCCATAAGCTGCGGGTGCTTGAAACGCCGGAACCCCGCGGCCACTCCATGGAATTCCGCATCAATGCAGAAGATCCCGGCCGGGGCTTCCTGCCCACCCCCGGCTCGATCTCGGTTTTCGATGCGCCCTCCGGCCCCGGCATTCGCGTGGATAGTGGCGTCGTCAGCGGCTCCAGCGTGCCTGGCGTGTTCGACTCGCTGATGGCGAAGCTCATCGTCACGGGTGTGGACCGAGATCAAGTTCTGCGCCGCGCCCGCCGCGCGCTGAAGGAATTCCACATCGAAGGTATTGCCACGGTCCTGCCGTTCCATCGCGCTGCGATCGAGACTGATGACTTCATCGGCACTGATGGTTTCAAGGTTCACACCCGCTGGATCGAGACCGATTTCGCCGCCATGCCGGATGCCATGGAACGCCCGGCACCGGCCGAGGATCCTTCCATCACCCGCACCTTTCTGGAAATCGACGGCAAGCGTGTCTCGGTCGGCCTGCCCAACCTGCTGCTCTCCGGCCTCGGTGCTGTCAGCGGCGGCAATGCAACGGCCCCCGGTGCAACGGTCAAAGAGAAGGAAGGCGAAATCACTGCGCCCGTTTCCGGCACCTTGCAATCCTTCAAGGTCAAGGATGGCGAAGCCGTTTCCAAAGGCGATCTTCTGGCCGTCATGGAAGCCATGAAGATGGAAACACAAATCGTCGCCACCAAGGCCGGCAAGGTCCGCCTGATCGTCAAGGAAGGCGATTATCTACAGGCGGGCGCGGTACTTCTGGAAATTGCCGACTAACGCATAGACGAGGCCACGGCCCCATCCGGGAAGGTGCCTCCCCCACAATTGAAGCTCGGTCGATACCGGCGGCGGAACCCTTTCGCCGCCGGTCCGTTTATGGCGCGACCTGCTAACCAACGTGAGGGAAATATGGCCGGACGCACCTTGCTTCAGTTCTTCCATTGGTATTATCCGGACGGAGGAAAGCTATGGAGTGAGGTGGCCGAAAAGGCGGAAAGCCTTGCCCGCATGGGCATCACCGATGTCTGGCTGCCACCGGCCTACAAAGGCTCCTCAGGCGGTTATTCGGTGGGTTACGACACCTATGATCTCTTTGACCTCGGCGAATTCGATCAGAAGGGCACCGTAGCTACCAAATACGGTGATCGCGCCGCTCTCGAACAGGCTGGCCGGACGCTGAAGGAAAACGGCATTCGCGTCATTCATGACGTGGTTCTCAATCATAAGATGGGTGCGGATGAAAAGGAGAAGGTGCGGGTTCGCCGCGTCAATCCCGAAGACCGCACCGAGATAGACGACGAGGATTTCGAAGCGCTCGCCTATACGCGCTTCACCTTTCCGGGCCGCAACGGCGCACATTCCAAATTCATCTGGGACCTCAAGTGCTTCAGCGGTGTCGACCACATCGAGGAACCAAACGAGGACGGCATTTTCCGTCTCGTCAACGAATATGGTGACGGTGAGTGGAATGAAGAGGTCGATGAGGAAAACGGCAACTTCGACTACCTGATGGGTGCGGACGTCGAATTCAGAAACAGGGCGGTCTACGAGGAACTCAAATATTGGGGCCGGTGGTTTGCCGAGCAGGTGCAGGTCGACGGTTTCCGCCTCGATGCCGCCAAACATATTCCGGCCTGGTTTTTCCGCGACTGGGTCGGCCATATGCGTGATACGGTCGATCCCGATCTTTTCGTCGTCGCTGAATATTGGCACCCCGACATAGAGGCGCTGAAAAGCTATCTCGATCTGGTCGACAAACAGCTCATGCTTTTCGATGTCGCTCTTCACCACCGCTTCCACGACGCCTCCAAACAGGGCGGCGATTTCGACATGCGCACCATTTTTGACGGATCGCTGGTTTCGGCTGTTCCGGATCACGCCGTCACGCTTGTCGACAACCATGACACACAGCCGCTGCAATCGCTGGAAGCGCCGGTGGAGCCGTGGTTCAAGCCTCTGGCCTATGCGATCATCCTGCTGCGCGAACAGGGCGTTCCGTGCGTCTTTTATCCCGATCTGTTCGGCACCCGTTACACCGACACCGGCAATGACGGCAACGAGTATGAGATCGACATGCCGGCTATCGAATGCCTGCCGAAACTCATCGAGGCGCGCAGCGGCTTTGCCAACGGCGCCCAGACGGATATTCTCGACGATCCGAGCTGCATTGCCTTTATTCGCCACGGCACTGCCGATGAGCCGGGCTGCGTCGTGGTGATGTCAAACGGCGAGCCGGCGGAGAAACACATCGATCTCGGCCCCGAACAGGCGGGAGCGGTGTGGCGCGACTTTCTCGGTCACCGTCACGAGCAGATCACCCTTGATGACCAAGGCAAGGGTCTGTTCCCCACCAATGGCGGCAGCGTCAGTGTCTGGGTTCCGGCCGATCTCGAGTAAGCGCAATCGCTTTTAAAGCGACAGACCAAAAAACCTCGTTCATTCAGCCGGTACAAGGCGGCGCGGTCCTGCACCGCCGCCGCCCAGAATATCGCCGGGATTACGCAAGGGACAGTCGTCCAGAGAGAGGCAACCGCAGCCGATGCAGCCGGTAAGCTGGTCGCGCAACTGGAGCAGGCTGTCGATGCGAAGCTGGAGCATCTCGCGCCAGGACTCGGAGAACCTGCGCCAGTCCTCCGCTGTTGGCACATGGTCGTGCGGCAAATCCGCCATGGCATCCCGGATGATGCTGAGCTGGATACCGGCACGTTGGGCGATGCGGATGATTGCGATACGCCGCAATACGGCGCGGTGATAACGGCGCTGATTTCCGGCGGTGCGCCATCCCTCGATCAACCCCTTCGCCTCATAAAAATGAATGGTCGAAACGGCGATGCCGCAGCGACGGGCCACATCTCCAACCGTCAGGCTGCGTTTGAACGCGGTATTTTCCATTCCACGGCTCCTGTTTAAAGACCAGCCGATATAGTTCCTCAACCATGCTTGAGGTCAATGGGCATTGGCTGTTCGACAAAAAGGAAGCAATAAAAAAGAGGCGCCCGATGGACGCCTCTTCAATGTCATAAAAACGGACGACGCCCGGATCAGAATTTTGCCGTCATGCTGATCCAGAAGCGGCGGCCTTCCATCACCGCATTGAAATCATCAACGCCGACTTCCTTGTCGAAGACATTGTAGACAGCCGCGTTAAGGTCGACATTTTCGGCAACCGCATATTTCGCCCCGATATCGAGGGTGGTGTAGGCGTCATATTTGCGCCCGGCCTTGCCGTTGATCGTGACCGGCTTGCCATTCGTGCCGATGCGCGGGCCGGCATTGATTTCCGATCCGTGATAGTTGACCGAAGCCCAGGCTTCCAGTCCCTCTACCGGGGTGACCCATTCGCCCCTCAGATTGGCCATGTGCTCCGGTGTACGCGCCAGCGGAAAACCTTCGTAATCGCCCGTCTTCTGTTCGGAATGCGTGTAGGTATAATTGCCACGCAATGTCAGTTCCGGCGTCGCGTACCATGCCGCCGTCAGCTCCACGCCCTGGATGATCGCATCGTCGATATTGTAGTTATACCAGAGACGATAATTGCGATCTTCGCTCCACCTTACCGGCGTTCCATCCGGATTGAGCACCAGCGCATTGGAAATCTTGTCCTTGAAATCGGTGTAGAAATAGGTGGCGCCAAGAGCGACATCGCCATTGTCCCAGAGCGCTGCCAATTCATAACTCGTGCTCTTTTCCGCTTCCAGACCCGGATCGCCGATGATCACGCCGCAGGTGCCGGCCGGGCCGTAGGTGCACCCGCCGCCGCCCGTCGTATAGGCATAACCCGGTGCGATCTGGCGGATTTCAGGCGCGCGGAAACCGGTGGAAATACCGCCCTTGACCGTCAGCTCATCTGTCGCGCTCCAGACGCCGTAGAGGCGTGGGCTGAAATGATTGCCATATTTTTCATGATTATCGAGACGAAGGCCGCCCGTCAGCGCAAAATTATCGACAATGCGCCATTCATCCTCGACAAACAGCGCCCATTGCGTCGCCGAGAAAGTTTCGTCGTGCCCGGTGCGGCGTCCCGGATTCTGGTCGTTCAGCCGGGCCTCGAAATATTGGCCGCCCGTGACAAGCGTATGGCCGCCGAACAACTCGAAGGGCGTGGTGAACTTGCCGTCGAGAACGGTGTTACGAACCTCCGGCGAGCGCGGGTTTTCAGTGACACGTCCCGTGCGGACGTTTCTGGTGAAATTGGTGCGTTCGGCCCATTCCTGCTGGAAGGAGAATTCGGATGTGGTCGGCCCCCACCGGCCGGTATGCGACAATGACCAATGGTCGCGCGTATTGGTGTTGTAGGTGTCGTTGGCATCGGTCGCCGCCAGCGAGTCACCGGGTTCGGCACTGCGGCGCAACCGCGCCTTGCCGCCCTCGAGATAAATGTCGTGATCTTCGTTCGGCGTGAAGGTCAGACGGCCGTTGAAATCATATTCCTTCGCGGCGGTTGTTCCGTTCAGAATACGGTCTTCGCCGCGGGTAAAGCCCCTGCCCCAGACCTGCAGGCCCAGCCGATCCTTCAGGATCGGCCCATTGGCATACCAGGAGACCTGACCGCTATTGCCGAATTTGGAATGCTGCTGAACCGTGCCCTCGGTGGTGACGGAGCCTGACCAGACGTCACCGACCCTGCGGGTGATGATGTTGATGACGCCGCCCATGGCATCGGAACCGTAAAGCGAGGACATCGGGCCGCGCACGACCTCGATGCGCTCGATTGCCGAAACCGGCGGCACGAAACTCTGTTCGAAGCCGGAGTTTCCATTGGTGCGGGCATCGCGGGTGCTCTGTCGCTTGCCGTCAACGAGGATCAGCGTGTAAGCGCCCGGCAATCCACGAATGAAAATGTCCTTTTCGTTGGCGATGCCGGTGACGGACACGCCCTGAACTTCGCGCAAGGCATCGGTCAGATCGCGATAGGAGCCCTTTTCGAGATCCTCCCGCGTCACAACCGTGATGCTGGCAGGAGCGTCCTTCACATTCTGCTCGAAGCCCGACGCGGTTACCACGATCTGCTGAAGAACGGTGTTTCCTTCGGTCGCCTGCTGTGCGAATGCAGGCAAGGCAACGCTAAGAGCCGTTCCCGCCATCGCGGCCGAAAGTCCGGCCTTCATGATCGTCGCGGCCCTATCCTGACCGCGGTACTTCAATTCCATGTTATGCCCCCGCATTTAACTTGAGAAATTAACCCCACTTATTTAGGAGGGGGATCAGGTGCAATGCGTTTGTTTTCGAACAGTTCTAAATTCCATAAATTGCAAAAAGGGCTCCTGGATTGGGAGCGGAGTTAAAAAAACCGCAAGATGACAACCGGAAAGAGAAAAGAAGAACCAGCCTCCCCAACCAAACCTGACCGGCTTGGGCAGCTGAAATTACTTGTCGCCTTTGATGCGTTGCTTCGGGAAGGAAGTGTCAGCCGCGCTGCGGCCGGCATGGGACTGCCAATCTCGTCGATGAGCCGAATATTGCAGCAGCTGCGGGAGAAATACGGCGACCAGTTATTTGTGCGTACCGGCCAGGGTTTGCGCCCCACCCCCTTTGCAGAAACCATGCGGTTGCGTATCCGCTCGCTGGCGGCAGAGGCGGAAAACCTGATCGATTATCCGCAGGAAAAACCGGCGGCCTCCACCGCCGCCAATGTTAGCGGCTGGGAACGGCCGGTGCTGATGAAGGCGCCGCCTCTTTCGCTGCGCCCAAGCGTTCTTCTGGAAGGCCAGCCGACACCGGAAAATATAGCGGACCGCCTTGCCCGCATCGGCCACAATGCCGATCCGCAGCACAGGCTCGCCAAATATATTGCGACCTCGGCGATGGGTATCGGCAATAGCCGTCCGCTCGCTAAAGAGGAGGCGATGGATGCGCTCTCGATCATTCTCGATGGCGATGCCGACCCCATACAGGTTGGAGCGCTGCTCGCGACCATGCATTATCGCGGCGTGACCGCGGCGGAGCTTGCCGGTTTCATAAAAGCCATGTGGCAGCATATCGAAAGGGACCGGCAGCAACCCGCGTCGGTGGATCTGGACTGGCCTGCCTATATGTCGCCTAAACATCGCGACGCACCGTGGTTCCTGCATTCAGCCCGCCTCGTTGCCATGGCGGGATATAGCGTCCTGCTGCATGGGCATGTCGGCCAGGGAGAAAACGGCGGCAAGCTCGAACTCGCGGCGCAGGCATGCGGAATTCCGCTGTGCCACTCTCTTTCGCAGGCTGCAAAAGCCACAGCTTCGGAAGGCATCGCCTATCTGCCGATCGGCGGGCTGTCTTTACAATTTCAGAGCCTGCTTGGCCTGCACGGCATTCTGGAAATGCGCCTGCCACTGAATACCGTCGTGCATCTTCTCAATCCGCTTCGCGCCAGAAACGTCATCATCGGTGTCGCCCGTCCCTCCTATCAGGAGCTTCATCGCGACACGGCGCGGCTGCTTTCCGTCGAGAACCTTGCCATTCTCGGCAATACGCGGGATTTCGCGCAATTCACGCCGTTCCGCAGCACTCGTATTTTCGGTCTTTCCAAGGGCAGGGATGTAGAGGTCGTCGTTCCCGCCCACGAAACGCCGCCGGCTGAAATGCCGACCATGTTTACCACCTTCGAATATTGGCGGGCGGTCTGGACGGGAGCGGCCAAAGATGAACGGGCCGAAACCATCATCATCTCCACGGCGGCCACCGCCCTGATGCTGGTCAACGATATGGCCCTGCCCTTTGAAGACGCCTATGCCCGTAGCCTACGGCTGTGGCACGACAGGACGCGCAATTTGATCAGTGCCTGACACCGAAATCCTTAAGTGTCCCCGTCGAGATAAGTGCCATACTGCACATAATCTGCGCTTGGTTGCCCATCGACGATTTCCCTCGGCCGACCCGCACCGCCGGTCAGGTGGCCGCTCCCTTCAAGCCCCGCCTGCAAAAGCTTCTTAATGGCCGTCTGCCGGGGCAGGGCGTTATCCGCCATGTAGAGAGCGACGGCCAGCTCCATATCATCTGAAAAAATCATGTGGTCAGCAATCCGTTGCAGCAATAGAGCGGAAACGCGGAACCCTGGTGAAGGTTCAATTCCAGCGCATGGCCTTACCAAATTACCTGTGCGCACGCTGGGCAGTTTGCCAGTTGCAACAGATCGTTCCTCTCGGGAAAGCAGGGCGCTTCCGGCTGGTGCAGCATTATCGTTTCTGCTTCCTCCAGACCCGGTTCGCCAGACTTTGAAGCGCGTAAAAGTCACACTTTCCGGCCCTCGGTGGCAAGTTTCCGCTAAAAACGCCTCAGACTCAAGCGATTGAAACCAATCACGGAAAAACGCAAACGAAAGCTAATCACTACTTAACTTTCATTACCTTGCATTAACCATAGGAACCCCTCCGGCTACTATCCGTGTGTAAACACCAGCAGCCTTGCAACGAATCTCAGGGGTCTTGCGGAAACAGGGTTAATGTAGCTCCAGATGGGGAGCTTCGCAAGCCGCTGCCGTTTTCCCTCGCCTTGAACGAACTTACCCTGTCATGCCTTTCTCCATCGTGTCCGTTCGCCCTCGTAGCTGCGCCAGAAGCATGGCCTGAAGATCAAATCCACCCTCATGGGCCTTACGGGTCAGATTGCGCAGATACCCGCCAAGCGAGCTGATCTGGTCAGCCTTTTGCAGCAGGCAAGCAAGGATAGCTGCTGTTCCCTGTCGGCCGAAGGCGGTGAGGGCCTCCTGGTAAGCCGAGTGGCTGATGTTGAACATGGTTTTGATGACGGATGTTGCCACTTCCAGATCGCGCCAGCCGGTTACCGCTCCTCCGGGGGCATAGAGGGAAATATCCGGGCAAGCCTTCAAAACCAAAACAATATCAGGAACAAAAAATTGCTTATGAGGAACTGGCTTTGGCTGCTGCGGGGAAGGTCTTGCACTGATGGGTGCAGCATATGCTGGCTGTACGACTGCCGTGTCGGCAGGTGCAACGATTGCCGGTTCACGCAAATCTTGCGGTTTAGATATGGATTCGGATTCTGAATTCTTTATGTGGCGCTCATTTTGGCAGTCATTGCCGCCCGATTTCTCCAATTTTTCAATATTTTCCAGATAGTTGGTCACTTCCGCGCGCAAAGAGACCAAGAAACCGGCGATTTCCTTGAGTTCAGCGGGCTTTGAGTTGCGGCCGAGGGATCGGGCAATGGCATTGTAGCGTGTCTGGAATCCTTCGGATGTCTCGACTTCACCGCTGGCGGCGATCATTTCGCAAAGCTTTTGGATATCGCGACGGCAAAGGCTGATGTTTTCACGAAGCCGCTGAAGATCAAGCCGCTCGCGAACAATACGTTCGGCCAACTCCTCGATTTCCGATTTGCGGGCAAGAAGCGGCGCCAGTGAAAACCCGTAAGCTTCGCTGATCTCCCCTCCCCTGTGTTTGCGGGCGTAACGTTTTCCGTTCGGGCTATCCTTGCGGATGATGAGACCCGCCTCGACAAGAGCCGAGAGATGCCGGCGCAATGTCTGTTCGGCCATGCCGTGGGCACGCAGCGACAATTGCGTATTTGACGGGAAGACGACCAATCCGGCTTCGCTGGAGAGTTCGTTTTTCGGATGGAAACTCAAAAGCGCGTTCAATACCGCGAGAGAACGATCGGTCACGCCGAGCAATGGCCTGGCTTCACAGACCGAACGGTAGAGTCTCCATTTATCGACCGTTTCGGTCTTTTTGTTTTTCTGTGCGGCAAACTGAGTTGCGAGAACGCCAAATGACATCGCTCGCCGCCCAAAGGGCGTCGTTACACATGTGCTGTCCATGTCTTTCACCTTTCACAAGGCAAAAGAAAATCGCTCACCGAAAAATTCGATGCCAAGACTCTTGACTATGATTCGCGGAAATGAGATTCTTTGGTTGCTTAGATCAAAGAAAGGCTTCCGTGCGGCAACGTTCGGGGGCTTTTTTCTTTTGTGATGCGTCTCCTGTTAGTCGTAAGTGTTAGAAATCACTGCTTGGACCGGTATTCGGCAAACAGCGTCTGAAGATGTTCCAGAACGAAATCGGCAAATTCCGGTGCCTCGTTCTTGTCGATCGATATATCCAGCTTGCGGTCGCTCTCGACCACTTTCGCCAGTCTGCTGCCCGTTTCCGAAGACCAGACACCGGCTTTCTTCGCTTGTGCCTTAGGCTTCAAAAAATCCAGAAGCGATTTGAAACGATCTTCGGACAGAAGAGCGGCAACGGAAGGTTCCCTGACATAGGCGCGCGCTGCTTCCTTGACTTGTGACGAGGAGAGCTGATCTGCGAGATCCATCCAGTTACGACGGCCGACAGTTGGCGCCGGACCGATAAGATCGACCAGATCCTCTGGAATGCGCCCGACAACCGACAGCATGTTGGAAAGATCGCCCTTGTGCAGCGACATCGCTGCCATGATGGTGTCACGTGGAAATCGTATCTGTAGTTTCTGGGCGAAACGCGCCTTTTCGATATAGGTAAGGTCGCGACGCTCGTTGTTTTCCTGTCCTTGGGCGACGACCAGCTGTTCATCGCTGAGATCGCGAACGACAGCCTTGACCGGAATACCCAGGTTGGAAACAGCGCGCAGACGGCGATGACCGAAGGCAACCTGATAACGACCGGGGAAATCAGGATGCGGGCGCACCAGAATGGGAACCTGTTGACCCTGATCGCGAATGGCTTCCACTAGGCCCGCATCCGCCTCTTCAGAGGCTGGCATGCGATCCGGTATGAAAGAGGGGTCGATATCGGCGGGATTGAGCGAAACGATCGTCAGACCCTCTGCGAGCCGCTTTTCGATCTCTTCAGCACGCTTGGAGCGTTCCGATACTTCGTTCAACGACTGGCCGATCATTCCGACCGGGGAGTTCAGGACATCCGTCACCAGTTCGGGAGAACCGAGGATGGGCCTGACGCGTGGGCGGGACCGCTCTGGCGCGGCGTCGTTGTCTGTACCCGGCGTACCGAGATTTGCAAAAATCTGTTTTCTGCTCATGCTGCCCTACCCCACGCTTTTTTAATCAGTCCTTCGATTTCAGCGTTTACATTGTTCATGGCTTCCAGTGCGCGATCATAGGTCGAGCGGGTGAACTGGGTTCTTTCCACCTCGAAAAGCGTCTGGTTGGTCAATCCAGCATCCGAAACGGCCGTACTCTTCAGCATCGGGTGAATAAGGACGTTTTCACCGAAGATAGAGCGCAGGAAAGCGACCATCTGGTTTTGCGGCCCATCGCTCGGTTCGAAGCGGGTGATCAGGTAACGCATCCAGTTATAGTCGGATCGAGCGCCGGCCCTCCCGATTTCAGCGAGAAGATCGCCGGTCATGGCAAGGAACTGGTTCATGGACATCACATCCAGCATTTGCGGATGAACTGTAACGAGAACCGATGTCGCTGCCGTCAACGCCGAGAGCGTCAGATAGCCGAGTTGCGGTGGGCAATCGATGACGACAACGTCGTAGAAGTTCTGTGCCTGGGCGATTGCCTGACCGATACGGGCGAAAAATAACGTGTCGCCCGGTGCGCGGCGCATCAGTGCGCGCGGCGTGTCATGTTCGAACTCCATAAGTTCCAGATTGCCCGGAACGATGTGAAGGTTGGGAATATAGGTGCCGCGAACGATCTCGGCGATCGGCCGGCGTTCGTCATCGTAGCGGATCGCACCATAGAGCGTTTCATTCGGGCCGACATCCATTTCCGGCTGATGGCCGAAGAGAGCGGACAGACTGGCCTGCGGATCGAGATCGATGGCAAGAACCCGGTAGCCGCGCAGCGCCAGGTATTGAGCAAGATGCGCTGACGTCGTGGTCTTTCCCGAACCGCCTTTGAAGTTCATGACCGCAATGACCTGCAACTCTTCGCCGTCACGACGGTGGGGCAGATAGCGGCGTGTACCGCGCGCGCCCTGATCGAGAAACCTTCTGATCTCGTCCATATCCTCAACCGAATAGGAACGACGGCCGGAGGCCTGCGCCGCATCCAGCTCCGGA
Organism: Agrobacterium arsenijevicii; assembly: GCA_000949895.1. Classification (GTDB taxonomy): domain Bacteria; phylum Pseudomonadota; class Alphaproteobacteria; order Rhizobiales; family Rhizobiaceae; genus Agrobacterium; species Agrobacterium arsenijevicii. Next base: position 13,889 of record JWIT01000009.1, on the reverse strand, counting down.
CGCTCGGCGGCGATCTGGCGAAGATAGGCTTCGCCGATACCAATCAACCGGGCGGTTTCCGCAGGCGAGAAGTGCCGCATGCTCTTTTCAGTATGCGGTGAAAACGTATTGGCATTATGCGCCTGCAATTGGGCTGACAACGCAGCCGAATGCTGTTGTATAAGGCTCGTCAGGTCGGGTGCCCCTGCAGCAAGTCTTGAGTCGGCACTCTGTGTCATGGATCTTCTTTCGCTCGAAATTGCAGTTGCGGTTTTTTTCGAAAAAGACGGTTTTTTCCGCAACTGAGATATAAGCGCCGATTCTCTTTTTGGCGCAATAGGCTTTTTTCCCAGATGCAAAAGTGCCGCTAAGGCATTGTGGAAGAATCAGATTTGCTTTTTGTGACAGTTTGTCGGTTAGCCGCGGCTAACTTCACTTTTGTCTTCTCTATGATGCAGTGCTCGAGCCCCTTTTTGTCTGTTCCGATAGCGAGCGGGATGAAAGTTTGCCGCGGCTAACTTTGGTAGCCACCTGCCAATGAGTAATGGCTGATCCGATAGCGGAAAGTGAAGGGTGGACATTCGGAGGTGTTTAATCTCTACTCATTGACTAGAGTATCAATGGGTCCGGCGCCCACCGCCTGACTATTCGTGCTGTCGAAGGTTGGAGGAATGAATGTCCTATGATGTCGCTATCGTCGGGTCGGGTTTCTCGGCCATCTGTACCGCCGCTCATCTTTTGTCATCTCTGCCTGCCGAAGCCTCGATTGCTATTGTAGGCGACGAATCGGATTTCGGACGCGGTACGGCTTATCGCACCGAGTTGCCCTATCATCGGCTCAATGTACCGGCCGGGCGGATGAGTGTTTTCCCGGATCGCCCGGATGACTTTCTTAATTGGCTGACGGAGAGCCGGCTTGGGGACGATCCTTTGTCATTCGCCTCGCGCGGGGATTATGGTCTCTATCTCAGGGACAGGCTAGCCACTCTGCTTAGAAGTCGTGATCAACGGGCGAGAGTGGACTTCGTCCGGGCAAAGGCGTCAGCCTGCAGGCCGGATCGCGACGACGGATTCTCCTTTGCATTGGAGAATGGTGAGACGTTGCGCGCGCAGAACGTTGTTTTGTGTCTGGGTGTGGGGGCGGCGAGTTTGCCGGTGCAAACTCTGGTGAAAGAGGAGAGCAGGGCGCAGCGTGTGATCGGACACTGCTGGCAGCCCGGATGGCTGTCGCGCGTGAAGGGGGGAGACCGTATCTGTATTCTGGGTTCGGGCCTGACGATGATCGATCAGGTTTTGACCCTGAGAGGAAAAGGTCACCGCGGACCGATCCACGTCTTGTCTCGACGTGGGTTGGTGCCGCATCCGCATATCAGTCCACCATTGCCACCTGCCGATCCGCGCATGCCCGAAGGTTCGACCGAGATCAGCCGCCTGCTACAGGCTCTGCGCAAGCAGGTGAATGATGGAACGCCATGGCGGGCGGTAATGGATGGTCTGCGACCGAAGACCCAGTCGCTTTGGCAGAGCCTGACGACCGAGCAGCGTGCCCGGTTCCTTCGGCACGCCTTGCCCTGGTGGAACATCCACCGGCACCGGATCGCACCTGAGGTACACAGAGCTTTCGAGACACTTCTTTCTGAAGGCATTCTGGAGATTCATGCCGGTTATCTCCGTTCTCTCGACGAACAGGATGACGGGATCGCCGTGCTCTATCGCCGGCGGCATACGCAGACGCTCAGGGAGCTTCAGGTCGATTGGGTCATCAATTGTACCGGCATGGAGAGGGCGGGCATTGGCCATTCACGTCTTCTGGAAACCATGCGTGATGATGGCGTTATTCTGCTCGACGCTTTTGGTCTTGGCGTCGAGGTTGATGGCCAGTCGCGTTTATTATGCGCAGATGGGAAAATCTGGTCCGGCCTGTTTGCCGCCGGGGCACTAACGGCGGGCCGCTTCTGGGAAATAACCGCGGTGCCGGATATTCGCGTGCAGGCGCAAAAAATCGCGCAAGCCATCACGGATAGAGTACAGTCGAGTGGCCGGGTTGTAGCGCACGGTTGATTTGGCGGAAGGAGCGGCCGATGTGGACTTCGTCCTTACAATGTTGCTAGTCACGACTTTTCTCGGGTTTTCAGAAATTTGGAGTTAGCCGCGGCAAACTTCTCTATCCTATGGCTGAGGGATAATCCGTAATGCGGTGGCTCATCTTCCGGCAGGATGCAGATCCTGAAAACCTTGCGTGGACAAATTACGCGATCACGGCAGAGGGTATCCTGTAAACACGGCATGTGATTGCGCGCGTCGCATCGTTTACCGAAACAATGCAGTCAACGTGACAGCTCCGACGCGATCGGAATACGCTTAAGATTGGCTCATTTGCTAAATAATTTACATCGCTTATGGAATATCGCCGCTAAACCGGCTATAAAACCCGAAAAATATGAAACTGATGAAAATTATTTGCGAGGCGTCAATGGAAAAGCAGAAGTTGGTGCGGTTCGAAACGGCTGACACTCAGGCTGGTGGCCAGCGTCGGCCTTTCGCCAAAGCCGTCCGTGCCGGCGATTTTGTCTATGTGTCCGGACAGGTACCAACCGTAGACGGCGAAGTTGTGACCGGTGGCATCGTGGCCCAGACCGAGCAGGTTGTCGCCAATATCAAGGATGTTCTGGCACTTGCCGATTGTACGCTTGCCGATGTGGTCAAGGTCAATGTCTGGCTGGACGATGCACGGGACTTTTCGAGCTTCAACGCGGTATTCCAGAAACATTTCATCGATCATCCGCCGGCTCGCTCGACCGTGCAATCGCCGCTAATGGTGGATGCGAAGGTGGAAATGGACGTTATCGCCTACAAACCACTGGTTTAATTACCATTTTTTCTGTTTTTGAGAGTGTATAATGACCTATCCCTGGCCCGATGAAGGCACTCCAATCGACGCGATTTCGACGCCAATGCCGGTGATCGATGAAGATCGGCTTGCCGCCAATATTTTGCGGGCGCAATCCTATCTCGATGGTCATGGCAAGGCTTTCCGCCCCCATATCAAGACGCACAAGATACCGGCTATTGCGAGACAGCAGCTTCAGGCAGGCGCCATCGGCATCAATTGCCAGAAGGTCAGCGAGGCCGAAGTTTTCGCGGATGCCGGTTTCGACGATATCTTGATCACCTATAATATCCTCGGTGCGGCAAAACTTTCGCGCCTGAAGGCGCTGAATGCGCGTATCGGGCAACTGAGCGTCGTTGCCGACAGTGCTGCGACCATTGCAGGCCTTGCCGGTACATTCAATGCGGAAAGACCACTTTCCATACTGGTCGAATGCGATACAGGCGGAAAACGCTGCGGTGTACAGGCCCCCGAAGCCGTATTGGAGCTTGCAGAAAAGATCGTTGCGGCACCGGGTCTCCACTTCAAGGGCATTTTGACCTATCCGGCACCGGGTGGCGCTGAAAAGGTGGAGAGTTTCATTCGCGAGACCATGGCGTTGCTTGCGGAGAAAGGCATTGATTGCCCGGTTCGTTCCAGCGGCGGTTCGCCGGATTTCTTCTCCGCTCACCTTGTTCCCTCCGCGACCGAACACCGCGCGGGCACCTATGTCTATAATGACCGTTCGATGCTGCGCGCCGGGCATTGCACCGCCGGTGATCTGGCCATGCATGTTCTCGCCACCGTGGTGTCTAAGCCGACAGCGGACCGCGCCGTGCTCGATAGCGGCTCCAAGGCCCTGACCTCGGATCTTCTGGGTTTCAGCGATTACGGGCTGATTGAAGGTTATGAAGGCGCAAAAATCATTTCGCTTTCGGAAGAACATGCGGTCGTCGATCTGTCCGGTTGCGTCTCTGGCCGGCCTGAAATCGGCGATGTGGTTAAAGTTGTGCCGAATCACACCTGCGTCGTCAGCAATCTTTTCGACAGGATGGTCTTCCATCGGAACGGTATCGTGACGCGGGTGGAGGACGTCGCAGCACGCGGCACCGTCTGGTAAGATTACCCGGCTAATGAAATTGCGAAAAGAATGCCGCCGAAAGGCGGGTACCGGCAACGAGAATCACAGTCATGCGCATATTCACGGCGTCGCTCGCCACCGAAACCAACACGTTTTCGCCCGTTCCGACGGATATGGATGCTTTTCGCGCGGCTTTTTATGCCGGGCCGGGTGAACATCCGGAAACACCGACGCTCTGCTCGTCGCCGGTGCCAATTCTGCGTCGTCGCGGCAAGGCGGAAGGGTTTACCGTGATCGAGGGTACCTCCTGCTGGGCGGAACCGGCGGGGCTTATTCAGCGCCAGACCTATGAAACATTACGCGATACCATTCTTGCCGAGCTTGTTGCCGCGCTGCCGGTCGATGCCGTGGTTCTTGGCCTGCATGGCGCCATGGTGGCGCAGGGATATGACGATCCGGAAGGCGATTTCCTGTCGCGTATCCGCGCTCTGGTTGGCCCCGACGTGCTGGTCGCGGCGGAATTTGATCCGCATAGCCATCTGACCGCGCTACGGGTTGAGAATCTCGATATCATGGCGACGTTTCTGGAATTCCCGCATACGGATTTCGAGGAGCGTGGCGAGCACGTCGTGGAATTGGCGCTGCGCACCCTGCGGGGTGAGATCAGGCCGGTCATCTCCACGTTTGATTGCCGGATGATCACCATTTATCCCACCAGCCGCGAGCCGATGCGCTCCTATGTCGACCGGTTGAAGGCGTTGGAGGGCGAGGAGGGTATCCTGTCCATTTCCGTTATTCACGGTTTCATGGCGGGCGATGTACCGGATATGGGCACGCGAATCGTCGTCGTTACGGATGGCGACAGGGAAAAAGGCGACGCGCTGGCCGAAAAACTCGGCCATGAGCTTTATGCCATGCGCAGGCTGACCGCGATGCCGATGCTCGATACGGAAGCGGGTCTCGACAAGGCTCTCGCCATTCGTGGTGAAAATCCGGATATGCCGGTCGTTGTGTCGGATATATGGGATAATCCAGGCGGCGGCGTCGCCGGCGATGCCACCCATATTCTGCGGCGCATGGTGGAGCGCGGCATGGATAATATCGGCGTTGCGACGATATGGGATCCTATTGCCGTGTCCTTCTGCCATGCGGCGGGCGAGGGGGCGGAGATCGATTTGCGCATCGGCGGCAAATCAAGCCCCGAGGGTGGCGAGCCGCTCGACTTCCGGATCAGGGTCATGCGCACTGCCGAAGCGGGTTGGCAAAGTTTCCGCAACAGCCGCGTCACGCTCGGCCGCGCCGCGGTTGTCCGGCCGGTCGGAACGGAGATCGATATCATCCTCATTACCAGCCGTACGCAAACTTATGAGCCGGATATCTTTTCCAATCTGGGCATCGATTTTTCCAGAAAAGATGTGCTGTTGGTGAAGTCGACCAACCACTTCCATGCCGGTTTCGCGCCGATCGCCTCGGAGATCGTTTATATCGCCGCCCCGACATCCTATCCGACCGACCCGGCAAAAACGGCCTATCGCAAGGCAAGCCTGCAGCTTTGGCCACGGGTGGCCGATCCGTTGGAGCTGGATTGAGGTTTCAGATGCGTTCGAGCGCGATCAGAAAAAATGCACCTTGGCTTTGATCGGCCTCGACAGTGAATGGTAAACCGTTTTCGATCAGCACGCTGTCCAGTCTTTCCAGACGATCTTTGCCGTTCTCGGTGGAGATCGTCACTGGATCGAGCGCAAGAACAAGCACCGTGCCTTTTGCTGGTTCCGCGAAAACTGTGCCGGATTGCTTTTGCACGGTGTGGCGAAAGGTCGAGCGACGGGTCATGACATTCAGATCGACGATTGGACCATTGTGTAGGGTCGCATTCACGGGCACATCCGCCGGAAAGGGCAGGGGAGTGCTTTCGATCTTCAAAAGCAGTGGGTAATTTGCCGCAATCGCCAGCGCCATGCCGTTTCCTTCAAGGATGGACAGGGTGCGGTCTATGCCGGGAAAGATGGAGAAGGGGCCGTCGCTGGCAACTGTCGCCATGCTGATGCGCCAGTCGAAGTCATCTACGGAAGCGCCTTGAGGAAAGACGGCGATTTCCACCGTCTCTCCGCCACCGTTTTTCCATGGCATGCGTTTGTAGCTGCTTGCGCGCATCAGGGTCATGTTTCCACTCTCGCAAGGTGTTGGCCGGAAACCGTTTACGCATTCCCGGCCGAGCAGGATCAATTGCCGAGAATGCCGGGCAGTCGCAGGCCCTGCTCCTTCGCGCAGTCCACGGCGATCTCGTAACCGGCATCGGCATGGCGCATCACGCCGGTTGCCGGGTCGTTCCAAAGCACGCGCTCGATGCGGCGGGCCGCATCATCCGTGCCGTCGCAGCAGATGACCATGCCGGAATGCTGGGAGAAGCCCATGCCAACGCCGCCGCCGTGATGCAGGGAGACCCAGGTCGCGCCGGACGCAGTGTTGAGCAGCGCGTTCAACAGCGGCCAGTCGGATACGGCATCCGAACCGTCCTTCATGGCTTCGGTCTCGCGGTTGGGTGAGGCGACGGAGCCTGAGTCGAGGTGGTCGCGGCCGATGACGATCGGGGCGCTGAGCTCGCCGTTCCTGACCATTTCGTTGAAGGCAAGCCCGAGGCGGTGACGATCACCAAGGCCAACCCAGCAGATGCGCGCCGGCAGACCCTGGAAGGCGATGCGTTCGGCGGCCATGTCCAGCCAATTGTGCAGGTGCTTGTTGTCTGGAAGCAGTTCCTTCACCTTGGCATCGGTCTTGCGGATATCCTCCGGATCACCCGAGAGGGCAGCCCAGCGGAACGGGCCGACGCCGCGGCAGAACAGCGGGCGGATATAGGCCGGAACGAAGCCCGGGAAGGCGAAAGCGTTTTCCAGTCCCTCTTCTTTCGCCACCTGGCGGATATTGTTGCCGTAGTCAAAGGTCGGGATGCCCATGTCCTGGAAGGCGATCATCGCCTCGACATGTTCGCGCATCGAGGCGCGGGCGGCCTTTTCGACAGCTTTCGGATCGCTTTCGCGCTTTTCCTTCCACTTGGCCATCGTCCAGCCCTTCGGCAGATAGCCGTTGATCGGGTCATGCGCTGAGGTCTGGTCGGTCACCATGTCCGGCCGGATGCCGCGGCGGACCATTTCCGGCAGGATTTCGGCGGTGTTGCCGAGCAGGCCGACGGACTTCGCTTCACCGGCGGCGGTCCAGCGCTCGATCATTTCCATCGCCTCATCAAGCGTTTCGGCGCGGGCATCGACATAACGGGTACGCAGGCGGAAATCGATCGAATCGGGATTGCATTCGACGGCAAGGCAGCAGGCGCCGGCCATGACGGCGGCGAGAGGCTGGGCGCCGCCCATGCCGCCAAGGCCGCCGGTCAGAACCCACTTGCCCTTGAGATCACCGCCATAATGCTGGCGGCCGGCCTCGACGAAGGTTTCGTAGGTGCCCTGTACAATGCCCTGGCTGCCGATATAGATCCACGAACCGGCGGTCATCTGGCCATACATGGCGAGACCCTTCTTATCCAGCTCGTTGAAATGATCCCAGGTTGCCCAGTGAGGCACGAGGTTGGAGTTGGCAATCAATACGCGCGGCGCATCCTTGTGGGTGCGGAACACACCGACCGGCTTGCCGGACTGGACCATCAGGGTTTCGTCTTCGTTGAGATCGCGCAGGGTTGCGACGATCTTGTCGAAGTCAGCCCAGGTACGGGCAGCGCGACCGATGCCGCCATAAACCACCAGTTCGTGCGGATTTTCGGCCACTTCTGGGTCGAGATTGTTCATCAGCATGCGAAGCGGCGCTTCGGTCATCCAGGATTTCGCCGTCAGTTCGGTTCCACGCGCAGCGCGGACGTCACGGATGTTATGACGAGGATTGGTCATTTGGTTCCCCTTTTTGTGTGTGCCAGTGTCAGCGCGGTCGTTTCGATGCGCGTGAGAATGTTTTTCAGGTGGATGCGGAGTTTGGCTGCCTTGGCTTCGTCATAGGCGAAGGACGGTGTCTCCGTCGTCAGATGGGTGGATTGCGCCAGCTCCATCTGAATGGCGTGCACGCCGGTTTCGGGCTTTCCGTAGTGGCGCGTCGTCCAGCCACCCTTGAAACGGCCATTGAGGATGCTGGTGTAACCTTCCGCGGCAGCGGCTGCTTCGACCGTTATTTTCTCAATGGCAGGATCGCAGGTCTTGCCCATATCCGTGCCGATGTTGAAATCCGGCAGCTTGCCTTCAAACAGGAACGGGATATGCGAGCGGATCGAATGGCAATCATAGAGAATGGCGATGCCGTGGATCGCCTTTACCCGCTCGATTTCCGCCACCAGCGCCGTGTGATAGGGCGCATGAAAATTTTCCAGCCGATTGGCGATATCGTCTTGATCAGGTTCCTGCCCCTCATTCCAGATCGGTTTGCCGTCGAAATCGGTTTCGGGAATGAGCCCAGTGGTATTTTGCCCCGGATAAAGGCTGACACCTTCCGGGTCACGGTTGGCGTCGATCACGTAACGATGAAAGGTCGCGCGCACCGTCGTCGCATCGTCCAGAAGATCCGCATAGAGATCATGAATATGCCAATCGGTGTCGGCGAGTATCTTGCCGTTGTCGTTCAGGCGCTGCCAGATTTCCGCCGGTACATTGGTGCCGGTATGGGGCAGGCCAAGAATGACGGGCGATGAGCCTTGCCTGATGTCGAAGACGCGCATCTTAAACCTCCAGCTTCGGCAAAATGCCTTCCGAAATCACGGAGACCAGAGCGCCGGTGGCGATCAATTCTGCCGCTGCCTTCAAATCCGGAGCCATGTAACGGTCTTCTTCCAGCGAAGGGATAGCCTGACGCAGCACGGCGATTGCCTTTTGCAGCTCCGGGCTGGTTTTCAGCGGCCCGCGAAGTTCCACGCCCTGAACCGCCGAAAGCGCCTCGATGCCGAGGATGGCAAAGAGATTTTCCGTCATTGCCAGAAGGCGGCGCGCGCCGTGGCAGGCCATGGAGACATGGTCTTCCTGATTGGCGGAGGTCGGTGTCGAATCGACGGAAGCCGGATGCGCCATCTGCTTATTCTCGCTCATCAGAGCGGCGGAGGTGACTTCGGCAATCATCAGGCCGGAATTCAGCCCTGGTTTCTTGGAAAGAAAGGCCGGAAGACCGTAGGAGAGGGCGGGATCGACAAGCAGCGCCACGCGACGCTGCGCAATCGCGCCGATCTCGCAAATGGCGAGCGCCGTTTGGTCCGCTGCAAATGCCACAGGCTCGGCGTGGAAATTGCCGCCGGAAACGACGGAATTGTCAGATAGTACCAGCGGATTGTCCGTCACCGCATTGGCTTCGATTTCAAGCGTGCGTGCGACCTGTCGCAGAAGATCGAGGCAGGCGCCATCCACCTGCGGCTGGCAGCGGATGCAATAGGGATCCTGAACGCGCTCGTCCCCTTCGATATGGCTGACGCGGATTTCGGATCCTTCCAGCAGGTTGCGCAGCGCAGCCCCGGCATCGATCTGGCCCTTGTGGCCGCGCAATGTGTGAATATCCGGGTGGAAGGGAGCGGAAGAACCCATGGCGGCATCGGTGGAAAGCGCGCCGGTAATCAGCGCGGCCTGTGCCGCGCGGTGGGCGCGGAAAAGACCGGCGAGCGCCAGCGCGGTCGAGGTCTGCGTGCCGTTGATTAGCGCCAGCCCTTCCTTGGCGGCAAGAATCACCGGGGTCAGCCCGGCTTTTGCGAGTGCCTCGCCGGCAGGCAAAAGCGCGCCTGCATAAAAAGCCTCGCCTTCGCCCATCATCACGGCGGCCATATGGGCAAGCGGCGCGAGATCACCGGATGCGCCGACCGAACCTTTTTCCGGAATGGCCGGGATAACGCCTTTTTCCAGCATATCTTCAATCAAGCGGATAAGTTCCAGTCGTACACCGGATGCGCCGCGACCGAGCGAAATCAGCTTCAGCGCCATGATCAGGCGTACGACATTTTCTGGCAGCGCCGCACCGACGCCGCAGCAATGCGAAAGAATGAGATTACGCTGCAACGTCGCCACATCGGCCGCATCGATCTTGATCGAGGCGAGTTTGCCGAAACCGGTATTGATGCCATAGACCGGCGCATTGCCGGCGGCGATCTCGGCGATGCGGGCCGCTGCCTTTTTTATGCCGGCATCGAATGAACGGTCGAGTTTGGCTGTGCCATTGTTCCAGTAGATCGCGGCGAGATCGGCAAGGGTCACGTTGCCGGGGTGAAGCATGATTGTCATTGGCAAACCTTCTGTCCCTTAAAAATACGGGCGTGGAGCGGATTAAAACCGATGCGGTAGACGAGCTCGGCAGGGCGTTCGATATCCCAGATAGTGAAATCGGCGGATTTTCCAGCTTCCAGCGTGCCGGTTTCGGCAAGCAGGCCAAGCGCCTTTGCGGCATTGCGCGTCGTCGCCGTCAGGCACTCTTCCACCGTCATGCGGAAAAGCGTGGCACCCATATTCATGGTCAGAAGCAGGGAGGTGAGCGGCGAAGTGCCGGGATTGCAATCGGTCGCGAGCGCAATGTCGGCGCCTGCGTCGCGCAGGGTCTGAACCGGCGGAAGCTGTTTTTCCCGGAGTGCGTAAAATGCGCCAGGCAGCAGCACGGCCACCGTTCGGGCTTTCGCCAACGCCTTTGTGCCCACTTCGTCCAGATATTCCAGATGATCGGCGGAAAGCGCGCCATAGGATGCGGCAAGCTCCGTGCCACCGAGGTTGGAAAGCTGTTCGGCGTGTAGCTTGACGGGAAGTCCGAGCTGTTTTGCCGCCTCGAAAACCCGGGTTATTTCCTCGACGGAAAAGGCGATGCCTTCGCAAAAACCGTCAACCGCATCCGCAAGCCCTTCCGCATGGGCTTTTTCCAGCCCCGGCAGAACCACTTCCGAGATGTAGTCGGCGTTACGACCCTTATATTCGGCGGGTGTCGCATGTGCGGCCAGATAGCTGGTGACGATCCGCACCGGCCGCAGCGTTTCAAGCTTGCGGGCAACGCGCAGCATTTTCAGTTCGGTCTCGATATCAAGACCGTAACCGGATTTGATTTCGATGGTTGAGACGCCCTCGGCCAGAAGTGTGTCGAGGCGGGGCAGTGCCTGCGCAACCAGCGCGTCTTCCGAAAGAGCGCGCGTGTCGCGCACCGAAGAAACGATGCCGCCGCCCGCTTTGGCGATCTCCTCATAGGTCGCGCCGTTGAGCCGCATCTCGAATTCCATGGCGCGATTGCCACCGAAGACCAGATGTGTGTGGCAGTCGATCAAAGCAGGGGTGATCCACCGTCCACCGCAATCGGTGATCTCATTGGCCGCTGCCAGATCGGCGGGCAGATCACTTTCAGGGCCGGCAAAGACAATGCGGCCATCGCGCACGGCAATGACGGCGTTTTCGATTGCGCCGATGCCTTCCATCAAGGGGTTTAAGGTTGCCAGCCGAGCGTTACGCCACAATGCTGTGGCGTTTCCCGTCGCCATTTCCTTTGCAGATTTGTTCCCTGGCATTTGCTTTTCGCCTTTCCTTTGTGGCTCAAATGTATATACATAATAATTGCCTTGGCAAGCCGCAATTTCGTGTTCGAAGTGACCTTGCCTGAAGAGAACAAGAGGAGAGGGTGGCATGACGGCAATTCACGCGGGCGCAGCACTTCTGGCTGGAGGATGGGCGAAGGGTGTCCGCATCCTTTGTAAGGATGGTATTGTCCTGTCCGTCGAAACCGGTGTTTCTCCGCAGCCGCAGGATGAGCGCCATGCTGTCATCGTTCCGGCCATGCCCAATCTCCACAGCCATGCCTTTCAGCGGGCCATGGCCGGACTAGCCGAAATTCGCGGGCCTGCCGATGACAGCTTCTGGAGCTGGCGCACGGTCATGTACAAGTTCGCGCTGTCCATGACGCCTGACCACGTCGAGGCGGTTGCCGCCCAGCTTTATATGGAAATGCTGGAAGCCGGTTTCGGACGGGTCGGGGAATTTCATTATCTGCACAATGACAGGGACGGCTCGCATTACGGCAATATCGCTGAAATGGCCGAACGTATCGGCGCTGCCGCCGCGCAAACGGGTATCGGTCTGACTTTACTGCCGGTATTTTACGCGCATTCCGGTTTCGGTGGTCAGCCGCCGATCGACGGGCAGAAACGGTTTATCCATTCGCTCGACAGTTATGAAAGGCTGATGCAGGGTGCACAGTCCGTAGTGGACCGGCTTCCCGGCGCTACGCTCGGCATCGCGCCACACAGCCTGCGCGCCGTGACCGGCAATGAGCTGGCGGCCATCGTGCCTTTGGCAAAAGGTGGGCCGATCCACATTCATGTGGCGGAACAGGTCAAGGAAATCGAGGATTCGCTCGCTTTTTCCGGTACACGGCCGGTTGAATGGCTTTTGGAGAATGCGCCGGTCGATGATCGCTGGTGCCTTATCCATGCGACACATATGACGGAAGCGGAAACGCGCCGCATGGCCAGAAGCGGCGCCGTCGCCGGTCTCTGCCCGATCACGGAAGCCAATCTCGGCGACGGCATTTTCCCGGCGCCTGATTTTCTCGCGGAAGGTGGCCATTATGGCGTAGGTTCGGATTCCAACATTCTCATTTCCGTACCGGAAGAATTGCGGACGCTTGAATATTCGCAGCGCCTGTCGCTTCGGGCACGCAATGTCATCGCCGATGCCGGCCACTCTACGGGTGAAAAGCTGTTCCGGCGGGCGCTTGAAGGCGGTGGCAGGGCGCTGGCATCACAAAATGGCATCGAACAGGGAAAAAGTGCAGATTTCGTCGCGCTTGATATCGCTGCCGTTTCCTATCTCCCGGTCTCCCAGATGCTTGACCAGTGGATTTTTGCGGGCGGCGTCAATGTCGATTCTGTCTGGGTGCGCGGTAAAAAGCTGGTGCAAGCCGGCCAACACGTCCATCGCCGCGAAATATCGGATCGTTTCAACAAGGTCATGGCCGAACTTGTCGATAGCTGATATGCGCTCGATAGGAACGAGATCGAGCCGTTGGAAGGCATTGCGGACGTGACGAAAGCATCGGCCGGGCAAACCCTGCACCAGCGTATCCTCAGCGATATCGAGGGCCGGATCGTATCGGGCGAATGGCCGCCGGGTCACCGGTTGCCTTTTGAGGTCGATCTTGCCGACCATTATGATTGCTCGCGCATGACCGTCAACAAGGTCATGGGTCAGCTCGTGAAGGCTGGCCTGATCGAGCGCCGCAAGAAATCCGGCAGTTTTGTTCGCCAACCCCAAATACAGTCTGCGGTCCTCGAAATTCACGACATCAGGGCCGAGGTCGAATCTCTTGGTCTCGACTATGACTTCAAAGTCCTCGAGAGCGCTTCGCGTGCGGCAAAGCGCGAGGATCGTGCAAGTCTCGACGTTGCCATCGGCGCATCGCTGCTCGACATCGTCTGCATCCATTTTGCGGGTACGCGGGAATTCTGCATCGAGCAGCGTCTCGTCAATCTGGCCGCCGTACCGGAGGCTGCGGGAGTTGATTTTAGCGAGATTGCGCCCGGACCCTGGCTGCTCGGCCATGTTCCATGGAGTACTGCCGAACACCGGATCAGTGCCGAAACGCCCTCTAAGGAAATTGCGGGCCTGCTGGGTATCTCCGACAGGCAGGCCTGCCTCGTCGTGGAGCGGCGCACATGGAGCAATTCGGGTGCCGTCACCTATGTACGCTTCACCTATCCCGGCAACGCGCACGCTCTGGTCGCCCGTTTCAGCCCGTCTTCCGACTGAGGTCTGGTTAGGCACGATCCCTATAGTACCCATGGAAAGGGCCGATGTGTTTAGAGGGAATGCACCAGCTTCCGCTATTCGGCCGCAAAAGCGTTAAAATCCGTTAATCTGTATGACTAATTTCAAATAGCCGTTTTAAATCAGTTAGATGATCATTTTTTCCAGAATTTGTATTTTGGTGTGTTGACTTGTTTGGTTGGGTTCTCTTATAAGTCCGCTC
>JWIT01000008.1:121965-330009 GCA_000949895.1 Agrobacterium arsenijevicii | reverse complement strand
AACCAAAATTACCAGATTATCAAAGGGCTCCGAGGAAACTCGGAGCCCTTTTTGTGTTTGAAAATGTCCTGACGCACCGCTCGTACCAAATGCAGCCGCCAGATCACAAACGCTGACACAGCAAGAGGTGAAAGCCCTCGCTCTAGTTGACAAGTCATGATCCTAGATCAGCAGATAGCAGGCTTCGGAAATGTGTTGAACAATGGCTTGTCCTGCAACGACGATGATGTCCCCTTCAATGGGTGGATGAGGCTGCAGCAAGTGTTTGTCGATCGTCAGCAGGAGATGTGATGACTGGGGTTCGCCTGGTGAAATGGAAATATAAGACCAGCGATGCCAGGCAAATGGCATCGTGGCAACGGCCATTTCCAGCAGTCCTTTGAGGCGCATTGACCATGTTGCCGGGGACTTGGCGTGGCGCGCAGCATCGGTTACTTCGGCATCGTCGATACGATGCGCGCGGTTCCACGCTGCTTGGCCATGGTTGATCTTCCATGCCTCGGGATCATCGTTTGCCAGATCGACCGTCGATTTTACAGGCTCGGCGATCAGCGCGACGTTAGGACTGAGCATGCGAGGAACGAAAGAAAACGGCAGGCTGCGGATTTCGCGCAAGGGCGCGTTGACGCGGACAAGCTGCGCCAGACACCGCCAGTCGAAGCCCTGGTGTGACGTATGGTGCGCGGGCACCCGGTCTAGGCGATATAACCCTGCCCAAAAGGTTTCTTTCAGGTTGCCGGACTGGCGGTTGTAACCCATGAGGGCCGAACCCCAGTTCTTGATCCATACGGCTGGCCCGACTTCGACCGGCACGGTGATCAAGAAAATCCTCGGGCGAACGATCGCGCAGACATGCTCGATGACGCGAACGGTGCGGTTGAGGTGGATATGTTCGAGCGTTTCAAGTGCGATGACGATGTCGGCCTCGATCGTTTCGTAGAGCTTTTCGTCGCTGGCGTCGCCGACGATGAAACGGCAGTTTTCGTATTTGCTGTAACGGTTGCGCGCGGCCTCGATGAAGATCGGATCGTAGTCGATACCGACGTAATCAACGTCGAATCTCTCCAGAATATGTCCGACCGCACTTCCAGGCCCGCAGCCGATATCCAATATCCGGACCTTCCGATTGCCGACGTCCTTCTGCAATGTTTCCAAGACCTCAAGCAGCTTTCGATAGCGGCCCGCATGCAGAAAACGGGTCAGCCAGTTGTAGTTCTGCATTTTCTCGTAAGTCGTCGCGAACGTGCCCATCTGATCCGCCTCCATAAAGAGCCAATGACGTCGCCTCACTCTCCCCGATACCGTAAAGATCGTGCGCGACCCGGCGTTGTATTTCCGGAGTCTGGCACGGCTTGCGCGACCTGCAACTCGACCAAAAGGCTTAAGTCGGAAGTTGGGATGCTCACCCTGCCTCCTCATAAAGGCAGATATCGAAGTGCTGGACAGTGAAACGGGCAGTTCTGATTGGCCGTCCTCTCCCTTTTGGTATGCTGCCGACGCGCAGGGTCTCGTTATACCTTTTTAAGAGGCGTCATCCGGGGCCGTAACCGCTGGAGATGTGGTGGATGGTAGACAAGAAAGCCTTGATTATCGGCGTCACCGGGCAGGATGGCGCTTATCTCAGCGAGCTGCTGCTTGCCAAGGGATATATGGTGCACGGCCTGAAAAGGCGGTCTTCCTCATTCAATACCGGCCGGATCGACCATCTTTATCAAGATCCGTTCGCGGAAAACGTTCGCTTTCGTTTGCATTTCGGTGACCTGACGGACGCCACGAACCTGTGCCGGGTCATTCAGGAGGTCCAGCCCGACGAGATCTACAATCTCGGCGCCCAGAGCCATGTCCAGGTGAGCTTCGAGACACCGGAATATACGGCAAATGCTGATGCGCTTGGCACGCTGAGGCTGCTGGAAGCCATGCGTATCCTGAACCTTGGCGATCGCTGCCGGTTTTATCAGGCATCGACATCAGAGCTATTCGGGGGGATGGGGACTGTCGCTCAGCACGAGGGCACACCGTTCTATCCGAGAAGCCCCTATGCTGCGGCAAAACTCTACGCATACTGGATGACTGTCAATTACCGGGAAAGTTACGGCTTTCACGCATCCAACGGCATTCTCTTCAACCATGAGAGCCCCATTCGCGGGGAGACATTCGTCACGCGGAAAATCACGCGCGGCGTCGCGGCCATCGAACGCGGTCTCATGAGCAAGCTGCGTCTTGGCAATCTCGACGCAAAGAGAGACTGGGGGCATGCGCGCGACTATGTCGACGGCATGTGGCGGATCGTGCAGCAGGAGATACCGGAGGACTATGTGCTTGCTACCGGCGAGGCACATACGGTGAGGGAATTCGTCCAGCTTGCGTTCGGCGTGGTTGGCAAGACCATCGAATGGCACGGCGATGGCGGTGACGAAGTGGGATACGATGCCAAAACCGGAAATACGGTGATTGAAATCGATCCCAGGTATTTTCGTCCGGCGGAGGTGGATTTTCTTCTCGGCGACCCCAGCAAGGCGCGCAGGAAACTCAACTGGAGTCACTCGACTTCCTTCTGCGAGCTTGTCCAGGAAATGGTCGAAGCGGATCTTCGCCTCGTGATGTTGGAAGAGGGAAGAAATGAATTCGTCGCATAAATCGAAAGAAGTCCCGTTCAGCTTGCGTGGTAAGCGCGTGTGGGTTGCAGGCCATACCGGAATGGTCGGCTCGGCACTTGTGCGACGTCTGGAGGGCGAGAATTGCGAAATCCTGAAAGTCTCTCGCAGCGAGCTTGATCTGACCCGACAGTACGAGACGGAGCAATGGATGAAGGCTGCAAGGCCGGAGGTCATTTTTGTCGCTGCCGCCAAGGTTGGAGGCATCGCAGCAAATGCAGCATATCCGGCGGACTTTCTTTACACCAACACCCTCATTTCGATGAACATCATGAAATCGGCTGCCGACATCGGTGTCGAAAAACTTCTCTGGATGGGGTCGAGCTGCATCTATCCGAAATTCGCAGCACAGCCGATCACCGAAAATGCCCTTTTGACCGGTCCGCTGGAGCCTACCAACGAAGCCTACGCGATTGCGAAGATCGCCACGCTCAAGCTTTCCCAGTTCTATGCCAGCCAGCACGGTTTAAATTGTATCTCCGTCATGCCGACCAATATTTACGGGCTGAACGACAATTTCGATCCGCAAAGCTCGCACGTCATTCCTGCGATGATCAGAAGAATGCATGAGGCGAAAATCAGCGGTCAGAACAGGGTCGTTCTATGGGGCTCGGGCAGTCCTCTGCGTGAATTTCTCCACGTAGACGATCTGGCGGACGCCTGTTGTTTCCTGATGAAATCACCGGTGCATTTCCCGTTGATCAATATCGGCTCGGGGCATGAGATATCCATCCGCAATCTCGCCCATCTGATTGCAGGTGTCGTCGGCTACGATGGGCAGATCATTTTTGACACAAGCAAGCCGGATGGGGCTCCCAGAAAGCTGCTTGACTGCTCGCGGCTAAAAAAGCTTGGCTGGACATCGACGGTCGAGCTCAGACACGGAATTCAGGATTTGTATGAGTGGTGGCGACAACCGAAGCCGCTGCGATCGGATCAGCTACGACAAGCCGCACAATAAGCCCTCAAGAACACGCTCAAAAAGGGCAGATAGGCGTAATCCTGGATCAAAAGACGAGTTCGCTCGCGGGCTGACGCAGGTTCCACCCGATGGAATTGAAACAAACCTGTGTTCGTCTGCGGAGATTGCGCAAGATGAGATCGCCAAATTCCCGTGCTTCATGGATTTTGCTCGCCGTCCTCGTGCTTGCATTGCCGAGTTTCTACTTTGCAGGGCAGCGAGCGGTGAACGGAGGGCAAGAGCAAGGCAGCCAACCTGATCCACGGCAGTTCGGTTTCCCGATACCTGTTCCAGAACCACGATTGCCGGATGATGCGGACGCCTTCAATCCACCGTGGACGGAGGTCGGCCGCAATGGGCCGACGATCGCGGAGATTTCGAGAACAGCGGGCGCTGGCGAGGTTGTCTCGATGACCGGTGTCGATCTCGATGGACGGACGGGTTTCGAAGTCTTTTCGCAAGTCGCTGGCGCTGCGGGCGGCGTGGTGACGCCGATGGCACCGCTGACGGCTGATGCGACAGCGGCGACGCTGCTGCTGCCAGACACGCTTCCTTCATGGTCGACGTACCTGATCAGGCCTGTGCGGGGCGATGTTCAAGGGCGAAGCTTTGCGATCAATCGCACGGAAAGCTGGTGGATCGGACCCGATGCCGCAGTGCCGGGAGCGATCGTCTCCGTATATGGACGCAACCTGTCGCGATCCAATGGGACCAGCCAATCCTACCTCTACATCAAGCCGGTCGCCGCCGCCGGCTGGTACGTTCCGTCAATCTCCGTCAATCCCTTCAAGGTCGATTTCGAGGTGCCAGCTCTGCCGCCGGGCGACTATGAAGTGTGGGTGCACAATACCCATGGTGGTCGTTTCGGCTGGAGCGGTCCGCTCAGACTTGACGTCCTGTCGCAATCGCCATGGGCGGCGCAGGATAAAAGGCTCGTCAACGCCGGGCAATTTGGCGCAAAGGGCGATGGCATTACCGACGACACCGCAGCGATTTTGCGCGCGATCGACGCTGCGGCTGCAACTGCCCCATCGGCATTGCATTTTCCTGCCGGCATTTATCTTGTGACAAAGCCTCTGATTGCGCCCGCCAATGTATCCTGGTTCGGCGACGGTATGAACAAAACAGAAATCAGGCTGAACCGGAGGATTGATCAGAGCATGGTTGTCGTTAACGGCGACAACACCCGGTTCCGGAATCTGACCCTCAATGCCAATCGCAACACTGCCGGTAAACCTCTTCTTGGATTGCGAGATGCCAAAAACATACGTCTGGATTCCGTGCGCATCGACGCCTGGGGTGCGCCGGCATTCGATGCGCAGGACACGGAAGGGTTTTTCGTCAATGCTTCCGAGCTGATCGAGAACGGATCCTTCTACGGCGCGAGCCGGCAGGTGTTCCTGTCCGATAACCGGTTCCGGATGACGGGTTACGGCGAGTCCGTCGTCGCCCTATGGGGTGGGCGCGATTTCGCCATGACCGGCAATGAGCTTACAAACGCGGATGAAAGCCGCGACGACGGTCATGGCATCGGGCGCTTCTTTGTCGCTCAAGCGCATTTCGGGAGCATGCGAAACCTCTATTTTGCGAAAAACATCTCGCGAAACGCCGCTCCCCACGACTGCACCAGGGTCGATTGCAACAAGGGCGAACAGGTCTGCTTCGAGATCGTCGGGAGCAAGCTTAAAAACGATTTCGTCGGCGCTTCGTTGAACTCGGTTACCTTCAAGTCCCTGTCGGATTGGGAGGATGCCGTGCCGGGCGGCCGCGATCTTGTTATCGTTGGCGGGCGAGGTGCCGGGCAGCACCGTCATATCGTGTCGATTGACGGTTCTGCCGTTCTGCTTGAGCAAGCCTGGAATGTCGTTCCCGATCGAACCAGCCGTTTTGCTCTGGCAGCGACCGCGTCGAGGGCAGTGATATACGATAACACTTTAGAGGGCAGGGCAAGTTATGCCGACCATGATTCCGATTCCACCGGCGTTCTGCTCTACGGTAACGTCTACGACGTGGTGGTCGACAGCAACCGCATCTCTCAGATGCGACACGGCATGATGACGGTCGCGCTGGACTCGACACGGGGACTTAGCCCGTATTTCCTGCAATACTCCAACAACAGCGTGAGCCACAGCAACAGCGGCCTCTATGTCGGCACGACATTCGCGGATTCCGGCGTTGCCGGCATCTGGGGAGGTCTGGGAAACGTTTATCGCGGGAATGGTTTCACCGATATCGCCTATATCGGCGTGGAATATGAAACCTGGGACCATCCTGGCGCCGACTATAACGGCACTGTCTTCGACGGGAATACCTTCACCAACGTCCGCTATGGCTTCGTTGATGCCTACAAACTCATGTGGACGCACGACGGCAGCTTCAAGGCTGGACCGCCCGAACGCTCAAGGCGGATCAATACGGTGCTCTACGACAATCATTTCACCCGAGGAACGCCGGATTCCGTCGTAAGTTCGGGCTTCGTGACGATGCATCCGCAGAACAGCTGGGCAAATGTCGGTTCGACATGGAGCGGATTTGCAAAGGGCAACAGGGGGCCTGATCGTTAACTCGTCCTTCAATTCGTCGGATGAAGGCCAGCACCTATTGAGCTGGGGCCCCATCTCCGGAAAATTCGGGCAATCTACCTCCAAGGGCGTAACGTGGGGGTAATGGTTGCGGGCAGAACGCAAATAGGCTCGCCCGGTTGAACGAACGAGCCCACCCGCGACCGGGTAACCCCGGTAACCGGGGGCCCGCCAAGTATCAGGGGGCGGCGGGCAATTTTAGAAAACCCTTTTCATCGCTTCGGTTCAATCTGGCTATAAGCGGTAGGAGCTCCATCCATTTGCTACCTGCGAAATTTGCGCGCTGTGCGTAACGGCAATAAACGGAATAAGCATTGGAGCTTGAGAAAATCACTTGGCCGGTCCGGTTTTCGTCGTCACGTTGAGCCAGGCCCGGACATCGGTCGCCGTGATCCAGATACGGCCATCGAATGCAAACATCCCCTTCTCGATTTTAGATGCCGCTATCGTTGCAAACACGTCGGCGAATTGCGCCAGACGTTGCGCATCGCATTGCGGCGGAGACTGAATGTCGTTCAGGGCATCTTGCGTCACATGGATGGGTTGCAACCCTCTCTCGCCGTTCACGATGATGACGGCGCGCTGCCGGACCATATGATAGCCGACCGGAACGAAAGCCGATCCCATCTTCGCCTCCTGAAGGCAGTTAGCCTCGCGCATGCAACGAGTTGCGAAGGTCGTCGTCGGCGCTCGTCGCTAGAGCGCGTCCGGTTTAAACGGAATCGACGGACGTACTCCATGCCTTTGTTTTTAAAAATTTTTTGGACGTAAAACCGCTACGTACTTTACTGGAAATGCTCTAGTTGACGCTGCCTGTGACGACTGCTGCCGAAAGCGGGTCCCTGCCGGATACCGACAGGCGGACGCGGACGACGTCCCCCGCCTGGACTTGCGTATGCTCGTCCGCAGCCGTTTCGCGATATGTGCCTGCGACCTGACGTACGATGAAGAACTTTGTTTCGATCATGTCCTCTAGGCTGGAAACCCGCCGCGCCGAAGAGCCGATCTCCGCCATGGATTGAAGGCTGAAGGTCATCTTTTTCTTGAGGCGCATGATGTCCAGGGAGGTCTCACGCAATTCGGTCGCTGCGTCATTGTGCCTTTTGCTCTTCAGCTCCAGAATACGCCGCTCCACCTCGCTCTTGTTCTGTTGTGCTCGCGCCAGGAACGATGTCGATTCAAGCACCTGCTGGTTCATGGATAGCAATTCGCGCTTGCGCTCTCTCAGGGCAGATTCAGAGGCAGCACCGCGCGTGACAAGTTCTTTCGACGCGTTGACGTCCATGTCGAGCAACTCAAGTTGCTGGCTGCGCATGACGTTGCTTTTCTCAAGCGTGTCGATTTCCTGGATGAAGTTCTGTCGCTGGACTTCGAGATTGGTCTTTTCATCCTGCTGCGCCGACAGGCGAAGGCGAAACAGACTTGTTTCAGATGAGACGATCTTCTCCAACGCGGCGCGATCCCGGACCAGTCCGATTTCGTCTCCCTTATATGCGAATTCGGTGTCGTTCAGTTCCGCTTCCAGCCGTACACGCCGGATATCCTGCGACAGGAGTTGCATCGACATGTCTTCGTACTCCTGCTGTGCAGCGATCAGCTGTATGCCGGAGGTATCCCTCTGTGCATTGGATTCCCGCAATCCCCCGCCGAGCGCGAAGAGTTCAAGCACGATCATCCCCGGACGGTATTCATATTTTCCCGGCTTCTGGACGTCGCCGACAACGAAGATCGGAGCGTATTCCTTGACCGCAACCGCGACGGAGCGGTTTGCGACATGGGTTGCCAGATCACGGCTGATCCGCGCACCGATCTCGTCCACCGTCTGATCGACCACGTTGACGTTGCCGAGAAGCGGATAACCGATCGTTCCATCTGCACTGACAGGGAACAGGCCGGTCAGGCCTGGGTCGCCATATACGGAGATCGTCAACACGTCACCCGTAACGACCTTGTAGTTGCTGCCTTCTGCAGCAGCCGGTGTCGAGCAAATGGCCAAAGACAGAAGGACACTACCCGCGATCAGTGGGGAAAAGCCTTTGGACTTTGTCACGAAGCGCATTTTTCACCTCTTGCTTTGGGCTGCAACCGGGGGAAGCAGATTGGTTGCCCGTTTCCGCAGCTTGAAATTATGATTCCAATCCCGGAAAATCCTTGGCCAGATCGGGGTTTGATGCTTTCTCTGACGTCGTATTCCGTTGAGGACGATGCCCGTGATCGGCCGCCCGGCGACCCGCAGCTTGATGACGGCGTTCTTCATGCTGGCGCCATCGGCGACGTCCTGCCGGACGACGAAGGCCACGGCGTCCGACAGGGTGGCGATCCGCAACAGATCGAGGTCATAGGCGACTGATGGGGCATCGATCAACACCAGTTCGTATCGCTGCCTCGCCTCTGCAATCAGGCCCGCAAACCGCTTGTTTCCAAGAACAAGATTTGGCGGCAAGTCGCCTTTTTCGGCGACGATGATGTCGACGCCGGAGGCTTCATCGCGTTGGACGACGTCATCCAGAGATACCTCACGGCTGACCGCGTAGGCGACATGCGATGTCGATTCCACATCGAATTCCGGCCCAAGAGCCGGGTTTCGCAGATTGGCATCGATCAGCAGCAGCTTCACCCCGCTCATCGCAAGAGATCTGGCAAGGTTGGCAATCACGAACGTCTTGCCCTCTCGATCGGTCGAAGAGGTGAAGGCGATCACTTTGGCCTTGCTCTCGGCCAACTGTATGTGGGTCTGCAGGTCGGCAAACGCGCTGTAGAAATCTGCCGCGCCGCTGCTGAATTTGCCGGGCTTATTCTGGAACTCCCCGAAGGAAATGCGCGGGATGCGTCCGATGACGTTAAGCCCGGTTTTCTGCTGAAGAGACGCGATGGAACCAACGGACCGGTCAGTAAAATTCAGGATGAAAGCCGTTGCCAAACCGGTGCCGCAACCGAGAAGAAGCGCAAGCAAGCCCCACAGACTCTCGTCAGGGCTGGTCGGTTTACGGGACGGCATTGCGCTCGATATGATCCGCGCTTCGGCGGTTGCGATGCCGTCCTGTTCAATAGTCTGCTTGTAGCGTGCCAGATATGTCTCGTAGATTGAGCGGTTCGCCGCCGCTTCCCGGTCAAGTTGCGCGGACTGAACCATCGCCATGTTCGTCGTGGAAATGGCGCGTTGCGCATCATCGAGGCTCGCCTGGACCTCCTGCCGTTGTGTTTCGTTGACCTCGATCTCGTTGCGCAAGGCAGCGATGATCTGCGATATCTCTGAATCGACCTGCTTGTTGAGTGAACTAAGCTGGGAGGATAATTGTGGACGTTCCGGACTCATTGTAGCGCCGCTTTCATCGATCTGGGCAATGGCTCTGATGACCCGCGCCTGCTCGGCCCTTAGAAGCTGGATCGTTGGTGAGGACAGAACTTCGGTTATTGCCAGCCCATCGCCGCTTTTCTGCAGTTCGAGCGCTGTCGCCAACCGCGCCTTTGACCCCGCCAGCTTGGCCTGTAGCGTTGTTAACTCGACATTCAGACTTGAAAGACGCTGCGACTGCAAGGGGATGCCCCCAGTGTCAATCAATCCGGATTTTTCGCGAAATTGCGATGCCTGTCGTTCGGACTCCTCAAGCTCTGTCCGCAGACTGACGAGGCGCTCACCCAGCCAGGTGCTCACACGCCGGGTCGCCGTCGTCTGGAGGTCGATCTGATAGTCGATATAGGCTTCCCCGAAAGCATTGGCGACTTTCGCGGCAAGCGCCGGATCGCCGGCATAATAAGAAATGTAAATCGTATACGAGCGACCATCATTCATCACACGAACGTTGGTCATGAGGTCGTCGATCAGTTTCGCTGTCTCGGCGTCATTTCGACGGACGGCCGGGTCGGTGTTCGGCAGCTCGGATTTGGGCTGCCGCGCATCGAGCACGCGCTCTTTCTGCAGGATGACAAGAACCCGTTCAGCCATGGACCTCGACCCGATGATATCGAGTTCCGTTCGAAGCACCGGGCTTTCCTGAGGCAGCGGTGAGACCACGGATTCGGTGGGCAAGGCCTGAAGTTTGCGGACATCCAGAGCAAGGATTGCCTCGGCCTTGTATCGGATCGGGCTTCGCGCATAGCCGATTGCCGCGATTGCGAAACTGGCGAGAAAGCAAAGGAAGACTGCTTTGCGCCGCTCCCGCAGGATGGCTATGAAGCGGGAGATACCTTCCTGTTCACTCGGAGATGATGACGACTGGATCATGGCGGTTCCTGCTGTAAGCGGGGCGTTCGGTGGCGACCGGTGAACGGGTGCTTAGCGCTCGTAAGCCATGTCGCCGATCTTGCAGGCAACTTCTGTGCGGTTGGTCGCTCCAAGCTTCTTCATGATGTTACGGATATGCACCTTGATGGTGCTTTCGCAGAGGTTCAGCTCTAGCGCGATATCCTTGTTAGCCTTGCCGCAACGCAGGGCCTCTGCGATAGCCGATTGACGGCTTGTAAATTTCATCGGCGGTCTGGACGCGTGCGCAGTTAGGCCGAAAAGACTTTTCATGTTCATGACGCTGCTTGCCGGTATGAAACGACCGCCTGCTATTGCGAGACTGATCGCCTGAACGCAGACATCGACACTGACAGAACTCGATATATAACCGCGCACGCCAAGAGCGATCGTATCGAGGATCGTATTGATATCCTGGTCGTCGGAGAGCACGACGACGGCGGCCGGCGACACCGCAGCGACAATCTCTGCGAGCTCGTGGTTGGTCTCTGGCAGTGGACCATGTCCGACGCTGACCAGAACCGCGGCAGGCATGCCGATTTCTGCGCGTGCCTGTTGCCATTCGCCGAGGTCAGAGAAGGTCAGAATGCGCCTGTCCGCATATTGATAGTTGAGACTATGCGCGAGGCATTCCCGCTCCAGCATGCGACGGTCTATGATGCCGATGTAGCTGGCTGCGCTTGTTGCGGCCTGCGGATGCGGAGGTGCGCCCGCGGATGGGTTCTCGGAGATATAGTTGTGTATCATGACGAAGATGCCCCCTGTACTCTACTTGGCTTCTTTTCTGAACTTCCGAAAAACGTGCCGAATTCGTACCGTCAATGGGCTTGCGCCTTTCAGGCGAACATCAGCTTTCTGACGGTAAAGGCTTCTGCAAAACGCGTGGGCGCACGGCATTCCATTCCCCGCAGCCGCGCCAAGCCACGAAAGGTTTCCGCGTCGAACCAGTCCTTGGATCTTTGCGTTCCAAAGTGCTGCAGGAGAAGTTCGACCTTCATGTTGATCGCGTCTTCGCTCAACGGCACGTAGGCATTTCGCCTGCCGAAATCGCCGTCCCACTTGGGGATTTCGTATTCCATGATCAGGTGATTTCGAAAGACGTTGGATGTGAGCTTGTTGATTTCGCGATGATCCTGGTGTGCATCCTCGCGGCTATGCGTGAATATGATGTCGGGATTGATTTTGTCGCGCAATATCAGAAGCCATGACTTGATCTCGCGGCTCTGAGTGGGAAAGTAGCTATCCTGAAACGATCCAAGCTCAATCGAGTAGGATGCTGCCTTTGCCAGAAAAGCTTCGGCAGAACTGCGCGCTTCCAGAGCGCGCTCGTTGCCGGCGCTGAGGACGCACCAATAGACATCAAGCAATACGCCTTTTGAAAGCAGGCTGAGGATCGTGCCTCCGACGCCGATCTCAATATCGTCGGAATGAGCTCCAAGACAAAGGATCGACAGACGATCACCGGGCGAAGCGAGGGACATGTTCTTCATGGCCGTAGCTTCGGCTTTGACGATTTGCATGCCATGGATTCGTCGTCTCCTATCCATGGCATGTCACCACGCTCGACCATCGCCTCCAACGTCTGCCAGTCGCGCAGGGTATCCATTGAGCGCCAGAAGCCCTCATGTTTGTAGGCCATCAATTTGTCTTCTGAAATCAACCTGGCAAACGGTTCCAGCACGAGTTCTTCACCCTCGCGCATGTAGTCGAAAATTTCGGGTCGCATCAGGAAGTAGCCGCCGTTGATCCACATATCGGATGTTTCCGACGATCGAAATTCCCGCACCCTTCCGTTTTCGTCGATCTCTGCCAGGTGGTAGGTGAGGGGCGGCCTGACTGCCAGAAAGCAGGCGAGCTTGTCGCTCTTTTCGAATTTGGCGATCATGTCGTCTAGATCGACATCGGTCAGGCCGTCGCTGTAATTGGCGAGGAACATCTTTTCGCCTTTGAGATGATGACGTACGGCCCAGAGACGTTCGCCTATATTGCGCCATATCCCCGTATCGATCAGGGATACGCGCCAATCCCTCGGCAGTTCCTCGAGCAACTCCACGCGTCCGGGGCTTGATATGACGCAATCGGCATAGCTTTCCGGCCTACTGTTCAGGAAGAATTCTTTTATGACGTGCGCCTTGTAGCCGAGGCAGAGGATGAAGTCCTCATGTCCAAAGCGGGCGTAATATTGCATGACATGCCGCATGATCGGTTGAGAACCGAGCGGGATCAGCGGTTTTGGGACGCTTTCGGAATATTCCCTGATGCGTGTACCCCTGCCGCCGC
Organism: Agrobacterium arsenijevicii; assembly: GCA_000949895.1. GTDB lineage: Bacteria > Pseudomonadota > Alphaproteobacteria > Rhizobiales > Rhizobiaceae > Agrobacterium > Agrobacterium arsenijevicii. The sequence goes on along the minus strand of JWIT01000008.1, from coordinate 317,289 downwards.
AGAACAAGACGACCTTCATTGCGCCAACTCCTTCGGATCAATGATGGATATGTTGGGAATTGGAACGATGAATTTTCCGCCCCAATTTTGGATGTCTTTCATTTGTGCAACGATCTCACTCTTCAGGTTCCAGGGTAGAATGAGAACGTAGTCCGGCTTCATGTGCTGGATTTCGCTGACGGGCCGGATCGGGATATGCATTCCCGGCGTGAGGCGACCATGTTTGTAAGGATTGCGATCGACGGCAAAGTCGATGAAGTCGGTGCCGATGCCGCAATAATTCAGCAGCGTATTGCCCTTTCCCGGCGCGCCGTAGGCGCAGATCGATTTGCGCATTTCCTTGAGGCGGATGAGGAAAGACAACAGGTTTCGCTTGGTTTGGCGCACGGATTCGGCAAATGCGGTATAGGTCTCGATCTTGTCGAGCTGAGCGCTGAGCTCCCGCGCGAGGAGGGTATCCACGCTGGCTTGCCGCGAAAAACCGCTGTCCTCGTGCGAGAAATAAACGCGCAGTGAACCGCCATGCGTGGGGATTTCCTCGACATCGAAAACCTTGAGCCCATGACGACGGGCCATTTTTTCGACGGTCAGCAGGGAGAAGTAGGAAAAGTGCTCGTGATAGATGGTGTCAAATTGGTTTTCTTCGATAAGCCTTGCGATATGCGGGAATTCGAGTGTGATCACGCCTTCAGGCTTGAGCAGGACTTTCATGCCGGCAACGAAATCGTTGATATCGGGCACTTGGGCCAGAACATTGTTGCCGATGATGAGATCAGCCTTTTGTCCCTCGGCCGCCATATCGGTCGCCAAAGCTTCGTTGAAAAATTCCGTCAGTGTCGGGATACCTTTCCCGATCGCCACCTTTGCGACGTTGACCGCCGGTTCAATGCCGAGCATCGGAATGTTACTGTTCAGGAAATGTTGCAACAGGTAGCCGTCGTTGCTGGCAAGCTCGACAACGAAACTCGATTCGCCAAGCGCGAAACGCTCGATGATCATGTCGCAATATCGCTTTGCGTGAGCAACCCAACTGTCTGAAAATGATGAGAAATACGCGTATTCCGTGAAAATGTTCTCAGGCGCGACGTATTCCTGAAGCTGGACGAGGAAGCAGTCGTCGCAAACGAACGCATGGAGCGGGTAGAATGGCTCGACGTCGTTGGCTGCGTCCGCTGCAACGAAGCTTTCGCAGGGCGGGGACATTCCCAGATCGACAAACGTATGCACCAATGGCGCACTGCAGAGACGGCAAAGCCCAACATGATGCGTCGCGCTGAGTCTTGCAGAAAAGACTGCCTCATTATTCATCTGGCGCCCCCTGACTTCATCACTGTGTCTTTGAGTGAATTTCAGAAAATTCTTTTATTAACTGGAAAAATACTATGGATCAGGGGGGGCTGACGATACTGCATCCGGCACGAAAACGTCATCCATAAGTCGTAGGATGAGATGTCTACTCGATGAGAATCCGCAAAAAATGCGCTTAAAGCGGGTGAGCTCGGTAACCGAAAGGGTGACTTATTCGCCAGTCAGCCTTCAAGGCATGCTGCCAATTGATGTATTCCGGAGCCGTGAAAAATGGCGGAGAATTCCTCCTGGATAAGGGGTCGCATCAGGAGCACCGAATGCTGTTTGAGAAGACGAGGATCGAGGGGCTTTGGGTTGTCAAGCCGGTGCCTATCCGGGACAGCCGCGGCTCTTTTGCCAGGACGTTCTGCAAACATGAATTTGAGAGCAACGCGCTGGTATCGGACTTCAGTCAGCACAGCCTTTCCTTATCAAAGCTGAAACACACTGTACGGGGTCTGCATTTTCAGCGGCCGCCGCATCAGGAGACAAAGCTCGTTTCCTGCGTCAAAGGGTCGATATGGGATGTCGCGGTCGATCTGCGACGTGGCTCACCGACCTATCTGCAATGGGTTGGGACGACGTTATCAGCCGACAATGGCGCGCAGTTCTACATTCCCGAGGGCTTTGCGCACGGCTTCCAGTCGCTCAGCGACGACGTTGCCGTGTCCTATTTGATTTCGGTGCCATATGCCGAAGCAAGTGCAGCGGGGATACGTTATGACGAGCCCGCGATCGGTGTAGAATGGCCCGCGCCACCCTCTGTTATATCGGAAAAGGACCTCGGTTGGCCGGCCTGGCAATGAGGGGCTAGCGGGTGCGGAAACCGAGGTTCGAGACAAGGCCCGCCTCGAGCAGCCTGCCAGCAGCGCTCGCAATATCAACAAACGGCATTTTAGATGTCTCGGCGATATCGAGTAGCGAGTTATTTCCATCGGCGAGGTTGAGTATCCAGAGATAGGCCATGGTGCGGTCATCATTCGTCTTATGGCCGCCGATCGCAGGAAAAAGCCCGTATTTTCCGAGCTGGGGTTCACCCTTCGGCTTAAGGTTCAACGGTGTCCAGTTACCTTCGAGAGCATCGATCATGTCCATGATCATCCAAAAGGATGTGGCGAGGTGCTCTGGCTTGATGAAATCGAGATTGTCGGCCGAGGTGTGATATTCAGGAAAGGTTCCAAAAGCGCTTCTCTGCAGAAGCCCGACCGGCAGGTTGAATCCCGGCGAACAGAATTGGCGCTCGTCATAGCCATAGGGACTGAAATCGGCGATTTCGAGGTGTTTGCGATCCTCCCCGCACCGCGTGCAGGCTGCAATCCGATCGATCAGTGCATCTGCCCTGCGGCTACGCTTGTAGTTCGGCCCGCCCCCGTCACCAATGCATGAGACCACAAGGCCATGCGCGATGTTCGATAACCCTTCTTCGTTCTGGGCAAGCCATGACAGGGAACCAATCGTTCCAGGCGCAAAGACGAACCGATAATTGTAATATGTGGATCTCTTTTTCAGGCTGGCGGCAAGACACGTCAGCAATGCAAGGCCGGAACAATTGTCGTTTGCCAGCGACGGATGACAAATATGCGCGAAGAGAAGCACCTCTTTGCTGCTTGTTCCGACATGCAGGTATTCGCCGTAAAACAAATTGCCTGACGTCTTTTCGGTGTCGATTGCGACTTCATAGTCGCCTTCCTCAAGCTTGAGGAACTCATGATGCGACATGCAAAAGCCCCAGGCATCCGTGTAATAGGCTGTTTTATAAGGAATGAGATCCGGTTGGGCCGGCAAGGTATAGATATGCGCTTTCAGTTCGGCGAGCGGCATCACGCGACATTGGGGGATGCTGTAGTTCATGAGATGCAGGTTCGAGGTTTGAAAATCGATCACCTTGCGTCCCGAATGGTTTTTCACATAGGCGTCCCGGACAACCCATTCCTGCGGCACCGTCCAGTCGAAAACCCGCGTTTCGCTCGGGACCGCATGTTGCTCGATATCGATGTAATCTTTGAGTATCTCGATCGTGTCGCGCACGCCCTGGCCGGTGATGCTGCGACAGATCGGAAAGAGGCGGGAAGCCAGATCATGAATAGTCTGGCCGATACCTGCCTCCCGCCATGCAGCGCCTGTCAGCTTGGCGAAAGGCTCCATCTTGCCCATCCGAGCCTCCTGTTCAAACCGGTGCCGCAATATCGGCGTCGCGGCGCTGAGCGGGCATGGGGCGGCGCAGGTTGCTATCGATATCGTTGTCACCGATCAGCTTCTGGAGCTGGCCGATCCGCTGATAGCGCGGCCCCTCGAATTCGGCCATTGTCAGGCCGGCGCTCTTGAACGCGTGGTAGAGTTGCTCGGCGCCCGCGGCCGCTGTCCATGTCGGTTTGAACGCCGGGAGCGCACGGGCGATCTTGCCGAAATCGACCCGGTAGGAGCGGGTATCGGGGCTTGCATCACTGGCATATCGGAGCTGACATCCGGGCACCGTGAGAGCGACGATTTCGGCAATCTCCCTGATCTGGTAATTATGCGCATCCTGTCCGACGTTGAACGCCTGATTGTGTATGGCATCGGTCGGCGCTTCGAGGGCGGCCAGAAAGGCCCGCGAAATATCCTCAATGTGAACGATCGGACGCCATGGCGACCCGTCGGATTTCAGGAGGATCAGTCCTTCCGTCACCGCCCACGCGGTCAGGTTGTTGAGGACGATATCGAAGCGTAGCATGGGTGAAAGGCCATATGCCGTCGCAGGACGCATATATACGGGTGAAAAGCCAGGGCTCGCTAGTCCCGCGATCTCGCGCTCCGCCAATACCTTGGACGTGCCATAGGCCGATACCGGCTTCAGTTCTGCCGTCTCGTTGACCAGTCCCTCGCCAGCGGCGCCATAGTTGCTGCACGACGAGGCGAAGATGAAGCGCTTGACCCCGGCCTGCTTTGCGGCCGCCGCTGCCCGAACGCTGCCGCGGTAGTTAATTTCGTACGTAATCTCCGGATTGAGATTACTCAGCGGATCGTTTGACAGCGCCGCGAGATGAATGACAGCGTCGAAGCCTTCCATGTCCGAAGGCGCGATGTCGCGGATGTCCTTGCAGACACCTGGGACCTGCGGCAAAGGTCCCCCCGGAAGATAAGCGCAGCGATGGTAGAATTCGGTGTCATAGCCGTGAACTTCGTGACCGGCTTTGCGCAGGATGGGTACCATGACGGAGCCGATGTATCCGCGATGCCCGGTGACCAGAACGTGCATGAAATTTCCCCTCAAAATCCGTTGTCGATCGTAACCAGCGTATCTTTTCAGTGGAGACCGATGCACCGGGCAAAGCGGCCGCAGCCGGTATGCAAACGGTTTAGCCGCCTCCATCGGTTAAGACTTTTGGATGGTTTCCGATAATCCCGACATCTCGGCCCCGGCCAGATGATGGGCGGCTTGATGCTGCGCGCCGCTATTGAAACGTCGAAAGACGACATCGGACGGGCGCCCTGTCAGGAATTTTTCGACGCCATATTCCAGCGCTTTGCGATAGACGACGAGTGCCCCATCGATGGCATCGAGCGTTTTGGCTATGTCCTCGTCCCCATGCGTGTAGCTTACAACGAGAGACGGTGCGAGAACGCCACGGCGGATGGTTTCCTGCAGGAAAAGCGAGCGAAATGCCTGAGACGGCTTTCCATTCTGATCTTTCGTGAAGTAGCTGAGGCAAGCGGAATGGCCCTGGACGCCGAAGTAGGAATCGAGGCCGTGACCAATAACAATCTGGCCAATGGCAGTATGCAGCGCATTTCCCTGGCGGACCAGATGTGGGACCACGGGTTCGCGCTGGTAGATCTGCATTGTTGCGATAGCGGCCGCCATCGCATGCGTTTCCGCCCCATGCGTCGTCGAAAGCAGGAAGACGCGGGGGGCATTGGTTTGATCGAGACCGCCCCGTTCCATGAACTCACGCTTGCCGGCAAGTGCGGAGATCGAAAAGCCATTCCCTAACGCCTTGCCGAAACAGGATAGATCAGGGACGATATCGTATGTCTTCTGCGCTCCGCCCGCATCCCAACGGAAGCCGGTGATCATTTCGTCGAGAATGAAAAGCGCGCCTCTTTCGTGGCAGAGCGTTTTGAGCTTGTGAAGAAAATGGTCGTGCGGCGGATCCCCTCGCGACGGTTCCAGGATGAAGGCCGCTATTTGACCTGGAAAGCGGTCAAACAGACTGCGTGCGCTTGCCAGATCGTTGTAACCGAAGCCAAGGACCAGATTCTGGATCGCCTCGGGAATGCCCGCGTTCATCTCAGTTGTCCCGATGAACCAGTCGTCGGTCGAGAAAAACGGGTGGTCGCTGCAGCGCGCGATCAGGTCGCGGCCCGTCACGGCCCGTGCAAGTCGCACTGCGGCGGATGTCGCATCAGAACCGTTCTTGCAGAATTTGACCATTTCGGCCGTCTGGATCGTGTCGAGAAAAGTCGATGCGCAATCCACCTCGATCTTTGAAGGACGTGTGAAATTGCAGCCGCAGTATAGTTCTGCACGCGCTGCCTCTACGACGTCGGGGTATGCATGGCCAAGGCCGACAGCTCGATTGCCCATGCCGTACTCGATATATTCGTTTCCATCGACATCCCAGACATGACAGCCATATCCTCTTGCAATAAAGCCGGGAGACAGAACGGGATACTGGTCGTCGCCCTTTGCATAGGTATGTGCGCCGCCCGGTATGATGTTGCGGGAGCGCAGTCGCAGTCGATCCGAGTTTTGGAAATTTTCGACGAAATTTTGCATGGCGCGATCCCGGGTACATATGTCCAAGGACCGGAGATTACCGTATCCGGCTCGGTGGCCGTCATTCCGCCTTTGTGCCTGGAATGCTAGCCGAAAGACTTAGAGAAGATGCGCGGCCGTCTATCATCATCGCTTCAATGCTCTTGCATCAGGCGGTACCCGGCACCCGTAAAAAAATATAAATTCCCCCTGATTTCACTGCATACGACGCCGGGGTCAATTCTTGAACAGATCCGATATTTTGAAAATCACTTCCGTTCTGTTTTTTGCATCTACTTTCTTCATGATGTTGCGAACATGCACCTTTACGGTGCTTTCACGAAGGTTGAGTTCATAGGCGATGATCTTGTTCGGCTTGCCTTGAGTCAGGGCATTGATGACATCGACCTCCCGCTGGGTGAACATTGCCGTTCGCTGGCGTTCCTTGTCTTCCGCAACCACGAGCAATTGCCTCAGATCGCTGAGATTTTCAGCCGATACGAAGGCGCCGCCCGCCAATGCGAGTGAGATGGCGCCGACGCATACCGCCAAACCTATCGCCGAGGAGATGTATCCCCGCACGCCCACGTCAAAAGCCCTCATGACCTGGCGCAGATCGCGGTTTTCCGCAAGAATGACGACCGGCAGATAGGGGAAATCGGCAATAAATTCCCGCAACTCATGAAGCGATCCGTCATCGGAAAAACCGTTGCGGCCGACATTGACCAGGATGCCGGTATGATGGCAGTCCGGGGTATTTCTCCACTCGTCCAGTGACGAGAATAATTCGACTTCCATGTCCAGGCCGTATGCGATCAGGCTCTGGGCCAGACATTCACGGTCCAGCGCGCGGTCATCGATGATCGCCAGCTTCCTGACTGAAGCATCCATAGTTTTCGAATGCTCAACCACATGAAAATTCGATGAGAATTGGCCATGCCCGTTGTTGGGAACTGATGTCAGCATAATATGTCCTATCCGCCCTGAAGAGTTACTTTGCCGATTTTCATAGCTTGGTAGCGCCGCACCGAAGAGTTTCTTTGCAGTCGGCACACGGACGTTTGGGGTGATCCAACCCGGAACGTCGTCATCAATCGGAAATGTCGGGAAGGATGATCTATATTGATGCGGTCTGGTTTTTTTGAAATTTAATGCCGACCAGAAAGCAATAGGAGTGATGCTACCCGAATTTCTGTTCCTGCATCCTACAGTGGAGTATCGGAGCTGGAATAGAATCGGAAATTACTCATTTCGATAGCGATTTCGAGTTAGTGTTTAGTCTGGCTCGATATGAGCGCGCCAACTCTAACCACATTGGATGAATTATAATCGCGGCCGGATTGATCTATCGTCCACCGTTGGTGCTTTTTTATTCGTGACGGCCGCGACCATCAGCGGGTGGGGTTTGGTGGAATGATTATCGCTGACGCAATATCTCAAGGCCGTGACGGCTGCTTTCAAGACTTGGTGAACGCTTCAACCCTGATGCTTCGTGAGGGTCGATTTCCGTTTGGAATGCGCGTCAATTTTAGTGAGAGTAAATATGACGGAACGCGGCGCTGATAATAACCCGGCTCTTTTTGCTTTCGGGAAAAATGCCGGTCCTACGTCCGGGTCAAAAGAAGCGGGTCAGGATAAGTTCACGATTGTCGGTGTCGGAGCTTCATCGGGCGGACTGAATGCGTTCAGAGCGCTACTCAAAGCGTTGCCCGAAAAAACGGGCTGTGCGTTTCTCGTTGTACAACATCTCGATCGTTCGCATGAAAGCATGCTCGCAGAACTTCTGTCGAGCGAAACAAATATGGTCGTTACGGAAGCCGTCAATCTAACGTTGATAGAGCCGGAACACGTCTATGTCATTCCGCCGAGATTTCTGATGTCGGTTGACGGAGGAAGGATACACCTCTCGCCCCGGCGAGAGCTGCATGAGGCGCCCCTGCCGTTTGATTTTCTCCTGGATTCGATGGCGAAGGAGTATGGACCACGGGCGATAGCTGTCGTCCTGTCCGGCACGGGATCCGACGGCTCATCCGGTGTCCAGCAGATCAGGGACTTCAAGGGGCTCGTTCTGGTTCAAGAGCCGGGTGAGGCGCAGTTCGACGGCATGCCGGCAAGCGTTATTTCGCTGGAGATCGGTGCGACCGTTTTACCCGTCGCCGAGATGCCTGCGGCGATCTTCAAACATACGACCCTATTGTCGCGGCTTCCAACAGCTCACTCGATGCAGCACCGAATGCCCCAACTGGGGCAGATCATCGAGATATTGAGAGTTTCCACCGCGAACGATTTTTCGGCCTATAAACACGGAACGCTGCAGCGCCGGGTCGAAAAGCGCATGGCGGTTCTCGGTATTACGATCGAAAACGTAGATCGGTATCTTGAGATGCTCGAAAACAGCGAAGAAGAGCGGCAAAATCTCGTGAGAGATCTGTTGATCAACGTCACCAGCTTTTTCCGGGACAGCAGGGTATTCGACTTCCTGCGCGACACCATTATTCCGGATATTCTCGGTGCGAAAGCGGCGCATGGAACAGTACGGGTTTGGATTGCTGGATGCAGCACGGGGGAAGAGGCATATTCGCTGGGCATTCTCTTCCTCGAACTCATTCAGTCGATGGGACTTCATCTCAAATTGCAGATGTTCGCCTCGGACGCTGATGTCGAGGCGGTGGCAGTTGCGAGAGATGGACATTATTCACCCGAGGCGGTCAAATCGCTGGCGCCGGACTTACTGGAAAAATATTTCGTAAGGGATGGAAGCGGGTACACCGTGACGGCGCAATTGCGCAGTGTGGTGGTCTTCACTGTCCAGAATGTCCTGAGCGACCCACCGTTTTCAAGGGTAGACCTGATTTCATGCCGGAACCTGCTGATTTATCTTGATGCAGACGCCCAAGCCAAGGTTTTGTCCCTGTTCAGGTTCTCCCTGCGCGAAAATGGCATTCTGCTGATCGGGAAATCCGAAACCGTCGGCAGAATGGATGACCATTTCAAGCTGATTTCGGAAACAGACAAGGTATATCGGCGCGTAGGACCTCCGGTGTTCGGTGATCTTCATTTCGGAACGGCCCCGGGTGGAAATGTCAGAATTCCTCCTTCGCAAGGAAAGGTGACTTTAGCGTCGAGGCACAACGCGCTTGCCGAGGCGGTTTCCCAGCTTCTGCTCGGTAGCTACGTGCCGGCCGCAATCCTGGTCAATCGACATTATGAATATCTGTATTCCGTCGGCCCGACAGCAAAGTTCCTGCAGATCGCTTCAGGCCCGGCATCGCATGACCTGTTCGCCATGATACCGAAGGGGCTCCATAATAAAATCAGGTCTGCTGTCCATCGCGCGACCCGGGATCAGAAGTCATCCGTGGCAAGGAAGGCAAAACTTGACGGCAACGGGGCGCATATCGAGTTCAGCATTCATGTCGAGCCGCTGTTCAGTCACGGCGAAGAACTCTTCCTCATCTGTTTCGTGGAAGACCCTGCGCAAGCCAGCAGAGCCGTCCGGTCACAGAAGTCATCGACGATAGATATGTCCCCCATCGCCGAGCTTGAGTTCGAACTGGAGGAGACGCGGGCTGAACTACAGGGTGCGATACGCAACCTGGAACTTGCCAGTGAAGAACAGAAGCAGATCACCGCCGAAGCGCTGTCTCTCAGTGAGGAATATCAGTCGGCGAATGAGGAACTCGTTACCTCGAAAGAGGAGCTACAGTCCCTCAACGAGGAGCTTACGGCCCTCAACAATCAACTGCACGAAGCACTGGAACGCCAGCGCGCAGTATCCAACGATCTGCAGAATGTCCTGTACAGCACCGATGTTCCGACGCTTTTTTTGGATTCCACTCTTCGTATACGGTTCTTCACTCCGGCCACGCGGTCTCTCTTTAACTTGATACCCTCCGATGTCGGACGACCTCTCTCCGACCTCAGCGGCGACAGCACGCTTCGAACCGATGCCAAGATGGTTCTCCTGAAAGGCGATACGATTGACAGGGAGATAGCCGGACCGGACGATCGCTGGTATGTCCGCCGCGTCAAGCCGTATCGCGATGAAAGCGAGACCGTCGACGGGGTGGTCATCACGTTCATTGACGTGAGTGCCCAGAAACAGGTTGCCGAGAGCAGGGAAGCTGCAAAGAAATCCGCCGAACTGGCAACCGAGGCCAAGTCGCGGTTTCTGTCTGCGGCAAGCCACGATCTTCGCCAGCCGCTGCAAACGTTGAAACTGTTGCAAGGGCTCCTGGAAAGGAGTGTGGGTGAAGGGCAGGCACGCACCTTCGTTCAGAGGATGGAGGAGACGCTGTCCTCGATGTTGGGCATTCTCAACTCCGTTCTCGACATCAATCAGATCGAAGCGGGAATGGTGGAGCCCAAGATCGTGAGCTTCGCGATCGGCGGTCTTCTGGAGCAGCTCTTCAAGGAATTTCACTATCCAGCCCGTGCCGCCGGTCTCCAACTCCATGTCGTGCCATCCAGTCTTGCCGTTCACACCGATCCGCGTCTGTTCGCGCAGATCGTTCGCAACCTTCTGTCCAATGCGCTGAAATATACCACGAGCGGCAAAATTCTGGTCGGCTGTCGCCGGCGCGGGACGAAGGTGCGGTTCGAAGTGTGGGATACTGGCATCGGCATCCCCGAAAACCATATCGACGATGTTTTCAAGGAATACCACCAACTCGATGCGCCTGCCGGAACGGAAGACCGCGGGTTGGGGCTGGGATTGTCGATCGTCAGGCGGCTCAGCGAGCTTCTCGGACTGGGCGTATCGGTGCAGTCACGATTGTATAAAGGGTCTGCCTTCATGATCGAGATCGACCAGGCATCGGCAGGTGAGCCGCTTGTTCCAATGCCTGCGCCAGTGGACGACCATTCGCGCCAAGCGGCAACCCTGTCGTCGGCGTCGATCCTCGTCATTGAAGACGAAAACGGAATGCGCGATCTGCTCAAGATGGGCCTTGAGCAGATGGGATATACGGTCGCTGCGACCTCAACGGCTGCCGAAGCGCTGGCGATCGTTCGAGGCCTGCAGTTCGTACCCGACGTCATTCTCGCAGACTACAATCTCCATACCGGTGGGGATGGCATAGCTGCGATTGGAGATATCCGACAAGCTCTCCGTCGCAACGTTCCGGCGCTTATTCTCACAGGCGACATTTCGAGCAAGGCGCTGAAGGCTTTTGCGCAGCACGAAATACCGCATCTGCACAAGCCGGCAAAGCTCAAGGACGTCATGCAGATGGTCGAGACCCTGGTCGTTCAACAAACCGGCGAGCGGGTAGAGCGCAGAAACGAAGCCGAAAACATGGAAACGATGACGGGCCGGCGCATCGAAATCATCGACGACGAGCTAGACATCAGGGATAACCTGCGCGCTCTTTTCGAAGGCGATGGCTGGGCGGTCAGAACCTATGCTTCTGCGGAGGCATATCTTGCGGATTACAAGCCGGACAGATCAAGCTGCCTGCTTGTCGATGCGTATCTGCCTGGCATGGTCGGCATGGACTTGCTGCGTTTGCTGAAACAAAGACAGCATCGGTTTCCGGTCATTGTGATCACAGGTCACAGCGATGTGCGTATGGCAATCGATGCAATGCGATACGGAGCGGCCGATTTCATCGAGAAGCCGATTTCTTCCAGGGAAATATATCGGAGCGTGCGGTCGGCATTTGATCGATCACGTAATGCAAATGAGCGCGAGGAACGGCGTGAAACGGCTCGAGCCACCCTGGCACTGTTGACCCGCAAGCAACGGCAGATCCTTGACCGGATTGTTCAGGGACAGGCCAACAAGATTATTGCAGCCGATATGCAGCTTAGTCAGCGCACCGTGGAGAACCATCGCGCCTCAATCATGCGCCGAACAAAATCCGCTTCATTGCCGGCGTTGTTGCGGCTTGTCCTGAATGCCGAAGAATAGACCTTTGGTGAATTCACCCCGGTATCAAAAACCGGATGTGCTCTATCGGCGGGCGATCGCTTCACGAATGCGGTGCAGCGCATCAGGTCGGCGTAGAAGATAGCTGACAGGTGGCAGAAATGCTGAAGCCGGTCTCAGGCGGAAAGCCTGCGCCAGGAGCGCACCCACGCCGGGCCGGCGCCGGGCCAGATTGGAAAGTGCACACCAATAAGCGCGATCGCTCAGGCTCGCGCGACCGCGCCGGAGCAGGGTTTGGGCATTGGCAAGCGAAGCGCCTTCGTTACCGAAGAAGCTTTCAAGCGCGGCTTCGATTTCAGTATTCCAGGCAAGCACGTTATCAAGGATGGCCGACTGGTTGGCGCCGTGGATGCGGGTGAAATTCTGGACGGCGTCAAGTTCGACGATGTCGCCCAACACCGCGAGGCGCATCCACATCTCGACATCGTCGGTATGGCGCAGTGCTGGCCGGTAATGACCAGCTCGTTGCTGAATGCGCGTTCTGGTAACGGCGAGGGGGCCTGGCACGGGGCTGCGTCCCGTAGAACAAATGTCGGCGATGAAGTCCATTCCGCCACGAAGGCGCATGCCTTCGGCATCGTTGCGAAGGCCAGACGCTATTTCGCCGTCATCACGGAAGAAGGCGGTGCGGCCGAAGGCCATGTGCGCGCCGGGGTGACTGTCGAGCGCCTTTATGGCGCGCGTCAAGGCGCCGGGCGACAGGACATCGTCGGCGCAGATGATGGCGAAATAGTCCGCCCGAGCCCAATCAATGCCTTCGTTGAAAGACGCGTGACCGCCGAGGTTCCTTGGGCGCAAGCTCGTTTCGATACGAGGATCAGCTGCCGCGAGAGACCGGGTGATCGCAACACTGTCGTCTGTCGAAGCATTGTCGATGATGAGGATACGCATTTGCGTGACGTTCTGGACAAGGATGCTCTGGACGCATCCCTTAAGAAAGCGACCGTAATTGTAGTTGGGAATGACGATATCGATACTGCTCATGGCTCGATCGCTGCGGAAACGGCGGTGTCGGGAATAGAAGCTGGCGCAGGAGGTTTACCGATCCTGCGGAAACGCCCGGTGAAAGCATTGAACGTCGACCGCAGCTCGCCGAGGAGAGGGTGGCGCAGAAGAATTAGGCAGGCAGCCCAACCTGCCACCGAAAGAATGATGGCGCCGCCAGCCTGGGCGAGGGAGTAGTCAAAGCGGAAGCCCATCCAGGCGGATATGGCGAGCGGCCCAGCGATCGCGGCAAGGGTCACGGCTGCACTCGGCCCGATGGCTACGAACAGTTCGGGTAGTTTGAAGTGCGCATGGCGTCGTACCAAGTAGAAGGCGACGAGCATCTGGAAGGGCAATATTACGAACTGGCTCAGCGCTGCGGCGGTCAGGCCGAAGAAGCTGGCGGAGCAGAGCACAGTTGCCGATACAGTGCGGCAGACGACACTGCCCAGGAAAGCTTCCCGGTTGGCGTTGAGAGCGATAAGCAGAGGCGTTGTCAGCACCATGGGAAACCAGAAGGTCGACGCAAGCGCGAGAATCCGGGTGATTGGTATCGCAGCGAGCCACTGGTCTCCGAGCGCAAGGCGCACGATGGGATCGGCGAGTATGGCGACCATAATCAGCGACGGCCAATAAAGCACGGTGATGTAAGACAGGGCACGCAGGTAAGACTTGCGGACGTCCCCACCTTCGCGAACTTCGGCGGCGAGCGCCGGGAAGGCGAAGGAAAAGATTGCCGAGAGGAAAATACGATCGGGAATGGAGCAGACGGTATTGGCGCGATTGTAGATTGCGACCGCTGTCGGTGTCATGGCGAGGCCGAGCACCAGTTGAGGCAGGGATTCATATAATTTGTCGACGATGGTGGTAGCACCCCTATAACGGCCGAATTCGGCCATACGGCGCCACGACTTGAGCGAGAGGCGTGCTGCGCGCTGCGCCGGATCGGCATAGGCGGCAAGAGCGCTGGCAACGCTGTTACCAGCGAGCATGCCGAGAGCGAAACTGACGAAGCCCCATCCATTCCTGGCAGCGACTATCGTCACAACAGCCATAACAACGAGGCCGATGGTTCGGACGCGTGCGATCGTGCCGAAGGCGAGCTGGCGACGCAGCATGGAAAACGCCGGCATGCCCAGGCTTTCGGCCATGACGGCAACAATTGCCAGGACAAGATAGTGCTGGAGGCCGGGCTGGTCGTAGAAAGTCGCCACATACGGTCCACACAGATAGAGAATGATCCCGAGAATGCCACTGACCAGGAGCAACAGTGTAAGCGACGTGTTGATGTCATCGCGTTCAACGAAATCGAGCTGAATCAGGAAATCGGAAGAAACGAATTCGCGAAAGGCGAAAATTACCGATGTCACCCCGTAGCCGATAACGGCAAAGCCCACTTCAGCAGGCGAAAGCAGCCTCGATACGATCGCGATCAGAGTGAAATTGACCGCAATTCCGAGGTGTTGTTCCAGCATGGCCATGAAAAAGGCGCGGCGGACTTTGTGCATCGAAGGGCTCCGACAGCGTCGCCGATTGTCGGCGGTAGCGTCAAACTAGAGGAGGGGCTTGCACCTTGGAAATCTGACCGTTGGGATGGCAATGAGATCCGTAGGTGTAAGCCGTTTGGAGAATGTTCGTGCAAGGGGCATGCGACAGTGTGTGGTCTACTCCCATCGGACGTTAATGAGCCTCGGCACTACCTCGAAAGAATCGGGTTGCGGGCCAGCGTGTGTCTAAGGAGTAGCGCTCTGCGGCATCGCGACGACATCGCTGAAGAGAAATTCCCGGCCCAATAACGCCTGTTGCTCAGAGAGCTGGCGCTGAAAGCGCTCGTTGGCGATGGCAATCCGCTGCCTCACCGCCTCTGCATCAGCGAGTATCTCTTTTACCAGTTCGATGATTTCCTCCACCTCGAACGTGTCGATGTGCCGGGCAAATTTCTGTTGGTCGAAATCATGCATCAGATCATCGAACTTGCGGGCGTACCCTATCGATATCGTCGGATTGCCGAGTTTCAGGGAACAGACCACACCATGATATCTGGACACGACGGCAAGATCGATCGCCGCCATCTGTTGCATTATATCGTGGAGCGTTGCTGCCGAGCTGATCTCTATCTGCGATAGCTCGTTCTCGGAGAGCATATCCGTAAGCAGAAACATCAGATCCGCACAGGCGACACGATCCGTAACATCCCCCATCACGAGGGTGATGCGATGGCCTTCGCCGATCATCCAGCTCACGAGCCGTGAGAGCTTGTGGATGTAGGCCTTGTAGATCTTGGCGGCCTCGGGATCGTTGTGACGCCAGCCGCGATAGTCCATGACGCCGACGCCTATTCTCATCACGCCATCGGCGGATCTCTCCCGGCGAGGCGCGGGAACGGGAAGATCAAAGGCGATGTCGGGGTAACGGTGGTCTCGCGACACGTCAACACCGATCGCTTTCATGTAGTTGAGCGAGAAATCGTCTCGGTAGGATCGATAAGAGGCCATCTGTGCGGCGGAGCGAAGGAACCAGCGGCTGAGAAGGCTTTTCATCGGACCGGCGCCGATACTTACGAAGGCGATCTGCGTGTTGCGAAGGCGTGCGACGAGACACCAGCAAAAGACGACAAAGGGCCAACCGAACCACTTTTCCTGAAAGTCATCGAGGATGCCGGTCCCCGGTATGATCATCAGGTCGACTTTGTCGAAATGGAAGAGGGAACTGACAAATAGCATCAGCCGTCGGGGCAGCCTGCCAAGCAGCTTGTCCAGTCGCTTCATCCACACATTCGTCAGGGGAGGTCCCCCAACGCCCATCGAACGAATATTGAACTTCGCACTTACGACGGTCGGGCTTGCGCAGATACACAACAGGTCGGCATCGGGCCTCATCCTGCGCAGATAAAGGAGCATTGCTTCCAGCGATCCGTCATTGCCGGAATTGCCAGAACCAAATTGTCCAAGGAGAGTGATCCTCATTTATTTTCCAATCGCAGCACGGCGCCGACACGCTCGATATGGCATTGATATCTTCTGGATCAGCGCGACCCCACACCGACCTTCGGGCTGCGCCTTACGCCAAACGAATAGTCTGGTTGAGGCAAACCTTTCAAAGGAAGATGCAGCTAAGCCTAAGATGCAACTGCCCGTCATCCGACGGCTTTTTAGTATGTCGCGAGGCAGCCCTTTGAACCACCCGTCGTCGATCCATTGCGGGATGGTTGTGGTTGCAAGAGCGAGAGTGTCCCATGAAGCTTGCCTATTTTGTCCTTCCCCATATCGGCGGCACCTATTCCGTCTTCAAACATCTTCGGAAAGGCCTCGTCGCCTATGGCATAGATGTGCGATGGCTCGGCGTGTGCAAGGAAACATACGGGCTGCCCTTCGAGCTGCAGGATGAAAAGGCATTCGGTCAGCTACTGCGGATGCCCGTCAATCTCAGCGAACGCGATTGCGCCCGACGAATGGCGGCGGCGATTGAAGACGGAGGGTTCGACGGTGTGATCGTCAACGTTCTTGGCGATCAGTTGCAGACAAATATCGCGCGCTATCTGCCCGAAGACGTCCTGCGTATTCTCGTCGTCCATAATATCTCGCCTGGAACATACGCGGCCGCGCGCTCGGTTCGGGACTACGCCCATGTGACGATCGGCGTGTCGGAGCGGTGCCGCGCCGATCTGGTCGCGCGCCACGGCTTTTCGAGGGATCGCACATATGCAATCCCGAATGCGGTGGATAGCGACGCGTTCCGTAAGCAGGTGGGCCGGTGTATAAACCGGGGGCCGGAACTTAAAGCTCTCTTCGTCGGTCGGATAGAAGATGCATCCAAAGGCGTCATGTGGTTACGGGAAATACTGGATGCCTTGCCCGAGGCGGTGCGCCTGACGATCGTGGGAGACGGGTCGGATATGGGTAAACTCAAACGAAGACTCGCCGGCCATGCCGGTCGCGTCAGTTACACAGGTTCCGTTCAGCTTTCAGACATACCGGCCATCATGGCCAGTCACGATGTTCTCATCATGCCGTCCCGCTTCGAGGGGCTTGGCATGACGATGATCGAGGCTATGGCTGGCGGCTGCGTTCCGGTCGTGTCCCATATCCGGGGCGTAACGGACACGATCGTCGAGACGGGGCGAAACGGTTTCCTGTTCCCGATCGGCAACTATACGGCAGCGGCCAACGCGATTTCGCGCCTGCATGCCGATCGCGACCTTCTCGAGCGCATGTCGATTGCGGCAAAGGAGATGGTTCTGAACCGCTTCAGCATCGAAAGGATGGCCGCGCGCTACAACGACGTGATCGCGACGACGCTGACCGACCGTCCGCAACTGTCACCGGTGCTCAGGATGGAGGACTGGTCGATCCCCGCCGGGTTGAAACCGGGCATTAGAACCTATGTGCCGTTGCCGTTGAAAAACTGGCTTCGCGTCGTTCGTGAACGGCTCTGACGTGATGATCGGCGATGACGGGCGGCTTGGCTATATATCCAGCGTCTTCCTTCTTTGGCTATGCATGTTTTCGACCTGTATTGCACAGGATACCGCTTTTCCGCTCCGGACGGCGCAGGACGGTCGTTATCTCGAGGACAGCAAGGGGCAGCCATTCCTGATTGTCGGGGACAGTGCTTGGTCACTCATCGGGGATGCCTCTATCCCCGATGCGGAACTTTATCTGGAAACCCGAAAGCGACAGGGCTTCAACACTGTCCTTGTATCTTTGATCGAACATCAGTTCTCCCGCAAGGCGCCGGCAAACTTCTACGGCGAGAAACCTTTTGTCGACGAGCCGTTCGATCGACCGAACGAGGCCTATTTCGACCGGGCCGAAACTTTCATAAAGGCAGCCGCCAGTCGCAACCTGCTGGTGCTTCTCTGTCCGGCCTATAACGGCGCGCGCGGTGGCCCCGAAGGATGGTATGAAAAAATGGTCGCGGCCGGGCCAGAAAAGCTGCGGGCCTATGGACGCTATGTCGGGCAACGTTTTGCGAAGTACCCGAACATAATCTGGGTGCAGGGCGGGGATTACAATCCGCCCGATCGTAATCTGGTCATGGCTGTTGCAATGGGGATCGCAGAAGCCAATCCTTCGGCATTGCAGACCGTGCATGGCAATCCGGATACCGTGACGAGCGATTTTTGGCGGGATGCATCCTGGCTCGATATCGACTCGGTTTATACGTACCACAATGTCGCGGCGGCGGCGCTGGATCGTTACCGATCTGGACCGCGACGTCCTTTTTTCCTCATCGAAGGCGCGTATGAAGGCGAGAACGATGTCAAGGAGCGTCAGGTTCGTCTTATTGCCTACGGTGCACTGCTTTCGGGAGCGAGCGGTCAGCTCTTCGGCAACAATCCGGTCTGGCATTTTTCCGCTGCCGGACTTTATAAAGCGCATGACAGTTGGCAAGATTCACTGAACAGCCGTGGCGCTCAAAGCATCACGCATCTGGCCGCGCTTTTCAATCAACTGGCATGGTGGAAGCTCGTGCCCGATCAGGGCAGCGTGCTGAAAAGCGATGCGGGAGCATTCGCTGCGCGCGACAAAGACGGGTCGTTCGCCTTGATCTATGTCGACGCTCCCTCTGTCACCGTCGATCTCGACCGTCTGGCAGCCGGCGAGAAAACCCTTCGCTGGTATGATCCGTCGAATGGACTTTACGTCGAGCCGATCGAGCATCTCGGCCGCAATGGCCTTCGCAACGTGCCGGTGCCGGCATCGTCGAATGCTTTCGGCTTTCAGGACTGGATCGCCATTCTCTCCGCTCGGGAATGATCGCTCCGACGATACTGCTTAACCCCGGCTTTTCATTCGTGGTTGCCCACGGTCAAGGTCTCGGCCCTAGAGCGCGTCCTGTTTAAACGGAATCGTTGGACGCGCTCTAGATCTTTGTTTTCGCGCATTTTCCGGACGTAAAACCGCTACGCACTTTTACTGGAAATGCTCTAGCTCTTTCGATGGTCGATCCGGTTCGGACGTAGGGAGGGTAGACGTTAATTTCGACACCCTCTCCCTTTGGTGGATTCCACACTCCTTTTGCCCGCATACCCCTCAGGGCCAGTGTTTTTTAGGATCGTCGGGAGTCGAATATCGTTGCAAATGCACCGCCAGGTTCTAGCGAGGGGATCAGACATGTCGGGGATACTCTTCAACACCATCGCTACTTTCATCCTGTGCGTATCGTTCATTGTCATTCTCCGGCGCCTGACCATTGCGTTTCAGCTCGTGGATCGCCCCGATGCAATCCGCAAGCGCCATACCGGGATCGTTCCGCTTTGCGGCGGCATTGCAATCTTCGCCGCTTTCGCCGTTTCCGCCTTCGTTGGAGGGTGGAACGCGGCTCTCGGCATGAACTTCTGGCTCGGGCTGGCGGTCATCCTGCTGATGGGCGTCGTCGATGATCGCCGGCCGCTGCCCGCAACAGGACGCCTTGTCATGCAACTGGCAATGGCGATTGCCCTGGTGGGCGGTGCCGATATCGGCTCTCTCTCCGTCGGCGTGCTTTTCACGCAGCATTCGGATTTGTTCCTGCCGCTGTTTTTCGTCATCGGAGTTCTCTTTGTGACGGGACTGGTGAATTCGTGGAATATGCTTGATGGTGTTGACGGGCTTGCAGGTGGCACTGCGGGCGTCGCGTTGATCTGGTTGATGATCGTGGCTGCTATCGCAGACATCCGCGACATCATCCCGCCGCTTCAGGCACTCGCGGTATGCCTCTGCGCTTTTCTGGTTTTCAACATGCGCAGTCCATGGCGCGCAAGGGCAAGCATATTCCTCGGTGATGCGGGCAGCACCGCGCTGGGCGCAACGATCGCCTACGTGATCGTCCTGCTTGCAACCACAAGTCCCACGGTGTCCTTTCCGGCACTGCTCTGGATCGTCATCTTGCCGATCACCGATACGCTAAGCCTGATTGTCCGTCGTATCATGCATGGTCGCAGTCCAATGTCGGCCGATCGCTGGCACTTTCATCACCTGCTGCTGGACTACGGTTTTTCACCGGCGGCGGCAACGAACACGCTGGTCGTAATTTCCTTCATTTGTGGAAGCATCGGTTTTGCCGGAATCAAAGCCAATATCCCGGCGGAATTGATGGCCGCCGGCCTTCTCGTACCGATTGCCCTTCACACCGCATTCGTCCTTGCCGCGACGGGCTATCTCTCGAAAACCTGGCTTCATAAGGGAAATTTCGATCTCTACCGCGAGGTAGCGCGTCGGCCGGTTGCCGCCAGCGCCGTGCCGGAACCAAGAGCCATGCAATCGACGAATGAAGAGTAATCGATCATGAAAGCGCCGTGGCCCGGACCACGAACCTCCTCAAAGCCCGTTGCGAAAGGAAGGCCTTCGCCTTCGCGCGTTTCGCAATACATGAAAGATGCTTTGCCGTTGAAACGGAACGCAATTTTCCTGGGCCTGACGATGCTGACTGCAATCGGGCTCTATGGTCTGGCACTCGTTTCAGCGGGATCGCTGCTTGTCGTTGAGGATCCGCCTGCGCAAGCCGACGTCATTGTGGTTCTGGGCGGAGACGGTCCTCCCCGTGCTGCCCAGGCCGCAAAACTATGGCACGAGGGAAGGGCGCCCTTCGTTCTGGTGACTGGCTACGGGGATTGCGACGTCATCCGCGACATGCTGGTGCAGATGGGGGTCGATTTCGCAGTCATTACAACGGAATGTCTTTCGGTTAGCACTTGGGAAAACGCGACGTTCGCACAGCCGCAGCTGATTGGAATGGGAGCAAAACGCGCCATTCTGGTCACGAGCTGGTTTCATTCACGGCGTGCGGTAAAGCGCTTCAGATTTGTGATGCCTCAAATCCAGTGGGTTTCCCTTCCTGCGCAACGAACCGTGTCGCTGTGGCGGCTTGCCGTCGATGCAGACGGGGTGCAGGTGTTCAAGGAATACGCCAAGACGTTGTTCTACGACCTCAGAAGCAGCTTCGTGCGGGATTTGCCTCCGGTTCAGGTGGGGCTCGCTTCATGAATACGCTCCTGGTTCTTTGCCTGTTCGGTGGTGTTCTCCTGCTCATTTGTTGGGGAATGACCCGTCGGGAGCGGATTTATGAGTTCCCGTTTCTGACCGGCGTCATCACGTTCAGTTTCATCATGCCGCAGATTCCCGGCCTGGCATCAGAAAGGTTCCTGCCGGAAGGCGCGTTCGCCAGAGCCGCGCTCTTCATGATGCTGTGCCTTTTCATGTGCTGGTGGGGATGGAGCAGAACGGCAAAACCCTTTTCATTCTTCCGTATCGATTTCGATGAAACACGTCTGCTGATCGTTGCAGCCGTTCTCTCGGTCGCCGGCGCATACTTCTATTTCCAGCTCAGCCGACTGCCGGGAGAGTTGACCATTGCGGTGCAGATGACCGGTGTTCCGGTCATGTACATCTTCTTTTCGCGGCTGTTGAGTTATGGTCTGGCCATTGCGGTGCTTTGCCTTGCACGCCGGTTTTCCTGGCTGGCGCTGGTTGTCCTCGCGTTCGATCTCGTCTTCTACCTGGATCGCATCGTGATAACAGGAAAGCGCGCCGAAGCGGTGGAACTCATCATGATGTTCGCGCTGGCCTGGTGGTTTTACAAGGGGCGGGCGATCCCGCGCATCCTCGTGATCGTGGCACTTTTCCTCGGCACATTGTCGATGAACAGCATGGGTGATTACCGCGCCATTACCAAGGCCAATGCTGCGCCCGTCTGGGATGACATCAAGAAGATAGATTTCGTCGGCAATCTTGAAAAAGTGTTCCGCGACGGCGGCGACGAGATGCGCAATGCGATTATGCGGATCGACAACACCGCAACCACCCTGCAATTCGACTACGGCAAGTTCCACTGGAACAGGCTGGTGTTCAACTTCGTGCCCGCGCAACTCGTTGGCATGGAGGTCAAGCGATCCTTCATGCTGCCGGTGCCGGTCCAATCGCGCGACTACAATCCCGTCCTTGGAACGACGGAGACCGGAATGGCTGATGCGTTCGAGTCCTTCTGGTATTTGGGAGCATTCAAATTTTTCCTGCTCGCTTATCTGATGCGCCGGATCTGGGTGACCGCGAACCTGGGCGAGTTCGCAGCGCAATTCACCTATCTTTTGTCGATCATACCTTCCATGCATGCCATATCGCATCAGACCGACTGGGTTCTTATGGTCTGGGTGCATATGCTGATGTTCGCCGTGCCGGCGCTGGCATTTGCCGTTATACCCGCTCGCGAGCAGCAGCGTCGATACGAGATACCATCTTTGACGTCTCAAGCGGGAGGGTAGGCGATGCGCTCACGATACGACGATCCCGGCTTCCAGCACGCAACGACGCCCCTGCCGCGCTTCGGAGGTCCGACTTTTGCACTGCGTTTCCGGCTGAAACGGCTGGTCTGGATGATCGTGTGGCGGCTTCTTGCCTCCTGGACGCCGCCGCCGATGCGCCGCTGGCGCAATTTTCTCCTGCGCCGTTTCGGCGCGCGCCTGCATTCCACCGCGATGGTGCATTCCAAGGCGATCGTGTGGTGGCCGGGGCACCTCGTCATGGAACGTCATTCATCTCTCGGGCCTGGCGTGATCTGCTACAACGTCGACACGATCACCATCGGCCAATTTGCCTCCGTCTCGCAGCGTGCCCATCTGTGCACCGGTTCGCATGATGTTCAGGACAGCGCGTTTCCCCTGTTGACGCGACCGGTGGTGATCGAGGACGACGCCTGGGTGGCTGCGGAAGCCTTCGTCGGGCCTGGTGTCGTCATCGGCAAGGGGGCTGTTCTCGGTGCGCGCGCCGTCACGGCGAAATCTCTGGAGCCCTGGACGATCTATGTCGGCAACCCAGCCAGACCTGTCGGCTCCCGTTGTCAGGAAGCGGCTGCTTCTTACGCGCTAAGTCGATAACCTTCAAGAGTGGCATGGGCGATGGCTGGCCAGGTGAATTTCTCCAGCACAAGTCGGCGACCGTTTTCGCCCATCGTCCTTGCTTTGGCGGGATTGCTGAGAACACTTGCCAAAGCTCTGGCAACTTCGGCCGCATCAACTGAGACGATAAGCCCGGCATCAGCAGAACCAACTTCAGGAAAATGACACTGATCAGTGATCACAACAGGTGTCCCGCAGGCGAGCGCTTCGGTGATCGCCATGCTGAAACCCTCCTGTCGGCTTGGCAGGCAGAAGCAGTCGGCATCAACCATTGCTTCGAGCTTCGTCTCGCCGTAAATGGCCCCGACCAGAAAGACGCGGGATTGGATGTTGAATTTTTCGATCAGGGACAAAAGGTTGCCCTCCGCTCCACCCGGTGGACCAGCGATGACGAGATCAACGTCGAGATAGGTGTCACAGATTGCCGCAAAGGCCGTGGCAAGAATGTCCACACCCTTTTTGATGTGCAAGCGCGAAAGGAACAGAATGTAACGCCTGCCGGGCGTCAAAGCGATTTTCCGCTTGAAATGACCTCTGTCGGGCAGGGGATCGAATTCCTCGGCGAAAACACCATTCGGTATGATCAGATTTCGTGCCTGAAACTTCAGCGGCTCAACGGCTGCCATTTCATCGACGTTCAGCAGATGCAGGAAAGCGGCCTCGTTCAGCATCTTCCGATAGCAGAGCATCAGAGCGATTTTCTTTTTCCACGATCGCTGCCCAAGGCTCCAATGATCCAGCATGCCGGCAGGGCAAATGCAGTAGGGTACGCCAGCGGTGCGGGCCAGCTTGGAAGCATTGAGCAGAAAAGGCTCCCATACGCCATGAATATGCACGAAGGAGGCATCTTTCAGCACGGCTTTCAGTGCGCGCCGGCCCTGGAAGCAGAAAAGTGTTTCCAGCCTCCCGGCAGGCGGCAGGAGATGCCAGTGGATATTCGCGAAATGCGGTATGCTGCGACCGATTTCCTTGACTTGAGCTTCGATGGCAGCGTCACCGTAGCTGACGATATGGACATCCAGGCCCAGTGCCGTCTGTGCCGCGGCGATGCGCATGGCGACGGCTTGCAGTCCGCCATGTTTCGGGTCGATCGAAGCAATGACGTGGACGATCTTCATGTCTGAATGGTCCCGGAGTATCGTGCTTCGTCCGTCAGGCAAAGATCCTCGGCGCGCGACAGATGAGGTCCGGGCAGGGCGGCAAGAAGCCGCTCGCCGTATGACTCCACGGTGTGTTCGGCGGCGCGCAAAAAGGCATTGGCGGACATGATCTGCCTCAGCTCGGGATTGTCGGCGAGTTCAAGCACCGCAGCGGCGATAGCTTGCGGGTCGCAGACGGGAACGATGAAACCGTCGATGCCATCGCGAACGACGCTGCCGGTGTTTTCTGTCGTTATGACGGGCAGGCCTGCTGCCAGCGCTTCGTAGACGGCTGTAGCCGAACCTTCGCAGAGCGACGGCAGGAGGAAGACATCCGCCCATCGAAACTCTTCGGCGATCTGCGAGCGCGGGACGATCCCTCTCAGCTCGACCCATTGCGAAATCTGCTTCTTGACCTCGTCGGGTAATCGAACGCGGCCCGCCATCCGGAAGCGGGCGGCGCCGTTCATCAATCTGGCGGCTTCCACGACATAGGGCGATCCCTTGCGCAGTCCGACCTCGCCGACGGTAAGAACCCTGATTGGCCCCGGCATGCGTGTCCGCCTGTCGATGGCAGGAACGGGATTGACGCCATAGGGAACAACGACACACCGGTCTTCCGGCCCCCCGCATGCGACGACATGCTTGCGGACAAATTCTGACGGGCAGACGATGACGTCTGCAAGACGCCACTCTGCTTTTTCCCGATCAGCGAATATACGCGCATGCGGATTATCCCGCACCTGATTTGCCCATGCGGGAAATCGCGTCATTTCCTGCGCCAAAAGCGTTTCGACGACATCGCGTGGTGCGATCATCTGCTCGACCGCCGTCCACAGTCCCTGCTGCTTTGCCGCCCGCATCTGTTCAAGTGCGTCGCCGCTGAAGGCGTACAGCCCTGCTGCGCCATGAAAGCCGCGCCGGGCGACCATCTCGGAAAAAAGCGACCCGGCCCAAATCGCGTGAGAGGTTTCCTCGACCACGTCTTTCGTGCGCATGTGGCGCAGGACGGAGCGGAGGCCGAAGCTGGAAAATACCGTCGTCAGCGCTGTCGGCACTCCCTTGGGCAGCCGACCGGCCAGCCGTTTGACCGGCGCTGGATAAAGGGTCGATGGAAACGACGTGACGATCCGGGGCCAGCCCTTAGTCGCGCAGATATCCGTATAAAAATGGGCAAGGCGGCCTGCGGACGCGAAGATCCTCGGCACGGCATAATGCATGCGGGCTCCGAGCTGGCTGACGACGACTTTGTCTTTCATGGCGAGATACCTTGAGCGATAGGGGACCTGGAAGGCTCGACATTCTGCAATCCGGCGATCAGTACCGCCCAGGCGTCCGCCGCCTTTTCTCGGGAATATTCGGCACAAAGCAGTCGTCTTGCCGCATCACCCATTGCGTTGCGGGTATCCAGGTCGTCGCAAAGTTCTTCGATTATGCTGGAGAGTTTGTCGGTCGCACCGATTTCGACGTTTCTGCCGCATCCCTTGGCGCTTAGAACACGCGGGACTTCTCCATCCGGGTCGCCGACAAAGATCGTCGGCCGACCGGCTGCCAGGATGCCATAGAACTTGCTTGGAATGATGCAGTGTTCAAGTTCCGGCAGAAGCGAGACCAGATGCACGTCCGCAACGCTCAGGCTTTCAGCGAGATTCTCCGCTGGCTGCAGCGGTTTGAAGATGACGTTCTGAAGGCCGAGATCCTGAACGGCAGTCTTGACGGCCGCATGCTGGTGTCCGCCGCCAATCAGAAGGAACCGGATATCCTGTCTGTGCTCGAGACGTTTGGCCGCAGCAAGGATCGTGCCGAACTCATGCGCCCGCCCGAAGTTTCCCGAATAACCGACGACAAAGACATCCTGCAGTCCCCACGCCTTTCGCAAGCTGTTGTCGTGGGGCGCGACAGGATATATTTCCTCGCCATCCGACCAGTGATGCAGGACGCTGACGCGATCCTTTGCTAGGCCTTGCAGGATGAGGAATTCCGCCATTCTGCCGGTAGGGCAGACGACCATCCCCGGTGACTTCAGAGACCAGTTGCGCGCCCGCGTGACCCATCGCACAAGCCACCGTGCCCGCTTTCTGAAAAATCCAAGTTCGACCGCGGTCTCCGGAAACAGATCCATGATCCAGTTCACCATGCATGCGCCCTTGAGGCGGATCGCGATGCTGCTCGAGACGGAGAGGAGCGGAGGATCCGTGCAGACGACGACCGTATCCGTCGCCCCGACATTGCGCAGAAGCCAAACGAATGCCAGTACCTGAAAAAGAAGATAATCAATGCTCCGACGCAACAGGCTGTGCCGACCGAAGCGGCCGCTTGCGAGCCGTTGGATATGTACACCCCGAACCGTCTCGGTTGCCGGCAATGTGCTGCCGGGATGATTGTGTATTTCGCGGCTGGCAACGACAGTCACGTTCATTCCGCGCTGCGCCAGCGAGATTGCGATCGACGATATCATCCGGCTTGTTGCCGACTGGTCTGGGAAACCATATCTGTTTAGGAAAATCATCCTCACGCTTTTTCTCCCGCCACACGTCCGGTCTGAAGGTGCATTCTTGGGGAGGTGAAAACAGGCGGCAAGCTGGTCGTAAGGACTAGGGGGATCACGATACGTAGTGGCCAATACTCCGAAGTTGGCGACGTACTATCCTTTTGGTGGCTGAAACGCAGACGATGCGCTTATGGAGTAACAAATCCATAAAAAGCCCCAGCCAATGAATGGCAGGGCGATTGACGCGGATCGCATGCTGGCCGCCAGAAACAGCTGGGCGCACTTGAGACGATTTTCGATTTAATCGCTAAAGCCAAAGCGCCAGCCGAAGGGAGCATGAGGCTTTGCGGGCAGTCGAACCCTTCGATATCGTCATCGGGCGGAGACTGTGATTACACAAAATATAACGCCACAGCCTGGGTTCAATCATCTCAGGCTCCTCACATTGCATCCGCCAGGGTGAGGAGTTGAATGGTTGAAGTAGAGTAAGATAAGAAAGTATTTTCCGCAGATTATGTAGAGATATGAGTGTGCACCTTGAAGTTGCTTTCATTTTCTCTTGATTTACCTTGTGTATTTCCGATGACGTAAGATGGATTTGCTACATAAGCGACTCTGTATTTTATGAGCCGTGCAAATGAACATAATAAGCGCCAAACAGAAATTGCAGCATTTCATGTCTGTCCGGTCCGACAACCCGGACCTGCTGAAAGCACAGTATCGTGCCTTCACACGGCAGATGCCGATGATGTATTTCATACTTCTTTCAAGCACATGGGCGCTTACCATTACGCATGTGCAACTGGCGCCGTTTTGGCTCACCATTGGAGTTCCCGCCGTTTTTACACTCGGCTGCACACTCAGGGTCGCATTCTGGTGGAGGACCCGCGGTATCGATCCCCCGCCAAAGGTGGCCCATGCGGCACTCCAGCGCGCAAATCGCCTGGCGGCCGGCATCGCCATGGCATTCACGTTCTGGTCTTTTTTGCTGGTGCCCTATGGGGACGCCTATACGCAATCCCACGTTGCCTTCTACATGGCGATTACCGTCATTTCCTGCATCTTCTGTCTGATGTATGTGCGTTCGGCCGCCTTCATGGTCACGGTCATCGTCAACGGCGCGTTCATTGTCTTCTTTTTGGCCTCACGACAACCGACATTCATCGCCATTGCCATCAATGTTCTGCTGGTCTGCGCCGGCATGATGTCCATCCTGTTGACCAACTACCGCAATTTCGAGCGCATGGTCGTTTCGCAACAGCGCACGGAAGCGCTCAGCAATGAGAACCTGCTGCTTGCCAATATCGACAGCCTGACGGAACTGCCCAACCGCCGCGCCTTTTTCAAACATCTGGAAACCGAACTGGAAAAGGCCAGGGCAGAGGGAACCCGGCTGGCTCTCGGCGTCATCGATCTTGACGGCTTCAAGCCGGTCAACGACCTTTATGGGCATTCCGTGGGAGACAGGCTGCTGGTCAATGTCAGCAAACGCCTTGCCGCCAGTCTGAAAGCCAGCAAGGCGTTTCGGCTGGGCGGTGACGAGTTTGCCATCGTCGCCCCGATCATAGAGGACGATACGCAGCTCGTTGCAAAGGCTAATGCTATTTCGGAGGAGTTGGGAGCGCCCTACCATATGCCGGAGGGAACGGTACATGTTTCCGCTTCCATGGGGATAGCCGTCTTTCCAAATCTCGCCTCCACGCTTGAACAGCTTTTCGACAGGGCGGATTATGCCCTTTACCATGCCAAGAAGACCCGGCGCGGCGATGCTGTTCTGTTTGATGCGGAGCACGAAAAGCAGATCAATATCGAAGCCCGCATCGAGCATCTGCTCAAGCAGAAAGATATGGAAAACGAGCTTTCAGTCGTGTTCCAGCCGATCGTAGATATACGTGATGGAAAAGCCGCTGGTTTTGAAGCCCTGGCGCGCTGGCACAGCCCGGTCCTCGGGCATGTCCCTCCTGCCCAGTTCTTCTCCATTGCCGAACGGGCCGGTATCGTCAGCTCACTGACGCGGCCTCTGCTTAGAACCGCTCTCACCTCTGCATCAGCGTGGGAGCCGTCCCTCAGACTATCCTTCAACCTTTCGGCCCATGATCTCAATTCCTGCGAAGGTGTGCTGTCATTGATCAGCATCATCGACAACAGCGGCTTCGACCCACGACGTCTTGACCTTGAAATTACCGAAACGGCCTTTGCGCATGATTTCGAACAGGTCAGGCAGTCGGTCGAAATGCTGCGGCGCCTCGGTTGCGGCATTTCGCTGGACGATTTCGGCACCGGCTATTCCAGCCTGACGCGGTTGCACGCGCTCCCTCTCACCAAGATCAAGATCGATCGCAGCTTCGTCACGGATCTGCACGAAAAGCCGGCCAGCTACAAAATCGTGAAATCCCTTCTCACCCTCAGTCGGGATATGGGGCTGGAATGTGTGGTCGAAGGGGTCGAAACTTTCGAGGAGCTTGCAGCCCTTGAAGGTCTCGGCGCCACGCTGGTGCAGGGCTATGTTTATGCGCGGCCGCTGCGGGAAGAGGATGTCTATGAATTTCTTTCAGAAAACACGACAAAGCGCATGATCCTGTAAGCCTGATTTTCGCGGGGCGCTCCCTGCCACGGCAGCCGGCCGGCGTCTGGCAGGCGTTCGCATCTTGCCCGCGTCAATTAACGCCCGCCCGAAGCAGGACGCCGATGGCCGAGTCGAAATGTTCGGCCATGGCAGTCTCCGCCATCTCCAGATTCTGGAGGCTGATCGCCTCGGCGATCCTCTGGTGGCAGCGGATGTTTTCGGTGCGGTTCTCCAAAGTGGCGCGGCTGCGCCAACCGATATGCCAGGTTTGTTGCGTGATGACGCGGAACGAACCGACGATGATCCCGTAAAGGGAGTTGCCAGAGGCCTGGGCAATGAGTTCGTGGAAACGGATGTCGAGTTCCATAACCGCTTCCGGCGTTTCGAGTGCATGGAACATGTCTTCCACTATCTGGAGAAGTTCCCGCGCCTGTGCATCTGTCCTGCGCAGAGATGCGAGATTTACCGTGCGAAGCTCGAGTGTGCGGCGAACGTCCAGCACCTGCTGAACGCTGAGCTGCTTCATCATCACGGTATGGTCGAGAATCATGCTGAGCGGTGCCGCGTCCGGTGCCGCGACGCGCGCGCGGTGTCCCGTGCCGACCTCCAGGATACCAAGCGCTGCAAGGGCGCGGAAGGCCTCTCGGGCCACAGTCCGGGAAACGTCGAGCTTGGAGGCCATGGCGGTTTCGCTGGGCATGGGGCTGCCCGGACGAAGCTGGTTTTCGCGCATGTATGCGCGGATGCCTGCGATGGTGCGTTCAACGAGCCCTGTATCTTGGTCGCCAACCTGTACTACAGCTTTTTCCATTTCGGAGCACTACTTTCACAATTTTGGTTGACACCATTATAGAAGACTGTCAGAAATTCTGCCAGAAAAATCCGGCGGGAGGAGCCGTCAGCAGGACATTGATGGAGAAAATGGGTCGCATGCTTTCGCGTGCGAGCGACGGTTTTCCTTTGTCCATGCGTCTTTCCGACCGAAGTGGCGGGCCTGGCGAAAGCACGGCCGATTGAACGGAAGTGACAATGAAAATAACTGCGATCAAGACTTTTCGTGCGGATGAGTTCTCCAATGTCCTCTGGGTGCATGTGGAAACCGATCAGGGCGTTACCGGCCTCGGGGAAACCTTTTATGGGGCGGCGGCCGTCGAGGCTCATATCCACGATACGCTGGCAAGCCGGCTCATGGGTCGCAACCCGCTTCACATCGAGGCGCTTCACAGGGAAATGCTGAACCTGCCGATGGGCCATGCCTCGACGGGAGCAGAACATCGGGCGGCTTCCGCAATCGATATCGCATTGTGGGATGTGTTCGGGAAGGTGTGCGGACAACCGGTCCACCAGATGCTGGGCGGCCTCTGCGTGGAGAAGATGCGCGTCTACAACACATGTGCCGGAAGCCGCTATGTGCGGACGAAGAAGATCAAGCCTGTGGACACCTGGAACCTCGGCGAGGAAACGGGGCCTTACGAGGATCTCGACGGCTTTATGAACCGGGCGGGCGAACTTGCCGAGGATCTCCTGTCGAATGGTATCTCGGCCATGAAGATCTGGCCGTTCGATCCTGCCGCGATGGAAAACCGCGGCCTTTTCATCACGGCGGAACAGATGAAGACGGCGATCCGGCCGTTCGAGTTGATCCGCAAGGCCGTCGGCGACAGGATGGATATCATGGTCGAGTTCCATTCGCTCTGGAACCTGCCGGTCGCCAAGCAGATCGCGCGGGCGCTCGAGCCCTTCAAGCCGACCTGGTACGAAGATCCGATCCGGATGAATTCACCGCAGGCGCTCTCCGAATTCGCACATTCCACCGACGTGTGGACCTGCGCCTCCGAAACGCTCGGCACCCGTTTTGCCTACAAGGAATATCTCGACCGGGATGCCGCCCATGTCGTCATGGCCGATCTGTGCTGGACGGGCGGCCTCACCGAAGGCCGCAAGATCGCGGCCATGGCGGAGACCTATCACCGGCCATTTGCGCCACATGACTGCATCGGCCCGGTCGGCTTCGCCGCCGCCATTCACATGAGCTTCTCGCAGCCCAACACACTCATTCAGGAAAGCGTACGCGCCTTCTACAAGGGCTGGTATCGCGAGCTTGTGACGGAGGTGCCGCGCATCGAAGGCGGCTTCGTCTATCCGATGGAAGGCCCCGGCCTCGGCACGGAACTGCAGCCATCCTTCTTCGATCGCTCGGACCTCACGGTCCGTGTAACCGAACTCTGAGGAGGAAATCATTATGAGCGTTTCACTATTCGATCTCAGCGGCAAGACCGCTCTGGTGACGGGTTCGTCCCGCGGACTGGGGCGAGCTTTTGCCGAGGGGTTGGCGAATGCCGGCGCCAGGGTGATCCTCAACGGTGTCGATACCACCCGCCTCGAAGAGGCCGCCGCAGCGATGCGATCGGCTGGCCGCGATGTGCTGACTTCGGCGTTCGACGTGACCGACGAAGCTGCCGTCCTTGCCACTTTCGAGACGTTTGATCGGGACGGTATCCGGGTGGACATCCTCGTCAACAATGCCGGCATCCAGTTTCGCAAGCCGATGCTTGAGCTGGCGACGGCTGACTGGCGTCGTGTGATCGACACCAATCTCACCTCGGCTTTCCTCGTTGGCCGGGAAGCGGCGAAGCGGATGGCGGAACGTGGTTCCGGCAAGATCATCAATATCGGGTCGCTGACCTCCGAACTCGCCCGGGCAACGGTCGCACCTTACACCGTGGCCAAAGGCGGTATCAAGATGCTGACCAAGGCCATGGCGGCCGAGTGGGCCGAAAAGGGTATCCAGGCCAACGCGATCGGCCCCGGTTACATGATCACGGACATGAACGAGGCCCTGCTCGCCAATCCGGAATTCGACGCATGGGTCAAGGCACGCACGCCAGCCCGGCGCTGGGGCCGACCGGAGGAACTGGCGGGAACCGTCATCTATTTCGCGTCCGCCGCATCCGACTACGTCAATGGCCAGATTGTCTATGCCGATGGCGGGATGATTTCCGTGCTGTAGGCGCCGCAAACCACGTCGTTGCGCTTCGGGAGAGCGTGACGAGTTCCAACAAAACCAGGGGAGGAATGACATGAAACTCGTATCGATGAAGCGCGCATTTGGCGCGGGAAAGCAATATCTGGCATCGTGCTTCGGCACGGGTACCACGCCGGACATGGCGCGTCGCGCAATCGGTTTCGGCATATGTGCCGCGATTGCATTTTCCGCCATGCCGGTCACACCGATTTTGGCTCAGGACGCCAAGGT
This sequence comes from Agrobacterium arsenijevicii, assembly GCA_000949895.1. Lineage (GTDB taxonomy): Bacteria > Pseudomonadota > Alphaproteobacteria > Rhizobiales > Rhizobiaceae > Agrobacterium > Agrobacterium arsenijevicii. The sequence continues at coordinate 284,965 of JWIT01000008.1, read as the reverse complement.
GGCAAAACTCGGCCATGGGTTTGCCGATACCCATCCGCGCTCGGCAGCTATGAAATACTTCGCCGAGGAAGTGGCTAAGGCAACCGGTGGCAGCGTGAAAATCGACGTCTTCGGCAATTCCGCAATCGGATCCGAAGAGAAGATGCTGATGGCGCTTCAGTCGGGAACTATCGACCTCTACATGGGCGCGCTTGCTCCCATCGCGACCCACGAGAAGGAACTTCAGATATTTGACGTTCCTTTCCTGTTCGCGACCGACACCGAGGCAGCGGACGTGCTCGATAGTCCACAGGGAAAGCGGCTGCTCGACAACCTTGCCGACATGAATATTCATGGCCTTGTCTGGGCTGGTGGAGCATTCCGCAATCTGTCGAACAGCAAACACCCGGTGGCATCGCTCACCGACATGAAGGGACTGAAAGTCCGGGTGATGCAAAGCCCCATGGCACTCGCCAGCTTCAAGGCACTTGGCATGAACGCCGTGCCCATGGCGTTCACCGAGGTTTATACCGCGCTCGAAACACGGGCACTCGATGGTTACGAACATCCGTTCGTGGACATGTACGCGAACAAGATGTTCGAGGTGCAGAAATACCTGACCGTCACCAACCACGTCTATACGCCCGTGGCGCTGCTGTCTTCCAAGAGGTTCTATGACTCGCTGACGGCGGAACAGCAGAATGCCGTTCAGGCTGCCGCGGAGAAAACGCGCACCTTCCAGCGGGAGGCCGAGTTGCGTGATGCCAGCGAAGCTCTCAAGAAGCTTGAAGCCGAGGGCATGAAGGCGACGGTGATGCAGCCGGCTGAACTCGATGCGGTCCGCAAGGCCATCGAACCGGTCGTCGCCAAGAACAAGGATGTGATTGGCAATGAATTCGTCGATCAGTTCTACGCCGAGATAGCGAAGCACAGAAAATAATCGCTGTTATCGGCGGCGAGTCGGCGCGGAATACCGGCTCGTCGCCGCATTGTTCAGACCGAAATCTGTGAAATCTGCGAGGGGCGCCGCACATTGAATGCGGCCACCCTTCTCGCTGGGGAGAGGAAAATGCGCGCATTTCTGGATGCAGGGGTCGGCGGTTTTTACCGCGCCATTGAGATCATCCTCGTACTCTGCATGGCCACGATGCTTGTGATGGTCTTTGGCAATGTCGTCCTTCGTTTGTTTTTCAATACCGGGATCGACATCTCGGAGGAGCTTCCCCGATTTGCGTTCGTGTGGATGACCTTCCTGGGAGGAATCATCGGCCTGCACAGGCGTAGCCATCTGGGTGTCGACATTGTCGTGCAGGCGTTGCCGGTCCTTGGACGAAAGGTGTGCTGGGCAATCAGCCAGGTGGTGATGTTCGTCTGTGCCGCTTTCATCTTTTATGGCACCTGGCTTCAGCACGATATCCTGAAAATCACGGAATCTCCGGTCGCGCAGATCAGCATGCTCTGGGTCTATGGGGTCAGCTACGTCACCGGTGCGGCGATTGCCTTGATCTGCCTGTCAAACCTCATGCGGCTGGCCATGGGGGACATTGCCGATAACGAACTGATCGACGTTCACGAGGAAGGCCTCGACGAAGGGCTTCAGGCGGCACGCGCGACCGACGAGCAGAAGGGACGCTGATCATGATCGTTTTTGTCTTCATAGCGTCGCTTCTTGGCCTGATGGCGCTGGGCATGCCCATTGCGTTCGCGCTGATCGGATGCGGACTTGTGATGATGTTTTACATGGGCATCACCGATCCGCAAATTATCATCCAGAACATGTGGGACGGCGCCAACAGCTTTCCTTTGCTCGCCGTTCCCTTCTTTATGCTGGCCGGCGAATTGATGAATGCCGGCGGAATGACCCGGCGCATCATTACCATGGCAATGGCGTGGATCGGCCACATTCGCGGCGGCCTCGGTTATGTCGCGGTCCTGGCCGCGATTGTCATGGCGTCGCTTTCCGGTTCTGCGGTTGCCGACGCGGCGGCGCTTGCCTCGGTGCTGATACCCCTGATGCGGAATGCGGGCTACGATATCAATCGTTCTTGCGGGCTCATCTCCTGCGGCGGCATCATCGCGCCGGTGCTCCCGCCATCGGTCGGCATGATCATCTTTGGCGTCGCCGGCGGTGTGTCGATCACCAAACTCTTCCTGGCCGGCATCGTGCCTGGATTGCTGATGGGTCTTGCCATCATGCTGGCCTGGCGCTGGAGTATCGGGCGGGACAAGCCGAGGGTTGAACCGAGGCGAACCCTTGCCGAGCGACTGAGCGAAACGCGCAAGGCGTTGTGGGCGCTTGTCATGCCCGTGGTCGTCATCGGTGGCCTGAAGATCGGCGCCTTTACGCCGACCGAAGCGGCGGTGATAGCGGCTGTCTATTCGTTGTTCGTCGGTGTCTTTGTCTATCGCGAGATCAAGCTGGCTGATCTGTTCGGACTTATGTATCGCGCGGCTGAAACCACTGCTGTCGTGATGTTCCTCGTTGCCGCTGCGGGTGTTTCCGCCTGGCTCATCACCACCGCGAACATTCCGCAGCAGCTGGCCGACATGGTACAGCCGTTCATGGAGAACAAGATTCTCCTGATGACGATCCTCATGGTGATCGTGCTGATCGTCGGTACGGCGATGGACTTCACGCCAACGGTGCTTATCCTGACCCCCGTGTTGATGCCAATCGTCAAGCAGGCAGGAATAGATCCCGTCTATTTCGGCGTGTTGTTCATCATGAACAATGCGATCGGTCTGGTAACGCCTCCTGTCGGCACGGTGCTCAACGTCGTCTGTGGCGTGGCACGGGTTCCGATGACCGGCGTCATCAAGGGGGTCGTACCTTTTATGGTCGCCCAGATTGCGGTTCTCGTCCTGCTCGTGATCTTCCCGCAGATCGTACTATGGCCACTCGCGATGATGTCGCGATGACGCCCACTCATGGCCGGTTATCCGTTTCTCTGCCGGTAGGCCAAGGGTTGTTGGCCGCCCAGCGTCACTGCGTTCGGAAAGAACTTCGATGCTAGTGAACATCGGATGCGAGATTGAAGAGATTACCTCTTGCATTCGACCTGCCGCAGCTTTGGCAGGCGTGGTTGACCCTGCGCAGCTTCAATGTGGCGCAGGGGCTGCGCTCGCTGATTGGTCGAGTGTACCCCCGCGGGAGGCACCGCTGCTCAACCGTCGAGCGCACTCCACTCTTCACGGAGCAGCGACATCAGGACCAGATCCTCGCGGTTTCCATTCTTCAGCCGAAGCGCCCGGCGCATTGTACCTTCCTGGATGAAGCCGATTCTTCTGTAGACGTCTTTCGCATGGACATTCGAGGGTAGCAGGTCGAGCCAGAACCGCCCGACGTCTTGGAAAGTGAAGACCATGTGGCAAATCTGGCGCAGGAATGCAGATCCGTGGCCCAAGCCCTTCCGGGCCATGGCTATACGATGAAGCTGGGCGTTTCCCATGCCGTCATCGTCCAGACGAACCACGGCAAAGCCGACGGGTTCCGTTCCGAGGTGGCAGAGAAGATAGTTGGTGTTCGCCGTTTCGATGCGTCGGCGATGCTCATCCGCATCGTAGCTGCCGACCAAAGCCGCATAACCCGGAATCCGCTCCACCGACATGATGAAAGGAATGTCGGCTTCGGTGGCAGGAATGATCGAAAGAGACCGCGTTGAAGGGGGAGTATTCATGTCGTTATTTCTTCCGCTCAGCGCTCACGCGGGCAGACGGTTTCGAGCGGCGCCTCACGCCAGCCTTCGGTTCGGGTCAGATACGCAACGCTGCGATATCCCGCAGCGGCAATCGCCGCGAGCGACCGGTCCAGTTCTGCGCCGACAGTCTGCGCGCCGTGGCTGTCGTCACCGAGCGTGACGGGGATTCCCATCTTTCGGGCGCGTTCAAGCATATGTGGAAGCGGATAAACCGGCCCATAACCATTGCGAAAGGCCGCGCAGTTGACGTCGAGCACGGATCCGCTTGCCTTGACGGCCTCAAGCGTCCTGTCGATGGAGCGCATGACCGGATCGGAAAACACAAAGCCGGGAGGTTCGTATTTTCGAACGAGATCCAGATGTGCGACGATATCGGGCCTTAGCTTCTCCACCATCTCAGTCACCCGATCGAAATAGGTGAGGCGAAGTTCCTCCGCGCCACCGAGATCGGCAGCCAATGCCGCCGTGTCGCTTGCGGAGTAATCGAGCCACCGGCCGCAGATATCGTGAACACTACCGACAATGTAATCGAAGGCATGGGCTTCACGCAGCTGGCTCATCGCTTCCAGCCAGCCGTCCGGCGGCAAGGTCTCCGTTTCAAAGCCAATCAGCAACTCTATCTGCCCGGCATACGCATCGCGCAGCTCGAAGGCGCGTTTGACGTAGCCCTCGAAGGCGGCAGCTAGCCCGACAACACCCAATGCCTCTTCTCCGGGATAGAGATCCGCTTCCCGGTAACGCGGGCAATGTTCGCTAAGGCCGTAATGGGTGAAGCCGCGTGTTATGGCGGTGCAAACAATCTCTTCGAGCGTGGAGGTCGCGTGATTGCAGAATTCGCCGCTGTGGCCACCGTGATAGCTGAACCAGACCATAGCTTTAAGCGTCCTTCGCGGGCGAGCGGTAGATCGTGCCGTTGTAATCTTCGATACGGCTGACCATCAGCTCCTTTATCTCGATGAATTCGGCGCTGATATCCGTCTCGTTGAGGTTCAGGATCGTCAGGCCTAATAGTGCCGCGCCCGGCTGTGCGGGCATGGACCCATCATAGGTCAGAAAACTCGAAGCCGCACACCAGATGAACCGGCTTTCCGGCAGGTCGAACTGGACGATGCGATGCATGTGCCCGGTGACGACGGCCTGAATTTTGTGGCCCTCGATCAGACGGCGCAACCGGGTGCGGCCGTCCCGCATCAGTGCCCAGGCCGGCCGGTCAACCTCTTCCCAGTCATTCAGGAAGAGCGGCATATGGGTGAACAGTACGGGTTTGAGCGCTCCACAAGTCGTCAGAGCCTGCTCCAGTGCCTCCCACTGCATGGCTTCTTCCGGCAGGCCGGTGCCGATGATCTGGCTGTTGAGGCCGATCAGGCGCCAGCCGGGGAACACGTCGCTGTGCCAATGCCCCGGGCCGTAAAGCGCCTGCCAATTCAAAAGACGTTCCGCATTTGCCGGCTGGTGGCTGGCACGCGAGATGTCGCCGACATCGTGGTTTCCAGGCAAGGCCAGCCACGGCTTGTTCACGGCGCCAAGTGCATTCAGCCCGAAATGCAGGTCTTCTTCCTGCTCGGATCCCAGCAAGGTGAGGTCTCCAAGGATCACGACAAGATCGACATCTTCTCGTGCATTTACATGAGCGACGACCTGTTCCCAATTCGGAACGAAGACAGGATTGGTCGATCCAATATGCGGATCGGAGAGAACGGCAATTTTCAAGGTCTGCAAGCCTTTTGGGGTAATGAAAAGAAGGGACGGCGCTTCGCACGTATGGTTTGGCGGTACGCGCCAAAAGATCTGCCCATGAGCGAAACAGCGAAAGCCAGGAGGCCGGCAGCCCCCTGGCCGATATCGAGCCTTGGTTACTTGGCAGCCATTACACTGGCGACGTGCTCGCGCAGCTTCGGCATGGCAGCTTCAGGCGTGATTTTGCCGCGCTGCAACTGGTCGAGGATCGGAGCGACGCCACGCCAGACATCCGGTGCGGTGTTGTTGGGATAGGCAAACCACGGCATGGCGGCATCCATCGACTTGAAGACCGTCTGGAAGTTCGGGTGAGCGGCGTAGAAGGATTCCAGCACCTTGGCGGTCTGCACGTTGGTCGGCATATAACCGCTGGCCTTGGAAACCTCGGCCTGAACCTGCGGGCTCGTCATGTATTTGATGAACTCCCAGGCAGCCGCACGTTTGGCCTCGTCACGGGTGAGGATCATCAGCGCGTTGCCGCCCGCAGGAAGGCCGCCCTTCTTGGCGTCGATCAGCGGGAAACGAACGGTGCGCATGGTGAAGCGATCGCCAATGGCGGTTTCATAGGCCACGAGATCAGAAGGCGATTCAACGACCATGCCGATCTTGCCGGCGAAGAATTGCTGCTGCGCAGGCTTCGGGTCGGCATAGACCGACATGCCGGTCTTCATTGCCATGTCCTGGGTGATACGCAGGGCCTTCATGCCGGCTTCGTTATCGTAGCCGATACCGGTCGCCTTGCCGTTCAGCATATGGTCGCCCGCTCCCATGACCATCATCTGCCAGTACCAGTCATCGCTGAGACCGCCGACGGAGAAGCCGATGCCGGAGACGCCATTGCCGAGCGCGCTGATCTTTGCGGCAAGTTCGATCACGCCATCCCAGCTGGTGGGGAAGTTGTCGACATTACCGCCGGCCTTTTCGACGAGTTCCTTGTTGACGTAGAGAAGTGGCAACGAGGCGGTGAAGGGCACGGCGAATTGCTTGCCATCGACCTTTGCAAGATCGAGAACGGCCGGGGCATAATTTGCTTTCTGCCAATCAGCGCCCTGTTTTGCGAACAGGGAATCGAGCGGGGTTGCTTCGCCGCGATCCTGCATCACGCCGACGATCGTCGGAAGCGAGGAGTAGGAGGAAAGATAGACGTCCGGCGCGGAGTTCGTCATCATTCCGCGAATGACGCTCTGGTCTGCGGCGCTATAATTTTCCGCGGGAGCCTGCTCGTTGATCACGATGCCCGGATGAGCTTCCTTGAAGCCCTTGAGAATGGGCTCCATAAATGCCAAACGGGAATGGAAGAAATTCAGGGTCACGGGGTCGGCGGCGTACGCCGATGTGGTGCCGGCAATAGTCAGGGCGGCAGCCGCGAGGAGGTTCGTCACTTTCATGGTCGTTCCTTTTGAGCGAAGTTGTCTTGACTTGAGGGCCTGTCCGGTTGCCGCCGGACAGGCCCGTTTCATTTCACCCCCGTCATTGTCACGCCCTGAACGAACCTGCGTTGTGCAACGAGGAACATCAGGATCAGCGGGGCAGTAACGAGGGTAGCGCAGGCCATGAGAGGCCCGAAGCTGTCGCCGCCTTCCTGGCTCCTGAAGAACAGGAGGCCAAGGGTGGGCGGAGACAGATCGATGGATCTGATGACGATCATCGGCCAATAGAGATCATTCCAGTGGAAGGTGATCGAAAAGATCGCAAAGGCGGCAATGGCGGGCATCATCGCGGGCAGGATGATGCGCACCATGATTTCAATCTCGCTCATGCCGTCCAGCCGTGCGGCCATGAGGATTTCATCCGGAAATGAGCGGATGAACTGGTGAAACAGGAAGATCGCAAAGCCGGAGGTCAGGTAGGGAATGATGACGCCCAGATAGGTATCTATCAGCCCAAGCCTGGCAAGGACGATGAAGATGGGCAGCGCGGTTGCCTGTGCGGGGACCGAGAGGGTCAGAAGCACGATGGTGAAAATCACGCGGCGGCCGCGGAATTCGAATTTTGCCAGCGCGTAGGCGCAGGTAACCGTGGTGAGTATCTGAAACAGCAGGATGCCACCGGTCATGATGACACCATTCAGCATGAAGCGCGGCAGGGGCGATTCAAACAGGGCGCGGCCGTAATTTTCGGAGATGGAGGTCAGGATCGGCGTTTGTTCACGCATGGCGCCGAAGATTTCGCCCGGTGCCTGGGTGGAGGCTTTCCACATCCAGTAGAACGGATAGATCATCAGAAAGGCGCCAGCCATCAACACGGCATGCGCACCGATCGAGCGGAGAGAAAGCCGGGCCATCAGAAGTGCGCCTTCCTGTTGGTGAATACGACCTGGAGGATTGAGAAAGCACCTATCAGGATGAGGTAGACCACCGTGAGGGCGCTGCCATATCCCGCCTTCAACCCGGCGAAAGTATCGACGTTGATCTTGTGCAGCAGCATCTCCGTTGCGCCGTAAGGTCCGCCATTGGTGAGAACGGCGACGGTGTCGAAAACCTGGAAGGACTGGATGCAGCTTAAGACAACCACGACAATGGTGGTCGGCGCCAGCAGCGGCCAGACGATGTAGCGCAACCTGTCGAGAAACCCGTCTATCCCGTCGAGAGCAGCGGCCTCGCGCAAATCCTTGGAAATCAGCGTGAAGCTGGCGAGAAACAGAATGAGGTTGAAACCGAGCAGATGCCAGATGCCGATGATTGCAAGTCCGATCAGGGCCAGCGTTCCTGATGCGAAGAAGTCGAGTGGCGGCAGTCCCAGCGTGCTGAGTAGCCCGGCCAGTGGCCCGATATGACCATTGAGCAGATAACTCCAGACGATCGACATTGCCGTCAACGTGGATGTTACCGGCAGGAAATAGACAAGCTCATAGAAGCGGCGTGACCGGACGCGACTGTCGAGCAGCATGGCAAGGAATAATGCGCCAAAGACGGATACGGGCACGACGATTGCGGTGTAGACCGCACTGTTGCGCAACGCACCCCAGAACCATGGGTCTGCCAGCATCCGGATATAATTGTCGGCGCCGATGAAGTTGAGTGTCACGCGTCCCAGACGATAATCGGTCAGGCTGATTATGAATACGACGAATATCGGCGCGATTACGGTGGCAATCAAAAGCAGAAAGGCCGGCGCCGCGAAAGCGCGAGCGATCGTGGCGTAGCTCAAACCCTTGGGCCTGCCGGTCTGGACGCCATCCAGCGTATCAGAGGACAGGTTCATGTTGCGCCTCCGCAGGCTGGTGCTGCGCGTTTACCCCGATATCCGTTACCCTTCGGCCTGCCGCGTCGAAAAGCAGGGCGGCATCCGGCACGATCCGCAGTGCCAACCGCTCCCCGATACGGGTTCCCTTTTCAAGGCGGGCGAAGGTTTCGGGACGCAATTGCGCACGGATCCAGCCGGTGCCGATCCCGCTTCCATCGCAGCGGATGCCGACCTCGTTGCCGGCAAACTCCACCTGCACGACAGGCAGGGAAAAATCGCTGTTTTCCTCAGATATCGGCTCCAGTGCTTCCGGCCTGATGGAAAGCGTATAGGTTCCGTCTGCAACATTGCGCAGCCTCAGTCGCAACGGCAGACCATTGATCAGCACGTTGCCACCGCGAATATGGACCGGGATTTCGTTGATCGCCGTCATGCCGACGAAACGGGCCACCGAGAGATAGTCCGGTCGGTTATAAATCTCGTCGGGCGTGCCGCACTGGCGGATCTCCCCACCTTCCATCACGGCGATACGGTCCGACATCACCATAGCTTCGGTCTGATCGTGAGTGACGTAGATGAAGGTGATGCCAGTCCGACGGTGAAGATCAACGATTTCCTCGCGCAATTGTATCCGCAGCTTGGCATCGAGGTTCGACAGGGGTTCATCCATAAGGAAGACGGCGGGATGGCGGACCATGGCCCGGCCCACGGCTACCCTCTGTCGCTGCCCTCCGGAAAGCTGCGAAGGCTTGCGCTCGAGCAGGTCTTTCAGCCCCAGCTGCTCTGCAACTGAGTCTATTTCCTTTTCTATCCCGCTTCGGATCTGTCGTGCCGTCGCGGAAAGAAGACTGGCACCGGGCAGGCGCTGCAGGAACGAAAGGCGGGCCATTTCCAGGGGTACGCCGATATTTGCGCGAACGGTCATGTGCGGATAGAGCGCATAGGACTGAAATACCATCGCGATATCCCGCGCCTTCGGCGGCAAGGGGGCGACATCACGGTCGCCGATCAGAATGCGCCCGGCGCTTGAAGCCTCAAAACCCGCAATCAGGCGCAGCAATGTCGATTTCCCGCAGCCGGAAGGTCCGAGCAAAGTCAGGAATTCGCCCTCGCGGATATTCAGATTGATGTGGTGAAGCACCCGTGTGCGATCAAACCGCTTCTCGATATCCTCGATCCTGATGGACTGACCAGCCATTGCCTTCCTGCTCCTGCTTCCCACCACACACACCTGCACGGCGGGAATGGTTGTCGTTCATGGCGCCTTGGCCGCATTCCGCTGGAAGCGGAGCCTGCTGCTCAAGGCTTCTGCTTGCCGGGACAAAGGAAATAACCGCATTTCGTCCCGGTAAGGCGATGGTGCCTCTCTAGGGCGTATTTCTAACAGAGAGATGACGGCATCTAAAATAATCTAGAAAAATTCGTTATGTTTTTCATTGGTATAATCGATATAAATAACGCATAGGTTACTTATTGGGTGGTTTGCAATGTCTTGCTTCGGTATAGGGGTTCCACCATATCCGGCTGTTTGCGTTGAAGATTTCGGGGATTTGCAAGCAGTGGAGAGCGGCCTCAATCAGAGTTCTGCTAGGATACGAAAATGAGAGATGGTGAATTGGAAGACGAACATTCTGATGCCACGGCCCCGGATTCGCCTCGGCGGAAACATCCACGGCGACCGGATTTATCCCAGAATCGAATTCTCGATGCCGCAGTTCTGGAGTTTGCCGAGAACGGTTTTGCCGGCGCACGTATCGAGGCGATTGCGGAGCGCGCTGAAATCAACAAGCGGATGCTGTACCAGTATTTCGGCAACAAGGATTCGCTCTATCAGGCTGTGCTCGAGAAGGTTTATTGCGACATCTGGGAAGCCGAGGCCGGTCTCAGTCTGGAGCAGTTTCCGCCGCGTGAAGCACTCGTTGCACTCGTGAGGTTTGTCTGGTCCTACTATCTCGACCATCCTGAATTCATCACCCTGCTGAACACGGAGAACCAGCTGAAGGCGCGATTCTTCCGCCAGTCCCGGATATTGCGAAGCGGCGCAGCCAATTCACGTCCGCTGGTCGAGGAGATATTGCGGCGAGGCGAGGCTGACGGGACATTTCGTGCAGGTGTCGACCCGACACAACTCAGCCTGACCATTACGTCGGTGTGCTACTATTACCTGACGAACCAGGCCACGAGTTCGATCGTTTACGGGCAACGGCTGATGGCCAAGAAAGCGCTTGAGGCGCGGCTTACATTTAACATCGAGACCATCCTCGCGATTGTCGCTCCCACCGCCACCATAGGCGACATAGCTTTTACCGGAGACCGCCCATAGCAGGGTCTGCAGGGAAAAATTTGCGCCAGAAGAGTGCCGTATTGCGTGCGATGTGCAGGACACACGACAGCCGGCACGGCCAACCAGGCACTTGGAGCTGCCACTCGCCCGAACTATCGGGCATATTGCCGAGCCACGTGAGTTCAGACATAGGTTCCCTAGCCAAGGGCCAAGCTCCGAGAAGAAGGCGAGTGCACTGCCGATGAAAAACAAGTCGCTTTATTTGTGGCTACTGACACTAGCAATCCCGGTATCGGTTCTGATCGCGGCTCAGGTCGATACAAGCTCTGCACCATCAATTGGCGGGGGAGGCTACGACCTTGGTCCGTTTCTGTACTCTTGGTTGTTGATAATTTTCACAGCCCTCTGGTCTCTCTGCGCTTTTGTGGCAGCTCTGCTTCAGAAGGATCGTGCTTCCTCGTTGCGTGGTTTTGGCCTGGCGGCCGTTGGTGTTCTCATCTTCGCTGCAGTTCTCTTTTTCTACCAGGAGAACCTTTCCTAGCGCTCGGCTCGCATGTTGGTTTCGGTCGAATCTCGGAATACGGATCATGGAGATTTGTCATGCATGTCATGCGACGCGAACGGGGCCACGCGGTAACGCAGCCCCGTCTAGGGATCACAAAATCAGCCGGCGATCTTGGTCCAGCCATCGACGATAGATTTGATGGCCGTCGAGAACGTCTTCAGGTTGCTCGGGAAGTGAACCTTTTCGTACTGTTCCTTCGGCAGCATCTTCGCGCTAACTTCCGCGGGAAGGGGTATGTCGCGTGTCGGGTGGGCATAGCCTGCGGCAAGCATCTGCTGGCCTTCGTCGGAGAACAGGAAGTCGAGCGCGCCCTTGGCGGCGTTCGGATGTGGGGCGTTGGCGCTGACATACTGGGCAAACAGCATGCCGACCGTGCCATCGGTCGGAATGACCACCTGTAGCGGCAGGCCGGTGGCGTCGCGCTTGGCCATGCCGTCGAAATCGTAGACGATCGAGATCGGGCACTCGCCCTTCTGGATCGACGCAACGTTCAGGACGACGCCTTTGCGCAGGTTCCCGCCGTCGCGCAGCGCCTTGAACCAGTCGAGGCCCGGCTGGACGTTTTCTTCGTTGCCGCCATTGGCGAGAGCGGCTGCAAGCACCGACGCCGTGGCGTAGGTGGAAACGCGCGGATCACGGCTGCAGACCATGTCCTTGTATTCCGGCTTCAACAGGTCGTTCCATGTAGCCGGCATGGTCTTGACCACATCCGTGTTGACGAGGAACGAGATCGCGCCCCAGTAGGCCGAGGCCCAGCGGCCGTCCGCATCCTTGAATTCCGGCTTGATCTGGTCCCAGCTGGCATTCTTGTAGCCGGCGGCAAGCTGCTCATCGAGCAGGCGACTCAGGAAATCATAGCCGATGTCGGCAATGTCCATGACGGGAGCGTCCTTTTCGGCCAGCAGATGCGTGATCTGCTCGGCGGAGGTCATGTCCGTATCGACGTGCTCGACCTTGTACTTATCTTCGATCTTACCGAAGATCGCGCCGAGATTAACCCAGTCATCGGACATGCCGTAGGATACGAGCTTGCCTTCCTTGGCAGCACCAGCGGTGATTGCCGCATCGTCGGCGTGGGCGGCGCCGGCCAGCGCAACGAGGGCGGTGGCGGCGAGCATGTGTTTCATGGTTTTCATCAACATGGTGTCAATCCTGATTGCGGCGTGGGATCATGAACCGGTACGGGAGCGCTTACGCTTCCGGCCAGCGTTGGAAAGCAGGACAAGCGAGATGGCCCAGGCACAGACGAAGCTGATGAGGGCGAGCGCGCTTGCCTGACGGGCGTCGAACCGGGTGAACTCCACGAGGTAGATCGGGAAGGTCTTGAACCGGGTTCCGACGAGCAGGTTCGCCAGGGCGAATTCGGCAAAGGCTGCGGAAAAGACGAGAAGGCTTCCGTTCACAAGGCCGTGGCGGATGTTCGGCGCAATGACCATGAAGAACGTCTGGCGGGCGCTGGCACCAAGGCTCTGCGCCGCCTCCGACAGCATGTGGATGTCGACGGCCTCCAGCGCGTTCGTCACCGAGCGGTACATGAAGGGCAGCGTAACGACGACATAGGATCCCAGCAGCAGGGCCGCGGGATCGAAAAGCGGGAAGGAAACGCCCGCATAGAGCCGCAGCAGGCCAAGCGCCAGCACGACGGCGGGAAATCCGAAGGGCAGGACGGCAAGCATCTCGAGCAGCGGTTTCAGTCGCGCCTGCCGCAGGTGCACCCAGTAGGCCGCAGGCGCCACCAGGAGCAGCGACAACACGACAGTTGCCACCGATAGCACCAGCGAATTGTAAAGAACGGTGCTGAAGGCCCGTCTTGACGTGACCTTGATCCACCAGTCAAGCGTGTAGCCCTCTGGCCAGAGCGTCCGGTCCCACCGGACGGAGACGGAAAAGAGGGCCGTGGCCAGGAGCGGAAGCGCCATGTATGCCACGAAGACAAGAACCGTGACCGTCCGTACCGTGCCGGAAACAGGTGAGCGCTCCGCGACAAGAGAATGCCCGTTCATGTTTGCCCCCTCTTGCACATGCTCAGGAGCCGATGAACGGATACGGATATCATCATGATGACGAGAGAGAGCATGGCGATGGCGTCCGCCAAGCCGGGATCGAGCTGGACCTCGCCACGCACCAGAGCGGCAATCTGCACGGTCACGAGATTGACCGACGAGCCGGTTAGCGTCCACGCCGTTGCATAGGCGCCAAAAGCGTTGGCGAACAGCAGGCTGAGACAACTGATGAGGCTGGGCCGCAGGATCGGCAGCGCGACGTTCCACCAATATTGCCGCTTGCTCGCACCAAGGCTGTAGGCGGCCTCGCGCCATTCCGTCCGCAGCCCTTCCATGGACGGAATGAGCAGCAGGATGGCGAGGGGGATCTCGAAATAGAGATAGGCGAGAACCAGCCCTTGCAACGAATAGATACGAAAGCCCGGATAAAGTTCGACACCCGTCTGCTTCAACATCAGCGTGATCATGCCCGTTGACCCGAGCGTGATGACGAAGGCGAAGGCGAGCGGCGCACCGCCGAAATTCGCCGAGACATCCGCCAGAGCTGTCAGTGCGTTGCGGACAACCCGGCTGCCAGCCGTCACGATAATATAGGCGAGCAACGCGCCAGCGATTGTACCGATCACCGCAACGACGGCGGAAAGCGTCAAACTGTTGACAAAGGCGCTGATGATCGACGGCTGGAAGGCCCGCACGATGTTTTGCAGCGACAGACGGCCATCGACGGTGAAGGCCGATTTCACCAGTCCGGCCAGTGGCATGAGTTCATAGAGGAGCAGGAAAGCAGCGAGTGGCACAAGACAAAGCCACCCGGCATCCAGACGGAAACCCCTGCGGGTTCGACTGTTCAGCATCGGGCTTCCACCCCGTCTGCAGCAATTATGATTGGATGATCGAATAGCTGCTGCGCCTGAGCGGCGCCGACAACAGCCGACTTGAGGGCATGGTCAGCCGTACCACCAGAGAACCAGATCCGTTGTTTTCTATCGTCCATCTTCCGTCGACCCGAACATCTTTCCCAAAGCACGAGACCAATAGCCCGCAGGCAGTGACAGATGGATGACAATAATATTATTATTCGTATTATTGTGGGCTTTTGCATTCTGTCATACGACAGGTGTAACTCTCGACATAAACGCATCTCCGCATTTCACAGGACCGCCCTCTCATGACGACACAGAATTTTGCCACCTATCCCAGCCTTCAGGATCGGAGCGTGTTCATCACCGGTGGCGGCAGTGGGATCGGCGAAAGCCTCGTCAGGCACTTCTGTGCGCAAGGAGCCCGTGTCGCTTTTGTCGATATCGACGAGAGTGCATCGCGATCGCTTGTTGAAGCCATCGCCGCAGATGGTGGTCCCGTTCCCCATTTTCTTCCCTGCGACCTTCGGGATGTAGAGGCACTCCGCAGGTCTATTGTCGAAGCTGAAAGCCGCCACGGCGCAATACAGGTACTGCTCAACAATGCGGGAAACGACGACCGTCATGCGACAGAGGCAGTCGACGTTCCCTTTTGGGATGACCGCATGGCGGTCAATCTAAGGCACCAGTTCTTCGCCGCCCAGTCAGTGCTGCCGGGCATGAGGCAGGCCGGGAGCGGCTCCATCATCAATCTCGGTTCGATCACCTGGATGGTCGGTGATCCGGATTGCCCCGCCTATGTCACGGCCAAGGCCGCGATATCCGGCATGACCAGAGCCCTTGCCCGCGAATTCGGCCCTTTCGGAATCCGCGTCAATTGCCTGGTGCCTGGCTGGGTTATGACCGAGCGGCAAATAAAACTCTGGCTGAATGATGCAGGTGAAAAGCAGATCGCCGAACGGCAGTGCCTGCCGGACCGCCTCGCCCCATCGGATATCGCGCGGATGGCGCTTTTCCTGGCGGCGGACGACAGCCGCATGTGCACCAGTCAGCAGTTCATCGTTGATGGGGGATGGGTTTGACCGAGGCTTCAGCGATTGCCGTTTCAGCCGGAAATCGCCCGCAGGACGTCAGCCTCTGCGCCATCGAGAAGGATGAGAAGTGCTGACTGAGCACCCTCAGAGTCACCCGTTTCGATGCAATCCACCACCTGACGGTGCAGTGGCAGCGAGGGACGCTGGCCCAACGGATTGGCATTGGACAGACGGAAACTCATAATCAGCGCCGCCTCGATCAGGCTTGCGAGCGAACCGATGAGTTCGTTGCCGGTCATGCGCAAGATAAGCTGATGAAAGGCAAGGTCTGGCTCCGAGAAACGTTCTCCGTCATCGGCATGTTCTTCCATCTGCGCATAGTACCGCTTAAGTTCTGCAACTTCCGCCGCCGTCGCCCTTTTGGCGGCCAGGGCACCCGCAAGCGGTTCGATCCCGCGACGCAGCTCGAAAAGCGCTCTGACATCGTCGGGGTATACGGCGGCACTATAGCGCCAGGTGAGAACGTCCGAATCGAGGAAGTTCCAGTCCGCGCGCGGACGGATACGCGTACCCGTCCTCGGCCGCGATTCGACCATCCCCTTGCCGGCAAGGACCTTCATCACCTCCCGCATAACCGTGCGGCTGACACCGTGGGCGGCACTCAGCGCTTCCACATTTGGCAAGAGAGTACCGGGCGCCAGCTCGCCACGGACGATACGCTGGCCGATCTGGCTGAGAAGCGAGGCGTAGAGGCTGACACCGGGGGAATGCCGGGGTCTTGAGGGGGACAACGTCATCAAACTCGCTAATTTTATGTTTAATAATATGATATCAAGTCTATAGACTCCTCACCATATTGGCAATGTGTCAGCATGGTGATGTCGGGTTAAACCGCGGGTTAAATGTTGCGGCCATCATGTCGCTACGAGCAAAAGCCCTGTCAGCTAAAAGCGCCGTCGTTTTCCGCGCGCTGTGGGTGCTGCTGGTTTCAGGCGCAAATCCCGGATCGGCGCTGTCGATGTCCAATGACAGGTAGTCGACCCATCACCGACGATCGGCCTTGCCGGGGCGAAAGGGAGAACTGGTGGGCGCGCACGGGCGCGTGCGCAGCAGGCTGCGTCATGGAGGTTGTGGTGTCGGTGTTGTCGCCTAGGGGCGGTAAAGGTGTGTTACAAAGCTTCCGCCAGCGCCCTCATCCAGACTGCAACCGCTGCCGCTCCGCCATCCGGCACGCCGACGGCGCGTTCTCCCAGATAGCTGGCCCGGCCAAGCCGGGGTGACATGCTCTCCGTTGCCTTGGTGCCCGCTTCGGCAGCCTCTGCAGCTTTCATCCATATGGCTTTTGCATCGGTGCCGGCCGCTGCCTGCAAAGTGTTGAGCGCCGGCTGCAAGGCATCGAGCATCGTGCGGTCGCCGGGCTTGGCGCCGCCGGTGTCGCTGATTGCTGCGATTGCAATTGCCAGTGCCTGCGTGAAATCCTTGACGGTGAATGTACCGTTTTCGGCAAGCTTGCGCCCGGCGCGAGTCAGAGCAATGGCGTAAAATGGTCCGGAACTGCCGGCAATGGCGCGCCGCAGTGCGTTGCCGATCGAGACCAATGCCTGCGCCGGGTTGAGCCAGGCCTTATCCGGCAGCGCCCTGATCGCCTCGGCTCCGCGCAGCATGCTGGCGCCAAGATCGCCGTCGCCAGCCCTGCTGTCGAGATCGGTCAGATAGGCTTCAGATTTTTCCAGGGCAGCAGCAATGGCAAGCCCGATTGCTTTTATCTTGGCTGCATCGCAGTTTGCGGTCTCGCACAATACGCTGTTGTCCTCGGCGACGGTGACAACAGGCAGGATTTTGGCTGCCTGCGGAACAACGCCACCGATCGGCCATGCCGAGGCACCGGTGGGAGCATCAAGAAGATCGGTCTCGCCTGCTTCCAGGGAAAACAGCGAGATGGAGGCCCCCGGCATTTCTATGGCGGTCAGGAAGTCACCGCTCCAGGCCCGCTCGACGGTGATGCCCTTCTGGCGCAACACAGCGAGAGCGCGACGAGCTACGATCGCCAGTTCCATTGGCGGCGTCGCACCAAGGCCGTTAATCATCAGGGCGACACGGTTGCCGCTTCTGATATCGAGGTCTGCGACAATGGTGTCGACAAGCCGGTCGACCAGCGTGTCGGCGGACATCAAGCCAGTGCGCTCGATGCCTTTTTCACCATGAATGCCAAGGCCAAGCTCGATCTCGTCATCTGCAAGGATGAAGCCGGGTTTCCCAACTGCCGGTACGGTGCATGCGCCCAGTGCCACACCCATCGTGCCTATGCGCTGCGCGGCTGAGCGGACAAGCGATGCGATTTCTGCCAAAGGCTTGCCGCTTGCCGCAGCGGCCCCGGCGATCTTGTGGACGAAGACGGTGCCGGCGATGCCGCGCCGCCGCTCGCGCGGAACGATACCCGACAATGCAACGTCATCGGCCACGACAACGATTTCGATCGGGATGCCCTCGATCGTCGCGAGTTCGGCGGCGATGCCGAAATTCAGGCGGTCACCGGTGTAGTTCTTCACTACCAACAGCGCGCCTGCCGGCCCGGCAGTGGCGCGGATGGCGGCAAGAACAGCATCAACGCTCGGCGAGGTGAACACTTCGCCGGTAACGGCGGCCGTCAGCATGCCTTCGCCCACGTAACCCGCATGTGCCGGTTCGTGCCCGGCGCCGCCACCCGAAATGACAGCTACTGGTCGGTCGGCGGCCGCAGGCAGATCGGCGCGCACCACCACGTTTTCGGTATCGAGAAGAGCCAGACCAGGATTAAGGCCGACAATGCCTTCCAGCATTTCCCGAACTACGGCGGATGGTTTGTTGATGAGTTTTTTCACGGTCAACGTCTCCCTGGAGTGTAAGCTTGCACATATCATTCCACCTGGTCGGGGTGCATTGTCAAAGCCAGCGTGCAAATGGCGGACAGAATGGCGATACCGACCATATAATGCGCGATCGAGGTGGAGGAGCCGTATTCGCCAGACAGCACCACGGCCACCACCGGCGAAGGACCACCACCAAGGATCGGGCCCCGACCTGCCTCACAAGGCCGGTATAACGAGCACGCGCAGGAAACAACGCCGAGAACAACGCGGGAGCGGAGATTTTTCTATCTGTTGTAACGGACGGGGTGCGCGTGCCAATGAGTGATTGTTCACGCAGCACAGCGGCATGAAGAATCAGGCAGCTAGCAAGTGCGGATGTTTTGCCTGGTCAGTCCGCAGCACGGAGAGGGGCCTGCCGATCTGCATCCCTATGGGCATAATGAATGTTTAGCGAAACAACGATCTCACGAGTTGGGGGAAGAGCCACCCCGGCGTACATGTTTCTGCATCGGTTCTTGGTTATAGGTCGTCAGTCAAATTTTGAAACCAATTTGCCCGGCGGGCGACAATGACGGACGGAAGCTTTGATGATCCATGATTTTTCCTCATTCTTCGAGCGTTTTGGTTGGCCTTCCAGCAAGGGCAGGCTTCCATTCTGTATCGGTCATCGCGGCGCGAGCGGCCATGCGCGCGAAAACACGCTTGAGGCATTCAGGCTGGCATCCGAACTGGGCGCCGAGATGTGGGAATTGGATACGCAACTGACGAAGGATGGTGTTGTCGTTGTCTCGCATGACGACCACCTCGGGCATGTCTTCGGCGTCGATCGCAATATCTCGCAGATAACTGCGGCCGAGCTTGCGGCGCTGGAGGGTGTGGACGTCCCGACATTCGAAGCGGTGGCAGCGCTTGCCCGCGACCTCGGGACAGGCCTTTACGTTGAGCTCAAAGCGCCGGGCACAGGCACCCTCTGCTGGCAGCATCTTCGGCAGATCAATCAGCGCTTCGCCTGCCTCGGCTCGTTCGATACAGCGCAGGTGCGTGAGCTACGCGACGCAGGTTGCGCTTGGCCGCTTTCGGTTTTGGTACGCGTCGGCCACGACCCACATGCGCTCGGCGACGAGGCAGGCGCGGATATCCTGCATCTTTGCTGGGAGAGGGCGGGCGCGCAGCCACAAGATCTGATCACAACGGAATTGATGCGGCGAGCTTTCGATGACGGCAGAGAGATCGTGCTCTGGCACGAAGAGAGATCCGCAGTTCTGAAGGATATCATGCAACTGCCGGTGCTCGGCATTTGTACGGACCTTCCCGAATTGATGCGACCGGTGACGGAAGGCGCGCATTCAGGCCTCTTCAAGCCCTGATTTCTTCAACATGTGAACGATTTCTACAGCATGCAGAAAGGCAACTACGCAAATTCGATGCGGAAGGATCACTCCTGCAGAACCAAGCTTTCGCAGGTTCAACGGTTGGTGTCCCGCAACCCCGTCCGCCCTTCATGAGATATCGGAAAGTACTAGGCGGCACCACGTATCTCCGTGTGTTCGTTGAAAGGAGCGGGGCGCCGATTTCGAAGCTTATCCAGGAGAAGGTAGATCACAGGGGTCGTGTAAAGGGTCAATAACTGACTGACAAGCAGTCCACCAACGATCGCATAGCCGAGAGGCTGCCGAAGTTCGGCGCCCGACCCATGCCCGATCGCAAGCGGCAGACCACCAAGCAGGGCGGCCATCGTGGTCATGAGGATCGGACGAAAGCGCATATGCGCGGCTTTGATTATGGCTTCTTCGCTGCTCAGTCCTTCGTCGCGCTCCGCCTGTATGGCAAAATCGACAAGCATGATCCCGTTCTTCTTGACGATGCCGATCAGGAGAATGACCCCGATCATTGCCACCAGTCCAAAGTCGAAACCCGCCACTTGCAGGGCAAGCAGCGCCCCCAACCCGGCGGATGGCAGGGTTGAAAGGATCGTCAGAGGGTGGATGAGGCTTTCATAGAGGACGCCGAGGATGATGTAGACGACGACGAGCGACGCCAGGATCAACAGTGGTATCGCGCCCAACGAGTCCTTGAATGCCTTGGCACTGCCGGAGAAGCTCGTCTGCAACGACGCCGGCGGATGCATCTCGGAAACGGCGCTCTCGATGGCGGCGGTCGCCTGGCCAAGAGCAACGTCCGGAGCGAGATTGAAGGAAATCGTAACGGCCGGTGACTGGCCCTGATGCGAGATCGATACCGGAGAAACGCCGTTTGTCGTCCATTTGGCAACGACCGACAGGGGCACCAGAGTGCCGTTGGTCGCGCGCATCGAGAGACGATCGAGTGTGGCAATATCGCGCTGGAGATCCGGAAGAATTTCGAGAATGACGCGGAACGTATCGGTTTGCGTGGAATAAGACGCCACCTGCCTCTGGCCGAATGCGTCGTAAAGCGTCTCGTCTATTGTCGAAGGCAATACGCCGTAAAGCGTCGCGGCTGCACGGTCGATCTTGATCGACAGGTTCGGTGCCTCCGCCTGCTGGTCGCTCCCGACATCGCGAAGCTGGGAAAGCCCCTGAAGGCGTGCAGTAATCTTCGCTGCCCAATCGCCGAGTTCACCAATATCAGCGTTCTGAAGTGTGAATTGATACTGGGTCTTGGCCGGACGCGCACCGATGTTGATATCCTGGGCCGATTGCATGAACAGCTTTATGCCCTGCTGTGCATTCAGGGCCGAACTCAACCTGTCGATAACCTGCCTGGCGCTGGCGTCCCGTTCTTCCAGTGGTTTCAACGTGATATTGACGTGCCCCTGGTTAAGCGCGTTGCCGCCGTTGCCGCCACCAATGTCCATGAAGACGCTGTAGACGGCAGGATCTTTCATGATGATCGCGCTGACCCGCTCCTGAAGCTTGGCCATCTCGGTGAACGAAATATCCGGCGATGCCTGGGAAAGACCGGCAATGAAGCCGGTATCCTGCTCGGGGAAGAAGCCCTTCGGTGCGATGGCGAACAGATAGCCTGTCGCCACGATTGTTGTAAGGAAAACGCCCAGTGTCAGGAACTTGTGACGGACGACTGGTCGCAGGCTCCGAATGTAGGCCGATGAGAGACTTTCGAAGAATGCCTCTCCGGCGTTGTAAAACTTGCCGCGCTGACCCTCACTTATTGGCCGAATGAACCGGGATGCCAGCATCGGGGTCAGCGTTAGCGAAACGACTGCGGAGATAATGATCGCAACGGTCAGCGTGACCGCGAATTCACGAAACAGCCGGCCAACGATGCCACCCATCAAAAGGATGGGGATCAGCACCGCGATGAGCGAGAGGCTGATGGATACAATCGTGAAGCCGATTTCGCGAGCCCCCTTGCGGGAAGCCTCCAGCGGATCGACGCCATCCTCGATATGGCGTGTTATGTTTTCCAGCATGACGATAGCGTCGTCGACAACGAAGCCGACGGCGACGACCAACGCCATCAGCGAGAGATTGTCGAGGCTGAACCCAAGCACCCACATCGGCGCAAGCGATCCCACCAATGCAATCGGCAGCGTCAAAACCGGAATGATCGTTGCCCGAAGATTGCGCAGGAACAGGAAGATCACGAGGACGACCAACCCGATCGTCAGCATCAACGTAAACTGGACATCGTCTACAGACGCGCGGATCGTTGACGTGCGGTCGGTTACCAGCTCCAGCTTTACCGACTTCGGGAGCGAGGCCTGCAGGGCCGGCAGTTGTTGCTTTACGGCGTCGACCACGGCGATGACGTTTGCACCGGGCTGTCGAAACACGTCAAGTGCGATCCCGCGCTCGCCGTTGGTCCAGTGCGCCATCTTGTTGTCTTCCGCACCATCGACCGCCTGGCCGATATCGCGGATGCGCACAGGACCGCCATTGCGGTAAGCAATCACCGCGTCGTTCCATTCGGCGCTGCTGCCGATCTGGTCGTTCGTGTAGATAGGGAAAGTGCGGGTCGGATCGTCAATATTGCCTTTTGGTGCGCTGACACTGAGCCCGCCAATCGCGCTACGTACGTCTTCCAGCGTTACATCGGCCTGCGCGAGCCGGCCCGGATCCACGGCGATGCGTATTGCGGGCTTCTGCTTGCCGCCGATGTTGACGAAGGCGACGCCGGAAACCTGTCCTATTTTCGATGCGACGTTACGTTCGATATACTCGTCCAGTTGCGGAAGTGTCAGCGTGTCCGAGCTGGCAGATAACTGCATGACGGGCGCATCGGCAGGATTGACTTTGCGGACCGTTGGAAGTGACGTCATGTCTTTCGGCAACTGGCCGGCGGCTTCGCTGATAGCGGTCTGGACATCGCTGGCTGCGGTCTGGATATCCTGATCAAGTCCAAATTGAACCGTAATCGATGTCGTCCCAAGCGAACTGTTCGACGTCATCTCCGTTATGCCGCTGACCTTCGACAATGCTTCTTCGATCGGCTGGGCGACACTGGCTGCCATCGTGTCCGGCGAGGCTCCCGGCAGATTGGCGGCAATCTGAACCGTCGGGAAATCGATCTGGGGCAGCGCCGATACCGGCATGAATGGATAACAAATGGCGCCGATCAGAAAAATGCCGGCCATGATCAACCCGGTTGCGACCGGATGAAGAATGAAGAAATCGAAGAAACTGCCCGATTGTGAACGCTGATCGCCGTCGCGTGCGTCCATCATGGATTGGCTTTCTCGGCAAGTTCTCCGGTCGGCGACCCTGTCCATGGGCTCACCTCGACCTTGTCGCCGTCGCCGATTCTTGATTGGCCGTCCATGACCACTTGTTCACCATTGGCGATGCCGTCGGTAACAAGCGCTCTCGCATTGGTGACGAAGGCCGTTTTGACCTTTCGCTTGGCGACTTTGCCATCTGCTCCCACCACGTAGGCGTAAAGGCCGTCCCGGCCACGGGCAAGCGCCTTGTCCGGGACGACAACGCCTTCGCGCTTTTCGACCGTCAGAATGGTCGCGACGGGCAGACCTGGCCACAGAACGTCCTGCGCGTTATCGAAGGTCGCCTTGAGGTGGATCGAGCCATTCGAAACGTCGACCGAGTTGTCGATAATCGTCAGCTTGCCCTTGGCAAGAGAGCGGCTGCCATCGGTGCTGACCAGCGCGACGTCGGCGACCCCGTTTTTCAGAGCATCCCGAATTTCGCCAAATCTGTCGCCGGGAGCAACAAAAGAAACTGCGATGGGGTCCATCTGGGTGATCGTGACGATGCCGTCCGTCGAGCTGGCGCTGATGACACTGCCGACATCAACCTGTTTGAAGCCCGTGCGCCCGGATATCGGTGCCAGAACTGTTGCAAAACCGAGCTGGGTTTCAGCATTCTTGATCAGCGCATCGTCATACTGGAGAGCGGCTGCATATTGCTGGCTGGACGCGTTCTTCTGGTCCAAGGTCGAGGCGGATGCGACCCCTTTTTCTGCAAGTGTCGCGTATCGCTGGGCGTCGGAGCGCGCATTGTTGAACTGTGCTTCATCTTGCGCTTTCTTGGCGCGGGCGGAGGCGAGCGAGGAAACCAGTTCGCGATCGTCCAGCTTCAGAAGAACACTTCCACTCTCGACCATCTGGCCTTCGGCAAAGAGGATTTCCATGACCTGGCCATCGATGCGCGGACGAACGGTAACGGATTGAAGCGGCGATACGGTGCCTATACCATTGATGACGCGGCTGATCGTTTCAGTCCTTGCCTGAATGGCGGTCACGGGCACCGCGGCCATGTCATTGGCCCACAGCGGCACGGAACCCATTGCAATCTGCAAGGTCAAAATTGCGCCACCCACATGCCTGCCGTGTGTGACAAGCGATTGAAATAACCGTATTTTCATGCCCGCCACTCCGTGTTGCCGCGCAATTAACGCGCGTTGCAGATATTGGTTCGTATCAGCCCCAGCTATTTTTTTCGCTTCGGCTTTCGACCCCTCGTCATGCACGGACGTGTTCAGATTTGTGTGTCTTGAGCAAGCAGGGCAAGCTAGCCCGAAATGATGAAAATCGCGCAACAGTCGTCGAGAGAGAATCGTGGTGACAAGCCTGCTCCGCCCGGCGTTAACCGGGGGGACACAGTCATGTCGATCCCGTCCTGTGCCGTTTTCGCACCCAAAAGCACGGGTTCGGCCGTTCGGGGGAGATGACAGGTTTGCCGCTCGTATCGGCGAGAATCTGCCGGGTCAGATCGTGCTGACCGGCTCCACCGCTGATGATGATTTGCTGTATGTCAGCGCCTGCTCTGCATTCTCCCGGACCAGGCCTGCACATTGCGAGGCAAGTGATTGAAGCTGATTTCGACTTCGATTGCGACAGATGAAGCAAGCCAGGAGATCAAGATCGACTGGGCAGTCCATAGTCCACTTTAAGGCTCTACCGTGCCGTCAAGTTGCTCCGGAAAAGTCGGCGGCACAGGTTGTCGGGCGCTGCTGCATCGCAAGCGATGGCATTCAGCAACTTGTCGAGATCGGCGCATCGACACGCACCGGAGGGCGGTGACACACACGATAGGCCTTATAACTTCGCCCTTACTCTCCAAATGGATCCACCAACACCTTGCATTGCGTCGTTCGCTTTCGCAGTGCCTCGAAGGTGTCAGGCATGTCGATCAGGCTAACAAGATCGGAAATCAGATGTTGCGGGGCGAAACGACCTGAATCCAATGCGTCGATGGCGTTGGCGAACTCGTGCATGTTAAAGAAAACCGACATGACGATGGTGACCTCTTTCGAGATGGCCCGGAACGAATCCATATGATCAGGTGCAGTACAGAGGCCGAGAACGACGACCTTGCCGCGTGGTCGCACCAGTGAAATGCAGTGATCGATCATACCTGGCCGACCGACACATTCGAACACGATGTCCGGCATGCCGTCGCAGGCCTCGGCGATCCTGCGCACAGGTTCCTCGCCTGAAACGACGAAGCCGGTTGCACCAAGCGCCATCGCCCGCTCGGCCTGCAAATCCGACAGGTCGGCGAGAACGACTTTGCGTGCGCCTTGCCGCCTTGCCCAGAAGGCGACGGCAAGGCCGATGGCACCCGCACCGACGATCAGGACGGTGTCACCCGGTTTCATGGAGGATTGGGTGATACCGTGAAGCCCGACGGCGAGAGGCTCCGCCAATGCACCATCGGCGGCCGAAATGCCCCAGGGCAATCGGCGGCATTGATTGGCGTTGACGGCGGCATATTGGGCGTAGCCGCCGCCGATCAGCGTCATCGTCTCGCACCATGCCGGTTCTCCTCTCCGGCAAGAGGAGCAGTTTCCACAGCCGCGAATAGGGGCAACGCTGACCTGATCGCCAACCTTCAAGCCACAGGCGTCATCGCGGATTTCGAGGATTTCGCCGGAAAACTCATGGCCGAGAATGTCGCCTTTCTTGACGCCGAACACTTCCTCCGCAGTCATGTGCAGGTCGCTGCCGCAAATCCCGCACCGGCAGACCTTTATCAGAAGCTGTCCGGGTGCTGGCTTTGGGTCTTGCGCATTGCCTATGACAAGAGGTTTGCCGACGGAATCGAAAAGTGCCGCTTTCATCGTGGCCTCCCTGTTGCGGCCGAAAGCGGCGCGATCAGTTTGCGGCCGACGGGGAAGAGGGAGATGCGGTGGGAAATGAGACCCCATATGCCCTGGCGGGCGTAAAGGGCGGTCATCAGGGTCATCAGACCCAAAACGATCATGTACGTGGCACCGTATTGGGAGAAGAGACGGTCAGCGACGAAATAGATGATCGCACCGACGAGCACTCCTTCGATCTTGCCGATGCCTCCAACCATGACAATGAAGATGCAAATATTCGCCCAGCTCGGATTGAAGCCTGCCGCGGGCGTAAGACGTAGTTGCGCCATGTAATAGATAGACCCGGCGAGCCCGGTTCCCATCGCTGCGGCGACGAAAATCAGAAAGCGTAACTTCTTTACATCGACACCCTGGCTTTCGGCGGCGACCGGATTGTCGCGCATGGCGGTCAACGCCAGGCCGTGCCTTGAGCGTAACAGCCAATAACTGCCGCCAATGGTTGCCAGGAGCATCGACACACACAGCCAGATTATGCCGACTTCCCTTTCATGCAGGGAGTACTGGCTCATAACGCGTAGGGTCATGCCCGAGCCGGCGTTGACGTATTCAATATTGGAGATGATGAGTTTTACAGCTTCTGCCACCACCCAGGTGCCGATGGCAAAGTAAGGGCCCTCCAGACGATGAAGCAAGGCGTAAGTTGGGAGTGCAAGCAGGCCCGGAACGAGAATACTGAGCCAGACGGCCAGAAAAGGGTTGATCCCGAAATTGGATGCAAGGACAAACATCGTATAGCCTGCGACGCCGACAAAGGCTTGCTGGCCGACCGAAACAAGCCCGGCATAACCGGCCAGTAAATTCCACATCTGGGCAATCGCCAGATAGCAGGAAAATTCGACGACCCAGCGGATGTGGCCGGATTGGCCCCACCACGGCATGGTGATCATTCCGGCCAAAACGACCAGGCTGGCCATGGCCGCCACGCGGCTGGAGGTCGTGTGGCGGATGACGGTGACCGTATCGGTTGCGATGGCGCCGGCGCTTTCTGGGGATGCGGTATTTGCCGTGGTCATAGGATTAGCCTTTGCTCATCAGGCCTTGCGGACGTGTCGCAAGAATGGTCAGGAAAACGAGATGTCCGGCCAGGATTCCGAAGCCAGGATCGATACGAAAACCGATTGCCTGGGCAATGCCGAGAACCATCGATCCGACAAAGGCACCCCAGATCGATCCCATGCCGCCGATAATGACAGCTTCAAATGCAAAGATGAGCTGTGCCGGGCCATCCGCTGGCGAGGCGGTGGCGCGCAGGGCGAAAAATACACCTGACAGACCGAGGATGCCGACTGCGATTGCTGTTGCATAGGCATAAACGACACGGGGATTGATGCCGGTCATGGCTGCGGCTTCAGTATCTGCGGCGGCAGCTCGAAGCGCCCGGCCGAAACGGGTATGGCGCATGGTCAGATCGAGGCCACATGTGAGCAGCGTTGCCGCAATGAGAATAAGGACTGGAAGCAAGCCAATATGGATGCCTCCGATATTCAGAGACGCCGCCTCAATGCCGCCGCCGGTCATGGAGCGCGTGTCGGCTGACCAGATTTCGAGCATCAGGTTTTGAAGCGCGATCGACAGGCCGAAGGTAGCGATCAGGGAGGGCAGGGAATCTGCCCCGACCACCTTGTTCAGCATGAATTTTTGAAGACCCCAGCCGATGATGGCTGCGAGCGGCACGAGCAGCGCAATAAGCGGCAATGGGCCGAGCCCGAATGCGACGGACAGTGACACGCCGATCAGCGCGAACAGCACCACCAGATCGCCATGGGCAACGTTGACAAGGCGCATGACGCCAAACATCAGCGCCATGCCAAGCGCATATTGGGCGTACATGCCGCCGAGGAGAACGCCTTGTATCAATGCGTCAAGCCACTTCATGACTGGCTCCAAAATATGCCTGTGCGATATCGGCGCGGGTGACGTCGGATGATTTGCTCTCAAGCGTAATATGCCCTTCAAGCATGCAGTACAGTCGATTGGAGGCGCGCTGGGCGAGCATGACATCCTGTTCCACGAGCACGATCGAGGTGCCTGTTGCAGCAATTTCGGGAAGAATCTCGTAGATCTCGCGGATCACTTTCGGAGCCAGGCCAAGTGAAATTTCGTCACAAAGCAGCAGTCGTGGCTGGCTGAGAAGGCCGCGGCCGATCGCGACCATTTGCTGTTGGCCACCCGACAGCCTTTCGACACTGGCGCTGCGCTTTTCCTGAAGGATCGGGAACAGTCTGTAGATGCGCTCCAGCGTCCAGATTTTTTCGCCGGCACCCGTCTTTCTGGCATGGTCGATGGCAACCTTCAGATTGTCTTCAACGGACATGCCGGCAAAGAGCCGGCGACCTTCAGGAACCATGGCGACGCCGAGCTGTACCATGCGGTGCGGCAGGCTGCCGCCAACAGGGCAGTCTTCGAAAAGGATCATGTCACGCGCAACGGGCAGCAGGCCCATAAGCGCGCGCAGAAGTGTCGACTTGCCGGCGCCGTTCGCACCGATCAGGGCGACGACGTCGCCAGCCGCAATCTGGAAATCGATGGAAAAAAGCGCCTGGAAATCGCCGTAGCGTGCGCTCAGACCCCTGGTGCTGAGAAGCGGTGTCGCGGAAGTCATGCTTCAATCCCCATATAAACGCGCTGCACATCCGGATTTGCGATCACGTCCCTGGGAGGGCCATCTGCAATTTTCTCACCGAAGTTCAGGACGAGCAGTCGGTCTGCAACCGCCATGATCGCGTTCAACACATGCTCGATCCATATAATCGTGACATTGCGTCGCCGAAGTTGCCGGACGAGTTCAACGAGCTGACGTGCCTCCTCCTCCGTCAACCCACCGGCTATTTCGTCGAGTAGCAGGAGGGTCGGGTTGGTTGCCAGCGCGCGCGCCAACTCTAGCCTCTTCCTGTCGAGAAGCGTAAGCGACCCGGCTGGCAGATTGGCCTTGGCGGCGAGGCCGCATTCGTCCAGAATTGCCGCACAAAAGGTGTTGGCCTGCCGCTCTTCCAGCGAGGCACCGAACATGGCGGCGACCATCAGATTCTCGAAGGCGCTCATGCCTGCATAAGGTTTCGGAATCTGGTAGGTGCGGCCAATGCCGCGACGACAGCGTTTGTGAGGCGGTTCGCTACGGAGGATCGCGCCCTTGAAGACGAATTCGCCGGCATCGAGCGTTGCGTCGCCACTGATCATGTTGAACAGTGTCGTTTTACCCGCGCCGTTTGGTCCCAAAATCCCGAGGATCTCTCCATCCCGAACATCGATGTCGACGCCGTGTAAAACGCGTAACGCACCGTAGGATTTCGATATTCCTGTTCCTGATAAAATAAACTGCGCCATCGCATGCCCCTGCTATGCATTGGGTTCATCGTCTCCGGGCGGACAAAACAGGCCAAAGCCGGTCCGCCCGGCGACGTGTTGCGTGATCAGGACCACTTGATCGGTTGCAGCTTTGCTTCAGGCTCGATCAGTTTGTTGACGGAGTTGTCGACGATCTTCAGATCGTACATCCACTTGTCGCTCTTGACCCATTGGCCGCCAAAGATCGGTGTCTTGCAGATATTGGCATGCGGTCCGGTGCCGAACTTGATGGGGCCGACGAGCGTGTTAAGGTCGGTGGTCTTCAGCGCATCCCGCACGGACGCACGATCCATCGGGTCACTTGCACGCTTCAGGGAATCGATGGCGACCTCCCAGAGTGCATGCGCGTAGCCCAGTGGCTGGATCCACTGCTTCTTCATTGCACTTTCCCACTCGTTGGCGATATCGCGGCTGGTCTGGCCGGTAAGCGAAGACTTGAACGGGAAAGCGGGCGTCCACCAGACTTCCGAACTCATACCCTCCCCAAGCCGTCCCATCGCCTCGACGCCCGAAGGGAAGAGAAGGGCTGCGGCCACGGTGACGACCTTGGGATGGAATTTCTGCTGGCTGCACTGCGTGATGAAGGTCTTCAGGTCGGAGACATAGGCGATGCCGCCGACAATATCGCAGCCGCCACTTTTATAGTCGGAAATCTGTGCGGAGAAGTCGTTCGTTCGTGGCTGAAACATGCTTGGCACAATGGTTTTAAACCCGGCCTTTTCCACCGACGGCGGCAAACCGTAGTTGCGGTTACCCCAGGTTTCCCCGTCTGCATTTCGGGGAAACAGCATGCCCACGTCCCTGTTGGTGTCAATCGACTGCCAAAGCCCCGCAAATGTGGCAAGCGCGTCCTCAAGACCCCAGAAGAAATGATAGGTCCAGTCGAACGGTTTCTTGTCGCCGCCGCGCGGCATGACGTAGGCCTGCCAGGGTGCTGCCGAGGAAATGCTCGCAACACCGTTGAGTTCGGCCTGATCCGCAGCCGGGTTGATGACATCTGTCGTAGAGGCGGGAATGAGAAGCTGGACATTATCATTCAGGATGAGTTCGCCAGCAATCTCGGCAGATTTGTTAGGATCGGACTGGGCGTCACGGACAAGGATTTCGACATCATAAGTCTTGCCGTTGTTCTGGATACCGTTGGCCAGCAGAGTCTTGATTTTCTCCACGGTGTAACCATCGGCCTCGCCGAAGGGTGACAGCGGACCAGTCAGCGGACTGATGAACCCGATCTTGATCTTGCCGCCCGACGCCCTTGTGAGCCCCGGCATGGCAAGTGTGGCCGCCGCCGCGCCCATGGTTTTCAGCGCGCTGCGGCGCGAGAGCCGCATCTGCCTGATACCTTCGATGATTGTATTCATGTTCTCCTCCCTTTTTGTTTTTGGAAAAGGCAGCATCGGTCATCTCCTCCACGACCGATGCTGCCGTGCACTAACCGGCGGGACGCAAATGCAGTCCGCCGTCAATAACCATCTGCGCGCCGGTGACGTAGGACGAGGCCGGGGAAGCCAGATAGAGCGCGAGCCCTTTTATTTCCGAGGTATCGGCGATGCGGCGCAGCACCGACCATTTTTGGAAAGCTTCGCGATCCTCCACATTGCGCAGTCGACCGCCGGCGATATTGGTGATGAAGGGACCCGGCGCGATCGCGTTGACGAGAATGTTATATCGTCCAAGCTCCATCGCCGCCTGTCGCACCAGATGGGCGACGCCTGCCTTGGCGGGCATATAGGGTGTGCCGACGATGCCGTCGTTGTAGAGCGCTGCGCAAGACGAGGTCGCAATGATGCGGCCTCCTCCGTTCTGTTTCATGTAACGGGCGGCAAGCTTGATTGTGTTGAAGACGCTGGTCAGATTGGTCGCGATGACCTTGTCCCAGTGCCCGTCGTCGAGATTGTCGATTTCTCCAAGCGGATTGCGCTCGCCTTCGGCGGTCAGAAAGCCCGGTCCCGCATCAATCCCCGCATTGGCGAAGACGATATCGATACTGCCGTGCTCCCTCAAGACACCGGCAAATGCTTCCTCCATGTTCGTGCGGTCGGTTACGTCAACGACCTGTCCCCAAATATTGCCGCCCCAGACATTACCGCCGGCCCGACGCATGTCCTCGAGCGTCCGATCCAGTTCGAGGCGGTTAATGTCGAAAAGGCAGACTTTCGCGCCGTTTTCGGCCAGCACTTCAGCATACGCGCGACCAAGGCCGCTGGCCGCACCCGTCACGATGGCCGACTTTCCGGCCACATTGAACATTTCCTGCAATGACATGTTGGCAATCCGTTATCCAGTGAACGCGTCAGATGAACATTTCCTGATTTATCGGGATGCCTTTTTCTTCGCAGTAGCTCGTGTAGTGATTGATGAACCAGAACACGTCGGCGGTGAAATCGTAGTTGCCTTTGTCGTCGAAGAACTCGATGGGCCCGTTGATCCAGAAGATGGCCTTCACGCCGTTCGGGTCATCGGAGAAAAGCGTATGGTCCGTACCCGGCAGCTCGTAAACGAAATCACCGGGACGGGCGACCCAGCTATATTCATGATAGGCAAAGGAGCCTTCCAGCGTTAATGCGGAGACCACTCCGCGATGGCGGTGCGTGCCGATCCGGCCGCCGCCTTTTACCCACAGGATGTTGGCGACGGAATTTGTCCGCACGTCAAAACAGAAATGCTTGATAGCGGCGCTGTCGCCGAAGGGAACCCAAGGATTTAGGTCATCGTCACCAGGAATATGGGCCCCCTCACGCGCATATTTAAGGATTGTCTGATGATGT
Organism: Agrobacterium arsenijevicii; assembly: GCA_000949895.1. Lineage (GTDB taxonomy): Bacteria > Pseudomonadota > Alphaproteobacteria > Rhizobiales > Rhizobiaceae > Agrobacterium > Agrobacterium arsenijevicii. Next base: position 253,097 of record JWIT01000008.1, on the reverse strand, counting down.
GGTTCTTCTGGAAGTTTGACGATTTGCGCCGGTGTGCTCATAGAAATCTCCTCCCGATTTTTAATGGCTCAGTATGTAGGGGCAGTCTGGAATTCGCCATCGAAGAGGGTCAATACAATAATCCTCCAAATTCCCTGGAGTCTTAACTTCGGTAGTCAAAGTATTGATTTTTAATATTAAAAATCGTCATTGCAATGCAATGTGAGATGTCTCGATTTACTCTTCAAGAATTTTGATTTTATCAAATGATAAATTCGTTATGATGATTTCATCAATTGTCTGTCTTGCATTCAGTCGCGCCAGATTTTTTGGCATGGGAGGGTAGATGAAGATCAACGGCGATCAGGAGGCGCTTCTCGACAGGGGCGGGCATCCCACGCTGCGGGAACTTCTGGCTCATCTCGTGTTCAACCCCGTTAATGGCGTCCTGCGTCTCGGCAATACGCGGATGGTGTTGCAAAGAACGAGTTTCCTCAGTCATCTGCGGGAAGAGATCGTACGCAATTACGGACGCGAGGACGCGTTCGCCTTGCTTATCCGGCTGGGCTTTCAGGCGGGCGTGGAGGATTCACGCTTCGTGCAGGCATCATGGCCCAACATCGATCCAGGCGATGCATTTACCGCCGGCACACGGCTGCATACCGTGAGCGGCATCACGCGTGTGGAGACCGTCCACAACGATTTTGATTTCAAGAAAGGCAAGTTTTCGGGCGAATTTTTATGGCACGAGAGCGCCGAAGCCTCCGAGCATCGGAAACATTATGGTGATGCGACCGAGCCGGTCTGCTGGTCGCTTGTCGGCTATGCCTCGGGCTATGCCACGCATTCGCTCGGCAAGCTGATCGTCTACAAGGAAACCGAATGCAAGGCGATGGGGCACAAGCATTGCAGGGTCGTGGGAAAACCCGCGGATGCGTGGGGCGAAAACGACCCGGCTGTGCAACTGTTTCGGCGACAAATCATGCCGCGCTATCTGAGCGAGGAAATCCAGTCGCGTCCTGCAAGGCACAAACCTCTACCCTCGAAGTTTGACGCTTCCGCACGATTCGATCTGGTTGTCCTGGCGCCCGTACGCGATCAGATCGAGGCGTCCGCGCGCTCAAGCTTCCCGGTCACGATTTCCGGACCTGTCGGCAGCGGAAAAAGTATCGCGGCCAATCATATTGCAAGTCTTGCCGCCCCGGGTGGCAAGTTGCCCGAATGGGCATCGGGCCACGGTATGACGCTTGCAATGTTGCGCGCGCTGCTTTTGCCTCCTGCAACACGATCGGGCAGGAAACATGTCGTTTTATTGCAGGATGTCGAACATCTTGACGCGGCATGCCAGGCTTTTCTTGAGAACCACCTGCGCTCTGCAAGCGAGACAGCGCGGCAAACCCTCTTGATCATCCTGACTGAAGCGACGCCGGCTGCCTTTGCTTCCGATCTGCGCATGCGCCCCGCTCTTCGCCGCATCCTCTCGAGGAAGCCGATCATGATGCCATCCCTCAACGCGCGGCGGGACGAGATAGCCGCAATCGCCTTGGCATTGAAGGACGTCGTCGCAGAAAAACTGGACGTCCCGGTTCGCGATCTCGATGCAACTGCGCTGGCAAGGCTGGCCAGCTTGCCCATGCCGGAGAACCTGGTGTCTCTCGAGGCCGTTCTTGCCAATGCACAGCTGGAAGTCTCCCCTCTCAAGGCAATCAATGCTGCTGCTATCGCAAGAGCGGACGCGCTGTCTTCGTCAGGCAACCTGCACGATGTCTGGAATGGCAAACTGCACTCCATGGCTGAAGCCGCTATTGAGACAGACGGTTTTGAGCTCGAACAATTAAACCAGTTATTCTATCAGCTTGCGATTGATCGTGCGGATGGAAATGTAGCCAAAGCGGCGCAATTGCTGGGCTTGACCCGGCCACAACTCGCATACAGGCTTCGGGGTAGGGAGGCCTGAGAAAGATGGGCGCCCGGTGAAATTTTACGATCGCTTCCGAAAGGGAAAGATCGCGGGCGGTCCCAAAATCGTGCAGTGAGCTAGGAAAGATTTGTTGCCGGTCCATCCAGATTCGTTGGAGGCCAAACAAAAGAGAGGCGCCTATGTCCAATAGGGTTTTGATCGTCACGGGGGGATCACGCGGCATTGGTGCAGCGACATCCGAGCTGGCTGCTCAACGTGGCTATGCTGTTCTTGTCAATTACGTGGGAAATTCCGCAGCGGCTGAGGCGCTCTGCGCAAAAATACATAATGCCGGCGGCACAGCCTTATCTATACAGGCCGATGTCTCGCAAGAGGCTGATATTGATCGCATCTTTGAGGCCGCAGACCGGATGGGCCGTCTAGCAGGGCTGGTCAACAATGCTGGCGTGGTTGATGTGGCAGCTCGGGTCGAAGATTTTGACTTCGATCGGCTCACGCGGATGTTTTCGATCAACACTTTGGGCACCATTCTCTGTTCAGGCCGCGCTGTAAGGCGCTTGTCCACGCGGCATGGTGGTCAGGGTGGAAGTATTGTTAATGTGACATCCGCTGCTGCGAAGCTCGGCTCGCCTGGCACTTACGTAGATTACGCGGCATCCAAAGGAGCAATAGATACCTTTACCGTCGGGATGGCGCTCGAAGTTGCGGCCGAAGGCATACGCGTGAACGGTGTCTGCCCTGGAATCATAGATACCGACATTCATGCCTCAGGCGGCGACCCGGGGCGAGCTGCTCGCATGGCTCGCGACTTGCCGATGGGGCGAACCGGTACGGCTCTGGAGGTAGCTCAGGCCATAGTGTGGCTGATGTCGGACGAAGCAAGCTACACCACCGGATCAGTGATTAATGTAGCGGGCGGGCGCGGGATATTCCCCTGAAAATCACAGCTCCGCGGGACGATGCGCGACATTCGCCATCCACCGGGCTAGGAGGGTATTTGGTTATAATGCTGCCGCAATTATTGCTGCCTACTGTCCATCCAATGCGATCAGCAACGGAGATAGCATTGTGGGCAACCGGCACCATCCAGCAACGATTTATTCCGAACAAAAGAGCGTGATCAGGCAGCAAACCGGACTGGTGTGGCTTGTCTTTCCCACGGTCGCGCTGCTCGCCAGCTGCACGTCCGTCCCCCTGAAGGAGGGAGGGACGCTGACCTCCTATAATCATCTTAGCCCGGCCAAGGGCAAGTTCACTAAATCCCGCATGTTTGTCGACACGACAGGACTGGCGCAGGTCAAAACCGTGTCGATTGTCCCGACGACGTTTTCCTTCGATGCGGCATCGAGAATCAAGTTGCCGCAAGACAGGGCGCTCGTCTCTAACGCTCTCGACCGTGCCGTTTGCGTCGCCCTCAGCGACAAGTACCAGATCGTCTCACCTGGACAGCCCGCCGATCTCTCCCTCCATACGGTCGTGACCGATGTCGTTCCCACCAACAAGACGATGGCCGGTGTCTCGACTGCGGTTTCGCTTGGAAGCAGCTTTGCGCTTCCGGTCAGCATTCCGCGTCTTCCAGCCGGTCTGGGTGGGTTGGCGGTCGAAGCGGAGGCGATAGACAGTACCGGCACACAGCGCGCCGCAGTCGTCTGGTCGAAAGGCGCCAACTCCCTGACCAACAAGGCGCGCGTGTCCGAAGTCGGGGATGCCTACAGTCTGGCTGCGAACTTCGGAAAATATTTCTCCCGCATGCTTGTCAGCGGCAAGGAGCCAAAGGGGCTGGATCTCTCAATACCATCTGGCCAACGAATAAACTCCGCGCTTGGCGGCAAACCTAAATACGCCGCCTGCGACGCTTTCGGGCGGTCTCCAGGCCTTATGGGAATAGTTGCGGATAAGGTTGGCGCACCGCCCGGTTGGACGGACAAGCAACCGAAGCCCGCAATGCAATAGACTTTGACCCGGTGTTTGATGTGTTCAAGCGCTTGAACACATCAAAGCCACGCCGGCAAACCGGCGAGGTTCACCGCACGATCAGGGTCAAAGAAGGCTTCCCCTGCGACCCATCAGGCTCAACAGGATCAGGGGCAGGGCGGTCGTAATCATGATGGTGATGAACGCCATCGCCATGCCAAGCCCGATCGAGCCTTGTTCGAACTGACGCCAGATATAGGTCGAAATCGTCGCCACGCCGACTGGTGCCACCACACTCGAAGCGACCAGTTCGCGTGTTGCGACCGCAAAGACGAGGAGCATTGAGGCCATCAGGCTCGGCATGATCAAAGGAAGAAGGATGCGGCGTAATGCGGTCAGGGGCGAGGCGCCAAACACACGCGCAGCAGCCTCCAGATTGTCGCCGATCTGGTGAAAGGCAGCGGTGGAATAACGCACCGGCTGCGGCAGCAGGATACAGCAATAGGCAAGAAGCAGGATCAGCACGGTGTTGTATGGCGTGATCGCCAGCCACGGCTGGTTCCAGGCGAGGATCAGACCAACCGCGACGACAATTCCCGGCAGGGCGTTCGGCAGGATTGTCAGTGCGTCCAGCAGCCCGCGTCCGCGCATTTTGCTTTTCACAACCGCATAGGCAGAAAGTGCGCCAAGGATCCCTGTTACGATCGCAGCCGCGAGCCCCAGACTTAGACTGGTCCCCAGAGCCTTGAGCGCACCGGAACTGTCTACGAGGATGGCCGTGAAATTCGACAGGCCCAGATTGGACCAGCGAAGCCCCCCTGAAATCGTGCGTGACGAAGCGGTGGCGAGGATCGCCAGTAACGGCAGCCCGGTGGCAACGAGTGCGACCAGCGCAAAGACGCCGACCACGGGGATGCGCCAAAGACCTAGGTCTCGCTTCGCGCTTTCCTGGGGTTTTCCGGTGGTGGTCTGATAGGATCGGCGCATCAGTATCCAGCGCTGCAAAAGGAACGCGCTGAAAGAAAGGACGGCCAGTACCAGGGACAGGATGGCGGCGCCCGGCAGATCTATCGGCCAGTCGGAAACTCTCAGGTCGATTGCGGTCACCAGTACCTGGAACCCGGCGCGGCCACCGAGGGCAGCGGGTGTGCCGTATTCCTCGATTGCCATGGCGAACACAAGGAGCAGGCTTGCCGCAAGGCCTGGAGTAGAAAGCGGCAGCGTGATCCGCCAGAAGGCTCGCGCCGAGCTTGCGCCAAAGACACGGGCGACATCGGCATAGCGGGAGCCGACGGTTTCCACCGTGCGCGAAACGGCAAAATAAACCACCGGGAAGGTGTTCAGCGTCATGACAAAGACGATGCCGGGGACTGAAAACAGAAAGGTCGCAAGGTCGAACCCGGCAATTTGCGAGAGGTAGCCCCTTGGCTGCAATGTCATGATCCAGCCGAGTGTGGCGATGTAGGGCGGGATCATGAAGGGGATCAGGAAAAGGACATCCCATATCACCGCACCGGGGACCCGAAACAGAGCGCGCAGGACAGCAAGCGGCACCGCGATCAGTGCTGACAAGGCCACGACCAGCGCGCCCAGCACCAGCGTGTTCAGTGTCATATCTATAAGTTTGGGATCGCCGAGCGTGGAAGCCAACATCGAGAACGGCGCGGCCAATGAGCCGCGCCCCAACTCGGGAAATATCGCCTGCAAGACAATGAAGAGGAAAGGCACGGCAACCACGAGGATCAACCCAGCCGCCGAGATGATGACGGAAGGGCTAACCCCTTCTTTTGCGCGTGCCATGGATTTTCCTTACTTCTTAAAGGCCTTACCGAAGGTTTCCAGCGTTTCGGCGCGCTTTCCGTAGACGGCGCCGGCATCGACCGGAAGTATCTTCAGATCGGCGATCAGCGGGCGCGCGGCGGCCACATCGGCGCGTGCCGGCATCAGGTTTTCACCTGCGACGATGGCCTGCCCGGCGTCCGAGAGGATGTAGTCGACAAATTTCTTTGCCTCGTCCTGGTGCTTCGACCAGTTCATGATCATTACAGGACGCGGTGCGATCACAGTGCCGGATTCGGGGAAGATTACCTCTATCTGCTCACCCTTCGCCTTGCCGTTCAGCGAGATATAGTCGACCGCACCGAAGACGGCAGCCTTGGCTCCTTGAAGAACCGGGTTCAGCGCTTCGGCATTGGCCCCCGCAACTATTGCGCCGTTCGCGGAAAGCGATTCGAAAAGCTTCCAGCCTTGGGTGCCCGAAAGCGCCGCAACCAGTTCGAAGCTGGCACCCGACTGCGCGGGGTCAGGCAGGTTTACCAAATCCTTGTATTCGGGCTTGGCCAAATCGGCCCATTCCTTGGGCTTCGGTGTCCCCGAAGTCGGGTTCCAGGCAATGGCGAGGGCTGATACACCCTGCGCGACGGCAGTATCAGTCTTCAGAAAATCCGGAACGGTTGCCGCATTCGGGCTTGTATAGGGCACCAGCCACCCACGCTTGTTGAAGTCGGTCGCGGTATCCCACGAAGCGGAGATCAGGACGTCCACAACCGGGTTGGCGGCTTCGGCGTCGATCCTGGCCATCACCTTGCCAGTGGTTGCCTGGAAAGTATCGACCTTGATGCCGGTTTCCGCAGTGAAGCCACCTGCGAGCTTGTCGATCAGCGATGCCGGACCTGCGGTATAAACTTTAATGTCCGCAAGGGCTGCGCCAGCGGCAAATAGGGTTGCGGCGGCAACACCGGCGCGGATTGTGTTTTTCAGCATGAGATAACCTCAGTAAATCGGGGCCAGCGTCTGCGGTGGAAACCAGCGCAAACGTTCGGAGATAATCTCCAACCCGACGCGCTCCCCTATGCGCGGGCGGATATTGCTTGAAATCTGAAGGTTTTGTTTTTCTGGCCCATCCAGACGGACGTTAACCGAGTAGGCCGTATCGCGATAATGAATGGCTGTTATGACACCACTCAGCACGGTCGCATCGATTGGGGCAACCCGAAGCGCGCGCGGCGTGACCAGCACTTCTGCCGCGGGTATATCCGGCCCCCCGAGTTGGCCAAGTGCACGATGGCCGAGCATCCAATCTGCACCCGTCCGGGTAAGGGACAGAACCGTGCCAAGGCGCAGGAATTCGGCGACTTTGGGACTTGCCGGTTGCTCTACCAGCTGGTCAGGCGCCGCAAGTTGGACGATCTGCCCGGCGTCCATCACCGCCACTTTATCGGCAAGCGTCAACGCTTCGGACTGATCGTGCGTCACGTAGATTGCTGTCAGTCCAAGGCTGCTAATCAGAGTGCCAAGTTCTTCAACCATCGTTTCACGAAGTTCGCGGTCGAGGTTCGATAGTGGCTCATCGAAAAGGACGATCTTCGGCTCCGCCACGATGGCACGCGCGATCGCAACACGTTGCTGTTGGCCGCCGGACAAAGCCGATGGGGAACGGGCAGCCATTGCCCCCAAACCCACACGCTCCAGGGCGGCTTTAGTGCGGTGCTCACGCTCCGCCCTGCCGACCTTCGCCATTTCCAGCGGAAACGCCACGTTTCCTGCTACCGTGAGATGTGGCCAGAGCGCATAGTCCTGGAACACCATTCCGAGGCCGCGCTTTTCCGGCGGCAAGAATACATTCGGACCGGCGACGCAGCATCCGTCGATGGAGACTTCACCGGAACTGGGAGCGAGCAGCCCTGCGACCAGTCGCAGCAGCGTAGTCTTACCGCAACCGGAGGGACCAAGCAGAGCCAGCGTCTGCCCCGCAACCAGTGAAAAATCTATTCCGCGCAGTATCTGCGCGTCGCCATAGGCCAGGCGCAAGGCCTGCGTCGAGACGGCGGAAGATGATTTGTGCAAGGTATCGGGCATCAGGAAAGATTATCAATTCATTGAGTTACGCGTTCCTAATGCAGGCACATGAAGCTTTCGTGACAAGTGCGTCGTTGAGGCATTTAACTGCAAGTTGCAGACAAATATCCGAACGCGCGTGAGCGCGCTGATGCCGGCGCAAACGCACCGCATGCAGCGCCGCGATGGGTCTGTCTCCATCCATGCGACGCTGCATGCAGCCATTCTATTTCATTGCGAGCCGATTTGAGATTTCGTGAGGCGCAACGATGAGGTGGCCAGAGGTAATGCCGTCACAACCACCGGTACGATCAATGCCGACCATGCTGCGCCATAACCAAAATGGTCGACCAGAAGCCCGAACAGGTAGGGACCAATTGCCATGACCGCCAGACAAATCGTCGAAGCGAAGGCGATTGTCGATGCTATCGAACCTTTAGGCGCGCTTTCCGCGATTTGCAGAAGGTAAAGCGGAAACCACCCGATCCCGAATATCCCCAAGACGACAAGCACGAAGAGGGTTATGGGCAGAGGAATGCCGACGGGAAGAGCTGCAAGGACTGCGGCAGCGCCCGCGGCAATGATCGACACCCGGCCGAAAGATTGGCTGCGAAGACCGGGCCGGAAGCGATCGCTGATCCACGGCAGCAGAATACGGCCCGGAATACCCGCAAGTTGCGTTCCGGCAAACATCGACGATGCGACAAACAGGCCAAGCCCCAATCCATCTGCCATGAACCCGATAACGTGCGCCGTGAGGGTAAATTGAAACGCAGACATGGCAATACCGAGCCGCAACACCGGCCAGAAATCAGGATTCTGCCCCACAATACGGACGAGTTTCGCCAAAGGAAGCGGACGCTCGGTTTTCGCGGCGACATCGTTTCCTTCGCGGTACAGTCCCCAGAAAAGTACCGCACCAGCCACGGAAACACCGGCGCAGAGCCAGGCCGCGGCATGCCATCCGTAACGAACCGCCATGAGCGGGAGAAGAGCGGCGGCGATCATCGTTCCGAAGGGAACCGCAGCCTGTCGAAACCCTGTTGCTATGCCGCGTTTGGCGGGCGGGAACCAGCGCATGATCGCTCGTGTGCCGCCCGGCTGGACAGCCGCATAAGTGCCGCCCAGAAACGCGATGCAAACGAGGAGTGCAGGCAGGCTGTTTGCAAATATCGCCGCGCAAGCCATCGCGATCGCCATGCCGAGCATGGCAATGCCGACGATGCGGCGTTCGCCATGAATGTCGATGGCGCGGCCGAGCGTGAACATCGTTGCGATCTGGACACCGTTCATGACGGTTACGGCGAGGGACGCAGACGCAAGGGAGACGCCGAAAGCTTCCCGCCAGAAGGGCACGAGAATGTAAATCCCCTGCGAGACGAACGAACCTGCGGTCTGCGTTCCGACGGCCACGGCAAGGACTGCCCAGATCCGGGGATCGGCGGGGGCCGTGGGTATGGGGGAGGTTGAGGAAATCTGTGACGACACGGAAAAGCTCCTATCAAGGGTTTCCGTGCAATAGCCCTGCGGAAGACCCCGCAGAATTAGGGGCTTGCACATTTCAGCGATAACAGCTTGTTATGCAAACCATGCGCTCATTGGACCCAGAGGCCGTAGAGGCTTTTCTTCTCGTTGCCGAATTGCAGTCGTTCACACGGGTTGCAGGCGTGATGAACACGACGCAGGCGGCGATATCCCTGCGTTTGCGTCGGCTCGAAGACATGTTGGGGCATCGGCTGGTCGAACGGACACCGCGCCGGGTGCGGTTGACGGCGGCTGGCGAACGTTTTCTGGAACCCGCGCGAGCCTATGTCGCTGCCGGCCGTCGTGCCCTTGATGTCTTTGGGCAGGAGCCGACGCGTCTGGCGATCGGTGTCACGCATCATCTGATCGGAGCCGACCTGCCGCGGATACTTCGGGTCATCAGCGAGCGTGAAACGAGCGTTACGCTTCATCTTCGCACCGCCGGCACAAGGACGCTGCTTGAGCTTTACGATGCTGGCGAACTCGATGCGATCATCGTATTGCGGCATGATGATATCCGTAGAGACGGCGAGTTTCTGTTTCAGGAGAGCTTTGGTTGGTACTGCGCCGCGGACTTTGACTTGCAGGCAAACGTGCCGGTGCCACTCGTGCTTCAACCGGCGCCTTGTAACTTGCGGGCCATGGCCCTTCGGGCGCTAGATACTGCCAGCATTGCCTGGCGCGAGGTGTTCGTCGGGACCGGGGCAACGGCGGTGGGTGCCGCTGCCGAAGCCGGCATCGGCGTCGCGCTCCTGGCACAAAGTGCAGTTCCTGCTGGGGTGGCGGAGGTGAGGGCGCGCATGCTCCCGGAACTTCCCAAGCTCGACGTCGTGATGATTTCCACTGTCACGGGCGACTATGGGAATTCCGTGCTCCGACGGATCACGCGAGCATTTCGATCATCCTGATGTGGCGGGCGGCGATGTTTTGACCGCCAAAGCCAATATTGCGGTTGAAGTATCGACGGCGGGAGCCGCTTTTTTGCAATCTAAAGAATAGGGCGACAAAGGCGACAAGATTTGATAGATTAAAGCTAACCGGTTGCGGTCTGACGCGCGGGTAAAAATCACCTGACGTCCTTATGCCGCCAGCCGGATCATGGCGCAGGAGGAAACATGCTATGACGGCATTCCATGTCATGGCCGGAGCGAGCGGTGAGTTCACACGCCCGGAAGTCCGGAAAATAAGTATCGCGGATCTTGTGGATGCACTGAAGTCGGGACTTGATGACTTCAAAGAGAAACCGTCCCACTACGTCTTTATCTGTCTCATGTATCCGATCGCGGGTGTTTTTCTGGTCGCGTGGAGTTCCGGCGCCAATCTGCTGCCGCTGATTTATCCCTTGATGTCAGGTTTTGCGCTGATCGGTCCAATTGCGGCCATCGGCCTTTATGAAATCAGCCGACGACGCGAGCAGGGGCTGGATAGCTCATGGCGTCACGCGCTGGAGGTTCGTCACTCTCCGGCAATGCCGTCGATCCTTGCTGTCGGTGTCATGCTGTTTGCGCTTTTCGTCGCCTGGCTGATTGTTGCGCAGCACCTCTACACCACGACTTTCGATGCGGCCGGTCCGGCCTCGATCTCAACGTTTCTGTCGGACGTGTTCACGACCCCGCAGGGCCTCTCCCTTATGATCTGGGGGAACCTGGCCGGTTTCGTTTTCGCGGTTATCGTGCTGGCAACAACGGTGGTGGCTTTCCCGCTGCTGCTCGATCGGGATGTCGGCGCAGTCGCGGCCGTGGATGCGAGCATACGCGCCACGCTTGCCAATCCAATACCGGTTGCACTTTGGGGGTTGATCGTCGCTGCACTGCTTGTTGTCGGCACGATCCCGGTTTTTGTCGGCCTTGCGGTCGTCATGCCGATCCTCGGACATTCAACCTGGCACCTCTATCGGAAATTGATCGTTCCCGTTCACCCAAACCGCATGCCTTGAATTCATAAGGGAAATCTACCTGTAGATCACCCTCCTTGCCGTTGCGGCCTGCCCGATGGGAGCCGTTTCGGCCGGGATGGCGATGGAGCGCGTGAGGATGCCATGTTGTATCGTTTTCTTGCCGTCTGTCTGCTTTTCACCGTTGCTATCCCGTTTGAAGTGCGCGCGCAGGAGGGTGACCCTGCCGCAGGCGCCACCATCTTCAAAAAATGCGGCATTTGCCATATAGCCGAAACGGACCAGAACAAGGTCGGCCCCTCGCTGAATGGCCTGTTTGGCAGAACCGCCGGAACGCATCCGAATTTCGCCTATTCGCAGGCAATGCAGGATGCGGGCAAGGCTGGCCTCATATGGAGCGAGACATCACTCCGCGATTACCTGCACGACCCCAAGGCTAAGGTGAAGGGCACGAAAATGGCCTTTGTCGGGCTGAAGGACGACACCGAGATTACCAATCTGATCGCCTATCTGAAGCAGTACTCCAAATAGCGAAATGATGGGAGGAGACGATGGCTGTCGTTGTGGTTCTCGTTCTGCTGGTGGTGGGGTCGATCGCATTCCACCTGCTGAGCCCATGGTGGTGGACGCCGATCGCGTCGAACTGGAGCTACATCGACAATACGATCACCATTACCTTCTGGATCACAGGCTTCGTTTTTTCCGCTGTCGTGTTGTTCATAGCCTATTGCGTGTTCCGCTTCAGGCACCGCCCCGGAAATCAGGCGGCATACCAGCCCGAAAACAAGCGTCTGGAATGGTGGCTGGCCGGAGGAACCGGGATCGGGGTGGCTGCAATGCTGCTGCCGGGCCTCTTCGTGTGGAAACAGTTCGTGACCGTGCCTGATGGTGCCAGCGAGGTCGAGGTCGTCGGGCAGCAGTGGCAATGGAGTTTTCGGTTGCCCGGAGCGGATGGCCGGCTCGGACGGGCGGATACGCGCGCCATCACGCCGGACAATCCGCTCGGTTTGAACCGGAACGACCCCGCCGGAATGGACGATGTCATCGTTGAAGGCGGTGAGTTGCATTTGCCCGCCGGCAGACCGGTTAAAATGCTGCTGCGCTCGGTTGACGTCCTGCACGATTTCTACGTGCCGGAGTTCCGAGCCAAGATGGACATGATTCCCGGTTCGGTCACCTATTACTGGTTCACGCCGACCCGGACTGGAACCTTCGAGGTTCTCTGCGCGGAACTGTGCGGTGTCGGCCATCCGCAGATGCGCGGCACGGTCATCGTCGATACCGAGACTGACTATCAAGCCTGGTTACAGCAGCAACCGACTTTCTCGAAATCGCTGGCATTGGCGGAAAAGTCGGCAAGCAGATGAGCACCATGCGTCGTTGAAGGAAAAAACCGCGTTGGAGGCAGGGAGGATGGAACATGGTCGAGATTGGATCAGACGCCGGGCAGGTCATCCAGCCCGCTGAAGTCGAGGATATCGAGCTTTATCACCCGAAAAGCTGGTGGACGAAATATGTCTTCAGTCAGGATGCGAAGATCATCGCCATTCAATACTTCCTGACTGCCGTCTCGATTGGCATGGTGGCGCTGGTGCTTTCCTGGTTGATGCGCCTGCAACTCGGCTTTCCCGGCTACTTCTCCTTCATCGACGCGGAACATTATTATCAGTTCATCACCATGCACGGTATGATCATGGTGATTTACCTGCTCACCGCACTGTTCCTTGGCGGTTTCGGCAATTATCTCATCCCCTTGATGCTCGGCGCCCGAGACATGGTGTTCCCCTATGCGAACATGCTGAGCTACTGGCTCTACCTGCTCGCGGTCGTCGTTCTTGTTGCCGGTTTCTTCGCCCCCGGCGGACCGACGGGCGCGGGCTGGACGCTCTATCCACCGCAGTCCCTGCTTTCGGGAACGCCGGGCGGGCGCGACTGGGGCATCATCCTGATGTTGTTGTCGCTGATCCTGTTCATCATCGGTTTTACCCTGGGCGGGCTGAACTATGTCGTGACCGTGCTACAGGGCCGCACGCGCGGCATGACGCTGATGCGGATGCCCTTGACGATATGGGGCATATTCACAGCGACTGTCATGGCGCTGCTCGCCTTCCCGGCGCTCTTTGTCGCCGCCGTCATGATGTTGTTCGACCGGTTGCTCGGCACGAGTTTCTTCATGCCCTCCATTGTGGAGATGGGTGAGCAATTGAAGCAGGGTGGCGGCAGTCCGATCCTGTTCCAGCACCTGTTCTGGTTCTTCGGTCACCCGGAAGTCTATATCGTCGCGCTTCCAGCCTTCGGCATCGTCTCGGATCTCATCAGCACCCATGCACGCAAGAACATCTTCGGTTACCGGATGATGGTCTGGGCGATCGTCATCATCGCGGCGCTGAGCTTCGTCGTCTGGGCGCATCATATGTATGTCAGCGGCATGAACCCGAACTTCGGCTTCTTTTTCGCCACCACGACGCTGATCATCGCCGTGCCGACGGCGATCAAGGTCTATAATTGGGTGCTGACGCTCTGGCGCGGCGATATCCATCTGAACTTGCCTATGCTGTTTGCGCTCGCCTTCATCGTCACATTCGTCAATGGCGGATTGACCGGCCTCTTCCTCGGTAATGTCGTCGTCGATGTGCCGCTTTCAGATACGATGTTTGTCGTCGCGCATTTCCATATGGTGATGGGGGTTGCGCCGATTATGGTGATCTTCGGTGCGATCCACCATTGGTATCCGAAAGTCACCGGTCGCATGCTGAATGCGACGATGGGGCATATCCACTTCTGGGTTACCTTTCTCGGCGCCTATGCCATCTTCTTCCCGATGCACTATCTCGGCCTGCTAGGCGTGCCGCGCCGTTATTACGAACTGGGCGAAACCGCTTTCATTCCACCGTCGGCGCATACGCTGAACATGTTCATCTCCGTCGCAGCACTTGTCGTCGGTGCGGCGCAACTGCTGTTCCTGTTCAATCTCGCCTGGAGCTTGCGTTGGGGCAAGCCAGCGGGCGGCAATCCGTGGCGGGCAACGACACTGGAATGGCAAACGCCGCAGACGCCGCCGGTTCATGGAAACTGGGGCAAGGAGCTGCCGATCGTCTATCGCTGGCCGTATGACTACAGCGTTCCCGGAGCGGCGGAGGACTTCCTGCCGCAAAATCAGCCGGCTGCGGCCGGGCCGTCCGAGAGGGCGTTGTCATGAGCGCCATTCTCATTTTCATGGCCGGGATCGCGGGCATCATTGGCTGGTGGATGGCAAGCCAGCGGTTGACATCAAAACCCTGGCTGGAAGTGGGTCTGGCAAGCGACGCGCCGGGGATGCGCGGATCATCGGAGACAATAGCGAAAATCGGGCTCGGCATTTTTCTCGCCGTCGTCGGCGCGCTGTTCACGCTGTTCATCAGCGCCTATCTCAGCCGCATGGGCGGTGCCGATTGGTGGGGGATTCCGATCCCACGGCTCCTATGGGTGAACACAACGGCGCTTGCCGCCAGCAGTGTAGCGCTGCAATGGGCGAAAACCGAAGCCCGTACCAATCGCCGTGAAAGGCTGAACACGGCGCTTGCTGCGGCCTTTGTGACGGCGGTTCTCTTTGTCGCCGGGCAGTTCACGGCGTGGTGGCAACTGATGTCTGAAGGTTATGTGCTGGCGGACAACCCATCGAACAGCTTCTTCTACATGATCACCGGGCTGCATGGACTGCATATAGTGGGCGGGCTTTTCGTGCTTGGGCGCACCGCAATCCGCGCCCGGACCGGCCCTGCGGCGAGAGTGCGCCTGAGCGTGGATCTCTGCGCTATCTACTGGCACTTCATGTTCATCGTCTGGCTGGTCCTTTTTGCGCTGTTCGCCGGTTGGGCGAATAGTTTCGTCGATCTCTGCCGCCAATTGGTCACCTGAGGGAGTGTCTATCATGACCGCATCCATGGAAAGACCGGTAAGCGATCTGGAACCGCCCACGGGACTGCGTGGCGTTGCCGCCGATCTGTCATCGGACCAGCGGGCGTTCAAGAACGTCTCCTGGGGCAAGGCGATGATGTGGATCTTCATCCTCAGCGACACCTTCATCTTCGGCTGTTTTCTGCTGGCCTATATGACGGCACGTATGTCCACCACCGTCGCCTGGCCCAATCCGAGCGAGGTTTTCGCGCTCACGATTGGCGGCAAGGAAATTCCGCTGATCCTGATTGCCATCATGACGTTCGTCCTCATCAGCAGCAGCGGCACGATGGCCATGGCCGTCAACTTCGGATACCGCCGTGATCGCCGCAAAACCGCCGCGCTGATGGTGGCAACGGCAGCCCTCGGCGCGACATTCGTCGGGATGCAGGCATTCGAATGGAGCAAGTTGATCGGGGAGGGCGTTCGCCCCTGGGAGAACCCCTTCGGTGCTGCGCAATTCGGTTCGTCATTTTTCATGATCACCGGCTTTCACGGCACCCATGTTTCGATTGGCGTCCTGTTCCTCTTGCTCATGGCGCGCAAGGTGTGGCGGGGAGATTTCGATCAGGAAAGGCGGGGATTTTTCACCAGCCGCAAAGGCCACTACGAGATCGTCGAGATAACCGGGCTGTACTGGCATTTCGTGGATCTGGTCTGGGTATTCATCTTTGCATTCTTTTATCTGTGGTGAGGAGGGCATCATGGCGCAAGAGCAGACGCATTCCGGACAACAGCACCCGTTACGACTTTATCTGGTGGTCTGGGGGCTGCTTTTCGTCCTCAGCACCTTCTCCTATCTCGTGGATTATCTCGGCATCCAGAGCTACCTCAGATGGTCTCTGATCATTCTGTTCATGCTCCTGAAGGCTGGGTTGATCGTTGCGATTTTCATGCACATGGCCTGGGAACGGCTGGTGTTGATCTACGCCATTCTCGCTCCCCCCGTCCTTGTGCTTGTCTTTGCCGCCTTGATGGCGTCGGAATCCAACTACACGGTCTTTACCCGGCTGACCTTTTTAGGAGGCGGTTCGTAGGCACATTATGGCCGCACCATCCATGGCTCCGGCAGCGTCTCCTGCAAGGCTTGCCGGATGATCGTGGCAAGATGGGTGCTGATTGGATTTTCCTGCTTTCCTGAGCGAAGAAGGTTGAGCCCCAGCGACGGGAGTTGCGGCAGGCCGTGGGCTGTGGGATCGAGAACCCGCACGCCCGGCGGCCGGCCGAACGGTGTGCGGAGCGCGATGCCGAGGCCTGCAGCCGTCGCCGCCCACAATCCGCCGAGGCTCGGGCTGACGAAAGCGATGCGCCAGGCAATACCCTGTCGATCAAGATGGTTGCAGGCTATGCTACGCAAAAGGCAGGGCGCCTCCAGGGCCGCGAGCGGCAACGGCTCATGACCGCCGACTTGCCAGACGGGCTCTGCATCCGCCGCACCGAGCCAGCATAACGGCAGGGATGCAATCGTTTCCGCCGGTGAAGCGATACCGTCGTCCCATGCGAGCGCCAGATCGAGATGGCCGGAATCGATCTTTTCCCGCAATTCGATATTGCGCGCGATGCGCCCTTCAACCCGAACCCGGGGATGGGCGCGCGTGAAACGGCCGAGCACCTGCTGCAGCACCGTTTCACCGAAATCTTCCTGAATGCCGAGGCGGATCCAGCCTTCGAGTTCCGGCCCACGAACGGCGCTGATTGCCTCGTCATTGAGATCCAGCAGACGCCGGGCATAGGACAACAGCACTTCGCCGCTCTCGGTCAGTGCCAGCCCCCGGCCCGATTTACGCACCAACGCCGTTTCGGCCTGATCCTCCAGTTTCTTGAGCTGGGCGCTGACGGCGGAGGTTGAGCGCCCAAGCCGGTCGGCGGCCCGCGCGAACGACCCTGTTTCGATGCCGATCACGAAGCTGCGCAGTGCGTCGAGATCAAGATGAATGAGACGCATGTCTATCGTCCTGAAAAGCAGGACTATAAGTCCTGAATAATCTGATTTTCAGGACGATGATGCCGTTCCATAGTGTGCCTGTCAATCCTAACCAACGGAGCGCATCCTATGCCTTTCACTCGAATATCTCTGCTTGCGGGAAAATCCGCCGACTACCGTGCGGCGGTTTCCGACAGCCTCGACCGCGCGCTTGTCGATTGTTTCGACGTTCCGGAACATGACCGCTTTGCCGCAATCCACCAGCACCAGCCGGGCGAACTGATCTTTGACCGAAACTATCGCGGCGGCCCTCGATCAGACGACTACATCTTCTTCCACATCACCACGGGCAAGGCGCGATCGCCGGAAGTCAAGGCGCTCTTCTATGCAAGGCTCGTCGAAAATCTGGCGGCGTCGCCGGGTGTGCGACCGGAAGACGTGATGGTCGCCATCGTCAACTCGACGTTCGAGGACTGGTCTTTTGCGTCAGGTGTTTCGGCAGGCATACCCACGGAGAAAAGCAAGTGACCGACGCTTTCGACATGCAATCGGCCTGTCCGTCAACGATGACAATCCGTCGCGCCGGTGAGGGTATCCTTGCCGCACCTGACGGCATCTCCAGCGGCTCCTTCCTCGTCCAGATGCTGTTGTCTAGCCGGATCGAGGGCGAGATGACGGCGATGCGTGCCTTTGTCCCGCCGGGGGTGGTGACCCATTGGCACAGCCATCCGCGCGGCCAGCTTCTTTTCGTCCTTGATGGCGTCGGTCTCGTCCAGCGCGACGGCGACGATCCGCGCGAGGTCCGCGCCGGAGACGCCGTCTGGTTTGCCCCCGACGAACGCCATTGGCATGGCGCCACGCCATCCAGCCCCTTCAGCTATCTCAGCGTCCAGCCGGTGAGGAACGGAACTGCGGTGCACTGGATGGAGCCCGTAGACCATGAGGAGAATTTGCCGTGATCGCCATGCAATACAGCTTCACGCTGCCGGCCGACTACGACATGGCGATCATAGATCGCCGTATCCGGGAGAGGGGGCCGCTGCTCGACGGCTTCCCACGCCTGCGTTTCAAGGCCTATCTTGCAGCGAAAAAACAGGATGCGGGTTTTACCAGTGCCGAAAACCTGTATGCGCCGTTCTATCTATGGGATGAGCCAGAAGGGATAGACAGTTTTCTGTCCAGCGCAGGTTTTGCGGCCCTGACGCGAGATTTCGGCTGGCCGTCGGTGCAGACATGGCTGGTCTGGCATGCCGATCACGTTTCCGACCTTGCATCTGCGCGATATGCCACGCGGGAGGTCCGGCCCATTGCGCCCTATTCCGATCTGGCCGCGCAACGCGATGCGGCCACCGCGAACGCGCGTTCCGCCATGCAGGCCGGCGCGCTTGCGGCTATCACCGCATTCGATCCGACAAAATGGCTGCTGCTGCAGTTCAGCCTTTGGCCGATGGTGCCAGCGGCAACCGAAACAATGCAAACCTACACCGTTGGCCATGTTTCAGTTTAAGGAGGGCTATGGTGTAGACTTGGCTCTCATCATCATTCGGTGCGTTGTCCGATTTCTACGCGAGGCAGGCCAAACCGCGCCTTACTTGCAATCCGGATTGTTATCGAAGAGATAATCGCTGATGCGCGCTGAGGGTTCGGAATGACTGCGAGATTTTTTGCCGGGCGTCGGATCACTGGCATCGCTGGCTGGCGGCCAACTTTGGCGTGGCAGTTTGCCCTTGCAGGTACCGTGGTTCTGCTTCTGGGAATGATGCTCATCGGATTGTGGGTTACGTCCAAAATCGAGAGCGCGGCCGTGAGGAACATGGCAAGCGGCACGGCCCTTTATGTTGCTGGCATCGTTTCGCCTCTCACGCAGGAACTGGCGACCGGCTCGACGCTGAGCAACGACACCCGACAGAAAATTTTCGATACGCTGAGCAGCGGGCCTTTGAGCGATAAACTGTTTTCCTTCAAGATATGGGGAAAAGACAACACCATCGTATTCAGCAGCGATCCCAACCTGATCGGCAGGAAATTTGAGCGGTCCGCGGGGCTCGCAATTGCGTTCAATGGTGCCGTGCATGCGGCTTTCGATGCGCTGGGAGGTGAGGAGCACACTGAGGAAAAACGCAGCGGCCAGTTATTGCTGGAAATCCACAGCCCGATCCGTGATGCCGCGACCGGCAAAGTTATTGCTGTGGCGGAGTTTTACGAGACCTCCGCCGATTTGATGTCGGAGCTGGACAGTGTCCGTCATGAGAGCTGGCTGGTGGTGGCCGGCGTGACGGCGGGAATGCTGGCGCTGCTGTTCGGTATCGTCGCAAAAGGCAGCCGTCTCATAGAGGAACAGAAGCACGCGCTGCATTTGCAGGTGAGGGAGCTGTCACAAATGCTGGAGATCAACAAAGGTTTGCGCCGGCGTATCGATCAGGCGATGCAGAGAACCGCAGCGCTCAACGAGCGTTATTTGCGCAGGATCTCGGCGGAGCTTCACGATGGACCAGCCCAATTATTGGGGTTTGCGGCGTTACGGCTCGACGCCATTCGCGCGGGACGGGCGAGAGAGGACGACGCTGACATGGTGCAACATTCCATCAATGAGGCGGTAAAGGAGATCAGGGGTATTTGCCGGGGTCTGACCCTGCCCGAGCTTGAAGGCCTTTCCGGTGAGGAGGTGGTTTATCGTGTCATCGCGGCGCACGAAAAAACCTCTGGAACGTTGGTTCAGAAACACATAGCTCCGCTGGAGGTTACATCGCAGGCCACGAAAATCTGCATCTATCGTTTTATTCAGGAAGCATTGAGCAATGCCACCCGTCACGCGGAGGCCGCCGAAATCTCGGTTTCTGCAATCGAAACAGATGAGAACATCGTTATTTGCGTCCGGGATAACGGTATCGGTTTCATCCCGCGGGATGATGAAGGTGGCCTTGGTCTGGCTGGCCTTGAAGAACGGGTTGCAGGGCTTGGCGGGCGACTGGATATTGTCTCTGCCATCGGATCTGGCACATCAATCACCATGATCCTGCCCGGGGTTAGCCGTCAATGAGACCGGATGTGATCAGGATCGTTATCGTGGACGATCATCCGATCTTTCGAAGTGGGCTGTCACGCAGTCTGGAGGACGAGCCGGGTTTCGAAATCGTTGGCGAAGGCGCCAGCGCCGCCGACGCGATTGCGTTGTTCGACCAGCACCGCCCGGATATCATGCTGCTGGATTTATCCATGCCGGGTGGAGGACACTCGGCCTTGCGTGTCATCCTGCGGAGGGATGCTGCGGCTTCGGTGATTGTGCTGACAGCTTCCGAACAGGATTCCGATATTGCTCAGGCTCTTGCTGAAGGAGCAAAGAGCTACGTCCTGAAAGGTGTTGGTGTATCCGAGCTTGTCAACGTGATCTCGGGCGTCGCTGCGGGCAATGCGAACCCGGCGGATGTTCCCGCGACGCTTGTGGCTGTCGGGCTTCAGGAACAGGCACTGGCGACGCTTACGCCCCGGGAAGAACAGATATTGACGCTTGTCGCTGCCGGTAACAGCAACAAGGAGGTTGCAAGGCTACTGGGTCTCCAGGAAAAAACCATCAAGCACAATATGACCCGCATTTTGCAGAAGCTCAAATTACGCAATAGGACCGAGGCCGCTATTTACCTGCGCGAAGCCCGGTCGAAAGGCTGATCTGCCTCGTTTGCCTTCAGGCAAAAATTCATCCTTCAGCACATCCGATAGGGACTTTAGTCCGCATGGTCCGGACGCCGGAGCGGGTATAAGTGGAGTTTATCTGAATAGTTTTATACCTGCTCAATATCACCTGTTCAGACACTCAATTTGCACGAGACATACGGCCGATGGCGGCCTGTTCCGATCGGGAGAACGACGTGAATAAAGTATCAGTGAAGAACCTTTTGATTGCGGCTGCCCTTGCTGCGACCTGCCTGGCCGGCACAGCGCGTGCGCAGGATGCTGACGGCATCGTTGTCTACAACGCGCAACACGAAGGGCTTGGTATCGCCTGGGCCGACGCATTCACAAAGGAAACTGGTATCAAGGTCACGCTTCGCAAGGGCAGCGATATGGAGTTTGCCAACCAGATCGTGCAGGAAGGCGCCAATTCTCCGGCCGACGCTTTCCTGACCGAGAACTCTCCGGCGATGGCGCTGGTTGACAGCAAGGGCCTTTTTGAGCCGGTCGCCAAGGAAACCCTCGATCAGGTTCCCGAGCAGTTTCGCCCGGCAGATGGTCATTGGGTTGGCATTGCCGCCCGTTCGACCGTCTTTGCCTATGACAAGACGAAGCTGACGGAAGACAAGTTGCCGAAGTCGCTGCTCGACCTTGCAAAGCCGGAATGGAAGGGACGTTGGGCCGCATCGCCAACCGGTGCCGATTTCCAGGCCATCGTTGGCGCTCTGGTGCAGCTGAAGGGCGAAGCAGAGGCGACAACATGGCTTAAGGGAATGAAGGAAAATTCCAAGGCCTATCGCGGCAATTCGACAGCCATGAAGGCAGTGAATGCCGGTGAGATCGAAGGCGCCGTGATCTATCATTATTATTACTTCGGTGATCAGGCCAAGACCGGTGAAAACAGCAAGAACGTAGCGCTGCACTATTTCAAAAACCAGGATCCGGGTGCATTTCTCTCCACCTCTGGCGGTGGTGTGCTTGCTTCTTCCAAGCACAAGGAACAGGCCCAGGCATTCCTGAAGTGGGTTACCGGCAAGGGCGGCCAGACGATCCTGCGCGAGGGCGATTCCTTTGAATACGCCATTGGCAACGGTGCGGCGTCCAACAAGGCACTCGTGCCCATCGCCGACCTTCAGGCTCCAAAGGTTGAACCGTCCTCGCTCAACAATGCGAAAGTCACCGATCTGATGACCGCAGCCGGTCTTCTCTGAAATTATCGGTGTTAAACAGCGTTTCATCGCAGGTACTCTGCGATGAAACTCGCTTTCGAGGTTTGGATGAAATCTGTCGCAGTAACCGGTGAGACTTCGGTCTCCCGGTCTCGTCTGATGGCTGATGTGCCCTGGACGATCCTGATCGCAATCGTCATCGCGTTCCTGGCGCTTCTCCCGTTCTGCTTTGTCCTGTGGGCCGCAGTGGAAACCGGCTGGGAGGCCGCGTCGCGCCTGATTTTCCGGGCTCGCGTCGGCGATTTGATGGTCAATACGGTCCTGTTGATCGTCTTCACAATCCCGATCTGCGTCGTCCTGTCCGTCACGCTCGCCTGGTTGACGGAGCGGTGCGATCTTCCGGGGGCCCGGTTGTGGTCGTGGCTCGCGATTGCCCCACTTGCTGTCCCCGCCTTTGTGCATTCCTATGCCTGGGTGGGTCTGTGGCCAAGCATCAACGGACTGTTCGCGGGTATCGCAATATCTGTCGTCGCCTATTTTCCGTTTGTCTATGTACCGGCGGCAGCCGCAATGAGGCTGCTGGATCCGGCACTTGAGGATTCTGCGTCATCGCTGGGGCTGAACCGTCTTGCCGTTTTTCGCCGTGTCGTGCTGCCACAACTCCGTCTGGCGATCTGTGGCGGCGCACTGCTCGTTGGTCTTCACCTGCTTGCGGAGTACGGGCTTTACGCCATGATCCGCTTCGACACGTTCACAACCGCGATCATGGATCAGTTCCAGTCGACCTACAGCGGCGCGGCGGCAAATATGCTGGCGATCGTGCTCGTCTTTTGCTGCATGGTGCTGCTGTCGCTTGAAGCCAGACTGCGTGGCAAGGGTCGTAGCGCCCGCGTTGGTTCGGGCGTTGCCGCCCGCAATCGGATTGTCCCCCTCGGCCTATGGAAATATCCGGCACTTGGCCTCGTCGTCGCGGTCTCCGCGTTCTCGCTCGGCATCCCGGCTCTCACGCTCGGACGTTGGTTGATTGCAGGTGGGGTTGGCGTGTGGAAGCTCGGCACGATCGGCCTTGCACTCTGGCAGACTATTGCGATTTGCCTGATCGGCGGCTTCGTCGTCACCGCGGCAGCCATACCGATTGCGTGGCTTTCAGTGCGCCGGCCTACACGGGCCTCACGCCTGCTGGAAAAGTGTTATTATCTGGCAAGTTCCATGCCGGGTGTCGTGGTGGCGCTGGCGCTCGTAACAGTCACCGTCCGGGTTATTTTGCCGCTTTACCAGACCGTCACCACCATCATACTCGCCTATGTCGTCATGTTTCTGCCCCGAGCCTTGGTGAGCCTTCGTGCCGGAATAGCGAAAGTGCCGATCGAACTCGAACAGGCTGCCGCAAGTCTTGGCCGTTCGCCAGCGCGCGCGCTCTGGTCGACCACGATAAGGCTCGCCGCGCCCGGTGCAGCGGCGGGCGCCTCTCTTGCTGCTTTGGGCATAATGAACGAGTTGACGGCTGCGCAGATGCTCGCACCGAACGGCACCCGCACCCTTGCCATGGCTTTCTGGGCCATGACCAATGAAATCGATTATGCAGGCGCGGCACCCTATGCATTGCTAATGGTGCTTTTTTCGCTGCCGATGACGTTTCTGCTCCATAACCAATCTCGAAAGTTCTCCGGGCGATGACGTTTCTACAACTTCATTCCATCCGCAAATCCTATGGCCCGGTCGTTGCGCTGGACGGTATCGATCTTGCCGTCGAAGCAGGTAGCCGCACAGCCATCGTTGGCCCGTCCGGCTGCGGAAAGACTACCCTTCTGCGGCTTATTGCCGGCTTCGATGTTCCGGATTCGGGGACGATCCGGCTCGGCAGCGACATGATCGTCAATGACAGCCACCGCATCCCGGCCCATCGCCGCAATATTGGCATCGTGGCGCAGGACGGTTGCCTGTTTCCGCATCTCTCGGTCGCCGACAATATCGGCTTCGGCATAGAGGCCGAACGCGCGGTCCGATACGAGAGGGCTGCCGAATTGATGGACATGGTCGGGCTTGACCGCGCCATGCTGTCGCGCAAGCCCGATCAGCTCTCAGGCGGGCAGCAGCAACGGGTCGCCCTTGCGCGTGCATTGGCGAGAAAGCCACGCCTGATGCTGCTCGATGAACCGTTTTCGGCGCTCGATACCGGCTTGCGGGTCGCAACCCGAAAGGCCGTGACAGAGGTGCTTTCCGCTGCGGCCATTCCGACCATTCTCGTCACGCACGATCAGGCTGAAGCGTTTGCTTTTGCTGAGCAGCTTGTGGTGATGCAAAGCGGCGCCTTCGCTCAGGTCGGCTCCCCGCGCGAGCTGTATTCGCATCCGGTGGATCCGGCGACGGCCACATTCCTCGGCGAAGCTATTATTCTACCGGCAGACATTGCGGACGGCTGCGCGGATAGCACAATAGGTCGATTGTCCATCGATGATAGCAAATTCCGCGGCTCGGCTCAGATCATGATCCGCCCGGAACAGATCGTCGTTGAGAAAATCGGCAACGAAAATCAACCATCCGGCACCATCTCGGAAATAAGCTTCTGCGGCCCGGTCTTCACGGCGAGGATCACCCTCCACGATGGAGGATCGTCTTTCAACGTGAACATCCCCTCCCATGCACCGTTCCATTGCGGAGATGACGTTTCCATCGCGGTCCTCGGCACGGCACATCTCTTCAAGTAACGGCATGCGGCAACGACGGTCAGGTCACCATGTTTCGCATATGAGGGAGGGTAGCAATTACCTTCCCTCATATTGGTTCATGATCAGAAGTCGAAGTTGTTGATGGTATCCTTGGTGAAGACGGTCGGGGCGCCGAGCAGGATTTCCGAGCCGTTGATCACTTTCAGATCGCCAAGTTTGCCAGCCTTGACAGAGGTAGCGCCGGGCTGAAGCGTACCGTCTGCCACCGAGCGCAGAACATGCATGGCTGCATAACCGAGATCGACCGGGTTCCAGAGAACAACAGACTTGACGCAACCGGCCCCGACATATGGCTTCATGGCATTCGGCGTGGCCAAACCCACGACTGCAACATGGCCGCATTTGCCGGCCTGCGTCACCGCGTCGGCGGCAGCAGGGGTTGCGACCGAGGTCATGCCGACGATGCCTTTCAGGTCATCGCCATATTTGTTGATCAGCGTGTTGGCCTGGTTGAACGAAAGAATATTGTCTTCCTGTGCCTCGACGGTTTCCAGCCACTCCATTTTCGGGTGGCATTTCGCCTGATAGGCGCCCATCTCGGCGATCCAGCGTGCCTGGTTCGGCGTGGTGAAGGTGGATGTGACGATTGCGAACTTGCCATCTTCGCCCGTTTCGGCGGCAAGCGAGTCGATCGTCGCCTTCGCAATGCCGTTGAACTCGGCCTGGTTGACGAACCATTGGCGGGAATCCGGCGTGGAGTTGGCATCGTAGCCGACGACGTTGATGCCGGCGGCGAGCGCCTTCTTCAGAACCGGGGAGATCGCCACCGGGTCGTTGGCGGCATAGAGAATGCCGTCCACACCTGACGTGATGTAGTTGTCGATCAGCGTGATCTGGTCGTCGATGTTGGCCTTGCTCGGTCCGTCGGTCTTGGCCTTGACGTTACCCAGTTCAGTCGCGGCGTCGGCAATGCCTTTGGCGGTTGCCGCGAAGTAGCCGATGCCGACCAGTTTGGGCACGTCAACGACCGTTATGGGCTTGCCCTTGCGATCCGGGGCGTTGGTTGGCGCTCCGCCATCATAAGCCTTGGCCTCGACTTTCGCGGGCGTGGCATCGCAGGCGAGCGGGTTGGTCGGCAGATCGTCGCCGCCGGTCCAGGGGGAAGCCGCGTGGCTGAGGCTGGTCGAAAACGAAAGCGTCAGCAAGGCGGGCAGCAAATATTTACGCATGTCTTTCTCCTCCAAATCGTCCCGACACCATAGAGCGGCAGTGCAGGACGTGACATCGAACTATCGAGAGCCGCTCTTCTCGAAGAGATTGCTTGCGAGAATTGCCAGGATAAGCACGATGCCAATCAGCATGATCGTGCCGTCACCGGTAATGCCAGCGAGCGAAAGCCCATTTTTCAGCGCCTGAATGACGCAAAGGCCAAGGATGGTGCCGACGATCGTGCCGCGACCGCCGAAAATGGATGTGCCGCCGAGAACGACCGCCGTAATGGCGTCGAGTTCGATGCCTGTCCCCATGTCGGAGCGCGTGGTGGAAACCCGCGAGACGAAGATCACGGCGGCGAGGGCTGCGGCAAGACCGGACGCGGTGTAGACGGCCAGCTTGGTTTTTTCCACGGCCAGGCCGGAGAACCGCGCCCCGGTCTCGTTTGCGCCGATCGCATAGGTGCTGCGGCCCCAGGTCGTATAGGCAAGGATGACGGCGGCGATGATGGCGCCGACAAGGAAGACCCAGAGCTGGGTGGGTATGCCAAGCACTGCGCCCTGACCGAAGATGAAGAACCATTCCGGATAGCCGCGCACGGACCGCGCCTGGCTGATGCCTTCGGCAAGGCCGCGATAAAGTGCGAGCGTTCCAAGCGTGGCGATCAACGGCGGAACGTTGAAACGGGTGATGATAAGCCCGTTGACGAAGCCGGCGAAGGTGCCCGCCGCGACCGCTGCCGCCATAGCCAATGGTAGCGGCATGCCGAGCTTTTGCCAGAACACGCCAAGCAGAATGGCCGTGAGGCCAAGGATCGAGCCGACGGAAAGGTCGATCCCGCCGGTGGCGATGACAAAGGTCATCGCCAGGGCGACTAGGCCGATTTCCGTCATCAGGCGACCCTGATTGAGCAGGTTGGAGACGGTGAGAAACTTGTCCGACTGGAACGACAGCACGGTGAGGATGATGATCAGCAGGACAGCCAGAAAGGTTTCGTGCCGGATGAGTGACTTGGGGATCATGGCTTTCAAACACTCCTGCGACGGCGGCGTAGCATATCGGCAAGCACCGTGATGAGGATCAGCAGACCGATGACCGCCCGCAGCCAGTAGGCCGAGACATTGACGAAGATCAGGGCCGAACCGATGGTGGCGAAGAGGATTGTCGCCAGTGTCGAGCCGATGACCGTGCCGGTGCCGCCGAGGATGGATACGCCGCCAATGACCGCGGCCGTGATGATCGTCAGCTCCAGATTGGGCGGAACCGTCGACTGGATGACCTGCAACTGGGTTGCGAACAGGATGGCGGCAAGGCCGGCGAACATGCCGTGGATGGCGAAAACCTGAACGATGCGACGCTCGGCCGGAATGCCGCTGGCAACGGCTGCCTCGGGGTTGCCGCCGAGCGCGTAGAGCGAACGTCCAAAGGCCGAATTGCGCATCCAGAAAGCGGTCAACACGGTGAGGATGATCATCGCGACCAGCGGTATCGGAACGCCGAACAGTTTCTGCTGGGCAAGGAGAAAGGATGGCGGCAGGTTGGAGATCCAGGCCCCGCCGGTTACACTGATGAGGCCGCCGCGCAGGATCGAGAGCGCCCCCAGCGTTACCACGATCGAGGGAATGCGCGCATAGGCGACGAGCAGGCCGATGACGGTGTTGATTGACATGCCGACGAGGATAGGGACCGTCCAGGCGACCCATACCGGATAGCCTGATGTCGCCAATGTTCCCGCAACCGTTGCCAGCACGCCGATCAACGCCCCCACGGAAACGTCGATATTGCCGGTGATGATCACCATCGCCATGCCGATTGCTGCGACGGCAATATAGGCGTTTCCGGAAAGAATGGTGTTGAGATTGTTGACCGCGATGAAGCGTGGATTAACCAGGGGCACGCAAACGAACAGCGTGATGATTGCCGCAAGGACGAATATCTCCTGCCCGTAGTCCGAGAGGAACCGCCGGTAGCCGCTTTGGATGAGGTGTGCGCTTGTGGTGCGTCTGGCGGGTACATTGCCAAGGTTGCTCATGCCGCGTTCTCCTCTCTGCGATGTGCCGTCATCGCCGCGCCGACCCGCTCGGGTGTCGCGTCGCTGCGTTCGAGAATTTCCGTGACACGACCCTCGGCCATGACCATCACCCGGTCGCTCATGCCCAGCACCTCAGGCAGTTCGCTGGAAATCATGATGATGGCGACGCCTTCGCGGGCAAGCTCGCCCATGATCGCGTGGATTTCCGATTTGGCACCGACGTCGACGCCGCGTGTCGGCTCGTCGAGGATCAATACCCGGGGTTTGATTTCGAGCCATTTGGCGATCACCACTTTCTGCTGGTTGCCGCCGGAGAGCTGGCCGATCGGCTGGTCAGGGTCGCGGCAGCGCACGCCAAAACGTTTGATCGCCGCCGCCGCCCGGCTCATTTCGGCGGCCGTACGAATGAAGATGCCGTTAGACACCTTGTCGAGCGTGGCCATGGTGACATTCTTGCGGATGGCCATCGATTTGATGAGGCCTTGGGACCCGCGATCTTCCGGCACATAGGCGATACCGAGGTTGCGTGCCTGCGAAGGTGACGTGATCGCAACCGCCTTGCCGTCAATGCGGATTTCACCTGATGTGGCTGGCGTCATGCCGAAAAGCGTGAGGGCAAGTTCGGTACGTCCGCTGCCGACGAGCCCCGCAATGCCGAGAATTTCGCCTTGCCGCACGGCAAACGAAATGTCCCTGACACGCTTGCCGTGGTTCAAAGCGGCAACTTCAAGGATAGGTTTGCCGATCGGCACGTCCAGCTTGGGAAAAAGGTTCTCGATGGCGCGGCCCACCATCAGGGACACCAGAGCGCCTTCATCGACCTCATCGATGTTTTTGGTTGCGACGTAGGCTCCATCGCGCAAAACGGTAACACGGTCGCACACCGCGAAAATCTCCGGCATGCGATGGCTGACATAGAGGATGCCGACGCCGCGGGCGCGCAATTGCCTGACGATATCGAGCAGGCGCTGCACGTCCGATTCGACCAGCGAGGCGGTCGGTTCGTCCATGATCAGAACCTTGGCGTCCTTGGACAATGCCTTGGCAATTTCCACGCACTGGCGCTGGGCGACCGACAGGTTGGCTACTTTTTCATCGACATCGAGATCATGCGTGTCGAGCTCTTCGAGAAGCTTGCGGCTGCCTGAGCGGACTGCCGGCCAGTCGATGATGCCGCCGGCCCTGCGCGGATAGTTGCCGAGAAAGATGTTTTCGGCGACGGTAAGTTCCGGGAACAGCAGAAGTTCCTGGTACACGGTTGCAATACCGGCGGCATTGGCGTCGCGCGTCGATGAAAACGTGACCGCTTCGCCGTTGACGGTGATCGTTCCCTCGTCCGGGGTATAGAGGCCGGAGAGAATTTTGATCAGCGTCGACTTGCCTGCGCCATTTTCTCCCATCAGCGCGTGCACTTCGCCGGGGTGGATATCCAGGCCCACATCTTTCAATGCCTTGACGCCGCCGAAAGATTTGCCGAGACCGCTGAGCTGAACAATCGGCTGCATCATACCGCACTCCTGTATTCGCTGTTTTCTGCTGCCATCGCATCCACCTGCCGCCGCCATGCGTGTCTGTAGGCGTCGAGGCCGGGGATCGTTGCCGCTTGCGCCACCGAGCAATCATTCACGAAGGGATTGCCGTCTGTCTCGTCAAAAACCAGCGCCGCAGCACCGAACGCGCTGCCTTCGGGATTAGCGCTGGTATGGATCGTCTGGTCGGGGCGCAGCGCCGCGAGAATGGCGGCGTAAAGCCCTGTCTTCACGAGGCCGCCATCGATGACAACGGTGTTTTGAGAGCCGATGAGATCGAGTGAAAGATCGGTCATCAGGGTGACGTAGAGCAGGGCAGTAGCGGCGCGCTCCTCGTCGGCAACGGCCGGCCCGATGAAATGTCCGGCATGTCCCTGCATCGGGCCGCCAGCGGCAAAGGAGGGCAGGGCAAAGCTGCCTTGGGCGATGACTGCGGCAACGGCCTGCGCGGAAACGGGCATGGTCCAACCGCCGCTTGCCAGATCGTATTCCCGGCCACCCATGAAGCGGATGGTTGCGACCGGCTGACGGTCGACCGTGACGTTGGCCAGCATGTCGCGGCCGGCATCGAGACTTTCGAGCGGGCTTGCCGGATTGAAGATAATCACCCAGGTGCCGGTCGAGATCAGCGTGAAATCGGAAAAGCCGAGTGAGCGGTAGAAATAGAGCGCGGCGTTGCTGTCGTGCACGCCGTTGTGGACTGCGATATCCACGCTCTGTCCGTCGCCAATAGTCACGCTGTGGGTGCCGATCACGCTGCCCGCCCGTGCAAAGGCCGGCATCTTGCCGCGCCAGCCCATGCGGTCGACAAGGCTGCTATAGTCGTCGTCAATCGGCGCCCAGAGATGGGAATGGCAGCCGAGATAGGAGACTTCGGAAACCTTGCGGCCGGAAAACCTCCAACTCCAGAATTGCGGATAGGCGAGAATGGCATCTGCACGTTCGAGAAGTGCAGGATCGCGCTCGTTCAGCCACAGAATATGGCGACCGTAATTGAAACCGAGCGGCAATGGCGGCGAGAAGGTCTCGCGAAAATCGGGCACCAGAGCATCGATGCGGGCGGCGATTTCGGCGGGTGGTTCCTGCTCATAATCCAGAATCGGATGAACGAGGGCATCGTCGGCGGCAAGCGCAAAGGTGCAGCCATGCCCGGAAAAAGTGACGCGGTCGACGCCGTGCGCTGAAACCACGCGCGCGAGTTCGTCTTTCATCCACGCAAAGAGGGTCTGATCGTCGAGAACTTGGAGGTCGCCGTCCCTTAGCCAGACGGGCCGAGTTCGCGCTTCGTCGATAAGCCTGCCCTCAGCCGAAAGAACGAAGAGTTTCGAATTGGTCTTGCCGAGATCGAAGACGGCGATGGGGGACTGGCTCACTTTTCCCCTCCCATGGTGGCAATGGTGATGTTGACGCCGGCATCTTCCAGCATCTTGGCATTGGCGTCGGTCAGGCCGTCATCCGTGATGATGGTGCCGACGCGCGAAAGCGGCAGGGCAACATTGCGCGGCTGGATGGAAAACTTCCGGCTATCGGCCAAAAGCACGATTTCGTCGGCGCAGGCCGCAAGTTCGCCGATGACCTTTACGAGCAGCGGATGGGATTCGAGCAGCCCCTTGCCGCTGATGCCCTGTGTGCCGACGAAGAACCGCGAAGCAAAGAAACCGGGTGAAGCGGCGGCCGTATCGTGGATGATGCCGGGTTCGCGATAGAGCGCGCCGCCGGCCACCGAAAGCTGGCAGGTGCCGTGTTCGCCAAGATGGGCGGCAAGCGGCATGGAGTTGGTCCAGATGCGAACGTTGCGGCGCGCAAGCAGCGTGCCGAGCTGGTAGCAGGTGGAGCCGGCATGAACGATGATGGCGTCGCCATCACGCACCAGATCCGCCGCCTTCGCGGCAATCGCCCGTTTGGCTTCGACGGCGATGTCGCGGTTCTCGTCATAGGGGCGTGCCGAAAGCCGCGCGCTGTCGCCGGTATCGATAGCGGAAATGCCGCCATAGACCTTTCTGGCCTGGCCAAGCTCATGCAGCTTGTCGATGTCGCGGCGGATGGTGGCGGGAGATGCCTCAAGGCGCTGTTGAAGGTCGCGGACGGATGCGAACGGCGTTTCGCGCAAAAGCTCGATGATGGCCTTGTGGCGTTCTGTGTCGTTCATGGCTGCTCCTCCGGCTCTCCCTTGCCGATGAAGAAGAATGATCACGATAGGTCATATATGTCAACATAAGTGATACAAATTTTCATTGTTGACGTATTTCGCTCATGCAAATACAGTTTTTGGCAAAAGCTTGCTCATTTCGTTCGTCAAGTAGAGCAAGTTGACGTAGTTGGAGGATGGCAGCCATGGGTTCAGATATTCCGGCGGGCGACGTTTCTGCCCTCGACGCATTTCTCGCGCTTTCAAAGGCGATCGGCAGTGATATCCTGAAAACGCAAGGGGCCGGTGGCAACACCTCTTTCAAACGCGATGGAGTGATGTGGGTGAAGGCTTCCGGCACCTGGCTTTCCCAAGCCGGGCAGCGGGATATCATGGTTCCGGTCAGGGTCGCGCCATTGGTGGAAGCGTTACGTTCCGGCAATCCAAGCGCCGAGAAGGCGACGGACTTTGTCGTGGCGGAACTGAATACTTCCGGCCTGCGTCCGTCGATCGAGACGAGTTTTCACGCCGTGCTGCCACAGGCGGTCGTTGCCCATTATCATTGCGTCGAGGCGATTGCGCTTTCCGTGCTTGAGGATCGCGAGCGCGTTATTGGCGAGCGGATGGCGGCCTTGCCGGATCTTGCCTATGTCACAATCCCCTATCGTCGCCCAGGCACTCCGCTCGCGCATGAGATTGACCGGGTCGCGGCAGGCAGGCCGGATGTGCTGATCCTGTTCAACCATGGCATCATCGTTACGGGGGACACAGTGGAGGAGGTGCGGGAGCGCGTCGCAAGGGTGACTGCCGCGCTGCGCGTAGAAGAACGCTCGTCGACACCGGCCGACATGGTGCGGCTCGAAGCATTGGCGGATGGTTCGGATTTCCATGCGGCGCTGGATGCCGGGAGCCACAAGACGGCGCTCACCCCGGCAAGTGCTGCGATCGCGACCGCCGGTTCGCTCTATCCCGACCATATCATATTCCTGGGCACCGAAATCGGCGTTCTCGCCAATGGTGAGACCGCCGCTGCCTATGCCGATCAGCGCCGCTTGCAGGGGCTTGCCGTTCCCAAGATGCTGCTTGCGCCGGGGCAGGGGGTGTTGCTGGCCAATGAGTTGACCGATGGCGGACGTGTGATGGCACGGTGTCTCGCCGAAGTGGTATCCCGCATTCCAGAGGGTGCGCCGGTGGTCTATCTCGATCCCGCGCAGGAGCACGAACTGACCCATTGGGAGGCCGAGCAATACCGGCAGGCACTCGACCGCAAGGCGAGCAGGCAGGCATGAGCCGCGCGCCGAAGCCCACTGTCTCTCTGGGGATCGATCTCGGGACATCCGGGGTGCGTGTTGCAGCGCTTGCCGCCGATGGAACGCCGCTGGACATGGTCGCCTTTCCCTTTCCCGATGCCGTGACTGCCCGCTCGCCCGCCGTCTGGTGGCGTGGCGTGACGGCTTGTCTCACCGAACTTGCTTCGCGCCTCTCACTTGTTGCCGTGGAGGGAATTGCGGTTGACGGTACATCCGGCACGGTGCTTGCCATCGACGCCAGGGGTGCGCCCGTCGGCGATGTCCTGATGTATAACGATGCTTGCCCGGATGCCGCGATCGTCGACAGCATTGGACGGCATGCGCCGGCCAACAGCCCGGCGCGCGGCGCGACATCAGCGCTTGCGCGCGCCATTCACCTCTCGCGTCAGCCCGGCGCGCGGGCCATCGTGCATCAGGCCGACTGGATCCTCATGCAGCTTGGCCTCGACTTGCCATCGAGCGACGAGAACAATGCGCTGAAGACCGGTTACGACCTTGCCGCCGAGGCCTGGCCTCAATGGCTGGAAGCTTGCGGCATGGATATCGCCCTTCTGCCGGAAGTCCGGCGTGCGGGCGCGGTTCTGTCGGAGGTTGGCGCGGCAGGGCAGGCCCTCGGTTTGCCGCCCGGCTGCCGTTATCATGCGGGGACGACGGATGGCTGCGCGTCCTTCCTCGCGACAGGTGCGGCCGCAACGGGTGATGGCGTCACCGCGCTCGGCTCGACCCTTGTCGTCAAGCTTGCCTCCGCCCAACCCATCAATGCCGCAGACTATGGCATCTATTCGCATCGCATTCTCGACTTCTGGCTTGCCGGTGGGGCCTCCAATTCCGGTGGCGCCGTCATAGGCAGCTTCTTCGATAGCGCGCAATTGAAGGCGATGACGCCGCATCTTCGGCCGGACGAGCCGACTGGTCTCGATTATTACCCGCTTCTGAGGCCCGGCGAGCGTTTCCCCATCAACGATGCCGCCTATCTGCCAAAACTGGAGCCGCGCCCGGACGACGATCTCGTTTTCTTTCAGGCTATCCTGGAAGGCATCACCGCCATCGAAAAGTCGGGTTACGACCGGCTTGCGGCACTTGGCGGACCCGCCGTACGATCCGTGCGCTCGGTTGGCGGTGGCGCGGTGAACCCGGCCTGGACCCGCATGCGGGAAAATGCGCTGGGTGTGCCCTTTCTCCCCTCCCGCTCGGCGGAGGCTGCCGTTGGCACCGCCTCGCTGGTTCTTGCCGGAAAGGCCCGCTGGTCATGAGCATTGCACCCTATACGACTCTCGCTGCGCTGGCCGCCCGCTACGATGCATTCCTCATCGACCAGTTCGGCGTGTTGCGGGATGACGAGCGTGCCTATCCGGGCGCCAACGATGCGCTGCTGCATCTGAAGTCTTCAGGCAAGACCATTATCATTCTTTCAAATTCGGGTCGTAGCGGCGATTACAACGCGGAGCGGCTGGTAAAGCTTGGTTTTGATCGCGCGGGTTTCGATCATTTTCTCACCTCTGGCGATGTCGCCCACGCCATTCTGGCTCGGGAAGCAGCGGAGCGAAGCGGGCGCATGCGCTGCCTCACCATCTCCAGTGGCCTTGATCGCAATCTCGCTGACCGCCTCGGTTTTGAAAGTGTCGAAGATGCCGACATCGCCGACATCGTGATCATTTCCGGAAGCGAAGCTGAGACGATCCCGCTCTCGGCCTACCGCGAAAAGCTGGAACCGGCCGCGCGACGCGGCGTGCCGTGCTACTGCACCAATCCCGATCGTCACAAGCTGGCGCCCGGCGGGCGTGTCGCACCGGGTGCCGGCAGCATTGCGCTTGCCTATCAGGAACTTGGCGGCCCGGTTCGCTGGTTCGGCAAGCCTTATCCTGCGATTTACGAGCATGCGCAGTCGCTATTAAAGAACTCGTCTCCGGGTCGTATCGTGTGTATTGGCGACAGCCTCGAACATGATATTGCCGGGGCCTCCGGCGCCGGCCTTGCCTCTTGCCTTGTCAGGACCGGTATCCTTGCGGAAAAGCCCGACACCGATCTGGCTGATATTGCCGCCGGATATGGTGTTCGTCCCGATTTCCTGATGGATCGGTTCACGGTGTGAGCAACAAAAAGACTTTACCGCATCCCCTGATCCGTGATCGAGGGATGCGGCATATCGGGGTCAGATCAGCCCGTATTGCTCGGCTTTGTTGCGCAGGAACGGAAGTCCTTTGTCCATGACCTCTTCCATGTCGCGCGCTACCGGACGCCAGACGGCGAGGCCATAGGCCACTTCCGGTGGCATGTTGATGAAGCTCTCCATGGCGAGACCTCCCTTGAAGCCGATGGCGGCAAGTGCGGCGTAGATTTCGTCCCAAGGCACATTGCCGTAACCGGGGGTACCGCGATCGCTCTCCGACAGGTGGATATATTTCAGGTGATCACGGGCGATGAGGATGCCATTTGCGGCGCCTTTCTCCTCGATGTTCATATGATAGGTGTCGAGATGGACGAAGATATTGTCCGCACCGACGCGCTCCACCATATCAACCGCCTGCCGAGCCGAATTGATCAGATGATTCTCATAACGGTTGACGGCTTCGACGCCGAGCTGGATGCCATATGCCTTTGCATGTTTGGCGGCGGCATCAAGCGCTTTGGCGATATTGTCGTATTCGGCCTCAGTCGGCGGCACGCCGGTCCGCTCGCCGATGCCGCCGAAGATGACACCGGAAAGCGCTTCGGCGCCCATTTCAGCGGTCTTGTCGATTGCCACCTTCAGATATTCGATTGCCTGTTCCGGGCGAACGGAGGCCCATGCATGCTCTGGAAGACCGAGTGAGCAGACGGCGCGCAGCTTGTTTTTTTCAAGCAGGTCGCGGGTGTGCTTTGCGTCGACGGCAGGCGCATTCAGCAGTGCGACCTCGATGAAGTCCATCTTGTAATGTACCGCGCCGGCAATCGCCTTTTCCGCGCCTGCGCGATCCCAGTTCATGGTCCACATGCTGGTGTGAACGCCGAAACCTTCCATGGTGGTATCCTCCTATTTAGAGCGCGACGGAGACGGGCAACATACGCCTGAAGCCGTCGAAGGGTGGCGAACCATCTCGCACAATCGATATTTCTTATTTGCACAATCGATGGTGCAAAATTATTAGATGGTATTGGGCCTTCGTCAAGTGGATCAATTGAAAGGGAGACGGAAAGGAACGTGTATGACTGAAACCAGCAAGAAGAAGGCGACGATCTACGATCTGTCGGTCCTCTCGGGCAGCTCCCCTTCGACAGTTAGCGCGGTGCTCAACGGAAGCTGGCGCAAACGCCGCATCAAGGAAGCGACGGCGCAACTCATACAGAAGTTAGCTGAAGAGCGTGGGTATACGGCAAATATGCAGGCCCGTGGCCTTCGCTCCTCCCGTTCGGGCCTCGTCGGCCTGCTTTTGCCAGTCTACGACAATCGCTATTTTTCCGCCATGGCGCAGAATTTCGAAGCGCAGGTGAGGACCCGTGGCCAATGCCCTGTTGTCGTCAGCGCCTGCCGCGACCCGGAGGAGGAACGTCGTGTGGTGGAAACACTGATTTCCTACTCGATCGACGAGCTATTCATCGTGGGTGCGACGGACCCTGATGGCGTGCACGAAATCTGTGAGAAAGCGGGGCTGCGCCACGTCAATATCGACCTTCCGGGCACCAAAGCCCCCTCTGTCATCAGCGACAATTACGAGGGTGCCCGCCAGTTGACGCAAGCGATTATCGAGCGAGCGCAACGGGACGGCGTGGTCGGACCTGATGATATCTATCTGTTCGGCGGGCGTGATGACCACGCAAGCCGCGAACGTATCCGCGGTTTCCGGGACATGAAGCGCTCGATGCTTGGCGGCGACGACCGCGACGACTGCATCCGGTCGACAGGGTATTCTCCCGGCATGACCGCGCGCGCCTTCGAAGCCTTCTACGAGGACCACGGCAAGCTGCCACGCGTCTTCTTCGTCAACTCCTCGATCAATCTTGAAGGTCTGATGCGCTTCCTCGCCCATCACCCACAGGAGACCCTGACCGATACCGTTGTCGGCTGCTACGACTACGATCCCTTCGGCTCCTTCCTGCCTTTTCCCGTGTTCATGATCCGGCAGGATAGCGAAGCGATGATCGCCAAGGGGTTTGCGATCCTCGAAGCGGATAACCGCCCAGCCGTCACATATCTCGTGCCGCCAACGCTTGTGCCACCGCGCACGGCGCTGACCGGGCCGCTGGATGCCCTGAAAGATATCGAGTGAGGTCTGACGCCCGAACTGTCAGAGCGCCTCCGGCAGTCTTCACGCAGAAGGCAGGGAACACCGCCCCTCGATTTCATTTCGGCAGAACCCCTCGATAGAGGTATTCTGCATTTGCGCCACGGGGTTTTATCCGGCCGCCTGGACACCAGCGCGCAGACTTCGAAACAGGCAACTGCTCAAGCGGCCGGCATCGCATGCCCGCCGACAACACCCAGGAAGGAACGATGAAAATGGCACTTAAGGATTTTCTCCCCAGCCGACTCGGGTTTGGGGCAGCGCCGCTTGGCAACATGTTTCGCGCCATTCCCGAGGAGGAGGCGCTGGCGACGGTGGAGGCGGCCTGGAACGACGGGATACGCTATTTCGACAACGCACCCTTCTACGGCGCGGGTCTTGCAGAAATCCGCATGGGCGAAGCGCTCGCGGACAAGCCGCGCGACCAATATGTAATCAGCACCAAGGTAGGCCGGCTCGTGCTCGACGAGATCGAAGACGCCAGCGCCAGCGGTTTCGGCGAGAACGGTGTCTTCAAATACGGCCGTGCCAACAAGGTTGTGAATGACTATTCCGCGGATGCGACGCTGCGTTCGATCGAGGGTAGCCTCGAGCGGCTGAAGACCGACCGTATCGAGATCGTCTGGGTGCACGACGTTGCTCAGGATTTTTACGGCGATGAGTGGCTGAGCGTGTTCGAGAGTGCCCGCAACGGTGCGTTCAGGGTTCTCGATCGTCTGCGTGACGAGGGTGTCATCAAGGCCTGGGGTCTCGGGGTGAACCGCGTCGAGCCGATCGAACTCCTGCTCGGGCTAGAGGAGCCACGTCCGGACGGGTTCCTGCTCGCTGGTCGTTATACGCTGCTGGATCACGACCGCGCGCTTCAACGGGTGATGCCTCTGGTCGCGGAGCGCGGTCTCGGCATCGTCGTCGGAGGCCCCTATAGTTCCGGCGCACTGGTCGGCGGCCCGAACTTCGAATATGCGCCGGCGACACCGCAGATTCTCGACAAGGTTGCCCGGATCAAGGCGATTGCCGAGCGCTATGGCGTCAGCATGAAGGCCGCCGGTCTGCATTTCGCGCTGGCCAATCCCGCCGTCGCCGGCGTTATTCCGGGCGCCAGCCAGCCGGCTCGCATCGCGGAAGATAGCGCGGCCTTCGCGGAACAGGTGCCTGCCGATTTCTGGCGCGAATTGCGGCAGGCGGGCCTTATCAATCCCGCGGCTCCGGTGCCGGCTACGGCCTTCATTTGACGCGTCCTTGCCCGCGTGTTTCCCTGTTCCCATATCGATGACAGAAACAAACAGAATGCGGTATCTTGCCTTCCGGCCTTGGTTGACGTACTCGAAATCCATAGGACCCTGGGCCGATTAACAATAGTGTTTGGTGGCGCTGCGTTTCAGCGCCATACACCTCATGACGTTGGGATTGCGATGAACCTTTACTTGGATTACCTGGCTGAGATCGAAAGCAGAAAAACTCAAGGGCTCGCTCCCAAGCCGATTGATGATGGCGGATTAACCGGCGAAATCATTGCATTGATCAGGGATGCCGGTAGCGAATATCGGCCGGATGCCCTCAAGTTCTTCATCTACAACACCTTGCCCGGCACCACGAGCGCCGCTGGCGTCAAGGCGGCCTTTCTGAAGCAGATCATTCTCGGCGAAACGCTTGTTCCCGAGATTACGCCGACCTTCGCCCTCGAACTGCTGTCGCATATGAAGGGCGGTCCCTCTATCGAAGTGCTGCTCGACGTTGCCCTCGGTGATGACGCCGGGCTTGCCACGCAGGCGGGTGAAGTGCTGAAGACGCAGGTCTTCCTCTATGACGCCGACATGTTCCGGCTGCGCGATGCCTTCAAGGCAGGCAATGCCGTCGCGAAGGGCGTTCTCGAAAGCTACGCGAAGGCTGAGTTCTTCACCAAGCTTCCGGATGTCGAGGACGAGATCAAGGTCGTGACCTTCATCGCCGCCGAAGGCGATATCTCGACCGACCTTCTGTCCCCCGGCAACCAGGCGCATTCGCGTTCGGACCGCGAATTGCACGGCCAGTGTATGATCACGCCGGAAGCGCAGGCGGAAATCGTCGCGCTGCAGAAGCAGCACCCGGACAAGCGGGTGATGATGATCGCCGAAAAGGGCACGATGGGCGTGGGCTCGTCGCGTATGTCGGGCGTGAACAACGTGGCGCTTTGGACCGGTAAGCAGGCCAGCCCCTATGTGCCCTTCGTCAACTTCGCCCCGGTTGTCGCAGGCACCAACGGCATCTCGCCGATCTTCGCGACCACGGTCGACGTGACCGGCGGCATCGGCATCAACCTGAAGAACTGGACCAAGAAGACCGGTGAAGACGGCAAGCCGATCCTCAACAACGATGGTAACCCCATCCTTGAGCAGCAGTATTCGGTCGAGACCGGCACCGTCCTCAAGATCGACGCCAAGAACAGAAAGCTCCGTGACGAGAACGGCAAGGAGCTGGTCGATGTTGCTGGCGCCTTCACGCCCCAGAAGATGGAGTTCATGAAGGCCGGCAGCTCTTATGCCATCGTCTTTGGCAAGAAGCTGCAGACATTTGCGGCCCAAACGCTTGGCGTTGAGGCCACACCGGTCTTCGCGCCGAACAAGGAAATCACCGTCGAAGGTCAGGGCCTGACGGCGGTCGAGAAGATTTTCAACCGCAACGCCGTTGGCGTGACCCCCGGCAAGGTGCTGCATGCGGGCTCGGATGTTCGCGTAACGGTGAACATCGTCGGTTCGCAGGACACCACGGGTCTGATGACCGCGCAGGAACTTGAGGCGATGGCGGCCACCGTCATCTCGCCGCTCGTGGACGGCGCCTACCAGTCGGGCTGCCACACGGCGTCCGTCTGGGACAAGAAGGCCCAGGTAAACATTCCGAAACTCATGTCCTTCATGAACAATTTCGGCGTGATCACCGCCCGCGACCCGAAGGGTGTCTATCATTCGATGACGGACGTGATCCATAAGGTGCTGAACGACATCACCGTGGACGACTGGGCGATCATCATCGGCGGCGACAGCCATACCCGCATGTCCAAGGGTGTGGCCTTCGGTGCCGACTCGGGCACTGTGGCGCTGGCGCTGGCCACCGGCGAGGCAACGATGCCGATCCCGCAATCGGTCAAGGTGACCTTCAAGGGTACGATGCAGCCGCATATGGACTTCCGCGACGTGGTCCATGCGACCCAGGCGCAGATGCTCAAGCAATGTGGCGACAACGTCTTCCAGGGACGTATCATCGAAGTCCACATCGGCACGCTGCTCGCCGACCAGGCCTTCACCTTTACCGACTGGACGGCCGAGATGAAGGCCAAGGCCTCAATCTGCATTTCGCAGGACGATACGCTGATCGAGTCGTTGGAAATCGCCAAGTCGCGTATCCAGATCATGATCGACAAGGGCATGGACAATGCCGTCGGTACGCTGAAGGGCTTGATCGCCAAGGCGGATGCGCGCATCGCCGAGATACGTTCGGGCGAAAAGCCTGCACTGACCCCCGATGCCAATGCGAAATATTTCGCCGAGGTCGTCGTGGATCTGGACGTGATCGACGAGCCGATGATTGCCGACCCCGACGTGAACAACGCCGATGTGTCCCGGCGCTACACCCACGACACGATCCGCCCGGTCTCCTACTATGGCGGCACCAAGAAGGTGGACCTCGGTTTCGTGGGCTCGTGCATGGTGCATAAGGGCGACATGAAGATCGTCGCGCAAATGCTCAAGAACATCGAGAAGACCGAAGGCAAGGTCGAGTTCAAGGCGCCGCTGGTCGTCGCCGCGCCGACCTACAACATCATCGATGAGCTGAAGGCCGAAGGCGATTGGGAAATCCTGCAGAAATATTCGGGCTTCGAGTTCGATGATCTGAAGCCGAAGACCACCAACCGGACCGAATACGAGAACATCCTCTATCTCGAGCGTCCGGGCTGCAACCTGTGCATGGGCAACCAGGAAAAGGCGGAGAAGGGCGATACCGTTCTGGCAACCTCGACCCGTCTGTTCCAGGGTCGTGTGGTTGAAGATACCGCCGAGAAGAAGGGTGAATCGCTGCTGGCCTCGACCCCGGTCGTGGTGCTGTCGGCAATCCTTGGCCGCACGCCGAGTGCTGCGGAATACAAGGCGGCCGTCGAAGGCATCGATCTGACCAAGTTCGCGCCGCCGAAGGCTGCTCCGATCGACGCCCTGTCTGTCCAATACTAAAGCATTTCCGGACGTGGCACTTTTACGTCCGGAAAATGTGTAAAAACAAGGGTATAGAGCGCGTCCACCAAACTCCGTTTAAACCGGGCGCGCTCTATGGTTGAAATTATTCGCCAAATTGTTTGCAAAACGCCACAATCACGCGAAAATGCGCCGGCACATAACTTCTGATTAATACGCCTGCGGCAGAATAGGATAATTATTACTAGCGATTAAACATCTACCCGGCAAGAAGCGGCGAGTATGTCTCAAATACGCTCATTTATTGCGGACGATCTTGTGTCCGTGGCTGACATGTTTCACCGTTTTTTACGGAAGAAGGATGGGGCCGCGTCCGATGATCTGACCTCATATTTGCGTACCATCTTCCTCGACAATTCGAACATAAATCCGGATATCCACTCCAAGGTCTACGTGCGCGACGACGGCCGCGTGTCTGGATTTCTGGGCGTATTTCCCGTGGCGATGGAACTCAATGGCCGGAATATCCAGGCCGCTGTCTGCTCCTCCTTTGTCGCTGAAGACCGTGAGACTGATCCGTTCGCCGGAGCGCGTTTGCTACGCGAGGTTTTGGGCGGGCCTCAGGATCTGACGTTCGGTGAGACGATCAACGACGTGTCTGCCGAAATGTGGAGGACGATGCGTGGCCACCTGCTCGCCTCCTACAGTCTGGATTGGCTGCGGATCTTGCGCCCGGCCTCATTCGGGCTGGAAATTGCCGCTACCCGTTTTTCCAGCGCTTTCCGCGCGCTGACGCCGCTCAGCAAGATCATCGATCGAACCATTTCTGCGCGTGGCCATGGGCGGGCATTGTCCTATTATGCATCGCAGCCAGACAAGGTGGACAGCTTTACCGACGAAGAGGCGAGTGATGCCGAATTCGCGCGCCTGGCGCGGGAACTCGTCGGGCAGTTTCCGCTCCGTCCGGTGTGGAGCGAGGAAGGTCTGTTGACCATGCTCGATCACGCCAGACATAAACGTCTGCATGGCGAACCGGTCCAGCGGATCGTGAGAGCCCGAGCGGGCAGGGCGATAGGGCTTTTTCTTTACCACGGCAATCCGAATGGCATTGGCCAGACGGTGCAGATCATGGCTGTGCCGGGGCAAGAGCAGATCGTCATCGACCGGTTGATCCGCAATGCTTATGAGCGTGGTCTTGTTGCGATCAGAGGCCGCACCCAGCCGGCGCTTCTTCGGGCGATGCTTGGCAAGAAATGTACGTTCCTGCATGCGTCATCGACCATCGTGCATTCGCGCAACGCGGACCTCGTCAAGGCGGCGACGGATGGAACGGCTTTTTTCAACGGCTTTTGTGGTGAAAGCTGGACGCGCCTCATCGGCGACAGCTTTGGTCAGGCGGTCGAATAATGTGCGGAATTGCCGGATTTTACCGACACGACATGCCGGCCGAGCGCGCAAACGAGCGCCTTGCGCTGATGGCCTCTCGCCTTAGTCATCGCGGTCCAGATGCGCATGGAACCCTGCTGCGTGGCGATGTCGGCCTTGCCCACGCACGGTTGGCGATTGTGGGCATTGCCGATGGTGCGCAGCCGATGTGCACGGTGGAGGACGATCTCGCGATTTCCTTCAACGGCGAAATCTTCAATCACGTCGAACTGCGTGAAACGCTGTCCACGCGCGGTCACCAGTTCCGTACCCACTCCGACACCGAAGTCATCCTGCATGATTATCGCGACAAAGGTCTGGATTGCCTCAACGAATTCAACGGGGACTTCGCCTTCGCCCTGCATGACGCCCGCAACGACACGCTGGTGCTTGCGCGAGACCGGATGGGCGT
Organism: Agrobacterium arsenijevicii; assembly: GCA_000949895.1. GTDB lineage: Bacteria > Pseudomonadota > Alphaproteobacteria > Rhizobiales > Rhizobiaceae > Agrobacterium > Agrobacterium arsenijevicii. The sequence goes on along the minus strand of JWIT01000008.1, from coordinate 210,188 downwards.
TCGACCGCTTTATTATACATGGCACGAAGGCACGTTTTATTTCGCATCCGAGATCGGGGCGCTTCTGGCCCTGCCGGGAATGACGGCTGAAATCGATCCGGTGGCGCTGGATCAGATATTTACATTCTGGTTTCCGTTGCCGCCGCGTACCGCCTTTCGCGGCATTCACGAATTGCCGCCCGGGCATATGATGATCCTGCGCGATGGCACGTCCACCGTGCGGCGCTGGTGGCAGCTTTCCTATCCCGATAGCAAGGACGTGGCACCGGCGGCAAGCCTCGGTGCCCAGGTGGAGGAACTGACGGCGCTGCTGGCCGACGCAACGCGGATCAGGCTTCGCGCCGATGTGCCTGTCGGCTCCTATCTGTCGGGCGGGCTGGATTCCTCCCTCGTTTCCGCCTTGGCCGCTGAAAGCGTCAGCCAAGGTCTGCGCACCTTTTCGCTGGCCTTCGAAAGCGAGGAGCACGACGAACGTATCTGGCAAAAAGCGATGAGCCAGCACCTCGGCGTCGCATCCGAAACCACGGAGTGTTCGACGCAGGACATAGCGCAATACATTCCTGAGGTCATGGAGCATGTGCAGACGCCCATTCTTCGCACCGCGCCGGTGCCGCTTTACCTGCTCTCCCGGCACGTGCGCGAACGGGGCATGAAGGTAGTGTTGACCGGCGAGGGCGCGGACGAACTATTCGCCGGCTACGATATTTTCCGCGAGGCGCGCGTGCGGCGGTTTTGCAGCCGCCAGCCGCAATCGGCCCGCCGGCCGAAACTGTTCCAGCGGCTCTATCCCTATCTGCCGGGGCTGAAACAGCAGACGCCGGATTATCTGGCGCGCTTTTTCTCCTTTGGCGCGGAAGCTTCCGATGAGCCGCTCTTCTCCCATCGACCACGTTTGCGTTCGACGGCGGCGGCGAAAATCTTCTTCTCCGCCGAATTGAGGGGTGAGTTGGGTGATTATGACGCGGCGGCCGATTTTGCGGCACAATTGCCGGAGGATTTCCGCCGCTGGCATCCGCTACATCAGGCGCAGTATCTTGAGACAGCATTTCTTTTGCCCGGCTATATTCTTTCCAGCCAGGGCGACCGGGTGATGATGGCCAATGGGGTTGAGGGCCGGTTTCCGTTCCTTGATCCCCGTGTGGTAGACTTTGCCGCCGCGCTCCATCCCGAGGCGAAACTGCGTGGTCTGAAGGAAAAATACATCCTCAAGCAGGCAGCAACCGGACTGGTGCCCGATGCGATCCTCAACCGACCAAAGCAGCCCTACCGTGCCCCCGATGCGGAAGCTTTCGCGGATGCGGGCTATCTCGACGCCGTACTTTCTGCCGGTCAAGTCAAGACCACCGGCCTGTTCAACACCCTGGCGGTCGAAAAGCTGACATCCAAGGTGCGGCAAAAACAGGCGACCGGCTTTCGCGATAACGCCGCCTTCGTCGGGATACTCTCGACCCAGCTCCTGCACGCCGCCACGACCTCGAATTCCGCAACACAATCGCAAAAAATCGAAGGAAGCTCTAAATGACCACTGAAAGCACCGGCACGAAAGCCGAAATTCGCGGTTTCATCATCGAAAACTTTCTGTTTGGCGACGAAAGCCGGTCGTTTGGCGACGATCTTTCGCTGATCGATAATGACATGGTCGATTCCACCGGAATTCTCGAATTGGTAAGCTTCATCGAGGAACGTTATGGCGTCCGCGTTGCCGATGGCGACATCGTGCCGGCCAATCTCGATACGATCGACAACATCGCTGCCTTCATCGGCCGTATGCAGACCGCCTGAAATTCCGGGAAGCGGCCATTGCGTATCGATCACTACCTGCATCGAAGTGCGGAGCGCCATGCCGGCAAGACGGCGCTGGTGGCTGGTGAGACACGCCTGAGTTACGGCGAACTCAAGACGATGAGCGAGGCTTTCGCCACCGCTCTGATTGCGCGGGGCGCAAGCCGGGGAGACCGTGTCGTCCTTTTGCTGGACAATGGCTGGCGCATGGCGGTTGCGGTTTTCGGTTGCTGGATGGCAGGCGCTGTTGCCTGCCCGGTCAACCCATCGTCCAAGGCCGCGCGCCTTTCGCAAATTCTGGACAGTTGCACCCCCTTTGCGGTGGTTGCCGAGGCCCGGCTGGAAAAGGTGGTTTCGGACGCGGCCGGTTCTTCCCCGCTGTTGCGCATCGTTTGCGGCGCTTCGAACCCGCCCGGTGATGGTGTCGATTTCGACGCGTTGCTTGAGGAACCGCCCGCCGCACTACCGCAAAACCTGCCAGAGACCGATCTGGCGGTGATCATCTACACATCGGGTTCCACCGGCGAGCCGAAGGGCGTGATGCTGGCGCATGACAATCTCGATGCGGCCGTCCGTTCGATTACGTCCTATCTCGGCAACACGCCGGAGGACATTCTGCTTGGCGTATTGCCGCTTTCGTTCGGATATGGCCTCAACCAGCTGCTCTCCAGCGTCTTCGTTGGCGGCACGCTGGTGATCGAGAAATCCTTCGCTTATCCGCATCTGATTTTCGAGCGTATCCGCGAAGAGCGAATTACCGGTTTCGCGCTGGTGCCGACCATGCTGTCCATCATGATGCAGACGCGCGATCTGTCGCCGGCGCTGTTCGAAAGCCTGCGCTACATCACTGCCGCCGCCGCACCCCTGTCGCCCACCCATAGTGACTGGCTGCGAACCTTTCTGCCGCATGTGCACCTGTTCTGCATGTATGGCCAGACGGAGTGCACCCGCATCAGCTTTCTGCCGCCGGAAGACCTCGACCGGAAACGTGGTTCGGTCGGCATCGCCATTCCCGGCACTGCCGTCGAGGTGGTGAACGAGGCGGGTGACAGCCTGCCGCCCGGAGAGGTTGGCGAACTCGTGGTCAGCGGGCCGCATGTCATGCGCGGTTACTGGCGCAACGAGGCGGCCACAGCCCGCGCTTTGCACGTTGACACCGTGACGGGCCGGATGCGTCTTCATACCGGCGATCTGTTTACCTGCGATGCCGAGGGTTATCTCACCTTCGTTGCCCGCAAGGACGATATCATCAAATCGCGCGGCGAAAAGGTTGCGCCGCTGGCGGTCGAGGCTGTGCTGCAAGCGATGCCGGGCGTATCGGACGCCTTGGTCGTCGGCGTTGCGCACGAGGTTTTCGGTCAGGCGGTCAAGGCTATCGTGATCGTATCCGGCGAGGCGATCACCGCAAAAGACGTCATGCGCTACTGCGCCCTGCACCTCGAAACCCATATGGTGCCAACACTGGTTGAATTTCGCGATTTCCTGCCGACCACGGATACTGGCAAGGTCAGTCGCCGCCTCGCTGCTCAAGATACGGAGAACAATCGATGACGAACAATGCACACAGCCTGCCTTTCTCACCGCTTGAACTTGATGCGGCGGCGGAGGTAGAGCGTATCGCCGAAAAAATCCGCAAGTCGCTTCGTTTCGACCTGCGCAAGCGGGGGCTGGTGCTCGGCATTTCCGGTGGCATCGATTCCAGCGTCTGCGCCGCACTCGCCGTCCATGCGCTCGGGGCAGGAAATGTTATTGGCCTGTTCATGCCGGAAAATGATTCCGACCCGGAAAGCCTGCGGTTGGGGCAGGCGTTGGCGACGAAGCTCGGTATGGACTGTGTGCTCGAAGATATCGGCCCTTCGCTTGCCGCGATGGGTTGTTATGAAAGGCGTGATGGTTTCATCCGCGAGGTTGTCCCCGAATATGGGCCGGGCTGGGCCTCCAAAATCGTCTTCGACAACGCCATGAGTACCGGCGCCTATAATATCTCCTCGCTCGTCGTCCGTTCGCCATCGGGCGAAACGCGCAAGGTTCGCCTCTCTGCAAAAGCCTATCTCGGCATCGTTGCCGCGACGAACATGAAGCAGCGCACGCGCAAGCAGTTTGAATACTATCACGCCGACCGCCTGAACTTCGCGGTGCTCGGAACCCCGAACAGGCTGGAATACGACCAGGGTTTCTTCGTCAAGAACGGCGATGGCGCTGCCGATATCAAGCCGATTGCTCATCTTTACAAATCGCAGGTCTATCAACTCGCGGCCCACCTCGGCGTCCCGCAGGAAATCCGCTCCCGCCCGCCGACGACAGATACCTACTCCATGCCACAGACGCAGGAAGAGTTCTATTTCGCCCTGCCTTACGACAAGATGGATATCTGCCTCTACGGTCTGGAAAACAGCATGCCTGCGACCGAGATTGCCACGGCGACCGGGCTGAGTGAGGACAACGTCCGGTTCGTCTGGACCGATATCGCCGCCAAGCGAAAGGTGGCGCATTATCTGCACCACATACCTATCCATTTCCATGAGGGCGTTCAGGTGAAAGCCTGAGACTTTTCCATTTGATGCTTTCGATCGTCGCGACCGCGACGATCGAAAGGGATAGGATCAGCTGATGATCTACGGAACGGCGGCGCCGGCTTGGGCGATCAGGCTGTCCTGCTTGCAATGGGCCGGGATAGGATCATTCGGCCCGATGAAATAGACCTCCGGATGGAGATGCAGCCGCGGCTGCAAGCGGTTCAGCAGTCGTTTGCAGGCGGAGGACTGGATATCCTCCTCGCCGGTCAACCTGCCGACCAGACGCATGAACCAGCCGTCATAGGCCTCAACATAGAGGAACCATCGCGGCGGGGTTGGCGCATCGGGCGGTGTGTCGCGGCAAAGCCAGATGGCGCGTGCGTGCTGGAAGAGCGGTTGAAGTGTGGTCTGCAGCAGGGTGAGTTCGGCGGCATCCATTCCATGGGGATGGAGACCTTCGAAGATGGATTGCCCTGCATCGTCGTCCGTCCATAATCTGTCTGCGACTTGCCGATGGTGTTCTGCCGCCACCTTGTCTCCGGTCCGCAAATGGAGTTCACACAGGTGGCGATGGACCTGATATTGGCGGGAAGACGGGTTCTGGCCGATGCGATGCCATAGGGATATCGCCCCGTGAATATCGCCGACCTGCTCCAGATCGCCAGCCTTAAGCTGCAATAGCGCCACGTCTTCCGGCGAGTGCTGCAATCCTTCCGCAATAGCCTCTGCTCGAAGGGTGCCTGCAGGATCGAATTTCTCCGCCAGTCTCGCCAGCTGCAACCAATCCTGCTCGTCAAACACCTGTTGTTCGCGACGCTGCAAAAGTCTTGAGAACTCGCTTTTCTGATGCGCTTGCCATTCCCTTGCATCCTGCCAGCCATGCGCGGCGTTTTTACGCCAATCGCCATCGAGTTGTGCGGCGATAATTTGTGCCTGCTCTCCCAGCCAATCTGCGGCAGCTGACGTCTCTTCGAGACACCAGGGCAGATGATCGGGAAGCGGGCCTGCCGGATCAAGTCCCGTTGCGGCGATACGTTCGGCAAAGACCGGGTGGGTGTTGTGAATATCCGGTTTCTGACAAAGGCTTTCGTGCAACCAGACCGCTGCTTGCGCGTCGTCACGCGGACGGCTGCTCATTGGCTCCGTCAAAAGTTGCGCAAACGGCTGTATCCGAGCGATGTCATCATTGCCTGCCCGCGCAAATATGCCCGGCCAAAACTGGCTGGACATGGCCTTTTGCCGCAACGTCAGGGCGACTTCCGCCTCAAATGCAATGTCGCTGCCGCAAACCGCAATCGCCTGCGCATCGGCAACAATCTCGCAACGGCGTGAAAACTCCAGCGTCTCGCGCATCATCCGCGGCACGTACCAGGAGAGAAACAATCTGAGCGGGGCGGTGATCAGCCGGTGATTACGCTCGTGCAATTCGCCAAGTGCTGCCCAGCGTTGGCGGGCCACATAAGCCCAGCGAGCGAAATGGCCGTGCAGCCGGGAAATATGCGCATATTCATGGGTGACGACGGCGGCGGCCTGCTTTGCCGTCAGAAGACCAAGAAGCGGCAGGCCAAGCACCAGAACATGCTGCGGCTGACCCGCACGCGACCCTGTCTGGTAGATGGACGCGTTAAGCTCGGCATTGATATAGACCGCCGTGAAAGCGGGCGCGTCGCAGGCAAGCCGCAACCGCTCGAGCTCTCCGGCCAGAGCAGGAACTTCACCGGGCTCCAGCAATATTCCGTCCGAGACCGGTGGTGGCGGCACCGTCGCATAGGCACGCAGGACCATTAGTCCGTAAAAGACCCATGACAGCGCCGGCAAGGCAAGAAGTATCAACAGAAGCCGCGACGGCACCAGCAGCACAAGCAAAAGAGGCGACAGGACCAGCGCGGAACCGCAGGTGAGCAAGAACAGGTCACCGAAGGCGAGCCAGGCTAAAGCTCGCCATCTGCCTTCACGCGGTGACTGGAGGGAACTGGCCATGGCGGTCACTTATTTCGGCGGGAGATGCTCGCTTGAAAGCTTCTTGCCGAGGATGAAGGCCCTCAGCGCCCGCCCGGCCATTTGCAATCCGGTCGATCCATAGACCTGCGTTTCCATCCAGTCCAAGGAGGAATGGCTGGGGAAGAGTTCCTTGTAACGGTCGAACCATTGCATGGCGATGAACTCGCTCTTCGGAACGCCGTCGCCGTATTTATACGCCAGGATGACCTCGCCATAGGCTTCGCCGGCAATATGGTCGTCATGGTGGGCAACGAGGGATTTCATATGGGCGACGGCCTGTTGCTTTTCCTCCTCGGTTCCGTGCCGGCGGTCGACGCTGGCTAGCCGGATGACGGACATGTCCACGCCGCCTTCAAGGCCCCCGCGGTAATATTCCTGAACACGTTCGAAATTCTCACGGACCGACAGATCGAGATTATCGACATTTTCCAGACGCCAGGCATAATTGTAGAGCGCAACCGGCTCGCCTTCCTCGACCGCACGCTCAAGCCAGTGATCGGCCTCGTCAGCGTCGAGCAATTGCGGCTCGGTATCCGGCCGGAATCCCCTTGTAATGTCGTACATGCTTGCCGCAGCGGAATAGACGCGTCTCTCGGCAAATGCGCGGGTAAGATACGCCGCCTCGTTTTGAAAGCCGCCATCCCAGATCATCCGGCAGGCATGCATCGGCGTAAATTCGTCGGGCTCATAGAGTGGTTCGAGCTCTGCCGCGCGATCGATCAATCGCGTGGCAATGGCTGCATCCGCGTTGATGCCCCACATGCCGAACTGCCAGGCGAATGCCGCGACAGTTAGCATGGTCGGCTCGTCAAAGCGGCGGACAGCGGTTTGCAATACGTTTGCGAAGGCGCCCTCATGATCCTCAAAATGCTTGATCAGCATCAGGTTGGTGAAGTCGCGGAACGGACCATCGATGGCCGGATAGGTTCCCGGTGCCTTGCAATAACGGACGGATTCGACATGGCGCTGGTGCGCCAGTGTTTCGTCCTTGAGAGAATAATGGGTGAAGTTGGCATATTTCCCGAGGGAAATGAAACGCAGGCGATCGGGCAGATCCCGTGCCAGCCATTTCTTGAAGATCCTCTCCCGAGCGGTGATCTCGCGGGTATCGCCGGGCTCCGGATAATCTGGGAGCGTCAAGGCGTCATGCACACCGGGCCAGCGGACGGAATTACGTTCCTGCTCGGTGAGCGCGGAGCATAATGGGCCGTTGGCAAATTTTTCGACCTCTCCTTCGTCACCACCCCATCTCGGGCTCAGATATTGCGCATAAGTTGCCAGAATATCGGCCCATCGCGGCTTCAGCGAAAGGCAATAACGCAGCCAGTAATAGCCCGGATTTTTGACGTCTGCCTGCTGCGGGGGTGGAAGAGAAGCGGGCAATGTCGCTGTTACGACGCCGGGCGGCTTTAATCCGTGTCTGGCAAGCTGCGCACAGGCGGCATCGTATAGGTCCGGCTCGAACCCGTCGCGCTGCATGGTTTTTTCAATGCGCGAGCCGCGAAACAGCGCATCGACAAAGTCTGGCTGGCCAAGATACTGGCTCATCTGCATCATGGTTTCGGCAGCGAGAGCAGGCCGCCCGGAAAGAGCCATCGCCTGCAACAGATGCTCGGCTGCGGTTACGCAGGCCATGTTGGCGGCAAGCCACTGGTCCTCTCCCACATCAGATGCCCAGGTAGCCGTGCGGATATCGCAGGCCCGGCGAAAATAATACTGACCGGCGATTTGCCTTGCATGGTAGGAGGCCGGATAGGCTCGGCTCCACTCCTGCAGCAGGTCTAGCCGGAGGGCTGCATCGACATCGACAAGGTCGAACATGCCGGTGTCGGTTGCCAGATAGGTATAGTGGTCATCCGCCAGATCGGCAGACTGCCACCACGCCGCTTCAAGCGCCGCCAATATACGTTCGACTTCGTCGAAACGCCGGTCAAGCATCGCCCTTCGCAACTCTTCACGCACGCGGAACCGACCCCATTGCGGACCGTCCAGTGGCAGGGGAGATGAACTTGTATCGATCTGCATGGACGGCTCCTCAACGGGTATCGGTCGACGATTGTCAGGGGTAATCAAGGCGATAGAATTGGCATTCCGCTCAGTAATATTCAATCGGCTGCGAATTCGCACGCCAACAGGGTCTTGTCCCCAAGAGCGTCACCCTCGCGCGCCACGATGGAGACTTTTCCGGGGCCAGCCAGACCTTCCGGGGGCTGCAGGTCTTGTGAAAGCGCCCGCGCGTAACCTTTGCTGGATGTGCCCATCAGGTCTGAGGTCTCCGGCTTCAAATCATATTTCGCCGCAAGCGCATCGGCACGCTGGCCCTTGATCAAAACGCCGACTGCACCATTGGCGAAGAACACCTGGTCGCTTTCAAAGCCATCGCGGCCGATCTGGAATGGAAGCGTGTAGATCGCGGCGCCCAGTGACGATGTATCGGGCTTTGCCAGCTTTTCGGCGGCATCATAGACCGCGGTTGCCGATGTCATCGTGTAAGGCGGATTGCATAGGGCCGCATCATAAAATGTGGGATCGGTTTCGGCAGCTACAGCGCTCCCGACGTGAAGCGCAGCAGCGGCTGCACACAGGGCTGTGGTGCCGCGACGGAGAGATATGAAAGCAAGCATAGGCGTTCCTTAAAATTTACCTGTCGTCCACTCGGAAAGATTGCGTCAGGCATCACCCTTCCCTTGGAGCACCAAAACTTCCCGCCTGTCGATATCCGGTGAAGCCTTTTCCCCAACCCACCGATCCATGGTCGATGCTCATTTTATCTTCGTCCAGCCAAAAACCAGCCAGGTGTATTTCGATTTCTTGTTGGGCTCGGCGGTGTAGGTCATCTGCATGTCGCCGCCTTTGGCGTAGATATCGAGCCTCGGTGCCGTGTCCATCTTGAGCCAAAGCGAACTCTTGGCAAAGGACCAGGTGCCGCACCACACGCAGGTGCCTGAAGCCGGATCGCCGGACTGGTGAAAGTTATAACGACCGTCCGCCGTGATCTCCAGATAATCGAAGGCGGTGTAAAATGTCGTCACGGTCTCCTGAAACAGGGTAGCGTCCGCTTCCTGTTTCTGTGTGGGCGCAGTCTTCATGCCGCGCGGCGGCCGGCTGGTCGCACCGCTGAGTTTCCATTTCCCGACAAAATCCTTCTGCGTTGGAAGATATTCTTCCTGAGCATTTGCCGGCGAGACCGGAGCCACGATCGGTAGATCGGTCAAGCTCATGATCCCGACCGCAAGTAAAAGTGTGGCGGTACGCAGCATTCTGGTTCGGTTTTGCATAGAGGCATTTTCCACAGTGGGGTGAAGGACGTTCTGTTTGTCGCTAGTCGGGCCGGTTCAACGCAGCTTGGCCAGCTTCATACTTGACAATTCGCAGCATGGGCTTCCCATCCAGCTCGGCGGGTTCGAACCGGGCGAGGAGGTCGTAGGAGGTGATGGCTTCACCCGCCTCGAAGCGTTTTCCGTGGACGACGAGGTGTCCCAGCCCGAACACGGTGAGAAGGGCCTCCGTCGCATTGCCCGTTGATGTATCGAAGAGCAAATTCGTCTGGCCGAAATGCTCAAGACCCGTTGTCCAGGCACTGGTCGTATCGTTCTCTCTGGCTACGAAGACACCATAGGCCAGCATCGTTGCCGTCTGCTGTGGCTGGTCCAGATGGCTGTTGGCGTAGCTCAGATAGTCATCGAGATCGGTACGGCCGACTATCAGATCGAGATAGTGCAACACGACGGCACGCATCGGTGCAACCTGATGGATGCCGAGCAGGGTCATGGCGATTTCATTATGCGCGACCGTGGGATCGTCCTCATCCGCCATGATCATCAGTTTGAATTTCGCCTGATGGCTCGCACGGCGCAGGTCGTCATATCCCGCTTTTGCATTGACGCAGAAGGTGTTCGTCCAGTCGACTTCGGTCAGAGCGGCTGCGGGATAATGAGTGAGGACTGCTGGCGTGCCAACCGGCTCGGGATTGCCTACAAGCACGCGGGTTCCGCCGCGAAAGCCGTCAAAGACAACTTCCGCCTCCAGTTGTTCGCATTCATAGCCTTCACGTCCCCAGGCTTCGATCAGTGCAGCGGCCGACAAGGCCGGTAAATCGTCAAAATAGAGTGTTGCCGCGAAATATTGAATATTGTCGCTTGTCATTGCGATGGCCCCATATTTCTGCTGTGCTGATCACGCCGTCTTCAGGGGCAGCGATAGCGCATCCGGTCGATTTTTGCGACTACTCGATTTATACCCGTCATCAGAGCAACGACTTCACCGATTGCCTAGAGTAATAGCTGCCCCGCACATGATCCCAATTGCACTCATCCCCGCCTCTTTTTTTGTTGTGCTGCTGGTTTCCGCTGTATCGGCGCTTATCCTCCTGTCGTGGCTTGCAGTACTCGCCGCCCGGCGCGGCGCACGAAGGGCGTTTCGGGCGCGGCTGTGGTTGACGCTGCCGCTCGTGATCTTGCTCACGTTGTCGTCGACATTCCTCCTGTCTTTCCTCTATCAAGGCTATCTCGTGGATGCGGATATGAAGCGGGAGGAGGCCGCGCGGAAAATCACTCTGGAGAAGCCGGCCGTGGTGGCCGGAATTGCGATGCCGGCAGGAACCCATTTGCACAGCAAGGTGCCGGGTGATCCGGAAGCTTTCGATTCCGCCCACTTTCCGGTGCCGACCCTGGTCAATGGAATTGCTGCGGAGAGCCTCAGCCGTAATCTCTATCCGGATGTCGATACCGATGCCTATACGGTCACCTCGATGGAGTTGATGCTGGCCACTGACCAGCGTGTCGATGGCTGGCTCTGCGGAAAAGGGGAGCCGGTGGCATTCGAACTCGAAGCAGGCGAGGCCTCCTTCTATTCCTGCGCGCTCGGCCCAGCCAATCGGCTGGAGAGCTTGGAAATCCCGACCGGTGCGAAACTGATGACACTTGGAGCATCTCGCGGCTGGACCGTTTTTCTTGCGCCCGAGGCAATAGTAACCGTGCGAGGCCTGCCTCTGCAGGGCGCTCGGTTGGTCGTGGATCGAGGCCGTCATTTCGCCGGGTTCAGCGAAGCGGTGCTCGCTACCGACCTGCGCCTTGGTGGGGTCGCATACCCTGCCGGCACGCGCATCCACTCGAAGGAGTGGACGTCGCCGGGCCGGGATTCCGATAGTTTGATCCTGAGCCCGGTACGAGGCCAGGTCGCGAAGCCCGATGGCCAGCCCGATGTTGCGTTCGGAAACTCGATCGTGCAGACGGTGGCAGGTGAGGTGCTGGCCATCCTGCCCAATCCAAAAGCAGGAATCGTGGATTTCGAGGAGATCTCCGTGGACAATCCGGGGAATTGACGACACCAGAAAAGACGGCGTCTTCTTTGTTAGGGTTCAACCGGACAGGCGGCTTCAGTTTTGTTTTTCCACTGCTCCGCCACCGCACCCCCAACATTCCAGAGCAGCGCAGCAAAGATCAGTCCGCAGATGATGCCTGTGATAAGCGAGCTGCGGCGCCTGAAACGATAGAGGAATATCGAACCGGAAACTCCATAGACGGCCATGGCAGGCACAGCAAAGAGCAGCACGGACAACGGTCCATCACAATCGGCCGCATCAACGCCGATCGCACGATATTCGTTTGCAGTTCCCACCATGCCGAGGAATGCCACGGGCAACATCGCAATCAGAATGGTGTAGCCAAGCATTTTTGAGAGGTTTGGCAATCTTGTCCCCGGGTCTGTCTCTGAGCCGTTTGGTCCAGATTATGCGGCGATGGCTGCTTCGTCCAGTTTCGTAAGAGACGCAATCGCGATCACCGGTTTGCCGCGTTAACCCATTCGCTCCGATGCGTAGGAATTGGGGGACGCGGGAAATACGACCGTCTTGTTGCCATTGAGGAGCGCTCGCCGGTGGATATGGGCGTGGATTGCCCGCGCAAGGACCTGGCTCTCCACATCGCGGCCAAGGCTTACATAGTCGTCCGGGCTTTGCGCATGGGTGACGCGAATGATGTCCTGTTCGATGATTGGTCCTTCGTCGAGATCGGCGGTCACGTAATGCGAGGTAGCGCCGATGAGTTTCACGCCTCTTTCGAAGGCCTGCTTATAGGGATTTGCACCCTTGAATGACGGCAGGAAGGAGTGGTGAATGTTGATGATGCGCCCGGACATTTTTCGACACATCTCGTCTGAGAGCACCTGCATGTAACGTGCGAGCACGATGAGGTCGGCGCCGGTTTCTTCGACAATGCGCAACTGGGCGGCTTCGGCCTCCGGTTTGTTTTCCTTCGTGACCTTTATGCAGTGGAAAGGGATGTCGGCGTTCACGACGACCTTCTGGTAGTCCATGTGGTTGGAGATGACGGCGACGATATCGATCGGCAACGCGCCGATCTTCCAGCGATACAACAGGTCGTTCAGGCAGTGGCCGAAGCGCGATACCATGATGACGACCTTCATTTTCTCGGTCTCGTCATGAAACCCATGTGTCATCTGAAACATGTCCGCGATCGGTATGAAACCCTCCTTAAGCGCGTCCAGTGAAGCCCCGCTTTCACTCACGAAACTGATGCGCATGAAGAAGAGGCCGCTTTCGATGTCGTCAAACTGCGCGCTATCGGTGATGTTACAGCCCGATTCAGCCAGAAAAGTTGCAATCGCTGCGACGATGCCGCGCTTGGTCTTGCAGGTCACGGTAAGCGTGTATTTCGTCATTGTCTTTCCCATGTCAAAACAATAGGGGACGCCCGGACAAGTCGTCCGACCGGTGAAAATGGTCTGGTCGTGTAGTGGTCTCGCTTTATGTGGTGGCGCTGGAAAGCTCTACCTGGCGTCGGATCGCGGTCTCGATCACATGCCAGAGCGTTTCTGCGGCTGAGCGCATGCCGAGAATGGCAAGGCGTTCAGGCGCGCGCCGGATGACGAAAACGCTCATATGTTCCATGCCGGTGCGCGTGGCCGACCCTTGCCCGAATGTCGATGGATCGAGGTTGACCAGCTTCTGCATAAGGGCGGCAATCGGCGCCGCGCCTGCATCGCTATAGACTTCGAAGGCGACGAAGCCATCGGTCTGTTCTGTTACGGAACAGGAAGGGCAAAGCTCTGCGAGTTCCACGACGAAATCCGTTTCAGCCCGATCCACGGCTTCGATCAGCCATTGGCCTTGCCCGGTCCACAAAGCTGAAATCGGTCCGTGCTGAACCCATTTGCCCGGACCCGGCAAGATGAGATCGAAAGGCGAAGGTTCTTTGCCATTGCGGCGCAGGCTGAGGGAGGCGAGGGCCAGCCCCGAATTTTCCTCAAGCCGCAGCATGCCATGGCGAGCACGCCGGGACGTTTGCGCGCCGAGTGCGGTTGTCGGCTTCAAATCAGGCACGGAGTCTCTCTCCCTCAGGGTCGATGAAATGGGGGGAGACCACGCGCAATTCGACCGACTGTCCCTGCAAGGGGTTGGCCGCGACGATGATCTCTCCGATACGGTTTGCGCCATCTGCAAGGAAACCAAGGCCGATACTGAAGCCGAGATTGGGCGAATAGCATGCGGACGTAATCCAGCCCTGATCGGTCTCGGTGTTCTGGCTGGCACCAGGCGCAAACAAATGCGAACCTGACACCACGGGGTCCGATGTCGCAACCGGCTGGAGGCCGACGAGCACGCGGTTTTCGCCGACAAGCCCTTCGCGGCGGGTCATGACGGTGCCGATCGCATCCTTCTTGGCCGAAACCATCCTGCCCATGCCCAGCATCTGCGCCGTGGTCTGGCCATTCAGCTCGTTTCCGGCAGCATGGCCTTTTTCGATACGCATGACACCGAGCGCTTCGGTGCCGTAGGCCGTGGCTCCGAGATCTGCGCCGATCTCCATCAGCCGGGACATCAGCGCATTGCCGTATCGGGCTGGAACCGCGATTTCGTAAGCCAGTTCTCCGGAAAACGATATCCGGAACAGCCGTGCCCGCAATCCTGCGCAAACCGTCAGTTCGGCGCAGGCCATGAAGGGGAAGGCCGCGTTGGAAAGGTCGAAACCGTCGACGATGCGTTCGACAAGGCGGCGTGCGTTTGGACCGGCGACCGCGAGCTGGGCCCAGGCATCCGTTGCCGAGATCAATTGCACATCCAGATCCGGCCACAGGCATTGCCGGGCAAATTCCATGTGACGATAGACCGGCCCCGCCTGAGCCGTCGTCGTGGTGACGATGTAATGATCCTCGCGCAGACGTGCGCAGGTGCCGTCATCATAGGCATGGCCATCCTCCCGCAACATCAGGCCGTAACGAACCATGCCGACCTTGAGGCTCTTCATCGCGTTGCAGTATAGACGGTCGAGAAACTCGGCCGCATCGGTGCCCTGAACATCCACCTTGCCGAGCGTCGTCACATCGCAGATGCCGACGCCCTTTCGGGTGGCCAGAACCTCACGGTCCACGGATTGACGCCAATTGGTTTCCCCGGCCTGCGGGAAATATTGGGCACGCATCCATTGCCCGACTTCGACGAAGACCGCGCCCTGCGCCTCAGCCCAGGCATGGCTTGGTGTCAGGCGGCGCGGACGGAAATGTGCTCCGGTGTCGCCGCCGCCAAGTACCGCCATAGAAACCGGCGTATAAGGGGGGCGAAAAATCGTCGTGCCCGTATCCGGTATCGATTTTCCCGTCAGCTCGGACATGATTGCCAAAGCGGTGGCATTGGAGGTCTTGCCCTGGTCCGTCGCCATGCCAAGCGTCGTCCAGCGCTTGAGATGTTCGATGGGCCGCATGTTTTCCTGATGCGCGAGCTTGATGTCCTTGACCGTAACATCGTTCTGGAAATCGACCCAGGCTCGACCTTTTCCGGGCACATGCCACAGCGGCTTGATGCCGATTTGTGCATCCTCCGTCTCAGGGAGGACAGGCAGGGATGCGGTGATACCAATGTGTTCGAGAGCCGTTATGGCAGCGGACGCACCGGAGACCAGCGCCGCCTGTGTGCTTCCTTTGCCGGCAGCAGCCCCTGCAACCAGCATATGCGAGGGAACGTCGCCGGGCAGAAATGCCTGCAGACCATCATCCCATAACGGACGGCCGCGCTGATGTGAGGTGAGATGGACATTGGGGTTCCATCCTCCGGAAATACCAAGCGCGCCACAGTTGATGGTTTCGTCATAACTGTCCTTGCGGACATCGATGGAAACGAGACCGAGACGACCTTTACTGCCGGTAACTGCTGCCCCTGCAATCAGGCGATATTCCGCAAGCGCGCGCGCATCAGGGCGCGGATCGATGACTGCGGCGATCTCGATGCCTTTCGCAAGAAGGTCGACAGCAGTGCGATGGCCATCGTCGTTATTGGTGAAAATCGCGACCCTGTTAGCGGGGCTGACAGCCCAGCGGTTGGCATAGGCGCGCAGCGAACCGGCAAGCATGATCCCCGGCCGGTCGTTGTTCTCGAACGGGATGTGTCTTTCGGTCGCGCCGGCGGCAAGTACCGTGCGCTTTGCGGTGATGCGCCAGAGGGACTGGCGAACGCCTTTTGGTGTTGCAAGATGGTCGGAAACCCGCTCGACCGCACCGAATATGCCGTGGTCGAATGAGCCGAAAACCGTGGTGCGGCGCATGATACGCAGGTTCGGCAGGCTGGAGAACTCCGCCTCCAGCGCTGCGATCCAGTCCGTGGCGGGGGCATCATCGAGCAGGTGGCTCTCCGCCAGCAGGCGGCCGCCGAGGCGATTGTCCTCATCCGCCAGAATAACCTTGGCACCGGCCCGCGCTGCTGTCAGAGCCGCGGCGAGACCGGCCGCTCCAGCGCCGATGACAAGCAGGTCGCAGTGGAGGAAACCCTTGTCGTAACTGTCGGGGTCCGGTTTCATCGACAGGCTTCCAAGTCCTGCAGCCTTGCGAATGGCGGGCTCATAGAGCTTTTCCCAGAACGCCTTCGGCCACATGAACGTCTTGTAGTAAAAGCCTGCGGTCAGGAAATCGGCAAACAGGTCATTGATCGCCAACGCATCGAAAGACAGGGACGGCCAGCGGTTCTGGCTTTTTGCTGTGAGCCCGTCGAACAGTTCGATCGTCGTGGCGCGGGTGTTCGGTTCCAGCCGCGAGCCCGTGCGTAATTCAACCAACGCGTTCGGTTCTTCAGAGCCGGCAGAAATTACGCCCCGTGGGCGATGATATTTGAAGCTGCGCCCCATCAGGCGGACATCGTTCGCCAGAAGTGCCGAGGCGAGCGTGTCGCCGGGATGCCCCTGATAATTCTTTCCGTCGAAGGTGAAATGCAGCACCTTGCTGCGGTCGATCAAGCCGTCCTTCAGTCTCATGCTGCATCTGCCTTCTGACGGAGCGCGACCTCGTTTGCGAGTTCCGCTCCGAGGATTTCGTGGGTGACGGTATTTCGCGTGACCACGAGCCAGCTGCGATCGCCCTGTTCGTGAAACCACAGTTCCCGATGCAGGCCGGCGGGGTTGTCGCGCAGATAGACGTAATCGTTGAAATCTTCCGCAGCGCTTGCCGCTATTCCGTCAGGGCGTCGCAACAGGGCGGCATCGCCGAGATAGGTGAATTCCTGAGCGTCGCGCAGCCCGAGCAGTGGGTGAGGGATCAGCATTGTTCAAGCCTCAGTGAAGGTTCGGTTGGGCGCCAGCGCCCTTTTCATCGATGACATAGCCGCGCTCGAACCGGTCGAGGCGATAGGCCTTGGCCGTATCATGCGGGGTATCGGTGGCCAGCAGATGGGCGAATGCATAACCACTGGCGGGGGTGGCCTTGAAGCCGCCATAACACCAGCCCGCATTGAGATAGAGACCCTTCACCGGCGTGTGGTCGATGATCGGTGAGCCATCCATCGACATGTCCATGATGCCGCCCCAGATACGCAGCAGGCGGGCCCGGCCGATCATCGGCATCAGCGCCATGCCGCTCTCGGCGACATCCTCGATAACCGGCAGATTACCGCGCTGGGCATAGGAATTGTAACCGTCGATATCGCCGCCGAAGACAAGGCCGCCCTTGTCGGACTGGCTGACGTAGAAATGACCCGCGCCGAAGGTGATGACGCCCGGTATGGTCGGTTTCAGCCCCTCAGAAACGAAGGCTTGCAGGACATGACTTTCGATCGGTAACCGCATGCCGGCCATGGCCATGACGCGGCCAGTCGATCCTGCCACGGCAACGCCGACCTTTCCGGCGCCGATATAGCCACGGCTGGTCTCCACGCCCTTGATTTCCCCGTCTTCGATGCGAAATCCCTGGACTTCGCAGTTCTGGATGAGATCGACGCCGGCAAGATCGGCGCCGCGTGCATAACCCCAGGCGACGCCGTCGTGGCGGGCAGTTCCGGCGCGTCGCTGGTAAAGCCCGCCCTTGATCGGGAAGCGTGCATTCTCGAAATTGAGAAACGGGATCATGGCGCGGACTTCGTCGGGCGCCAGCAACTGGGCATCCGCACCGGCCAGCAGCATGGCGTTGCCACGGCGGCGATAGGCGTCGCGCTGGGCATCGGTGTGGAACAGGTTCACGATGCCGCGCTGGCTTACCATCGCATTAAAATTGAACTCCTGTTCAAGCCCCTCCCAAAGTTTCATCGAGAATTCGTAGAACGGCTCGTTTCCGGGCAGCAGGTAGTTGGAACGGATGATCGTTGTGTTGCGCCCGATATTTCCCGATCCCAGCCAGCCTTTTTCCAGAACGGCGATCCGGGATTTCGAGAACGTTCTGGCGAGATAATAGGCTGTTGCAAGCCCATGACCGCCACCGCCGACGATGATGAAATCGTAATGAGGCTGTGGGTCGGGGTTTCGCCACAGCGGGCGCCAGCCCTTGTGGCCGGTCAGGGCCTGTTTGAAAACCTGGAGAGCGGAATAGCGCAAATCTGTCATCCTCGAAAACAGGGCGGTTGACGAGTTTATAGCGCGATATCAGTTGAAATTTTTATCCGTAGCGGACGCATTGTTGTCCATTTCGGCCAAGTCGGCTAAGCTTCATCAAGGGATGTTCTGGAGCACGCCATGCACGCCGAAGGGTCGATGTCGATCGGGTTCATACTGATTGAGGGTTATGCCCTGATGTCGCTGGCCGCGGCTGTCGAGCCGTTGCGGGCGGCTAATCATCTTGCGGGTAAAACCCTCTACCATTGCCGGTTCTATTCAGTGAATGGCGGGTTTGGCGCATCCACTTCAGGTGGAGGTTTCGACACCGCGCCTGTCTCGCAGGCCGTGTCGAATAAGCTGGATCTTGTCTTCGTCGTCGCGGGCGGAAATCCCATGCTTTATGAAGATCCGGCACTTGCGCGCAACCTGCGCACGCTCAACCAGCGGAGCGTGAAGCTCGGCGGCATTTCCGGCGGGGCGGCGATCCTTGCCAAGTCGGGCCTGATGGCGGGCAGGCGTTTTACCGTTCACTGGACCCACATCGATCCGCTCAGCGAATATGCCAGCGATCTCCTGATCGAGCGCGCACTCTACGTCATCGATCGCGACCGTTACACCTGCGCGGGCGGCGTTGCCGCAATTGACATGATGGGGGCCTTGATCGCGAAAGACCATGGTTCGGCTTTTGCGCGCGATGTCAGCGAGTGGTTCATCCATCCGCGTTTGAGAACCGCCGACGAACCCCAATTGGGCCGCGCCGGGCAACGCTTCAACGTCCACCACCCGGTACTCGAAGCTGCCATAGAACTTATGACGACCCATGTGGCGGATCCCCTGTCGCCGGAGCAACTGGCGCAACTGTGCGGCAGCAGTATCCGCCAGCTTCATCGGTTGTTTTCCAGCCACTTCGACCAGTCCATGATGTCGTTTTACCGCGGGCTGCGCTTGGCAAAGGCGGATGAACTCCTGCAGCAGACCTCGCTTTCGATCGTCGACGTGGCCCTGCTGACGGGTTTCGCAACGGCTGCCCATTTCACCCGCTGCTATACTCACAAGTACAGCATCCCACCCAGCCGAAAACGTCGTGCCGGAAGGGATTTGGAACAGGCTCCCGAAGATGCCTGATTTGCGGGTCGGCGCGTCAGGCCCACTCCTCGTTCCACACCTGCACCATGTGGCCCGGCGAAACCTCGCGGTACTCGCGGGCGGGCGGTGTGAAGTTCTTGTCGCGGATAGGGCTGCGCAATTCCGCATCCGCGAGCTTGCGTCGCATGCGCCGGCGCGAAGGATCGGGAAGCGGTACGGCTGAGAGCAGCCGCTGCGTATAGGGATGCTGCGGGTTGGAGAACACGGCCTCGCGCGGGCCGGTTTCGACGATTTCGCCGAGATACATGACCGCGATCCGATGGCTGATGCGCTCTACCACGGCCATGTCGTGGGAGATGAACAGGAAGCCGAGTTTCAGCCGTTCCTGCAGGTCCAGCATCAGGTTCACCACCTGCGCTTTCACCGAAACGTCCAGCGCTGAAACAGCCTCGTCGGCAACGATGAGGCCGGGTTCCAGCGCCAGTGCGCGGGCGATGCAGATGCGCTGCCGCTGTCCGCCGGAAAACTCGTGCGGATAACGGCTGCCCATCTCGCTGGCAAGGCCGACCTCACCCAGCAGATCGCGGGCAAGCTTGCGGGCATTGCCGGCCGTTTCCAGCCCATGGATCAGAAGCGGTTCGGCGATGGCGTTCTCCACCGTCAGGCGGGGGTTGAGGCTGGCGAAGGGATCCTGAAAGATCATCTGCACCCGGCGGGACAGATCGGAGCGGGTAAAGGCCCCGACATCGTTGCCGTGGATGCGGATCGAGCCGGAATGCGGGCGACCGAGCCCGGCGAGCAGGCGGCCGGTCGTGGACTTGCCGCAGCCGGATTCACCAACCAGCGCCAGCGTTTCGCCGCGCGCCAGTGAAAAGCTGACATTCTCCACCGCGTGAACACGGGCCTGTACCATGCGGGTGTAGGGTGAGCGCATCTCGAAGCGCGCCGAGAGGTTCTTGACCTCCAGCAGCGGGGTGCCTGCGGTGTCGACGGTGTCCGGACGAGCCGGTACGGGCAGGGCGCGTCCTGTTTCCATGTCGATGACAGGGAAGGGACGCGGACCGCCTTCGCCAGCCGAACCCAGTTGCGGGACGGCGGAAAGAAGGGCGCGGGTATAGGGCCGCTCCGGCCGTGCAAAGACATCGGGTGTCGCGCCGGTCTCGATCTGGTCGCCGCGATACATCACCAGAGTACGGTCGGCGATTTCGGCCACCACGCCCATATCGTGCGTGATGAACAGGACGGCGGTGCCTTCCTCTTCCTGCAGGGTCTTTATGAGGTCAAGAATCTGCGCCTGAATGGTGACGTCAAGCGCGGTGGTCGGTTCGTCGGCAATGAGCAGGACAGGGCGGCAGGCAAGGGCTATCGCAATCATCACACGCTGGCGCATGCCGCCGGAAAACTGGTGCGGATAATCGTCGATGCGCTTGGTTGCCGAGGGGATGCGCACCTTCTCCATCAGCTTCAGCGTCTCGGCCCGGGCCTCGGCCTTCGAGATACCACGATGGGCAATCAGAGATTCCGCGATCTGTTCGCCAACAGTCAGCACCGGATTGAGGCTGGTCATCGGCTCCTGAAAGATCATCGCGATCCGGTTGCCGCGGATTTCACGCATGCGGGCGGGTGAAGCGCCGATCAACTCCTCGCCGTCGAGCTTGATCGAACCTTCGATGCGGCTCGTCTTTTCCGGCAGCAACTGCATCACGGAGAGCGCCGTAACACTCTTGCCGGAACCGCTTTCGCCAACGATGGCAAGCGTTTCGCCGGCATGGATGTCGAGGTTCAGGTCGCGAACCACCGGGTTGAACGTGCCGTCACGCAGGAAGGAGACCTTGAGATTGCGGATGGAGACGACAGGATGAGGCGTGGTTTCGGTCATTGTCACTGTTTCCTGTTTCATGCGCCGCTCTTGCCTCCGCTGCCGGAAAGGACCGCACCTGCCGCCGAGCGTGGATCGAGCCAGTCGCGTAGCAGATCGCAGACGCCGTTGAGCACGAGGATCATCGCAACCAGCGCCAGACAGGGCCACAGAAGCAGCATGGGCTGATGGGCGATCGCGGCACGGCCGGTTCCGATCATCAGACCGAGCGAGGGCGAGGGCGGGACGACGCCGAGGCCGAGGAAGGAGAGGCCGGATTCGAGCACAACCGCCGCCGCAGTGACGAAGCTGGCCTGAACCAGAAGCGGACCCATGATGTTGGGCAGGATGGTTTTCAGCATGATGCGGCCGTTGCTGGCGCCCATGGCCTGCACCGCCTCGACATAGTCCTGCGAACGAACGGTGAGCACGCTGGCATAGGCGATGCGGGTGAAGCCGGGAACGAACACCGCGGCAAGCACCGGGATTAGTGTCATCGGACCCGGCCCATAAAGCGTTACGGCGAGCATGGCGAGGAGCAGCGGCGGAAAACAGAGGACGACGTCCATGGCTCTGAGCGTCAGGATTTCCGAAAAGCCGCGCATATAACCGCCGATGATACCGAGCGCGGTGCCGATGATGCCCGAAAGGACGGAGGTCGAGAGGGCAATGAACAACGAGATGCGGACGCCGAAGAGCAGACGGGAAAGAATGTCGCGGCCCATTTCATCCTGCCCGAGCGGGAAGGCCGCGGATGGGGTGGCGAACCGCTGACCCATGTTCATCTTCAAGGGATCGGACAGGGGCAGGATTGGAGCAAGCAGGCATATCAGTGCGATGAGCGCGAGCAGCAGTGGCCAGATGAGACGAAGCGAGCGCGTCATTTGCGAATCCTCGGATCGGTGACGCCGTAGATAATATCGACGATCAGATTGAGCGTGATGAACAGGGCCGAAATGACCAGAATGACGGCGGTGACGGTGGGATAGTCGCGTGAATTGACGGCGCTGACCAGCATGCCGGACAGGCCCGGCCAGTTGAAGACGTATTCCACCAGCACCGTGCCGCCGAACAGGCCGCCAAGATTGAGTGCAAAGACCGTGATGACCGGCATCAAGGCGTTGCGCAGCACATGGCGGGTAATAATGCGCCGCTGCGGCAGACCCTTGGCGCGGGCGGTGCGAACATAATCCAGTGGCAGGACATCAAGCACCGAGGCACGCGCGATGCGGATGACGATTGCCGCAAGGCCAAGCGCGATGGCGAAGGCGGGCATTGCCAGCAGGACCAGATGTTTGCCGGGATCGTCCGCAAGATTGACGTATCCACCCGCCGGCGCCAGCTTCCAGATCTGGGCAAAGACCAGAATGATCAATGTGCCGGCGACGAAAACGGGAATGCCCTGCGCGAAACCGGCAAGAAAATTGGAGACGCGATCAAAGCTGCCGCCCTGACGCAACGCGGCGGCAACGCCGACCGGAATGCCGATGAGCAGGCTGAGGATCGCAGCCGCCGCGATCAGTTCCAGGGTGCGCGACAGGCGCTTGGCGATTTCGGGGGCGACTGGCGAGCCGTCGATCATCGAGTTACCGAGGTCGAAGCGCATGAGGCCGGACATCCGCTCGACATATTGCGTGAGGATCGGTCGATCAAGGCCGAGATCGCCGCGCAACTGCGCGATCGAAACCGGGTCGGGCGTCGATCCTTCGCCTGAAAGCAGCAGTTCAGCCGGATCGCCTGGCACCATATAGATGGAAAGAAAGACGAGGCTGGTAACGACCCAGAGCAGCGCCAGGGAAATGGCAATTCGCTGCAGGAACCAGAACATGAAGACAGCCCTCCGGCAGCCGGCCATGCGATGTCGACCTGAAAGCATTTGCCTTTCAGGCTTCTTCCGCATGGAAGATGAGAAACGGACGCCCGGACGGTCGAGTGGAGCCGCCCGGGCGAATTCCAGATGTTACGACAGCGAAAGCTCGTCGAAAAGGCGTCCGGAGAACGGAGAAATCTGGTCCGGAAGCATATGGAAGTTGTTGACGCGCTTCAGGCGAGCAAAGCCGGTTGCGCGGTAGGAAAGACCGCAGAAGGGCGTGTACTCGATGACGAGCTTGTCGACCTCGGCATAGATCGCCTTGCGCTTTTCGAGGTCGAATTCCGCACGGCCCTTGGCGAGCAGATCGGTCAGGCCCGGAACTTCGAAATTGCGCGAGCGGAAGAAGGTCGGCGACAGCGTCGGGTCGATGAGGGCGCTTGTCGCATCCGGATCGAAAGTGTCGAGGCCAAGGCCCTGAATTGCGAAATCGCCCTGGCCGCGGTTACCCATGGTCACGCGGGTGGACCAGTCGGGCATGGTCAATGTGACATTGATGCCGACTTCGGCCAGGTGGCCCTGAACGATGACAGCGGTATCGCGGTGCATGCCGTATTGCGCGGTCGAGAGCAGGTTGACGGTCACGCCTTCCGCGCCGGCTTCCTTGATCAGCGCCTTGGCGCGGTCGGGATCATAGGTCTGTCCCTTGGCGAGTTCAGCGTTGTAGAACGGGGTTGCGGCCGAGCGCGGAACGCCTTCGAGCACTGCGCCACGGCCGAAGAACACGCCGTTGACGATTTCCTCACGGCGGATGGCGAGGGAAACGGCGCGTCGCAGGCGGTGGTCCTTGAATGCACCTGCGCCGTTGAACGACAGGAACATGAAGGCGCCCGTGGCAGCCGTCTCAAGCGCAACACTGGCGTCCTTGTCGAGTTGGTCCATCGCGCTCCACGGAACGTAGTCGATCACGTCCACATCGCCGGCGGTGATTGCGGCAACGCGCAGGTTTTCGTCGGCATAAGCGGTGACGTGAACCTTCTTGAACTTCGGCATGCCGTTCTTGAAGTAATGCGGGGAGGCTTCGAAATCGAGCCCGACGCCTTTTTCGGCGCTGGCCAGCGTGAAGGGGCCTGCGCCGATGCCATGGTCCTGCTTGTCGGTGGAACCCTTGGCGATGATCTGCAGGAACGGGTTGGCAAAGAGCGCCGGCAGCGCTGCGTTCGGTGATTTCGTCAGCAGCTTGAAGGTGCGGTCATCGACGATTTCGACCTTCTCGATTTCGAGCATTGCATCGCGGGTATAGGCGCCGGAGCCTTCGGCTTTGATCTTCTCGATATTCCATTCGATGTCGGCCGAGGTGACAGGCTGGCCGTCGGAGAATTTTGCATCCTTGAGCTTGATCACCCAGGCGCGATCGCCCTCGCGGTCGAAGCTTTCAGCTAGTTCGCCCACCAGCTTGCCTTCCGGCGTGTAAGCCATGAGGAAACGGTTGATCAGCGATGAAACGAGCTGGCCGGCATAGCCGACATTAACCCATGGCTTCAGATGAGCGGGATAGGTGGAGAGACCGATACGCAAGGTGTCGGACGAAGCCTGCGCGAAGGAACCGGATGCTCCGACGGCGAAGGCGGCGCCGGAAGCGACGGTCAGTTTCAGAAGGGTACGGCGATCGAGTATCATGGTTAGTTCCCCATTATGTGTTGATACATGCTTGCCAGCCGGCGTGGACGAATTCTGCGCGCCACCTTGTTCTTGACCGCTGCCGGTCTCGGTTTCGGTGAGCACGGATTGGCCCCGTCGATATCGAAAACAATAAAGAGAGCTTTTTCCGGGTGTCAAGAGAAATTCCATTAATTAATCCACTGAAATCATCTTGTATCATATAGTGGAATAAATTGGCGTATTTCGCTGGTAAATGCACATCATTCGTTTTTAATCCATTTATTGGAATACATAAATTATTATGGTCGTAATAATGGAATTGTGATTGACAAGCGAATGAAGCCGATCATAGGGTTTGAGCAACAGGCCGGGATTGCCCGGCAGCCGTTTCTCCGGGGCCGGAAGCATAGCTTTCGCGGTGGGCGGCGCATGCAATCAAGGCAGTGTCGCACGACCTCCAGATGAGGCGTTGCCCGATGACATCCAGAAGAAGGAGCGAGCCATGGCATGGCGGATTGGCGTGGATTCCGGTGGTACTTTTACCGATGTTTGTCTGTTCGAGGATGAAACAGGTGAGGTGGTGATCTGGAAGGTCTCATCGACCCCGGACGATCCTTCGCGCGGGATTACGCAGGGCGTGGCCGATGGCATTGAGCGCGTTGGCATCGAGGCGCAAGATGTTGCCTACGTCGGTCACGGTACGACGGTTGCCACCAATGCGCTCATTCAGGGCCGTGGCGCAAAGACCGGTCTTCTGACGACGGGCGGTTTCCGCGATCTCCTGGAAATCGGCCGCCAGAAGCGCCCGGACCTTTATGACCTTCAGGCGGACAAGCCCGAACTTCTGGTAGAGCGCCACCTGCGCTTCGGCGTTGAAGAGCGCGTGCTGGCCAACGGCACGGTTGAAACGCCGCTGGACGAGACCGCATTGCGTGAAGCCGTGCGGGCGCTGAAGGCCGATGGTGTTAAGGCGGTCGCGGTCAATTTCCTGTATTCCTTCATGCATGCCGAGCACGAGAAGATCGCCGCCCGCATTCTGGAAGAAGAGTTCCCGGAGGCCTTCCATTCGCTGTCCCATCGTATCGCGCCGGAATTCCGTGAGTTCGAGCGTTTGTCGACTACGGTCGTCAATGCCTATCTCGGCCCCGTCATGCAGGGCTATGTGAAGGCGCTGTCCGGCAAGCTCACCGATCTCGGCATTACGGTTGCGCCGCAGCTCACCCAGTCGAATGGCGGGGTTATCGGTTTTGACGCCGCTGCCGAAATGCCGGTGCGCACGGTTCTGTCCGGTCCCTCTACCGGCGTTGTCGCCGCCCAAGCGGTCGGTCGGATGACCGGCATCGACAACCTCATCACCTTTGACATGGGTGGCACCAGCTCCGACGTCGCACTTCTTGCCGATGGTCAGTGCCGCGTGGTCAACGAGTCGGTGGTCCACGGTTATCCGATCAAGGCTCCGATGCTCGATATACACACGGTCGGGGCCGGTGGCGGCTCGATCGCCTATATCGACTCGGGCAATCACCTGAAGGTCGGTCCGCGTTCCGCCGGCGCCAATCCCGGTCCATCCTGCTACGGACTTGGCAATGACGAGCCGACGGTCACTGACGCCAATGTCGTGCTCCAGACACAGAACCCGGAATATCTGCTCAACGGCCGCATGAAGATTGACCGTTCGTTGTCGGTGAAGGCCGTCGAGAGGCTCGCCGAAAAGCTCGGCATGGGTGTTCTGGAAACCGCGAACGGCATTCTCGACATCGTGACCGCCAATATGGCCAAGGCCATTCGCGTGATCTCCGTCCAGCGTGGCCATGATCCGCGTGACTATGCGCTGGTCGCCTTCGGTGGCGCCGGTCCGGTGCATGCCGTGCGCCTTGCTCGCGAATTGGGCATGAAGCGTATTGTCGTGCCGAAAACGCCGGGCGTGCTCTGCGCCCTTGGCCTTCTGATGACCGATCTGCGCACGGACTTCTCGGCGACCGTCTTGCATCGCCTCGACCAGGTGGCGTCGGCAACGATCTCTACGCTCTATGATGGTCTTGCCGCTCAGGCTCAGGCCTGGTTCGAGCGTGAGAAAATCGCACCTGCCGCCCGCGTTGTCACCCGCACGGTCGATTGCCGTTATGCCGGACAGAACTACGAGATCGCAGTTGCCCTGCCGGAAGGCCCGATCACGGCGGAAACCTTCCGCCTCGTCAAGGAGCGCTTCGAGCAGGCCCATCGCCAGCTTTATGGCTTCATTGCCGAGGGTGAGCCGGTGCAGCTTGTTACCTATCGTCTGGTTGCAAGCGGTCTTGTCGAGAAGGCAGCGTTCAAAGCCCGCGAGATCGAGGGCGAAGACGGCTCTGCTGCGATCTCCGGCAAGCGTGACGTGTGGATGGCGGAAGCCGGCGGCTTCACCGCCGCAACGCTCTATAATCGCGATCTGCTGAAGCCCGGCAACGTTCTCGCCGGTCCGGCCATTATCGACCAGATGGATTCGACCACGGTTCTGCCGCCCGGTTATGTCGCCACGGTCGACGCCTATCTCAACCTCATCGTGGAGGAAAAGTGATGACGAACGCAGCCATCGCACAGAATACCGCCGCAGCGCTCAATCCGATCACCGTCGAAGTCATCGGCAGCGCGTTTGCCTCCACCGTGGAGGAAATGGGGGAGGCGCTCGTTCGCGCCAGCTATTCCACCAACATCAAGGAACGCCGCGATTGCTCGACGGCACTGTTCGACGCCAAGGGGTCGATGCTCTGCCAGGCCGAGCATATCCCGATGCATCTCGGCTCGTTCATCGGCTTCATTCCCTATATTCTGGAGCATGTGGGCGCGGACAGCCTTGCTCCCGGCGACGTGTTCATCGGCAACGACGCCTATGAGGGCGGCGGCACCCATCTGCCTGACATCGTTCTGGCCGAGCCGATTTTCCACGACGGCAAGTTGATCGCCTGGGCGATCAACACCGCCCACCATTCGGACTTCGCGGATCGCGGCCATGCCCATATCTATCAGGAAGGCCTGCGCATTCCTCCGGTTCGCCTTTATCGCAAGGGCATTCTTCAGGAGGATATCCAAAAACTGTTTCTCCTGAACTGCCAGGTGCCGCATGAGCGCATGTCGGACCTGCGCGCCCAGATGGCCGCGAACCGTCTTGGCGTGACGCGTCTCAAGGAACTCTGCGACAAATATTCCACCGAAACGGTTCTCGCCGCAGGCCGCGAACTCATGGACTATGCCGAACGCAAGATGCGCGCCGGTATCGCCTCAATTCCGGACGGTACCTACAGTTTTTCGGATCTGTTCGATGCTGAATCATTGCGGGAACAGCTGGAATTTTCGGTGACGATCACCGTCAAGGGTGACGAGATGCATCTCGACTTCGTCAGCCCGCCGCAGGTTCGCGCCGGTCTGAACGTGGTCTATACCGCGCTTCTCTCCACCGTCTATTATGCGGTGAAAACCGTTGTCGATCCAACCGTTCTGCCGAATGCCGGTCTGGCCCGGCCGATCCACGTGACGGCGAAAAAGGGCACGTTGCTAAACTGCGCGCACCCGGCCGCGGTCGATGGCCGCATCGCCGCCTGCCAGCGTGTGGTCGATCTCATTCATGGCGCACTCGCGCAGGTGGTTCCGCATCGGGTTACCGCTGCCTGCAACGGCTCGGTCGCGGTTGCAAGCTTCTCCGGTACACGCGCGGATGGCAGCCTCTGGGTCTATCTCGAGACCATCGGTGGTGGCTTCGGCGCACGGCACAACAAGGATGGTCTGGATGGTGTGCATGTTCACATGACCAACACCTCCAACCTGCCGCTGGAATCGCTCGAAACCGAATATCCGCTGACGCTGGTCGCCTATGAGCTGGTTGACGGTTCCGGTGGCGGCGGACAGTTCCGGGGTGGCATGGGCCTGCGCCGCGTGTATCGCGCCGAAGCGGATTGCCGCGTTTCCATCGGCGGCTCCCGTTTCGTCTCGCGTCCCTGGGGTCTAGATGGCGGTCTTGCCGGCGGCCTTGGCTCCTTTACCATTCTCGGTGCGCCCGAGCAGCTGGTGAACGGTGCCGGCGACATCTTCAAGGGTGACGTTCTCGAGATCATTACCCCCGGTGCGGGCGGCTATGGCCAGCCATCCAACCGCGATCCGGCATCTGTTGCCACCGACATCCGCGACGGACGCATTTCGTCCGAAGCCGCCAAGTCCGTTTACGGGTTCTGATTTCCCAAGCTGGCCCGGTTTCCCTCCAAAGGGAACCGGGTCTTTTTTGGAGAACCCCTGGCGTCCCGAATTTTTTAATCCGCTTGACTACCTATACCTTATTGCCTAATTCAGTTCCAATTATCGGATTTTAATGGATGATATATTCACCAAAACCCTGGGGAACAGTATGGCAAAGCAATCGTCCAGCAATGTCGAACGCGGTGCGGAAATTCTTCTGGCGTTAGGCAATGCGGGCGTGGGCGGCATGAGCCTTGCTGAGATCGCCGAGGGGATCGGTGATGCAAAATCGGCGGTGCATCGGGCGCTGACCGGATTGTCGCACTACGGTTTTGTCGAACAGAGCGGCCGGCGCGGCAATTACAAGCTGGGTAGTGCGATCTATGCGCTGGCGCAGCGCGTGCCGGGCATTGGTGATCTGGTCGATCTCTTCCGCCCGGCGCTTATTTCCATCACGGCCGGCACGAACATATCGAGCTTCCTCATGGCGCGATCAGGTTTCGAATCCGTTTGCCTCGATTTCCAGCTTAGTGCAGCGCCGGTCCAGCCTTTGCTTTCGGGCGTCGGCGGGCGTCTGCCGCTTGGCATCGGCCATGCCGGGGTTTGCATGATGGCGCGGCTGGACAAGGAATCCCGCGAACGCATCCTCGAAATCAACGCCCCGCATTACGAACAATGGCAGATCGAGCCGGATACCATCCGCGCCGAGATCGAGATGTTCCTTGAGAAGGGCTATGTGACCGGCACGCGCAAAGCGGCAGGCTACGAGGTCTGGACGCTCTCCTTTGCACCCGCGCCCGGTGACAATCGTTATGGCGAAACGGGGGTTTCTCTTCTGGCGCTGGCCAACAGCGTTTCGGACGAAGAGGCGCAGCGCTGTGTGGCGCTGATGGCGGAAGCGCTGCCCTATAAGTGGTTCGGTCTCAAGGCGTAACGTCGGATCATTTCCTGAATATGGGCGAGGCGCGCGCTGCGCGCCGGTTCGGCCAGCACATCCCGCTCGAAAGTGAAACGGATGGTGTGCGCCGTGGAGACCGTTGCCCAGCATAGATTCGAGATGGACAGCCAGAGTTCGACAGGGTCCAGCTCCGGGCGAAACACGCCAGCCAAGACGCCACGCTCCAGAATGCCGGCCACCATGCGGGAAATATTTCCGGCATACACCGTCTCCGGCTCCGATTCGCGGATGTTCTCGCCACCATGCAGGTTCTCGATGCCGACAAGCGTCAGGAAACCCTGATTTTCCCGGTAATAATCAAAGGTGAACTCCGTTAGCCGATCGAGCGCCGCAACGGGATCCGTGGGCATGGCCAACGCTTCCTCGGCGTCGCGCATTGCCCGGTAGGCGTCTTCCAGCACATGCCGGAACAGCACTTCCTTGCGGGAAAAATGCCGATAGACCAGCGCCTTGTTAACGCCGGCCGAATGGGCGATGGCCTCGATGTTTGCGCCTTCCAGGCCGTGAGCAACAAATTCGCCCGCCGCAGCCACCAGAATGGCTTTGCGGGTGCGCAAGGTGCGCGCAGCATGTGATCCCGGCGTCTTTTCCTTCGCTTCTGTTGCCTGCGGTTTGTCGTTCATTCGTTTCTTCCCCCCATGGGCGGTGGATACCATCTTTGCCTCGCCTTGTCCCGCTTTCGGCAAAGGAACGAATTTTGCCGCACCGTCGCCAATGCCTCTTTACAGGCCTCATTGCTTCTGATTTTGTAACGACAACGTTACTGTTACACAAGAGCCAATCATGACCCCGCATATTCGTGTCGCATCCGACGTCGGCGGAACTTTTACCGATAGCATTGCCTATGACGAGACGACGAGAACCATCACGGTCTCCAAGGTCTCGACCACACCGGTCAACCGTGCGCTCGGCACGCTTGAAGGCCTGCGCAAGGCGCTGGGTCTGCAGGGCGCCAGCGGTGCCGATGTTGCCTATGTCGGCCATGGCATGACAACGGCCACCAACGCCGTGATCCAGCGCAATGGCGCGAAGACGGCCTTTCTCACCAATCACGGCTTTCGCGATCTCCTCGAAATCGGCCGTCAGAACCGCCCGACGCTGTTCGATCTGACCAAGGTGAAGCCGGAACCGCTGGTGCCGCGCGAGCTTTGTTTTACGGCGCGGGGCCGCATTCTGCCGACGGGCGACGAGCTGCAGCCACTTGACGAGGCCGATGTGCGTGCAGCAGGTGAAGCGATGAAGGCGGCCGGCGTCGAGGCCGTCGCCATCCTTTTCCTGCACTCCTATGCCAATCCGGCCCATGAATTGCGCGCGCGCGATATTCTCGCTGAAATCCTGCCCGACGTCGCGATTTCCGCCTCCGTCGAGGTGAATGCCGAATTCCGTGAATACGAGCGCGGCTCGACGGCGGTGCTCAATGCCTATCTGCGTCCTGTCATGGATCGTTATCTCTCTTCGCTCTCAGGCATGTTGCAGGATGAGAAGGAAGGGCTGGGGCTTGGCGCCGACCGTCCGGTAATGGTGATGGACGCCGCCGGTGGACTGATGAGCCTTGAAGGCGCGCGGTTGAAGCCCGTCCACACCGTTCTTTCCGGCCCCGCCGGTGGGGTGGTGGCCAGCGCCCATGTGGCGATGCTGGCGGGCATTCCTGATATCATCACCATGGATATTGGCGGCACCTCCACGGATATCAGCCTCATCCGGGCCGGGCGACCGGAAATCACCCGTTCGGCCAGTCTCGAAACCGTGCCGATCCGCCTGCCGGTCATCGATATCAATGCCATCGGCGCGGGCGGTGGCTCCATTGCCTGGATCGATGACGGCGGCGCGTTGCGCGCGGGGCCGATGAGCGCCGAGGCCGTACCCGGCCCGGTCTGTTACCGTCGCGGCGGAACGCTGCCGACGGTTACCGACGCCAATCTCGTACTCGGACGCTTCTCGCCGGAATCGCGTCTTGGCGGCTCGATGACGCTCGATCTTGATGGTGCGATGAAAGCGATCGACGATGTTATCGCAACGCCGCTTGGCCTTGATGTTTATGAAGCGGCGGCGGGTATATTGCGCGTGGCGCATGCCAATATCGTGCGGGGCATTCGTGTCGTCTCCGTGGAGCGCGGCTACGATCCGCGCGATTTTGCGTTGGTACCCTTCGGTGGCGCCGGGCCGATGCATGGCAGTCCCGTGGCCCGCGAACTCAAGATGCCGCGCGTGATGGTGCCGCCGACGCCGGGCATTCTTTGCGCGCTCGGCCAGCTCATTTCGGACCTGCGCCACGACTTCGTCGAAACCCATGTCGTCGCTTATGCGGCCACAAGCGAGGTTGAGGCGGCAGCCCGCATAGGGCGCCTGACGGGCCGCGCCGACGGGCATCTCGATCATGATGGCGTTTCACCGGACCGACGCGAGATGGAGGTCCGCATCGACATGCGTTACCAGGGACAGTCCTTCGAATTGCCGGTTACGGTTGATCCTGATGAGGCCGGCTGGTGGGCGGCTCTTCCTGCCCGGTTCCACGCGGCGCACCGTGCCCGCTTCGGCCATGCTGATGAAAACGCGGCCATCGAGATCGCCGGCTTCGGCGTTACCGGGATCGGCCGCATCGAAACGCCGGTTCTGCCTGAACTCGAGGATGGTGGCCCCACACCGGCGGCTGATGCCCTGACCGGCGAACGCCCCGTTTACTACGAACCCGGCGATACCGGCGCGCGGGGTGCGTTCCACACGGCCGCTGTTTATGCCCGTGAAAAGCTCAAGGCCGGCAATGTCGTTTTCGGCCCCGCAATCGTCGAGGAAGTCTCCTCGACCACCGTCCTTTATCCCGGCGACCGTCTCACGGTTCACAAATCCGGCAGCCTGATCGTTGAGGTGGCAGAATGAGCATGTTCGATCCGATCCGTCTCGAAGTCCTGCGCAATGCGCTGGAAGCGACCGCGCAGGAAATGGGCGTGGTGCTGAAATGCACCGCGTTCTCACCCAACATCAAGGAACGAATGGACGCCTCCTGCGCTATCTTCAATGCAGATGCGGAACTTGTTGCGCAGGCCGAACATGTGCCGGTGCATCTGGGCTCGATGCTGAAGGCTGTGGGACCGACACTGGCGAAACTGCCACCGCTTAAGGAAGGGGATGTGGTTATCGTCAACGATCCTTTCGTTGCCGGTGCGCATCTGCCCGATATTACGCTGATCGCGCCAGTTTTCGCTGAGGGCAAGCTCGTCGCTCATGTCGCAAGCCGCGCCCATCACTCGGATGTCGGGGGCATGGAGCCCGGTTCCATGCCCGGCAGTTCCACGGAGATTTTCCAGGAAGGGCTGATCATACCTCCGGTACTGCTTTATGAGGGCGGCGTCGAACAGACGGGCATCATGCGGATGGTGCTTGCCAATGTGCGCACGCCGGAAGAGCGGCGCGGCGATCTCAATGCCCAGCTGGCGGCGTTGAGGATCGGTGAAACCCGGCTTCAGGAAATGGTGGCGCGCTTCGGCGTGGATGGTTTGAAGGAAGGGCTGTCGGCCATTCTCGCCTATTCCGAGCGGCGCATGCTGAAACGCCTCGCCGAATTGCCGCCGGGCCGCTACGAGGCCGAGGACTGGTTGGATGACGATGGCTCAAGCCCGGAAAAAGTCCTGATCAAGGTTGCGGTTGATGTCGCGCCGGACCGTCTGGTGTTCGATTTCGCCGGAACCGCGCCGCAGCGGCGTGGCAATGTCAATGCGGTAGAGCCAATGACGCATTCCGCCGTGTTCTACGCCATCAAGATTTTGACGGATGCGACGCTGCCGCCGAATGCGGGTGTGTTGCGCCCGGTCGAAATCCGGATTCCGAAAGGCTCGTTCCTCGATGCCCAGCCGCCGGCCGCAGTCTGCGCCGGCAATACCGAAACCACGCAGCGCATTGCCGACACGGTGCTGCGCGCCTTCGCGCTGATCGCGCCGGAACGCATTGCCGCCGCCAGTCAGGGTACGATGAACCTTGTCGGCATTGGTGGGCGCGATCCGCGAAACGGGAGGGCTTACACCTATATCGAGACCATCGGCGGCGGGCAGGGCGGTCGGCCTTATGGGGCGGGGATGCATGGTGTGCATGCAAACATGTCGAACACGCTGAACACGCCGGTCGAAGCGCTGGAAATCAGCTATCCGCTGCGCATCGAACGTTATGAGCTGCGCGAGGGATCGGGCGGAACAGGGCGTCATGCCGGCGGCGAAGGACTCATTCGAGCGATTACGGCGGTGGATCATGAGGCGCGCGTTTCGCTGCAATCCGACCGGCGGGTGACTGGCCCCTATGGTTTGCTTGGCGGTGCCACCGGTGCGACGGGACGCAACTCCGTCACCGACAGAGGCGGCAAGGTGACGCCGCTTGAGGGCAAGGGGTCCGTGACGTTGGCGCCCGGTGAAACGGTGATCGTGGAAACGCCCGGCGGCGGTGGTTGGGGTAGTCTGACCGGCGCGTGATGCCGGTCGCCTACTCAGAGAGATTGCGACCGGCGAAACGTCGTACTGCCTTCCGCTTTTCTGCTTCAGCGACGGCAGCCTGATTGAGATTCGGAGCCGGCTTAAAGCCGGCTCTCTCATGCCTGACGTGAAAGGACCGTTTCGTCCTCCGCATCATGGATCAAACCCATGATGCTCTCGCTCATATCGGCATAGACCCCGTTGTTTTCGACCACGCCTTTAACCCGATAGCGGTCCATCACGAATATGCGGTCTGCCAGTGCCACCATTTCCGGCATGTCGCTGGTAATGACGAGAATGGCGGTGCCGCTGTCTGCAAGCTCGCGCAGCAGATCATGCAGATAGGCCTTGGTCTTGATGTCGATGCCGACGGAGGGTTCGTCGACGATCAGCAGTTTGACATCGGCTGCAAGCCATTTGGCGACGCTGATCTTCTGCTGGTTGCCGCCGGAAAGGTTGCCGACGGTCTGGTTGAGGCTTGGCGTCTTCACCTCCAGTTTCTGCAGGAAAGGCGTCACCGCCGCACGGATGCGGCTGTCAGAAAGTACGCCGAACGCGTTCGAAAGCTTGCGCCAGATGGGAACGCCCGCATTGGCAAGAACGGAATGCTGGAGAATGAGACCGTCGCCCTTGCGGTCCTCG
Organism: Agrobacterium arsenijevicii; assembly: GCA_000949895.1. GTDB lineage: Bacteria > Pseudomonadota > Alphaproteobacteria > Rhizobiales > Rhizobiaceae > Agrobacterium > Agrobacterium arsenijevicii. The sequence goes on along the minus strand of JWIT01000008.1, from coordinate 175,406 downwards.
CTGACATATCCGACGCCATATTCGTGGATGGCCTCGGCAACGGAGCGGATGCGTGCGAGCCGGCCGGCGATGCGGACTTCGCCTTCAGTAACCGCGAACTTGCCCATGATCGATTTTGCCAGTTCGGTACGACCAGCACCCACCAGCCCGTAAAGGCCGACGATTTCACCCTTGCGCACGGAAAGGCTGACGTCGCGATGGCCGATTGCGGTCGATACGCCTTGCAGTTCGAGTACCGTTGGTTTGTCTTCGACCGCGCGTTTACGCCAGCCGCCGCCGCCTTCGGCGCGTCCAATCATCAGGCGCACGAGATCCTGTCGACCGAGACCTTCCATCGACCGGCTTTCGCAGGCGTTTTCGCCATCCCGCAGAACCGTTACCCGGTCGCAGATATCAAGAACCTCCTCCAGCTTGTGGCTGACGAAGACAAGGCTTGCGCCGTCATCGCGCAGGCGGCGCAGAATGCGGAAGAGGTTGTCCGTTTCGCTCGGGGTCAGCGATGTCGTCGGTTCATCAAGCAGGAGAACCCGGCTTTGCAGGGAAAGCGCCTTGGCAATTTCCACCAGCTGCATTTGTGCAACGGAAAGCTCCGATACCGGCGTTGCCGGATCGATGTCCAGATTGAGAGCCTGCAGCCAGCGGCGCGCATCGCGGTTCAGTGCGGCATAGTCGATGGGCTTGAGATAATGCGCCCCGAGCTTTTCCATGTGGATATTCTCGGCAATCGAGAAACGCGGAATGAGATTGCGTTCCTGATGGACGACACCGATGCCGCGGGCGATGGCCTCGCGCGGATTGGCGAAGCGCACCTCCTCGCCATCGACGAGGATCTGGCCGCTGCTCTGATGGTGGACGCCGGTGATGACCTTGATCAACGTCGATTTGCCGGCGCCATTTTCACCGAGCAAAGCGTGGATCGAGCCGGGTTCCAGCGAAAGATTGACGCCCTTGAGCGCCCGAACGCCGGGGAACACTTTTTCGATGTTTCGCGCCTGAAAAACAGGTTGCTTGTCCATGATGTCAGGCCTTCCCTGTTTTTTTGCCAAGATGCGTTTCGCGCAGGCGATTGATGCCGACGGCTGCAAGGATCATTGCGCCGAGCACGACCTGCACGAGGAACGGGTCGATGGAGAACAGCACGAGCGCCTGCGTGATGATGGCGACGATGACGACGCCGAGCAGGGTTGCTCCGACGCTGACATGCCCGCCGGCCAGTACCGCACCACCGATGACGGGTGCGGCAAAAGACAGGATGAGCCAGTCATCGCCGATGGAAGGCTGGCCGATCTGCAGGCGGGAGACGAGCAGAATTCCTGCGACCGACGCCAGAAGGCCGGAAATGCCGTGGGCTACGATCATTGTCGTGCGCACCGAAATGCCGGAAAGTTCCGCCGCATGGCTGTTCCCGCCAATGGCGAGGATGAAGCGGCCTATCGGCTGACGGCGCAGCATGAACCACAGCGCCAGTGCGATGATGATGGTGGGTGCTGCGAGCCACGGAACCGGACCGACGAGCAGGGCCGAACCGAAGGCTTTCACCGATTCCGGCACGCCGTAGAACGGCTCCGCCCGGGTGATGCCGAGATTGATACCCTTGTAGATCGACAGCGTGGCCAGCGTGATGACGAAAGCGGAAATGCCCGTGATGGCAATCAGCAGACCGTTGAGCATGCCGCAGACAACGCCGATCAGCACCGCAGCAATGGCGGCCACCGGTGCCGGAAGCCCCCAGACCTGCATCAGCCCCGCAAAGGAGATTGCCGCCAGTCCGCCGATCGCGCCGACTGAGAGGTTCATCTGGCCGATGGCGATGATGATCATCTGGGAAAAGGCGATGAGCGCATTGACCGCGATTGCCAGGAGCAGGATCTGGATATTGAAGGAAGACAGGAAGTTGGGGCTGAAGCCGCGGATAAGCGCGATTGCCAGCACCGTGACCAATAGGGGGCCGAACCAGTCGGTTCTGGCAAGGCGTAGAAGGGTGTTGTCGGTCGTCATCGTCCAGTCCTCAAGCCAGATTGCGCCGGGCGAGATAGCTTCGCCGCGCCTTGTCCATCAAAACCGCCAGCAACAGCAGCAGGCCGAGAAATGTCTGGACCCAGAATTCGCCGAGTTGAAGCAGCAGCAGGCCGCTGGTCAGCATCGTCACCAAAAGTGCACCAAGACAGGTGCCGAGCACCGAAACCTTGCCGCCCTGCAAAAGCGTGCCGCCGAGAACGGGGCCGAGAAAGGCGGGCAAAAGCCAGTCTTGTCCGAGCTGGCCTGCCATCGAAGGAATGGCAGCACCCGTGCGCGTCACCAGCATCAAGGCGGCGAGTGCGGCAAGCAGACCTGACAGCATGTGACAAGCAATGAATATCCGGTCGACGCGGATGCCGGAAAGTTCGGCCGCTTCCGGGCGTGCGCCCGCCGCCAGCATTTCGCGACCGAGAACCGTGCGCCGGTAGAGAAAGGACAGGGCAAGGGCGGTTGCGAGCGTGACGAGAAGCAGCGGAGAGAAATAGGTCGCGAGCTTCATCTTGCCGAAGGCGGCGAAGATCGGCGGCAGGCCGCGATAGGCTTCGGCCCGCGTCAGGAAGATCATCACGCCGAAAAAGATGCTCATCGTGGCAAGCGTGATGATGAAGCTGTGCAATCCCGTGCGGATCACGGTCCAGCCGTTGACGAAACCCAGCGCTGCGCCTGTGGCGAGGCCGCCAATGAGTGCGAGCGGCCACGGCACGCCAAGCACTTCGATCAGATAACCGCAGGCCATGGCCGCCGAGACGCCGATCGCGCCAACCGCGAGATTGAGACCGCCGGTCACGATCACCGCCATCATCGACAGGCCGATCATGATGTTGATCGCGGCGCTGCGGCCAAGCGTGAACAGGTTGAAAGGCGAAAGGAATCCGCCGGCCGCCACGCCGAAAACGACGGCGAATACGACGATCAGCAGAATGAGGCCGAATTCATTGGTAAGGAAAAAGCGGCCTTGCGAAAGGCTAGAACCCATTCGTCTGTCGCCCTCCTGCGCGCCTTTTGTGAGCAAAGTATCGTTCACGGTCATGAAACTGTTCCGGTATTGGTTCGGTCCGAAGCGCCTACGCGGGTCGCTTCGCCACTACGCTGCCGTCTGAAAGAATATTTTCGGGCGGGGCTGATTGCCGGGCGCGGTCGTTTGGCGCCCGGCAATCGCTCAAGGCGTGCTTATTTGCAGCTCAGATACGTCGTATCAAAGTTCGCGAGCAGCTTTTTGGTCTCGGCGCGCATGGCGTCGATGTAGTTATCAACCTTGGCGGCATCGACATAGGCGGTGCCGGAATCGATGAACTTGGTCGTCAACGCGTTGGATTTGAACGGCGCGTCTGCCTTCACCTTGCAGCCAGCCTGCAGTTTGCTCAGCGCGAACGCGCCGACATAACCCTGGCCATAGGGGTTCTGAAGCATCGTACCGTCGACGAAACCGTCCTTGATTGCTTTCAGCACGACTTCATCGTGGTCGATGCCGACCATGTGGATCCGCTTGTCGCCGATCTTGCGCAGCGCGTTGGAGGCGACAACCGCCGGAACCCAGGCCGTGGTGACGATGCCGTCCACTTCGGAGGCATGGGCGGCGAGGTAGGCGCTGATTTTTTCTTCCGCCGGTTCCGGCGCATCGATATCGGCGATGACCTGAACGACTTCCGCGCCGGCCTCGTCAGCCGCTTTCTTCACGGCATCGATACGAAGCTGGGTGTTGGGGTCGACAAGGAAGCCGGTGAAATGGGCGATGCGTTTTTTGCCCGTTCCCATCGCCTTGATGAGTTCCTTGGTGCCGAGATAGGCCGAATTACCGGTGTCGGTGCCAAGGCAGAAGGCGGCGGGTGAGGGGTCTTTGAAGCAGCCGGCGCCGGCAATCACGTTTGCGCCGTTGCCGGTCAGCTCCTCGGCTGTCGAGACCGCGCCGACGGGATCGCCGGGGAAAATCAGGAAGCCGTTATAACCCTGGCTGAGCAGGCTTTCGAGAAGCTGGTTCTGCTGAGCCAGTTCCCATTTCTGCGGCACCTTATAGTCTGCGCCCGCCAGACCGAAGTCCTTGGCAGCGTCCTTGCCGGCCTGTTCCCAGGCGGCGAAATAAGGATGCGGACCGCCCGGAACGAGGGCGACCTTGCTGGCGTCCGCCGCCTGCGCAACACCGCAGGCTCCAGCGCCGATGATTGCGGCAGCGACAAGGCTGCGCATGAAATACGTCATGTTTTTCTCCTCCATGAAACGGTCTGCTTCTGCAAAAAGCGACTGGAAACCTCCCTTAATCGCTCTTTCTCCCAACAGCCGACTTGCGTAAGCACCATGGACACTAGTATACTTGTATCCAAGTAGCAATGAGATTTTCACGACGGCCTTTCAAAGGGGAGCGTTCATGACGAAAAACACCAATGCCGGTTTCACCGGGCGCGGCGGCTATCAGGACGCTGCCGGTTCGGGAATCGAAAGCGTGGAGCTTGTGGTCAATCGCTATGGCTCCGTAGCCGATCAGGTTCATGCGGCGCTGCGCGAAGCGATTGTTGAGGTCCGCCTCGCGCCCGGCGCGCCGATCAGTGAAAACTCGATCTGCCGTCAGTTTTCCGTCTCACGCACGCCGGTGCGCGCCGCCATCCAGCGCCTTTCGGAAGAAGGGCTTGTGGATGTCTATCCGCAGCTCGGCAGCTTCGTCGCGCCGATCAGGCTTGGTGAAATTCAGGACAGCCATTTTATCCGCCGTTCGCTCGAAGTGGCGCTGCTGCGCGAAGTCGCACTGAAATGGACGAAAGAGATGAGCCGGACGATGCGCGACGTCATCGCCGAACAGGAAAGGGTGATCGCCGCCAATGACGCATCCGGCTTCTTTCATGCCGACGAGGCGTTTCACCGGCTGCTTGGCACATTTTCCGGCCGCGAAGGCGTCTGGCAGGCGATCCTTGCCGCCAAGGTGACCCTGTCGCGGTTCCATCGTTATTGGGCGAAACCGGAACGCTTGCCCGCCGTGATCGAGGAGCATCTGGCCGTCGTCGACGCTCTCGACCGGGGCGATGCCGACGGCGCGGAAAAGGCGCTGGTGACGCATCTGGATATGGTTTTCGTGATCTACGAGCAGCTGCCTGAAGAAGAGCGCAAGCATTTGTCCATTTGATAATGGACGTGGAGGAGACAGAATGGAACTGAAACACAAGACGGCGCTCGTTACGGGCGCATGTGGCGGCATCGGCCGCGCCGTGGTTGCGGCGCTGGTGGCGCAAGGGGCGAGGGTGCTCGCCTTCGATCGCGACATCGAGGCTGTTACAGCACTCGCGAGCGGGTTCGGCGGTGCCTGCGATCCCGTCGCCGTCGATCTCGGTGACGCAGCGGCGCTGCAGGATGTCATGAAGGATGTCGCCAATCGTTTCGAGGTCATCGACATCCTCGTCAACAATGCCGGAATTCTGTCTCCGCACAAGCTGGCCGCGACCACGCTCGATGAATGGCACAAGCTGATGGCCGTCAATCTCGATGCCGCGCTGCTGCTGACGCAGGCCGTGGTTCCGGCCATGAAGGAAAACCGCTGGGGACGGCTGATCAACATCTCGTCCTATGCCTGGAAGTCCGGCGGCCTGACGGCGGGCACGGCCTATTCGGTTTCCAAATCGGCGCTGGTCGGCCTCACCTATTCGTCCGCCCGCGAACTTGCGCCATTCGGCGTCACCGCCAACGCGGTCGCGCCGGCCTATGTGGTTTCGCCGATGATCATGGAGCAATTGTCGGAGGAAGACCGTCAGCGCCAGCTCGCCGCCATTCCCGTCGGGCGCTTCTGCCAGCCGGAAGAGGTGGCGCATACCGTGCGTTTCCTCGCCTCGCCACTGTCCGGTTTCATGACCGGCACCGTCGTTGACATGAATGGCGGCCTGCAATTCGGCTGAGATACGGAGAAAAACGACCATGACAGACCGTCTTTCAACCCTTGCTCTGCCGCATCTGCCGCAAGACGTGCTTTTGCCCGCTTATGATCGCAAAGCGGTGACGCCGGGCATCGTGCATCTCGGCGTTGGCGCGTTTCACCGCGCCCATCAGGCCGTGTTTATCGACGATTGCCTGGCGCGCGGTGAACCCGGCTGGGGCATTGTCGCGGCCTCGCTACGCAGCCCCGATACTCGCGACGCGATTGCGCCGCAGGACAATCTCTATACCTTCTGCCTGCGTGACGGTGAAAACGAGACGCTGCGGATCGTCGGCTCCATCCTGGAGACCATCGTTGCCCCGGAAGAACCGGAGCGGCTGCTGAAGGCCATGGCCGATCCTCGGGTGCGGATCGTCACTTTGACGGTGACGGAAAAAGGTTATCTCGCCGATTTGTCGGCGGGCACGCTTCTGCGCGAGCATCCCGATATCGTTCATGATCTCGCACATCCGCAAACACCGCGCTCCGCGCTCGGTTTTCTGCTGGAAGCGACGAGACGGAGGCGGGCAGGCGGGTCAGTACCGCTGACTTTGCTCTCCTGCGACAATCTTCCGTCCAACGGTCGCATCCTGCACCGGCTTCTGGTGGAAATGGCCGGTCTGGCAGACACGGATCTCGCCGCTTTCATCGCGGAAAATCTCTCCTGCCCCTGCGTCATGGTGGATCGCATCGTGCCCGCCACCACCGCCGTTGACCGCGAGCGTGTGGCGGCGCGTCTTGGCTGCGAGGATGCCTGGCCGGTGATTGCGGAACCTTATTTCCGCTGGGTGATCGAAGATCGCTTTCCGCATGGTCGCCCCGGCATCGGGCTTTCGGGCGCAGAACTGGTCGATGATGTCGAACCCTATGAGCATATGAAGCTCAGGATGCTGAACGGCGCACACACGGCCATGGCCGCGATCGGCCAATGCAGCGGGCTGGAGACGATCGCCGATATCTATGCCGATCCGCGTGTGCGCGGTTATATCGACCGTTATTGGCGCGAAGTCGGTTCGACACTGAGCCCGGCCGTCAGCGGCCCGGACTACGTTGCCGGTCTGCGCCAGCGTTTTGCCAACCCGTCACTTCGCCATCGCGCCGCCCAGATCGCCTCGGACGCCTCGCAGAAAGTGCCGCAACGCATTCTTGCACCGCTCGCGGAACTGCGTGCCGCGGGTGCACCTGATACGGCCGCTCTTTTTGCCGTCGCCATGTGGATACGGTCCTGTGCGGCGCTGAACGAGCGCGGCGAACCTGTCGTCATGGCTGATCCGGCTTTTGCGGAATGGCATGCCCCCACCGGCAACGGCGAGGACCCGGACGCAATCATCGACCGGTTCTTAACATTCCGTCGCGTCTTCGGGCCTGAATGGCAGAACGACGAGGCATTCGTCACGGCGCTTCGGGCAGCCTATCGCGACATCGTCCAATACGGCGCGCTCGGCGCCATCGAACGGCATTTTTCGGAGGAGTAGAATATGAAGGAAACCTGGCGCTGGTTCGGAGAATCGGACCCCATCACCCTTGAGCATGTGCGGCAGACGGGTGCCAGCGGCGTTGTAACGGCGCTGCACCAGATCCCCGATGGCACGGCGTGGCCGGCGGAAGAGATCGCCAAACGCAAGGCGATGATCGAGGCGGCCGGTCTGGAGTGGAGCGTTTGCGAATCCATTCCGATGGAACAGTCCATCAAGCGCGGTGACGCCGATGCTTCGAAGGCGATTGGGCGCTGGAAGGATACGCTCGTCCGTCTCGGCCGCGCGGGCGTTCCCGTCGTCTGCTACAATTTCATGCCGGTGGTGGACTGGACGCGCACGAACCTGCGCTGGCAGGCACGCAACACCGGATTGGCGCTGCGCTTCGAAATGGCGGATTTCGTCGCTTATGACGTCTTCATTCTGAAGCGTGCCCGTGCTGCAGAAAATTACGATCCTGCGCTGGTGGCGCGGGCTGAAGAGCGTTTTGCGCAAATGAGCGAGGACGACCAGTCGCTTCTGGAGCGCAACATCATCGCCGGCCTGCCGGGCGGTGCGCTGGTGCAGACGCGCGAATCCATCGCCGCGCTGATTGCTTCGTTTGATGGCATCGACAGCGCCACCATGCAGGGTAATCTTCTGGCCTTTCTGAGGGAAGTCGTGCCGGTGGCGGAAGAGGCGGGCGTGCTTCTGGGCATCCACCCGGACGATCCGCCGTTCTCCCTGTTCGGCCTGCCGCGCGTGGTGTCGACATCTGCCGATATTCGCGCCATCCTCTCGGCTGTTGAAAGCCCGAACAACGGCATCACCCTTTGCACCGGCTCCTACGGCGCCCGCAGCGATAACGATCTTGTGGCGATGGCACAGGAATTCGCATCCCGCATCAATTTCGCCCATCTTCGCAATGTCACCGTCGAAGCGGATGGCTCCTTCTTCGAGGACGATCATCTGGATGGCGGAACGGATATGATCGGCGTCATCGAGGCATTGTTGCGCGAGGAGCGAGCCGCAGCCAAGGCCGGCCGCCGGACCAATATTCCGATGCGGCCTGATCACGGCCATCTGCTGGGTGACGACATCACCAAAAAGACAAACCCCGGATATTCCTACATCGGCCGCATGAAGGGCCTCGGCGAACTCCGTGGTGTCATCCGCACCGTCGAGCGCCAGCTTCACCGTGAGGAGGGTGCCGCATGAAAACCCGCAAACTTGGCCGCACGGCGCTATCGCTGACCGAACTTTCCTTCGGCGCGGCCGGCATCGGCAATCTCTACCGCAGCGTCAGTCGCGAAGATGCGATGGCGACGCTGCAAACCGCGTGGGACGCCGGTATCCGCTATTTCGATACCGCACCCTATTACGGGCAGGGCCTTTCCGAACGTCGCGTCGGCGATTTTCTCCAGACGAAGGAACGCGGTTCCTTCGTGCTTTCCACCAAGGTCGGACGGATTCTGAAACCGGCTGAAGAGGGTGTCACGCCGGATTACGGTTTTGTCGAAGCGCTGCCTTTCGTGGTGGAATACGATTACAGCTACGATGGCATCATGCGGTCGCACGAGCAGAGCCTTGCCCGGCTTGGTCTCGGTTCCGTGGATATTCTCTACGTCCACGATCTGGAGGCGACCACTCTCGGCGAAGAGGCTTATCACCACCATTTCGGAATCTTCACCGAAAGCGGCATCGAGGCGCTGCATGAGTTGAAGGCGAAAGGCAAGATCGGTGCGTTCGGCCTTGGCGTGAACGAGGTTCCGGCCTGTCTGAACCTTATGGAAATTGACGAGATCGACTGCATCCTTCTGGCGGGCCGTTATACGCTGCTCGATCGGTCGGCTTCCGCAAAGTTGCTTGGGCGTTGTGCGGAAACCGGCACCTCGCTCATCATTGGCGGTGTGTTCAACTCGGGCATTCTTGCAACTGGCGCAAAGCCGGGCGCGACCTTCAACTATAGCGAAGCTGCACCTGAAGTCATGGAGCGGGTGCGCGCCATGGAGGCTCATGCCGCCGACCACGGCGTCGCGCTTGCTGCCGCCGCCCTGCATTTTCCACTGCAAAACGCCGATGTTGCAAGCGTGCTGATCGGGACGGCGAAACCGGACAGTCTCCGGCGCAACCTGTCCATTTTCGAAACCACCGTGCCGGACGCCGCCTGGGCGGGTTTTGACGCGCTCGCTCTCGAAGATTGACCGCCACGACTGGGAGGAAGACGCCATGGATTTGATTGATACCCACCAGCATCTGATCTTGCGGGGCAAGCTCGGTTATGCCTGGACGCGCGGAGAGCCGAGCCTTGCGGGAAGCTTCACCCGGGCGGATTATGCGGGGCTTGTCGAGAACTGCGGCGTGATCGGCACCATCTTCATGGAAAGCGGGGTGGATGACGGCGATTATCAGGCGGAGGCACGCCTTGTCGCTGGCATGGTCGGCGAAGGCGCTGTGCCGATGTTCGGCCAGATTGCCAGCTGCCGGCCGGAAACGGAAGATGGTTTCGACGCCTGGCTGGAGGAGTGCCGCCACCTCAACGTGGTTGGTTTCCGGCGCATCCTTCACGTCATGCCCGACGATCTCAGCCGTGCCGAAAATTACCGACGGAACGTGCGCACGATTGGAAAGGCCGGATGGCCGGTCGATCTGTGTTTTCATTCCCGCCAGCTTGGCATTGCTGCCGAACTCGTCGGGGCCTGCCCCGACGTGCGCTTCATGCTCGACCATTGCGGCACGCCCGATATAGCCGGAAACGATTTTTCGGCGTGGAGCGAGCGCATGGCCCGCCTGGCCGAACTGCCCAATCTGTTCGTCAAACTCTCCGGCGTCACCGCCTATTGTGCACCGGGATGCGCGACGCTGGAAAGCGTGGCGCCCTATGTGGAAACCGTGCTCGACCTGTTCGGACCGGAGAGAATGGTCTGGGGCGGCGACTGGCCGGTGGTCGATCTCGGCTCGGGTCTGCCGGAATGGATCGACATGACGAAGCAGCTTCTTTCGACGCTTTCGCCAGACGAGCAGGCATTGATCGGCCACCGTAATGCCAGACAGTTTTATCTGGCTGCGTCGACCACGCCCTGGTCCCAATCGTGGCTGAGACCTTGAGTGAGGTCATGCAGCCCCGATCGGGTCATCCTTTAGCGCCGTTCAGTTGACAGGAACTGATTGAACCGCAGGGATTTCGGAGACGCAAACATCTGCGCGGGTTCGCCTTCCTCCTCGATTTGCCCCTTATGGAGGAAAACGACCTTGTTGGAAACCTCGCGTGCAAAGGCCATTTCATGCGTCACCACCAGCATGGTCCGTCCTTCCTCGGCGAGTGAACGCATGACCTTCAGGACTTCGCCGACGAGTTCGGGATCGAGAGCCGATGTCGGCTCGTCAAACAGCATCACCCTGGGACGCTGGGCAAGCGCACGGGCGATTGCCGCCCGCTGCTGCTGCCCGCCCGACAGGTGGCCGGGATAGGCATGCCGCTTGTCGGCAATGCCAACCTTTTCGAGCAGCGCTTCCGCTTCTGCGATGCATTCGGCACGGTCACGACCCTGCACATGGATCGGCGCCTCGATCACGTTCTCCAGAATGGTCATGTGTGACCAGAGATTGAAGCTCTGGAACACCATGCTGACATGTTGTCTTATCCGGTCCACCTGCCGTCTGTCCGCGGGTACCGCCTTGTTGCCGCGCGTCTTCATTCTGATGGTTTCTCCGGCGATGGTGATGTCGCCGCTATCGGGCGTCTCGAGCATGTTCACGCAGCGAAGCATGGTCGATTTTCCGGAACCGGACGAGCCGAGAATGGAGATGACGTCTCCCTCCCGTGCTTCCAGATTAATACCCTTGAGGACCTCGACCGGGCCGAACGACTTGTGGAGGTTACGCACCGAAACAGCGGCGACGTTATTTTCTTCGACGGCTACGGGGTTCAGCTTTGTGCTGGACATTGTTCCCTCCTTCATGCGGCTTGCGCCGGTTGCAGACGCAGGTGCGGTGAAAGCCCGTACTCGACAATCGCGACGATGCGCGTGAGTATCAGGTTGATTGCCAGATAGATCGCACCGGCGACGCAAAACACTTCAAAAGCCCTGAAACTGTCGGCAATCAGTTTACCGGCCAGTCCCGTTACTTCCATGATCGTGATAACCGAGGCGAGCGCCGTCGCCTTGACCATCAGGACGATCTCGTTGCCGTAGCCGGGCAGCGCCTGCCGGAAGGCGATCGGGAAGATGATGCGCCTGAATAGCAGGAGGCCGGACATTCCGCAGGCGCGTGCCGCTTCCACCTGCTGTGCCGGAACCGATTGCAGCGCACCGCGGAAAATCTCGCCGGAATAGGCGGTGGTGTTGAGCGTCAGGGCAATGACGGCGCACCAATAGGGTTCGCGCAGGATCGTCCAGAGGCCCCACGCCTGCAACGTCGGGCGAAACTGTCCCAGTCCATAATAGATGAGGAATATCTGGACCAGAAGAGGCGAGCCGCGGAATACGAACACGTAGGCACTGGCGAATCTTTTGCCGGTTACGCCGCCGAAAACGGCAAGGACGGCGAGCCCCGTTGCAAGGAGCGTTCCCGCCGATATCGAAATCGCCGCCATGCTCAAAGTCAGTGGCAATCCCTTGATAAGGGTCTCGAATGTTTCGAGGAGGAAGGTGAAATCCATCAGATGGCCCTCCTGAAGCCGCGCATGGCCCGGTTTTCCAACCGCCCGAACAGGATCGAGGAGACCCAGGTGATCACCAGATAAAGCATAAGTGCGGTGAGGTAGAATTCGAACGGCTTGCGGGTCGAGCCGGCAGCTATCTGCGATTGACGCAGGATTTCAACGAGGCCGGTCACCGATATCAGCGCCGATTCCTTCAGCACCAGTTGCCAGGTGTTGCCAAGCCCCGGCGTGGCGTAACGCAGCACAAGCGGAACGATGATGCGACGAAACTTCCGCCATGGCCGCATGCCGACCGAATCCGCTGCCTCGAGTTCTCCGCGCGAAACCGCGCGATAGGCGCCGCGCAGGACTTCAGCCTGATAGGCTGCCGAAACGATGCCGAGGGCAACCGTACCCGTGAGGAAGGCCGGCATGCCGATATAGCCGTCATAGCCTGCAAAAGCGCCGATGTAGCTGAGTAGCGCACCGCCGCCGAAATAGAAGAGATAGACCACGAGAAGGTCGGGTACGCCACGCAGCACGGTCGTGTAACAGCCGCCGATCCAGCGCAGCGGGGCGATCGATGAAAGCTTCATGCCGGCAATGATCGTGCCGAGTACCGACCCAACCAGAAAGCCGCAGACGGAGACGGCGATTGTCACCATCATGGCCGAGATCAGAAGGCCGCCCCATCCTCCCTGTCCAAAGCCGACAAGCGCGACATAGTTTTTGATTGCATCCATTGGTTCCCCTTTTTTTATAGTTCAGGCCAGCCCGGACAGTCGCCGGTGCTGCCAGATCCTCTCAAGCTTCGACATGTTCTTGAGGGAGCTTTGTATGTGCGCGCTGGCCGCCCTGGCGGCAGCTTCCGGGTCGCGGGCGATGATGGCGTCCGCAATTGCCCGGTGTTCGTCGAGGTCGGTATGTTCGAGATCGACCCACAGAACTTCGAGCCACAGTGCCAGCCGAAGCTGCTGGTAAATCTGGTCCGTTACCCGGACGAGCGCTTCGTTCTTCGTTGCCTCGGCAATGACACGGTGAATGTGGAGGCCGAGGTGGAGGTTCTCCGCCGCCGCCGAAGGCGTCATGGTGTCGGCATCCTTCAACGCCTCCATCTGGTCGATGACGCCCCGCAGACGCTCCAGATCTTCATCCGTTGCCTTTTCGCAGGCCAGTTTCGCCGCGCATACGTCGATTGCTTCGCGCACGACGAGAAGATTGCAGAACCCGGTTATGTCGAGATCAGCGACAGTATAGCCGAGATTGCGCTGACCAGTAATCAGGCCCTCCTCTTCCAGCTTCATTAGTGCCTCGCGAAGGGGGGTCCGGCTGACGCCGAAACGTTTGGCCAGGGTGTTTTCCGAGAGGCGCTCCGACGGACGAAGCTGCCCGTTGAGGATCAGATCCTTCAGCTGGCTATATGTCGCCTCCCGCAGCGAAACTTTGGGTTCTTTAACTTTTGCGGACACCGTCGCCTCATTTCTCTCGCCACTGGCGAAGCTTCCCGTCGCTTGCTTTCCGGTCTGTATCAGCAAGGTAGGGTTCAAATTTCTAGCTTGCATCCAAGCTGATGTACAAATATGTATACAACATTGAGCACATCAATCAATCATCTTTTCTCGGTCTTGAGAGATGGAAGTCGGGGTGCTCATTCGAGTGGTGAAACACGGGTCACGGGAGGGGAAATGACAGAAATTCTGGACATAGACGCGCTTCGTGCCCGCTTCGGCAAAGCATCCGGCGGGGATGTCTTCGACCCCGAATTTGCGCAGGTGGCGAGGCTGGTTTTTGGCGAAGGCGACAGTCGGCAGGCGCCTTATTGCGGGTTGCCGTCGTTGCTGCGCGCGCCCTATCGCCCGGATCTGGCGCCCTCATTCGAGGGTCTGGACGTGGCGCTTCTGGGTGTGCCGATGGACATCGGCGTCACCAACCGTCCGGGTGCGCGGTTCGGGCCAAGGGCGGTCCGTAATGTCGAACGCGTCGGCCCCTATGAGCATGTCCTGAAGGCGGTGCCGACGGCTCATGTGCGTGTTGCCGATGTCGGCGACGTGCCATTCCGCAGCCGTTTCGATCTTGCCTCCTCGCATGAGGATATCGAGCGTTTCATTGGTTCGATCGTCGATGCCGGGGTGGTGCCTCTTGCGGTCGGCGGCGATCATTCGATGGGGTTGCCGATCTTGCGCGCCATCGGGCGTGACCGGCCGGTCGGCATGATCCATATCGACGCCCATTGCGATACGGGAGGCTCGTTCGAAGGCTGCAAGTTCCACCATGGCGGCCCGTTCCGCCAGGCCGTACTGGACGGTGTCCTTGATCCCCGGCGAACGATCCAGATCGGCATTCGCGGCAATTCCGAATATCTCTGGGAGTTTTCCTACGCTTCGGGAATGACGGTCATTCATGCCGAAGAAGTGGATGAAATGGGTCTGAAGGCCGTGATCGCCAAGGCACGAGAAATCGTCGGCGACGGTCCCACTTACGTCAGCTTCGATGTCGACTCGCTCGACCCGGCATTTGCACCGGGGACCGGAACGCCGGAGGTGGGCGGCCTCACATCGGCGCAGGCGCTCGGGATTCTTCGCGGCCTTAAGGGTCTCGATATCGTCGGCGGCGATGTGGTGGAGATCGCCCCGCAATACGACCCCTCGACGAACACCGCGCAAGTGGCCGCACAGGTCCTGTTCGAGCTGCTCTGCCTGGCGGCCGAGGTCTTCACAATCAGAAAAACATCAGGGGGAGATGCCTGAACATTTGAAAATTCAACCGCCGAGCATGGATGCGAGGCCAAACAAAGGGGAATGATAATGAAAAAAATGAAACTCATCACAGCCGCGATGCTGCTTGCAGCAACCGGCGCTCATGCGCAGTCGGCACCCAAAGAGATCACCATCGCGACGGAAGGTGCCTATGAGCCGTGGAACTTCACCGGGCCTGATGGGAAGCTGGCGGGTTTCGAAGTTGATCTGGCCAACGACCTCTGCGCCAAAATGAAGATCAAGTGCACCATCGTTGCCCAGGACTGGGATGGATTGATCCCGTCGCTCAACGCCAAGAAGTTCGACGCGATCATGGCGTCTATGATCGTCACGCCGAAGCGTCTCGAAGTTATTTCCTTCAGCAAACCATACGCTTCCACGGCTGCGACCTTCATGGTGCAGAAGGACGGGCCGCTGGCAAAGCTGCCGGGTGCGGGCACGACCGTCGATCTGAACGGCGAGGCCGCTACCGTCGATGCCGCCTTGAAGCCGTTGCGTGAGGCCATCAAGGGCAGCAGCGTCGGAGCCCAAGTCTCGACCGCCAACGTCGCATTCCTCGACAAATATCTGAAGGACGTAGTGACGACCCGCGAATACAAGACGACCGAACAGCACGATCTAGATCTTCAGTCCGGCCGTATCGACGCCGTCGTAGCCCAGAAAACGGCTTTGACCGCAACGCTCGCGAAAGCCGAATTCAAGGACTATGCGCTGGCCGGTCCGACATTCACCGGTGGTGTTTTCGGTCAGGGCATTGGCGTTGGTCTGCGCAAGGACGACGCGACGCTGAAGTCGATGTTCGACACGGCGATCGATGCGGCAAAGGCCGATGGAACGATCGACAAGCTTGCCCAGAAATGGATCAAGACGACCGTCAACTAAAACGGAAACGACCGTAACCACGACAAAGGCCCGGCAGGCACCTCTGGAGATTGCCGGGCTGACCGAATGCGCGCCTGCGCCTTGAACGACCGATGGAGAAACCGACGTGACGGCTCTGCTAAACTCACTGGAAGCACGGGATACCGCCTTTGTGCTGCATCCATACACCAACGCCTCGCAACACCTGAAGGATGGCCCGATGGTCATTGCCAAAGGCGACGGTGTCTATGTCATCGACAATGATGGCAACCGTTATATCGAGGCGTTGGGTGGATTGTTTTGCGCGTCGCTCGGTTTTAGCGAGGCGCGCCTCGTCGAAGCGGCCTATCGGCAGATGAAGGAATTGCCCTTCTATCACAGCTTCGGCGGCAAATCGCATGAAACGGCGATTGAACTTGCCGAGCGCCTGATCAAGCTCTCGCCGGTGCCGATGTCCAAGGTGTTTTTCGCCAATTCCGGTTCGGAAGCCAATGACACCGCGATGAAGCTGGTCTGGTATTATCACAATGCGATCGGCAAGCCGGAGAAGAAGAAGATCATCTCGCGGCACAGGGCCTATCATGGCGTCACGATCGCATCAGCAAGCCTGACCGGCCTTGCCAACAACCACCGCGACTTCGACCTGCCGATAGACCGGATCCTGCACACGGATTGCCCCGAATTTTACCGTTATGGCCATGAAGGGGAAACCGAAGAGGAGTTCGCCAGCCGATGCGCCGCATCGCTCGAGCAGCTGATCCTCGAGGAAGGGCCGGAAACCATTGGCGGCTTTTTCGCCGAGCCCCTGATGGCATCGGGCGGCTGCATCGTGCCGCCCGCGACCTATTACGAAAAGATCCAGGCCATCCTGACCCGTTATGACATCCTGCTGGTCGCTGACGAGGTGATCTGCGGTTTCGGCAGGCTGGGTACCATGTTCGGTTCCGAAAGCTTCGGCATGAGGCCTGATATCATCACCATGGCCAAGCAATTGTCGGCGGCCTACCAGCCGATCTCGGCCATCATGATCAACAGTAGGGTGCACGAGGCCGTCGTGGCCGAAAGCCAGAAGATCGGTACCTTTGGGCACGGTTTCACCTATAGCGGCCACCCCGTTGCCACTGCCGTCGCGCTGGAAACGCTGAAGATCTATGAAGAGCGGGACATATTGGGTCACGTCAATTCCGTCATACCGCTGTTTCAGCGACGGCTGCACGGTCTTCAAGACCACCCTCTCGTTGGCAATGTGCGCGGCCGCGGCATGATCGGCACGCTGGAACTCGTTCGCGACAAGGCGACCAAGGAGGCATTCAAGCCCAGTGACGGCGTTGCAATCCATGCCGGCAAGCGCGCGCAGGCGCACGGTGTCATCACGCGCGCGCTTGGCGACAACTTCTCCTTCTGCCCGCCGCTGATCATGACCGAAGCGGAGATCAACGACATGTTCGATCGTTCAACCAAAGCTCTCGACGAAACATATGACTGGGCAAAGACCAGCAATCTCATCTGACGGGGAAATCCATGCGGAACTTTGAACAACCCGGACGTTCGCTTGTCGTTGCGCGCAATGGCATGGCAGCCACGTCTCATCCTCTGGCGACGCTCGCCGCGATTGAAATTCTCAAGGCAGGCGGCGCCGCAATCGACGCGGCAGTGGCCGCCTGCGCCGTTCAATGCGTGGTCGAAGCCGGATCGACGGGCATCGGCGGCGATTGTTTTGCCCTGCTGGCGGCAAACGGCGGCGACAAAATAACGGCCTTCAATGGTTCCGGCCGCACACCGGCTGCCGCCGACCTGTCCTGGTACAGACAAAAGGGGATCACGGCGATTGAGCGCTCCTCCCCGCACGCCGTCACCATTCCGGGCGCGGTCGATGCCTGGACGCGACTTGTTGCTGACCACGGGCGCATGTCAATGTCCGAGATACTGTCGCAGGCCATCGCACTTGCAAGGGGCGGATACGCCATCACGCCGCGTGTCGCGTCCGATATTTCGCACCAGAAAGCCATGCTTCTGCGCGAGCCTGCAACGCGTCGCACATTCCTCGCGAACGACGAGGCGCCGCAGGTTGGAGCCGTTCAGTATCAGCCGCAACTCGCCGATACGCTCGAAGCCATCGGCCGGCATGGTCGCGACGCTTTTTATCGCGGTTCCGTTGCCGAGGAGATGGTCTCTTATCTGAGCGAGAGGGGCGGCCTCCACACGAAAGAGGATTTCGCTGAGGCTGCGGGGGAATATGTGACGCCGATCAGCGCGGATTATCGCGGCTGGACGGTGCATGAATGCCCGCCGAACGGGCAGGGCATCATCGCCCTGATGATCCTTAAAATTCTGGAGCGGCACAGGCCGGCGGGAGACCCGCTTGCTGCAGACAATTTGATGCGGGAAGTGGAAGCAGCGCGGCTTGCTTATGCGGCCCGTGACAAATGGCTTGCCGACCCTTCATCGTCTGGTGTGCCCACGGACTTCCTGTTGTCGGATGCGCTCGCCGACGAGTTGGCTTCGAAGATCGACCTCAAGCGCCCGGCCGATGCCAAAACGATAATCGGCGGGGTCGCCCACTCCGACACGGTCTATATTTCGGTCATCGATAAGGATCGCAATTGCGTGAGCTTTATCAACTCGATCTTCCACCCTTACGGCAGCGGTCTGATGGCCCCTAAATCGGGTGTGCTGTTCCATAATCGCGGCCAGAGCTTCGTCGTGGAGGAAGGCCATCCGAATGCGATCGGTGCCCGCAAGCGGCCGATGCACACCATCATTCCCGGCATGGTGACGAGAGACGGCAGAAGTGTCTTGTCCTTTGGCGTTATGGGAGGACATTATCAGGCCATGGGCCACGCCCAGTTTCTGTCGAAGCTGTTCGATTATGGTATGGATATGCAGGCGGCGATTGAACTGCCGCGGCTGTTTCCCCTGCCGGGAACCGCGAAGGTGGAGATGGAGGAAAGCGTTCGCCTCAAAGTCGGTGAAGTCTTCAGGGAACGCGGTTTTGAAGTCCAGCCGCCCAATTGGGCAATCGGCGGCGCGCAGGCGATCTGGATCGATTGGGACAACGGGTCTTTGCTCGGCGCATCCGATCACCGCAAGGATGGTTGCGCGCTCGGTTATTGATCGGCTCTGAGCCGCTGCCAAAAACAGATACGGGCGACGAGGAAAAGCGCCCGAACATTCTCAGGTCAACTGGAGGAACAGCAATGTCGAATTCGGCTATAGCCGCCCGCAGGGCCGACGCGATTTCGCGTGGTGTCGGCGTTACCACCCAAATCTATGCCGAGAAGGCGCAGAACGCTGAAATCTGGGATGTCGAGGGTCGGCGTTACATCGATTTTGCGGCTGGCATCGCCGTCGTCAATACCGGCCACCGCCACCCGAAAGTCATCGCTGCGGTGAAGGATCAACTCGATCATTTCACCCATACCTGCCATCAGGTCGTGCCTTACGAAAACTACGTGCGTCTGGCGGAACGCCTTAATCAGGCCGTTCCGGGCAATTTCAAGAAGAAGACGATTTTCGTCACCACCGGTGCCGAGGCGGTGGAAAACGCCGTCAAGATTGCCCGCGCGGCAACCAACCGCCCTGCGGTCATCGCCTTCAGCGGCGCATTCCACGGCCGCACCTTCATGGGCATGACGCTGACCGGCAAGGTCGTTCCTTATAAGGCTGGCTTTGGCGCCATGATGCCCGATGTCTTTCATGTTCCCTTTCCCGTCGAACTGCATGGCCAGACGATGGAGGCCTCGCTTTCGGTTCTGGACAAGCTGTTCAAGGCGGATGTGGACCCCGGTCGTGTTGCGGCCTTCATCATCGAGCCGGTCCAGGGCGAGGGCGGTTTTTACGAGGTGCCGCGCGCCTTCATGCAGAAGCTGCGCGAAATCGCCGACAAACACGGCATCCTGCTGATTGCCGATGAGGTTCAGACCGGCTTTGCCCGCACGGGCAAGCTTTTTGCCATGGAGCATTTCGGCGTGGTTGCCGATATCACCACGATGGCCAAGGGCCTTGGTGGCGGGTTCCCGATTGCAGCCGTCACCGGTCGCGCCGAGATCATGGATGCGCCGGGGCCGGGCGGTCTGGGCGGAACCTATGGCGGCAACCCGATCGGCGTCGCTGCCGGTAATGCCGTGCTGGATGTGATCGAAGAAGAAGGGCTGACGGAGCGGGCAACGCAGCTCGGCAACCGGTTGAAGCAGAGCCTGCAATCGTTGACCGACGCCGTGCCGCAGATCGCCGATATTCGCGGTCCGGGTTTCATGAATGCCGTCGAGTTCAACGTGCCCGGTTCGGCAACGCCCAACCCTGACTTCGCCAACAGGGTGCGCGAGAAGGCACTGGATAACGGCCTGATCCTGCTGACCTGCGGGATTTACGGAAACGTCATCCGTTTCCTCGCGCCGATCACCATTGAGGACGCGGTTTTCAGCGAAGCACTCGGCATTCTCGAAACGACATTGCGGCAATGTGCTGCGGAGGCCTGACCCATGACAATTTCCGAAAAGCTTTTGTCAAAACTGAAGGATCCCTCGCTTGTCACGGACAAGGCGCTCATCGGCGATGCCTGGGTCGGTGTCAGCGATAGCGGAAAAACGTTCGACGTCACCAATCCCTCGACGGGTGAGGTGATCGCCACGCTGCCGGACATGAACCGCGTCGATGCGGCCCGCGCCATCGACGCAGCCTATCTGGCCCAGAAACAATGGGCGAAGAAGACCGGCAAGGAGCGGGCAGCGGTGCTGCGCAAGCTTCACGAATTGCTGGTCGCCAATGCCGATGATCTTGCCGCGATCCTCACCATGGAAATGGGCAAGCCGCTGGCCGAAGCGAAGGGCGAGATCCTTACCGGCGCCGCTTATATCGAGTGGTTCGGTGAAGAGGCCAAGCGCGTTTATGGCGACACCATTCCCGGACACCAGCAAGACAAGCGTGTCATCGTCATCAAGCAGCCGGTCGGTGTAGTGGCGGCAATCACGCCGTGGAATTTTCCAAATTCGATGCTTGCCCGCAAGCTCGCACCGGCAGTCGCGGCCGGTTGTGCCGTGGTCTCGAAGCCCGCTGCCGAAACGCCGCTATCGGCTCTTTCGCTGGCCGTGCTTGCCGAACGCGCAGGTTTGCCGGCTGGTGTCTTCAACGTTGTCACGTCGCAGGATGCCCCGGCGATCGGTCAGGAATTCACCGGCAACGACAAGGTGCGGAAGCTGACCTTCACCGGCTCAACCGCTGTGGGCAAGATATTGATGCGCCAGGGCGCCGATCAGGTCATGAAACTGGGCATGGAACTCGGCGGCAACGCGCCCTTCATCGTTTTCGACGATGCCGATCTGGATGCGGCGGTCGAAGGCGCCATGATCTCGAAATATCGCAACAACGGCCAGACCTGCATCTGCGCGAACCGGATTTACGTGCAGTCGAGTGTCTACGATGCCTTCGCGGAAAAGCTTGCCGCAAAAGTTACCGCCATCAAGGTCGGCGATGGTTTCGAACCGGGGGTCAATACCGGTCCTCTCATCACCGAGAAGGCCGTGGCCAAGGTGGAAGAGCATATCGCGGATGCGCTCGGCAAGGGTGCGTCCGTTCCGGTCGGCGGAAAGCGTGATGTGCTCGGTGGCCTGTTTTTCCAGCCGACCATTCTGACGGGTGTTAATTCCAGCATGAAGATCGCACGAGAGGAAACATTCGGTCCGATCGCGCCGCTCTTCCGTTTCGAAACGGAGGAAGAGGTGATCGCTATGGCCAACGACACCGAATTCGGCCTTGGCTCCTATTTTTATGCCAAGGACCTGTCGAGAGTTTTCCGGGTGGCCGAAGCGCTGGAATACGGAATGGTTGGCATCAATACCGGGCTGATTACGACGGAAGTCGCCCCGTTTGGTGGTGTCAAGCAATCCGGCCAGGGCCGCGAAGGCTCGAAATACGGTCTCGATGACTACCTCGAGATTAAATATCTGTGCCTGAGCATATGAGGTTACCGTTTGAACCGTGGCAGGCCGGTCTCGACTGGCCTGCCACGGTTGATCTGAATTATCCGGCCTAGGGTGTCACGCTGGCTGAACCGTTTTGCCGCAGGTCGGCTTTCTGGCGGCGCCCGTACTGGCGGGGTGAGCAACCCATGACGCGCTTGAAAGCCGTGCTGAATGCGCTCTCGGATTCATAACCGAGTGCTACTGCAACCGTGGAGACGGGATCGCCCGAATTTTCCAGTCTGTCGCAGGCGAGCAGCATTCGCCATCGCGCCACATATTGCATCGGCGGTTCGCCAACCCGCTCCCTGAACCTCAGCGCAAATGTCGAGCGTGACATGCTTGCGATCTCTCCGAGTTCCTGAAGCGTCCATTGATGGGCGGGATCGGCATGGATCGCCTTGATCGCGGCGCCGAGCTGCTTATCCGACAGGGAGAAGAACCAGCCGACACGCTCACCGGCACTCGTATCCAGATGCACCCGCAGAGCCTGCACCAGCATCAGATGGGCCAGATGTTGCGCCACGAGGGCATTGCCGGGCTGCCCCTCACGCACCTCCTTCATCATCTGCTCGATCGACCATCGCAGGGCGGCCTGCTCGGGTTGCTCCCGAATGTGAACGATCGGTGGCAGCATATCGAGAAGCATGCCGGAGTGATTGCCCGAAATGCCGAAGCGGCTGCCGACAAGAAACAATCCGCCTCCGCCGTTGAGTGTGACCACCCCACCCCTTTGTGCTGGCGGGAATATCTCGCTGGCCGCAACCGCGGGACCATCGATGCTGCTGCCAAGCCGGAAGGGGCGGCCCGTGGGCAGCACGAAACAATCGCCCGCCTCCAGGCGCGTCGCGCCGGCAACACCGTCGACGGTGAGCCAGCAACCGCCTGACACGATCGCATAACATTTGAGGAGCTTGTGCTGGTCGCCGAACTGCACAGCCCAATCGCCGCCCGCATTAAAACCGGACGACACGTAAGCATGCGGCTTGAGTAAGGAGAGCACGTCTGAAAGTGGGTCCATGGTTCATCCCGGACGATTGCGAAAGTAAAGCGGATTATGAAGCATAGACCGTCCCGGAGCAATGGCTCTATCTTCCATCTCGAACATCAATGCTGGGGCGCGCGGAGTGTCGGCAGCGGCAGAGCCAACCGCACCATCGCCATCAAACACCGGAGTGAAACATGATCGTTGTAACCGGCCCCACCAGCTTGATCGGCCGTCAAGTCGTTCAGAAACTTGTGCAATCAGCCGTACCATTCCGGGTGATTGTGCGCGATCCATCGCGTCTGACTCAAGAGGTACGCGACAGCGCCGAAATCGTCATCGGCTCCCACGGCGATGCCGGCGTCGTGAATGAAGCGTTTGACGGTGCCGATGCGGTGTTCTGGCTCCTGCCGCCGGATCCGCAGGCCAGTTCCGTCACGGCGGCCTATGTCGATTTCACGCGACCGGCCGCAGCGGCCCTCA
Source organism: Agrobacterium arsenijevicii (assembly GCA_000949895.1). Taxonomy (GTDB): domain Bacteria; phylum Pseudomonadota; class Alphaproteobacteria; order Rhizobiales; family Rhizobiaceae; genus Agrobacterium; species Agrobacterium arsenijevicii. The sequence continues at coordinate 152,354 of JWIT01000008.1, read as the reverse complement.
AAGATCGGGGCGTCAAGCGGGTTGTTTCGATTACGGCGCTCGGGCGCGGTTCGCCGTTTGCCGGTAAAGCGGGTCATGTCACCGGCTCGCTGGCCATGGATGATTTGATCACCGAAACAGGTGTCGCTTTCCGTGGTCTGGCCAATCCATCCTTCATGGACAATATCGCCCGGCAGGCGGCCGTCGTCAGGGATCAGGGCAAGTTCTTTTTGCCGCTCTCCGGCGATCTTCGGCTTCCAAGCGCCGCAACGCGTGACATTGCTGCTGTTGCGGCACGCTGGTTGCTCGATGACGGCTGGACCGACCAGCGCGAGGTGGCAGTCCTCGGCCCTGAAGATATCTCGCTTAATGAAATGGCGGGCATCATTTCCGACGTCCTCGGCAAGCCGGTAACCTATCAGCAGATGGGCTTTGACGCATATAAGGCTCGCTTCCTGCAATTCGGCATGTCTGAGGCCATGGCGCAGGGTATGATGGAGATGGCGCAGGCCAAGGATCAGGGCCTTGACCTTGCCGTGTCAAGGACGCCGGAAAACGCAACGCCGACGAGTTTCCGGCAATGGTGCGAGGAAAGGCTAAAACCCGCCGTGCTCGGCGAAACCACCTCGTCCCTGTCAAACGCCAGGCACTAACTCGACGAGACGATGTCCGCGACGCGACCTCCGAGATGGCCGGCAGTATCTGCCAGATCGAGAACGATGCTCATGTGGTTGAGACCCGGCACGGCAAGCAATTCCGATGACATGTTTCGTGCGCCGAGCTGTGCATCCAGCGCCGATGCCTGTTCGTGGAAGGGTGGGGTTTCGTTCGCTCCGAAGGCGATGATCCGCTGAGGGCAGTACAACTGGTTCGATGTCAGGGGCGACCAGTCTGCCGCCTCCACCGGTGTCATTTCGGCCTCGTCGCGCAGAAAGCTGTCCGGAATTCCCGAGAGATCGTAAATGCCGCTGACAAGCAGGAGGCCGCGAATGGCGGGCAGGGAAGGTATTGTTGTTTCCGCAGGCCCCGTCGCCGCGAGAAAAGAGGCGATATGGGCGCCCGCGGAATGACCGCTCACCGTCAGCCTGCGGGGATCCGCACCGAAATCGCCCGCATGATGTTCTAGCCAGAGCACTGCTCGTCGCACTTGCTCGATCAGCGTGGGGAGCCGCGTGCCGGGCATCAAGCCATATTCGACGATGGCGGCAACACCGCCCGCTGCCAGAACCGGGGCGGCCACGAGGCGGTAGTTTGCCTTTTCGCCGGAACGCCAGTATCCGCCGTGGACGAAAACATGCAGCGGTGCGCCGGCCTTTGGCCGTTTCGGCAGGATGATGTCGAGAACCTCCCTGCTGCGCGCACCGTATCTGATGTCGGCAAGCACCTCCGTTTTTGCTGAAAGCTCCCGGCTGCGTTGCCCGAATTCGGCGGCGATTGCGTCGAAGTCGGGCACGAAGTCGCGAGTCCGGTAGAGGTCCTGTGACGTCATCGTCAGTTCCTTCATGGTCAGTAATCCACTGCGTAGTACTTTGCCTCCATGAATTCCAGTATGCCGGTAACACCGCCTTCACGGCCAAGGCCGCTCTGCTTGACGCCGCCGAAGGGTGCTGCCGGATCCGACATCAGGCCCCTGTTAATGCCGAGCATGCCGGTTTCGAGGCGTTTGCCCACCGCCAGAGCGCGTTTCAGGTCGCGGCTGTAGATATAGGCGGCGAGGCCATATTCGGTGTTGTTCGCCAGACGAACGGCATCGTCCTCGCTCTCGAATTTATAGACCGGCGCGACGGGGCCGAAGATTTCCTCGTGGGCGATTGCAGCATTGGTCGGAACGTTTTCGAGCACGGTCGGCGGATAGAAATAGCCGTTTTCTGCAAGCGGTTTGCCGCCGGTCGTCGCGCGCGCGCCCAATGCAATCGCATCGGTAACGAGCCTGTCGATCTTGCGCACCGCATTGGTGGTGATCATCGGGCCGCATTGCGTGGCCGGATCATAACCCGGACCGATCTTCAGCGCCGCCATGCGGGCGGTGAGGCTGGCGACGAAGGCGTCGTGTATGCCGGCCTGCACGTAGAAGCGGTTGGCGGCGGTGCAGGCTTCGCCAGCATTGCGCATCTTGGCGATCATCGCGCCATCGAGAGCAGCTTCCAGATCGGCATCGTCGAAAACGAGGAAGGGCGCGTTGCCGCCCAGTTCCATCGAACAACTGACCACCGACTTGGCGGCCTCGCCGAGAAGCGTGCGGCCGACACCGGTCGAGCCGGTGAAGGAGAGTTTGCGCACACGCGGATCGGCGAGCATGGCATTCGTCACCCCGCTCGGATTGCTCGTGGTCAGCACGTTGACGACGCCTGCCGGCACGCCTGCCTCCTCGCCGAGCCGCGCCATGGCATAGGCCGTCAGCGGTGTCTCGGAGGCGGGCTTCAGGATCACCGTGCAGCCGGCGGCAAGCGCCGGACCGATCTTGCGGGTCGCCATGGCAGCCGGGAAATTCCACGGCGTGATCAGCACCGCGATGCCAATCGGCTCGTGATCGACGAGGATATGGTGCGAACCGGAAGGGGTGTGGCGGAATTCGCCGGGAATGCGCGTTGCCTCTTCCGCATACCAGCGGAAAAATTCGGCGGCATAGGCCACTTCGCCGCGCGCATCGGGCAGCGCCTTGCCGTTCTCCAGCGCGATGAGCGTCGCGAGTTCTTCCGCATGCTGCGTCATCAGCTGGAACCAGCGGCGCAGGATTTCCGAGCGCTGTCGGGCCGGGGTGGCACGCCATCCGGCGGCTGCTGCTTCCGCCGCATCGACGGCGCGCATCGCGTCTTCGACAGAGGCGTCAGCAACCTCGGCGAGCCTGTTCCCCGTCGAGGGATCCATCACGGCTATACCGCCGCCCTTATGCCATTTGCCGCCGATATAAAGGCCCTCGGCGTGGAGGGCGGGGTCGGCATAGCCGGTGATCTTGGTGTGGAACGTCATGGCGGGAAATCCTTTTCAACTCAATTCAGGCGTGACCGGTCGCCATTATAGGCGGCAGCGACGAGGGTGTGCATTTCTTGCGGGTTCAGAGGGCGCGGATTGTTCTGTATGAGGCGGGTGATGCCGCTACTTTGTTCTGCCACCCAGCCGATCCGGCTCTCTTCAAGGCCGAGTTCGCAGAGCGTCGATGGAATGCCGATCCGCGCAAAGAGCGAGACGAGTTCGGGAATGACATCATCCGGCCCGTCGAGACCGGCGGCCTGCGCAATCCTTGCAAGCTCGCTTCGGATGACCGGCGCGTTCCACGTCATGACATAGGGCATGAGGCAGGCGACACCGAGGCCGTGGGCGGTATGGGTGAGGGCGCCGACAGGATACTGGATCGCGTGGGCGGCAGCGGTTCCCGCCACACCGAAGGCCAGCCCCGCAAGCGTTGCGCCCAGCATCACCTTTTCACGCGCGGCCTGGTCCGCGCCGTTTTTGCAGGCCGCTTCCAGCCCCTGCCACAGCAGGGTGATGGCGCTGAGCGCGAAGTGATCCGACATTTCGTTCTTGCCGACGAAGACGCGTTGCTGGGCAATACCCGGAACGGGGTCGCGCCGGATCGCCGTGAAGGCCTCGATCGCATGTGTCAGCGCATCGGCCCCGGCAATCGCTGTCAGTCCGGGCGGGCAGGACAGGGTAAGTTCCGGATCGCAGATGGAGACGGTCGGGATCAGATAAGGGCTGGAAATGCCGACCTTCAGGCTGCGTTCAACATCGGACAGCACGGCAACGGGTGTCACCTCTGAGCCGGTGCCGGCGGTGGTGGGAATGGCGATCAACGGCATTACGGCCCCCGGCACGGTGTGCTCACCGTAATAGTCCTGCGGCCGTCCGCCATGGGTGAGAAGCAGAGCCAGGCATTTGGCCATGTCCAGACACGAACCACCGCCTATACCGATCACGAGGTCCGGCGAAAAACTGCGGGCACGCTCGGCGCTGCTTACGGCGGAATCGACGGGAACGTCGGGAAGGGTGGAGCTGTCGACGATGACGGCGAGACCGGCGTCTTCAAGTTGCCGGACAAGCATCAGGAAGTCGGCATCGGCCGCAAGACGTGTATCCGTGACGATCAGCGCACGCTTGCCGAGCCTGGCGGCGACGACGCCGAGTGCATGCCGCTGTCCGGCGCCGAAAAGCAGTTCGCGTGGCGCTCTCAATGTGCCGAAAAGGTTCATTCCGTGTCTCCTCCGATAATTCAGGCGGCCTCGAGCGCCATAAGCTGATCTAAAAGCGGCTGTGGCAGCTCTATTCCCGTGCATTCAGTTTCGGCGCGGCGCTGACGCGCGCCATCACCTGGAATTGCTACCGGGTTTGCAGGATCGGCCGGGCGGGACAGGCGCAGACGGTCCAAATAGGTCGCAAGCGACTGGGCGCTGCCATCTCCCGCTGCCGCGTCGATGAGAATGAGAAGGTCGCCCTTGTTGGCCGGGTGGGTATCGTCGAGCGTGCCATGCACATCGGGCGCGAGATCGGAACCGGCGAGCGCTGCGACGAGAAGTTCGATTGCGAGACCGAGCCCGTAGCCTTTCGCGCCGCCGAAGGGCGCGATCGCCCCGGTTTTCGCCGCCTGCGGATCGGTTGTCGGGCGGCCTTCCGCATCCATGACCCAGCCGGAAGGGATCGGCATTTCGCGCATTGCGTGATTGTTGATCTTGCCCATGGAAACGACACTGGTCGCCAGATCGAGCACGAAAGGCCGGTCACCGGAGGGAATGCCGATTGCGATGGGGTTGGTGCCGAGCATCGCTTGCGTTCCGCCAAACGGATGCACGAGCGCCTCGCTGGTCGACATGACGATGCCGATCAGGCCGTCCCTTGCGGCGGCCTCCGCATAATAGGCGAGCATGCCGATATGGTTGGCGTTGTGGATGGCAGCGACAGCGATTCCTGTCTCGCTCAGTACATTTCGCATGGTCTGCATCGCGTGCATCATTACGACAGGTCCGAGACCACGTTCGCCGTCGACGCTGAGAAATGACCTCCTGCGCCATGTTCCGGTTCCGCATGCTCTGGCGTCGGTAATTCCCTTGTCCAGCCGGGAAAGGATGAGAGGCAGCCGCTGCAGGCCATGCGAAGGCAGCCCGCGTAATTCGGCCTCTAAAAGCAGATCGGCCTGAAGGCGGGCGTGGGCGGGCGGGGCACCTCGCCCTTCAAGCAGGGCCGTTGCCAGATGCTGGAGCCTTTCCGGTTGTAGCTTCATTTCAAAATCCTATATCGGATCATATACGATATTGTATTTGACATACGATATCTTATTTGTAACAAATGCCGACGTGTCAAGAAGCAATTGGAGAGTGAAAGTGGCATTTACGGCGGAACGGGAAGCGAGAGCGAGCATTCGCCCGAGCAGCGTGGTCGATGGCGTTTACGACAATATCTACCACCGGCTGATGTCCCTGGAGATCGCGCCCGGTGCGCGTATTCCGATCGATGTGCTGGCCCGCGAAATCGGCGTCTCCCAAACGCCGATCCGTGAGGCTTTGAGCCGTCTCGAGCGGGAGGGGCTTGTGCGTAAGGAGCATCTGGTCGGTTACAGCGCGGCTCCGCAATGGACGAAAAAGCAGTTCGAAGACCTCTATGCCTTCCGTCTGCTGGTCGAGCCGGAAGCCGCAAGGCTCGCAACGCTCAATATGACCCCCGAGGCGCTGCGCCAGCTTGAAAACTCGGCGGCGGATATGGGCAATGGCGAGACGCCGGTCGACCGCAACACGCGCTATTCGCGTTTCGCCCGCGCGGATGCGCATTTCCACGATGCTATCCTCAAGATTGCCGGAAATGACGTGATCCGCAGCACGCTGTCGAACCAGCATGTCCATCTGCATATCTTCCGGCTGATGTTTCATACACGCGTGACACAGGAGGCACTCGAGGAGCACGAAAATTTGCTCGCGGCCTTCCGGTCGGGTGATCCGCAGGCGGCGGTCGACGCCATGCGCATCCATATCGAACGTTCGCGCGACCGGTTGCTTTCGGCTTTCGAATGAACGCGGTCCTGTCACCCCAACCCCTGGCGTCGCCGGAAAGTTCGGCGGTCGCAACCCTTCGGGCCGATGGGCTTTGTAAAGCCTATGGTCCGATCACCGTCCTGTCGGACCTGACGCTGGATGTCCGCGCTGGAGAGGTTCACGCCATCATCGGTGAAAACGGCGCCGGCAAGTCGACGCTGATGAAGCTGTTGTCCGGTCATGTCGCGCCGACGGAAGGCCGGCTGTTCATGGACGGCCAGCCGGTCGAGTTTAGAAACGCGGTGGAGGCGGAAAATGCCGGCATCGTGCTGGTGCATCAGGAAATCCTGCTCGCCGCGGACCTTACGGTTGCGGAAAACCTGTTTCTGGGGCGCGAAGTTGGCCGTGGCCCGATGGTTGACGACCGGGCGATGAACCGCCGTACCGCCGAGTTGCTGGCAAGGGTCGGCTCGACGGCGCGCCCGCGTGACCGTGTTAGTGAACTGCCGCTTGCCCAGCGTCAGCTTGTGCAGATTGCACGCGCGCTTCTCGACGACCGCAAGGTCGTCATTCTGGACGAGCCGACGGCGGTTCTGGCCAATGACGAGGTTGCGGCATTGCTCGATATCGTCAGGAGGCTGCGCGACCACGGTGTGGCGGTTCTCTATATATCCCATCGCCTCGATGAGGTGCAAGCGCTTGCCGACCGCATCACCGTGCTGCGGGATGGCTGCATGATAGGCACCTGGCCGGCCGCCGGTCTCAGCCAGCGTGAAATGGCCGAACTTATGGTCGGGCGGGAACTGGAGATGCTTTATCCCCACAAACGCCCGCCTGCCGAAGGCGTGCCCATTCTCTCGGTCGCGGATCTGGTGGTCGACCATGGCGCAGAAAGTGCGAGCTTCAGCGTCCGTCCGGGGGAGGTGCTCGGCATCGGCGGCATGATTGGTGCCGGACGAACCGAACTGATCGAAGGGTTGATGGGCCTTCGCCCGTCACGGGTGGGCAGCGTTACTCTCAACGGCAAGGAGATCAAACACCGGTCGGTCCGCACGATGATGGAGGCCGGCCTTGTCTATCTGACCGAGGATCGAAAGGGAAAGGGCCTGCTTCTGGAGGAGAAGCTTGGTCCCAACCTGACGCTTCAGGCGCTGGACACGGTCAATCCGCGCGCCGTTCTCGACAGGCGGGGCGAGCGTTCACGGCTTGAGGAGGCCGTGGCGGATTACGACATCCGCGTTCGTTCGCTGCGGCTGGAGGCGGGAAGGCTTTCAGGCGGCAACCAGCAGAAGCTGCTGCTCGCCAAGGTCATGCTGACCGACCCTTCGGTGGTGATCATCGATGAACCGACGCGTGGCATCGACATCGGTAACAAGAGCCAGATCTACGAATTCATCGACGCCATGGTGCGGGCGGGCAAGGCCTGCATCGTCATCTCGTCGGAAATGTCGGAGCTGGTGGGGCTTGCCGACCGGGTTCTCGTGATGCGGGCAGGCAGGATCGTCGCCGAACTTTTCGGCGCTGAAATCAATGAGGAAAATGTCGTCTACGCCGCCACGGTCGGTGGACGCGACGTCGTCGGGGAGGACGAACATGACCGCAGCGACAGCAACAACAACAATCATACCCGTTGACGAGGGTAGCCGCATCCGCTGGGCGGATCTCGCACCCTTCATTGCGCTCGCCGTAATTGTCCTCATCGGTGCGCTGGTAAACTCCAATTTCGTGGCGTCGGCCAACCTGATCAACGTCGTCACACGCAGCGCCTTCGTCGCCATCATTGTGGTTGGAGCGACCTTCGTGATCTCTTCGGGCGGGCTCGACCTGTCGGTCGGCTCGATGATGGCCTTCGTTACCGGCATCATGATCATGGTGATGAACCATCTGGCCCCATCTTTCGGCGGCTGGGCCATCCCGATGGGAGCGGGTGTGGCGCTGGTGGTCGGCGCACTCTGCGGGCTGTTCAACGGTCTGATCGTGACGGTGGGGCGTATCGAGCCCTTCATCGTGACGCTTGGCACGATGGGGATTTTCCGCGCCTTCATCACCTTCATGACGAATGGTGGCTCGCTGCCCATCGACCGTGGTCTGCGGGACGCCTACCGGCCGGTCTATTTCGGCAGCATTTTCGGCATTCCCTATCCGGTGCTCATTACCTTCGTCGTCGTGATGATCGGTGCGTTCCTGCTTTACAAAACCAAATATGGCCGCCGCCTGACGTCGGCCGGGTCCAATGTCGAGGTCGCCCGCTTTTCCGGCGTCAACGTCGCGGCCGTGCGCACCGGCGCCTATGTCATTCAAGGCATCTGCGTGGCCATCGCGGCCATCTGTTACGTGCCGCGTCTCGGCGCAGCGACGCCGACGACCGGGCAGCTATGGGAATTGCAGGTCATCACCGCTGTCGTGATCGGCGGCACGCTTCTGCGCGGCGGACGCGGGCGCATCGGCGGCACCGTGGCTGGCGCACTCATTCTCGAGGTCATCGCCAACGTCATGGTCCTCTCGGACATGGTCTCGGAATACCTCGTCGCCGCCGTACAGGGTGCGATCATCATCATCGCCATGCTGGCGCACCGCTTTACTGCCAACCGCTGAAAACAGCACTGACTTCAAAAGGAGGAGAAAATGAAGTCTATTATCCAGAAAGCCGGACTGTTGTTATCGACAGCCGCATTGGCCCTTGTCCTGCCGCTTGGCAGCGTTCAGGCCGAAGACAAGAAGGTGACGATCGCGGTGTCGATCCCGGCCGCGACGCATGGATGGACGGGGGGAGTCGTCTACCATGCCGAGCAGGCCGAAAAGGAAATCGAGGCCGCTTTCCCGAATATCGATGTGGTGCTGTCGACAGCCGCCTCGGCCACCGCCCAGGTCTCGGCGCTCGAGGATCTCTCGGCCAGCCGCAAGCTCGATGCGCTCGTCATCCTGCCCTTCACCTCTGAGGAACTGACCGGTCCGGTCGAGCAGATCAAGCAGAAAGGCACCTTCATTTCGGTGGTCGACCGTGGCCTCACCGATCCGAGCGTGCAGGATCTCTATGTCGCCGGCGACAACATCGCAGTCGGCGCCAACACGGCACACTGGCTGGTGGACAAGCTGGGTGGCGAGGGTCAGATCGTCGTCTTGCGCGGCATCCCCACCGTCATTGATGATGAGCGCATCAAGGGCTTCTCTGATGTCGTCAACAAGAGCAACATCAAGATCCTCGACATCCAGTATGCCAACTGGAACCAGGACGAAGCCTTCAAGCTGATGCAGGATTATCTGGCGAAATATCCGAAGATCGATGCCGTCTGGGCCAATGACGACGATATGTTGCTCGGCGTTCTCGAGGCTGTCGACAATGCCGGACGCAAGGACATCAAGTTCGCGCTTGGCGGTAACGGCATGAAACAGGTCATCGAGATGGTGAAGGAGAAGAACGTGCGCACGCCGATCTCGACGCCTTACCCGCCTTCGATGATCAAGTCGGCCATGTATATGACGGCCGCGCAGTTTAGCGGACAGGCCCCGGTACGTGGCTCGTTCCTGCTCGGTGCGCCGCTGATCACGCCGGAAAATGCCGATCAGTTCTATTTCCCCAATTCCCCCTTCTGATCCGAAACGGTGCCCGGCCAGTGCCGGGCATCGCCCCAAATCAATGACAACAGGAGACATGACATGAGCGGCAAGAAAATCCTCATGCTGACCGGCGAGTTTACCGAGGAATACGAGATCTTCGTGTTCCAGCAGGGGATGGAAGCAGTGGGCCATACGGTCCACGTCATCTGCCCCGACAAGAAGGCCGGCGACCGCATCAAGACGTCGCTGCACGATTTCGAGGGCGACCAGACCTACACGGAAAAGCTCGGCCACTACGCCGACATCAACAAGACGTTTTCCGAAGTCCGGGTCGAGGATTATGATGCGGTCTATGCTGCCGGCGGTCGCGGTCCGGAATATATCCGCACCGACAAACGCATTCAGGCCATGGTTCGTCATTTCCACGAGACCGGCAAGCCGATCTTCACCATCTGCCACGGCGTGCAGATTTTGATGGCTGTGCCCGGCGTGCTCAAGGGCCGCAAGGTCGCGGGCCTCGGCGCCTGTGAACCGGAAGTGACGGCAGTGGGTGGTACGTTCATCGACGTGAAGCCGACAGAGGCCTATGTCGACGGCAATATGGTCTCCGCCAAGGGCTGGACCGGTCTGGCCGCATTCATGCGTGAGTGCCTCAAGGTGCTCGGCACGAAGATCACCCACAGCTAAGGGCATTTAACGACGAAATTGCCGCCGGGTGTGGACCCGGCGGCTTAACCTTGTCTGATCGCGAATGTCTCTTCAGGGAAGAACGGGCAGCCGGTTGTTTTTCGGTGCCGGTCCGAGCTGCGATCGTTCGAGGCGCTTGGGCCTTGCCCATTCGCGCCTTGCTTCCTCTGCAAGCACGAGACCGTGGCCGGGACGGTTGGGTGCATAGGCGTAGCCGTCGCGGATTTCGATGGGTGTTTCCACCAGATGGTCGAAATTCTGGAAGGAATATTCCAGCCATTCGACCTCCGGCAGCGCTGCCGCCATATGCACACCGACTTCCAGGAAGGTATTCCCCAGGCTGATCGGCACGCCCATCTCGGCGGCCAGCCAGCCGATGCGCATCACGTCCGTCACCTGACCGTGCACGTTCAGGATATCGGTGCCATGATTGTCCAGCAGAACGCGCTTTCCGGCGAGGTCGAGATATTCGCCGCTATTGATCTGCGTCCAGTTGACGGCGTGGCGCAGCGTGCGCAGCCCCTCGAAATCGTGGCGCAATATCGGGTCCTCGACCCACAGCAGATCGTGGCCCGCATCCCGGATCGCCGTCAATTTGACAAGGGCTTCCTTGGAATTCCAGGCTTCGTTGGGATCAATCATGACCTGTGATCCCTCCGGCACTACCTTGCGCAGCAGATCGAGCCGGCGCAGGTCGCGGGTGAAATCGGGATGGCCGACCTTTATCTTGAATGTCGTATATCCAAGGCTCGCCGCATGCGAAAACAGCGCGCAAAAGGCATCGTCGCTCAGGTGGAAATCGAGGCCGCTGGCGTAAGCGCGAACACGCTCCCGCCTGCTGCCCAGAAGCTGGTGCAGTGGCATTCCGGCCTGCTTTGCGGCAAGGTCCCAGAGGGCGACCTGAATGGCTTCGTGAAAAGGTAGCGAATAGGCCCGTTGATTTCCGCCGCGGGGACGGTTCACACGGTGAACAAGCGCAATCGCCTTATTCCCCTTCAGTGTCGGCCAGACCTCGTTTTCAAATACCGCTTCGATCTCGTTCTGGTCGGGCAGTGGGTGGAACAGGGTTTGGATGAATCCTAGCCCCACCTCGCCGTTTTCGGAAACCAGTTCCAGGGCTGCGATGTTGGCGTCGTCGGCTCGGACCTGGCTGTCGCCGATTACGCGGTCGCGGGCGAATTGAAAACGCGTTATACGAAATTGGGAAATGGGCATATTGAGCTCTTTGATCGCTTACTACGTTTAACTGATCTATCAGAGAGGATAGATACTGTAGCCATGAAAAAACTGCAAGAGCCACGCAATCTAAAATCGAACGCTGCCGATACCGGTGCGCGCCGTCTCAGTGACGTTGCCTATGATCGCATCCTGGAGAGCCTGTTTGAACGAAAGGTTCCCGTGGGTGCGTTCATTTCCCAGAACGAGCTTTCGGCGATCGTCGATGTTCCAGTCGGCCCGCTTCGGGATGCCCTGCGGGTATTGGACGCGGAGGGCATTCTGACCATTCATCCGCGCTCCGGCATCCAGTTCGTCAGGCCGGGTCTGGAGCTTACCCGTTCCACCTACCAGTTTCGTTCGATCGTCGAGCGTGCGGCCGTTCGCGTCTTTGCGGAAGAGGCGGACGAGCAGGTGATGAATGCCCTGGAGGTGCGGCATTCCCGGCTTTTGCGCCGCGTGGAGCGGGACGGAATCGGTCCTGAGCAATTGCTTGAGATGGATGCGCTCGAGCTGGATCTGCACGGGCATATCATTCAGGCTTTGCGCAATCCCCTCATCGAAAGCGCCTACCGGCGAATGCACAATTACCTGCGACTCCTGAGGCTGGAGCGGAATGTTACCGCCCCGATTTTCATACGCACCCTCAAGGAGCATATCGACATTCTCGAAGCTTGCGCCACGCGGAATGCGGATGCTGCCGAGAAAGCTCTGCTGGCGCATTTTCAGGCCGCCATGCAGCGTAATCTCGGTCTCGTCTGAGGCGAGCCGATTAATTTTGCGGGCTTGTCGAGGTGGGATATTGCGGCGCTCAGGAAATGATGTTACCTCACACTGATAGATCAGTATGATAATCTGATATCTTGGGAGGATAGTCGATGCATCTGAGTAAACGTGAATTTCTGGCCGCGACAGCGGCGTTAACGCTGGCTGCGAGCCTGCGAAGTGCCAATGCCGCCACCGCAATCAACTACTGGCACCATTTCGCCAGTCAGTCGGAGATGGCGGGACTGGCCAAGATCATCCAGCTTTTTGCAGCGGCGAACCCTGATATCGCGGTGACGCAGGAAAGCATTCCGAACTCGGAATATATGGCGAAGGTCTCGTCGGCGGTGGTTGCCGGCGGCCGGCCCGATACCGGCATGGTGATTGCCGAGCGCTTTGCGGACCTGACGGCAATGGGTGCGCTTGTCGATATCAGCGAGCGCGTCAGCAAGTGGAGTGGCAAGGCCAATCTGCCCGAAGGCCGCTGGGCCGGGATGTCGCATGACGGTGCCATTTACGCCGTGCCCGCATATGCCTTCGTCGACTGGATGTATTATCGAAAAGACTATTTCGAGGAAGCCGGGCTGTCCGGTCCTCCCAAGACCTTCGAAGAGTTTTTGACCGCCTGCCGGAAGCTGACGGACCCCGCCAAGAACCGTTACGCATTTGGTATGCGCGGTGGTGCGGGTGCTTTCAAATACGTCATCGACGTCATGGAGGCCTTTGGTTCGCCACTCGTCAAGGACGGGCAGGCGGCAATCGACAAGCCGGCTGCCATCGAGGCAATCACCTTCTACGCCGACCTGTTCCGTAAGGAAAAAGTCGCGCCGCCCAGCGCGCCGAACGACAGCTACCGCCAGATCATGGAGGGTTTCCGCACCGGCCAGACGGCAATGATCTGGCATCATACCGGCTCGCTCATCGAAATTTCGGCGGCGCTCAAACCCGGCGTACAATTCGCCACGGCACCGATGCCGGCGGGACCCAAAGCGCACATTGCCCGCGTTGCCTATGCCGGCAATGGCATCTTCAAGGACGACAATGTCGAAGCCGCGTGGAAGTGGATCAGCTTCTGGGGTGAAACCGATGCGGCCATCGCGCTTCTTGAAGCGACGGGTTATTTCCCGGCTTCGACCGCCGCGCTCAAGGACGAACGGATCACGTCAAACCCGATCTACAACGCGGCAACCGAAACATTGGAGTTCGGGCGGCTGCCAAACAGCTTCGTTGGTGCCGCAGGCTGGTCGGAAAACGTTGTCAACCCGACGTTTCAGTCGGTCTTGACCGGCCAGTTGACGCCGGAACAGGCCGTGGATCGCATGATCGAAGGCCTCGAAGCCGCTCTTCGCTAATCTCTTTTAGACGCGATGCTCCGCCGGGGTGTCGCGTCTCAAGCAGGGACGGCGATATCGCCGAATTTCAATGACATCTCTTCTGCGCCGCCAGCCTTTCAGTCGCCTCGGGGCGTTCTCCGAGACCCGTTACTGGGTCTATTTTCTGCTGCTGCCGAGCCTGCTTCTGTTGCTGCTTGTCGTCGCCTATCCGACAATCTACGGCTTCGTCATCAGCGCCCGTGAAATGCGCCTTACCAGGCCCGGCCTCAACGGCTGGGTCGGGGCGAAGCATTATATCGCGATGATGTCCGATCGGGTGTTCTGGATATCACTCAAAAACACGGCGATCTGGGTGACCGCAGCCGTTACGATCGAGATGACGCTCGGTTTCATAGCGGCCGTCGCACTCAACCGGAATCTGCCGGGAACGAAGCTGTTCGGCGTCCTGATCCTGCTGCCCTATTTCCTGCCGAATGTCGTTGCCGGGCACATGTGGGCGCTGCTCCTCGATCCACGTCTCGGCGTCATCAATGATATCCTCGTGCGAATTGGTCTTTTAAGCGCCTACAAGGCATGGTTTGCCGACCCGAACACCGCGCTTGCGGCAACGATCCTCGTCGAAGCATGGCACGGGTTTCCCTTTTTCGCCCTGCTGTTTCTTGCCGGGCTGAAGGGTATCCCTGAAGATCTCTACAAGGCCGCCGCAGTCGATGGGGCCGGTTCCTTCACCAAGTTCAGGTTGATCACGGTGCCGATGCTCAAGACCGTGATCACGGCTGCGGTGATCCTGCGGGTCATCAGCCTTGTCAATTCGCCGGACCTGCTGCTGGTCCTGACCGGCGGCGGACCCGGAAACGCCACTCAGGTGCTGTCGCTTTACGCTTTCCAGACGGCGTACCGCGATTTCAATTTCGGTTACGCGGGCGCTCTCTCGGTGGTGATGTTCTTCATCCTGATGGTCTTCGCCAGCATCTACATTCGCCTGTCGCGCATAACGAAAGAATGATCCATGTTTAGAACCAATCGCAGCAGGCGGCTGGCAGCCGATATATTGACCTATGTCGTACTTTGCGCCCTAGGGGTGTTCTGTATCGGCCCGATGGCGTGGATGTTTTTAACCTCGCTGAAACCCGAGGCCGACATCGTCACCGCGCAGATGCAGTATATTCCACGGCACATCACCTTCGAGAATTACGTCGCAATCTGGACCCAGTCGAACTTTCCGGTGTTGATCACAAACAGTCTGGTCGTCACGACCGTTACCGTTGCGATCTGCGTGGTCGCCGGCACATTGGCGGCATATGCCTTCGCACGAATGAATTTTCGCGGCCGCAACAGTCTGATGCTGGGTTACCTGCTCATCCGCATGTTCCCCGCGGTGATGATGATCATTCCGCTTTACGTGATGATGCGGAGTGTGGGGCTGGTGGACAGCCGGTTTGGGCTTGCACTCGCCTATACCAGCTTCCTGCTGCCGCTTTTCGTCTGGATGCTCAAGGGCTTCTTCGATGCCGCGCCCAAGGAGCTGGAAAGTGCCGCGCGCATCGATGGCTCGACACGTCTCGGCGCCATGGTTCGCATCGTCCTGCCGCTGGCGAGGAACGGCCTCGTGGCAAGTTCGGTCTTCATTGCCATTGCGGCGTGGAACGAGTTCATTTTCGCGCTCATGCTGACAACGGGGCAAGGCTCCCGTACCTGGCCTGTCGGGCTTCAGTTGATGGTCGGTGAGTTTCAGCTTCCGTGGGGTGTTCTGGCCGCCGGCGGCATCCTCAGCATTCTACCCGTCATGTTGCTCTTTGCGATCGTCCAGCGGGCGATGGTTCAGGGGCTGACCGCGGGCGCCGTCAAAGGCTAAAGGAGACAATATCTGATGGCTACGCTTTCCCTTACCAACGTCCGCAAGTCCTACGGTGCGCTTGATGTCCTCCACGGCATCGATATCGAGCTGGAGGATGGCGGTTTCCTGGTGCTGCTCGGCCCATCGGGCTGCGGTAAATCCACCCTGCTCAACATCATCGCCGGGCTTGATGATACCTCCAGCGGCGACATCGCCATCGGTGGCCGTTCGGTGTCAGCCCTGTCGCCGAAGGACCGCAATATCGCGATGGTCTTCCAGTCCTATGCGCTTTATCCGACGATGTCGGTGGAACGGAATATCGGCTTCGGTCTGGAGATGCGCAGCGTTGCCGCCGAACAGCGGCGTGAGGCCGTGGCGCGGGCGGCGGACATGCTGCAGATCACACATCTGCTTGACCGCAAGCCGGCAAACCTTTCCGGCGGCCAACGGCAGCGTGTGGCGATGGGACGGGCAATCGTTCGTGATCCAGACCTGTTTCTGTTCGACGAACCCTTGTCGAACCTCGATGCCAAGCTCCGGGTAGAGATGAGAACCGAGATCAAGCGGCTTCACGAGCGGCTCGGCACAAGCACCGTCTACGTCACCCACGACCAGATAGAGGCCATGACGCTTGCCACCAAGGTCGCCGTCATGAAGGGCGGGTATATTCAGCAACTGGCCGATCCGCGGACGATCTACGAGCGCCCAGCCAACATGTTCGTTGCCGGTTTCATTGGATCCCCGGCCATGAATTTCCTCAGCGGTCGCGTGGTGAGGAGCGGGGCCGGTTGGCAGTTCAGGGCAGAGGGCGTGACGCTGGACCTGGATCTGGCGTCGATCGATGCCGGATTGGCCGAACGGGACGTCATTCTTGGTGTCCGCCCGGAGGAATTCAAAGTTGTGCACGGGCAGGCAAGTGGCGCGTTCAACGGCACCATCGACGTGGTTGAGCCGACCGGAGCCGACACCATGCTGACCGTTATCATCGGCGGCCAGACCGTGATTGCCCGTGTGGAACCGCGTTTTGGTGGAAAAAGGGGAGAGCCGGTTGTTTTCTCTGTCGATCCCGCCAGCATCAGCCTTTTCGATTCCGAGACGCAGCTTCGGCTATAGTATTGATCGGGCATGCCATGAAGCGCGCCGTGGCGCGCTTCATGCTCTTGTGTTCTATTCGGCAGGCTGTGCCACGGTCGCTGTGTCAGAGCGGTTAGTTTCGCCAGAGAGGCTGCGCTGACCGAGGCTAATAATGGTGACTGTCGACAGGGTAGCGACAATCGATACCCAGAAGCCATTGCTCGGGCCGAAATTATCGACCACCCAGCCGGAGATGAAGGCGCCGAGCGCCATGCCGATACCGATGCCGGTCATCACCCAGGTCACGCCTTCCGTCAGCATCGATTCCGGCACGCGACGCTCGATCAAGCCAAATGCGGTGATGAAGATGGGAGAGATTGCAACGCCGCTGAGGAAGACGGCAAAGGCGAGCAGGGCAACTGTTGTGGTCGCAAAGAGGAGCGGCAGGGCGGTCAGCGCAAGGACGCTGACGGCGATCAACAACTGACGGTGCAGCGGCATTTTGGGGTTGATTGCACCCAGAAGCAGGCCGACGACGAACGAACCGATAGCATAGACACCGATGACGAGGCTGGCGGCTTCCGGCTGGCCTAGTTGCTTGGTGATGGCAACGGCGCTTACCTCGGCCGTGGCGAAGGTCGAGCCGACGAAGATCAAGGCGAGTGTGATGATCTGGACCGGGCGCAGCCGGATCGCCGAATGTTGCCGGCTGCCGCTTTCAACCGGGCGCACCTTGGGTTCGGTCGAGCGTTGCAGGAGGAAGGCAAAAGTGCCGAGCGCCAGCGAGGCGGTGCTGATCATCATGCCCGCTTCCGGAAAGAGCGAGACGGCAAGACCGACGGAAAGCGAAGCGCCTGCGATATAAACAAGCTCGTCAGCGGCGGATTCAAAGGCAAAGGCGGTGTTAAGCTCGGGCCGGTCACGGAAGATTTCCGTCCAGCGGGCGCGCATCATGGCGGGAATACTTGGCATGGTGGCAGCGAGAAAGGCCGAAAGAAATAGCGTCCAGGCAGGCCACCTCTGGTCGGTGGCAATAATCAGGATTGCAAAGGCGATGACCGATATGATGGTGGCCGGGATAAGGACGCTGCTCTGGCCCTTGCGATCCACCAATCGGGAAATCTGCGGTGCAATGGCGGCATTGGTCAGCGCGAAGGTTGCCGAAACGGCACCGGCAAGCCAATATTCGCCATGGGTCTGGGAAAGCATGGCGACGATGCCGATGGGGGCCATAGCAATCGGAAGACGGGCGAAGAAGCCTGCGGCGGAAAAGCCTTTGGCGCCTGGAGCCCGGAAAATTTCTCTATATGGATTGGACATCGGGATGCACCTTGTTTAGGGAGTATCCACCACACACATACGTGGCGTATGCAAATGAGATAATTGCATACGCGGCGTATGTCAACTAATATACGCTGCGTATGCAAAATAAGGAGAAAAAATGCGCAAACCCCGCAGTGAAATGATTGCCGAGACGCGGGCGAAGCTTTTGGTCGCCGGCCGCAAGGCATTTGGCAGCATCGGTTATGCCGAAGCGTCGATGGACGACTTCACCGCCGAGGCGGGGCTGACCCGCGGCGCGCTCTATCACCACTTTGGCGACAAAAAGGGCCTGCTCTCGGCGGTTGTGGGTGAGATTGACACGGAGATGACGAAAAGGCTCTGTGACATCTCATCAAGGGCTGCGACGCGGTGGGAGGGTTTCGTCGAAGAGAACGTCGGTTATATCCTCATGGCTCTGGAGCCGGAAATCCAGCGTATCATGTTTCGCGACGGACCGGCCGCTCTCGGCGACCCTTCCCGCTGGCCAAATGCCAATGGCTGTATCTCGGCTGTCGCGCGAAGCCTTGATGCGCTTAAGCAAGAGGGCACTATCGTCAACATTGATCCGGAGGCATGTGCCCGTTTCGTCAATGCGGCAAGCAGCAGTGCAGCCCAGTGGATCGCGAATTCCGACGATCCCGAAACGACCTCGAAACGAGCCGTCGAGAGTTTCCGAACCTTTCTGGAAGGATTGCGGATCAAAAAAGACTGATCCGGGTATTGTCAGGCGAAGCAGGTTTCCTGTTGGCGCCCGCTTCCTAATATATTGCAGCCTGGAAGTCATGCGACTGTCACATGGCGGGTCTAGGAGAGGTTGTAGTTTTCACATATCTCGAGAGAGGGGAATATGCGCAAAATTGTTGCCACTCTGGTCGCCACGACCATTCTTACCGCCGCCGCTCAGGCCGCCGAGGTTTATCCGCTTGATCGTGCTACGATCCTTACGGGTTCGCCTTTTGATTTCAAAGTCGAATTCGCTTCCGTCGTAAAGCCGGAAGACGTCAAGATCACCATCAATGGTCAGGACTACAAGGCCGCTCTCGGCAAGGACGCCGAGTTCGTTGCAGAAGAAAAGAACAAGGACAAGGTTCTTGGTTCTGCCGTCATCCTGCGTGGCGTCACGCTCGCCAACGCCGGTGACTACAAGGTCGAAGTTTCGGCTGGTTCTGAAACCAAGAATGTCAACTGGACCGTTTATGGTACGCCTGCCCAGGCGAAGGCCAAGAACGTCATCTTCCTGATTGCCGATGGCCTGTCCGTTGCCCACCGCACCGCTGCCCGTATCATGTCCAAGGGCATGACCGAGGGCAAGGCTAACGGCCGCCTCAACATGGACGACGTGCCGCCGGTCGCCTTCATCGGCACCTCCGCCACCGACGCCGTCGCTACCGATAGCGCCAACACCATGTCGGCCTACATGACCGGTCACAAGACCGCCGTGAACGCCATCGGCGTTTATGCCGACCGCACCCCGGCCTCGCTCGACGATCCGAAGGTCGAAACGATCGCGGAAGCCCTGCGCCGCCAGACCAAGAAGTCGATCGGCATCATCTCGACCGCCGAATTGCAGGATGCAACGCCGGCTGCCGTCGTTGCCCATACCCGCAAGCGTGGCGACAAGGCCGACATTAATGGCATGCTGTTCGATGTGAAGCCGGATGTCGTCCTCGGCGGCGGTTCCGCTTACTTCCTGCCGCAAGCCACGGCCGGTTCCAAGCGCAAGGACGACAAGGACTATATCGCCCTGTTCAAGGAAGCTGGTTACACGCTGGCGACCAGCAAAACGGAACTCGCCACGGCTGCCGGCACCAACACCGGCAAGATCCTCGGCCTGTTCCACACCGGCAACATGGACACCGCGCTCGACCGCGAGTTCCTGAAGAAAGGCACCACGGCCAAGTTCCCGGACCAGCCGGGCCTCGTCGACATGACCAAGGTTGCCATCAACGAGCTGTCGAAGAACCCGGAAGGCTTCTTCCTGATGGTTGAAGCTGCAAACGTCGACAAGATGTCCCATCCGCTCGACTGGGATCGTGCCGTTATCGACACGATCGAATTCGACAAGGCCATCGGTGTCGCCCGCGAATTCGCAGCGAAGAACCCCGACACGCTGATCATCGTTACCGGCGACCATACGCACGGCGTTTCCATCATCGGCACCGTCGATGACGACAAGCCGGGCACGGAAATGCGCGAAAAGGTCGGCACCTATGCCGAGGCCGGCTTCCCGAACTACGAAGACAAGGACGGCGATGGTTATCCGGACAAGGTCGACGTCTCGCGTCGCCTGTTCCTGAACGCCAATAACGGTCCGGATCACTACGAAACCTTCCGTCCGAAGCTCGATGGCCCGTTTGCACCGGCTGTCCAGAACGAAAAGAAGGAATACATCGCCAACGAACAGTACAAGGATGTTCCCGGCGCTGTGTTCGTTCCCGGCATCATTCCGAAAAGCTCGGATAGCGGTGTACACGCGGTTGATGACGTCGTTCTGCAGGCCGAAGGCCCCGGTGCCGAAGGCTTCCGTGGCTACATGGAACAGAGTGACGTCTACAAGGGTCTCGCCGAAGCTTTCGCTCTTGGCGCCAAGCAGACCAACTAATATCTGAACGCGGCGAGGGCACACCGCCATGGTGTGCCCTCGCATTACTTCCCGGTCCAAGAAGGAGAATGGTCGTGAGCAAACCTGATCAGGCGCGGTTCAATCGCCGCCAGACCTTAGGCCTCATCGCCGGTCTGCCTCTGCTGGCCGCCGGCACACGCGCGCAGGCAAAAAGCGACATCACCTTCGACGAGCTTTATGGCAAGGTCAGCGTCCTCGGACTGGAGTTTTCCGAAAAGGTCAAGCAATTGAACGGCAAGGAGATCGCCATGCGCGGTTTCATGGCGCCGCCGCTGAAGGCCGAGGCACATTTTTTTGTGCTCACCGAAATACCCATGTCGATTTGCCCGTTCTGCTCCACGGATTCCGACTGGCCGGACAATATCGTCGTCGTTTATCTCGATGACAAGCAGACTTTTACCCAGCCGAGCCAGACGATCGAAGTGCGCGGCAAGCTGGAAATGGGTTCCTGGACCGATCCGGATACCGGCTTTGTCAGCCTGCTGCGCATCCGCCAGGCAGAATACGCGACGGTTTGAGACCATGCTGCCTCTACAGATAGACGGCCTTGCCGTATCCTTTCCCGGTCTGGAGACGCCGGTTCTTGCCATCGACCATATCGAGATCGCCGCCGGCAGCCGTGTTGCGCTGACGGGTGGTTCCGGCTCGGGCAAGAGCACGCTCATCAATATCATCGCCGGTCTGGAGCGCGTTCGCACCGGCCGCGTCGTCTGGAGCGAACAGAATATCGCCGACCTGTCCGAGGGCCGTCGTGATCGCTGGCGGGCCGCCAATATCGGTCTTGTCATGCAGGACTTTCATCTTTTTCCCGGCCTGTCCGCGCTGGATAACATCCTGCTGCCCGCCCGCCTGTCGCGGGTAGTGAATGCAGACCTTGTAAAGCGCGCTGAGGCGCTGTTTGCGACCGTCGGCCTCAAACGCCCTGAGCAACATGTTGAGACCATGTCACGGGGTGAAATGCAGCGTGTTGCCATTGCCCGCGCAGTTCTGCGCAGTCCCGGCGTCATCATCGCAGACGAGCCGACCGCAAGCCTTGATCTCGAAAGCGGTGAGGCTGTCGGCGATCTGCTCCTCTCGGTCGCCACTGAGGCTGGTAGCACGTTGATCGTCGCCAGCCATGACCAGCATCTGATCGGTCGCCTTGATCGGCGCCTGGCGCTGAGCAGCGGCCGTATTGTCACCGATACCGACCATCAGGAGATCGCCGCATGATCGGCTTCATCCTCGCCGACCTACGCCGCCTGTGGCTGGGCGGCATTGTCGTGGTTCTGCTGGTGGCGCTGGCCACCGCACTTGGTGTTGCGGTTACGTTGCAGGAACGTTCCTTGCGTCTCGGCAGCGCCCGCGCCGCCGATAAGTTCGATCTCGTCGTCGGTGCCGCCGGCAGCGAAACCCAGTTGATCCTTTCCTCCATTTTTCTGCAGGCCGCACCGCTGCCGCTCGTAGATGGCGCCGTTCTTGCAAAACTTGCCGCCGATCCGCGCGTCGCATGGGCCGCACCGGTCGGTTTTGGCGATTCCTTTGCCGGTTTTCCGATCGTCGGCACAACGACAAGCCTCGTCAGCAACACAACATCAGGTTTTGCCGAGGGCAGGATGTTTGCGCTGGAAGGCGAAGCCATCCTTGGTGCTGCCGTCAATCTGCGTGTCGGCGGCGATATCAAGCCGATGCACGGTACGGCCGAGACCGGTGGCCACACCCATACCGAAATCGCCTACAAGGTCGTCGGCAAGCTGCAGCCGACCGGCACACCCTGGGACCGCGCCATTCTCGTGCCGATCCAGGCTGTATGGCACGTCCATGGTCTTGGCCATGATGACCATGACGATGAGCACCATCACGATACGGATGGCCACGATCACGCCCATGAAGGCGAAGAACACCATGAGGGCGGCGACACGCATGCCGAAGGTGAGGCAAATCACGCCGAGCCCACCGTCCAGACCGTGGCGCAGCGAGAGCCGGAAAAGGCCTTGACGCCTGCCGCTACCGCTTCGGTGCACGAGGATGTCGATCATCATGGCGGCGTCGATACGGATGCGCCGATTGTCGAGACTTTTGGCGAGAGCACGCCCGGACTGCCGGCCATTCTCGTCAAGCCGAAGACGATTGCCGATGCCTATCGCCTGCGACAGGAATACCGCACCGGCAATATGCTTGGTGTTTTCCCGGGCGAAGTGCTCACCGGTCTTTATGCCACGCTTGGCGACGCCAAGATGGTGCTAAGCGCTGTCGCTGCCGGTTCTCAGGCTCTTGTTGCGGCAGCACTGGTATTGGTAACGGTGATCCATGTCGGGCAACGGCGTCGGCAGATAGGCGCATTGCGTGCGTTTGGAGCGCCCCGCGGTTCGGTATTTGCCATCGTCTGGCTGGAACTTTTCCTTCTGGTCGTGCTTGGTGTCGGCATCGGCTTTCTGCTCGGGCTGGGTGCCGCCCATATCGGGGCGCAAATGTTTACCGCCCGAAGCGGCGTCATCCTGCCGGTCGGCTTTACCTGCGAGGATCTGCGTCTTGCATTGTTCCTGCTGGGCTTTGCCGCCATTCTTGCGGCGATACCGGCCTTGCTTGCCTACCGCCAGTCACCGGCCGCCGCCCTGCGGGCTTGAGACAGATAAAATATAGTTTTATCTTCCGCCGCCGAGGCCGATTTGCGAAGGCAGCAGCGCAACGCCGGGAGGAAATCGTGATGGTCGACACGAGACCGAATAAAGCTGATATGGCCGGTGCCGAGCCATCGGCTGCAACGCCGAAGCTTCTTTCAGGCGGCAATCCCCAGATCGCCAAGGGATACGGCGATGCGCCGGTGCAAGCCTATATCGCGGCGATGCCCGGCTGGAAAAGTGCGCTCGGCAGCCGTATCGACACCTTGATTGAAGGCATCGTCCCTGACGTGCGCAAGGCCGTGAAGTGGAACTCGCCGTTTTACGGGATGGAGGACGATGTCTGGTTCCTCAGCCTTCATTATTTTACGAAATATATCAAAGTGACCTTCCTCAACGGCGCATCGTTGCAGCCTTTTCCGCCCGGCACGTCCAAACATCCGAAAGTCCGTTATCTCGACATTCATGAGGGTGCGTTCGATGAAGCACAGTTTACCGATTGGGTGAAGCAGGCGAGCCGGTTGCCGGGCGAAAAGATGTGAGCCGTTCGGCCCGGTTACCTGTCGGGCACTGAACGAATCGCGCCGTCTTTCCTGTTCCTTAAAAAACTCGGCGTGCCGCGGATGATGAGAAATCGCGGGCGTCTCGATACAGTTTTTCCTTCTTGAAGAAAAACCGGTCGGTCCGGCGGATTTCTGTTTACTTTTGCCGAAATTGCACCGCATCACGCTGTTTGAATTCGCTGTCAGGCCTTTCGCAAACTTCGGAGGATGAGATGAAAGCACTGGTGCTGGAAGAAAAAGGAAAGCTCGCGCTCAGGGAGTTCGATATTCCCGGCAAGCTCGGACCCAAGGATGTGCGTATCCGCACCCACACGGTCGGGATTTGCGGCTCGGACGTCCATTATTACACGCATGGCAAGATCGGCCATTTCGTTGTGCACGCGCCAATGGTGCTTGGCCATGAAGCGTCCGGAACGGTGATCGAAACCGGTGCCGAGGTGACGCATCTGAACGCGGGTGACCGCGTCTGCATGGAGCCGGGCATTCCCGACCCGACCTCGCGTGCTTCCAAGCTTGGCATTTACAATGTCGATCCGGCCGTCAGCTTTTGGGCGACACCGCCCGTCCACGGCTGCCTGACACCGGAAGTCATTCATCCCGCCGCCTTCACCTACAAGCTGCCCGACAATGTGTCCTTTGCCGAAGGCGCCATGGTGGAACCCTTCGCCATCGGCATGCAGGCAGCACTTCGGGCGCGGATTCAGCCCGGCGATGTTGCCGTGGTGACGGGCGCCGGCCCGATCGGCATGATGGTCGCGCTGGCGGCGCTGGCAGGCGGTTGCGCCAAGGTGATCGTTGCCGATCTTGCCCAGCCGAAGCTTGATATCATCGCCGCTTATGACGGGATCGAAACCGTCAACATCCGCCAGCACGACCTGTCACAGGCTGTGGCGGCGGCGACAGACGGCTGGGGCTGCGATGTCGTTTTCGAATGCTCGGGCGCTGCACCCGCCGTGCTCGGCATGGCGAAACTCGCAAGGCCCGGCGGCGCGATCGTCCTCGTTGGTATGCCTGTCGATCCGGTGCCGGTCGATATCGTCGGTCTGCAGGCGAAAGAGCTGCGGGTGGAGACGGTTTTCCGCTACGCCAATGTGTATGACCGCGCGGTCGCCCTCATCGCATCCGGCAAGGTCGATCTGAAACCGCTGATTTCCGCCAGCATTCCCTTCGAAGACAGCATCGCCGGTTTTGACCGTGCGGTGGAGGCAAGGGAAACGGACGTGAAACTGCAAATTCTGATGCCGCAATAAGCCCTTCCGGCAATCCCTTCCGCGCGGTCGCCTGACCGATGCTGGAGCGGCAAATACCCTTCGAAAAAGTATAAGCGCAACCTGCCGGTGATCGGCAGGTTGTTCTTTAAAAAATTGCCGGATCGCTCTTCCGGATGCGCATTATCTGGGCGTATGACGCTCAACTGCGCAGAAAAATCGGTGCAACCGCAGGCTTTGTTGTCTGTTTCTGAGTGGCGCTATTCAATTCCTGACAAAAAACAGTCAAAAAAGTATCGGCATTTTCCCCGGCATGAGGTGGAAGTATATGCGCGGTAAGCCATATGCTCCTGTCAACGCCTGGGACGAGCCATAAGAGGAATGGCTTTGCTCCGCTGATACGGCGGACGTGACTGATGGGAGGAATATCGATGCAGCCCGATCTGGAACTGGTGCACATCCGCAAGGGCGAATCTTTCGCCGCCTGGCGGCATGGCTATCCGTTCCGCACCGTGCGCTGGCATTACCATCCCGAATATGAAATTCATCTGGTCGTGGCGACGTCGGGCACGTTTTACATCGGCGATTTCGTCGGTCGTTTCAGCCCCGGTCAGCTCATCATGACCGGCCCCAATCTCCCCCAGAACTGGATCAGCGAGATCGAGCCGGACGAGATCGTTCCGACACGCTCTCTCGTGATCCAGTTTCCGGAGGCCTTTATCGAGGATGCCTGCGCTTCCATGTCCGAGATGGAGGTGGTGCGCGCCCTCCTGGACCGCAGCCGCCGCGGCATTCTGTTCGACGATGAGACCAGCGATCGCGTTCGCCCGCTGATCCTGCGGTTAATCGAGGCGCAGGGGTTGCGGCGTCTTGCGCTTTTCTGGGAAATCCTCGACCTGCTTATCAATGCTCCGGCGCCTGAGGTTTTGGCGAGCCTGAGTTACGAGCTGGACCTGACGGGCATCGGCGACAGCGGCATCAACCGCGCCTTGTCGCATCTGCGCCAGCACCTGACCGAACAGGTCGAGGAAATCGATCTGGCCGACATGGTGGGTCAGAGCCCGAGTGCCTTTTCCCGGGCTTTCAAGCGCCATACGGGAACGACTTTGGTGCGCTATCGTAATCAGTTGCGCATCGATCTGGCCTGCCAGATGCTTCTGGTGGATCAGGACGTGAAGGTGGCGGAAGTCTGCTACGACGTGGGCTTTTCTAACCTTTCGAATTTCAACAGGCATTTCCTGAAATTGAAGGGAATGTCGCCATCGAGGTTCCGGACCATATTCGCGGCCCAGAAGGCAGCGGTCATGGCCGACTAAACCAAAGACACATCGCGGATTTTTCACCAATTCGGGCAGAGTTCTGTCCGGAAACGGGCCTTTATTGCCCTGATTTTCCAAACGGGAGGAAGTGACAATGAACATGAAATCGAAATTGTTGATGGCTACGGCTGCAATCGCCATGATGGCCGCTCCGGCGCTGGCGCAGGAAAAGCTGAAGATCGGCATGACCTTTCAGGAGCTTAACAACCCCTATTTCGTCTCGATGCAGGAAGCGCTGAAGCAAGCCGCAGCAAGCATTGGCGCGGATGTGATCGTGACCGACGCCGGCCACGATGTTGCAAAGCAGATTTCCGACGTCGAAGACATGTTGCAGCAGAAGATCGACATCCTGCTTCTGAACCCGACCGACAGCGCCGGCATCGAAGCCGCCGTGCATGCCGCCAAGGCGGCCGGTGTGACTGTTGTTGCCGTCGACGCCAATGCCAATGGCCCGGTCGATACCTTCGTTGGTTCCAAGAACCGTGACGCGGGTTACATGTCGTGCAAATATCTGGGTGAGGCCATTGGCGGCAAGGGTGAGGTCGCGATCCTCGACGGCATCCCGGTCGTACCGATCCTCCAGCGCGTCGAAGGTTGCAAGGCAGCGCTTGCTGAATTTGCCGACATCAAGCTTGTCGATACGCAGAATGGTCGTCAGGACCGCTCCGTTGCGCTCGGCGTCGTCGAGAACATGATACAGTCCCGTCCGAACCTCGCCGGCATCTTCTCGGTGAATGATGGCGGTGCGATGGGTGCGCTCGCTGCGATCCAGGGTTCCGGCAAGGACATCAAGCTGACCTCGGTAGACGGTGCTCCGGAAGCTGTGAAGGCAATTGCCGATGGTGGCCCTTTCATCGAAACGACCGCGCAGTTCCCGCGTGACCAGGTGCGCGTTGGCCTTGCCATGGCGCTTGCCCAGAAGTGGGGCGCCCGCGTCGTTCCGAAGGAAGTGCCGATCGACGTCATGGTCGTTGACAGCAAGAACGCCAGCGGCTTCAGCTGGTAAGAACTCCTCCCCAGGTCCCGTCCCCGCTTCGTGCGGGGGCGGGATATGTCCCGACCATTGAGGAGGGTGAAATGCTGGAACTGAATGGAATAAGAAAAAGCTTCGGCAAGATCGAGGTCCTGCGCGGCGTTGACCTGCAGGCGCGCGCCGGTGAGGTGCATGCGCTTCTGGGAGAGAACGGTGCCGGCAAGTCGACATTGATGAAGATCCTTTGCGGCATTTTGCAGCCGTCCGAGGGAACGATCCGCATCGACGGAGCCGATCGCCATTTCGCCAATTACGACGAGGCGATTGCCGCCGGTATCGGCATCGTGTTTCAGGAATTCAGCCTGATCCCCTATCTCAATGCCGTCGAAAACATGTTTCTCGCCCGCGAAATCCGCGGGCCGCTGCGCCTGCTAAACAAAGGCGCCATGCGCAAGCGCGCGGCCGAAATCATGAGCCGTCTGGCCGTGGATGTTCCGCTCGACGTGCCGGTGCATCATCTTTCCGTTGCCCAGCAGCAATTCGTCGAAATCGCCAAGGCGCTTTCGCTGGACGCCCGCATTCTCGTTCTCGATGAGCCGACGGCGACGCTTACCCCGTCTGAGACGGAGCATCTCTTCAAAGTCATGCGTGAGCTGCGCCGTCAGGGTGTGGCGATCATCTTCATTTCCCATCACCTCGAGGAAATCTTCGAGATCTGCGACCGCATCACCGTCCTGCGCGATGGCGAACTCATCGGTTCCTGCCTGACCTCGGAGGTCGATAACGACCGTCTGGTGGAGATGATGGTCGGCCGGCGTATTGAGGCCAGTTTCCCACCCAAACCAAAGATCGATGCGAGCGCGCGCAACGTGATCGAGGTGGAAGAGCTTCAACTGAAAAAGGGCGGGCCGGTCTCGCGCTTTTCGCTGAGGCAAGGCGAAATATTGGGTTTTGCCGGTCTTGTCGGTTCGGGACGCACGGAAACGGCGCTTGCCATGCTTGGCGCGCATTCCGCCTCGCGCCGCAGGATCAAGGTCGATGGCGTCGAGACGCGTTTTTCCGGCCCTGATGAAGCGCTGATGCGCGGCATCGGTCTGCTGCCGGAAAGCCGCAAGGAGGAAGGGCTGATCACCAGCTTTTCCATCCTGCAGAACATTTCCCTCAACAACTACCGCAAGTATCCCAAGGCTCACTGGTTCATCGACCTGAAAAAAGAGCTGGAGCACACGAAAAAGGCCATGGCGCAGGTGCAGGTCAAGGCGCAGGGGCCTTATGCGCGGGTGGACACGCTTTCCGGTGGCAACCAGCAGAAGATCGTCATCGCCCGCTGGCTGAACCACGATATGCGCGTGCTGATCTTTGACGAGCCGACGCGTGGCATCGATGTCGGCGCGAAAGCGGAAATCTATGCGCTCATGCGCGAATTCGCCGCCAAGGGCCATTCGATCATCATGATCTCTTCGGAGCTGCCGGAAGTGATCGGCATGTCGGACCGCGTCTGTGTGTTCCGCTCCGGCGGCATCGTTGCCACCGTCGAAGGCGCGGACATCAATTCAGAAACAATAATGACAAATGCCACCACCGGGAGGGTTGAACATGTCGCTTGATGCAAATACCGGCGTTGCCGCGAAAACGAGCGGTTTTGGTTTGGGCAGCGTGCTGCGCTCTCCGCTCGCCCTGCCTTTGGCGGGTCTTATTGTCGTATCGATCCTGATGGGGCTTGCGAGCGACAATTTCTTCAGCGTGAACAACATCATGAACGTGCTGCGACAGGTTTCCGTCGTCGGCATTCTGGCCGTCGGCATGACGTTCGTCATCCTGACCGGCGGCATCGACCTGTCGGTCGGTGCAGTCATGGCGCTTGTCGGCACGTTGTCCGCCGGCCTGATGGTGAACACCGGCCTGTCTCCCGCAGTTGCCCTGCCTGCCGGCCTGTTCATCGGGCTGGGCATCGGCATCTTCAATGGAGCGCTTGTCGCCTGGGGCAAGATGCCGGCCATCATCGTCACGCTTGCGACCATGGGCATGGCGCGCGGTCTCGGCCTTATTTATTCCGGCGGTTATCCGGTCAGCGGCATTCCAAGCTGGATTTCCTGGTTCGGCGTTGGCCGTGTCGGCATCGTGCCGGTGCCCGTTATCATCATGGTGGTGATTTATGCCGTGGCCTGGGTGCTTTTGCAGCGCACGGCTTTCGGTCGCCACGTTTACGCACTTGGCGGCAACGAGCTGGCCGCACGCCTTTCCGGCGTGAAGACCCGGCGTGTCAAGCTTGCCGTCTATGGTATCTCGGGTGTGACCGCAGCACTTGCCGCCCTCATCCTGACCGGCCGGTTGATGAGCGGTCAGCCCAATGCTGGCGTCGGCTTCGAACTGGATGCCATTGCGGCCGTGGTTCTCGGCGGTACGGCGATTGCCGGGGGCAGGGGGTTGATCCTCGGCACGCTTATCGGCGCGGTGCTGCTCGGTATCCTCAATAACGGCCTCAACCTCATGGGCATCAACCCCTACCTGCAGGATGTCATCAAGGGAGCCATCATCCTGCTCGCAATCTATATCGGGCGCGACTGGCGTTGAGCCCGCGCGTCAAATCTTCAAGAAAGCAGGAGAATTAAATGTCTGAATCGCTGCAAGGCAAGATCGCGGTCATCACCGGCGCCGCATCCGGTATCGGTCTCGCCACCACCGAGGCGCTGCTGGAACAGGGTGCGACCGTGGTCATGGTCGACTGGAACGAAAAAGCCTTGAATGAACTCGTCGGCAAGCTCGGCGAGCGCGCTATCCCGCAGGTTACGAACCTCTTGGACGCCGACAGCTGCAACGCCATGATCCCGGAAATCCTGGAGAAGGTCGACCATATCGACATTCTCTATTGCAATGCCGGCACCTATATCGGCGGCGAACTGACCGAGACGACGCCTGATGCCATCGATCGCATGCTCAATCTCAACGTCAATGCGGTGATGAAGAACGTGCAG
The DNA here is from genome assembly GCA_000949895.1 of Agrobacterium arsenijevicii. Classification (GTDB taxonomy): domain Bacteria; phylum Pseudomonadota; class Alphaproteobacteria; order Rhizobiales; family Rhizobiaceae; genus Agrobacterium; species Agrobacterium arsenijevicii. Next base: position 122,361 of record JWIT01000008.1, on the reverse strand, counting down.
GCCGTCGTGCCGCACATGTCGGAGCGCAAGACCGGCGACATCATCGTTACCTGCTCGATTGCCGGACATTTCCCGACCTATTGGGAGCCGATCTATTCGGGTTCGAAATGGGCGATCACCAGCTTCGTGCAGGGCATGCGCCGCCAGATGATTCCGCATGGCGTACGCGTCGCGCAGGTCTCGCCCGGTCCGGTGGTTTCCGCACTTCTTGCAGACTGGCCGGAGGAAAATCTTCGCAAGGCCAAGGAATCGGGTAGCCTTATCGATGCGAGTGAAGTGGCGGATGCGGTTGTCTACATGCTGACCCGCAAGCGCACCGTTACCATCCGCGACATGCTGGTGTTGCCCACCAACTTCGACCGCGTTTAAAAGACCCTATTGGAGCGGCGGGGAAAA
>JWIT01000008.1:0-121958 GCA_000949895.1 Agrobacterium arsenijevicii | reverse complement strand
AAAATCGGAATCGATCCCGCCGCTCTTGTTCGTTTCCGCATCGGATCATCCGTTGCTCCAAGGAGTATCGCAAATGGCTTCCTATCTGATTGGTGTCGATGTCGGGACCGGTTCAGCCCGTGCCGGTGTCTTTGATGTCGCGGGCAGACTTCTGGCCACCGCCAAGCGCCCGATCACGATACACCGCGAGGACGGCGGCATCGCCGAACAATCGAGCGGTGAGGTCTGGAAAGCCGTTTGCGACAGCGTGCGGGAAAGTGTCTCGCATGCCGGCATCGATCCGGCTGCCGTGGTCGGCATCGGTTTTGATGCCACCTGCTCGCTCGTGGTGCGTGGGCCGGATGATGAGACCCTGCCGGTTGGTGCTTCCGATCATCCCGAACGTGACATCATCGTCTGGATGGATCATCGCGCCGTCGAACAGGCCGAGCGGATCAATGCCGGCGAACATACCGTCCTGAAATATGTCGGTGGCCGGATTTCTCCGGAAATGCAGACGCCGAAACTGCTGTGGCTCAGCGAAAACAGGCCGGATATCTACGCCCGTGCCGAACACTTCTTTGACCTGACCGATTTCCTAACCTGGAAAGCCTCCGGCGCGCTCGATCGCTCCGCATGCACGGTCACCTGTAAATGGACCTATCTGGCCCACGAGGGGCGTTGGGACGCGGAGTATTTCACCGCTATCGGGCTTGGCGATCTGGCGGAGCAAGGCTTTCGCCGTATCGGGGAAAGCGTCGTTCACCCCGGCACTGCGCTCGGCAATGGCCTTACCGAGGAAGCCGCAAAAGCCATGGGTCTGGTTGCCGGAACCGCCGTTGCGGCCGGTCTGATCGATGCTCACGCTGGTGGTGTCGGAACCGTGGCTGCGGGCGGTGACGCTTCGCGATGCCTCGGTTATGTCTTCGGCACCTCTTCCTGCACGATGACGACCACCGCGGAGCCCGCATTTGTACCGGGTGTCTGGGGTCCCTATTATTCCGCCATGGTTCCCGGCGCATGGCTCAACGAAGGCGGCCAGTCCGCTGCCGGTGCCGCCATCGATTACCTGGTGCAATTGCACCCGGCCTTTGCCGAGGCGAAAGCGCTGGCGGAAAAAGAAGGTAAATCATTGCCCGCATGGTTGGCCGACCGCGCGCTGGCCATGGCTACAACCGTCTCCGCTGCGGTACAGATTGCCGAGAATTTTCACGTTGTGCCGGAATTCCTCGGTAACCGCGCGCCCTTCGCCGATCCCCATGCGCGGGCTGTCATTGCCGGTTATGGCACCGAAACGGGTGTGGATTCGCTTGTTGCGCTCTACGTGGCGGGGCTTCTCGGCCTTGGTTACGGGCTTCGCCAGATCATCGAGACGCAGGCTCGCCACGGTGCTCCGGTGGAGACGATCAGCGTCAGCGGCGGCGCGGGCGCCCATCCGCTTGCAAGACAATTGCTGGCGGATGCGACGGGGCTTCCGGTCGAACTCAGTGAATGCGAGGAGCCTGTACTTCTGGGATCAGCAATGCTCGGCGCGGTTGCCGCCGGGGCCTATCCCGACCTGATTTCCGCCATGCCCGCCATGTCGCGCATTGCCAAATGCTCGGCACCGGACGACGCGTTCAGCCAAGTGCACCAGTCGCGTTACGAGGCGTTTCTGGCGCTACAAAATGCGGCACGCGCCATTCGTTCCGCGAACCATTCCTGAAGCGCCACACGCTTCCATCGTCCGGCCGCCTTGGCCGCAAAATAAAGAGGATTCCATGCAGTTTTCCGGAAAATCCGTCATCATCACCGGCGCAGGCAAGGGCATCGGCCGTGCCTGCGCTATCCTGATGGCTGCGCGCGGCGCTGAGGTCGTGGCCATCAGCCGCACCCAGTCCGATCTCGACAGCCTGAAAAGTGAAATCGGTTGCCGCACGATCCGCGTCGATCTCGCCGATGTCGCCGCTACCCGGGCGGCAATGGCGGAAGCAGGTCCGTGCGATTTTCTCATCAACAGCGCGGGCATCAATGTGCTCGAAAGCGTGCTTGATATGAGCGACGAAGGTTATGAGGCGGTGTTAGGTATCAACCTGCGCGCCGCTCTCGTCACCTGCCAGGAATTCGCCCGTGCCCGCGTTGCAAAGGGTGGCGGCGGCGCAATCGTCAACATCACCTCGATTGCCGGTCATCGCGGTTTTCAGGACCATCTATGTTACGCGGCCTCGAAGGCCGGGCTTGAAGGCGCGACCCGCGTTCTCGCCAAGGAACTTGGGCCGCACGGCATCCGCGTCAACGCCGTCGCACCGACCATCACGCTGACTGAACTCGCTGCGGAAGCATGGAACGATCCTGCCAAGAGCGAGCCGATGATGGTCCGCCATCCGCTGAAGCGTTTTGCTGAGGCCGAGGATGTGGCGCAGAGCATCGCGCTGCTTCTGTCGGATGATAGCAGCATGATTTCCGGCGCGGTGTTGCCCATCGATGGCGGGTTCCTCGCCGTCTGACGTTTACGGATGCGCGGGGTGCAAACGCATCGCCGCGCATCCTGTCTCAGGACTGGATATCCCGCTCAGTTGAGATCCGGGTGTCTGCCAACGAGCTGGTTTCGTTTTGCCTGAAGAGTTTCCTTCTGTTCTTCAAGTTTGAGCAGCTCGTCGTCTATCTCCTCGACGCTTTTCTCGATGTGCAGATATTGCTCTGCAAGAAGCGATTTGGCTTCCTTTCGGCTCGAAGCATTCGGTGTATCGCCATAAAGCGGCCGGTTGGCGGTTTCCTTGAGGAAAAACGTCGTGACGATGCCGAAGACGGCCGCCACCATGAGATAGTAGGCCGGCATATAGATATTTTCCGTCACCTCCACCAGCCATGCGGTGAGTGTCGGCGTCAGCCCGGCGACGATGATCGAGATATTGAACGCGATAGCCAGAGCGCTGTAGCGGATGCGGGCCGGAAAGAGGGCCGGCAGGGTGGAGGCCATGATCCCGATCAGGCAGTTGAGCGCGACCGCGAGGATCAGCAGTCCGAAGAAAATCTGAACAACCTGTCCGCTGGCGATGAGATGAAATGCCGGCAGCGAAAGAAACAGGATCGCCGTGCTGCCAACCGCCAGAAACGGCCTGCGTCCGATGCGGTCGCTCAGAAGTCCGATGGCAGGCTGGACGAACAGCATGCCAACCATCACCGCAATGATGATGAGGACGCCATGGTCCTCGCTGTAATTCAGTGTTTTCGACAGATATGTCGGCATATAGGTGAGCAGCATGTAATAGGTCACGTTGGTCACGAGGACCATGCCTATGCATATTGCCAGCGACCGGGAATGTTGGCTCACAATCTCGGCGATGGGAACCATGGGGCGCTCTTTAAGCGACTGCCGGTCTTCTTCTTCCGATCGTTGCAGGCGTTCGGTGAAGGCGGGCGTCTCTTCCGCCGCGTGGCGGAGATAAAGCCCGATCAGCCCGAGGGGTGCCGCCAGAAAGAACGGAATGCGCCAGCCCCAGTCGAGGAACTTGGCTTCGCCCATTGCGGTGCTGAGGAGCACGACAAGCCCCGCGCCAAGCACGAAGCCTGCGATGGAGCCGAAGTCGAGCCAGCTGCCAAGGTAGCCGCGTTTGCGGTCAGGCGCGTATTCCGCCACGAAAATGGCCGCACCGGTATATTCGCCGCCGACGGAAAACCCCTGGGCAAGCTTGCACAACAGCAACAGAATGGGTGCCCATATGCCGATGGTGGCATAACCGGGGATGAGGCCAATGCAGAAAGTGCTCGCGGCCATGATGATGATTGTCAGGGAGAGGACTTTTTGGCGCCCGAATTTGTCGCCCATGGCGCCAAAGAATACGCCACCCAATGGGCGGATGAGGAAGGGCACGGAGAAGGTTGCAAGCGCCGCCACGGTTTGAACGGCAGGGGCAGCGTCCGGGAAAAAGACCTTGCCGACGGCGTAGGCGACGAAGCCGTAGACGCCAAAATCGAACCACTCCATCGCGTTACCGAGAGCGGCTGCCGTGACCGCCTTTTTGACCTTCTCGTCATCGATGACGGTGACGTCGTCGATGCTCAGCGGAGTGGTCTGTATCTGGTTGTTCAATCACTGTCCCCCTGAACTACATTGCGCGCGATTTTTAAGCGTCATGAAAATGCTCGATACGCTTAAGCGTTCCATCGGTCGGCAGAACAATCGGGGCTTAGCCCATCTTATGGGGGGATGGGGGAGGTCGCCCGATAGGAGAAAAAAGAACGCCCGGCGGGTAGCCGGGCGTTTTTCAAAGATTAGTGGCGGTGCTCAGGCATTTCCTTGAGCTGATCCTTGGTCCACGAGGTGACCGCGTGGACATCGCCATCCTCGTCGCGCATGAAATCCAGATCGCTGAGCGGTACTGCGACGGGCTTTGCGCCGATGCCGAGAAAGCCGCCGACATCGATAATGGCGGTGCTGCCGGCGCCAACGCCGTGGACGTGATCGACTTTGCCGACCTTGTGGTCATCCGCGCCATAAACTGTCGCGCCTTGCAGAACGGACGGGGTCAGTTCTGTCTCGACGAGGCGTACGTGATTGGTGTGATCCACTGGTTTTTCTCCTGCTTGGGTTACGGTAAAACAACTCGTGCATGGGAAAACCGTTCCATTACACTCCGCAAGTTTTCATGACAAACCGACTATCCGGCAATGAGTTGATCGGTTTGACCTTCAGCAGAACATGTTTCGAAAATCATGCTTGAAAAGATTGAACACGCGTGCAATATGAACGCGTGTTCAATCTTTTTAGAGATGGTTATTTCGCATGGACTCGATGCCCTATCCGGATACGTTGGCAGCCCGTGCCGAACTGTGCCGCAGCGTTATTCTTTCCGCCGGGGAGTTGGTGCTGAAGGGCTTTGAGGGCGAGGCGACACGCAGCTTCTCGATGAAGGGTCCGCAGGACTTTCTGACGGTGACGGATGCGGCATCCGAAGCGCATATTCGCGGCGCGATCGCCGGCTGCTTCCCCGAGGACAGTTTTTTCGGTGAGGAGGGCGGCGGTGTGATCGGCGACCGCGTCTGGGTCGTTGATCCTGTAGACGGCACTGCGAATTTCGCCCGTGGCATTCCGCATTTCTGCATCTCCATCGCCTATGTCGAAAACGGGCAAACAGAGATCGGTGCGATCTACAACCCGGCACTTGATGAGCTTTATTTCGCCCGACGCGGCGAGGGGGCAACGCGCAACGGACAGCCTATCCGGGTTGCGCAGACGGAGCGTTTCGATGCGGCCTCTATCGAAATGGGCTGGTCGACACGTATAGCGAATGCCACCTATCTCGATGTCGTCAAGAACCTGCTCGATATGGGCGCCAATGTCCGCCGCGCCGGTTCCGGTGCGCTGGCGCTTGCCTATGTGGCCGATGGTCGCTCCGATGCCTATCTCGAATTGCACATGAATTCATGGGATTGTCTTGCGGGACTGTTACTCGTCAGCGAAGCTGGCGGCGGCGTCTGCCCTTTCCTGGAGATCGGTAGTCTTGAAGATGGCGGGCCGGTGCTGGCCGCAGCCAGCGGCGTTGCAAGCGGCGTCAGCCAGGCATCGAACATACCTTTGGCAGAGCGGCAGCCTTCGGATCGGCAGCGGGCCGTATCGGCCTGAATTTAGACGAGCGCCCGTCCGTGGGGGGCGCTTGATGCATGTGGAGGAATGACATGGATGGACCCGTTTATGCCCGGCCTGCGATCAGCCTGATTGCGGAGGGGCTCGGCCCGCGTAACGCTGCGCTTTACATCGGCGGCAGCGATGGTGCGAGCGATCTTGGGCTCCTGCGTCGGCACGACATTACCACCGTCGTCAACTGCGCCGTCAATCTGGATATCAATCTCGTGCAGGCAGCAGTGGAAGAGGGCGACAGGTGCGCAGTGGGTTATGGCGATATCCGTTATTACAAGCTCGGTCTTATCGACGGGGAAGGCAGCCCGGACACGATGATGCTGGGAGCCTATTATATTCTCGACGGCGCGTTGCGGCAGACCATGCCGAAGCGCGAAACCTATCCTTTCCCCGATGGTGGCAATGTGCTCGTCAATTGCCGCAGCGGGCGCAGCCGCTCGGTCTCGCTGGTGGCGCTTTTCCTGCACAAGCAGCAGCCGCATCTCTATCCCACCCTTGACGATGCACTGGCCGTGATCCGCACGAAGCGGGAATTGCGTCCGGACGAATGGTTCGAGACGCCGAAACCTATGCTCTATGCCGCCGCCCGCCGTGCTTCCGACTGGATCGACATGGTCGAGGGCAGAAAGACTGTGCAACCATGCTGAAACGCACGCTTCCCTCCGTCGCCGTCATTGCCGACGCCCATTTCCATGACACGGCGGCCGATTTCGGTTTTCCCGGTATAGAGGTCGATGGTCAGCGCATCACCATGCGCAGCTGGTCGGATACGCGCGAATCCACCCGGGTTTTCAACGAAAGCGCCGATGCGCTGCATGCCGCACTCGAAGAGGTGCGGCGGCGGGGCATTCGCCATGTGGTGCTGCTTGGTGATTATACCGACGACGGCCAGCGAGCGACATCCGAAACGCTGAAAGGCATTCTGGAGCACCATCGCGATGCCCATGGCACCGCCTTTTATGCTTTGCCCGGAAACCACGATATTTTCGGCCCGCGTGGCCGGCATCATACCAAGGAGTTTCTGACGGAGAACGGCGAATGCCTTTCCGTTTCGAGCGATGCGCGGCGGGCCGGTGAGCGGGTCGTGATCAGTGACCGGATGTATTGCGAAGGTTACCCCGTGGGCCTTGGCCCGATGGCGGCTTTCGGATATTTCCGCCAGCCGGACTATCTGCATTGGGAAACACCGTTCGGGCTTTCCGATGCGGCGGAAGACCGTCTCTACGAGGTGCGCTCGCCAGATGGACGCAATGTCTACCGACTGATGGACGCATCCTATCTGGTTGAGCCGGAGCCGGGTCTCTGGCTGCTCATGATCGACGCCAATATTTTCGAACCGCTCGACGGCACTTTCGAGACGGGGGAGGAAGCTGCCTTTACCGACAGTACTTCCGGCGGCTGGAACGCGCTTTTGCGCTGCAAGCCCTTCATCATCGACTGGATTGCCGATGTGCGGGAGCGGGCGCAGGTGCTTGGCAAGACTTTGCTCGGCTTTTCCCATTACCCGGCGCTCGATCCCTTCGATGGCGCAAGCGGTGCCGAAAGTGCGCTGTTTGGCGAAACCAACGTCGTGCGCCGCACGCCACGCAAGGCGGTTGAGGATGCGTTGGTTGAGGCCGGGCTCCAGGTCCATTTCAGCGGACATCTGCATGTGGAAGGTGTGACCCGGCGCGGGGAGGGCGAAACCTCGCTCACCAATATCGCCGTGCCGTCTCTGGTCGCCTTTCCGCCCGCCTTCAAGGTCGTCCATCCCTCGCAGCATGAGATATCCGTCGAGACGGTGGAAATGGCCTCCCTGCCGATAAACAGTCGCATTTGCCGGGGTTATACGCAGGAAACCGCACTTGCCGGCGAGGACGAGGACGGCGCGTTTGCGGCGGGCAATTACGGTGATTTTCTGCTCGGCCACAAACGCGCGCTGATCAGGCACCGTTATTTCACCAAGGAGTGGCCAGCCGGGATCGTGGCGGCGATTGCGGATAAAACTGTATCCGAGGTTATCGGCCTACTTGGTGAAAAGAGCCTTGCCTCGCGTGAAGCCGAGCTGTGCTCCGATCTGCCGATGTTCGAGCTTATTGCCGACTGGTATTGCCTGCGTCAGGGCGCCGGGCTTGCGCTTGCGCATATCGCGCCTCAACGGCTTTCCCTTTACCGGTCGCTGGCGGGGCGTTTTGGCCGTGAGCCCGATCATCACGACGGGTCGGTTAAGAGTTTTATCGAAATCTTCTTCGGTGCCCTTGGGCTGTTTCTCGACCGTGCCGAAGAAGGTGGTTCGCGGCATCTGGAACTCCGTCTCACACCGCAGCGTCAATCGATTGCAGTGTGATCCGAAGGTTTTTTACCGCAATCCACGATGTGAACGGGGCAGATCAACGTCCCCGCGGGGAAGAGTGGCGGCAAGCAGGACAGGCGAGGTGATCTAGTGGAATCGGTCGTTGTCAGCATCAATCTGTTCGGCGCGGTGGCGCTGCTGCTTTTCGGCCTTGGGCAGATCAAGGACGGAATGTCGCGTGCCTTCGGCGCCAAGCTTCGCATCGGGCTTGCCGCCGGCACGCGCGGTGGGTTTCGCTCCTTCATCGCCGGCCTCGTGGCGACGATTGCACTGCAGAGTTCGACAGCCACGGCGCTGATGGTTGCCTCCTTCGTTGAAAAAGATCTCATCGCACCGGCGATGGCGCAGATCGTGCTGCTCGGCGCCAATGTCGGCACCGCAACGACCGCGTGGATTGTCGCGCTCGGTCTTGGCTGGCTGTCGCCCATGTTGATCCTTGCCGGTGTAATCCTGTTGCGTGGAAAGTCTATGCAGCGCCAGGGTGCCGGTGCGGCCCTTGCCGGTGTCGGCCTGATGCTGCTTTCCCTGCATCTTCTTTCTGCGGCGACGGATCCTATCCGGCAGTCGCCGGCGCTTAACCTCTTCATTTCCATGCTCGGCAATGCCTGGCCGGTCGCGTTGATCTTTTCCGCGGTGCTGGCCGTGCTGGCATCATCGAGCCTTGCCATCGTCGTTCTCATCCTGTCGCTTGCGGCAAGCGGCGGCATTGAAACAAGCCTCGTCATCGTGCTGGTGCTCGGTGCCAATCTTGGCGGCGCGGTTCCGCCGGTGCTGGCGACGCTGAAGGCGCCGGTCGCGGCGCGCCGGGTGGCGCTTGGTAACCTCATCGTCCGGACGACCGGCTGTGTCGCAGCCCTGCCGCTTGCCGGATACGGCGCAGCACTGCTCGACATGTCGCCTTTCTCGCACACCAATCTAGCGGTCGATGCGCATCTTCTCTTCAATCTGGCGGTTGCCGTGATCGCATGGCCGCTATCGCCGTTGCTGCTGCGGATGACGACCGCGCTACTGCCGGAAAAAGAGGGAGCCGAAAGCAGCCGCAGCTATCTCGACACCCATGATCTGGGGCAGCCGGTTGCGGCTCTTGCCGGCGCAAGCCGCGAGGTCATGCTGGTCGGCGATCTGATCGAGCGCATGCTGCGTCAGGCAAGTGACGCCATGCGCGACAACGATCTTTCGAAACTCAATGATATCAGCACGCTGGAAGGCCGGGTGGACAGTATCCAGCATGCCATCAAGGTCTATGTCTCGAAGGTGGGCCAGGATGGCCAGGATGGTTTGTGCCAGAAGGACCAGCGACGCGCGATGGATATCGTCGAATATGCCATCAATCTCGAACATATCGGCGATATCATCGAGAAGGGCATACGCCCGGAAATCGCCAAGAAGATCAATCTCGGTCTCAGATTTTCCGATGACGGCAAAAGCGAGCTGGAACGTCTTTTCTCCATCACGCTCGACAATATCCGCATGGCGCAATCGGTTTTCGCCACCCGCAATGCCGACCTTGCCCGCCGGCTGGTGGAGGTGAAGGAAGATGTGCGCCGGCTGGAAAAACAGTCATCGGAGCGTCATCTCCAGCGCCTGCGCGATGGCCGGACCGACAGCATCCAGACAAGCTCCGTGCATCTCGACATGCTGCGCGATCTGAAACGCATCAATGCCCATATCGCCGCCGTCGCCCATCCGATCCTCGATGAAAGCGGCCTTCTGATCGAAAGCCGGATCAAGCAGGCGGGTTAGCGCGCCGTGATCCGCTCGACCATCTCAACGGGCACGACCTGAAGCCGGGTTTCCGGTTCGTCGCTGTCAAGCGCGGTCAGGACCTTCTCGGTCAGCGCGTCGAAGGATTGGGCAACGGTCGTCAACTGATAGCTTTTCCAGCCCGCCTGCGGAATATCGTCGAAACCGACGATCGACACGTCTTCCGGCACCCGGCGGCCCATTTCCAGCCGCGCGGCATCCATGAAGCCGAGCGCCAGCAGATCGGTCACGCAGAAGGCGCCGTCTATCGCTTTGTCCGTCAGCAATTCGCAACCGGCCTGATAACCGCTGTCATAACTTGTCGGCCCGCCCGACCATGGGACGACTTCGATGCCCTCGATGGTCATGCGCTGGGTGAAGGCGCCGGCGCGGCGCAGCTGTGCCGGTGTCTGGCTGCCGCTGGAAACGACCGCGACCTTCCGGCATTTTGCCGCCACAAGCCGCATGGCGGCGAGATCGGCGCCGTGGGAATCGTCGCTCAGCACCATGTTCGTGTCGGTCCGGTCGAGACGCTGGTTGATGAGGATGAGGCGCACGCCATTGGCGATGCATTCGTCAACAATCGAGGCCGGCGGTTCACCGGAGAGAACGACGATGGCCTGGGCGCGAAACTCGAAGAGCAGTTCGATCAGCGGCGCGATATCCTTGCGCGCATCGGCCGCGTTCAGCAGCAGGCATTGCAAGCCGCGACGCAGAAGGCCGATGCTGAGGAGATCGAGCTGCTTTGAAATGAATGGCGAGCTGAGATTGGCGCCGACCACCCCGATGAGATTGGAACGGTCATTGTTGAGACCCTGGGCCAGACGGTTGACGCGGTAGCCAAGTTCATGAGCGGCTTTCAACACCTTGCGCCGGACGGCCTTCGATACACTGCCGCCGGGGGTAAATGTGCGCGACACGGCGGAGCGCGAGACCCCGGCCTTTTTCGCCACCTCTTCGGCCGTCACGAACCCTCTCGCCATTCAACTCCCCCGTTGCGAAACCTCATGTCTGATATCACAGGCCATAAGGGCCGACCATTCCAATCGAAATATTTCAGGTGCGAAGCGCTTCTGTTCAGGCAGGGCGATGCTCGCTTTCGTCGGAAAATATATCGTCCTTTCCATTCCCATTCTGCGGGAAAAGAGGATTGCACACCAGTCGATGTAAAAATATGCAAAATTCAATCAATAAAATCGTTTTAAAACAATGATATAAATCGATGACCGCGTGTGCATTTTGTCGTTGACAAAACGCCGCTTAGGATGGATCATGCATTCCAAGGTAAAGCATTATATGGAATTTTTATTCTACGTTTTGCTTGCCGGCGATGTTTCCGGGAGGAGCTGGATCATCGTTGCTTGCGGGCTGGATGCCCGCTGCTGAAGCATTGACGCATTGCTCATGTTCGACGCACGCGCCGCCTGTCCCGCAGGTTGCGCGCAGGCAGATGCTTGCCGGCGTGTCGGAGCAATGTTGCGGCCATATGGGGAGGAATAATGGCTCTTTTAAGCGAAACAACGAAGGCGGAGGCACTGGGGCGTCCCCCGGCGACCGCGCCTTCGGCATGGCAGGCCTGGCGATATCGCGTCAAGGTCGCGCTCAGGGAGCCGACGACGCTCATCGGCGTGCTGACGGCGTTGCTTTTCACCTATCTGATCGTCGTTCCGATCATCTCGATTGTGCTCGATGCCGTCCGCGTCCAGTTCGGCCACGAACGGCGTCTCGGCAAGGATGTCGGTGACCTCACGCTTTATTATCTCGACAGGGCGTTCTTCTCGCCCGTCGCGACGGACCTTTTCTGGCGTCCGCTATTTAACACGCTGACAGTAGCCTTCGGGGCGATTGTGCTTTCACTCGTCATCGGCACCGTGCTTGCCTGGCTTATCAGCCGCACGGACATGTTCGGTCGCCGCTGGTTCGCGACCGCGCTGATCGTGCCCTATATGCTGCCCGCATGGACCTTCGCTCTCGCCTGGACGACGCTGTTCAAAAACCGCACCGTTGGCGGCCAGCCGGGCTGGTTCGAGGCGATGGGGCTGACACCGCCGGACTGGGTGGCCTATGGGCGTTTCCCGATCACCATCATCCTTGCCCTGCATTACACACCTTTCGTCATCCTGCTGTTCGGCTCGGCGCTGCGCCGCTTCGACTCGCAGCTGGAGGATTCGGCCCGCATTCTCGGCGCCCATCGTTATCAGGTGGCTTTGCAGGTCATCCTGCCGCTGATGCGCCCGGCGCTGCTCTCTTCCATGGTGCTGATCTTTGCGAAGTGCCTCGGTGAATTCGGCGTACCCTATGTTCTCGGCCTTCCCGTGAAGTTCGAGGTGCTGTCGACATCGCTGTTCCGCAGCATCGCCTCGCGCCAGACCGGCGTTGCCGGTGTCGTTGCGGCCTCGATCATGCTCATCGGCATCATCACGCTGATGATCGATGCCCGCCTCGTTCGCGAAGCCCGGCGTTTCGTGACGATAGGCTCCAAGGGTTCCATGAACCGGCAAAGCCGTCTCGGCAGAATGCGTCTTCCGGCAACGGGCTTTGCGGCCGCCGTCTTCATTCTCAGCGTCGGCCTGCCTTTGCTTACACTCGCCCTCTCGACCGTCATGAAGATGCCGGCCAAATTCACGTTCGACAATTTCACACTCGATTACTGGATTGGCACCAACCTCAACACCGTGGCCCTGCAGACCGGCGTTCTTTTAAGCCCCGATCTCTGGGCGGCAGCCAAAAACACGATGATGATCGTCGGTCTGGCCTCGCTCACATCGGGTGTCCTCGGTCTGCTTGTCGGGTATGTCGTCATCCGCACACCGGTGCGCGCCCTTTCGGTCTATCTGCGTCAGGTCACGTTCCTGCCCTATCTCGTGCCCGGCATCGCCTTTGCTGCCGCCTATCTCTCGCTGTTTGCGGTTCCGCGCGGGCCGATGCCGGCGCTCTATGGCACGGTGACGATCCTTATCCTGGCGCTGATCGCCGACCAGATGCCCTATGCCTCGCGCGCCGGCATTTCGGCCATGACACAGCTCGGAAAGGACCCGGAAGAAGCGGCGCAGATTGCCGGTGCCGGCTGGTTCCGCCGCATGATCTCGATCGTCATCCCGATCCAGAAGGGATCGCTGGTGACCGGAGTTCTCCTGCCCTTCATCTCGGGCATCAAGGGCCTGAGCCTGTTCGTAATCCTCGCGGTGCCGAGCACGGATGTTCTGACCACCTATTCGCTGCGGCTGGTCGATTACCACTATACGCAGGCCGCGAACGCCGTGGTGCTGATCATCGCCGGCATTGCCTATTTCGGCACCCTGTTGGCCCAGAAGCTGACCCGCACAAATCTTGCAGAAGGACTTGGAAGCTGATGCCTACCATCAACCTGCGCGGGGCGCAGAAGAACTACGGCGTGAATTCCGCAAATGCGGTTTCCGATCTCGATCTCGAAATCCGCGACGGCGAATTCATGTGCCTGCTCGGCCCTTCCGGCTGCGGCAAGACCACGACGCTGCGCATGATCGCGGGCCTTGAAAACCTCTCCGGCGGGGAAATCCGTGTCGGCGACAGGGTGATAGATTCTGTCAATGACGGCATCTTCGTGCCGCCGGAAAAGCGCGAAATGGGCCTCGTTTTCCAGAGCTACGCGCTCTGGCCGCATCTGACCATTGAGCGCAACACGGATTTCGGCCTGCGCCTGCGCAAGCTGCCGAAAGCCGAGCGGGAGGCGCGCGTCGAGCGCGTCATGCAGGCGCTCGACATTGCCAAGTACCGCGACCGTTATCCGTCGCAGCTTTCCGGGGGGCAGCAGCAGCGTGTGGCACTGGCCCGCATGCTGGCCGTCAATCCGGGCGTGCTGCTTCTCGATGAGCCGCTCTCCAATCTCGATGCCCGGCTGCGGCTGGAAATGCGCGCCGAGCTGAAGCGGCTGCACAAGGAGTTCAAGACCACCATCGTCTTCGTGACGCATGACCAGTGGGAAGCCATGACGCTTGCAACGACCATCGCCGTCATGAACGAGGGCACGCTGCAGCAGATGGGCACGCCGAACGATATCTACGACCGTCCGGCCAACCGCTTCGTCGCCGAATTCGTCGGCAGCCCGCCGATCAATATCCTGACCTTCGGCCAGCCCGGTGTGTCTGATATCGCCGATAATGCGGAGGCCTATTTCGCAACGCGTTATCCGCAACTGCGCGGCATCGCCTCGGTCGGCATGCGGCCGGAGGCGATGGGTTACGTGGTCAAGCCCGAGGATGTGCCGCAGGGCAGCCTGTTCGGTGAAATGACGGTGACCGGCGTGCTTCCGACAGGCGGCAGCTGGATTCTCGAATTGAGGAGCGAGAACCACACGCTGTTCCTGACCACCCATGCCCTGCCGCGCGTCGACAGTGGCGACCGCGTGTTTTTCCACGTTCCACCCGAGGCCCTGCATGTCTTCGATGCCAAGGGGCAACGGATTACCGAAGCGGACGCGGTGCTGAGGAGCAGCAGCTACAACTGAAAACGACGAAATGACTGACAATCGCTTGCTGAAGGAGGAGCAGTATGAAGCGGAAAATGACGGGCGGCCTTAGCCGTCTCCTGTGTGCAACGGCAATTCTGGCAACGTTTGGCGGCGTGGCGAAGGCGGGGGAGCCTTTCGACCTCAACGCCCTGATCGAGGCTGCGAAAAAGGAAAAGCCGATCACCGTCTATGACAGCACGGGCAAGATCGTGGAAATGGCTAAGAATTTCGCCGCAAAATATGGTGTCGGCGCGGAGGGCGCGAAGGTAAAGGCGTCCGCGCAGCTGGAGATGGTCATCCGCGAGGCGCGGGCGAACAATATTCAGGGTGACGTCTCGATCATCAGCGATGCGCCGGCGGCGATGGCACAGCTTATTCCGATGGGCTTTGTCGAAAGCTGGTTGCCGCCGGATCTCGCCGGCAATATTCCGCCGGAATATCAGGATCCGCTCACCGTCGTCACCAGCGCCAATGTCTGGGCTTACAATAGCGAGCTTTTCGACAAGTGCCCCGTTTCCAACATCTGGGAACTGACCGACCCGAAGTGGAAGGGCAAGGTGGCGATGCAGGATCCGCTCGGCAAGGCCTCCTATGTTGACTGGTTCAACCAGATGGCAGCGCATGGCGATGGGGAGGTGAAGGCGGCCTATAAGGCGCTTTACGGCAAGGACCTCGAGACCGCAGAGTCAAGCGCGACGGCGGCCTGGGTGAAGGCGCTTGCCGCCAACGCGCCGCTTCTGACCGATGCCGATGCGGCGGCTGCCGAAGCCGTTGGTACGCCCGGTCAGAAAGAGGCGTTCATGGGCCTCATCAGCTCGGCCAAGTTTCGCGACAATGCCGACAAGGGCATGAAACTCGGCCTCTGCAAGGAACTGAAACCGTGGGCAGGCTGGCTTTATCCGGGTGTCGGCCTGATCACCAAGGGCACGGACAGCCCGAACGCGGCGAAGCTTTTCATTCACTACATCATGACCGCCGAAGGCATCGCGCCGCAGGCGATCGACGGCAAGATGTCTACCAACAGGGAAGTGAAACTGCCCGCCGACGAGCCTTCGGGCATCGGCGCGGTTCTCGATCACATTCTGCCTTACAGCATGGCCACCAGCCTTGACGACTGGGATGCGCGTGAAACCTGGCAGGACTTCTGGCGCGTGAATTACAAAAAATAACGGGGGAACGACGCAGTGACTATCATGACCAAGAACCGATATGGCGGCGAGCGGCGGCGGCGGATGGCCGCCTCCGCACTCTCCCTCATCTTCTCGCTTTCGCTTGGCGGCGCTGCCCATGCGCAGGACGCCTTTAATCTCGATGTGCTCATCGACGCCGCGAAGAAGGAAAAACCGATCACCGTCTACGCGGTGACCGGCAAGATCGTCGATACCGCGCAGGCCTTCACCACCAAATATGGAGTGCAGGCGAGCGGTAAGAAGGTGAGCGAGGCAACCCAGGTCGAGTTGATGATCCGCGAACATCGCGCCGGCAATGTCGTCGGCGATGTCAGCGTCGCAACGGATGTCGCCTCCGCCATGGGAGAACTTCTGCCGGAAGGCATTGCCACCAGCTGGTCGCCGCCGGATATGGAAAGCGATATTCCGCAAAAGCTGCGCGATCCGCTCGTGGTCGTCTCGGATCCGCATGTGTGGACCTACAATACCGAGAAATACGACAAATGCCCGGTCACCAACATCTGGCAACTGACGGAGCCGCGTTGGAAGGGCAAGCTTGCCATGCTCGACCTCTTCGACAAGCCGCTTTATGCCGACTGGTTCAACCAGATCGAAACCCATCACGATGCCGATGTCGCAAAGGCCTATGAGGACCTCTACGGCAAGAAGCTGGAAACGGGCGAAAAAAGCGCGACGGCTGCCTGGGTGAAGGCCTTTGCCGAAAACGCTCCCCTGCTGACGGATTCAAGCACGGTTGCCGATGCGGCTGGTGCTCCGGGGCAGGCCGATCCCTTTTTCGTCATCACCTCGGCGGCGAAATATCGGGACAATGAGGCCAAGGGGCTGAAGCTCGGTCTTTGCAGCGGGGTCAAGCCTTTTTCCGGTTTCCTTTATCCCGGTTTCGGCCTGATTGCCGGGCAGACCAAAAGCCCGAATGCGGCAAAGCTTTTCCTGCATTACCTGATGACGCAAGAGGGCATCGCGCCGCAGACGGTGGACGGCAAGATTTCCGGCAACACGAAAATCGCCCTGCCGGCGGATGAACCCTCGAAGGTTGCCGATCATCTCGACGAGCTGATGGCTTTCGACGCCGCAACGGCGGCCGACGATCTCGACAAGCGCGAAGGCTGGCAGGATTTCTGGCGTGTGAACTACAAAAAATAACGGCAGGGCGGGCGCGAGCCTGCCTCGCCTTTTCCTTGGGAGGGGAACGATGAGAAGAAGCAGATTTTTACCGATGACGGCGGTAGCCGCTGTCATCGCGGGATTATCCGCAATGAGTGCCACGGCCGAAGAAACCTTCGATCTCGATGCGATTTTGGCGGCCGCAAAGCAGGAAAAGCCGATCAATATCTACGACAGCACCGGCAAGATCGTAGAAATGGCCGACAAGTTCAGCGCCAAATACGGGCTGAAGGCGACAGGCGTGAAGGTTTCCGCCAACAGCCAGCTGGAAATGATCATCCGCGAAAGCCAGTCCGGCAATGTGCAGGGCGATGTGGTGCTGATCACCGATGCGCCATCGGCGCTCGCGCAGCTTCTGCCGGCGGGTTTTGTCGAGAATTATCTGCCGGGCGACATGGTGGCGAAAATCCCGGCGCAGTTCCAGAACCCGCTGGCAATCTCCACCAACGCCAATGTCTGGGCCTATAATACGGAAGCCTATGACAAATGCCCGGTGACCAACATCTGGGAACTGACCGAGCCGAAATGGAAGGGCAAGGTCGCCATGGTCGATCCCCTGAGCAAGAGCACCTATACGGACTGGTTCAACCAGCTCGAAGCCCATGGCAACGAGAAGGTGGCCGCGGCCTACAAGGCCCATTTCGGCAAGGATATCGAAAAGGATGCGGCCGCAGCCTGGATCAAGGCGCTGGCGCAGAACGGCCCGCTTGCCACCGATGGTGATGACCCCGTGGCAGAGGCCGTCGGCGCACCCGGCCAGAAGCAGCCCTTCTTCGGTCTGCTCAGCTCGGCCAAGTTCCGCGACAATGCCGACAAGGGCTACAAGCTCGGCCTCTGCACCGGTCTCGATCCCTGGGTCGGCTGGACCTACATCAAGCTTGGGCTGATCGCCTCCAAGACCAAAAGCCCGAACATGGCGAAACTCTTTGTCCACTACATCCTGACGGAAGAGGGCATCACACCGCAGATGAAGGACGGCAAGCTGCCGACCAATATCGACATCAAGATGCCGGCGGACGAGCCTTCGGGGCTGATGAAGGTTGCCGACAAGCTGATGGGTTATCAGTCCGCCACCGGCCTCAACGATTTCGATCGTCGCGAGGAATGGCAGGATGTCTGGCGCGTCAACTACAGGAAATGATCCCGGCTGGCGCGGCCCCTGCCGCGCCGGTCCCTCCTTTGAGAACGAACAGACTGGATATGCCGATGCAAAGCCCTTCTTCGACCGAACAGAAACCTGAAAACGAGGAGGCGTTTTCCCGCTCGGTGCGGCTGATGAACATCGCCGAAGCCGCGGCGCGTGCCGTGCGCGATCCGCTGCTGGCCGCATTCCGCGCCGACATGACTGTCGACTACAAGGTCGATCTCCACGACATCGTCACCATCCACGACAAACGCGCCGAAGCCGCGATCCGCGCCGTCATTCTCGAACGGGAGCCCAATTCGGCGATCATGGGCGAAGAGGGCGGCCAGATCGGCAACGGCGAGGTGCAATGGTATGTCGATCCGATCGACGGCACGGCGAATTTCGCCCGTGGCCTTGCCTTCTGGTGCGTATCGATTGCCGCCGTCATCGACGGCGAGGCCGTTGCCGGCGTAGTCTATGATCCCGTAGCGGACCAGATGTTTTCCGCCGACCTTGAAGCTTCCTATCTGGACGGAGACAAGCTGCGCTCCCGCAGTGTTGCAGACGAGACCCGGGCGACCTTGATCACCGGTTATCCTGTCTCGCGTGATTTCCGGCTGGATGGGCGGGAAGCGGCGCTCGCCAATTTCGGCGCTCTTGTCGAGACCTTCTCGACATTGCGCCGGCCTGGCAGCGCCGCGCTCAGCATCGCCCATGTTGCGGCGGGCTGGACGGATGCGGCTACCGGTTTCGGCGTTAATGCCTGGGATGTGGCCGCAGCCATCCTCATTCTTAAAAATGCCGGCGGAACCTATGAGCCGTTGACGCTCGGAAAGGTGGTGGAGGGCTCTGCCGATTTTCTCTGCCCCGGTTACATCGCCACGGGCGAGGGGGCGAATTACCCGACATTGCAGCGGGTGGCGCGATCCATATCCGCAAGCCGCATCGCCAAGGCAGCGATCCCGCAAAGCCAGACGACTGCAAACGCCTGAACAAGCAAGGACATAACGGCCGCCGCATCGGTGCCGATGGAGACAAGACATGCCGCAACCGGAAAAGACCCTATCCCGAGAACAGGAAACCGGCGAGTTGCCGAAGCTCAGCCGCATCTATGAGCGGCACCCGCTTTATGGCGTTGATCTCTTCATTTCAGGCAAGGAAGGCGCCAGCGATCTCAAGCTTCTGCGTGAGAACGGCATCACCACCGTTGTCAATTGCGCCGTCAATCTGGATTTCAATTTTGTAGAGCAGCCGCAAATCGTCTCGGATCATGAAGGCAGCATTTATGGACCCGGCGAAATCCGTTATTACAAGATCGGTCTGATCGATGGCGATGGAAATCCCGATACGCAGATGGTTGCGGCCCATTACATCCTGCGGGCGGCGCTGGAACAGATCCTGCCCGACAAGCCGTCCTATCCACGGCGTGAGCGCGGCAACGTGCTTATCAATTGCCGCGGCGGCCGTTCGCGCTCCGTCGCCGTTGTTGCGCTCTTTTTGCACCTGACATTGCCGGTGGAATTCCCGACTCTCGACGATGCCATAGGCTTCGTGCGCGTGAAGCGCGAACTGCCGGAAAATGAATGGTTCAAGGCGCCGAAACCCGTACTCGCAGATGCCGCCCGCCGGGCCGCCGGCTGGATTACCATGATCGATGCCGCTCACTAAACGGAGGACGGTTTTCATCGGTCGGGCCGCTTCCTTAGTGGTGCAAATGTGGTGACGTGCCGTGGCTTGCACGTCACGTCGCCATTTCGAAACCAGTTCGGGATTTTTCCAACTCACGCCTCGGGAAGCGTGGTGTTCCAAACCCGGACCTTTTCGATGTTTCTGTCCGAGCAGGAAACGATCTCGAACTCGAACCCATCGCCGGAAACCCGTTCGCCGATCTCGGGAAGGCGATTGAGGCGCCAGAGGATGTAGCCGGCGACGGTGGAATAACGATCGTCCTCGTCCACCAGATTGATATCCAGCAGATAGGACACCCGTCTGACGTCGACGGCGCCATCCAGCAGCCAGGAACCATCCTCCGCCCGTTCCGAAATCTGCGATTCCTCGCCCTCATCCGGAAACTCGCCCGCGATCGCCTCGAGAATGTCCGTAGGCGTCGTTATCCCCTGAAGCGTGCCGTATTCGTCGACGATGACGGCCATCTGGAGTGGGGATTTACGCAGCTGTTCCATGACCTGCAACGCCGTGGCGCTTTCATGCACGATAAGGGGCTCGCGCAGCGAGCGCTCGAGGTTCAATTTTCCATCATGCAGAAGGTCGCGCAGCAAATCCCGCGTTGCGGCGACACCGAGGAATGAATCCAGCTTGCCCTTCGCCAGCATCAGCCGGGAATGATCGAGTTCCAGCAGGCGGTGTCTCAGCGTGTCGTGGTCGGCATCGACATCGAGCCAGTCGATCTCCGTTCGTGGCGTCATGATCGAGACGACGGGGCGTTCGGCGAGCGTAAGCACGCCACGGATCATGTCCTTTTCTTCCGATTTGAACAGATCGCTTCGCGCCGCCTGTGCGGCGATGACATCGGCGGTCTCGCCGAGGGACTGCTGTTCGCCGACCCGGCCACCCAGAAGCCGTAAAATGGCATCGGACGTCCGCTCGCGCATATCGCCGGCGGTGATGCGCCTTTCGCGGTTGCGCCTGCCGATCTGGTTCGCCGCTTCGATCAGCACGGAAAAACCGATCGCGGCATAGAGGTAGCCCTTGGGAAGGTGGAAACCGAAACCTTCGACGATCAGGCTGAAGCCGATCATCAGCAGAAAGCCGAGGCAGAGAATGACCACGGTCGGGTGTTTCGACACGAACGTCATCAACGGCTTCGATGCCGCCATCATCACGGCCATTGCCACACAGACGGCGGTAATCATCACCCAGAGATTGTTGACCATGCCGACGGCGGTGATGACGCTATCGAGCGAGAACACGGCATCGAGCACGACGATCTGCACGATCACCTGCCAGAAGACGGCATGCACGACCTTGCCCTGTTTGGGTTTGTGGTCACCCTCCAGCCGCTCGTGCAGCTCCATCGTTCCCTTGGCGAGCAGGAACGCGCCGCCGAGGATGAGGATGAGATCGCGCCCGGAGAAGGAGAAGTCCGCGACCTGAAACAGCGGCCGTGTCAGCGTGACGATCCATGAGATCGAAAACAGCAGCAGGATGCGCATGATCAGCGCCAGCGACAGGCCAACGATCCGCGCCTTGTGGCGTTGATGCGGCGGCAGCTTGTCGGCGAGGATCGCGATGAAAACGAGGTTGTCGATGCCGAGAACGACTTCGAGAACGATAAGGGTGACGAGGCCGATCCAAATGTTCGGATCTGCAAGGAATTCCATATTCAGGGGCCTTTATGGGAACGGACGCGAACGCAGAAAACCCCGGACTGAACATCCGAGGTTGAAACCCGTCGCGTTGAAAAACAGGAGAAAGGACGAGGCTGGCTTCGCGTCACGCAAGCCAGCCTCGTTCGGTGTCGACCATCGTCGGTACTGTCGCCTTCGTCAGGCATAGGGCAGAGTTATCCCGCTATCAGTCAATTCTTGTGCTCGTCCCAGTAGCAGATTTCAGGCGGCCGGGGAAGCGTTTTGCGTGTATCATTCTTTGCGGGACAGATTTGCCATCGTCCCGACAGGCCGGTTATCGCGTTTTTTCGCCGATATCCGAGGTGGTTCGTTTGTCGACGGCCTTGCCGTCGAGGATGCCTCTGAGAACATCAAGACGCTCGTTGATCAGCCATCCATAGTAGTTTTCGACCGGTAGCAGCTTTTTTGCGCCGGCATCCACGGCGGTCCGCAGGCGTTCGGCACGGCGTCGGGGTTGGCCGACATTGTAAAGCGTGGCGGTGATGCCTGGATTGCCGGAAATATCGAAGCCCTTTTCTTTGTAGGCGTCGATGGAATCTCTCAGAATGGCGGCGATGTAGATGATGCTCCGGTCAGGATCCATGACGTCGCGGTAAATCTCTTTCGGCCTGTCGGCGGAGAGTTTCGGCAGGCCGCTGGTCTTGTTGACGAGATCGGTGACCTGCAGGGCGGTCAAGGGGCTGATCTGGCCAAGGCCGAAGGTCTGTCCGGCATAGAAGGGCTGGAAGAAGGCCCGCTGGAACGAAAACGCCTCATAGCTGACGCCATCAACGACCTTGCCGCGGAAGCTCGCGTCCCAGATGTTGTCGCGGCAGCTCCATTGCTCGGATGTCGTGGCAAGCGTCTCGCAGGAGCGGAATTCCGGCCGTTCGAGAAACGTTTTCAGGGAAACGCCCTGATAGCTGAATTTTATATCGAGTTCCGCGTAGGAAATGGCCTTGACGTAATATGTCTGCAGGCGGTCCACGGCCGTGACGTTGAACGTGTGTTCCCCGACGATGGCGCCGACGATATGGACCGGGTCGATGCCGTAGGCCGCGCCTGCCTTCTTGATCTTGCCGATGAGGCCGGGTTCGCTGTTCAGAAGATCGACCGTCTTGCGGAATTTTTCCTCATAGGTCGTGGAGAACGCCTTGGTCCTGATCGCCGAGGCCTGCGGTATTTCGGGCTGCTCGGCCGACCTGTTTCCGGGGGGCACGACGGTCATCTGCTGCGCTGTGGCATGGGAAGGCAGAAAGGCCAGCGCCAGAAGGACAGCGGCCGCGCGGGTGGACTTCGCAAACAGGCTCATGCAGCGTTCTCTATGATGGGGATTGTTGTTGCGGTGACGGCTCCTTCATAAGCAGGCCGCCTGCGCGTGGCAAGTTCCTGCTGCTCACTTTACCGTTGCTGGCCGCTCAAATGCCGCCGTTGCAGCGGGGCAATCCCCGGCACGATCACTCCTGTCGAACCCACCGGGAGCGGAATTATCGGGTTCGTTAAAAGTCGAACATTTTGTTTCATGTGAACTCAAATCGCCGCCGGTAGGTCATGTCGTCAGGAGACGAACATGACCCACCTGATCAAATTGCTGCAAGCATGTTTTATTCTGGCTGTTGCGGGCCTGGCCGCGCCGGCGCAGGCTTCGCCCTCGATGCAGACGGGCAGGATCACGTCGCAGCCCATCGGGCACTACGACTTCTGTCAGCGGCATTCGGCTGAGTGCCAGCCGGTGAAGGCCATGCCTCCGCTCAATCTTACCCCCGACCTCTGGGCAACCATCGTTTCGGTCAACAGCGCCGTCAATGTCGAAATCGACCAGCGCACCGACATGGAAGTTTGGGGTTACGAGGACTACTGGGAATATCCTTACAACGGCGCGGGAGACTGCGAGGACCTCGCGCTGGAGAAGCGCAAGCGGCTTATGGAAGCCGGTCTGCCGGTTTCCGACCTGCTGATCACGGTTGTCCGGGACGAACGCGGTGAGGGTCACGCCGTTCTCACGGTCAGGACGGATCGTGGAGATTTCATCCTCGACAATATGAAATCCAAGGTCTTTCGTTGGGACGAAACGCCCTACACCTACCTCAAGCGTCAATCCACGGAACATGCCGGTCGGTGGGTGGATATTGAAGGCTCCGGTTCGCCCGCCATCGCCGCCCGCGAGGTTGGCCGGGCCACCGCCACCTCCGCGACCGCACGCCGGAGCATCCTTGACGTAATCATGGGACGCTGAACCTTTGCCGTAAAACAACTCCGGACCGCCGTAAACCCTTGAGGTTGTAGGCGGTCCGGTCCGAACGTCTCTGGTTCACCGGCCTCCGAGGCCGGCACCCGTTTCTTCATCGAACAAATGCAGGTCGGACGGGGTGATCTCGAGGCCGATGACTTCGCCGGCCTTGACCTCACTGCGTCCCTGTATCGCAATGACCACTTCGGTCGATGTGCCGAGGGTGAGGAAGGTGGCCGAACCGGTGGTTTCCACGGCCGAAACGGGCAACGTTAGTGTCGCCCCGGTTGCTGTTCCGGGCCGGATATGTTCCGGCCTGATGCCGACGATGACACGCTTGCCGGACGGCAAGGGAGCCGGGGTCTTGATGGATTGCTGCGGCTCGCCTTCGCCGAAACGCAGCTGAAGAGAAGCGCCGTCAGCGCTGACCGTTGCCGGAATGAAATTCATGGCCGGCGAGCCGATGAAGCCGGCGACAAAACGATTGACCGGGCGGTCGTATAATTCCAGCGGCGTGCCCTGCTGCTCGATCACGCCGTCGCGCATGACGACGACGTGATCCGCCATCGTCATCGCCTCGATCTGGTCATGGGTGACATAGACCGAGGTTGCATGCAGGCGATCGTGCAGCGCGCGGATTTCCTTGCGCATGTGCACACGCAGGGCCGCATCGAGATTGGAGAGCGGTTCGTCGAACAGGAATGCCTGCGGATTGCGGATGATCGCCCGGCTCATCGCCACACGCTGGCGCTGGCCGCCGGAAAGTTCGCGTGGGTAACGCTTCATCAGCTTAGACAGCCCTGTGGTGGCGGCAACTTCTTCCGCCGCCTTGCGGGCTTCCGCCTTTGCCACGCCGCGCATGCGCAGCGAGTAGGTCAGGTTTTCTTCCACCGTCATATGCGGGTAGAGCGCATAGGACTGGAACACCATCGCCACATCGCGCTTGCGCGGCGGCACACCGTTCATCAGCGTGCCTGCAATGCGCATGTCGCCACTCGATATGGTTTCCAGCCCTGCCAGTGAACGCAGCAGGGTGGATTTTCCGCAACCGGAGGGGCCGACTAGGGCGACGAAGGTGCCCTTCTTGATGGAAAGCTGGATGTCCTTCAGCGCATGGAAGGCACCGTAATATTTGTTTATGCCGGAAAGTTCGATCTGAAGGGTCATTTTAGCGCTCCCGAGGTCAGGCCGGAAACGATGCGGCGCTGCAAGAGAATGAACAGGGCAAGAATAGGCGTCACATACATGGTCGCATAGGCCATGATGTTGTTCCATTCGCTGGTATTGGGGCCCATGAAGGAGTTGAGGCCGACGCTGGCAGGCTGCAATTCAGCCGCCTGAATCATCGATTTCGAATAAACGAATTCCCCGAAAGCCTGCATGAAAATGAGGATGGCGCTGACGAGAATGCCGTTTCTGGCAAGCGGCAGCACGATGTTGAAGAAGGCGCCGACGCGGGAATTACCATCCACCAGCGCTGCCTCTTCCAGTTCCTGCGGCACCGCCATGAAGGTGGCGCGCACCAGCACGACGAAGAAGGGCATGCTTTTGGCCGCAATGGCGAGGATGACCGACAGGCGCGGATAATCCAGCAGACCCAGCTGCGAGAAACCGACGAAGATCGGAGTAATCATCAGCGATGCCGGCAGAACCTGCAGCATGAGGATGAGGAACAGGCCTATATCCACCCAGACGTTGCGATAGCGAGCCAGAACGTAGGCACAGCCGACGCCGAGCACGGTGATGAGCGCCACGGCACTTGAAGCGATGAGCACCGAGTTCCACAGATATCGCCCCATATTGCGGCTTTGCCACACATAGGCATAGGTCTGCCATTGCGGATCGGCCGGCCAGAAGCCCGGCGGGTTGGCGAACATTTCCGAGCCGCTTTTCAGCGATGTCAGATACATCCAGTAGAGCGGGAAGAGATAGATGATGGCAAGCACGATGGCGATTGCCAGCATCAACCGGTTGCGGGTCGTGATACTCATCCGCGCACCTCATGCCGTGTGGAGCGAACATAGACGACGGAAGCCAGCATGACGAAAACGATCATGATGACGGAGATCGTCGCGCCCTTGGCGAAATCATATTGCCGGAACGACAGATCCCAGGCCCAGTATTGCGCCACGTTGGAACTGTTATTGGGTCCGCCATCGGTAATGGCGGCGAAAAGATCGAATTGCTGCAGCGTGAAAATCAGGCCGAGTGAAACGATCGCGCCGATGGTGGAACGCATCATCGGCAGGGTGATGGTGTAGAAACGCTGCCAGGCATTGGCGCCATCCAGTTCCGCCGCCTCGTAGAGATCGCCGGGGATGGAGGCGAGCCCCACCGAAAGAAGGATCATGTTGAACGAGGTGCCGAGCCAGACATTGGCGATGACCACGGCCCAGAGCGAAAAATTTGCGTCCGATCGCCAGAAGATATTCGCGGAAATCATGCCGCTTTCCCGCAGGAAGAAGTTCAGCACGCCGAAGTCCCCGGAAAGGATCCAGTTCCAGATCGCGCCGACGACGAGGCCGGGCATGACCCAGGAGACGAGGAACAGCCCGCGCAGCCAGGTGGCGCCGGGAAAGTTCACCCAGAAGAACAGCGCCAGTCCGAAGCCGATGGCGAATTGTCCGGCAATGGAGGTGACGACGAAGGTGACGGTGTTGAACAGGATCGGCAGGGTTTCAGGCTGCCGGAACAGATCGACATAATTGCGGAAACCGACAAACGGGCGCACGAAGGTGCCCAGGCTGAACATGTCGACTTCCTGAAAGCTCATGACGATGTTGTAGATGAGCGGCAGTCCCGCCATGACGAACAGGAAGCCCAAAGGAAAAGCGACAAGGATGAGGTCGAAACCACGACCGTCGCTGACGCTGGAAAACAGTTTTTTCATGAAACATCCTCACAAGCTCCGATCGGGGCCGCCGCTGCATAGCACAGCTGGCAGCCCCACCGGGAGGAACCCCGTGGATGGAGGCCGGACGAAACCGGCCGCCCGCCCAGATAGATCAGCCTTCGATCAGCTTTATCTTTTCGGCGGCCTGATCAAGTGCTGCCTTCGGCGTCATCTGACCCGAGAGGGCGCCCTGAATAGCGTCCTGGATAGCCTTGGAAATCTTCGGCCATTCCGGCGAGGGACCGCGCGGCTGCGCATATTTTAGCTGCTCGATAAAGGTCTTGAGCGCCTCGTCCTTCAGCGCATTGCCGGTGGGCGGAACCGGAATATCGGAACGCGCCGGCAATTGGCCGAAGTTCTTGAACATGTCCTTGTCCTGCGAGGCGAAGAATTCGATCGCCTTGAAGGCTTCCGCAGGGTGTTTGGTCTTGGAGAAGATCGCCCAGTTATAGTCGCCCATGGCCGAAGACCGTGGTGCGTCAGGCGTCGGAACCGGCAGCAGCGTAACGCCCCAGTCGAACTTGGCGTCCTTCAGCATGCGGTCGATTTCCCACGGACCGGAAATCACCATGGCGGCGTTGCCGGCGTTAAAGGTGGCGGTGGAATCCCACTGGCTGCGCGTCAGCGTATCCGGCGAGGCCAGCTTTTCACTGAGAAGGGTCTTCCATGTCTCAAGCGCCTTCACCGCGCCATCGGTATTGATGTGTTTGTAGGTGGCGCCGGCCATCTGCGCCCAGGGCAGGAACTGGAAGGTGCCTTCCTCATTGGCCTTGGCGCTGAAGCTGATGCCGTAAATATTCTTTGCGGGGTTGGTGAGCTTGCGGGCAGCGTCCACCAGTTCGTCCCAGGTCTGCGGCGGCTTTGCCGCATCGAGACCGGCTGCCTTGAACAGGTCCTTGTTGTAATAGAGGGCAATCGTATTCGTCGCCTTCGGAACGCCGAAATATTTGCCATCCCACGTCACGGATTTCAGCGGGCCCGGAAAATAGTTTTCCGTCTTGATGACATCCGACTTGGCAATCATATCCGTCACGTCGAGAAAGGCACCGCGCGAGGCGAACATGGCGTGGTTGGGATTGTCGATGGCGATGATGTCGGGCGCATTGCCGGTCGAATAGGCGCGCATGGACTCGCTCACCACATCATCGAATTGCAGGTAGCGGTATTCGATCTTGATGCCGTTATTGAGCTTGTTGAACTCTTTTATGAGGTTCGGTGCCGGCTGGGTGTCCCTGTCCAGCGACCACAAGGTCAAGGTCACATCTTCCGCATGCGCTGTCATCGCACCGACGGATACGCTTGCCAGAACAAGCGCACCGGCGATCATGCATTTTGCGATACCCATAATAGTCTCCTCCTCTTGGTTATCGTCTCTGCAACTGCTGAAAGCCTTCTCCCAAAGGCTTCCATTCCTTAGGTGGGATCGACGACAAAATCGCCGCCCCGGCAATGTTTCAGATAGTTCAGGCCATGCACCTGTCCCGTCATTTCCAGCGCGTCGCGGTAGACGGGGTCATGCCAGCCTTCGATGTCGATCGAACCGGACCAGCCGGCCAGACGCAGTTCCGAAATAATGTCCGTCCAGTTGCTGTCGCCGAAGCCCGGCGTGCGCATGAAGACGAATTTTTCCTTGCCGAAAATCCCGTGCTCGCGGATGACATCCCAGCGGATGGTCGCGTCCTTGCCGTGGACGTGGAAAATCTTGTCGGCCCATTTGCGGATCTGCGGCAGCGGATCGATGAGATAGACCATCTGGTGGCAGGGTTCCCATTCGATGCCGATATTGTCGTCCGGCGTTTCGTTGAACATCAGTTCCCATGCGTCGGGATTGTGGGCGATGTTCCAGTCGCCGGTCTGCCAGTTGCCGTCCATGGCGCAATTTTCAAAGGCGATCTTCACGCCCTTGTCCGCTGCCCGCTTGGCAAGCTCGCTCCAGATTTCCTTGTAACGGGGCAGGCTCTCGGGCAGCGGCTTTCCGCGCAGGCGGCCGGTGAAACCCGCAACGCAGGTTGCGCCGAAGTGATGGGCGTTGTCGATGCAGTCTTTCCAGCCCTGCAAGGTCTGAAGGTCGATTTCCGTTTCTTCCAGCGGATTGCCGAACATGCCAAGCGTGCCGATGGTGATGTCGCGATCGCCGATCGCGTCAAGGGAACGCTTGCCAAGCTCGGCAAGGTCCTGACCGTTGGTCGTCTGCCAGAAGAACGGTTCGAAGCTTTCGAAACCAAGATCGGCTATCTGCCCGATGCGTTCAGCCGCCTGTCCCTTGGTGGCGCTGACCATGGTGCCGATGCGGATGGATTTTGCCGGATTGCTCACGTCTGTCGGTCCTTATGCTGCGATGGAAACACGCTGGCCGATGCGGGCGCTTTCGATCGCGCCGATCACCATTGCCAGGCTGTTGATGTTGTCGAAGGAGGCCGTTTCCGGCATCTGGCCGGAGCGGATGGATTGAAGAAACGAGAGTATGACGCTGGCGTGCCCGTGTGTATCCTTCTCGGAAATACTATCGGAAACGTTTACGGTCTTGAATCCGCGCAGAAGACCCGGCTCTTCGCCAGCCACGGAAGCCGAGAAATTGTCTTCTCCGTCCCAGAGAATCATGCCCTTCGAGCCGATCAGCCGCCAGCGGGCTTCCCAGCTGGTTCTTTCGCCTTCCGCGCACCAGGAGCCGCGATAGGTGAAGACCACATCGTTGGAAAATTCGAATATGGCATTGGCGCTTGCCCCGTGTGCATACCAGGAGCCGGCCGGATTTTTCTCCACGCAAAACACGGCGAGAGGCTTTTCATCGGCGACGAAACGCGCCGCATCGAAGGTGTGGATCGCCATGTCGAGAAGAAGAACGTTCTTCATCTCCTCGCGGAAACCACCGAAATGAGGGCCGAGGAAAAAGTCGCAATGGATGGCCGTCAGATCACCGATAATGCCGTCTTCCACGGCCCGGCGCAGCCGCCGGATGCCGGAGATAAAGCGCCGGTTTTGCACCACTGCGTGAATTTTACCGGCCTTCTTTGCCCGTTCCACCAGCTTTTCAGCTTCCTGCATCGATGCGGCAAGCGGCTTTTCGCTGAGCACATGGCATCCGGCTGCAAGGCCGGTTTCAACCACGGCATACCGTGCCTGCGGGATGACGATATCGAACAGGATATCGGCTTTCGTCCGTGCGAGGACATCGCGAAGATCGGTGCCGATGATGACGTCGGTGAGCGCGAATTCTTGGGCAAGCGCGCGTGCCGTATCTTCGTTCAGATCGACGAGACCGACGATCTTGATCGCGCCGGAAATCTCCGGCGTCGATTGAATGGCGCGCAGCCAGCCTTTGGCCATTGCTCCGCACCCGCATAAAACGGCGTTGTATGTCATCTTCTCTCCCCGGTCTCTGGGCAAAACTCCTCTTTGCGCAGAGCGTCGTAAACGTTTACGACACTAGGCTGATCATGTTAGATATGTCAATACCGTTATTGGGGACGCAGATTTCGTACCCGGCTCAGGAGGGGGAGTGCATGAAAGGAATTCGTCAGCTTGCCGATTATCTCGAGATATCGATAGGCACCGTTTCCCGTGCCTTGAACGGCAAGCCCGACGTTAACGAGGAAACGCGGCGGCGTGTTCTGGAGGCGGCGGAAAAGCTTGGCTATGTCGCCAACCAGTCAGGCCGCAGCCTCAGGCAGGGGACCACCAACGTCATCGGCCTGATGACCGGCAGCGATGCGCAGACGGTGGAGAACTCCGACAACTTCTTCATGGGGGTGACGGATGGTTTGCAAAGCGTGTTTTCCGCTCACAATCTCGATCTCATCGTGCTGCCATGCCCCGGTGAAGAGGATCCGGATGAATATCTGAAGCGTATGGTGGCACGCCGTATGGTGGATGCGATGATCATTTCGTCGACCCGCCGGGTCGACAAGCGTATCGATTTTTTAAAGCAGACCCGTTTGCCCTTCGTGACGCTCGGCCGCACGTCCTCCAGCGCCGACCATGCCTGGATCGATCTGGACTTCGAAGAGGTTGCGCGCAGTGCCGTCAACCGGCTCGCGGCTGCCGGCCATCGTACCATTGCGGTCGCGGCACCCGATAGCGATGTCAATCTCGGGTATGTTTTCATGGATGGTTACAGGCGCGGTCTGGAGGAGAACGGCATCGCGTACGACCCGTCTCTCGTCATCCGCGCGAAATCGAGCGAGCAGGGCGGATATCACGCCGCCAGCGAGTGGCTGCAGATGCGGCCCCGGCCAACCGCGCTGGTGCTGATCTATGAAATGATGGCGCTCGGCCTTTATCGCCGTCTGGCGGAAGTGGGTCTGAAACCGGGGCGGGATCTTGCGGTCATCGGTTTTCGCGATGGTCCGCGCGGCCAGTTTCTGGAGCCGCGATTGACCAGTTTCCGCATGTCCCTGCATGATCTCGGTGTGACGGTTGCCCAGACGCTTTTGTCGACCATGCCGGCCTATGCACCGTTTTACCCCGATCAGGCGCGAGATTGTGTCTGGCCGATGCAGCTCGTGGCGGGAGAGAGCGACCCGGCCCCCGCACCATAACCGGAAGCCACCCTCGGCGTGGCGTCAAAGCTTGTAGTCTTGAATGGTCGCAACGCCGAACGGATTGAATTTATATTCGTCTTCCTCATATCGCGTGTCGTCGGACAGCTCGGCATGGCGAGCTTTCAGGGCCGTTTCAACGCCTTCGCGGGTCATTTGATCGGCGATATCGTCAATCAGCGCGGCGATTTTCAGCTGCTCGGTATTGGTTGAGGCCTGCTGTTCGTCTTTTCGGATGAAATGCACCTCCACGTCAGGCAGCCCGACCAGATGGAAGCCGACGCTTCCCATCCCGTCGGTATCGCCGCCGATGGGGCGGCGCGCGAAAGCGAGACGGCAGGTTCTGGCAAATGCCAAAGCGTCGTTCGAGGCCGCGTCACGGCGCGATTGCTCGAAGAGTTCCTTCCACCGCCGCACGCCATGGGCAACGCCGGCACTTTCACCCTTTACGGCAACTGCGCCGTTATCGAGCATGTGTCGCACGAACATCAGGGCTTTCCCGCAGGTCGCCACGGCTGTTTCCGCAGCCATTGACGGGCCAAGCACATAAAGAACCGAACCGTGCCCGGCGACTGCTTCTTCGTCAGCTTCCTCATGGTTGTCCGGGTCGACACGATCCCAGCAGACATTGAAGGACCGCTCCATCCGGTCGTCCGGTTCATCCTGCGAATAATCCTCGTCGAGGCTGAAATCGGCGGCAAATTTATCGATAGCGGCGCGGGCGCCCTGCTGCAGCGCAGCCAGACCATTTTCCGGGCCGAGAAAACAAAGGACATGGCGGGGTTGGTATTCGGAGCGGGATTCGGCAACTGCCGGTACGTTATTTGCGGCCTTGCCGGCGGACGGCCTTCCCAGCACGAGACCACCCAAAAGCGCGAGAACGCCACGACGTTCTGAATTCATCCCATACCCCCACGGTTTCCATCAACAGGATCGAGGACTTTTACACCGGCGCGGGCAATTCTGACCATATTAATTACACTGATCGATTTTTTGCAGCGTCCGGCTTTAGACAAGTGAACGGAAGAGGCTCAAGGTTGTGGCAACAGCACGCCGACGGCGAATTCCTCATCAGTCGTTATGTGGCCGACTTGCGTCTTGCGATATTCGCTGGGGCTGAAGCCGCGCTCGGCGCGAAGTGTGCGGGAAAGGTGCGGGGCGTCACAAAAGCCGGTGGCGAGCGCGATCTGGGTGACCGGGTCACGCGTGGTGCGCAGAAGGGAAAGGGCGCGATCCAGACGCAGTTCGAGATAGACCTTGGAGGGCGTCGCCTTGAGATCACCAAGGAAACGCCGTTCGAGGCTGCGGCGGCCAAGGCCGAGATCACGGGCGAGTTCCAGCACGGTTCTCGGAACCTCGATGTTCTGCTGCATACGCAGGATCGCCTTTCTGACCAGCGGATCGGTTGCCGTTCGGGCGCTCTGCTGGCCGGGCTGGGGCTTTTCACCGCTGAGCGCACTGTCGATCATCATGATGTTGAGGCTTTTGATGGCGGCGGACTGGCCGACATGGCGCTCAACAAGGAACGCCGCCAGATGTGCAGCACCATGGCCCCCCGAACAGGTCAGGCGATTGCGGTCTATGACGAAAAGCTGGTCGGAGACCATTTGCTCGGCGTGGAAGCGGTCGAGAAAATCCTGATGGTGGAACCAGCTGACGCAGCAGCGATAACCATCCAGCAGGCCCGCCTCATGCAGAATGAAAACGCCGGTGCACAGCCCGACGATGGGAGTGCCCGCCGCCGCGCGGTCTTTCAGGAACCGCAGTGCCTCCGGCGGCAGGGCGCTGTGATCGCTGATCAATCCACCGACAACGACGATATAGTCGTAATGCGCGGCGTCGATGAGCCGCGTATCCGGCTGGACCTTCACGCCGCAGCTCGATTGCACATTGCCAAGGGTCGCTGACAGCACCGACCATTCGCACAGGATAGGCCGGGAGCGGTCCGCTTCATCGGCGGCAAGACGCAGCACATCGACGAAATTGGCGAAGGCCGACAGCGTGAACCGGTCTGCAAGCAGGAAGGCGACGCTGAGGCGTTTCTTGGCGGGATGAGAGATCATGGCGCAAATATTCATGCAAAGAGACGCGATTGTCCAGCCCGGCCAAGATAAATCTCCGTAGGCTTTCGATTACCGAGATTTTCAAACCAGCAGGCCCGCTCATGACGCGTTTTAATGCTTTCAATCTCTTGCGGAATGCCATGACCGGCCACAAGAACTGGGACGAGCAATGGCCCGACAGCCAGCCCAAGGCCGAATATGACGTGGTGATCGTCGGGGCCGGCGGCCACGGTCTTGGCGCGGCCTATTATCTGGCCAGCCAGCACGGCATCACCAATGTCGCTGTCATAGACAAGGGCTGGCTCGGCGGCGGCAATACCGGCCGCAACACGACAATCATCCGCTCCAATTATCTCTACGACGAGAGTGCCCGTCTTTACGATCACGCTGTCGATCTGTGGGAAAATCTCAGCCAGGAGCTGAATTACAACGTCATGTATTCGCGGCGCGGCGTGCTGATGCTCGCCCATAATGTCCACGACGTGCAGAGCTTCAAGCGCCACATCCATTCCAACCGCTTGAACGGCGTCGACAACCGCTGGCTTACCGCTGAGGAGTGCAAGGAATATTGCCCGCCTCTGAGCATTGCGCCGAATGCCCGCTACCCGGTGATGGGCGGCGCGCTGCAGGAACGTGCCGGTACGGCGCGCCACGATGCGGTTGCCTGGGGTTATGCGCGCGGTGCTGCTGCCCGCGGCGTCGATATCATTCAGAACTGCCCGGTCACCGCCATTCGCCGCAATGCCGACGGTTCCGTCGCGGGCGTCGAGACGGCGAGGGGTTTCATCAAGGCGAAGAAGGTTGCGGTTTCCGCCGCCGGTCATACATCTGTCGTCATGGATACCGCAGGCGTTCGTCTGCCGCTCGAAAGCTATCCGCTGCAGGCGCTGGTGTCCGAGCCGATCAAGCCGATCTTCCCTTGCGTCGTCATGTCGAACGCGGTCCACGCCTATATCAGCCAGTCCGACAAGGGCGAGCTGGTGATCGGTTCGGGCACGGATCAGTACACCTCCTATTCGCAGCGCGGCGGCTTGCCACTGATCGAGCATACGATTGCGGCCATCGTTGAAATCTTCCCGATCTTCAACCGCATGCGGATGCTGCGCAAATGGGGCGGCATCGTTGACGTTACGCCGGATCGCTCGGCCATCCTCGGCAAGACGCCGGTTGACGGGCTTTACGTCAATTGCGGCTGGGGCACGGGCGGCTTCAAGGCGACGCCGGGCGCTGCCCACACCTTCGCCTGGACCATTGCCAAGAACGAACCGCACCCGATCAACGCGCCGTTCACACTGGAACGTTTCCGTTCCGGCCGCCTGATCGACGAGGCCGCCGCCGCAGCCGTGGCGCATTGAGGAGCCGACACCATGCTTTTGATCCGCTGCCCCTATTGCAATGAAACGCTGCCCGAGGCCGAATTCACCTATGCCGGGCAGGCCCATGTTGTCCGCGCTGCCGATCCCTCGTCGCAGACGGATGAACAGTGGGAAGAATTCCTGTTCATCCGCGAAAACGCGAAAGGTCCGCATTTCGAGCGTTGGCGGCACCTGCATGGCTGCGGCCGCTTCTTCAACGCCGTGCGTGACACGGTGAGCGACCGGTTCCTCACGACCTATCGCGCGGGCGAGCCGCGTCCAGAGCTTTCTTCCCTGACCCGCGCCCCAGCTAGCTCCGAGGTGTCGAAATGAACTCCTATCGCGTTTCCGGCCGTGGCCGGGTGGATGCCGCCCGCTCGGTAAGCTTCACCTTCGATGGCAAGACCTATCGCGGCGTAAAGGGCGACACGGTCGCGTCAGCACTTCTCGCCAACGGCGTACATCTCATGGGCCGCTCGTTCAAATACCACCGCCCGCGCGGCCCGGTAGCGGCGGGTTCCGAGGAGCCGAATGCGCTGATCGGCACCCGCCGCGGCTCCGGCCGGTTCGAGCCAAATACCCGCGCCACGGTGCAGGAAATCTGGAGCGGGCTGGAAACCACCTCGCAGAACAAATATCCGAGCCTGAAATTCGATATCGGCGCAGTCAACGACATGGCCTATATGCTGTTTTCGGCGGGCTTTTACTACAAGACCTTCATGTGGCCGAAGAGCTTCTGGAACAAGGTCTATGAGCCCTTCATCCGCGCGGCGGCCGGTCTCGGCGTCTCGCCCACGGAAGAAGACCCCGATATCTATGCCTCGCGCAACCTGCATTGCGACGTGCTGATCGTCGGCGCCGGTCCTGCGGGTCTGGCTGCGGCGCGCGCAGCGGCGGTGGATGGTCTCAAGGTCGTGTTGGTTGATGAAAATTCCGAAGCTGGCGGCACATTGCTGTCCGAGCCGCAGGCGCAGATCGACGGGAAGCCGGCATGGAGCTGGCTGGCGGACGAGCTGAAAGCGCTGAAGGATCGCGGCGTCAGGGTCATGACCCGTACGACGGCGATTGCCTATTACCATCAGAACATGATCGGCCTCTGCGAAAAGCTGACCGATCATCTCGAAACGGTGCCACAGGATGTGCCGCGCGAACGCCTGTGGCGGGTGCGGGCGCGTCAGGTGGTGCTGGCGCAGGGCGCGCTCGAAAAGCCACTGGTCTTCCACGGCAACGACCGTCCGGGCGTGATGCTGGCGGGCTCCGCCCAGACCTATCTCAACCGTTATGGCGTCAAGGTTGGCAACAGGCCAGTGGTGGTGACGAGCCATGACAGCGCCTGGTATGCGGCGTTCGATCTGCACAGCGCCGGCGCGCGGGTTCAGGCGATTGTCGATACCCGTGAGAAGGTGCGCGAAGAGTTGCTGAACGAGGCCCGCGCTCTTGGTATTCCGGTGCGGCTCTCGCATACGGCAACGGCGACCTCGGGACGGCTGCGTGTCAAATCGATCCGCGTTAATCCGCTTAACGGTTCGACGGTTGGTGCGGGGCAGGAAATTGCGTGTGACGCGGTGCTGATGTCGGGTGGCTGGACGCCGTCATTGCATCTGTTTTCCCACACACAGGGCAAGATCGCCTGGGATGACGAGCGCACCACCTTCCTGCCGGCCATGACCAATGAAGATTGTGCGATTGCCGGTGCCGGGCGCGGGCTTTGGGGCATTGCGGCGGTTCTGAAGGATGGCGCCGAGCAGGGCCGCAAGATCGCTGTGGCTTTGGGCAAGACGGGCGATGCCAGCAACTATTCGGTGGATCATGATCGCACCGGTAGCGGTGTTTCGCACACCGAATTGCCGAGCGACCGCAACCCCGGTAAGGCCAAAGCTTTCGTTGATTACCAGAACGACGTGACCGCCAAGGATCTGCGGCTGGCCGTGCGCGAGGGCATGCGCTCCATCGAGCACGTCAAGCGCTA
The DNA here is from genome assembly GCA_000949895.1 of Agrobacterium arsenijevicii. Classification (GTDB taxonomy): domain Bacteria; phylum Pseudomonadota; class Alphaproteobacteria; order Rhizobiales; family Rhizobiaceae; genus Agrobacterium; species Agrobacterium arsenijevicii. The sequence goes on along the minus strand of JWIT01000008.1, from coordinate 85,920 downwards.
CACCACCAACGGCATGGCGACCGATCAGGGCAAGATGTCCAACATCAACGGCCTGAACATCGCCGCCGAAGCGCTCGGCAAACGCCAACCGGAAGTGGGCCTCACCACCTTCCGCCCACCCTATACGCCAACGACATTCGGGGCCTTCGCGGGCTATCATCGCGGTCAGCATTTCGAGGTGACGCGCAAGACGCAGATCGACCCGTGGGCGCAAGCGCATGGCGCGGTTTACGAACCGGTCGGCCAATGGCGTCGCGCCTGGTATTTCCCGAAGCCGGGTGAAGACATGGACGCGGCTGTCGGCCGCGAGTGCCGCGCCGTGCGTGAAAGCCTCGGCATTTTCGATGCCTCGACCCTCGGCAAGATCGAGGTCGTTGGTCCCGATGCGGTCGAATTCATGAACCGCATGTACACCAACCCGTGGTCGAAGCTTCAGCCCGGCCGCTGCCGTTATGGCCTGCTTCTGGGCGATGACGGTTTCATCCGCGACGACGGCGTCATCGGCCGCATGAGCGAGGACCGTTTCCATGTCACCACCACCACCGGCGGTGCCGCGCGGGTGATGAACATGATGGAGGATTACCTCCAGACCGAATGGCCCGACCTTAACGTCTGGCTCACCTCCACCACCGAGCAATGGTCCACCATCGCGCTCAACGGCCCGAATGCGGCAAAGCTGCTGGCGCCGCTGGTGGAAGGTATCGAGCTGACGGAAGAGGCTTTCCCGCACATGTCCTGTGCGGAATGCACGGTGGCCGGAATACCGGCACGCCTGTTCCGCGTCTCGTTCACCGGTGAGATCGGCTTCGAGGTCAACGTGCCGGCCCCGCTTGGCCGCAAGCTTTGGGAAATCCTGTGGGACGCGGGTCAGCAATACGGCATCACGGCCTACGGCACCGAGACCATGCATGTGCTGCGTGCTGAGAAAGGTTACATCATCGTCGGTCAGGACACCGATGGCACGGTTACGCCCTATGATGCCGCGATGGGTTGGGCCGTGGGCAAGACCAAGCCGGATTTCGTCGGCAAGCGCGGTCTGGCTCGTCCCGATCTCGTCGCCAAGGGCCGCAGGCATCTCGTCGGCCTTCTGACGGAGGATCGTTCGAAGCTGGAAGAGGGCGCGCAGATCGTCTTCGACGCGAAACAGCCGATCCCGATGAAGATGGTTGGGCATGTGACATCGTCCTACCATTCGGATGCGGTTGGCCAGCCGATTGCGCTGGCGCTGGTTGAAGGTGGCCACGATCGGATGGGCGAGACCGTCTACATTCCGATGCCGGAGCGCACCATTGCCGCCAAAATCACCGGGATGGTGTTTGTCGATCCCGAAAACACCCGCCTGAAAATCTGACCCGGAGATGACAATGAACATGCGCGTTTCCTCCCCCGCTTCCGGCATTCTGGCCGAGAGCAAAGCAGCCCGGGTCAGCATTGTGGCCGCGCAAGGGCGGCTTTCGCTGCGTGCGCGCGGCGATCTGGCACCCTTGAACGCCGCCCTCGGTCTCGCCTTGCCTGATCGTATCGGCGCCCGCGTCTCTACAGGCGAAACCGAGGCCGTGCGCCTCGGTCCCGACGAATGGACGATCCTTACGCCCGTCGGTGAAGTCGACAGGCTGATTGCGGCCTGTGCGGGCGTCTATGCTGCGCACCCGCACAGCCTTGCCGATATTTCCGGGCGGGAGGTGACGCTCTTGATCGAAGGGCCGCAGGCTGCCGAACTCCTGACGCTCGGCTGCGCCCGCGACATCGACACCATTCCGGTCGGTGAAGCGCGCCGGACTATTTTCGATGGCGTGACCGTGGTGCTGTGGCGCGATGCGCAGAACAGTTTCCGCATGGATATCTGGAACAGTTTCGCGCCGCATCTTGGCCATTTGCTTGAAACCGGCTGCAAGGAACTTGCCGCCGAAATCGCTTGATCCTGGAGGAGAAAACAATGCTTAACCGTCTGTCCCATAACGCCGTTTCGGATACGGTGATCGCTGACGCCATCGCCGAGGAACTCGACCGTCAGAAGACCCAGATCGAACTGATCGCTTCGGAAAACATCGTTTCCGCCGATGTTCTTGCCGCTCAAGGGTCCGTGCTGACCAACAAATATGCGGAAGGGTATCCGGGCAAGCGTTATTACGGCGGCTGCGAATTCGTCGACAAGGTCGAACAGGTCGCCATTGACCGGCTGAAGCAACTCTTCGGTGCTGAATTCGCCAATGTGCAGCCGCATTCGGGCGCGCAGGCCAATCAGGCGGTGTTTCTGGCGCTTCTGCAGCCGGGCGACCGGATCATGGGCATGTCGCTCGCCCATGGCGGTCACCTGACTCACGGCTCGCCCGTGACCATGTCGGGCAAGTGGTTCGATGTCGTCTCCTATGAGGTCGATGCCGAGACACATCTGATCGACATGGAGAAGGTGCGGGCAAAGGCGCTGGAAACGAAGCCGAAGCTGATCGTCGCAGGCGCCTCGGCCTATCCGCGCCATATCGATTTCGCCGGGTTCCGCAAGATTGCCGACGAGGTTGGCGCTTACCTGATGGTCGATATGGCTCATTATGCTGGCCTGATCGCCGGCGGAAAATATCCGAACCCGGTGCCGCACGCCCATGTCGTCACCTCCACCACCCACAAGACCCTGCGCGGCCCGCGCGGCGGCGTGATCCTGACCAATGAGGCGGATCTTGCGAAGAAGCTGAACTCGGCGGTTTTCCCCGGCAATCAGGGCGGGCCCCTGATGCATGTCATCGCCGCCAAGGCCGTGGCCTTCGGTGAGGCGCTGCGGCCCGACTTTGCCGATTACGCCGGTCAGGTCATTGCCAGTGCGCAGGCTCTGGCCAAGGTGTTGACGGATGGTGGTCTCGGGATCGTTTCGGGCGGCACGGACAGCCACATGGTTCTGGTCGATCTGCGCCCGAAGGGCGTGACCGGCAAGGTGGCTGAAATCGCGCTGGAACGGGCGGGCCTCACCTGCAACAAGAACTCCATTCCGAACGATCCGGAAAAGCCCTTCGTCACCTCGGGCATCCGGCTTGGCAGTTCGGCCGGCACCACACGCGGTTTCGGTGAAGCCGAATTCGAAAAGATCGGTTCGCTGATCCTGCGTGTCATCGACGCGCTTGCCGTCAACGTCGAAGGCGATGCCGAGGTCGAGGCGGAAGTGCGGGCCGAGGTTGCGGCACTTTGCGAGGACTTCCCGATCTACGGCGCGTAACACACCGTTGTCGGTCCCGTTAGCCATGATCGGGCAGGGCGGCATCGCCGCCAATCTGCCCGATCGCTGATCCATCAAGGGGAGCAGGATTTGAGCAGCTATGTCATGAAAGTCTCGTGCCCGGCACGCAGCGGCATCGTTGCCGCCGTGTCCGGATATCTCGCGCGATCCGGTTGCAACATCAACGACAGTTCGCAATTCACCGATCTGGAGACGGGCCGCTTTTTCATGCGGCTGAGCTTCGTTTCGGAGGAGGGGCTGGAACCCGCGGCTCTGGTTGCCGGGTTCGCTTCCGTTGCAGCGGATTTCGACATGGAATACGACATCCACGATCTCTCGCGGAAAACGAAAGTGGTGATCATGGTGTCACGCTTCGGCCATTGTCTGAACGATCTGCTGTATCGGTCCCACATCGGCGCGCTGCCCGTCGAGATCGTCGCGGTCATCTCCAATCACCTTGAATACCAGAAGCAGGTGGTGAACGAGGATATTCCCTTTCACCACATCCGCGTCACGCCGGAAACGAAACCTGAGGCCGAGGCGGCAATCCTGCAGGTGGTGCGCGATGCAGGCGCAGAACTCGTCGTTCTGGCGCGTTATATGCAGGTTCTCTCGGACCGGCTGTGTCAGGAAATGTCAGGCCGCATCATCAATATTCACCACTCCTTCCTGCCGTCCTTCAAGGGCGCGAACCCCTACAAGCAGGCCTACGAGCGCGGCGTACGGCTGATCGGCGCGACGGCCCATTACGTCACCGCTGATCTCGACGAGGGTCCGATCATCGAGCAGGATACGATCCGCGTCACCCATGCCCAGAGCGGCATGGATTATGTGAGCCTTGGACGCGACGTGGAAAGCCAGGTTCTCGCGCGCGCCATCCATGCCCATATCCACCACCGGGTGTTCCTCAACGGTAACAGGACCGTGGTGTTTCCCGCTTCGCCGGGAGAATATATGTCCGAACGGATGGGCTAGAGCATTTCCAGTAAAAGTGCGTAGCGGTTTTACGTCCGGAAAATGCGTAAAAACAAAGAGATAGGGCGCGGTCGTCGGAAGTTTATTCTTCGACCGGCCCCGTCTCACCGCCCGGTTCAGGCTCCTTTGGTCGCGCTGACCGTGAGGCTGTGGGATAGGCGCCGGCCATGCTGGCGAACTGGATGTCGTTTTGCGCAAAGGCGTCCTTCAGCATCGAATAGGCTTTGCGACGCACCATCGATGATTGCCCGCCGGCGCGCAGCATCATGCCGAAACCGAGCGTCATGCCGTATTCGCCGAATTGCTCGACACCCTTCAGCTTAACGGTCTCGATCAGGAACGGCCCGAATTCCGGGTCTTCCTTCAGCGCCTTGCCGATCTCCTTGGTGATGGCCCGGACCTTGGCGATATCAGTATCGAAGGCGACGGTGACGAGGAATTTGTCGATCGACCAGTCGCGGCTCATGTTTTCGACGGCGCCCAGTGATCCGAACGGTACGGTGAAGATCGGGCCGCGATGGTGCCGCAGTTTTACCGAGCGGATGCTGAAGGATTCGACCGTGCCGCGGTAAGAGCCGCTCTGAATATATTCGCCGACGCGGAAAGCATCGTCGATCATGTAGAACACGCCGCTGATGATATCCTTGACCAGCGTCTGCGAACCGAAACCGATGGCGATGCCGAAGATGCCGGCGCTCGCAAGCAGCGGCCCGATGTTGACGCCGAGTTCCGAAAGCGCGGTCATGACCGCAACGGCGGCGATGATGATGCCGAGCATGTTGCGCAGGATCGGTAGAATGGTCAGAAGCCGGTCATCCTGCGGCTGGCCGCCGGGCTGGCCGCTCAGTGGGTCGACGGCGGGTGCGCTCAATTCCAGCCTGCGTGCAATCATCGATTTGATGGCGATCCATATGAGATCGGCAAGAAGCAGGATCAGCGCCCCGTGCAGGACACCGACGACGATCGATGTCAGCAAGGCGCCATCGGGCAGGGAATCCGGATGGGCGCGGACGAGGAAGATCAACCAGATGATAGCGGTCCCGACGATTGCAAGCCGCACGCCGCGTTCGACCAGTACCGGGCGAAGATCGCTTTCGCCGTAACTGCCTATGTCGGTCGCAAGTTTTCGCGCAGCTATGCCGAGCGTCGAGGCGAGGCCGGGCAGAACCAGCGCATAAAGCCCGATCCAGAACAGGACCCCGGCACCGGCAAGCCGCAGCCCGAAGAGGATGATGAGGCTGAAGATCAACGCGACGTCGATTGCCCTTGCCCGTTCCGAACCCGGATCGCCGACCGGTCGACGCCAGATCCAGATGCATGCGAGCAGGAACAGTAGCCCGACCATGGCGGAGGACAGAAGCCCGAGCGTGTCACGCGGGACATCGAGATTTTCGAGCGTCCTGAGCAGGGCCCAGAAAAGGCCGGCAAGTGTCAGGAGCCATGTCCAGCGGACGATCCAGAAATCGCGCCGGGCATTGGCTTCACGGCCGACGACCCTCCGCAACAGGCCGGTGAAGGCAAAAAGCAGCGGCAGGACGACGCTGGTGGCAAGCCAGGGCAGGAGAACGGCACTCAGCAAGGGTGGCCACTGGATGGCAAGGAATATGGCTGTCGCGGCAAGGCCATAACCGAGGACCGGCAGGAGCATGCGCGACACGACGGCCGAGGCTTCCTTGCCGATATCCGCGCCATTCCTGCGGGATGCCTGCATGACGATGATCCTGTTCGTGGCGATGCCGCCGGCAAGACCCACGCCGAACAGGATCAGCACATGCAGCAAAAAGATGGAGGCGCCGTAGTTGCGGATCTCGTCGCAAAGCCTTCCCAGTGCCGAGGTGATCTGCGTCGACATGCCGGGCAAATCCCTTGCGAGGCGCCCGAGATGTTCGCGCCGCTTGCTCGCCCATTGGTCGAGATCGCTCAACTGGCTCTGCGGCGTCAGTTGCGGCGGTTGTTCGGTGCCGCTTGCCGCAAGTTTCTGTGTGAGAAGGGCGCGAACGTCGTCCTGCCCCAGAAGCTGCAGCAATTGATCGACCTTCTGCTCCGTCGTTTGTTCCGGCGCAGCCGTTTTCGCCGGCGGTGGTAATTCCTGTGCGGTGAGGCTTGCCACGCCCGATACAAAAAGCGCGATGAAAGCGGCCGTTAGCAATCGGACAAGGGAGGGCGGGGTGGTCATCGGTCCACTCCGCACCATCCAGGGAGATGCTTGGCATCGCGCGAGCGTGCCAGTTGCATTGCTTCCTCCACCGCGTCCTCGAAGGAATGCCGCAGTTTTTTGCCATCCACCCGGCGACGCAGGAAATCCGCCCAGAGGAATTCGCTGAATGGAGCCTCGATCTTGGCAAAACCACCGGCCTCGCGAACCTCTCCGGCCAACGAGCGGAAAGGGTCGTCCTGAAGATCGACGATCCGCTTGGGAAGATCTTCGATGGGGTGGCGCAGGCCATCCGCGTCGAAAGGATAGACAAGGTTGCGGTGGTCCATCACCGACCAGAATTCCCGCCTGCCGAGATGGGAAAGATCGGCCACGATGCTGGTAAAGACATGTTTCACGCCCTCGTTATGCAAGGCCAAAGCGAGGTGATGGTGGTCGACCAGATAAAGGCGTTCCTTATAACCGAGGACGACGGGCACCATGTGGTGGCCAAGGAAATCGGCGCCCTTTTCCTCGCGGATCGCGGTCCATTGCCGGCGCTTAGTCTCCACCTCGCGCAGACCGACGGTCATCTGTGTTGGCCTGAGAGAGGTGATTTCAACCGGGGTCAGATGTGGTTCAAGGCTATGGGGCATGGTTGTCCTCCCGGTGCATGGCCGCCGTCACGGCATCATCGACACTGAAATTGCTGCGCGCAACCATGTCGGACCCGCCGCCGGCAAGCAGCAGATCCCGCACATGGTCGTGCACACGCGCATAATAGACCACGATGCCGCTGTGCTGCATCGACGTATCGAACTCCAGGAGCGCATCGAGCGCGGTGGAATCCAGCTCGAAACTTTCCTCAAGGCTGACAATCGCGATGTGCAGTTCCGGCCGGGCGAGGATGCGTTTGGTGACGGCGGCAAGGATCGGTTCCGCATTGCCGAAGAAAAACGGCTGTGCGGGCCGGAGAATGATTATGCCGGGTACATCCTTTGCATCCGGATGGCGTTCCATGTCGACGAAATCGTGGCTGTCGCCCAGCCGGCCGAGATGCATGACATGCGGCAGGGAGAGCCTGCGCACAAAAACGGCGAAGGAAAGGGCGACCGCGACGAGCATGCCGTTCAGCACCCCGAAGGCAAGCACGCTGGCCGCTGCGGCAAGTGCCAGATAGGCGTCGTTGCCGAGCCGCCATAAACGGATGATCGGCGTGGGATCAAGCGCATGCAGCAGCGCAACCGCGATCACGGCGGCAAGGACCGCTTCGGGAATGAAGGCGAACCAGCTGGCGGCCAGCAGGCTGAAGACCGCAAGGCCGATTGCGGCGATGGCCGAGGCCAACCGGCTTTGCGGCCCGACCGCTTCACTTGCCGCCCCTGCGGAAAAACCCGCGCCGACCGGCATGCCCTGCACCGCGGCGCTGGCGATATTCGCAAGCCCGAATGCTCTGAGTTCGCGATTGGAATCGACGCTCTCGCCGTGGCGAAGCGAAAAGCTGCGGATGGTGCCCCATGATTCCGCAAAGAGAATGAGGACGAGCGGCGGCGCGAAGCGGGCGACATGTGCGACGTCGTCCAGCGACACCGAAAACGGGCCAGCCCATATTCCGGCAAGATCGATCTGGCCGACGACGGCGACGCCCCGGCTCTGAAGGTTGAGCAGGATCGAGGCGGCGATGCCCGCCACGATGACGACGAGGCTGCCGGGAATGGTGGGGCGCTTGCGCATGAGGAGCAACACGGCGAGCGCTACGACGCCGACGGCTATGCTTTCAAGGCTCCAGTCCTGCGGGCGGGAGAGGATTTGCAGGAGGATGGAGAGCGGCTCGCCTGAATGTGCCTTTATTCCGAAGATGCTCGGCAATTGTTTGATGGTGATGAGAATGGCGAGGCCAAAAGCAAAACCGCGCAGCACCGGCCGCGAAATCACGCTCGACAGGGCGCCGAGCCGCGTGACGGCCGCAAGCAGAAATAGCACGCCCACCAGAGCAACTGTAATGGCGACGAGCAGCATCTTTTGCGCTGGTGTGACGGAAAGCGTCGCCAGCATTGCCGCCAGAATTGCAGCGGAGGAGGAGGTGGGCGAGACGACCGCAAAACGGCTCTGGCCGAAAATGGCGTAGACGATGCAGCCGGTGATGGCGGCAAGGATGGCGTGTTGCGCGGGAACGCCGGCAATGCCCGAATAGGCGATCGCCTCCGGCAACATCAGGCCGGCAATCGACAATCCCGCAACCACATCGCGCCGGTTCAATGTCATGGGCATGGAGTTGCGACCGCACTTGCGCCGACGAAGCCAGGAAAACTTTCACCCACTGAGATCACGATCCGGCACCACGTTTCCGAGATAAACGAGGTTTGACGCATTCGAGGTGCAAGTCAAAGTTTATGTTACGCGCCCGAGATATATTCAGCGTTTTGTCGCCGCTTCAGCCGCCATATTGGTCGTCCGTGACCTGTTCCATCCAGTCCACGACCTTGCCGTCCTTGACCTCCTGAAGCGCGATATGAGTCATGGCGACATTGGGTGCTGCCCCGTGCCAGTGCCTTTCGCCCGGTGCAAACCATACGGTGTCGCCGGGGCGGATCTCTTCCACCGGGCCACCCTCGCGCTGCGCCCGTCCAAGCCCGGAAACCACGATCAGGGTCTGGCCGAGGGGATGGGTGTGCCATGCGGTGCGGGCACCGGGTTCGAAGGTGACCTGCGCGCCTTGCACCCGTTCGGCATCGAACGGGTTGAACAGCGGATCGATGCGGACGGTGCCGGTGAACCAGGCCTCGGGGCCTTTGGCTGAGGCCCGTGTTCCCGCGCGCAATATTTCCATGGTCACTCTCCTGACTGGTATTCTGTGGCGATTTGAAGCGGGAATGCCCCTCTTGTCCACTGGTGAGTGAAAATTCGCTCGAAGGTGGACCGAGCCGGCCAAAGTTTTGCCGACATGGATGGTGGGTGATTTCACGCGCCTGCCGCGATCAGGCCCGCCCGGCTGCCTCAATGAAGCTTCGCAACAAGGGCAGATGTCGCCTTTCGGCAAGGCAGATCGCGTATTCGTCGATGAGCTCGCTGGCATCGAAGAGCGGCACGAAGGAGAGGCGTGCGTCATGACCGAATTCCAGATCGGCCACCACGCCGCACCCCACCCCGTTGGCGATGGCTTCGCGCACGCCTTCGCGTGAGGAGATTTCCACCACCTGCTGAATGGTGATGCCGTGAGCGGCGAGGTTCTTTTCGAAGATTTCGCGGGTGCGCGATCCACGCTCGCGCATGACGAAGGATAAACCCTCAAGCTCTGTCACGGATACATCCTGCCGCTGCGCCAGCGGATGCGCAAGCGGCACGCAGAGGCCAAGCCGCATGCTGAGAAACTTGATGCCGTAAAGACGCGGATCATCCGGCGCGCGGGCGGTGATGGCGACATCGGCGCGGTAGTCGATGATCTGTTCCACCACCCGCGCGGAATTGTCGACCGAAAGGGAGAAGGTCAATTGTGGCCGCTCGGCCTTCAGTCGCGAAAGGATGGGCAGCGGCAGGATGGGACCGTCGGCCGCGACACGCAGATGCCCGCCTGCAGCCCCCGCTTCACCCCGCAGGAAGGCCGTGGCCTCGTTTTCGGCCTGAAACAGGCGAACCGTGATTTCGAACAGACGTTCGCCCTGCTGGCTGAGACTTACCCCTCTTGGTTTTCGTTCCAGAAGGTTCACGCCGCTGACGGCTTCCAGATCCCGCACATGGGCCGAAAGGGTGGACTGGCTGATCGCCATGTCCCGCGCGGCCTGGGAAAAACCGCCCGATTGCGCAACGATGTGGAAGGCCTTCAGCTGTGTGATCGACATGGGGTCCTGTTCTGCCGCCGGACGACACGACAGCCGCCGGTACAAGGCGATTATCGGCGAAAATGCTGACAACTCCATGACGTATTCCGCAGGGGTTCGTTTACCGCGTTGCGAAACCGATGGCAGGCATAGGAAATCACTATGGCAGGTTTACGATTTGTTAAGAAATCGTCATCGGCGCGTTAGTCGCCATCCTTAATCGTGCCGGCATGGCCACAGGGCCAATCCGTTTTACGTAAAGGGTCAAAGAGATGACGACTTCTGAAAACTCGATCGCCAATCCCATCGAATCCTCCTCAGACTGGCTACTGACCATTCCGCGCCTGTCGCAACAGCAGAGCATCCTCGTCTCGCCGAACGGTACCGGCACGGCGACCTCCTACAGCCTCGTCTACGACGTCTATTTCCCGAAGAATGGCTCCACCGGCTGGATGCCCTTCCTGCAGACCGACCTTACCAACGTGAGCGACGGCGATATTTTCGGCAAGGCAAGCGGTGACAGCTACGGCCTCGGCATCAGCAGTGATTATCGTGGCACGGCCAAGCTGGACGCCTGGAACCGCATCGGTCTCACCATCGAGAAAGACGCCAGTGGCACGGTCTCGATGAAGAAGTACATCAATGGCGAATTCGTCGCCGACCAGAAGATGACAGGCTCGCTCGCTGACCGCTTCGCCATCGACATGTCCAAAGGCTTTCTGATTTTCTCCGATGAGGATGGCGAGACCTCGCCCGGTTACCTTAGCAATCTCCTCTTCCTCAAAAAGGTTCTGACAGCGGACGAAATGTCCTATCTCGGAGGCCCGAAGGCCTCCGGCATTTTGCCGGATGCGATGAAGCAGGAGGCCGAAAAAGTTGGCGTCCTGGAAACCCGCTTTGCCGAAGGTTCGGCCAAGCCAGTGATTGGAGACGGTGCAGTCACCGGTAACGGCACAACCCTTGAATTCAAGACGCCCGCCCAGGCCGGCATTCTCGCCATCGGTCAGAAACCTGCGGTCGATCCGGTTGCCGTCGCTAAAACGTCGGCTATCAAAGACATGATGGTGACGCCCGACGCGGCGAATGTGACGATCGACCTTTCGAAGCATTTCTCCGGTGAGAAGCTCACTTTTTCCGTGCAGAACAGCAAGAACGAGACGGTGACTGCGGTCTTGACGGATGGCAACAAGCTGACGCTCGACTTCTCGGCTCTCGGTCACTCCGACATTCGCGTGACCGCCACCGACAGCACCGGCAAGAGCGCTACGGACGATTTTCGCGTGCGCGTCGCCGGACCGAATGCTTATACCATTGCCGTGTTCCCCGACACGCAGGACTATACGTCCAATGACGGTATCAAGCATCTGTTTGGCGAGATGACGCAATGGCTGGTCGACAATCGCGATAGCCACAAAATCGTCTTCATGAGCCATGTCGGCGATATTACCCAGAACAACCGTCCCGCCGAGTGGGATGTCGCCGAACCGGCGCTTCGCAAGCTCGACGGCAAGGTGCCTTACGCGCTGCTGCCCGGCAACCACGATCAGGCGAATGGCGGAAGTGCTGCCGACCACACCTCCGTTGAACTGGATCGGCGCTTCTCGGCTGAAAAGCAGGCTGCGACCAATGCCGGCGTATTCGGCGGCGCTTACGATCAGGAACAGGCCGCCGCGCGTAACACCTACAGCACCTTCACCGCGCCTGATGGCACCAAGTGGTTGTCCATCTCGCTCGAATTCGGCCCGCGCGACGACGTGATCCGCTGGGCGGGCGATGTCATCGAGAAATTCCCCGACCACCGCGTCATGCTCGCGACGCATTCGCTGACCAGCTATGCGACGCGCCAGGACAATCTGGCCCTGCCGCTTTATGACGAAGGCGCGGGTTACGACTACGGTATGCGTACCGACCAGCGCGGTGCAAACGACGGCGAATATGTCGCCCGCGCGCTGCTTTCGCGTTATCCGAACATCGTCATGACCTTCTCAGGCCATATTTTCGGCGATGGCGCCGAAACCGACATCACCTACAACCAGTATGGCGAGCCCGTTTTCCAGTTCCTGGTCAATTACCAGAACGGCGTGTCGCGGGAGATCACCGGCAACGGCGTTGAATCGCGCGGCAATAATGGTGGCAACGGCGCGATGCGCCTGATCACCATCGATCCTGATAATAACCGCATCACCACCGAAACCTATTTCACCGCCTTCGACGATTATCTCGATGGTTACCGCACCAAGCCTGAGCTCGATCGCGATGGCCTGACCGGTTATTATCGTGGCCATCAGGAAGTGTTCGAGAATGTCTATGTCGGCAAGGGCATCGCACGCGCCATGGCCGAGGCCGGTGACGATATCGTTGCCAACGCCACAGCCGGCGCCTCTTCCGCAAGTGTCAACCTGTCGGCTGCGAGATCACTGCTCGCCGGTGAGGTTGTGAGCTTCGTCTGGACCGACAAGAACGGCGACTTCGTTGGTGAGGGCAAGGAAGTCGTCGCCGATCTAGCGCTTGGCAAGCATAAGCTGACGCTGACGGCGATGGATGCGAACGGTGTCTGGACCAGCGACACGGTCGATGTTCTGGTGCGTGGCGACCGCACGCTGCTTGTTGAAAACTTCAACGACGGCAAAGCCGATGGCTGGGCCACCGATTTTGGTGCGGCCGACGGCAATACCGGACGTTTTCTGCTCAAGGGCACGGTATTTTCCCGTCCGACCGCAAGCGCCAATCTTGCGGCGCCTGAAGCAGCACTTTTCGACCAGAGCGATGCGACGGGCAACAAGCTCGTTTATATCGGCGCTCAGTCGGCTGCGTGGAGCGACTACGTGTTCGAGGCGACGCTCACACAACTCGATAACGATGCGATGGGCGTCTATTTCTACTATAAGGATGCAAACAACTACTACCGCTTCGCCATGGACGGCGAAACGAACCGCCGTCAGCTCATAAAGGTCGCCGACGGCAAAGCGGTTCTGCTTGCCGAGGTCAAGGAAGGCACACCCTACAATATGGAAATCCCGCTGACGGTTGCTGTCGTCGGCGGCACCATCAACGTCTTCCTCGGCGACAAGAACGTCTTCGGCGGCCCTGTCGTGGACAAGACCTCTCCGCTTTCCGGCGGCACCGTCGGCGTTTACTCCAGCGGCCAGCGCGCGTCGGTCTTCGACGATATCGTCGTCACCAAAGCTGGCACGACCGCCAAGGCAGGGATCGATCAGCGGGTCTACGACATGGACGGTGACGGCACGGCGTCCGTCATGCTCGACGCATCGGGTTCGTTCGGCCCTGAACAGCTGACCGGCTTCGTCTGGATGGACATCAACGGCAATGTCGTTGCAACCGGCAAGAAGGTCGATGTCGCGCTGAATTCGGGCATCAACAAGTTGCTCCTCAAGGTTACCGCCGCCAACGGTTCCGTTTCGATGGACCGCATCGACGTGACCGTCGTGGACAAGACGAAAATCCTCGTCGCTGAGGATTTCTCCTCGGCCGAGGCGATGGCCCGCTTCAAGATCGTCGATGAGGGCGAATTCGGTGGCATAGGACCGGATGGCAAGGCCTCCGAATGGTTGATTTCTGACGGCAAGCTGCTTCAGACGACCGGGCTTGCCAGCCGCGAACTGGTCTGGACCGGGGCAACGGCGTCCGACCTTTACAAGCGTGGCTGGAGCCCGCTTGGCGACGGGGTCAACGTGCTGCGTCTCGGCACCTACGCCTTGTTCAAGGACCCGGCGGCGCTCGCCTGGACCGACTATGCCATCGAGGCGACGATCCAGACGCCTGACAAGGACGGCCTCGGCTTCCTGTTCCGCTACAAGGACAGCAAGAACTACTACAAGCTGGAACTGGATGCCGACGGCATTCTCGACCGTAATCCCGGGAACGGCGCTGGCAGCATCTTCAATCTCGTGCGTATGAAGAACGGCGTTGAGGAAATTCTGGCTCAGGTGCCGGGCAAATATGAGCCGGGCCAGGCCATGAAGCTTCGCGTCGAGGTCGTTGCCGACAAGATCGTTGCCTTCCTCAATGATGAGGCTCTGTTTGCCTATCCGATCGGCGACCGGGAGCTGGATGCCGGCACTTTCGGCCTCTATTCCTGGGGCAATGCGGGTCTGACCTTCGACAATCTGACCGTGGTCGACCTCAAATCCGGTCTCGACGCGGGCAAGACGGTCAACGGCACCGAAGCGCGTGATACGCTTGTCGGTACCGAGGGGGACGAGACGATCTTCGGCCTTGGCGGCAACGACAGGCTGCTCGGTAATGGCGGCAATGATCGCCTGAGTGGTGGTGAAGGCGACGACGTGCTGAAGGGTGGCGCAGGACGTGACGCCCTGTCTGGTGGCAACGGCGACGACGTGCTGTTTGGCGACGAGGGCAACGATATCGTCTCCGGCGGTCTCGGTGACGACCTCATCGAAGGCGGCACCGGCAACGATCTGCTCTTGGGCGGCGACGGATCCGATACCTACATCTACGGACGTGGTGACGGTTCTGACGACATCATCGAGACTGCGGGTGTGGCGGGCGACAAGGATGTCCTCGTACTGCACGATATCGCCAGAAACGAAGCCGTTCTGCGCAAGTTTGGCGAAACAGTCGAAATCGAGTTTGCCAACGGTGAGAAACTGTCGCTGCGCAATCAGCTTGCTGGCGGCGGTGTCGAATTGGTGACTTTCGCAGACGGAACGGCCTTGAACCGCGATGCGATCGTCAAGGGTCTCGTCAACCGTGGCCCGGTCGCGGCGGCTGACGCGCTTGCTGCGATCGATGAGGATGCCGCATCCTTCCTCATCTCCTTCAGCGCGCTGCTTGCAAACGACAAGGACGCCGATCTCGACCAGTTGACGGTGACCGACGTTTCCTCGGCTGTCGGTGGAACGGCGGTTCTGGAAGGAACGGGCATCCGCTTCACCGCGGCTGCCGATTTCAACGGCAAGGCATCCTTCAGCTATAAAATCGCCGATGGTCGCGGCGGTTCGAGCGAGGCGACGGCGAGCTTCACCGTCAAGCCGGTCAACGACGCGCCGGTTACCGCGGCCATTGCCGCGAAAACCGATGAGGATGTTGCTCTCAAGGGCAAGATCGTCGCTTCGGATATCGATGGCGACGCGCTTTCCTACGCCATCAAGACGGGAGCCTCGGCGGCCAAGGGTGATGTCAAGATCGACGCGGCGACCGGCGAATGGGTCTATACGCCGAACGCGAATGTCAACGGAACCGACAGCTTCACAGTCATCGTTTCCGATGGCAAGGGCGGCAGCGTCGAGAGCGTGGTCACTGTGACGATCGATCCCGTCAACGACGCACCTGTTGCTGTCGAGGACAAGCTCGCCGTGGCGGAAAAGGACAGTGCCAACTTCGATCTCGTTGCCAACGACACCGACGTGGAAGGCGATCGCCTGACGCTTATCAGTGTCACGGTGATGGCGGTTGCCGGACTTGCCGTAACCAACGCCCAGGCCGCAGCGGCCTTCTCGGTGGTCGATGGCAAGCTGGTTGTCGATCCTTCTTCCGCTTTTGCGGCACTCGAGGACGACCAGCAGGCAAGCGTGACGCTCAGCTACACGGTTCGTGACGCCAATGGCGGTGAAGCCAAGGGCAGCACGACGGTCACGATGGACGGTTATACCGAATACACCATCGTCGAAGGCACTGGCGGCAGCGATGTGCTGGTGGCGGGTGACGGCAAGGACATGCTGGAGGGCGGTGCCGGCGACGACACGCTGCTCGCCGGCGGTGGCAACGACATGGTGGATGCCGGTGCCGGCAATGACCGTGTGGTCGCCGGTGATGGTAACGACCTCGTCGAGGGCGGTGCCGGCAACGATGTTCTGATGGGCGGCGCAGGCAACGATGTGCTGAGCGGCGGGGCCGGTAACGACACGCTGAACGGCGGTTCCGGCAACGACACGCTGAATGGCGGCGCGGGTAATGACGTCCTGACCGGCGGTAGCGGTGCCGACACTTTCGTCTTTGCGGCCGGCAGCGGCCGGGACGTGGTGACGGACTTCCAGGCCGGTGCCGAGGGCCAGGATGTCGTCCAGCTCTCCAAGGATGTCTTCGCCGATTATCAGGCGCTTATCGCGTCTGGTTCCTTCACCGACGGTGAAAACGGTGCGCAGATCGCCTTCAAGGACGGCTCGTCCATCACCTTCGATGGCGTGAAGACCGAGCAGTTCGTGATCGACGACTTCCGCTTCGCCTGAACCATAAGGGCGCATCCTTTGGGATGCGCCTTTTCCACGTTTGCGGGCAAGTGTCACCGGCACGTTATCGCCGGCTGTTACCGCCACCGCGATCTCAATGGATAGTAAAAATGCGTTTTCACTCTGCCAATAATAATGCTCGCCAGATCAAGGGCGTATTTGCCGGCTGCACCGGTGCCTTCATCGGCGTCGGCCTGCTGAGTGCTCTGGTCAATATTCTTTATCTCACTGGCTCCCTGTTCATGATGGAGGTCTATGACCGGGTGTTGCCAAGCAGGAGCCTGCCGACGCTGGTGGCCCTGTTTGCCATCGTCGTGGTGCTTTATGTGTTTCAGGGGTTGTTCGATGCTTTGCGTGGTCGCCTGCTGGTGCGTATTTCCGATCGTCTTGATCAGGTGCTGTCCTCGAAGATTTTCGATGCGGTGATCGGTCTGGAGTTGCGGCTGCCCCTCAGCGGTCGCCAGGCGCAGCCGCTTCGCGATCTGGATACGATCCGCTCGTTTCTTTCAGGAAGCGGACCGCTCGCCCTTTTCGATCTGCCGTGGTTGCCATTTTATATCGCCATTTGTTTCGCCTTCCATTTCTGGCTTGGTGTCACCGCACTTGCCGGCGCCGCCATTCTCACGGTCTTCACGCTGATGACGGAGCTGGTGTCACGGCGTCCGGTCGAAGAAGCTGCGCGTCACTCTTCCAGACGCAACCGGCTGGCCGAAACCAGCCGCCGGAATGCCGATATCATTGCAGTCATGGGAATGGCCCCGTCGCTGCGGGAACGCTGGCAGGCGGATAATCGCGCCTTTGTGCGCGAGCAGCGGTCGGCAAGCGATGTTTCTTCCGGTTTCGGCGTGGCGAGCAAGGTGCTGCGCATGCTGCTGCAATCCGGCATTCTGGCTGTCGGTGCCTGGCTCGTCATCAACGAGCAGGCGACGCCGGGCATCATCATCGCCGGCTCGATCCTGTCTGCACGGGCGCTTGCGCCGGTCGATCTTGCCATTGCCAACTGGAAGGGTTTCATCGCTGCCCGGCAAAGCCGTCGTCGCCTTGAAAAAACGCTGGCGCTGCTGCCCGATGCGCCCACCCGCATGGACATGCCCGCGCCGCACGCCCTTCTGTCGGTCGAGCGGGTCGGCGCCATCCCGCCGGAAGCGCACGAGCCGGTGCTACAGGATATCGCCTTTACACTTGCAGCCGGCAGCGGCCTTGGCGTCATCGGCGCAAGCGGCTCCGGCAAAAGTTCGCTGGCGCGGCTGCTCGTCGGTCTCTGGCGGCCAATGAAAGGCTCGATCCGGCTGGATGGCGCGACGCTCGACCAATGGCCGGCCGCAGCACTTGCGCGCCACATCGGTTATATGCCGCAATCGATCGAGCTTTTGGATGGCACCATCGCCGAAAACATTGCCTCCTTCGATCCGGAAGCGACATCGGAAAAGATCATCGCGGCGGCGCGCCTCGCTCGCGTCCACGACCTCGTCGTCAGCCTGCCGGATGGTTATTCCACCGAAGTCGGCGAAACCGGCCGGCAATTGTCGGCGGGACAGAGGCAGCGGATCGCGCTTGCGAGAGCGCTATACGGCGATCCGTTTCTCGTCGTGCTCGACGAGCCGAATTCCAATCTCGATTCCGAAGGCGAGGATGCGTTGACTGCGGCCATTCTTGGGGTTCGCGAGCGCGGCGGCGTTGTCGTCGTCATTGCCCACCGTCCGAGTGCGCTTTTCGCGGTGGACAAGGTGCTGATGCTCGCCGACGGACGGCAGCAGGCTTTCGGACCCAAGGATGAGGTGCTGGCCAAGGTGCTTCGCCCGGTCGGCGGTACCGCCGGCGCCCTCAAGGTCGTGCAGGCCGCAGAAACAGGAAAGGCATAAAAGATGGACGAATGGCAGACACTTAAACGCTCGATCCGCAGCCATCTTATTGTTGGAACTCTTGGATTTCTGACCCTGATCGGCCTGTTCGGCGGCTGGGCCGTCGGCACCGAGATCGTTGGCGCGGTGATTGCGCAAGGTTCGCTGGTGGTGGAAACCAGCCTGAAAAAAGTCCAGCATCCGGTGGGCGGCGTCGTCAGCGAGCTGATGGTGCGCGACGGCGACCGGGTGAAAGCTGGTGACGTGGTGATGCGCATCGATGCAACGATGACCAGAGCCAACCTTGCCATCATTGTCAAAAGTCTCGATCAATTCTCCGCCCGCAGGGCGCGGCTTGAAAGCGAACGCGACCGTGCCGTCAGCGTGGTTTTCCCGCAAGTACTGCTCGAACGGGCCGGTGATACCGAGATCGCCGCGATGATGAATGCCGAGCAGCACCTTTATGAGAGCCGCAGGGCCGTTCGCGAAAGCAAGAAACGCCAGCTCGAACAGCGGGTCCGGCAGCTTCGCGACGAAATAGCGGGCATGGATGCCGAGCGGGCGGCGAATTTCCGCGAGCAGGGTATGGTCGATGAGGAATTGAACCGGTTTCGTTCCCTTCACGAAAAG
Organism: Agrobacterium arsenijevicii; assembly: GCA_000949895.1. Classification (GTDB taxonomy): domain Bacteria; phylum Pseudomonadota; class Alphaproteobacteria; order Rhizobiales; family Rhizobiaceae; genus Agrobacterium; species Agrobacterium arsenijevicii. The sequence goes on along the minus strand of JWIT01000008.1, from coordinate 67,108 downwards.
GGCCTGATGGAGAAAAGCCGTCTCAGCACGCTGGAGCGGCAGGCGACGGATATCGAGGGCGATATCGGCCGGCTGATGGCGGGCATTGCCGGGGTCGGGGCCAAAATCAGCGAAACCTCGCTGCAGATCATCCAGATCGACGAGCAATGGTCGGAAGAAGTCGGGTCCGATCTGCGCGAAATGGATGCCCGCATCGGGGAGTATGTCGAGCGCCGGGTGGCCGCCGAAGACCAGTTGAAGCGTGTCGATATCGTCGCGCCGCAGGATGGCCTCGTGCATCAACTCGCGGTTCATACCGTCGGCGGCGTCATTGCGCCGGGTGAGCCGATCATGATGATCGTGCCGGAGGTCGATAAACTTGTGGTCGAGGCCAAGGTCGCACCGCAGGATATCGACCAGATCTATTACGGTCAGGCGACGAACCTGCGCTTTTCCGCGTTCAATCAAAAAACGACGCCGGAAATTACCGGAACGGTGGAGCGGATTGCAGCCGATGTGACGGTGGATCAGCGAACCGGGACGAGTTATTATGTGGTGCGCGTGGCTACTTCTCCGGAGCAGATAAAGCGGCTCGGTGAATTCAGCCTGATGCCGGGTATGCCGGTGGAAGCCTTTATCACCACCGGTCAGCGAAGCGTTTTGTCGTATTTCCTCAAGCCCTTGCTCGATCAGGCCAATCGGACATTCCGCGAAGCATGACGGTTTTTCCCTAGTGGGTTAGCAGTTGGTGAAAACAGAGTTACGGGAATCGTTTTCATAAACGCCAGAAATCGTCGTCTTCAGCGCGGGCGGAAGACGACGCGGCTTGTGCAGAAAGGTCGGGCGACACTCCCGTAATGCCGGAGAGTGACGTCTCGGTATTGCCTGTCATGCAAAACGCCGTGCGTCCTTCGGGCGCACGGCGTTTTTTATCGTGGAACCGGATCGCCGTTTTATCGGGATCCGGTTCCGTTTAGACCGAAACGTCAGCCGATCTGCGCGTTGTCGTCACGCTTGATGGCGATGACGGCCGAGCGTGGCAGCTTGCCTTCGCCATCCGGAAAGGGGGCGTCGGGGTGCTGGATGCCGACGAAGTGGGTGCGCTTGTCGCCGGACCATGTCTGGCCGGTGACTTCGGAACCCTTCGGCGCGGTCAGGAAGCGCTCGATGCGGCCGGTGGCCGGATCGCCCGCCAGCATCTGGTTGTTGCCCTGGCCGGCGAAGTTGCCTTCATTGCTGTCTTCGCCGTCGGTCTGGATCCAGAGCAGGCCGGTCGTGTCGAACATCATGCCATCAGGCGAGTTGAACATGTTGCCTTCGTTGATGTTCGAGGAGCCGGCAAAGACGTCCTTGTGAACGGAAGGATTGCCTGCCATGCAGAACAGGTCCCACTTGAACTTTCCGTCCGCATGGTCGTCGTTTTCCGGATACCAGCGCACGATCTGGCCGTATTCGTTCTTCTCGCGCGGATTGGCGGCATTGATTGCCATGGCGTCGCCGCCGGCATTGGCGCGCAGCTTGCCGTCCTTCATTTCGCCACGGCGGCTGTTGTTGGTGAGCGCGCAATAGGCTTCGATGGCGACCGGGTTGATGGCGACCCATTCCGGACGGTCCATGGTCGTTGCGCCGACCTTGGAAGCGGCCTGACGGGTGAAGACGCAGATTTCGTCGATCTTCATGCCCGTGGTTTCAGGCGTGAGAGCCACCCATTCGCCGGCACCGTCATCGACGAATTTGGCGACGTAAAGCGTGCCTTCGTCGAGCAGTTTCGAGGTGTCGCCGCCTGGTACATAGATGCCGTTGGAGACGAATTTATAGAGGAATTCGCCACGCTCGTCGTCACCCATGTAAACGACGACACGGCCGTCGCGCGCGATGACCACGGCGGCGTTCTCGTGCTTGATGCGGCCGAGTGCCGTGCGCTTGATCGGGGTGGAGGAGGCGTCCGAAGGATCGATCTCGACCACGTAACCCGCACGGCGCGGCTCGTTCGGGTTCTTGGCGACGTCGAAACGCGGATCGAACTTCTCATAGGCATAACGCGTCTCGGCGACGATGCCGTAACGCTTGTAGTCATCCGGCAGCTTGAAGGCGGCGTCGGTGGTGCCGAAGTAACCGTTGAAGTTTTCTTCGCAGGTGAGGTAGGTGCCCCAGGGCGTGCGGCCGGCGCCGCAATTGTTGAAGGTCCCGAGACAGTCGACACCCTTCGGATCGGCGGCGGTCTTGACGAGATCGGAGCCCGCGGCCGGGCCGGAAAGCTTCATCGGCGTGTTGTGATGGATGCGGCGGTTGAACGGGCTGTCGATAACGATTTCCCAGCCTTCGGTGCCTTCCTCAACTTCCATGACGGTGACACCCTGCATGTTCTGTAGGATCTTCACGTCGTCGGCCGTCTTCGGGGTGCCCTTTTCCGTATGCGGCAGGTTGATTTCCGGGTTCACATATTCATGGTTGACGGCGATCAGCTGGTGGTTGCCGACCATGAACAGTTCCATGCCATCGGTGTTTTCACCGAAGACCTTGTCGGAATTTTCAACGCTGACACCCTTGGCGTGGTCGAGATCAGGCACGTTGGAGAACAGCGGCTGACCCCATTTGGCAACCGGTTTCCAGCCGTAACCTTCCGGTACGTGGATGGTGTGGTCGGTCGCGGCCGCCACCGGCTTGAAGGGGAAACGGCCGGCTGCCGCTTCCTGCGCTTCGGCCGAAGTGCTGGTCATCAGGTTGCCGAGCGTGCCCATGGCGGCTGCGGCAGAACCGAAGGCAAGCACGCCGCCGAGAAAGCCGCGGCGGGAAATGGCGGCTTCGACTACGCGGTCGAAATCGGTTTGGGCTGGTGGCGGGTTTTGCAGCTCGTCCCACTCGTCCCAGGACAGCTTGCTCGTATCGATATCGGTCATGTTGTATCTCCACCGTTGCATGTTTGGAATCATTCCAACACGGTGCGTACCGTTTCAGTGTTTCACACGAATGACGGGAATAGCGGCTTTAAATATGATATTTAGAGACAGGAATGCTGTAGTTTTCCCTTAATGCGGGAGAATGATGCGGGTGAGCAAAAAGCCTTGGAAGCGGCAGAAGCGGAACGGAATCTCCGTTCCCTTTCGCCACTTGCCGCCCAGGTCGGCGGTTAGCTGAAGGGATGCCGAACCGGCCCCGTCATAACCGGACAATTCCGCCGCTTCGAAAAAGAAGAAGCGTTTCACGCTTGGATAGAGTGCTTTGAACAGGCTTTCCTTGGCCGAAAAGATCAGCCCGGTCATGAAGGGATCGATGTCGTTTCCGAGGCTGTGGCGTTCGCTCGCGGTCAAGGCCTGCGGGGCGATATCGCGGGCTTCCTCCTCGTTCAGAAGCCTCTCGATATCAATGCCAATACCGCAGAACCGCTCGGAAGAGCCGGCAAGAGCGATGGCCCGCCCGTGGCTGTGGGAAATCGCGCCGACCACACCTTCGGGCCAGATTGGCGCGCGGTCCTCTCCCATGCCGGGAAAGGCGGCGCGGCCGATGAGACGGCGGATGGCTTCTGCCGCACATCTCCGCCCGGCAATGAATTCCGCCTTGCGTCTGGGCACAGCACGCAAAAGCTGCGGCGGCAGGGGAGGGACCCTGCCGCCGCACCCTTCGTCGGCGCTGTAATGAAGGGTGACGCAATGGCAATCGCTTCTATCGTCCGGCCAAGGCCAGATGGCCTCGGGTGGATCGCCGGAAACAACTTCGCGGTGAAACGCCGGTGCAACTGCCATATCCGTCACCCCCATCAAGCGGACCGAGGCTCACGCCGCGAGCGTGGCGCCGCCATCGACCACGATCTGCTGCATCGTCACATGGCCGGCCTGATCGGAGGCGAGGAACAGCACCGTATCGGCGATGTCGTCCGGCCTTGCGATCTTGCCGAGCGGAATGCCGAGCTTGAACTGCTCGGGCAGGCCGGCAACCAGCTGCTGTTTGCCGGCGGGATCGCTCAGCATGCCCGCGAGCATAGGCGTATCGGTGGAGCCGGGTGACACCACATTGCAGCGCACGCCATAGGGCGCAAGTTCAAGGGCGGCACAATGGCTGAGGCTGACCAGCGCCGCTTTGGAAGCGCAATAGGCCATCATGCCGATGCGCGGCACAACGGCGGCATTGGAGCCGACATTGACGATGGCGCCATGCCGTTGCCGCTTGAACACACCACTCCATTGCCGCAGCAGGTAGAACGGCCCTGCGGCATTCACATCCATGCAGGCTTTCCAGTCTTCCGGCGTCAGGCTTTCGCTGTCGCCGAGGCGCAGAATGCCAGCGGCGTTGACCAGAATGTCGAGCCCGCCCCATTCCTTCTCAATCGCCTTGCTGACCGCCTCCACTGCCGCCGCGTCGGTGATGTCGAGCGCGATCTGGCGGAAGGTTGCATCCGTTGCATCGGCGATGAGATCGAGGCCGATGACCTCGGCCCCTTCCTCAGTGAAACGCTCGGCGATGCGGCGGCCGATGCCCTGCGCGGCACCCGTCACCAGCACGCGCCGTCCGGTAAATCTTCTCTGCGTCATCTTGTCCGTCCGCTCAGGCTGCAAGTCGCTTTTCTTCGATCAGCGCCCACCAGGCGGAAAGCGTCGGCACGCGGGCGAGTTCATCGAAGCCGACGATGACGCCGCGTTCCTTTAACTCGCCGGCAAGCTTCATCACCTGCAACGAATCCAGCCCGTAGAAGATCAGGTTTTCATCCGGGTCGATGTCGCTGTCGTCTTCCACGAGTTGCAGGACGCGGGCTTTCAGCCATTCGCTGATATCGGTGGCCTCTGCCGCACCGGCAAGGCTTGCGGTGTCAATCACCACGCCGCAGCGCGTCGCCACATATTGCAGCGCCATGCGGTGTTCGTCTTCCGAAAAATCGGCGACGCCGTCACCGATCATGAAGGGCTGAATATCCTTCATGAAGGCTTCCACAGCCGTCATCATGCAGCCGATATGGGCATAGACACCGCCGATGATGATCTGGTCGCGGCCCCAGCCTTTCATGCGTTCGGCGAGGTCCGAGCGCTGGAAGGCGCTATAACGCCATTTGGTCAGCACCACGTCGTCGGGCGTCGGCGCAAGCTTGTCCACGACCTTCTGTAGTTCCGGGTCGACGACGGTAAGCCCCGGCCCCCACATGTCGTTCAGCAGCGCGCGGTCGCCCGGTGGCTGGTCATGCGGCTGGGCGGTGTAGATGACCGGCACGCCGTTCTGAACGGCCCAGGCCTTCACCCTGGCGAGATTGTCGATGAGGGTGGTCATCAGCTTGCCATCGGCCTCGTAGAACCGCAGGAAATAACGCTGCATGTCGTGGATGAGCAGCACGGCGCGCTTGGCGTCCGGCTGCCATTTGGTCTTGTTGGCCGGGAAGCTTGCGGCAACCGGCATCGGATAGTCGGAAATGGTGGGGATTGTCATAATAACCTCAGTGGTTTGGCTGCGCCGGTTCAGACGGCGCGTAATCTTGTGGGTTGGGACGCCCTTTCGAGCGTCCCTGTCGATTTAACGGGCGCTTCAGGCGCTGACGGCAACGGGTGCTGCCAGCAGGTCGCGCAGCTTTTTCTTGTCGATCTTGCCAACGGCGGTAAGCGGCATGGCGTCGATGAAGCGCACCCGGTCCGGCAGCTTGTAATCGGCGACGCCGAGACCGGAGAGGTGCTGGCGGATGGCCGGCGCCTTCAAAGCGGGGTTGCGGGAAACGACGAAGACGCAGCTTTTCTCACCGAGAAGCTCGTCCTGCATCGCCACCAGTGCGGCATGCGTCACATCCGGATGCCGCAGGATCAGGTTTTCCACCTCTTCCGAAGCGACCTTTTCACCGCCGCGATTGATCTGGTCCTTCACCCGGCCAACGACCCGCAGATAACCTTCGGGCGTGCGCTGAACGACATCGCCGGAATAATAAAAGCCTTGGTTGTCGAAGACGCGGGCGCTGTGTTCGGCGGCGCGGTAATATCCCCGGAACGTATAGGGGCCACGCGTCGCGAGCATGCCGGCTTCGCCTTCGGGAACGTCGTTGCCGTCCTCGTCGACGATGCGGATTTCGTCATCCGGGCTGATCGGCCTGCCTTGCGTGGTGAAGACAATATGGTCGGGATCACCGGCGCGGGTGTAGTTCACCAAACCTTCCGCCATGCCGAAGACCTGTTGCAGGGCGCAGCCCAGCACCTCCGGCACCTGACGGGCTAAAGCTTCGGCAAAGCTCGCGCCGCCGACCTGCAGCAGCTTGAGGGATTTTAGCCTTTCGCGATGGGCAGGGGCCACCTGCAGCCACAGCGCCACGGCCGGTGGCACCAGCGGCACCATGTCGATGTCATGTTTTTCGATGAGGTCGAAGCAGGCAAGCGGCTCCGGATTGGCCGCCATGACCACGGTGCCGCCGGCATGGAACACGCCAAGCGCACCGGGCGAACTCATCGGGTAATTATGCGCCACCGGAATGGCGCAGAGGAAACGGGTCTGTGGCGTCAGCTCGCAAATTTCCGCACTGGCCCGGGCGCTGTAGTCATAGTCATTATGCGTGCGGGGGATCAGTTTCGGCGTTCCGGTGCTGCCGCCGGAAAGCTGGAACAGCGCCACCTCGTCGGATGCCGAGGGGCCGTAGGGCGGTGCATTTTCAGCGGGCGATGAGAGCCATTGTTCGAGGCTGCGCTGCGGTTCCTTGTCGCCGAGCATCAGCGTCAAGGCAAGCTGCGGAGAGACAAGCTTCAGCGCATCCAGAAACGCGTCATTGGCAAAAAGCTCATGGGAACGCGAGCCTATCACCAGCTTCGGCGCGATCTGCTCCGCGTAGGACGTCATTTCCAGCTTGCGATGGCTGAAAAGCGCATTGACGGGTGCGGCACCGATTTTCATCAACGCGAAAAAGACGAGATAGAACTCGGCGATGTTAGGCAGTTGCACCAGCGCCGTGTCGCCTTTGCCGATGCCGGCGGCAGCCAGATGCCCGGCGAGATTGGAGGATTGCCGGTCGAGATCGGCATAGGTGAAGCGGCGTTCGCCGCAGATCAGCGCGGTCGCATCCGGCCGGCGCTCCACCTGTTGGGTGAGGATGTCGCTGAGCGGTCTGTTGATCCAGTAGCCGCGGTCGCGGTATCGGCGCGCAAGATCTTCCGGCCAGCGTTCAAATTCGATTGTCATGGTTTGTCCCTGGGAAAATTAGGCAGAAAGACCACAGGCGTTCAGCATGGTCTTGAGCTTGGTCTGCACTTCGGCCCATTCGGATTCGGGTTCCGAGGCCTCAACGATGCCGGCGCCCGCGAAGAGCCGCACGGTTTCCCGTTGCACGGTGCCGCAACGGATTGTCACCACCCATTCGCCATTGCCCTCGGCATCCGTCCAGCCGACCATGCCGGTAAACAGCCCGCGCTCGAAAGGCTCGACGAAGCGGATGAGGCGATGGGCGCGCTCGGTGGGGAAACCGCAAACGGCCGGTGTCGGATGCAGCAGGCACGCCAGCTGCAGCGCATTGGTTTCGGGATCGGCGAGACGACCCTCGATGCGCGTCGAAAGATGCCAGAGAGCGGCGGTGTTGATGAGGGAGGGTTTTTCGGGAACATCGATTTCCGCGCAGCAGGGCGACAGCAGCGAGCGGATATCCTCGATCACCAGGCTATGCTCGTAATGGTCCTTTTCCGAAGCCGAAAGCCGATCGGCATTGGCCTTGTCGGCCACCGGGTCGACCATGCGTTTTGCCGAGCCCGCGAGCGGGTTCGATATGACTTTTTCGCCCTGCTTGCGGATGAGGAGTTCCGGGCTCACGCCGATCAGGTCGCCGCCATCGGGCAGCGGAATGCGGAATTGGTAACCTTCGCGATTTTGCTTGGCGAGGCTGGCCAGCAGTCTTTCGACATTGACCTCGGAGGCAAAGGTCAACTCGCGCATCACCGAAAGCACCGCCTTGCGGACATCGGAATGGCGGAAATTGACGATGGCATGCTCGACAGCGCGCTTGAAACCGCTCTCGTCGGGCAGGCTGTTCTGGCTGACAAGCGCCGGCATGGCCGAATCAGCAACGACCGGCGCACTACCCTTTTCACTCCACTCATAGTTGTCTGGAATGTAAAGGCATGAGGGTTCGCTGACGTCGAAGGGGATTGCGCCAATGGCGATGGGATTGTCCAGCCCAGCCCTGCGTGCCCGCTCGAAAGCGCCCTGTATTGCCTGCTGCAAAGGGCTTGCAACATCTTCGCCGCCCCGGGCGGGAAGCGTTATCTTTTCGCGAATGCCCTTGGCCCGTAATTGCCCTGTACCGGAAGTAAACAGAAATTCTCTATTAAAATCAGTAATTTCGTCGGATTCGACGTCATTCGTCCTGAGTGCCCCAGTTTTCATGGGATGCCTCCTGTGCGAGTGGTTGACGATGGCTTATACTTGATTATGATAATCATGTTTTGTCAATCGGTGCAAAGTCACATGCTAAATTTAACCCCCATGCAGGTTGCCTACTGGGTCGGCCGAGAGGCAGACGGGATACTCGGAAAAGTTACGCCGCATCTTTATCTCGAGTTCGAGGGCAAGGGGCTGGAGGCGGAAAGACTGGCCGTTGCGGTCGACAGGCTTTGCCGGCGTCATCCCATGCTCAGCCTCAGGATCGATGCGGAAGGGCACCAGACCGTCGACCCCGCTGGCCGGCCGCTTCGCCTTGACCTGGAGGACATGACGGCACTGGATGAGGAGGCGCTTGCGCACCGTCTTGCCGCCAAACGTGAGGAGTGGAGCCATCGCCGGGCTGATCTGCGCGTTGCGCCGCCGGCGGCCTTGTCGCTGAGCCTGCTGCCCGAAGATCGCGCCCGGCTGCATTTGGATACAGATATGCTGGCGATCGATCCGGCCAGCGTGCGAATCGTGATGGAGGACCTCGCCCGTTTTTACGAGGAGGGGTCAGGCACAGGCGAAACGGCGCATGCCGGGGAGGCGACGCCGTCCTTTTTCGACTGGGCGGAACGTCTTGCGTCTGACCCGGAACTTAGGGCTCAGCGTGAAAGCGACCGGCTGTGGTGGCGGCAACATATTGCCGATATTCCAGAGGCCCCGCCGTTGCCGTTTTTGCCCGATGACGCGTCCCGCGCCGTTCATACAGATCGCCTTGCTGCAACACTGTCACCGGCTGAACGCAGCAGTCTGGAACAGCTGGCGCGGCGCTGCTGCGTGACCACGTCTACCCTGTTGCTCGGTGTTTTCGCAGTGGTGCTGTCGCAAGCGACGGATGCGGAAAAGTTCCGGCTTTCCGTGCCGGGTTTCTGGCGCGCGCCGCTGGTGCAAGGGGTCGACGGCATCGTCGGCGAGTTCTCCAATGTGCATGTCCTCGGCGTCGATATTCGGCCTGCGGAGAGCCTCGAGCGGCTGCTTGAACGGCTGTTCGATGAGATGAACGGGCTCCTGGCGCACCAGTCCTATCCCGGTGTCAGCGTCATGCGTGATCTTTCCCGCCTGCGCGGCGGCTTGCAGACCTCGCCGGTGGTCTTCACCGCCGGGGTCGATCTTCCCGGCGGTGAACTGTTTTCGGAAAATGTCGGGCGCGTGTTCGGCCCGATGATCCACACCGTCTCGCAAGGACCCGGAGTTGCATTGGATGCGCAGGTTGCGGCGCTTGATGGCGGGCTGCTGATCAATTGGGATGTCCGCCTTGATGCGCTGCCAGAGAGCTGGCTGCGCGCCCTGTTCGGCACCTATACCGCCCTTCTTCGCCATCTGGCCGCCAGCCCCGATCTCGTTTCCGAGACTGTGGAGCGATTCGGCTTGCAAGCGCCTGAAGCGACAGCGCAGACACAAGGAAAACCCATGGAACGGCCACTCTCAGCCTTGCAAAAGGCCTATCTGCTCGGTCGCGGCACCCACCTGCCGCTGAGCGGTGTGGCGATGCAGGAGTTCCGCGAATATCGCGGCAATATCGATCCGGCGTTGCTTCGCTCGCGCCTCACCGCAATGGTCGGGCGGCATGAAAGCCTGCGCACCCGCATTGATGAGCGGCGTCTGGTGCAGGTGGTCGCCGAAGAACCGGAAATCAACCTTGATATTGTTGATCTTTCGAACCTTTCCGCTGTCGAAGCCGAAGCGCGGATCGGCACCCTGCGGCGGGATTTCTCGCATGCCCATTTTGATCTTGCCGCCTCTCCCTGGCAGGTCACGGCTTTTCGTCTGCCGGAAATTGTGGCGGGGGATGGGGTGGTGGTCTTCCTGCGTTTCGATGCCCTCATTCTCGATGGGCGGGGAATAGCCAGCCTTGCGGCGGAACTCTTCGATGATGTCGTGCCGCCCGCATCGGGCAACGCAGCCACCGCAGCACAGCAGGATATCACGGCGGCCCGTGCCGAGGATGCCACCTATTGGGCTGAGAAGCTTGAGGGTGCCGAAGTGCCCTCGCAACTGCCCTGGAAGGCTCCGCTCGAAACCATTGCCGTTTCGCGTTACAGCCGCCAGAGTCTGACCGTGGAAAAACGGCGCTTTACCACCTTTTCCCGGATCGGCGCGAAAGAGCGGCTGTTCAAGAATTCGGCGCTGACGGCGGTGATCCTCGATGTGCTGTCGCTTTGGCTGAACGAAGGCGCTCTCGTCGTCGGCATTCCCGTCGCTCCGCAGGTGGAAGGCGCCTTTGCCAACCGTTCGAGCTTCATCGCGGTCAAATGGGATGCGGCCAGGGGTGATTTTCCGGAGCGGGCCGCAGCTTTGCAAACGGATGTGCTTGAGGGCCTCAACCATCTGGCTTTTTCGGGGATCGATCTCAATCGCATCCTTCTCAACGCCAATCCGGGTGGGCTTGCCCTGCCTGTCGTCATCACCAACGGCCTCTCATGGCCCACGCTTTCGCAAGCTTCGACACTTCGTTGGACGGACGGGCTTACCCAGACACCACAGGTGGCGCTGGATTTCCGTTTTTCGCAAAATCCGGATGGCGATCTCGTTCTTGATATCGATTATGCGGAGCAGGCGATCGATGCCGGAATGGTGACGGATATTCTCGGTGCCATAGAGCGTGCGATTGCCGCGATCACCGCCAGCGGGACGTTCTCGATGAATTCCCTAGGGATTGCCGATCTGTCTCACTACCGGCTGAACGGCGACGAGCGGAACTTCGTCTGCCCGCCGTTCCTGGAACGGATCGCCTCTCATCTTTTCGAAGGCGACCGATCGCGCACGGCCCTGATCAACGGCAAACGGCGAATTTCCTATGGCGAACTCGGCGATGCGGTGGCGCAGGCGATGGCGGGCCTGAAGGCCCGGGGCGTCGGGCGGGGTGATGTCGTGGCAGTGTGCCTGTCGCGTAGTCCCGAGCACACGGCCGTCACGCTTGCCGCTGCCCTCACAGGCGCCATTTGGGTGCCGATCGATGCGGGTTCGCCGGAAGACCGCCTGCGTTACCTGCTGACCAATTGCCGCCCGGCCATCATCGTTGCCCGTAACGTTCCTGAAGGCTTCGACGCTATCGATCCCGATGATCTTCTCTCAACGCCAGCCGCCTCCGGCGCGCCCCTTACCATGGCGGAACTGGCGGCACTTTCGGCAAGCGAAGCGCCCGCTTATTACCTCTACACCTCCGGCACGACAGGCAAACCGAAATGCGTCGTGCTCTCCAATCGGGCCACGGCCAATGTCATCGGCGGCACGCTTTCGGAATGGGCGGTGACGGAAAACGACGTGTTCATCTCGGTCACGCCCTTGCACCATGACATGTCGATTTTCGATGTTTTCGGGGCACTTGCCGCCGGTGCGACGCTGGTGCTGCCGGAACCCGGCGAGGAAAAGGACGCGGTCCGCTGGAACGAGCTGGTGGCCGAACACGGTGTCACGCTGTGGTGCTCGGTGCCGGCCATCCTTGAGATGCTCCTGTCCTGCCGTCGTGGCGATCAGCTCGGCTCGCTCCGGCTCGTCGCGCAGGGTGGTGATTATATCAAGCCCGTGGTTATCGAGGAGTTGCGCCGCCTGAAACCTGATCTTCGGCTGATATCGCTCGGTGGGCCGACGGAAACGACCATCTGGAGCATCTGGCACGAGATCGTGGCAGCCGATACCACGGCGATACCCTATGGGCACCCTCTACCCAGCAATCGCTATTTCATCCTCAACGATCAGGGCGGCCATTGCCCGGCGGGTGTCGTCGGCCGCATCCACACGGCGGGTGTGAATGTGGCAATCGGTTATCTGGAGGATGGCGCAATCACCCAGACGGATTTCGTGACGGTCAACGATCCCGACGGAAATGCGGTGCGCGCTTTCCGCACCGGAGACCGGGGCCGTTACCGGCCGGATGGCAAGATCATGTTCGCAAGCCGGGTCAACGGTTACGTCAAGGTGCGCGGGGTGCGGGTCTCGCTGCCGGATGTGGAAAACGAACTTATCCGCCACCCCTCCATCCAGCGGGTGTTGGTGGTGGATTATGGCGCCGAGCAAGAGGGAGAGGCTGCCATCGGCGTGCTTTACGTCCCGGCACCCGGCTTTGAACTTTCCGCCGCCGATCTGCGCAATTTCGCCCGCAGGCATCTGCCAGAATCGCATGTGCCCGGCCGCTTTCTCAATGTCGCCGATCTGCCGCTCTCGGCCAATGGCAAGCCGGATCGCCGCCGCGCCCGTGAATTGCTGACGGCAGCGGAACCGGCGAAAGCACCCGTGGCCGTAACCGTCAAAGTCGCCGATCAGGGCGATCGCCGGGTGCTGGATATCTATCTTGGCGTGCTGGGCAAAAACCCGGCGAATGTGGACACGAGCAGCGATTTGCTGGCGCTTGGCCTCCTGCCTTCGCATCTGAAAACCGTCTCGGCGGAAATCCGCAGCGCTTTCGGCGTGGAGCTTTCACCGCAACAGCTTTTACGGTGCCGCAACGCCAAGCAGGTCAGTTCGCTTTTACCCGCCTCGGCGGCATGAGGCCTCACGGCCAGAAATCACAGGAATAACCAAGGAAAAACAGATGGCGCTTATCGATCCTGCCGGCGGCTGGCTTCCCCTGACCCAGCCGCAACTCGATTTCTGGGAGGAATTCTCCTTCCATCCCGACGAACCGGTCTCTACTGTCGCCCACTACATCGAGCTTTCTGGTGGCGTGAACGAAGGCGCCCTGCTTGAGGCAATCAAACGCACCGTGCGCGAATCGGAAGTGCTGTCGATCCGTTTTCGCCTCGGTGAGGATGGCGAGACGCCGCAGCAATGCTGCGATCCGCTCCACGCTCCCGTGGTCGAACTTGTCGATCTGCGCGCCCATTCCGCGCCTTTCGAAGAAGCGTTGCGGCGCATGAATGCGGATGTCGAGGCAAGGCTTGATCTTCGAACTGACAAGCTCTCCGCGCAGGTTCTCTACCGCATCGCCGATGACCGTTACCTCTGGTATATCCGCGCCCATCATATCGTTGTCGACGGTTATGGTCTGACGCTGGTGGAGCAACGCTGCGGGCAGCTTTACGGGCACTATTGCGGTAAGGGCGAGGCGGGTCCGGATTTCCATCCCTTTCCCAGTTTTCTTGCCGAAGAGGACGCCTACCGGCAAAGCCGCCGTTTCGAAAAGGACCGCGATTTCTGGACGGCCTATCTCGCGCCGCCCGTTGATCTGCCGGTACTGGACAAGGATTGCGAGGATTACGGCGGCGGCGGCCTGCATGCCGATGCGGGATTGCCGGAAGGTTTCAGCACAAGGCTGCAACAGATATCGGGTGCGCTTGAGATCGGCTGGCCAGACCTGCTGGTGCTGCTATCAGGCCTTTATCTCCACCGCGTCCTGCCGCGCCCGGATCGCGATGTGCTGACGCTGTGGCTGCCATTCATGAGCCGCTGGGGTAGCGTCGGCGCACATATGCCCGCCATGCTCGTCAATATTCTGCCATTCCATCTGACGATAGAACCGCAGGAGACCCTTGGCGGCTTCCTGGCGCGCAATGCCGCCAATCTGCGCAAACAGCGCCTGCATGGCCGCTACCGCATCGAACAGATCGCCGCCGACCGCGACATATCCAAGGGTCGGAGGTTCTTCTTTTCACCGCTCATCAATGTTCTGCCCTTTAGCGCGCCGGTCTTTGCAGGGCTTGCCGTTATCAGGCACATTCTCGCCAATGGTCCGGGCGACGGGTTCAACCTGACCTTCCGTGGCGAGGATGACGGCAGTGATCTGAACCTGCATATCGACGCGGATTCCGCACTGACCGAAGCCGACGATTTCGCGCGTTACCGCGAAGAGTTGCCGCTGTTTCTCGATGCCGTGTTGCGCGGCGACGCGCTGGTGCTTGCTGCTGAAGAGGTTTCCGCGACGTTCCGTCTGGCGGTTTGAACGGGTGCCGAAGCTGGCGCAGACGGATGTAAAATAGCCGGAGACTAGTCACAGCCATCTCCCCACACGCGACGTCATCCTCGGGCTCGACCCGAGGATCCGTTGTCGCCTGGAGGTATGGATCCTCGCCTCAAGGGCGAGGATGACGAAGGAGAAAAGGGCGAGGATGACAAAGGAGAGGCTTCCAGCCTTTTCCGCAAAATAAACCCGGCGCCGCCAAGCGACGCCGGGTTTTTCTGTGTTCGCGTGTCTGCAATCAGGCCAGCGTCGTCAGCACCCGGTTCGAAGCGCCCGTTTCGGCGAAACGGCTGAAGACGCTGCTGGTGGTGCTGCGCAGCCGGTCGACATCCTCGGGGCCGTAACGGTCGGAGCGGTAGCTCATCAACACGCGGATGGAGCGTTCGCCGCCGATCGTTTCTTCCATCACCTCGAATTGCAGCCCCAGCATGGATTCGTGCTTGTCAGGATCGATCTGGCGGAACTCGACGGGTTTGCCATCCGGCCCGGCAAGCGTGCCGTTCAGCTTGTTCTTGGCGTGGATCTGGATGAATACCTCGAACAGATGATCCCGGCCCGGCGTCATGCCGAGCGCCTCCTCGACGAGATCGATCGGGATTTCGCTGTGTTCCAGAGAGCCATTGACCGTGTTCTTCACCGAGGAGATCAGTTCGCCGACCGTCATCTCCTGGCGGAAACGCACACGATGGGCAACGACCGTGGTGAAATAACCTATCGTATCGAAATAGCCGCTGTCGGTGCGGCCGGACGCCGATGTGCCGACCACAAGATCGCTCAACCCGCCCAGATGGCGCAGCGACGCGGCAATGGCGGCATAAACGACGTTGAACAGGGAAGCGCTGTTCTGCTTGGCGATGGCGTAAAGTCCGTCGCTGACGTGTTTTTCCAGCTTGAACTCGATCCAGCCGCCCGCCGGCGCCTCGTCGTGTGCAGCATCTGTCGGCGTGCTGTTCTGTCCGGTGAGGACTAGGCCCTTCGGCGCGTCCCGCAGCATATCGGTCCAGTAGGCAAGGTGGTCGCCGTTGACGCCGGATGCCACCTGTTTTCTCGCGAATTCATGGAACGGTGCGGGCTTGCTCGCAAAGACGGGAGCCTTGCCCGCCGCCCTTGCCCTATAGGCCTCGGTCAACTCGTCCATCATCAGGTTTACCGACCATTCGTCCAGCACGATATGGTGGAAGAGGAAAGAGAGCACCTGGCCGCCGGTCTGCGGATTGCGCAGGAAACGCAGCCGCATCGGCAATTCGCGGGCAAGGTCGAACCGCCAGGAAGCCTCCGTGTGCCGGTCCACGCCTTCGCTTTCCTCGCTCGTCCAGAACCACTTGTAGCCGGGCAGGTCGTGCATCGGCACGATCTTCTGCAGAACCGTCCCATCTTCGACGTAAAAATGGGTCCGCAGGCCGGGATGGCGCTCGATAATATCGAGGAACGCGCATTCGAAGGCGTTCTCATCCACGGGATCGAGGAAATCGAGCGCAAAGGGAATGTTGAATATCTCGCCGAAACCGAAAGCGGCATAGGCTTTCCAGAGCGACATTTGCGCTAGCGACAGCGGTGCGGTGAGCGAGCCGGTCTCCGTAGACTCCAACTGTGCAGGCGCTGCGGTTTCGAGACGGGTCGCCTGTTTTGCAAGCGCTGCGGCGGTGGGGTAGCTGAACAGATCGTTGAAACGGACCTCGATGCCGTGACTGCTCAAAAGACGCCCGATGATGCGGGTGGCGATCAGCGAATGGCCGCCAAAATCGAAGAAATCGTCATCCGGTCCCATGTCTGGCGTGGCGAGCGCCTCGCGGAATTCGGCAAGGATCGTTGCGGCAGTCTCGTCGTCGCTTGAGCGGGAGATGGCGGGCAGGGCTGCTGCAGCCTCCGGCCCTGCGGACGAGGTTTGATGCGTCATGCCGGAGAAATCCGCACCGCCGTCGAGGTGGGCGACGAAACGCTCCAGCAGGAATGCCGTCGCATGCGGCGAGGTTTCCTTGCCGCCTGTCAGTTCCAGACGGATGTGGCCATCCACCGTGCTGCCGACGGCGAGCGTTAGGCCAAGGCCGGATTGGAGAGAGGGGAGCGGCAGGCGCTCGAACCGGAGCCGGTCGACGGATGAGGTTTCAGCCGATGTTGCCAGCGCCTGCAGCGTGAAAGTGGCAACCTCGTCGTTGTGCTCGCCGTGTCTGGCCAGCCCCGCCAGTACGGCTTCTTCGGCCTCCTGCGGCGACTGGCCACGCGAGATCGAGACGCGGGCGACGGCATCCACTGGCAACGGTAAGCCGGCCTCGTTCCCCGGTTGCAGGGGCAGGCGCAGGCTGACAGCGTCGAGGTTGCCGCTCGCCGCCAGGAAGAGCGCGAAACGGGTGCCGGTGCGTGCCAGAAGCGCGTCCGTTGCGGTTGAGCCGCCTAGCTCCAACAGGGTGGCCGGAAGATCGACGCCGTGGCTGTGGCTCGCGGGCTTCACCCTTCTATCGCGCAAAGAGACGATGTGCGTGCCGGAGGCTGGCCCTTGCAGCCAGGGCAGCGGAACCGGATTGACGGTGCCGTTTTCAGTGATACGTGGCAAAAGCGGCTTCGGTGCCTCCCCGGCATAGGCTGCGGCGATAGCTTCCAGCAAGATCTGTGGCGAGAGGGATTCGCCAAGCAGGCCATGCACCAGCAGCGCCAGCAGCACCTCTCCTTCGCTCAGAAGCACGATGGCCTGGAACGGCGGATCGATTTCCGCGTCGAAAGGGCTTGCCTGAAGGTCGTGCAGCAGGGCCACTGCTTCGTCTGTGGATGGTGCCTGAAACAGTTGCACGAGAGATGCCGATGGGGCCTCGACGCTCTTGGCAAGGGTGCCGTCTTCTCCGAAGGAAAACCGCACGCGAAGCTGCGGCCAGGCCTCGCAAACCGTCTCCAATGCTGAGGTGAGGCGTAGAAGGTCGCTCTCGCCACCGATGCGGTAGGTGAGAAGATGCCGGAAGACCTGATCGGGATCCTGAAATTGCGCGAACCAGACCCGTTCTTCATATTGGCTTGGCTGCGATCCGCTCTGTGGGGCTTCGTCGCCATTGTCGAAGGCTTCGTCAATGCGACGCGCAAGCATGCGCGAATTGTCTGCTGCCATGGTCCTCTCCTTGGAAATGCTGGGTAGATGTTCGGGGGCCGCTTTGCGTAAGCGGCAGATGCTGTTTCTTGGGATCAGTGTCCCGCGCGCGACCGTTCGATCAGTACCTGCCAGGCGGCAAGTGTGGGCTGACGGGCGAGATCGTCGTAGTTAAGTCGCGTGCCGGCGAGCTGCGAAAGCGGCGGGATCAGGCGCATGAGAGCGAGGGAATGAAGCCCGCAGCCGAACAGGTTGGCATTCGGCCCGATATCCCCCGCCTCGTCGTCCAGAACCCCGGCGAGATGGGCCTTGAGCTCCGTCATCATCACTTCCGCCTCACTCATCGAAATGATCGTGAACGCCGCTTGCGCCGCGCCTCCAGTAACCGGAAGCGCGTGTCCATTTGGGGTTTGCGCCGAATTGGTCGATCAGGGTGGCGCGCACATCCTTTGCGGTTT
The DNA here is from genome assembly GCA_000949895.1 of Agrobacterium arsenijevicii. Classification (GTDB taxonomy): domain Bacteria; phylum Pseudomonadota; class Alphaproteobacteria; order Rhizobiales; family Rhizobiaceae; genus Agrobacterium; species Agrobacterium arsenijevicii. The sequence continues at coordinate 49,335 of JWIT01000008.1, read as the reverse complement.
TCGATTCACAGGCGACCCAGCTGAAGAAATCGCCCTTCGGCAGGTCGAGTGCGCGCAGCGCTTCCGTCAGGGCGTCGTGATCGGCGCTGCCTGTGGCCTTCTGCGTTACCCAGATGATCGAGGCGTCGGCTTTCGTGGTGATCTCCAGACGGTCCTCGTCTGTCTCCACCTCGATCAGCGCCACGACGCGGGTGCCCTCAGGCATTTCTTCCAGTCGACGCGCCAGCGCGGGAAGGCCGGTATCGTCGGCGACAAGCAGATGCCAGTCGAAGGTGAAGGGAACGGTGAACGAGCCGCGCGGGCCAGCGATCCATGCCCTGTCGCCTGCCTTTACGGATTTTGCCCAGTTGCTGGCGGGGCCGTCATGATGCGTGGCAAAATCGATGGCGAGTTCGCCCTTTTCGGCATCGAAACTGCGCGGCGTGTAATCGCGTGCCAGCGGGCGCGGCGCGCCTTCGGGAAATTCAAGGCCGTTCGGGCCGATCACAGGCAGGTTAGGTTCGGTTTCGCCGGGAAGCGGGAAGAACATCTTGACGTGATCGTCAAAACCAAGGCTGGCAAAGCCTTCCAGTTCAGGCCCGGTCAAAACGATGCGCACCATGGAGCCGCTGAGTTTTTCCACGCGGCTCACATCAAGGCAGCGCAGCTTGACGGCGTAGCGATGGCGTTTGGGGGTACGGTCCGGAACGCCGGTTTCGATGCTTTGTGCAATGCTCATATTGCTGTCTTCCCTGGGATATCGCCGATTGGGGATCGGCAGTTTCGCTGTCCCGGATCGGCATGCCGGACAATCGCGCACCGGAGTTTTCCGGCGGGAGATCCGACGTCGTTGCGTCAAGATGCGCGAACCATAACAGGCGGTTCCGGCACTCGCAATATAAGTTTCTTCAAAAACTCAAGTTTATATCCGGCGCATGGTTTGCGCCGGAATTGGGCGTGCGGCAGGGGAGCTTAGCGGCGGCTTGCCCAGCTCTCTACCTCGTCCAGCGTGTGCAGGGCACTGGGGATGGATGGCGTCGTGACCCGGGTGGAATCGAGGAAGACGATCCTGCCCTCGCGCGCCGGTTTGACGAAGCGCTCCCAGCCGGGAATGATCTTTTCAAGTGCGGCGCGCGTTCCGGCTTCGCCTCGGGCGGGGCTGTTATAGCTGTTCATCACCACCAGCAGATCAGGATTAAGCTTGCCGAAAGCCTCGGCGCTGAGCGGCATCGTCAGGGTTGAGCCGAGCCCGCCCGAGGAGGCGGTGTTGTCGATTTTCAGCCGTGCATAACCCAGATCCTCCAGCGCCTGCACCGCGCCGGACATGTCGCCGACCGCGTTGATCTGGTCGGTCAGCAGGATGGCAAGATAGGTCTTGCCTTTTGCGTCTTCGCCGAGTGCCTTTTTGACGGTGGCGAGTTTCGCGTCATAGGTCTTGCGGCGTTCCGCAAAGGCGTCGCTTCTGCCCACCAGACGCGAAAGATTTTCCTCCACGCTAAAGCCATAGGTGTGGCCGGTACTTACCTTTTGCAGATAGACGGGCGCCACGGTGGAAAGCTGCTCGGCCTTGCCGCTATCCATTTCCGTCGCAACAATCAGGTCGGGTTGCAGCGCCCTCAGCTTTTCGAGATCGATCTGGCCAACCGCGCCAAAACCTTTCGGTTTGGTGCGGCCTTCACCGAGAACGGTGTCTATGAAATCGACGGCGGTGGCGAATTTGCCGTCGCTGTTGCGGCCATAGGCGCCGACCACATTGGCGCCGAGATCCATCAGCGGCACGCCTAAAAGCGGTTCGTGCATGACGACGATGCGCTGCGGCTGTTCCGGTACGGAAACCGTGCGGCCGGCGGCATCGGTGACGGTTCGCTCAGCCGCAAGGCTGCTTCCGGCGGTCAGAAGTACTGCAACGAGGAGGGCAAATCGCATGGCATTACCTTTGTTCGATCTATTCAGTGGCTGTTGGTTCGGCGCAGCGCCTGCAGGCGCAGCGTGAGGATGAAAAGCGGCACCCCGATCAGCGTCAGCGCAAGGCCGATCGGCATCGGGGTATCAGCCACCAGCCCACGCGAGAGCGTATCGGCAGTCACGACCAGAATGCCGCCGGTCAAGCCCGACAGGAAAAGCCGGGCGCGGCCGACGGCGGGTGAAACGAAGGTGGCGAGATGCGGGGCGATGACGCCGAGAAAGGTCAAGGGGCCGACAGCGGTGACGGAAGCGGCACTGAGGATAACCGCGAAAACGATGACGAGCGGGCGCGAATGTTTGACGGTTTCGCCGAGCGCCATGGCCATCTCGTTGCCGAGATCGAAAACCGCAAGCGCCCGACCGATGAGAAAAATGCCCACAAGGCTGGCAGCGAAGAGGGGCGCGAATACGAGGATGATCGGCCAGCTCGCCTGAAACAGCGAACCCGCCATCCAGTCGGCCAGCGAAAGCGAAGTTTCCGCCGGCGTGTAGAGCAGAAGCACGGATGAGACGGAGGAGAGGGCGGATTCGATTGCGATGCCCATCAGCAGTATGGCGAGACCGCTGGAACGTTCGCGCCCGACAAGCGCGATGAGCAGGAAGGCCACGGCAAGGCCGCCGACGACGGCCGCAAGCGCCACCATGGTCTTGGGTGCCGCCGGCACCAGCACCAGAAGCAGCATGATGCTGGTCATCGATCCCTGGCTCAGACCAAACAGGCCTGGATCGGCGAGCGGATTGCGGGCGACCGATTGTAGCATGGCCCCGGCCAGCGCAACGCTCCAGCCGGCCATGAAACCAAGCAGGATGCGTGGCAGCCGCACGGTCCACAGCGCATAGGCCTGATCGTCGCTCAGATGCCCGCCACCGAGGCCGCGCAGGAGGTCGATGAGACCCGTCTGCGTATTGCCGAGGCTGACGGAAATGGCGGCCAGCGCCAGCGCCAGCAGGATCAGCGCAAGGCCGGCCTTGAGGTTGCCGATGCCGATCTGGAGACCGCTCGGCAACCGCAGGACGGCTTTGCCATCGGTGGCGAATTGCCTTTTCATGACAGCCCCCTTGCCGAAGGCGAAAGATAGAAGCGCTTGACGATGACGATGAAGACGAGGCCGCCGAGCAGGTCCATGAACAGCCCGGTATTGACCACATAGGGCGCAAACAGGGTCTGCGCGCCAAGATCGGCCAGCACGCAGAGACTTGCGCCGACAAGGGCGGAGGCGGGCAAAGCGAGCGTGAAATTCACCCCAACCAGCGGCCGCACCATATGCGGCACGATGAGGCCGACGAAGCCGATCGGGCCACAGATGGCAACGGCCGAGCCGGAGGCCAGCATGGTGGCGAAAAGTGCGATCCTGGACACGCGTGTGACGTTGACGCCGGCGGAGGCGGCTTTTTCCGCACCCAGCAGAACGAGCGTCAGCGGGCGGGCGACGGACCACAACATTACCAACGCAATGGCGCCGATCCACCAGAAATCGGTGAGGCGCCCGGCATAGACGTGGTTGATGTTGCCGCCAACCCAGCTCAGGAATTCGGCGCGGCGTGTTGGGTTTGACAGAAGCAGGGCGTTGGTGATGCCGATCAGCAGCATGGAGACAAGCGCACCGGAAAGGATGAGCGACAGGCCGCGCGGATCGTTTGCCCGCCCTGCCAGCCGGGCGACGAGGAAGCAGGCACCAAATCCGAAACCGGCGCCGATAAGCGCGACGAGGCCCTGTATTTCGGGCGAGAAATCGAACACTAGCGCACCGGCGACCACAAAAAGCGTTGCTCCGGCATTCAAACCCAAAGTGGAGGGCGAGGCGAGAGGGTTGCGGGCAAGCCCCTGCAGCACGCAGCCGCTGACGGCCGTGGTGGCACCAACATAGATCGCAATCAGCGAGCGCGGGATCTGCTGATAGAGCAGGACCGACTGTTCATAGGTTTCGGCTTCGCCGCGCAGGAGCGTTGTCGCGATTTCGGCAAGTGGCAGGTCGGCAGCCATCAGCACGAGGTTGATGAAGAGAATAACGGCCAGCAGCAGCGCGGCGGCAAAGATCAGCGTTATCTTCGATGTCATGCCGGAATGGCCTGTTCCTGTCGCTCCAGCCGGGGCACGCAGATGAGCCGCCCCTGCCGGGAAAATATGTCGGCTTCGAGATCAAAGACGTCAGCGACATTGGCTGATGTGACCGTATTCGAGACCGGCCCGGAGGCGAGAACCCGCCCGGCCTTCAGCATGATGATATCATCGGCAAAGGTGGAGGCGAGGTTGAGATCGTGCAGCACGACGATAACAGTCTTGCCGTGCCTGTCCGTCAGTTCGCGCACGAGGCCGAGGACGGCATATTGATATTTCATGTCGAGATGGTTGACGGGTTCGTCCATCAGGATCACCTCCGTGTCCTGGGCGAGCACCATGGCGATGAAGGCGCGCTGGCGCTGGCCGCCGGACAGCGTGTTGACCTGCGCTTTGGCCTTGTCTTCCAGCCCGACGGTCTTCAGCGCTTCGGCGAAAAGCGCCCGGTCGCGCTCGGATGGGCCGCCGCCAAGCCCGTAGCGCGCGTAACCCGCAAGCTCGATCAATTCGCCAAGCGTCATATAGTCAGGGCAATGGCATTCCTGCGGCAGATAGGCGACGCGGCGGGCGAGTTCGCGGCGTCCGATCTCGCCGATCAGCCGGTCGCCAAGGCTTATCCTGCCGGATGATAAAGGCACGAAACCCATGATGGTCTTCAACAGTGTCGACTTGCCACAACCGTTGGGTCCGACCAGCGCTGTGACGCGGCCGGTTTGAAAGCGGGCAGACAGGCCCTGCAATACGGGGACGTGTCCGTAACTCGCATGAAGGTCCGTGGCGTGAAGCACCGGATTACAACTCCCGTTATTCATAAGGCCATGCGTCGAGACGCCGCAAGGCTTATCTAAGTTTTTGAATTCACACATCGAACTTGCGGAAATCGGGTTTCATACCGGCAAGCGCGACAGGGTGGTCTTGAAGCGACACTAAACTATAGTAAAATTCTCCACAAATCGAAATTTGCCGATTCACATCGCGAATTTTGTCGGGATTTTTTCAGTTGAGGTGTTTTATGTCAGTTGCGCGCAAGCTCCACATCGGCATGTCGCTGGCGCCAACGTGGCTCAGCGGCGAGGCATGGCGGCGTGCCGACAGCGGCATAGACGGGGTGTTTTCCAGCGATTATTTCGTCGATCTTGCAAAGCGCGCCGAGGCTGCGCATGTGGATTTCGTGTTCCGGCCCGATACGCTTTTTTTGCGCACCGAGGGGCTGGAGAGCGGCGGTGGATTTGCGAGCATGGACCCGACCATGCTTCTGGCGGCCATCGCGCGGGAGACCAGCCATGTCGGCCTCTTATCCACGGTTTCGACGACATTTCTGCCGCCCTATGTGGTTGCCCGCCAGCTGCAATCACTGAACTGGTTGAGCAACGGCCGGGCGGGCTGGAACATCGTCACGGCGCTGGACGGCCACGAAAATTTCGGCCTGACGGAAATGCCGTCGCCGCAGGAGCGTTATGAGCGAGCCGCCGAGTTCACGCAGGTGGTGCAGCAGCTCTGGGCTAGTTTTCCGAACGAGGCGCTGAAGCTCGACAGGGAAAGCGGACGTTTTGCCGATTCATCGCTGGTGCAGCCGCTCGCGCATGAGGGCAAGCACTTCAGCGTCAAAGGCCCGCTCAACCTGCCGGCCCATGCCAGCCGTATTCCCTTGGTGCAGGCGGGAGCTTCCCCGGAGGGGCGTGATTTTGCAGCCTCCGTTGCCGATGCGGTCTTTGCCTCCACGCCGGATATGCAGGCGGCGATCGAGCTGCGGGCGGACTTGCGGCAAAGGGCAAAAGGGCATGGTCGTTCACCGGATGTGGTGAAGCTGATGCCGGGCCTTAGCCTTTATCTGGCGGGCACGAAAAACGAGGCGCAGGAACTCTTTGCCGAAACCCACACACGGGCCAACCGTGCCCGCATCTTTGCCTCCATTCGCAATTTAACCGGCCTTGATCTCTTCGACTGGCCGCTCGCGCGGATCGTCACCGCATCGGATTTGCCGCCGCCGCCAGAGACACCGAGAAGCCGCACCCATGCCAACCTGCTGCGCCGGCTGATCGAGCGGGAAACGCTGAGCGTTGCGGAATTGTTGCGGCGCCCGGAAGTGATGGGATCGGGCCACTGGCAGATCATCGGTACGGTGGAGGATGCCTTCGAGACCATACGCGAATGGGCAAAGGCTGGCGCGATAGACGGCTTTGTCGCGGTGCCTGGCGGTTCGGTAGCCTCGATGCGGCTGGTGCTGGAGCGGCTGCTTCCGAGACTTGGTGACGCGGGGCTTTTCCGCACTGCCTATTCCGGCCGCACTTTCGCGGAGCATCTGGCCGGATAGATTTACGATCCGCCGGATTCTGCTGTCGCCTTTTGGGCAGCTTCGAGCAGTTGCGAAAAATGCCGCTCGGCCTCGGCGGTCGCCAGGAAGGACACGGTGGTGACGGCGCAACAGATTTCACCCTGCGCATCGAAAACCGGGGCCGCCTTGCCCGTCAGAGCGGAGAACAGGTGTTCGTTGAGTTCCACGCCACCTGTTTCACGAATGGTGTGCAGAACATTGGCGTCGGGGCGGGAGCCGCGAAAGGCGGCCGGTTGCAGCTTGCGCACGGCCGCTATCCTGTCCGGTGGCAGGTAAGCCTGGAAAACCAGCCCGCAGGCGCTGTTGTCCAGCGGCAGAACATCGCCGAGCGCCACGGTGCTGATGGCGAAGCTGGCGCTCCTGTGCCATTGCACCACAGTCGGGCCGCGATCGGTCCAGATCGCCACGCCGCAGCTGGCGCCGATCTGCGAGGCCAGATTTTTCATCTGGCGACCGGCGGTCTCGACCGGATTGATCCGTCTGAGCGCACTGATGCCTATCGCGAGTGCGGTCGGGCCAAGGTCGTAGCTGCCAGTTGCGGGATCCTGCGCCACCAGTCCTTCGCGCACGAGGCTTTGCATATATCGATGCGCGGTGGAGCGGCCGGTGCCGGCGCGTTTGGCCAGTTCTCCTAGCGCGAGCGCAGAATCCGATTTTGCGAGAAGGCTGAGAAAACGCGCTGCAATCGACACCGATTGAATGAGGGCAGAGCGCTTCTCTCCATCGTTTTCCGGCAGATTATCAGCGTCGTCATCGATGGTGTCCAAGCCCATTCCCCCATTTATGGCTCGAACATGCCTAACGCATCGGGGCGGAAATCGGAATCGATTTCTGAGAGGTTTCAATGTCTTCCCATTGAAGCGCGAAAAGGGCGGTCGATAAACTTTGTTGTAAATATGGCACATGCCGTAGCGGAACCCTGAATGTCCACAATACGGAACGCATTCTCTATTGCGAAACGTATAACGCTTCCGTTACTTGAATATGACTTTAATACTCATGTTTATTAGGGGTGTGTTATGGGGTTTCGTTCTAGCGGTCGTTTGATGAGCGGGGTTAGCGTTTTGACGCTGGCGGCTTTGTTTGTGACGCCGGTTCTCGGTCAGGATCAGCAGGCTCGGGAAGCGGGATCAACCGTTCTCAAGCCGATCATTGTGACCGGTGAAAAAGTGGCGCGCGATATGAAAAACACGGCATCGTCCGTCTCGGTCATATCCAGCGAGAAAATCAAAAAAGAAAAGACCGGCGACCCGACCGTTTCTGACGCGATCAAGGATATTCCGAACGTCGTTTATACCGACAATGTCAGCGCCCCGATCATTCGCGGACAGGATACGCAGGGACCGAACACGGGTTCCATCGCCTTCTTTACCGGAACTGTGCCGCGAGCCACGATCAATGTCGATGGCCATTATCTCGGTTATAACGAGTTCATCTACGGCGCGACCTCCATCTGGGATGTCGAAAGCATCGAGGTGTTCCGTGGTCCGCAAACCACCTCGCAGGGCGCCAACGCCATCGCCGGCGCCATCCTCGTCAACACCAAGGACCCGACGTTTACGCCGGAAGCGACCTATCAGGCCGAAATCGGCAACTACCACCAGAAGCGGGCTTCCTTCGCCTTTTCCGGTCCGTTGGTTGAGGACGAGTTGGCGGCGCGTATGGCCATCGACTATTCCGGTCGCGACACCTTCATCGATTACATTAGCTCCGCTTTCGCCCATGACGGCACGGACCAGAACTTCAAGGAGTTCAACGGCCGCTTCAAGCTTCTGTGGGAACCGGCTGAAATTCCCGGCCTTTCGACCAAGCTGACCTATTCCTACAACGCCTCGAACCGGCCGAGCCAGGAGGCGGCGTCACGTCCCTTCGAAGACCTGAACCACATTACCACCACGATGCCGAGCTTCAGCCAGTATACCAATACCGGGATTCTCGACGTCAATTATGATTTCGAAAACGGCGTGAAACTGTTCAACCAGACGCAGTTTTCGGCCTCCACCGCCAAGCGCCGGGTTGGCATTGCGAATACCGGTGATGCCGATATCGACCTCAAGAACACCTCCCACGAGACGCGTGTGACATTCGGCGATCAGGAGGATGTGCTGAGCGGTGTTGCCGGCATTTTCTACGCCCACACACAGGCCGACGAAGTTCTTTATCTGCGCGGAACGTCCAAGTTCGAGGATACCAAGGACAATCTCGGTCTCTTCAGCGAGCTGAGCTATCGCCTGACCGATCAATGGACCCTGACGGGCGGGCTGCGTTTCCAGCAGGACCAGATTCAGCGCAGCGGTTATCGGACGTTGAGCGCCACCTCCAGAAGTTCGGTGAATTACGACGAGACATTCTCCGAAATCCTGCCGAAGGCTTCGCTGGCCTATGCCGTGAACGACGACTGGACGGTGGGCGGCCTGATCAGCCGTGGTTACAACCCCGGCGGTGTCGCGTTCGATCTGACGACCAGCAAATGGCGGACGTTCGACAAGGAAACCATCTGGAACTACGAGCTGTTCACCCGCGCCAGCCTGCTGGATGACACGCTGACGCTGAACGGCAACCTGTTCTACATGGACATGAATGACGCCCAGTTTAACGTGCCGGTGCAGGTTTCCACTGGTATCAGCGAATCCTATACCGTCAATGCCGAAAAGGCCCATGCCTACGGTTTGGAAATCGGGGCAGATTATCGGGTTCTGGATAATTTGACGCTGAAGGCCAGCGCCGGTGTGCTGAAGACGGAAATCGACGAGATTTCCAGCAATATCGCTTATGCCGGCAAGGAATTCGCGAAATCACCGGGTTATACCTTCACCATCGGCGCAAGCTGGGACGTGACCGACAAGTTTACCGTATCGGGGCAGGTACGTCATCTCGACGGCTATTATTCGGACACGGACAACAAGGCCATTTACGCGATCGATCCGTATACGATCGCGGATATCCGGGCGAGCTACAAGTTCCAGGAGGAGCTTGAGTTCTACGCCTACGTCAAGAACGTCTTCGATGAGCGCGCACCGACGCTCATGAAGGAAAACCGCGGCATTGGCGGCATCGAAGCCAGCATGACCGAACCACGCATGTTCGGCGTCGGCGTGCGCGGCACGTTCTGAGCCGCCACCTGAGTTGAAAGCAAAAGGCCTTCGAAGTGATCTTCGAAGGCCTTTTTTGATGCAGAATCCTTCACACTCGCCGTCATCCTCGGGCTTGTCCCGAGGATCCAACCACGTAGCGTTAGATCAATCGGTTGCAGATGCTCGGGGCAGGCCCGAGCATGACGAAGGAGAGGTTTCAGGCCTCTGTAAAACCTAACTCCTCGACGCCTAGAAAGCCTCAGAAAAACGCTTGAATGCCCGTTTGCGCCCGGCCGAGGATCAGCGCGTGAACGTCGTGCGTGCCCTCATAGGTATTGACGGTTTCAAGGTTCTGCGCGTGGCGCATGACGTGGTATTCGATCTGGATGCCATTGCCGCCATGCATGTCGCGGGCCTGGCGGGCGATATCCAGAGCCTTGCCGCAATTGTTGCGCTTGATGATGGAGATCATTTCCGGCGCCATCTTGTGTTCGTCCATCAACCGGCCGACGCGCAAGGAAGCCTGAAGGCCGAGCGCGATCTCGGTCTGCATGTCGGCGAGCTTCTTCTGGTAAAGCTGCATGCCGGCCAGCTGTTTGCCGAACTGCTTGCGGTCGAGACCATATTGCAGGGCGCGGAACCAGCAATCTTCGGCGGCACCCATCACACCCCAGGAAATGCCGTAGCGCGCGCGGTTGAGGCAGCCGAACGGGCCTTTCAGGCCGGAAACATTGGGCAGCAGCGCATCTTCGCCCACTTCCACGCCGTCCATAACGATTTCGCCTGTGATGGAGGCACGCAGCGAAAGCTTGCCGCCGATCTTGGGAGCGGAAAGGCCCTTCATGCCCTTTTCCAGCACGAAACCGCGGATCTGGTTGTCATGCGCTTCCGATTTCGCCCAGACGACGAAGACATCGGCGATCGGCGCGTTGGAAATCCACATTTTCGAACCGCGCAGGCGATATCCGCCGGCGATCTTTTCGGCACGGGTCTTCATGCCGCCGGGGTCGGAGCCGGCATCCGGCTCGGTCAGGCCGAAACAGCCGATCAGCTCGCCGGAAACGAGGCCGGGCAGATATTTCTTCTTCTGCTCATCCGAGCCATAGGCGAAGATGGGGTGGATGACGAGCGAGGACTGTACGCTCATCATCGAGCGGTAACCGCTGTCGATGCGCTCCACCTCGCGGGCGACGAGACCGTAGGCCACGTAGCTGGCATTTGCTGCGCCATATTCTTCCGGCAGGGTGACGCCGAGCAGGCCTTGCCGGCCCATCAGGCGGAACAGTTCCGGTTCGGTTGTCTCGGAAAGATAGGCCTCGGAAACACGCGGCAAAAGTTCGGATTTGCCGAAGGCAGCGGCGGCGTCGCGGATCATCCGCTCGTCGTCGGTCAGTTGGTCTTCCAGCAGAAATGGGTCCTGCCAATTGAATGCTGCGCGTTCGTTCACGTTATGCCTCCGGATTTGCTGGCCGGATTATTCGTATTCGACCTTGGTGACACAAGCCATGTTTACTCATTTTCGCATTACATATAGTAATGGCTCATGTCGTCTCTCAGCCGCAAACTCCTGCCGTCCACCAGTGCGCTTGCCGCCTTTGATTCCGTTGCCCGGCTGGGTAGCTTCTCGGCGGCTGCCGATGAGCTGGCCCTGACGCAAGGGGCGATCAGCCGGCAGGTTATGTCACTGGAAGAACAGCTTGGCGTGCGCCTGTTCGATCGCGGCGCGCGCGGTGTGGCGCTGACGACCGAGGGCCGCGCTTACGCGAAATCGATTGCCGCAGCCCTTGGCGAGATACGCTCGGCCTCGCTGCAGATCATGACCAAAACGCATGGCAACACACTCAACCTCGCCATGCTGCCCACATTCGGCACCCGCTGGCTTTTGCCGCGTATTCCCGATTTCGTTTCCAGCCATCCGGAAATCACCATCAATTTCGCGACCCGTATCGGCCAGTTCGACTTCGAGCGCGAGCAACTCGATATGGCGATTCATATCGGTCAGGCGGACTGGCCGGGGGCGGAAAGCACCTTTCTGATGCATGAAATGGTCGCCCCGGTGTGCAGTCCCGAATTCCTGAAGGCGCATCCGGTCGAAAAAGGCGAGGATATCGCCGCCCTGCCGCTGCTGCACATGGCCTCGCGGCCGGGCGCATGGAGCCATTGGTTCGAAAGCCTCGGCCTGTCACTCGCCCTGCCGCAGGGCATGCGGTTCGAACAATTCTCCAGCGTGGCGCAGGCCTGCATCGCCGGGCTTGGCGTGGCGCTGATGCCGCTTTTCCTGATCGACAACGAGCTGAAATCCCGCCAGCTGGTCAAGCCCTTCGATCATCAGGCCAGAAGCCCAAGCTCCTATTACGCCGTGGCGCCGCTTTCGCGCGCCAATCACGTTCCCGTCGTGCTGTTTCGTGACTGGCTGGTGCGGCAGGTGGAGGCCTATCGTGCGGCTGGCAATCCGCCGCTTTAAAAATAAGCGCACTTTTTTCGGGCATTTAGACTTTATGCCTTGGTTTTCGCCCTGTTTTCCTCTTGCCCGGACTCGACAGGAGAGTTTCGCTCGATTATCGTGATTAAACGTTTAATCAGCCCTTTCGGACCAACATGGCGTCTTCACGGCCTGCCACCAATCTGAGCGCGATAGCAGCGGCACTCGGCGTGTCGGTGGCAACCGCGTCCAATGCGCTCTCGGGCAAGGGCCGCGTTTCGCCTGAGTTGGTGGAGCGCATCCGCAAGACCGCAAGCGAACTTGGTTATGTGCCGAGTTCGGCGGGCAGGGCGCTGCGCACCGGCAAAAGCGGTGTTCTTGGGCTGGTTCTGCCTGATATCGCCAATCCGCTCTTTCCTCAGATCGCGCAGGCTATCGAAAAGGCCGCCGTCAATGCCGGTTACGGTGTGCTGATCGCCGACTCGCGCGGCGAGATCGCCATGCAGACGGATGCCATCAACCGGCTGATCGAGCGCGGCGTCGATGGCATGGTCATCGTTCCCCGTCGCGGCACGCGCATTGCCGATGTCGATTGCCCGGTGGCGGTGATCGACAGTCCATCGACACCCGGAAATACGGTTGCCGCCGACCATTGGGATGGCGGCCGGCAGGTCGGCGAATATCTCGCATCCCTTGGTCACGACAAGGTGGTGCTGGTGGGCAAGAACCGGGATTCCAACGTGCAGAACGACCGCCTCGGCGGCATTCGCGATGGTCTCGGCAAGGCTTGCATCACGGAGACATTGTGGGTGGATGCCATCGAAAAGGCAGGCGGCGCGGGTTGCCGGCTCGGTCTTGCCGAAAAGGTCGCCAAAGGTTTCACAGCCTTTGCCGCCGTGTCCGACCTGCATGCGCTACGCGCGCTCACCGAATTGCAGCGCGAAGGCATCGAGGTGCCGGAAGAGGCGAGCGTCACCGGCTTCGACGATCTGATTTTTTCCGCCGTTGTGACGCCGCCGCTGACGACGATGCGCATGGATATGGGCCGCATCGCCGATCTGGCCGTGGACGCGCTGTTGCGCGCAATCGATGGCGAGGCCGGTTTCGAAAACGGCATTGCCGCCGAGGTAAAGGCGGAAATCTCGAAAGTACCGATGGCGCTGATCATGCGCGGCTCCACCGGCAGAAAAAAGCATGATGCGTTTGAAGCCAAAAACACGACAGCAGGAGAACTCACACCATGAAAAAAATCATTCTTGCATCGGGCACCGCCCTGATGCTGACGATGGGTGCCGCACAGGCGCAGGACAAGACGCTGACGATCTCGGTCTACGCCTTCGCGCAGGACGAATTCAAGGAACTGGTCTATGCGCCGTTCGAAAAGCAATGCGGCTGCAAGCTGGTCGTAGAGACCGGAAACAGCGTCGAGCGCCTGGCCAAGATGGAGGCCAACAAGGCCAATCCGGTGGTCGATCTCGCCATCGTCTCCATGGCGGATGCGCTTTCCGCCACCCGCAAGGACCTGATCCAGAAGATCGATGCCGCCAAGGTGCCGAATATCGGCAAGCTCTATGACATCGCCAAGGATCCGAATGGCGACGGCATGAGCGTCGGCGTCAATTTCTACGCCACGTCAATCGTTTACCGTACCGACAAGATGAAGATCGATAGCTGGGCCGATCTCCTGAAGGACGGTATCGTCGATCACGTCGCCTTCCCGAATGTCACCACCAATCAGGGTCCGCCGGCGCTTTACATGCTGGGCAAGGCCATCGGCAAGGACACGCCTGATCTTTCCGGCGCCATTGCGGCCGTTGGCGAAAAGAAGGACGATATCGTCACTTTCTACGTCAAGTCCTCGCAGCTGGTGCAGCTCATGCAGCAGGAAGAAATCTGGGCAGCGCCGATCGGCCGCTTCTCCTGGGCGCCTTTCACCAAGCTCGATCTGCCGCTCGCCTGGGCAACGCCGAAGGAAGGCCAGACCGGCGGCATGAACGTGCTCGTCGTGCCGAAGGGTACGAAGAACGAAGATCTGGCGCTGCAGTTCATGGATTTCTGGCTGTCGACCGACGTGCAGAAGGCGCTGGCTGAAAAGCTGGTGGACAGCCCGACCAACAAAGAGGTCAAGGTTTCCGACGCGGTGGCGAACAACATCACCTATGGCGATGAAACCGCAAAAAGCCTGCAGCTCATCCCCTCCGACGTGACGCTGGATAACCGCGACAAGTGGCTGTCGGAGTGGAACTCCAAGGTTGGGCAATAAGCCGGTTAGTGAGTTCAGTTTGGAACGGGGGGATTTTCAGCGTCCGCAAGGGCTCGCCCCGTTCCAGGAAAAGCGGTTTGGTCGTCCCCTGACCGCTTTTCCAACCTTTTCAGACCGAAAGCCGGCACGCCGGCTTCAACCGTAACCGGCCGTATGGTCGTTCAGGGAATAAACCAATGTTTCAGAACCGGGCCGAAGCGCTGGCGCTTGCCTTGCCCGCCGCAATTTTCGCGGCGGCGGTCTTTCTTGTGCCGGTCTTCATGCTTCTGTCGGAGGGCTTTCGCACCGCCGATGGCTGGACATTGTCCGCCTATGCCGATTTCTTTTCCGATCCGCTGAACCGGGCGGTCTTCCTGCGCACCCTGAAACTCGGCGCAATGGTGACAGCCGTTTCCGCAGTGGTGGGTTATGCGGCGGCGTTTGCCATCGTCAACCTGTCGCCGGGGACGAAGGGCCATGTGGTCAATCTGGTGGTTTTGCCGCTGATGATTTCGCCGGTTGCCCGTACCTATGCCTGGATCGTCATTCTCGGCAGAACCGGCATCGTCAACCAGGCGCTTCAGGCGGTTGGTTTGAGCGACGCGCCAATCCGCATCCTGTTTTCCGAAACGGCGGTTTTTATCGGCCTTCTGCAATTGTTCCTGCCGCTGATGATCATCTCGCTCATCAGCGCACTGGAAAATATGCCGAAGGATACGATCGCCGCTGCCCGCGTTCTCGGCGCAAACTGGTTGCAGGTGTTCTGGAAGGTCATCCTGCCGCTCACCAAGGAGGGGCTGGTTGTCGGCGGCACGCTGGTCTTTACCGGTTCGCTCACGGCCTATATCACGCCCGCCATTCTCGGCGGCTCCAAGGTGCTGATGCTGGAAACCCTGCTTTACCAGCAAGTGACGGTCTCCAACAATTTTGTCGCCGCCAGCGTCATCGCTTTCATCCTGATCGTCATGAGCTTTGCCGCCAATATCCTGCTGAAGCGCATCGCCACCGCAAGGAACAAGAAATGACCCGGCAGCTCTTCATTCCGCTCACGCTCCTGCTTGTCGTCGGCTTCCTGATCGGGCCGTTCCTCATCATCGTTGCGGCCTCGTTTTCGGCCGGCGATACGCTCGCCTTTCCGCCGCAGGGCTTTTCGCTGAAATGGATCGCCAAGGTCTTCACCGTGGAAAGTTTCCGCGAAAGCTTTGCGATGTCGATGTTCCTTGCCATAGGTGGCACATTCACGGCGCTTATCCTCGGCATTCCGGCCGCCTATGCCATGTCGCGCTACAAGCTGCCTTTTGCAGAAACCGTGCGCACCATCGTTTCCGCACCGATCATCGTGCCGGGCATTATCGTCGGTCTGGCGCTGTTGCGGTATTTTGTCGTGCCCTTCGGCATCGGCATCACGCTTGCCCTGTTTCTGGCTCACACGGCGCTCATCCTGCCCTATGCGGTGCGGGTGGTTTCGGCCAGCCTTAACAATCTGCGCTCGGATATCGAGGAGGCGGCGGTGCTGCTCGGCTCGTCGCGGCTTGGCGCATTTTTCCGCGTGGTGCTGCCCAATATCCGCGGTGGCATCCTGTCCGCCTTCATTCTCGGTTTCGTGACGAGTTTCAATCAGGTGCCGGTGTCGCTGTTCCTGTCGGGTCCGGGCGTGCGCACGTTGCCCATCGACATGCTGGGCTACATGGAAATCGTCTTCGATCCATCTGTCGCCGCACTCTCCTCGCTGCTCGCCTTCCTTTCCATCGGCATCGTTTTTATGGCCGAACGTTTTCTGGGGTTCTCCCGTTATGTCTGACGCAAATTACCTTTCGCTCCAAAAAGTCTCACTCGCCTACGGCGGCAATGTCGCCGTGAAGGATCTCGACCTTGATATCCGCAAGGGCGAACTTCTCGCGCTGCTGGGGCCTTCCGGCTGCGGCAAGACCACCACGATGCGCGCCATTGCCGGACTGATGCCGGTGGCGGGCGGGCGCATCGATCTCGATGGCGTCGATATCACCCGCGTCGCTGCCAACAAGCGCGCCGTCGGGCTGGTGTTCCAGTCCTACGCGCTCTTCCCGCACCTGACGGTTTACGAAAACGTTGCCTTCGGCCTGAAACTCAAGGGCATGAACGGCAAGGCGCTGGACGACAAGGTCGCCTCCGGCCTGAAGTCGGTCGGATTGTCCAACTTCGCGTCGCGCAAGCCCGCCGAGCTTTCCGGCGGCCAGCAGCAGCGTGTGGCGCTAGCGCGCTCCATGGTGATGGAGCCGAAAGTACTGCTGCTTGACGAGCCGCTCTCCAACCTCGATGCGCGCCTCAGGCTTGAAATGCGCACCGAATTGCAGCGCGTGCAGAAGGAAACCGGCGTGACGATGATCTTCGTCACCCATGACCAGATCGAGGCCTTGGCGCTGGCCGACCGCATTGTCGTCATGAAGGGCGGCAAGATCGAGCAGATCGGCACGCCGGAAGAAATCTACAATGCGCCGGTTTCGTCCTTCGTGGCTGACTTTGTCGGCTTTGAAAACATCTTCGCGCTGGAAGGCGGCGCGCTGAAAACCGCAAATGGCACAACATCAATTCCCGGACCAGTCCCTTCAGCATCTGGACTGGCCTGGCGGCCGCGCATGGTCACCCTCGGTTCAGGTCCTTTCGAGGGAACCGTGCGCGGCACTTCCTTTGCCGGAAATACCCGCGAATATCTGCTCGATACGCCGCTCGGGGCCATCAAGGCGGAAACCGACGCTGCGCTTGCCGCCCATACGATCGGTGATACGCTCGCCTTCGACCTGCCGGTCGAAAAAGCGGCAAGCCTCAAGGTGTTTGGCTGATCATGGGTGTATGGATCGATACCGATATGGGCTTTGACGATATCGCCGCCATCATGGTGGTGCAATCGGCAGGCCTTACCATTGACGGCATTTCGCTGGTCTTCGGCAATTCGACGCTGGATGCGGTCTGCCGCAATGCCGCCGGGGCCGTCGCTGCTTTCGGCTGGTCTGTGCCGATCCATCAGGGTCGCGAGAAGCCGGTGCTCGGTGCGCTCGAAACTGCCCAGTCTATCCTCGGCGATAGCGGCATTCCGACTGTCGGCCAAAGCCTGCCGGAGGCGGCAGCATTGCCGAAGTGCGATGCTTTCGCCGCCCTGTGTGGCTGGCTGGAGGGGGCAGGCGAGAAGCGCATCCTCGCACTCGGCCCGCTCACCAATATCGCAGCGCTTTGCCTCGCACGACCCGATCTTGCGGCCAGAATTTCCGACCTCACCTGGATGGGCGGTGGCGTGACCAACGGCAACCACACAGCATCTGCCGAATTCAACGCCTTTGCCGATCCGGAAGCGCTGGCCATCGTGCTTTCCCACGGCCTGCCGCTGCGCATGGTCGATCTGGACGTCTGCCGCAAGGTCACCGCCTCGCCGGCCGATGTGCTGCCGATCCGCAATGCCGGCGGTAAAAACGCCGGTCTGATTGCCGATCTGCTGGAAGGTTTCATCGGCATCGCAACAAGACGTGGCAGACCCGCCATGGCGCTTTACGATCCCGTTGCCGCTGTCGGCTTCACTTCCGAGTTTCTTGGCTGGCGCCATGCGCGGATCGATGTCGAACTTTACGCCTCGCTGACGCGCGGACGAACCGTGGTCGAGATACGGGCCGAGAAGGTGACGGGTTTCAACGCGCATTTCGCCGAAACCGTGAATGCCGAAGCCGCAAAGGCTGCGGTTCTCGAGGCGCTGCGCCGGGAGGCCGCCCGATGAGTGCGCAATCCCCGACGCGCGAGCCAACCGATCTCAACGACGATCCACTACGCACCCGCGCGGTTGCCGCAGCGCGTGGCGATGCGCCGTTTGATGCTCTCATTACCGGCGGAACATTGGTGGATGTGGTGACGGGCGAGCTTCGCGCCGCCGATATTGGCATCGTCGGTCCGCTGATCGCCAGCGTTCACGAACCGGCAAGCCGTAGCGACGCTGCGCAAATCATCGATGCGACCAGTGCCTATGTCTCGCCGGGCCTGATCGACACGCATATGCATATCGAAAGCTCGATGGTTACACCGGCTGCCTATGCGGCGGCGGTTGTCGCGCGTGGCGTCACCACCATCGTCTGGGACCCGCATGAATTCGGCAATGTGCACGGTGTGGACGGGGTGCGATGGGCGGCAAAATCCATCGAAAACCTGCCGCTGCGCGCCATTCTGCTCGCGCCGTCCTCAGTACCGTCGGCACCGGGGCTGGAATGCAGCGGCGCGGATTTCGACGCTGCCATTCTCGCCGATATCCTGTCGTGGCCGCAGGTTGGCGGCGTTGCCGAAATTATGAACATGCGCGGTGTCATCGAGCGCGATCCGCGCATGAGCGACATCGTGCAGGCCGGGCTTGTCTCGGAAAAGCTGCTCTGTGGCCATGCGCGCGGCCTGAAGGATGCCGATCTCAACGCCTTCATGGCGGCGGGTGTCTCTTCCGATCACGAGCTGGTCTCGGCTGAAGACCTGATGGCAAAGCTTCGGGCGGGGTTGACCATCGAGCTGCGCGGCTCGCACGATCATCTGCTGCCGGAATTCGTGGAAGCGCTGAATGCGCTCGGCCATCTGCCACAGACGGTAACGCTCTGCACCGACGATGTTTTCCCGGATGATCTGTTGCGGGGCGGCGGGCTCGACGATGTGGTGCGCCGCCTTGTCGGTTACGGGTTGAAGCCCGAATGGGCGCTGCGTGCTGCGACCCTCAATGCCGCGCAACGGCTCGGCCGTTCCGATCTCGGCCTCATCGCCGCCGGTCGCCGCGCCGATATCGTCGTTTTCGAAGATCTGGGCGGCTTTTCGGCACGCCATGTTCTCGCCGGTGGCAAGCTGGTTGCAGAAGGCGGGCGTATGCTCGTTGAGGTTCCTGCCTGCGATGCTACGACGCTCGAAGGCTCGATGAAGCTGCCGCAGCGCAAGGCCGATGATTTCCGGGTTGCCTCCGAAGGCTCGAAGATACGCCTCGCCACCATCGACCGCCCACGTTTCACGCAGTGGGGCGAAGCTGAGGCGGCGGTGAAGGACGGTTTCGTCGTCCCGCCTGAAGGTGCCACGATGATTTCCGTCACCCATCGCCACGGCATGGCCGATCCTGTCACCAAAACCGGCTTCCTTACCGGCTGGGGAAGCTGGAACGGCGCCTTCGCCACCACCGTCTCGCATGACAGCCACAACCTCACTGTCTTCGGCGGTAATGCCGAAGACATGGCATTGGCCGCCAATGCGGTCATTGCCGCGGGCGGCGGCATGGCTGTCGCCTCGCAGGGTAAAGTGACTGCGCTTCTACCGCTGCCGCTCTCCGGCCTCGTTTCCGATGCGCCGCTTGAAGACGTGGCAAAGGCTTTCGAAGCATTGCGCGCCGCTGTCGGCGATGTGGTCGAATGGCAGCCGCCCTATCTCGTCTTCAAGGCCTGCTTCGGCGCCACGCTCGCCTGCAACATCGGCCCGCACCAGACGGATATGGGCATTGCCGATGTGTTGACGGGACGGGTGATGGAGAGCCCGGTGCTTGCTGTGGTTGATTAGGTCAGGGCCAAGCGTTGCCAAAAAGCCGGTATATTGCTAAATCCAACCCCTGTTTACCTGTCGCTTTATAGGAATGTTGAACATGGGTGCCTCGAAGTCAGCAGATAAGTAAGCCGCAACGACGATATTTTCGTTGTTGCGGCGTTCTGTCGAGCAATCCCTGTTCCATCGGGCAGACGCCGCCAAATGTCCTCATTTGAGCGGATTAATTCTCATGTCTATTCAAACTCCCGTTTGGGGGAGATCGCTGTTTGCAGCAATGCTGCTTATGGCTCCCTTTGATATTCTCGCCTCGCTGGCGATGGATATTTACCTGCCGGTCGTCCCCATCATGCCGGAAGCTCTCGGCACGACACCCGTCGTCATCCAGCTGACGCTCACCGTTTACATGGTGATGCTCGGCCTTGGCCAAATCGTGTTCGGCCCAATCTCGGACCGCATTGGTCGCCGGCCGGTTTTGCTTGGTGGTGCCCTACTGTTCGTCGTAGCCTCTTTCTGCCTTGCGGCCGTGACGACCGCGAGTGCCTTCATCGTGTTCCGGTTCCTTCAGGCGGCCGGTGCGGCGGCGGCATTGGTTGCCACTTTCGCCACCGTTCGCGACGTCTACGCGGATCGTCCGGAAGCAACGACGATATACGGCACGTTCAGCTCCATTCTCGCATTCGTCCCGGCCCTCGGCCCGATTGTCGGGGCGATCATCGCCAATGAATTCGGCTGGCGTGCCATCTTCGTCACCCTGGGGGCGGCGGCTCTCATTGCCACGGTTGCCGCCGTGATAAACTGGAGCGAAACCCGACCGGTGACGGCAGCGATGTCGCGCCCATCGCCTTTGCGCATGCTGGGCAGCGGCCGCTTCTGGACCTATACGCTTGGGTTCAGTGCTGCCATGGGGACGTTTTTCGTATTCTTCTCTACCGCTCCGCGCGTCATGATCGGCAGGGCAGGTCTCTCCGAAGTGGAGTTCAGCCTGGCTTTTGCAACGGTGGCGATCGCCATGATCGTTACCACCCGTTTTGCGAAGTTTTTCGTCGCCAGATGGGGTGTGCAGGGCAGTCTCGTCAGGGGCATGGCCCTGTTGCTGGTGGGCGCGCTTCTGTTCACCGCAGGTGAAGTCGGGGCGGTCCCGTCGTTCCTGACGTTCATCGTGCCGATGTGGGTCATGGCGGTCGGCATCGTTTTTACGGTCTCGGTTACCGCCAATGGCGCGCTGGAGGAGTTCGGGCACATGGCAGGTACGGCCGTCGCCTTTTATTTCTGCATTCAAAGTCTGTGTGTGGGAATAGCGGGCACGCTGGCGGTCATCATCCTGCCGGGTGATACGGCATGGCCGGTGGTCGCCTATGCGTCCGTCATGGCCTGCATTGTCCTGACGGCGCTGTATTTGCTGAACCGCCGGAACATCTGAGAGAGAAAGCCGGGCAGCACGATTGGTGTTGCCCGGCTTTTCAGCTTTGGGAAAGTGGCTGCTGGCGTTATTCCGCCGCCAGTTCCTGCTCCACCAGCGTCGCCCAGAAAGCCACACCGGGAACGATTGCCGCGTCGTTGAAGTCGTAGGAGGTGTTGTGGTGCAACGCGCCATCCACCGCCGGGCCGTTGCCGAGCCAGACGTAACAGCCGGGAGCTTCACCGGCGAAGAAGGCGAAGTCGTCGCCGGCGGTCGAGGGTTGGAAAGCGGTGCGGGCCTTGTTGCCAAACACCGTTTTTGCGGCCCGGAGCGCCCGTTTCGTCGCATCCGCCTCGTTGATGACGGGTGGAATGCGGCGGATGAATTCGTAACTTGCCTCGATGCCGAACATCGCCGCCGTGCCCTTGGCGAGCCTGCCGATTTCCGCTTCCAGCTGGTTGCGCACCTCAGGCGCATAGGCGCGTGCCGTGCCGCCGATTTCGACCAGATCGGGAATGACGTTGAGTGCCTTCGGGTCGCCCGCCTGCACCGAGCAGGCGCTGACGACGGCGGGTTGCAGCGGGTCGACGACGCGGCCGACGATGCTTTGCAGCGAAGAGAGGAAGGTGCCGGCGGCCGTTACCGGGTCACGACCGAGATGCGGCTTGGCGCCGTGGGTGCCGATGCCTTTGAAGGTGACACGCCAGCTATCGGAAGAGGCGAGCTGTGGGCCTTCCACCACGGCCATCTCATCGATGCCAAGCCCCGGCATGTTGTGCAGGCCATAAACCGCATCGCAGGGAAACAGCTCGAAAAGCCCGTCCTCGACCATTTTTTTCGCGCCGCCACGGCCTTCTTCAGCGGGCTGGAAGATGAAGTGCACGGTGCCGGAAAAATCACGGGTGCTGGCGAGATAACGCGCAGCACCGAGCAACAAGGCGGTGTGGCCATCATGGCCGCAGGCATGCATCTTGCCGGGAAACTTCGATTTGTAAGGTCTTTCGGCAAGCTCGGGCATGGCCAGCGCATCCATGTCGGCGCGAAGGCCGATGCTGCGGGTGCCGTTGCCCACCTGCAGGGTGCCGACGACGCCGGTGCCGCCAAGGCCGCGATGCACCTTCAGCCCGGCTCTTTCGAGAAGATCGGCGACGATGGCGCTCGTTCTCTCCTCTTCGAAGCCCAGTTCCGGGTGTGCGTGCAGATCGTGACGAAGCTCCGTCAGGAATGGCAGGTCCTCGCCGATGCGGTCCAGCAGTCTCATGGGCAGCTTGTCCTTGAATATGGGAAAAACCCGCGCCATAGGTGGGCTTGTCCGAATGCCTGTTGCTTTGTTTCCTTCTAGCTGAAAAACCCAATGAAATGAACCCGCCGCATGCCTGCGGTTGTCGAAATGCCTGATATGCCGAATGGGGATGGCGCGGATGAAAACCGCTTCCGCTTTTGCCGTCCCGCTTCTGAAAGGAAAACCGATGCCGCAATCCGCATCGCCCGCCGCCGCATCCCCTGCCGCTCCGCATGAGTTCTGGCAGGATGTTCTTCCGCCCCGCACATTCGAAACGGCAGGCCCGCATTCTGCGTTCTTTCCGGCGGAGCTGGATGACGGGCGGCAAATCTGTCTGCCGATCCGGCCTTTGGCGGATGGCGAACATGCGCTCGCCTCGCTCATCGTCAATCAGGCCTCTTTCGACGTGCTGGAGGTGCTGGCCGCCGATCTCGCCGAAAAGCTTCGCCCCTTCAAACCGGATGTCGTGATCGGCCTGCCGACGCTGGGACTGACGCTCGCTGCTGCCGTCGCCCGTCATCTCGGCCATTCGCGATACGTGCCGCTCGGCACCTCGCGCAAATTCTGGTATCTGGAGGAACTGTCGGTGCCGATGTCCTCCATCACCACCAAGCAGGAAAAACGGCTTTATATCGATCCGCGCATGTTGCCGCTGATCGAAGGCAGGCGGGTGGCATTGGTGGATGATGTCATCTCCAGCGGCAGTTCCATCATTTCAGGTCTTTCGCTTCTCGCCTCGTCCGGTATCCGGCCGGTGGCAATCGGCGCGGCCATGCTGCAATCGGATCGCTGGGAGCAAAAAATCGCCGCTTTCGGGCCGGAATGGCCGGAGCGGGTGAGGGGTGTTTTCGCCACGCCGCTGCTGAAAAAAGCGCAAGACGGCTGGCAGGCTTGACGTTGCGCAAATCCGGGCGAAACGCAAGTGGTGATAATTTCACCGCTGCCTAATTTGTGCCTTGCGGAGCCGCGAGAGATCGTCCTAAGATCGTTTCCGACAGATTATAGCGGTCGGCGAAAAATGCGCCGGTCTGCTTTTTGCGCGGTGTCATTCCGGCGTCTGCCCGCCCCCTTTTGGTTTTGCCGGTTACTGGAATTTTTTCCCATGCATGCAGTTTTTGACGGTCATAATGATGTGCTGCTTCGGTTGTGGCGCAACAGCAAGGCCGGTGGCGATCCGGTGGCTGAATTCAAGAACGGCACGCGTGAGGGCCATATCGATGCCCCCCGCGCAAGGGCGGGCGGTCTCGGTGGCGGCATCTGCGCCATCTATATCCCCTCCGGCGATCTGATTCTGCAGGAACCGGACGAACAGGGCCATTACAACACGCCGCTCGCCGCTCCTCTCGAGCGCCAGCCCTCGCTCGATATCGCCATGGAGAAAGCCGCCATCGCGCTCAGGCTCGATCGCGCCGGCGCCTGGCGTCTCTGCCGCTCGACGGCCGAAATCCGCAAGGCCTTTGCCGAGGATGTTTTCGCCGCCGTGCTGCACATGGAAGGCTGTGAGGCCATCGGCCCCGATCTCGATGCGCTGGAAGTGTTTTATGCCGCGGGCCTGCGCTCGCTCGGCCCGGTCTGGAGCCGCCACAATATTTTCGGCCACGGCGTTCCCTTCTCCTATCCGATGTCGCCGGATACCGCGCCCGGTCTTACCGATGCAGGTTTTGCGCTGGTGAAGGAATGCAACCGGCTCGGCATTCTCATCGATCTCGCGCATATCACCGAAAAGGGCTTCTGGGATGTGGCAAAGACCACGAACCAGCCTTTGATCGCCAGCCATTCCAACGCACATGCGTTGACCCCCGTTGCCCGCAATCTCACCGACAGGCAGATGGATGCCATCAAGGAGAGCGGCGGACTGGTCGGTCTCAACTACGCCGTCACCATGCTGCGGGCGGATGCGCGCGACATTGCCGACACGCCGCTTTCCGACATGATACGCCACATCGACTACATGGTGGACCGCATGGGCATCGATTGTGTGGCGCTCGGTTCGGATTTCGACGGCGCGACGGTACCCGTTGGCGTTGCTGACGCGAGCGGCAACCACAATCTGGTTGCGGCGCTGAAATCGGCGGGCTACGGTGATGGAGAACTTGCTAAAATATGCCGGGAAAACTGGCTGCGCGTCTTATCGCAGGCTTGGCACGAACCGGCCTGAAGGCAAATAAAAGCGAACTAAATCAATCTCATAACAAAAGGGGAGATCCTATGATCAAATCGCTCAACAAGTCCATGCGTATCCTCAGCACAAGCGCTGCCTTGTCGCTGATGATGCTGTCTGCACCGCACGCTTTTGCCGCCACGCCGGCCGACACTCTGGTCGAAGGTTTCGCCATTGATGACATCATCTCGCTCGATCCGGGTGAGGCATTCGAGCTGTCCGCGGCCGAAGTCACCGGCAACACCTACAGCAAGCTCGTTTCCATCGATCTCAACGACACCTCCAAGGTGATTGGCGATCTGGCCGAGAGCTGGACGACCTCCGAAGACGGCCTTACCTACACTTTCAAGCTGAAATCCGGCCTGAAATTCGCTTCCGGCAACCCGGTCACGGCTGATGACGTTGCCTTTTCCTTCGAGCGCGCCATCAAGCTCGACAAGTCTCCGGCGTTCCTTCTGACGCAGTTCGGCCTCAAGGGTGACAACGTCACTGAGAAGGCGAAGGCTGCCGATGCGAATACCTTCGTGCTGACCGTCGACAAGCCTTATGCGCCGAGCTTCGTGCTGAACGTTCTGACCGCGACCGTTGCCGCAGTTGTCGACAAGAAGCTGGTGACCGAAAAGGCCAAGGCCGTTACCCCGAGCGCCGATTACAAATACGACACCGATTTCGGCAATGCGTTCCTGAAGACCGGTTATGCCGGTTCCGGCCCGTACAAGATCCTTGGCTGGAAGGCCAACGAGTCCGTCGTTCTGGAAGTGAACCCGAACTATTACGGCGAAAAGCCGAAGCTGAAGCGTGTCGTTTATCGCCACATGAAGGAAAGCTCCGGCCAGCGCCTGGCGCTTGAAAACGGCGATATCGATATCGCCCGTAACCTCGAGCCGGGCGACATGGAAGCGGTTTCCAAGAAGGATGGCCTTGCCGTCACCTCCGCACCGAAGGGCACCGTCTATTATTTCAGCCTCAACCAGAAGAACGAGAACCTGAAGAAGCCTGAGGTCGTCGAGGCTTTCAAATATCTCGTCGACTATGACGCAATCGGCGCAACGATCATCAAGGGCATCGGCGAAATCCATCAGACCTTCCTGCCGAAGGGCCAGCTCGGCGCGCTTGACGAGAACCCCTACAAGCTCGACGTCGCCAAGGCCAAGGAACTTCTGGCGAAGGCCGGTCTGAAGGACGGCTTCACCGTGACCATGGATGTGCGCAACACGCAGCCGGTAACGGGCATTGCCGAAAGCGTGCAGCAGACGCTGGCGCAGGCCGGCATCAAGCTGGAAATCATTCCGGGCGACGGCAAGCAGACGCTGACCAAATACCGCGCCCGCACCCATGATATCTATATCGGCCAGTGGGGTTCGGACTATTTCGACCCGAACTCGAATGCCGAAACCTTCACGATCAACTACGACAACTCCGAAGAAGGCAAGAACAAGACGCTCGCCTGGCGCAACGCCTGGGACGTTCCGGAGCTGACGAAGGAAACGCAGTCGGCACTTCTGGAAAAGGATAATGCCAAGCGCGCCGCCATCTATCAGAACCTTCAGAAGGAAGTTCTCGAAAAAGGCCCGTTCGTCATCATCTTCCAGCAGACGGAAGTGGCGGGATATTCCGCGAAGCTTAAGGGCCTGAAGCTCGGACCGAGCTTCGACACCAACTTCGTTTCGCCCATCTCCAAGGAATGATCCGGAAGGATTGGTCCCTTGAGCATCGTTGAAGCAAACAGCAAGGCGAGGCACGGCAAACGCCGTGCCAACGCCCGCACCAAAGCCGTTCTCGGCTTTGCCATCACCGTCATCACCACCTTTCTGGGTCTGATGGCGGTGACGTTTTTCATTGGCCGCGTCATTCCGATCGATCCCGCGCTGGCGATCGTCGGCGACCGTGCGCCCGCCCATGTGGTGGAGCGTGTGCGTGAGGAACTCGGCCTCAACCTGCCGCTCTGGCAGCAGTTCTTCCTTTATCTGAAGCAGGCGCTTTCGGGTGATTTCGGCATTTCCGTCCTCACCACCAATCCGGTGATGGAGGATATCAAGCGGGTTTTCCCGGCCACGATCGAGCTTGCAACACTCGGCACCATCATCGGCGCCGTCTTCGGCATTCCGCTCGGCGTTCTCGCCGCCGTCAAGCGCGGCAGCTTCGCCGACCAGGTCGTGCGCGTCATCGGCCTTATCGGTTATTCGGTGCCGATCTTCTGGCTCGGCCTCCTGGCGCTGCTGGTATTTTACGCCCGGCTGCAATGGGTCGCCTATCCCGGCCGGATGGACATCGTCTACGAATTCACCTTCACGCCGATCACGGGTTTTTTCCTGATCGACGCGATCTGGCAACGGCAATGGGACGTGTTGTGGGACCTGTTCCGCCACATCATCCTGCCCGCCTGCCTGCTCGGCTATTTTTCGCTGGCCTATATCAGCCGCATGACACGTTCCTTCATGCTGAACGAGCTTAGCCAGGAATATATCGTTGCGGCGCGCGCCAAGGGGCTTTCGGAAACACGCATCATCTGGTTCCACGCGCTGCGCAACGCCGCCGTGCCGCTGGTGACCGTGATTGCGTTGTCTTACGCCGGTCTGCTGGAAGGTTCGGTGCTGACCGAAACCATCTTCGCTTGGCCGGGGCTCGGCCTCTACATCACCAATTCCCTGCAGAATGCGGATATGAATGCCGTTCTTGGCGGCACGATCGTGATCGGCGCCATCTTCGTCGGCATCAATCTCTTCTCCGATCTGCTTTACCGGACGCTCGACCCAAGGACGCGCAGCCGATGACGATTTCGACCGATACACTCAAACCCTATAGCCGCGAATGGCTGCTCTCCGACCGGCCGGCCTCGCGCAAGCAGGCGCGTCTTGGCCGCGCCTATGTCATCTGGCGGCGGTTTTCGGAAAACCGGCTGGCGTTGCTCGGCCTCGGCATCATCATCGCACTGCTGTTTGTCGCGCTGTTTGCCAATGTGCTGGCGCCGCACAATCCGGTGCAGGGCGATCTGCGCAACGCCCGGCTTCTGCCGCCCGGCACTGCCGGTTATCTGCTCGGCACGGACGATCAGGGCCGCGATATTCTCTCGCGCCTCATCCACGGTTCGCGGCTTACCCTCTTCGTCGTGCTTCTCGTGGCCATCATCGCCGCACCCATCGGGCTTATCGTCGGCACCGTCTCGGGTTATGCCGGCGGCTGGGTGGATGCCGTTCTGATGCGCATCACCGATATTTTCCTTGCCTTTCCGAAGCTGGTTCTGGCGCTGGCGCTGGTGGCCGCACTTGGGCCGGGCATCGAAAACGCCGTGCTTGCCATCGCGGTGACATCCTGGCCGCCCTATGCGCGCATCGCGCGCGCCGAAACCATGACCTTCCGCAATTCCGATTTCATCGCGGCGGTTAAGCTCATGGGGGCCTCTCCTTTCCGCATCGTCCTGAAACACGTCATGCCGCTTTGCATGTCGTCGCTCATCGTGCGTGTCACGCTCGATATGGCGGGCATCATCCTCACTGCCGCCGGTCTCGGTTTCCTCGGTCTTGGCGCGCAGCCGCCGCTGCCGGAATGGGGCGCGATGATCGCCTCCGGCCGTCGTTTCATTCTCGATCAATGGTGGGTTGCCGCCATGCCGGGTATCGCGATCCTGATCGTCAGCCTCGGTTTCAACCTTTTGGGCGATGGCCTGCGCGATGCGCTGGACCCCAAGGAGGCGAACCAATGAGTGCGCCGCTTCTGACCGTCGAGAACCTGCGCGTTTCCTTCCCCACCCGCACCGGGTTGGTGGAGGCGGTGCGCGGCGTCTCTTTCACGCTGGGGCGCGAACGTCTCGGCATTGTCGGCGAATCCGGCTCCGGTAAATCGCAGACCGGCCGCGCCATCATGGGCCTGACGCCGAAGAGCGCGCGCATCGAAGCCGATGTGTTGCGCTTCGGCGATATCGATCTTCTCAGCGCTTCGGCGAAGGAGAGGCGGCTCATGCGCGGTAAGCGCCTGGCCATGATCCTGCAGGACCCGAAATATTCGCTGAACCCGGTCATGACCATCGGTCGCCAGATCATGGAAACGCTGCGTACCCATGAAAACATCGGCTCCAGCGAGGCGCGCCAGCGCACGCTCGCCATGCTGGAGGCGGTGCAGATCCGCGATCCCGAGCGGGTGTTCGATCTTTACCCGCACGAGGTTTCCGGCGGCATGGGCCAGCGTGTCATGATCGCCATGATGCTGGTCTGCGGCCCGGAACTTCTGATTGCCGACGAGCCGACTTCGGCGCTAGACGTTACGGTTCAGCTCGAAGTGCTCGACATTCTCGACAAGCTGGTGCGCGATCGCGGCATGGGGCTGATTTTCGTCAGCCACGATCTGCGGTTGGTCTCGTCCTTCTGCGACCGTGTTCTGGTCATGTATGCGGGCAAGGTGGTGGAAGAACTGTCTTCGGCCAATCTGAAAGAGGCGAAGCATCCCTATACGCAGGGCCTGCTGAATTGCCTGCCGGAAATCGGCGGCCACCGGCATCCGCTGCCGGTTCTGGAACGCAAGGCGGAGTGGCGCGCATGAGCACGGTTCTTTCTATCAGAGACATGGTGGTCGATTTCGACGGTTACATCGCGCTCGACAGTGTCAGCATCGATGTGGCCGAGGGTGAATCCTTCGGCATCGTCGGCGAGTCCGGTTCCGGCAAGTCGACGCTGCTTCGGGCGATTGCCGGCCTCAACCATTTCGACGAAGGCTCGTTGATGGTGGCAGGGCGCTCCTATTCGGGCAAGCACCGCGACAAGAGCTTTTATAGCGATGTGCAGATGGTGTTTCAGGACCCTTACGGTTCCCTGCACCCCCGCCAGACGGTGGATGCGCTGCTGCTTGAGCCGCTCGTCATCCACGGTCTCGACAATCGCGAAGAGCGCATTGCCCGCGCGCTGGATGAAGTGGGTCTCGGGACCGGTTTCCGCTTTCGGTATTCACATCAGCTTTCCGGCGGCCAGCGCCAGCGCATCGCCATTGCCCGCGCGCTGATCGTCGAGCCGAAAATCCTGCTGCTGGACGAACCGACCTCGGCGCTTGACGCCTCCATTCAGGCGGAAATCCTCAATCTGCTGGAACAGGCGCGCAAGGATCGCAACCTCACCTTCGTCATGGTCAGCCACGATCTTGGTGTCATCAGCCATATGTGCGATCGTCTGGCGGTGATGAAAAGCGGCAAGGTGGTGGAAATGCTGGAGGCGGAAGCGCTGGAAAGCCGCGAATTTACCGCGGATTATACAAGGCAGCTGCTGGTGGCGAGCGAGGGTTTTAAACGCGCTTGAGGAGTGCGACGTTGCGGGCCGTTTCTTCTCCCCGCCGGGGAGAAGATGGCCCGAAGGGTCAGATGAGGGGGCAACGTTGCCGGTTCTCACGACCCTCGCCCCCTCATCCCGCTGCCGCGACCTTCTCCCCGAACGGGGAGAAGAAACAAGCCGCGCGCTCTTGCTCCACATGTAATGTTTGCCGTGTTCTTAAGGCTTGCTACGCGTAGTGATATGGTGGGCCGCCACGCCGGCATATCCTAACAAGGTATCCAGACCATGCAACTCCGCGCATTGATGTATTTCGACGAACTGGTCCGCACCAATTCCATGCGCGCCGCGGCGGAAAATCTGAATGTCGCGCCGACGGCAGTCAGCCGCCAGATCGAGAACCTCGAATATTATTTTGGCTCGCCTTTGGTGGAGCGTTCCAGCCGGGGCGTGAAGCTGACGGCGGCGGGGGAATTGCTGGCTGCCCGTGCCGGCAAGACGCTGCGCGAACTCGACCATGTGCACCAGCTGATCGATGACCTGAAGGGGCTTCAGCGCGGCCGGGTCACCGTTTATGCCAATGGCGCGACGGTGGCGAACCTTCTGGCGCCGGTGCTGGCGCAGTTCAGCCTCAAATATCCGCAGTTGCGCTTCGAGGTGCACATCACCAGCGCGCGCCAGGCGATGGAAGCACTGGGTGCAGCCGAAGCGGATCTGGTCGTCAGCCTTTTTGCGCCCAAGGTCTCCGGCGTGAAAGTGCGCTCGCGTACCCGTATCAGTTACGATGCTATCTTTCCGACCGGCCATGCGCTTGCCGCGCAGGCGGAAGTTTCGCTGAAGGAACTGGCCAGCCTGCCGCTCGCCCTGCCGGACAAGAGTTTCGCCGCGCGTCAGGCTTTCGATACGCTGTTTGCCGATGCGGGTATCGAGCTTGATCCCGTCTTCATCACCAGTTCGCTGGAAATGCTGAAGGAACTGGTGCTGGGGCACGCGGCCGCCACGCTGCTGCCGGCCTTGTCGGTGGCGCGTGAAATCCGCAGCGGCCAGATGGTTGCCGTTCCGCTTTCCGGCAAGAAGGGCATCCATACCCAGATCGATCTCTGTGTTGCGCCCGACAGGCAATTGTCCTTTGCCGCCTCCAAGCTTGCCGATTTCATCGAGCGCTTCATGCGCGAGGCGACGGCGGGGTAGGGGAACTTGTCCGCTTCAAGAATTGTCCGCGCAGGTTGATTTCCATCCGTATTTCCGTGTAGCCATTTCAGCTACACGGAGCACACAAAAATCACGATTGTGTGTGCGCCTGCAACATGACACTCTTTTTGCAACGGGTGGTCTTCGAAAGGCAAAAATGCCTCGGCCACCAGACAGGGGACAATGATGCCACGCACTTATTTTTCGCAGCCGCTGACAATGACGCGGCGTGCCGCGCTTGCGCTTGCACTGGGAACGGCGCTCTGGTTGCCGCTTTCGACGACGGATGCCGAAGCTGCACCGAAGACCGCCTTGACGCTTGGCATGACGGTGGAGCCGACCGGTCTCGATCCGACCATTGCAGCACCCGTCGCCATCGGTCAGGTGACCTGGCAGAACATATTCGAAGGTCTCGTCACCATCGACCACGAAGGCAAGGTGAAGCCGCAGCTTGCCGAAAGCTGGGAAATTTCCCATGACGGCAAGACCTATACCTTCAAGCTGCGCAAGGGCGTCACCTTCCATGATGGCGAGGCTTTCGATGCCTCAGTCGCGAAATTTTCACTCGACCGGGCGCGTGGCGAAACATCCGTAAACCCGCAGAAACGCTTCTTTACGGCCATAGACAGCATCGAAACGCCGGATGCGGCGACGCTGGTGCTGAAACTGAAGCAGCCGGCGGGCAGCCTGATCTACTGGCTCGGCTGGCCGGCCTCCGTCATGGTCGCGCCGAAGAGCGTTGACAACAACCGCACCACGCCCATCGGCACCGGCCCGTTCAAATTCGTGAACTGGGCCAAGGGCGACAAGGTGGAACTGGAGAAGAATGCGGCCTATTGGGACAAGGCGGTCGCGGTGAAGCTCGAAAAGGCGACATTCCGCTTCGTTTCCGATCCGCAGGCGCAGGCCGCCGCGCTGAAATCCGGCGATATCGACGCTTTCCCGGAATTCGGTGCACCGGAGCTGATGACCTCCTTCGATGGCGATGCGCGTCTCGGCACGTTTGTCGGCAATACCGAACTGAAGGTCGTGGCCGGCATGAACAATGCCCGTAAACCCTTCAACGACAAGCGCGTGCGTCAGGCGCTGATGATGGCGGTGGATCGTGGCACGGTTATCGAAGGCGCATGGTCGGGTTACGGCACGGCGATCGGCAGCCACTATACGCCGAATGACCGCGGTTACATCGACACGACAGGTGTGCATCCCTTCGATATCGACAAGTCGAAGGCACTCCTTGCCGAGGCCGGTTATCCTGACGGATTCAGCTTCACCATCAAGGCGCCGCAAATGGCCTACGCGCAGCGGACCTCGCAAATCCTGCAGGCGATGCTGGCTGAAATCGGCGTGACGATGACCATCGAAACCACCGAATTTCCGGCAAAATGGGTGGCGGATGTTCTGAAAAGTGCCGATTACGATATGACCATCGTCGCCCATGCCGAGCCGATGGATATCGATATCTATGCGCGCGATCCCTACTACTTCAACTACAAGAACCCGGCCTTCAACGAGGTGATCAGCAGCGTCGAAAAGACGGCGGACCTCGCCGAGCAGGAAGCGCTTTACGGCGATGCCCAAAAAATCCTCGCCGAAGACGTGCCGGCGCTCTTTCTGTTCGTGATGCCGAAGCTCGGCGTCTGGGACAAGAAGTTGAAGGGGCTCTGGGAAAATGAGCCGATTCCCTCGAATGTGCTGACGGATGTGCACTGGGAAGAGTGACGTTTGTTGTGAATGGCGAGGCGCATTTCTCCCCTCATTCCTGTGCTTGTCACAGGAATCCAGCCAGCCCAAGTCATTGGGTTGAGAGGAATCTTTCCGCCGCACAGACGCGCGTCGGCTGGATTCCCGTGACAGGCACAGGAATGAGGAGAGATTTGCGCAGAAAGACGGCAACTCCATCTGCCATATCCGGCAACGAAACAACGCAAGGAGAAGATGCCAGATGTTAGCCGTCCTCATCCGGCGCCTTGCCAGCCTCGTCATCACGCTGTTTGCCGTTTCGCTCATCATTTACATCATCATGGGGCTGCTGCCGGGTGATCCGGCGGCCATCATGCTCGGCACGTCGGCCAGCCCGGATACGCTTCTCGCGCTGCAAAAGCAGATGGGTCTCGATCAGCCCTTGCCGCTGCGGTACATCCATTGGCTCGGCGGCGTGTTCCGGGGTGATCTCGGGCAATCCTATACCTATGGCGTGCCGGTGGCGGGGCTGATTGTCGAGCGGCTTGCCGTTACCCTGCCGCTTGCGCTGCTGGCGGTCTGCCTTTCGGTCGCCATCGCCATTCCGCTCGGCGTGGCGGCGGCCAGAAGCCGCAACGGGCCGGTGGATTTCGCAGCCGGGCTGTTTTCCCATGTCGGCATTGCCGTGCCCGGTTTCTGGGTCGGGCTGCTGCTCATCATCGTTTTTTCCACCACGCTCGGCTGGATGCCATCAGGCGGCTTTCCCGGCTGGCGGCCGAGTTTTTCAGCGGGGCTTATCGCACTGGTGCTTCCGGCCGTTGCCCTTGCGCTGTCGCAGGCGGGTGTCTTGACCCGCGTCTGCCGCTCGGCGGTGCTGGAGGTGATGAACGAGGATTTCGTGCGCACCGCCCGCGCCAAGGGCCTGAGCGAGCGGGTGGCGCTGTGGCGGCATGCGGTGCCGAACGCGATGATCCCTGTTATCACCATGATCGGCCTCCAATTCACCTTTCTGATCGCCGGCGCGGTGCTGGTGGAAAATGTCTTCAACCTGCCGGGCCTCGGCCGGCTTGCCTATCAGGCGCTGACCCAGCGGGATATCGTCGTCATGCAATCAGTGGTGCTGTTCTTCTCGGCACTCGTCATCGTCATGAATTTTCTGGTCGATATCGCCTATCTCTTCATCGATCCGAGACTGCGGACAGGTGCGCGATGATGCGACTGATCCGCCGCCGCCCGGCCTTCGTTATCGGCATCGCCGTCACGCTCTTTCTTGTCGCGGTCGCGCTGCTCTCGCTGGTCTGGACGCCGGTTTCGCCGACGAAAATACAGATCGCCCAGAAACTGAAATCACCCTTTGCCTATGGCGGTCTTGGCACGGACCATTTCGGCCGGGATGTTCTCTCCATGCTGATGGTCGGGGCGTGGAACTCGCTGTCCACCTCCATCGCCGCCGTCGCCATCGGTGGCCTCATCGGCACTGCGGTCGGTGTTTCGGTCGCGGCCCTGCGCGGGTTCACCGAAACGGTGGTGATGCGCATCTGCGATATCATTTTCGCGCTGCCGCCGATCCTGTCGGCCATGATGCTCGGCGCTTTCATCGGAACAGGGCGATTCACCGCCATCATCGCCATCGCCACCTTCATGGTGCCGGTGTTTGCCCGGCTGACACTGGGGGCGGCCTTGCAGATATGGTCGCGGGAATATGTCACTGCCGCCACCAGCATCGGGCAAAACCGCGCCAAGATCACGCTGTTTCATATCGTGCCGAATATTTCCAACCAGATCATCGTGCAGGTGACGATTCAGCTCGGTCTTGCGATCTTGACGGAAGCGGGGCTTTCCTTCCTCGGTCTCGGCATGCCGCCGCCGGCCGCCACCTGGGGGCGGATGCTGGCCGACGCGCAGACCTATCTTGGCGCAGCACCGTGGCTTGCCATCATGCCCGGCCTTGCGATCGCACTCGCCGTTTTCGGCCTCAATCTTCTCGGCGATGGCCTGCGCGACCTGCTGGACCCGCGCGATACCAGCTGATCGCTTCAAGCCGATATCGCCCTATTATCTGTTTCTGACGAGACGAAGCTGATGACCGATCTCATAGACCTCAACACGCTCGAAATTCTGGCGTTTTACCGGCAAAAGAAGCTGTCGCCATCGGAATATTGGCAGGCGGTGGAGGCACGCATAGAGGCTTTCGAACCCACGGTGAACGCGCTTTACGCCTATGATCCCGAGGATGCTCGCAAACAGGCGCTGGCCTCCACTGCGCGCTGGCAAAAGGGCGAGACGCTCGGGGCCCTCGATGGGATTCCGGTGTCGCTGAAGGAGCTGATCGCCACCAAAGGCCAGCCGGTTCCGCTCGGCACCAAGGCGGTGGAACTGGTGCCGGCTCTGGAAGACGCGCCGGTGGCGGCGCGCTGCCGCGAGGATGGCGCGATCCTTTACGCCAAGACCACCTGCCCGGATTACGGCATGTTATCATCAGGCCTTTCCAGTTTCCACAAACTCAGCCGCAACCCGTGGGACCCGACACAGAACCCCGGCGGCTCCAGCGCCGGTGCGGCCTCTGCCGGAGCTGCGGGTTATGGCACCCTACATATCGGCACGGATATTGGCGGCTCGGTGCGCCTGCCGGCGGGGTGGACAGGGCTGTTCGGTTTCAAACCCAGCCAGGGCCGCATCCCCGTTGATCCCTATTATACCGGCCGCTGCGCCGGGCCGATGACCCGCACCGTCATCGATGCCGCCTATGCCATGGCCACGCTTTCCCGCCCCGACTGGCGCGATGGCACCGCGCTGCCGCCCAACGATATCAACTGGATGGACCTAGATATTAATGTGAAGGGCCTGAAGATCGGCCTGATGCTGGATGCCGGTTGCGGACTGCCTTTGGACGAAGAGGTGCGGGATGCCGTGCTCTCCGCCGCCAAACTGTTCGAAGAGGCGGGCGCCATCGTCATCCCGGTGGAGCCGGTGCTGACGCGGGAGATGCTGGACGGGCTGGATGATTTCTGGCGGGCGAAGTTCTGGGGCGATATGGTGGCATTGAGCGCGGAGCGCCGCGCCGTGATCCTTCCCTATATTCACGAATGGGCGGAAAAGGGCGCTGATGTATCCGGCGCGCGCGCCGTTTTCGGTTTCAACCAGACCATGGAAATGCGTAAGGTTTGCGGGCGGTTGATGCAGTCGGTTGATGTGGTGATTTCACCCGTCAATCCCATCGTCTCCTATCCGGCGGACTGGGCCTCGCCCACCAATGATCCCGAGCTGCCCTTCGAACATATCGCCTTCACCGTTCCGTGGAACATGTCGGAACAGCCGGCATCCTCGATCAATTGCGGCTTCTCGAAATCCGGAATGCCCATCGGCTTGCAGATCGTCGGCCCGCGTTTCGCGGATCTGTTCGTGCTCAAGCTCTCCAAGGTCTTCGAGGACTGGGGCGGTGGTGTGCGGCGTTGGCCGGAGCCGCCGGAGCGTAGCTGATCCCGCCTTTATCGGCCGTGTAGTATAGCCATAATACCCGCATCTCCACCCGCCCTGCTACGGTGCTCAAGGCATTCAAAAAGCGGGAGGAGCAAGCATGCCGAAGAAGATTTTGATGATCACCGGCGATTTCGCCGAAGACTATGAGACCATGGTGCCGTTCCAGACTCTGCTTGCGGTTGGCCATACGGTGCATGCCGTTTGCCCCGGCAAGAAGGCCGGCCAGACGATCGCCACCGCGATCCATGATTTCGAGGGCGACCAGACCTATTCGGAAAAGCGCGGCCACAATTTCGCGCTCAACGCCACCTTTGCCGATATCAAGGTTGCGGATTACGATGCGCTGGTCATTCCGGGCGGCCGCGCGCCGGAATATCTGCGGCTCAATGCGGATGTGCTTGCCGCCGTGAAGCATTTTTTCGAGGCCGACAAGCCTGTGGCCGCCGTTTGCCACGGCGCGCAATTGCTGGCTGCTGCGGGCGTCCTCAAAGGCCGCACCTGCTCGGCCTATCCGGCCTGCCGCCCCGAGGTTGAACAGGCGGGCGGCACCTATGCTGATATCGCCATCGATGCGGCGGTGACCGACGGCAAGCTGGTGACGGCGCCGGCATGGCCCGCCCATCCGGCATGGCTCTCGCAGTTCATGGCAGTGCTCGGCAAATAAGCTGTGCGGAACGGGGCTTTTACCGGCCCCGTTTCCGATCTATCCTTTGAGCGTGGTGAGGGAGGAAACCATGTGCAAGCTTTTCATCAAGGCAGACCCGACGCTTTGGGAAAGCCATACCCGGTCTTTGCGGATCGACGGCATGGTTACCAGCGTCAGGCTTGAAAACTTCTTCTGGACGACGCTGGACGAGATTTCGCGCCGCGACGGCATGAACAGCGCGCAGCTCATCGCCAAGCTTTATAATGAATCGATCGATGCCGGGCACGATCTCGGCAATTTCACCTCGTTTTTGCGGGTCTGCTGCGGGCGTTATCTTGCGCTTCAGCTTTCCGGCGATATTCCCGCACGCAGCGATATTCCGATTGCCGCGCTGGATGCCGACAGCATCCTTGATGCGGAAAAGGTGAATTATCACTAGTTGGTCACAGTCCGCTCGACGTCATCCTCGGGCTTGACCCGAGGATCCACCATCACGCGCGGCAATGGATCCTCGGGTCAAGCCCGAGGATGACGGCGGAGAGAGGTTCTTGTGATGCAGAGAACGCGTCTCCTCAACTCTTCAGCGCCCTAGGATCAAGCGCATCGCGTACGGCATCACCGATATAGTTGACGCTCAGAACCGTCAGAGAGATCGCCAGTCCCGGCCACAGCACACGCGAGGGCGTCAGTTGCAGGAAGTTGGCGCCATCGAACAACAGCCGTCCCCAGGTCGGGAAGTCCGATGGGAAGCCGAGGCCGAGGAAAGACAGCGCCGATTCCGTGATGATGGCCGAGGCGATGCCGAGCGTGGCCGAGACCATGATCGAACTCAGCACATTCGGCAGGATATGGCGCAGGATGATGCGATATTCGCGCATGCCGCTCGATTTCGCCGCCATGATGAATTCCTGGCTTTTGATCGTCAGCACATCGCCGCGCACAATGCGCGCGGTATGCATCCAGCTGGTTATCCCGATCACGAAAACGATGAGGATAAAGATGCCGGTTTCTGGTCCGAAAGCGGTCCTCAGCGTGTCGCGAAACAGCATCAGGATGACGAGCAGCAGCGGCAGCAGCGGCAGCGCCAGAAACAGGTCCGTCAGCCGCATCAGCGGCCCGTCCAGCCATCGGAAATAGCCTGATAGCACACCCACCAGCGTGCCGAGAAACAGCGCCAGCAACATGGCGGTGATGCCGACGGCAAGCGAGATGCGCCCGCCGGCCAGCACCTGCGCCAGCATGTCCTTGCCCAGATTGTCGGTGCCGAAGGGATGCGCCAGCGACGGCCACTGGTTGCGTTCCTTCACGTTGATGACGTTGGGCGCGACGGTGTGGATATAGGGGCCGACATAGACGGCAAACAGGATGAAGACAAACACGATCAGTCCCACCACACCGCCCTTGTGGAGGCGGAACTGTTTCCAGATATCGGCAAGTGCCGATTGCACGGGCGTGGCGGCAACGGTTGGCGCTGCAAGGGTGGCGTCAGTCATAGCGGATCCTCGGGTCGAGAATGCCGTAAAGCACGTCGGCAATCAGGTTGAAGAGCACGATAAGCACCGCGAAAATGAAGGTCAGCGTCTGCACCAGCGGAATATCCGCGCCCTGAACGGCTGTTATCAGCAATTGCCCAAGCCCGTTCACGCGGAATATCTGCTCGGTGATGATGGCGCCGGAAAAGATCGTCGGCACGCCAAGTGCTATGACGGTAACGACCGGGATAAGGCTGTTACGCAGCACATGAACGAGCAGGACGGATTTTTCCTTCACGCCCTTTGCACGTGCGGTGCGCACATAGTCCTGATGCAGATTGTCCAGCATGGAGGCGCGCACGAAGCGGCTGATCTGCGAGACGTTGTAGAGCGTCAGCACCAGAACCGGCAGGAACATCTGCTTCACCTGCGCCACGAAACTTCCCCAGTCCCTCACCTGCAGATTGGTGTCGTAGACGGAAGGGAACCATTGCAGATACGAGCTGAAGATGACGACCAACAGCACGCCGGTGAAGAAGGTGGGAACCGAATAACCGACCATCGAAACGAAGGTGCCGATCTGGTCGAAGATCGAATATTGCTTGTAGGCTGAAATGACGCCGATCGGGATGGCCAGAAGCGCACCGAAAAGATAGGCGAGGCCGACCACCCAAAGCGTCTGCGGCATGCGCTGGATGACGAGATCGACCACCGGGCTGCGCGTCGCCCATGACAGCACCCGCATGCGGTTGCCATCGCCGATCTGCCAGCCCGTCAGCTTTTCGAAGAGGTTCAGAGGTTCGTTGATGAAGAATTGCTGCAGCCAGAGCAGGTAGCGGATGAAGAACGGCTGGTCGAGGCCAAGCGAGGCGCGGATCTGCTCACGTACTTCGGGCGGAATGGTCAGCGGCAGATCGCCGGTCGGATCGTTCGGCGCAAGATCGAGCAGGGCGAAGATGACGAAGCTGATGACAAGCAACGTCGGTACGGCAAAGGCAAGCCGCCGGAGCGTAAAGGTAAACATCGGAAGTCTCCAGACCGTCAGGGTCTCGCAAGCGGACCGGCCTGTCCGTGAGGTCAGGCCGGCCACCTTTGCGTGTTACTTTTTGCGGGACCAGTCCGCGACGTTCCAGAGTTCC
Organism: Agrobacterium arsenijevicii; assembly: GCA_000949895.1. Classification (GTDB taxonomy): domain Bacteria; phylum Pseudomonadota; class Alphaproteobacteria; order Rhizobiales; family Rhizobiaceae; genus Agrobacterium; species Agrobacterium arsenijevicii. Next base: position 10,037 of record JWIT01000008.1, on the reverse strand, counting down.
GAATCCCAGGCGTTCATGCGAACGCCTTCGAGTGTCAGCGAATGCGAGGAGACGCTGCCGCGGTGGATGAGCGGAATATGCGCGCCTTCTTCCGTCAGCATGTCGTTCAGCTGTTTGGCAATTTCCCCGCGCTTGGCGAAATCCGTCGTCCTGGAAAGGACGCCCACCAGCTTGTCGAATTCCGGGTTGCAATAACGCGGAACATTCTGACCCTGCCAGCCGTTTGCGGGGGCGGGGATCTTGTCGCACAGCCATTCCGCCAGATATTTTTCCGGGTCGGTGCCGTCGAAATTGTTGGTGTACATTTCAACGTCGGCATAAAATTTCTGGAAGGTATCCGGGCTTGCCGGATCGCCGCCGAAGAAGACCGAGGCGCTGACATTGCGCAGTTCGGACGCAACGCCGATCTGCGACCACATGTCCTTCACCAGTTCCTGCGCTGCCTGGCGAACGGAGTTGGTGGAGGTCTGGTAGAGGAAGGACAGCTTCACGCCGTTCTTGGCGCGGATGCCATCGGCGCCCTTCACCCAGCCTGCATCGTCGAGCAGCTTGTTTGCGCCTTCCAAATCCTGCTTCAGGCACCAGCTGTCGTTTTTCGTCGAAGCGACAGCCGCCGGGGCCGGCACGATGTTGCAGGTCGGCTTGCCCGCCTCGCCATAACCCGTCTCATCGATGATGTCGCGATCGATGGCGAGCGAGAGCGCACGGCGCACGGCCGGGTCGGAAAGGGCCGGATGCGGACCGCCCTCCTTGGTGGAGCGCTTGTCACCCAGAGCAGGGTCGGCGTTGTACCAGTTGAGATTGATACGCTCGACCTGCGTGCCGAAGGCGGTTTCCAGCTTGCCCTTGCCGGCGGCCACCATGGTCGCCAGAATTTCCGGCTCCACCTGCATATTCCAGGCGTAGTCGAATTCGCCGGTTTCAAGAACGGCACGCGCAGCGGATGCCGCATCACCGCCGCCCTTCAGGGTCGCCGTGGCGAAAGCGGGCTTGGCGGGATCGCGATAATTGGGGTTGGCGACGAAGCTGATGACGTCGTTCGGTTTGAAATCCTTGACCACGAAGGGGCCGGTGCCGATGGGGCCGAAATTGGCGGATGTGCAGCCGGGAGCGGCGGCACCCAGGCAATTTTCGAACTGCTTCTTCTGGATAACAGGCGATTGGGCGCCGACGAAAGCGGAATAGGGGTAGGGCTTGGGTTCGGTGAAGCTGACCTTGACGGTATGGGCGTCGATGGCCTCGACGTTTTTCACGCCCTCATATTGCGCCGCCTGCGCGCAGCCGCCATCCGGTGCTTTGCAATATTTCCAGGTGAAAATCACGTCGTCAGCGGTCAGCGGCGTGCCATCAGACCATTTGACGTCGCTTTTCAGCTTCCATGTCATGCTGAGCAGGTCTTTCGCGACGCCGCCATTATCGACCGTCGGGATCTCGCTCACCAGCATCGGTACCAGCTCGCCCTTTTCGTCGTAGCGCGCCAGCGGCTCGATCACCATGGACGAGCTGTAGACTTCCTTGGTGCCGGCGGAAAGATAAGGGTTCAGTGTCGATACAGCCTGCCAGAACAGGATTTTCAGTTCGCCGTCACTGCCGCGTTCGGCATGGGCGGCAGAGCCTGCCAAGGCCATTGCTGCCACCGTGCTGGCAAAGAGAATGCTGCGCTTCTTCATTATGTTTTCCCCTTTTTAGATTTTATCTATTTGATTGTTTGATGCTTTTCCTCAATGTCACCTGCAAGGAGTTTTATTTTAAGTATTTGACTTTGCAGGGAAATATTCATCCAGTCCCGCTGATGCTATTGTCAGTTTTTTTGGAAATCAAGCCCCAAACGTTTACTGATGAACAAAATTTGAGCCGATCAACTTTTGGCCTATTTTTCGACCATGCAGCAAAATTGATACTTGCAAAAGCAGAAATTCCAAATGCAATATGGTTTGCGACAACCCGGCGGGGAACAAAAAAAGGAAAAATGGGAATGCCGATATTGAACCGTGTGGCCGAGATGCAGGAAGAAGTTGCCGGCTGGAGGCGCCACCTGCACGAGACGCCGGAGCTGCTCTATGATGTCTTCGAAACCTCGAAATTCGTTGCCGAAAAACTGAAGTCCTTCGGCTGCGATATCGTCGAGACCGGCATCGGCAAGACCGGCGTGGTCGGCATCATCAAGGGGCGGCACGGCGACGGCCCGACCATCGGTTTTCGCTCCGACATGGACGCGCTGCCGATCCTCGAAACCAGTGGCAAACCATGGGCTTCCAAGGTTCCGGGCAAGGCGCATTCCTGTGGCCATGACGGGCACACCGCCATGCTTTTGGGTGCGGCGCAATATCTGGCCGAGACCCGTAATTTCAAGGGTTCCGTCGCGGTCATCTTCCAGCCCGCCGAAGAAGGCGGGGCAGGCGCGCTCGCCATGCTGAACGACGGCATGATGGAGAAATTCGGCATTTCGCAGGTCTATGGCATGCATAACGAGCCGGGCATTCCGGTCGGCAATTTCGCCATCCGCAAAGGCTCGACCATGGCGGCGGCGGATACCTTCGAGATCACGATTACCGGCAAGGGCAGCCATGCGGCCGCACCGCATCTTTCCGTCGATCCGGTGCTGACCTCGGCCTATATCATCATCGCCCTGCAATCCATCGTCTCTCGCGAGATGGACCCGTTGAAATCGCTGGTCGTCACCGTCGCCACCACCCATGGCGGCACGGCGGTCAATGTCATTCCGGGTTCCGTGACGCTGACCGGCACAGTGAGAACCCTGCTGCCGGAAACCCGCGACTTTGCCGAAAAGCGGCTGAAGGAAGTGGCCACCGCCACGGCAATGGCGCATGGCGCCAGCGTGGAGGTGAAATATCATCGCGGATATCCCGTCACCTTCAACCACAGTGACGAAACCGAATTCGCGACCAGTGTGGCGATGGGCATTGCCGGCGCGAACGCCGTCAACACCAATCCCAACCCGCATATGGGTGCGGAGGATTTCTCCTACATGCTGGAAGCCCGCCCAGGCGCCTTCATCTTCATCGGTAACGGCGATACGGCCGGGCTGCACAATGCGGCCTATGATTTCAACGACGAAGCCCTGCCTTACGGCATCAGCTACTGGGTTTCGATGGCCGAAACCGCACTTGCTGCATAAGATACCCGGCGGCCTTCATGGCCGCCTTTCGCTTTTCAGGAGATCGGCATGCTTTTGGCGGCAACATCAATGGAACAGACCGGCGGTTCGGCAGGCCCGGTTCTTTCGGTTGAAAATCTGACGACTTCGTTCCGTGTCGATGGCGGCTGGAAATCCGTGGTCCGCAACATGAGTTTCGATATTGCGCCGCGCGAGACGGTGGCGATCGTCGGCGAAAGCGGTTCAGGAAAAAGCGTGACGTCGCTGTCGATCATGCGGCTTCTCGAAAAAAAAACGAGCCGCATCGAGGGCAAGGTCATGCTTGGCGGGCGTGACCTGCTGGCTCTGCCGGAAGAGGAGATGCGCAAGGTTCGCGGCAAGGACATCTCGATGATCTTCCAGGAGCCGATGACCAGCCTCAACCCGATCTTCCCGATCGGCAAGCAGATCGCCGAAGCGCTCACCGTACATCAGGATATTTCCTCCTCCGCTGCAAAAGCCGAGGTCATCCGTCTTCTGGAAAAGGTCCGCATTCCCAATGCGAAGAACAGGTTTGACGATTATCCGCACCAGTTTTCCGGCGGCATGCGCCAGCGTGTGATGATCGCCATGGCGCTGGCCTCCAAGCCGAAGCTCCTGATCGCCGACGAGCCGACGACGGCGCTCGACGTGACCATTCAGGGCCAGATTCTCGACCTCATCAAGCAATTGCAGGAAGAGGAGGGCATGTCGGTCCTGTTCATCACCCATGATATGGGCGTGGTGGCGGAAGTGGCTGACCGCACCATCGTCATGTTCCGCGGCGACGTGGTGGAAACCGGCACCACCGACGACATCTTCCATCGCGGTCACCACCCCTATACGCGTGCTTTGCTGTCGGCGGTGCCGAAGCTGGGGTCGATGAGGTCTCGGGTGCTGCCAGCGCGTTTCCCGATCATCGATATCAAGACCGGCGAGAGCCAGCCGGTGGCGGAGGTGAAGGATACGGTCTCCGGTTCACGCACGCCGATTCTCTCGGTCAGGGATCTGACGACCCGCTTCGATATCCGCTCCGGTCTTCTTGGCCGTAAATCCGGCGCCGTGCATGCGGTGGAGAAGGTCTCGTTTGATCTCGCTGAAGGCGAAACGCTGTCGCTGGTCGGTGAGTCCGGCTGCGGCAAGTCCACCACCGGGCGCTCGATCACCCGGCTGATCGAGCCAACCTCCGGCAATGTCACGCTTGACGGTTATGAGGTGATGAAACTCGACAAGACGACGTTGCGCACCATGCGCCGCAGTGTGCAGATGATCTTTCAGGACCCCTTCGCCAGCCTCGATCCGCGCATGAGCATCGGCACGGCGATTATGGAGCCCTTCATCGAGCACCGGCTCGGACCCAAACCGCAGGCGCGTGAAAAGGCAGCGGACCTGATGGAAAAGGTGGGCCTGAGCCCCGATATGATGCGGCGTTTTCCGCATGAATTTTCCGGTGGCCAGCGCCAGCGCATCGCGATTGCCCGCTCGCTGATGCTCGATCCCAAGGTCATCGTTGCCGATGAGGCAGTCTCGGCGCTTGACGTTTCGATCAAGGCGCAGGTCTGCAACCTGCTGCTCGACCTGCAACAGAGCCTCAATCTGGCCTTCCTGTTCATTTCCCACGATATGGCGGTGGTGGAACGTGTCAGCCACCGGGTGGCGGTGATGTATCTTGGCGAGATCGTCGAGATCGGTCCGCGCGCCGCCGTCTTCGATAATCCGCAGCACCCCTATACGAAAAAACTGATGTCGGCGGTTCCGGTGCCGGATCCGGCCCGGCGCCAGATCAGGCGCAACATGGCGACGGACGAGATCAAAAGCCCGATCCGACCGGTGGATTATGTTCCGCCGCAACGCCATTACCGCGAGGTTTCCGCCGGACATCTGGTGCAGGAAGCGGCTTGATATAGAGGAAACTGCACCGGGATAGGTGTCTCAGTGTTCGCGACGTCATCCTCGGTCTTGTGCCGAGGATCTGCTAATGTCGCGTAAATCGATACGTTGCAGATGCTCGGGACAGGCCCGAGCATGACGGAGGAAATGTTTTGCATCCTCTTTAGAGATGCCTGGTCCCGCCAAACGCTTCGCTCAGTCGCCGCTCCGTTTGACAGGCGACGCAAAAAAATGCCAGCAAATGCTCGAGCATAATTCTTAGAGGGCGGCGGCATGGCCAGACGAAACGACGCACATGGACGGCTGGACGATGCGGCACGCGCCGGCTGGCTTTATTATGTCGCGGGTCGGACGCAGGATGAGATCGCCGCTGCCATGGGCATATCCCGGCAATCGGCGCAGCGGCTGGTGTCGCTCGCCGTCGCCGAGCGTCTGATCAAGGTCCGGCTCGATCATCCGATTGCCGCCTGCCTCGAAAAAGCGGAACGCCTCAAGCAAAAATTCGACCTTAAATATATCGAGGTGGTGCCGAGCGATCCGGCCGGCGTCTCCTCCACGGTCGGTATCGCCGAGGCCGGTGCGGCGGAAATCGAGCGCTGGCTGAAAAATGCCGATCCCATCGTGCTCGCCATTGGCACCGGCCGCACGCTGAAGGCTGCGGTGGACCAGTTGCCGCCGATGGAGTGTCCGCAGCACCGCATCGTGTCACTGACAGGCAATATCGGCCCGGATGGATCGGCCGCCTATTACAACGTCATCTTCAGCATGGCCGATGCCATCAAGGCGCGGCATTTTCCGATGCCGCTGCCGGTTCTTTGCTCGTCGGCGGAAGAGCGCGAGTTGCTGCACGATCAATCCATGGTGCGCTCGACGCTGGCGCTCGGCGCTGCCGCCAACGTCACCTTCGTTGGTGTCGGCGAACTCGGTGAAAACGCGCCGCTCTGCGTCGACGGTTTCCTTGGCGTCGACGAGATGAAGGCCCTGATGGCAAGTGGTGCCGTCGGCGAGATTTGCGGCTGGGTTTATGATGCTAACGGCAAGGTTCTCGAGCATTCCGTCAACGAGCGTGTCGCCTCCGTTCCTATCCCATCCAGAGAGACCTGCACGGTCATCGGCATGGCGCAGGGCGCGCGCAAAAACGCTTCTATCCTGGCGGCGTTGAGGGGCGGTCTTTTGAACGGCCTCATCACCGACGAAGTGACAAGTGAATATTTGCTCACGCATTGAGCAAAAATTAACCCCTTAAAATCAAAGGCTTGGTTTTTTCATGTGCGCCGCAGCACAGGATGCTGCTTGACATTTTTGCTCTGCGGGTGAGTAAATGCCCTAGAGCAAAGCGAATGCTCATAAATTTCTTCTGGGAGGAAGATATGACATTGAAGACCATTTTGCTGGGCGCATGCTCGGCACTCGCCTTTACGACCCTTGCTTCCGCCGAAACGCTGACCATCGCCACCGTTAACAATGGCGACATGATCCGCATGCAGGGGCTGACCTCCGACTTCACCACCAAGAACCCCGACATCAAGGTCGAATGGGTCACGCTTGAGGAAAACGTCCTGCGTGAGCGGGTGACGACGGATATTGCCACCAATGGCGGCCAATACGACATCATGACCATCGGCAATTACGAAGTGCCGATCTGGGCCAAGCAGGGCTGGCTGCTGCCGCTCGAGAAGCTTGGCGACAAATACGACGTGGATGACATTCTGCCGGCGATCCGCGGCGGTCTTTCCAGCGAAGGCAAGCTTTATGCGGCACCCTTCTACGGCGAATCCGCGATGATCATGTATCGCAAGGACCTGTTCGAAAAAGCCGGTCTGAAGATGCCCGAAAACCCGACCTGGGAATTCATCGGTGATGCGGCCCGCAAGATTACCGACCGCAAGACCGATATCAACGGCATGTGCCTGCGCGGCAAAGCCGGTTGGGGCGAGAACATGGCCTTCATCAGCGCGCTCACCAACTCCTTCGGTGGCCGCTGGTTCGATGAAAAATGGAAGCCGCAGTTCGATCAGCCGGAATGGAAGAGCGCGCTGCAATTCTACGTCGATCTGATGAAGGACGCAGGCCCTTCGGGCGCCTCCTCCAACGGCTTCAACGAAAACCTGACGCTGTTCCAGCAGGGCAAATGCGGCATGTGGATCGACGCCACGGTGGCTGCTTCCTTCGTTTCCAATCCGAAGGACTCGACGGTTGCCGACAAGGTCGGTTATGCGCTGTTCCCGACGCATGGCGAACTGAAGAACCATGGCAACTGGTTGTGGTCGTGGAACCTTGCTATCCCGAAGAGCTCGAAGAAGTCGGATGCAGCTGAAAAGTTCATCTCCTGGGCAACCAGCAAGGACTACACCACGCTCGTCGCTGCCAAGGAAGGCTGGGCAAACGTGCCTCCGGGCACCCGCACCTCGCTTTACAAGAACGCCGAGTATGAAAAGGCAGCCGCCTTCGCCAAGCCGACGCTTGCTGCAATGGATGCCGCCGACATCACCAAGCCGACTGTAAAGCCCGTGCCTTATACCGGTGGTCAGTTCGTGGCGATCCCTGAATTCCAGGCGCTCGGCACCACGGTCGGTCAGCTGTTCTCGGCGGTGGTTGCCGGTCAGTCCAGCGTCGATGATGCGCTTGCGGGCGCCCAGTCGACAGCGACGCGCGAAATGACCCGCGCCGGTTACATCAAGTAATCCTCCCGAAGATTGCTGTCCGGCGCCAATGCCGGGCAGCGAACTCTCCGGGTTTAAGCTGCCGGTTACGCGGCGGCCTTTATGCCTTTCAAATCAAAACAAGAATGAGCCGGTTCTTCCGGATATGCCGGGCGCATGTCGTGATGCCCGGGCCCAAGGGGAGGTTACTGCAATGGCAACACGAAACACGAGCGGTCTTGCGCGGGTTATGCTTGCGCCATCGGTGCTGCTTTTGCTGGTGTGGATGATCGTGCCTTTGGCGATGACGTTGTGGTTTTCGTTCCAGAACTACAATCTGCTCAACCCCGCCAATGTCAGCTTCGCCGGCCTGTTCAATTACCAGTATTTCTACACCGACCCGGCCTTCTTCCAGTCGATCTGGAACACGCTGCTGATCGTCGGCGGCGTGCTGTTGATCACGGTTGTCGGCGGCATCGCCATTGCGCTTCTGCTCGACAATGACATCTTCGGTCAGGGCATCGTGCGCATCATGATCATCTCGCCCTTCTTCGTCATGCCGCCGGTGGCCGCACTGGTGTGGAAGAACATGATCATGCATCCCGGTTATGGGGTGCTCGCCGATCTCTCGCGTTTCTTCGGCCTGCAGCCGGTCGACTGGTTCGCGCAGTTTCCGCTGCTCTCCATCGTCATCATCGTCGCCTGGCAATGGCTGCCCTTTGCGACGCTGATCCTCTTGACCGCCCTGCAATCGCTTGACGGCGAGCAGAAGGAAGCGGCCGAGATGGATGGCGCCAACTTCGTCAACCGCTTCGTCTATCTGACGCTGCCGCATCTGGCCCGCGCCATCACCGTCGTCATCCTCATCCAGACGATCTTCCTGCTCGGCGTTTATGCGGAAATCCTCGTCACCACCAATGGCGGGCCGGGTTATGCCTCGACCAACCTTGCCTTCCTCATCTATCGCACGGCGCTTTTGGGTTACGACGTCGGCGGCGCATCGGCCGCAAAGATCGGCTTTTCCATCGCGGCATGGGCGGTTGCCCTTCTGCTGTTCTTCCCGATCCTTTATGCCTTCCTCACCTCGATCAAGACCGAGCCGGAGGCGATCGCAGGCTTCAGCCTCATTCCCTCGGGCACGCTGGAAAACTACATCACCGTGCAGACCCAGCGCGATTACTTCAAGCCGTTCATGAACTCGGTCGTGCTGTCGCTCGGCTCGACGATCATCGCGCTGATCATCGCCATTCCCGCCGCCTGGGCGATGGCGTTCTCGCCGACCAAGCGCACCAAGGACATTTTGATGTGGATGCTCTCCACCAAGATGATGCCGGCGGTGGCCGTGCTGGTGCCGATCTACCTGATCTTCCGCAATGCCGGCCTGCTCGATACCCGCATCGGCCTCACCGTCATGCTCACCTTCATCAACCTGCCGATCGTGGTGTGGATGCTTTACACCTACTTCCGCGAAATCCCCGGCGAGATTCTGGAAGCTGCCCGCATGGATGGCGCATCGCTGTGGAACGAGATCGTGCATGTGCTGACCCCGATGGCGGTTCCGGGCATTGCCTCGACGCTGCTCTTGAACGTCATCCTCGCCTGGAACGAATCCTTCTGGACCATCCGGCTGACGACCACCAATGCAGCACCGCTGACGGCCTTCATCGCCTCCTTCTCCTCACCGCAGGGGTTGTTCTGGGCAAAACTTTCGGCCGCCTCGATGATGGCGATCGCCCCCATTCTCGTCATCGGCTGGTTCTCGCAGAAACAACTCGTGCGCGGTCTGACCTTTGGCGCCGTGAAATAAGGAACGACAATAATGGGCAGCATTTCCCTTCAGAACGTGTCCAAGCTCTTCGGCGAGGCAAAAGTCATCCCGTCGATCGATCTCGACATCCATGACGGCGAGTTCGTCGTCTTCGTCGGCCCGTCCGGCTGCGGCAAGTCGACGCTGCTGCGCCTGATTGCCGGGCTGGAAGACGTCTCCGGCGGAAAGATCGTCATCGACGGCAAGGACGCCACCGAAAAGGCGCCGGCCGAGCGCGGCCTTGCCATGGTGTTCCAGTCCTATGCGCTTTATCCGCATATGAGCGTCAGGAACAACATCGCCTTCCCGCTGAAGATGGCCAAGCTCGACAAGGCGGTGATCGATAAAAAGGTCGATGATGCCGCCCGCATCCTCAACCTCACCGATTATCTCGAACGCCGGCCCTCGCAACTATCAGGCGGCCAGCGCCAGCGCGTCGCCATCGGCCGTGCCATCGTGCGCGAACCGAAAGCCTTCCTGTTCGACGAGCCGCTCTCCAACCTCGATGCGGCGCTGCGTGGCACCATGCGGCTGGAAATCTCCGAGCTGCACAACACGCTGA
>JWIT01000074.1 GCA_000949895.1 Agrobacterium arsenijevicii | reverse complement strand
TGACGATTTCGATACTTGGCTGCGACATAGGAAAGAACAGCTGCAGCGTTGTCGGAGTTGATGACAAAGGTGCCGTGATTGTCCGCCGAACGATGCGACGTCAGATGCTCATTGAGTTTGTAGGCAAGATGCCGGCGTGCATGATTGCTACGGAAGCATGCTACGGCGCTCACCACCTTGGGCGAATTTTCGCAGCACGAGGACACGAAGTGCGGCTGATGTCGCCCGAGTATGTTCGGCCCTATATTAAACGACGACAGGGATGCGGAGGGCATCGCGGAAGCCGCGTCGCGTCCTACATTGCGGTTCGTTGACCTCAAGAGTGAGGAGCAGCTCGATATTCAGTCGCTGCACAGGGTTCGATCGCGCCTGGTCGCACAAAGAACCACGTTGATCAATCAAATCCGGGCGATCCTCCTTGAGCGCGGTCTCATTTTTGCGGCCGGCCGTCGCAAGCTTGAGGTTGCTCTGGATGTCCTTCCGGGTGATCAGGAGGACAACTTGTCTCCGCGCATGCACCAACTGATTGTTGAATTGCGAAACGAGTGGAAAGTGCTGGATACGAAGATTGCAGCA
>JWIT01000073.1 GCA_000949895.1 Agrobacterium arsenijevicii | reverse complement strand
CGCGCTCTAGGCCCTTATTTTCCTGGATCGTCTGTACTGGTCGATGACGACGGCGAAGACGATGATGGCGCCTTTGATGATCTCCTGGTAATAGGAGCCGATCTTCAGGTAGGTGAAGCCGGAGGTGATCACACCGAGGATGATCGTGCCGATCAGGGTCCCCGTGATCCGGCCTGCGCCGCCGGCGAGCGAGGTGCCGCCGATGACAGCCGCAGCGATCGCATCAAGCTCATAGGCGGTGCCCATTGTCGGCTGTGCCGAAGCCGCCCGCGCCGCAGTCACCACGCCGGCCAGCCCCGATAGAAGTCCCGCCACCGCATAAACCTTGATAAGGTGCGAGCCGATGTCGATGCCGGAGACGCGCGCGGCCTGCGGGTTCGAGCCGATCGCATAGGTGTATTTGCCATAGCGCGTATAGCTGAGAGCTATATGGGAAAGGATGGCGACTGCGAGAAAGATGAGGACCGGAAGCGGAACCGGGAAGCCGAGGATGAGAAAGCTCTTGCCAAGCCAGGTGAACTCCGGCGTCAGCAGCGCGATCGGCTGCCCCATTGTATACCACTTGGCGACGCCTCTGGCGCAGACCATCATCCCGAGCGTGGCGATGAAGGGGGGAATGGCGGTCTTGGCGATCAGCACGCCGCTGATCCAGCCGGCCAACAGCCCGACAATCAGACCAGCGAGGATCGGCCATATGGGCGACAGGTCGGTCAGAGCGGGATAAAGCGCGCGCAGGTCGGTGGAACTCTGGGCCAGGGACGCGGCGACCATGGCGGTGAGGCCGACCACCGAGCCGGACGCCAGATCGATGCCGCCGGTAATGATGACGTGCGTCACGCCCACCGCCAGAATTCCGATCACCGAAACCTGGAGGATGATGATCGACAGCCGCTGTTGATTAGCAAGGAACGAATTGCCGACAAAGATCCAGCCGAGAACCTCAAATGTCAGGGCAATGCCAACCAGCACCACCAGCATCGACATCTCGCTCTGGAACTTCCTTTTCGGTGCACGCTTTTCCGCCACAGCAGTGGCTTCCGATGAAGTCGTCAT
>JWIT01000072.1 GCA_000949895.1 Agrobacterium arsenijevicii | reverse complement strand
TCAGCGTGTTGTGCAGCTCGGAGATTTCCAGCCGCATGGTGCCGCGCAGCGCCGCATCGAGGTTGGAGAGCGGCTCGTCGAACAGAAACGCCTTCGGTTCGCGCACGATGGCACGGCCGATGGCGACGCGCTGGCGCTGGCCGCCCGACAGTTGCGAGGGCCGGCGCTCGAGATAATCGGTGAGGTTGAGGATACGGGCGGCATCGTCGACCTTCTTGTCGATGACGGCCTTGTCGAGCTTGGCCATCTTCAGCGGGAAGGCGATGTTGTTGCGCACGCTCATATGCGGATAAAGCGCATAGGACTGGAACACCATGGCAAGGCCGCGCTCGGCCGGCGCCTTTTCGGTGGCGTCCTTGCCGTCGATGACGATTTTTCCGCCGGAGACGTCTTCCAGCCCGGCGATCAGCCGCAGCAACGTGGACTTGCCGCAGCCGGACGGGCCGACGAAGACGACGAACTCGCCGTCATGGATATCGAGATCGATCGACGGGATGACTTTTGCCTCGCCGAAGAGCTTGGACACGTTCTGAAGGGAAATGCTGCCCATTATTGTCGTTCCTTATTTCACGGCGCCGAAGGTCAGACCGCGCACGAGTTGTTTCTGCGAGAACCAGCCGATGACGAGAATGGGGGCGATCGCCATCATCGAGGCGGCCGAAAGCTTTGCCCAGAACAGCCCCTGCGGTGAGGAGAAGGAGGCGATGAAGGCCGTCAGTGGTGCTGCATTGGTGGTCGTCAGCCGGATGGTCCAGAAGGATTCGTTCCAGGCGAGGATGACGTTCAATAACAGCGTCGAGGCAATGCCCGGAACCGCCATTGGTGTGAGCACATGCACGATCTCGTTCCACAGCGATGCGCCATCCATGCGGGCTGCTTCCAGGATCTCGCCGGGGATTTCGCGGAAGTAGGTGTAAAGCATCCACACCACGATCGGCAGGTTGATGAAGGTGAGCATGACTGTCAGTCCGATGCGGGTATCGAGCAGGCCGGCATTGCGGAAGATCAGATAGATCGGCACCAGCACGGCCACCGCCGGCATCATCTTGGTGGAGAGCATCCACATCAGAATGTCCTTGGTGCGCTTGGTCGGCGAGAACGCCATCGCCCAGGCGGCGGGAATGGCGATGATGAGCGCGATGATCGTCGAGCCGAGCGACAGCACCACCGAGTTCATGAACGGCTTGAAGTAATCGCGCTGGGTCTGCACGGTGATGTAGTTTTCCAGCGTGCCGGAGGGAATGAGGCTGAAGCCTGCGATCGCCTCCGGCTCGGTCTTGAGCGAGGTGAGGAAGGCATAAAGGATCGGGAAGAACAGCAAAAGCGCCACGGCCCATGCCGCGATGGAAAAGCCGATCTTTGCGCGTGTGGTTG
>JWIT01000071.1 GCA_000949895.1 Agrobacterium arsenijevicii | reverse complement strand
TTTCCTAAGAAACACTCTCTGCATTGGGGATGGGATCAAGCTGATATCCCAAAGCTCGAGCACGGCGCTGTAGGTTTGCCAGAACCCGGCCGCGATGTCGCTCGTCATATGCCTCTGCACCAGGATCACGATAAGCAATGCCGAAGCGAAGGGCGTTGAAGAAGAGAACAGCGATCTTGCGTGCAGTCGCCGTCACGGCCTTCTGCTTGCCGATACGCCCTGCCAAACGTCGGTAAAACGCACCCAGTGCTGTGTCGCTTCGGCCAATCGTGGTAGCCGCCAACCGCAAGAGCGCGGCCGCCCGACTCGATGATCGGCGTGTTCTCGACGAGAGAAGTCTGCCGCCAGATATCTTGTTGCCGGGCGCCAGGCAAAGCCACGATGTAAAGTGTTTGGCGGTTGGCCATGCCCGCAAATCGGTGCCGCACTCGCCAATCAACTTCAGGGCAAGTGATGAACCGAGGCCATGGATTTGCGTCAAGTCCGTTCCTACAAGGCCGTATAATGCGGCCCGGACATCAAACGACGGTGTATTCGGCTGCTTCGTCTTCGTTCTGATCTTAGGCAACGGCGATTGTGGCTTCTCGACATTATGCGCCATTGTGGCGATCGCCTGCTCGAGCTTGCGGTCGCATTCGAGCATCTTTTGCTGATAAAAGTCGTACAGGTCCAACGACTGGGAAAGCGCAAAGATGTGTTCATCCCGATCATTCCCAACCAGGGATGCCCGTATCGTTTCGACCGAGGAGTGACAACGGATATCGCGCAAGGATGCCAGCACATCCGGGTCTCGCTCGCCGGCAACGATTGCCCGTATGATCCTCATGCCTGTCACGCCAGTGATATCTGACACGACATGGTGAAGCTGAAGATTCATCTCCATCAACGCCTTTTGCATATGCTGGATATGAGCGGCCGCGTATTCGACCAACCGTTCTCGTTGCCGCAAATATGCACGCAGGGTGGCAATTTGCGCATTCGGCCGAAAGCTTCCTCGAAGCAGGCCATAGGAGTGCAGTTGGCGCAGCCATGCTGCATCGCTGACGTCCGTCTTGCGGCCCGGGACATTCTTAGCGTAGCGAGCATTCACTAGAATGACCTCGAGGCCGTGCTGCTCCAAAATCTCATAAGCCGGTATCCAGTAGACACCCGTGGACTCCATGGCGACGCTGGTGACCCCGCAGGATTTGAACCAGTGAGCGAGATCGTGCAGATCGTGGGTAAAAGTCCCGAAGGCCCGGATTGGCATGTCATCAGCGTCAGGGTTGACGGCGGCCATATGCATTGTCGCACCGATGTCGATGGCGGCGGCTCTTGGGTTCATGCGCCTTAGGTTCTGCGCGTTAGATGGTATTGTCTTGGGCATGAAGTCTCCTCCTCTCGATCAAGGAGGGGCTGGGCCGCGCAAGTTCGTCATTTTCCTAACCGGGATCGCCACAGAACTGGCGTCACCACTCTCAAGTCCGCAAAGCCCATGTGCCACGTTTTTTAACGGGGAAAACGCCTCCAAAAAGCAGACGGCAACTCCCCTCCGGCGGTTAACGTAGCACAACCTGTTTCTACCGCACACAGGCGGACCAAAGCCCGTGACCGTTTTTTA
>JWIT01000070.1 GCA_000949895.1 Agrobacterium arsenijevicii | reverse complement strand
TAGTCGGACACGAGCAGCCGGTACGGATCAGCATCCTCCTCGATGCCGGAAAACCGGGTGACCCTCGGGTCTTCAAAGATGTTGTCGGTCGCGTCATCGTTCACGGTAGACACTTCCGCGACGAATACATCGCACGTCTCGGCCCAGAATGCGTGCCAGTCACCGGGCATCAACGTGACGCTTTCACCGGGCTGCAACCGCAGCCTTGCACCTGGCGGCAACGTCTTCTCAATGCCATCGCAAAACACCGATGTGCCCTTGTCGCGGTCACACAATCCATTACTTCCACCGAACAGCTCGACAACGAGCGTACCACCGCCGCGATTGATGATGTCTTCGGTTTTCACAATATGCGTATGGCTCGGCGTGACCTGATCAAGGCGCGAAATCATTGCCTTCTCGGCATAGAGCATTCCACCGCCACGCTTCAGATCGGCCAGCCTGCCATTGCGGGAAGTGAACAGCAACAAACCGGTCTTTTCGAAGTCCCCCATGCCGAAATCGGTGATGTCCCAACCGAGACCCGATCGCGTGATATTGGAGATTTCGCCCTCACGCGCCTGCATCTCGGCTGGCGTCCAGTTCGCAAACGGTGGCAGCACGTAGCCGAATGAGGCCATGAAGGTTTCTGCTTCACGCAGAATACGATTGATATCGCTTCTCAGCAGTTTGGTAGTCATTTTGAAGCGCCTTCGGCTTGATCTTAGTGCACGCCGATGCCGGCGGTCAGTCCGCCGTCAATGCGATGATCGGTCCCGGTGATGAAAGCCGCTTTAGCCGAGGCCAGAAAAGCAACCAGATCTGCCACCTCCTCCGGTTCGCCAATGCGGCCGAGCGGATGGGCGGCACCAAAGCGCTGGAATACAGCCTCGATATCTGCATCCGCACCCTCGAATGTGCGTGCAGCCAGTTCCAGTATCGGCGTACGCACCGAACCCGGGCTGACAGAAACAACCCTGATCTTGTCGGCTGCGAAATCAAGCGCCATGGCGCGGGTCATGGAATGGATAGCACCCTTCGACGCTACGTAAGCCGAAACACCACTCTGGCAGGCATGCCCCTGAACGCTCGAAATGTTGACGATGACGCCGCCGCCACGCTTGCGCATCTCGGGAACGCCGAACTGTGCGGTAAGATGAATAGAGCCAACATTGACAGCCATGCAGCGCATGAATGTGTCGAAAGACGTCTCGGTCGCATCCCCATAGGGGTGAACTGCCGCCGAATTGACGATGATATCGATGCCACCAGCCAGTTCTGCAGCCTTGCCGACAGAGATGCGCACGGCCGAAGGGTCGGAAACATCTGTTTCCAGCACCAGAACGTCGAGCTTTTCGGCGGCTGCAAGTCCGGTGAGCTCGGTGTTGGCCGCAACGTCGATCCCAAGAGCGACGACGCGAGCCCCGCTGCGCGCAAGATTGAGCGTTACGGCGCGACCAATGCCAGTTGTTCCGGTCACAACAGCAATCTTGTCGGTAAAATCACCCACGATACCAGTCCCTTATTTGATTTTGGAATTTCGCGACACGGTGGCGTTCGGAATGAACACCAGACCCGCACTCAAATGCCGGTCCATATGATAGGAGAAGGCGATCCGATCCTTACCCCGCAATGCATCGATGATCGCCTGATGTTCGCCGAATACGCCCTTCAAGGTCGAGCGCTTCGATTTACCCGCCATCATCAACCGCTGGATCACCGGCTTCAGCATGCCATAGGTTTCCGTCAGCGTTCGGTTTCCGGCAGCCGTCA
>JWIT01000007.1 GCA_000949895.1 Agrobacterium arsenijevicii | reverse complement strand
CAGCTTGATCCCATCCCCAATGCAGAGAGTGTTTCTTAGGAAAAGCCCCGGCAGCGTTATCGCTCCGGGGCTTTTTTTATGCGGCCTTCCTTATGGAGGTCCGCACATCGGCGAAGATCTCCACGGATCGCAGCCGTTTTTCGATATTGTGGATCGGCATCGAGACGATCAGTTCGTCGGCCTGCGTTTCGGCGAGGAAACCGTCGAGGTGGCGTCCGATCGTTTCAGGCGAGCCGACAGCCGCGAAACGCAACGTATGCTCCACCGAAAAACGCTCCATCTCGTTCCAGTGGTCGTCCATGCTGTGAACCGGCTTGGGGAACGGGACGCGTACATTGCGGCGCAGGTTGACGAATTGCTGCTGCGACGAGGTGAAGAGATATTGCGCCTCCTCGTCCGTATCGGCGCCAACACCCATCACTCCAACCATCACATAGGGCTTGTCCAGCGTCGAGGAGGGCTGGAAGCGCTCGCGATAGATATGGATCGCCTCCATCAGCATGTCAGGCGCAAAATGCGAGGCGAAGGAATAGGGCAGGCCGAGTGCTGCAGCCAGATGCGCGCTGTAGGTGCTCGATCCGAGCAGCCAGAGGGGCACGTTTGAATCCATGCCGGGCACGGCAAGGATCGCCTGATCCTGCTGCGGCTGTCCGAAATACTGCTGGAGTTCGATAATGTCGTGCGGGAAGTTCTCCGCACCGGCATCGAGGTTGCGGCGCAGCGCGCGTGCCGTCCGCATGTCGGTTCCCGGCGCGCGGCCAAGGCCGAGATCGACCCGGCCGGGCAGCAGCGCCGCAAGCGTGCCGAACTGTTCAGCGATGACAAGCGGTGAATGGTTGGGCAGCATGATACCGCCGGAGCCGACACGGATATGTTTCGTCGCCGCACCGACATGGGCGATGACGAGCGATGTCGCGGCGCTGGCGATGCCCGGCATGCCATGGTGTTCCGCAAGCCAGATGCGGTTGTAACCGTGGTCTTCGGCCTTGATCGCCATGCGGCGGGAGTTTTCAAGCGCCTGACTGACGCTCTCGCCTTCGCCGATCGGCGAAAGGTCGAGAATGGAAAAGGGGATCATCCGACGCTCCTGAAGAAATTTAAGTCTTTGATGCGGATGTAAGGCGCGTGTCCCGATTTACCAGAGAAGTCGCGCAGAATTGAAGGATGGTTCAAAAAAATTGGGGCCTCCGAAAAGGCCCCGTTTCACTTCTCAACCCGCCCGCCGGAATTGCCGGGCTTCGTGATATCCCGTTTGTTCCCGGTCGGGAGCGAGCACGAACTGTCCGAGCCTTCCGTCCATCTCGCCGGCTTCGGAGGCGAGATTGTGGATGGCGGCCGTCGTTTCTTCCACCATGGCCGCATTCTGCTGGGTCATGGTGTCGAGGGTGGTGACGGTGCTGTTGATTTCTGCCAGCGTATGCGCCTCCTCGCGGGTGGATTCCATGATCTCCTCGATACGGGAACTGATGGTCTGCACATGTTTGCCGATGCCGGTCAGCGAAGTGCCAGCTTTTTCGACCAGCGCCACACCGGTGGAAACCTCGTCGGTGGAGCGTTTCAGCAGGCTGGTGATTTCCTTCGCAGCCGCGGCTGAGCGTTGCGCCAGTTCGCGCACTTCCTGTGCCACGACGGCAAAACCCTTGCCGGCATCGCCCGCACGGGCAGCCTCGACACCTGCATTCAAGGCAAGAAGATTGGTCTGGAAAGCGATTTCGTCGATGACACCGATGATCTGGTTGATCTGACGCGACGAGGTCTGGATTGCCTCCATGGCGGCGATGGTCTGTTCCATCACCCGGCTGGAGGTCGTCGCCTCAGTGCTGGCGTCGTGGGCGATCCGTGTTGCCTGTTCGGCGCGCTCGATCTGGTCGCGGACGGCTTCGGTAATCGCCTTGATGGCGCTTGCCGTCTCGGTAATCGAGGCGGCCTGCCGTTCGGTGCGCTCCGCCAGCTGGTCCGCACCCACCCGCATTTCCTCAGAGCCGCCGCGAACGGCGGCGGAATTGCCGCCGATGGCCTGCATGGTCTCGCTGAGCCGGGCAAGCGCCGTGTTGAAGTTATGGCGCAGGCTTTCGAGATCGTCGGGGAAGGCCTGATCTATGCGATAGGCGAGATTGCCGTTTGCCAGCCGGTCGAGACCCTCATCCAGAGAGCGGACGACCATCTGCAGGGTGCCGGCCTCGGCCTCGCGTTCCGCAAGATGTGCACGGCGTTCCGTTTCCGCCTCCTCCCGGGTGCGGGATGCGGTTGCTTCCATTTCCCGCTGCAAGATGAGCTTTTCGCGGAAACTGCCGAGCGCACGCGCCATGCGGCCGATCTCGTCCTTGCGGTCCTGATTGCCGATCTCGGCATCGAGACGGCCTGCGGCCACTTCACCGGTCAGCCCTGCAAGCTTTTCCAGGGGAGCGAACAGGCGACGAGCGAAAAACGCGGTCGCCACGCACATGGCGGCCAGAACGCAAAGACCGATCACGGCAAGCGTGCCGGCAATCGAAATGGAACCGGCGTTCAATTCGCTGCGCAACATGCTTTCCACCGCGAGGTATTTTTCACCGGCAAACGAGAACGGACGGGCATAGGCATTGGCCTCGCCATCTGGGCGGTCGATCTTGGCAATCGTCATGCCGGCCGTATTCAGGGCTTGCGTGTGGAAGCCGTAGATCGCTGGATCGAGGCTGACGAGCCCGCTGCCGTCCACACCCAGAACCTTGCCATCGGCAGAAATGATTGCGGATTGTTCGGAGCTGCCGGCGGCGATGCCTTTCGTGAGGATCTGGCTGAAGACGTCTTGCTTGACCCGGAAAAGAACGACGCCCTTGAATGCGCCAAATTTGACAACCGGAATGCCGAAATAGATGCCTGCCTCTTTGGTCGCGGCGTCGATGCGCAGGCCGGAGAAGCTGGTTTGCGCCACGTCGTTCGCGGCTTTTCCAGCGTTTGTCGCTCCGCGTGCAAAGGCGGTGCCGAGGCCGCTATCCGCCCAGGCGCCACCGGTGACGGTTTCGCCGAAAGCCGGTCCTTTCATATAGGAATAATAGACCGTGCCGGTGGGATCGATAAATAGGACGTCGCTGAACGGGGTTCCCTTGAGGTAGCCGCCGACATCCGTCTGGGTTTTCTCGTGGGTGGAATAATAAAAGCCGCTCGGGTTTTCCGGCTTGATGAGCTTTTCTTTTTCGCCGAAGGGGTTTTCCCTGACAAAGACGCGTTGCAGCTCCGCCTTAGCATCTCCAGAGTTCTTCTGCACCGTGCCCCAGCCGCTGCGCATGGAAACCACCGCCATTTGCAGGGATTCGATCTTGGCGATGGAATCCGCCTGTGTTTCAAGCTGTTCGAGACGTTCCTGAAGCATATCGCCCCGGAAGACGAGAATGCTTTCCATGGATTTCGACGCCTGTTCCTCAAGAACGCCGCTGCTGCTTTGATAGCCGAGGAGCGTGAGCGCCCCGGTCGAGATCGCCATCAGTGCAAGGAAAATCGCGAGCACTTTGGTGGATATGGAATGAAAACGGTTCAGCATGGCCGATGCAGCCCTCAATGACGGATCAGTTCCCACGCCATACATGGATGGCGCCACCGGATGGCTGATATGGCTTAAATATTATGCTGCGGATCATCATGTCCGCAGCTCCCCTTTTTTGATTTTGTGCGGGAACAATGCGGTACGCGGTTTAAGCAGAGGTAAATGCTGCACTGCAAATTTGAGCAATGTTGTCGTTTTGTTCACTTATCGCTGGCAGGGTCGCAGCCGAAAAGATAGGGTGCCTCATGCAAAAGACGATTCGAATCATCGGTATCGACCCCGGGTTGCGACGCACCGGATGGGGTGTCATTGAAACCCTCGGCAACAGCCTTAGGTTTGTCGCCTCCGGTACGGTGACGTCCGATGGCGATATGGATCTCGCCTCCCGCCTGTGCCAGCTGCATGACGGGCTGGCGGATATCGTGCACAGCCATCAGCCCGACGAGGCGGCGGTGGAGCAGACTTTCGTGAACAAGGATGCGGTCGCGACGCTGAAACTCGGTCAGGCGCGCGGCATCGCGATGCTGGTTCCGGCACGGGCAGGCTTGCCCGTTTTCGAATATGCGCCGAATGCGGTCAAGAAAGCCGTCATCGGCGTTGGGCATGGCGAAAAGCAGCAAATTCACATGATGCTGAAAATCCTGATGCCGAAGGCCGAATTCAAGGGTAACGATGCGGCGGACGCTCTGGCGATCGCAATCTGCCACGCGCATAATCGCGGTGGCGACAGGATGGCGCGGCTTTTGGCGGCCGGTTGAATATTTGAAGTTTCATTGCAGCGGGCGGCATCATGATCGGAAAACTTAAAGGCACCATCGAGGAAATCGGCACGGATTACGTGCTGGTGGATGTGCACGGCGTTTGTTACGTCGCCCATTGCTCGGCACGCACGCTGTCGAAAATCGGCTCGGCTGGTGAAGCGGTGGTCCTCTTCATCGAAACCTATGTGCGTGAGGACCAGCTGAGGCTGTTCGGCTTTCTGTCGGCGCTTGAGCGGGAATGGTTCAATCTGCTGCAGAGCGTGCAGGGCGTCGGTTCGAAAGTGGCGCTGGCAATGCTTTCCACCCTGTCGCCTTCCGAACTCGCCAATGCGATAGCGCTTCAGGACAAGGTGTCGATTTCGCGTGCGCCGGGCGTGGGGCCGAAGGTGGCGGTGCGCATCGTCACCGAACTGCGCAACAAGGCACCGGCCTTTGCGGGAGAAGCTTCCGCTTCCATCGGGCTTAAGCAGGAACTTGGCGAAGGCGTCGCTTCCGCGCCGGTGGCCGATGCCGTTTCAGCGCTTACCAATCTCGGCTACTCGCGCGACCAGGCTGCAAACGCTGTTGCCGCCGCGCTGAAGAATGGCGGGGAGGGCGGCGACAGCGCAAAGCTCATCCGGCTCGGCCTGAGGGAGCTTTCGCGCTAGGGTGCGCGGGTACACAAGGGTGCAGTGCCACCACTGGCAGAAGCGCGTATCGAATTTCGTGAAGCGCCTTCGCGCGACAGTCATGATATAGCGGCGAAGACCATCTCATGAATTCGTCTAGAACAATGGAATGCCCTGAATGAGCGATGCGGACAGACTGATTTCGGCGGACAAGCGCGGTGAGGATATCGACACCACCATGCGTCCGCAGTCGCTGGACGATTTTACCGGCCAGGCGGAGGCCCGCGCCAATCTCAAGGTGTTTATCGAGGCCGCCAAGAACCGTGGCGAGGCGTTGGATCACGTGCTGTTCGTCGGCCCGCCCGGTCTCGGCAAGACCACGCTGGCGCAGATCATGGCCAAGGAGCTTGGCGTCAATTTCAAGTCCACTTCCGGACCGGTGATCGCCAAGGCGGGTGATCTCGCCGCACTTCTGACCAATCTTGAGGAGCGTGACGTGCTCTTCATCGACGAAATCCACCGTCTCAACCCGGCGGTGGAGGAAATTCTCTACCCGGCGATGGAGGATTTCCAGCTCGATCTCATCATCGGCGAGGGGCCTGCGGCGCGCTCGGTGAAGATCGACCTCTCCAAATTCACCCTCGTTGCTGCAACCACGCGTCTCGGTCTGTTGACGACGCCGCTGCGTGACCGTTTCGGTATTCCCGTGCGGCTGGCCTTCTACACCGTCGATGAGCTGGAATTGATCGTTCGGCGCGGCGCGCGGCTGATGGGCCTCAATATGACGGACGAGGGTGCACGTGAAATAGCAAGACGCGCGCGCGGCACGCCACGCATCGCCGGACGGCTGTTGCGCCGGGTGCGCGATTTCGCCGAGGTGGCGCGCGCCGAAGCCGTCACGCGGGAGATTGCCGATGAAGCGCTGACGCGGCTGCTTGTCGACAAAATGGGCCTCGACCAGCTCGACATGCGTTATCTGACCATGATCGCGGTCAATTTCGGCGGTGGCCCGGTTGGTATCGAGACCATTGCAGCCGGTCTGTCGGAGCCGCGTGATGCGATCGAGGACATCATCGAACCCTACATGATCCAGCAAGGTTTCATCCAGCGCACGCCACGCGGCCGCGTTCTGACGGGCACGGCCTGGAAACATCTGGGCATGCAGCCGCCAAAGGATCTCGAGGCGGCGCAGTTCCGTCTGACGCTGGAAGAGGATTGAGCGCAAGAGGAGACGCATATGCCAGAATATGATTCTTCGCGGGTCTTCCGCAAACTTGCACGCAACAACAAACTGGCCAATTTCCGGCTGCATCAAGCCTGTCTTCAGCTTTCGCAGGAAGAGTTCGTGGCCCCTCGGGTCAGTTTCTTCCCCACCCTTCGCGCGACCCTGAACCATATCTACACTGTCGACCGTTTTTATATCGATGCCGTCAAAGGCGGGACGCTGGGGCTTGCCGCTTTTGACGAAGAAGAGCCTTTCGCCACCATGGCGGAGATGCGCGTCGCCCAGGCGGAACTCGACAACGAACTGATCGCTTTTGTCGACATGCTCGATGGAGAGGGGTTGGCAGCCACCGTCAATGTTCATCGCGGCGCGCGCATTCAGCAGGATCGTCGCGACGATGTGCTCTCCCATCTCTTCCAGCACCAGACGCATCATCGCGGGCAGGTGCATGCGATGTTGTCCGGCACCAGGATCGATCCGCCGCAACTGGATGAATTCATTGTGGGAGACGACGCAAAGGCAAGAAAAGCCGAGATGGATGCGTTAGGGTGGACGGAAACCGATTTGATGTTTCCAGCCAGCAGGTTCAGTTAATGACGCAAGACACCAAAGTGCAGGACACCCGCATCCGCATGAAATTCAAGCCGAAACGCATTTTCCAGATGCGCGTTGCGGGGCTGGCGTTTCGTGATGGTCACGTACTGGTGCATCGAGCCTCGCATGAGAAATTCTGGACCTTTCCGGGTGGCCGCGCCGAAATGGGCGAGCGCTCCGAAGAAACACTGGCGCGCGAAATGGTGGAGGAGCTTGGCGTCGAGGCCAAGGTCGGGCGGCTTTTATGGGCGGTGGAGAATTTTTTCCATTATGAGGGCAAGGACTGGCACGAACTCGGGTTTTATTACCTGATGGATCTGCCGGAGACACTTGCCTTTCATCCGACCGATATCATCCACCGCGTTCAGGATGGCGACAACGAGCTTGAATTCCGCTGGGTTGCTGCGACCCGGCTGGCATTGACGGAACTCGATATTCCACCCTATTTCATCGCCAACGAAATAGAACATTTGCCTGAGACCACGAAACACCTTGTGTGGCATGACGGCAATCTGGACGAGAAATGACCTCTGCCCCCGAACGCCACATGATCCGGCTGGACCACAAGCCGCAGCTGTTTAGCATGCGTGTGGCAGCGTTGATTTTCCACGATGACCATCTTCTCGTCCAGCGCGGTACCAGGGACAGCTATTGGGCCCTGCCGGGCGGGCGGGCGGAAATCGGCGAAAGCTCGCAGCAAACCATTATCCGCGAGATCGGCGAGGAGCTGGACCGGGATTGCGCCGTCGAGCGCCTTCTCTGGTCCGCCGAGAATTTTTTCGCCTATGACGATTATGCTGCGCATGAGCTGGCATTTTATTACCTGATTTCGCTGCGCCAGCCTTTGCCTTTCCATGAAAGCGACATCGTGCATCGGGTGCTGGATGGCGTCGAGGTGGAGTTCCGCTGGCTGCCTGCGCAAGCTTCCGCTCTGCTGGAGCACGATCTCAGACCCCGTTTCATCGCCGAACGCATCGAGACGCTGCCTCGGCAGCACGAACATCTTATCGTCCGCGAAGGTCGTTTCGAAGCGGCCGAATTTTCCAAGGAGATATCATGAGCGAGCTTGTGGTTTCGCTTTCAGGCGAACTCATCGAACATGGGCACCGCCTGACACAGCGGGTCTATTATGAGGACACGGATTTTTCCGGTCTCGTTTATCACGCGCGTTATCTGCATTTTCTTGAGCGTGGGCGTACCGATTATCTGCGTTGCCTCGGCTGCGAGCAAAGCGCGCTGCTGACCGCCGACGAGGAGGGGCTTGTTTTCGTCGTTCACCGCATGGAGATCGATTTCAAGACCCCGGCGCGGATGGATGATGTGCTGACGATCACCACCGTTACCGAAAAGGCGGGTGGCGCGAAAATGGTGCTTAATCAGGAAATCCGGCGCGGCGAAACGCTGCTTGTCGCCGCCAAGGTCATCATTGCCGTCATCAATGCCAATGGCCGGCCAAGGCGCCTTCCGGAGACGGTTGCCGAAAAATTCCTGAAGTAAGTTAAGGGCCGGTCCAGTAAATCCATGGAGCGTGGCGTGGTTGTAACACTCCTTTAACCATAATGGTGTCTTACTTTAGCAACTGGCATTTGTGCGGCGCACGCCTTCCTTTCACCAAATTTATTGGCAAGTAAGGCTTACTGGCAAGTATCGGGGTATGGCAAAGGGGTTTGTGGCTGATGCCACACGACTTCGAGCGTTAACACGCGTTTGAATCGCCCGGTCCCGTACCGGGCGTTTGGATTCGGGGATTGGATATTTATGGAACAGGCAGGTTTGGCAGCGGCGACGCACGATGTAAGTCTCTGGGCGCTGTTTATGCAGGCGGGCCTCATCGTGAAGTTCGTCATGATTGGACTTATCGCCGCCTCGGTCTGGACGTGGGCGATCGTCTTCGACAAATACGTAAGCTTCGGCAAGGCAAAGCGCCAGTTCGACCAGTTCGAACAGGTCTTCTGGTCGGGCCAGTCGCTTGAGGAGCTTTACCGTACGCTGGCGGAACGCCAGAACGTCGGTCTTGCGGCAATTTTCGTTTCCGCCATGCGGGAGTGGAAGAAATCATTCGAACGTGGCGCGCGTTCGCCCATCGGTCTGCAGATGCGTATCGACCGGGCGATGGACGTGACGATTGCTCGCGAAGGCGAACAGTTCGAGGCCCGCCTCGGTTCGCTCGCCACCATCGGTTCGGCGGGTCCGTTCATCGGTCTTTTCGGTACGGTCGTTGGTATCATGACCTCGTTCCAGGCGATTGCCGGTTCGAAGTCCACCAACCTTGCGGTCGTGGCGCCGGGTATCGCCGAAGCGCTTCTGGCAACGGCCATCGGCCTTGTCGCCGCTATTCCTGCGGTTATCGCCTACAACAAGTTCACGGCTGACGCGCACAAGCTTTCCGCTCGCATGGAAGGTTTCGCCGACGAGTTCTCCGCGATCCTGTCGCGCCAGATCGATGAAAAACTTCAGACGCGGCAGGCCGCCCAATAAGCGCGCCGCGCAGTAATTTGCCGAAAGGCAAAATGGAGTAAACGTTATGGGTATGTCAGCAGGTGGCAACAGCGGCGGTTCCGGTGGACGCCGTGGGCGCGGCGGTCGTCGCAGGGGCGGCGCGATCAGCGAGATCAACGTGACGCCGCTGGTCGACGTCATGCTCGTGCTGCTCATCATCTTCATGGTGGCCGCACCGATGATGACGGTCGGCGTTCCAATCGATCTGCCGCAGACATCCGCCAACGCGCTGAATTCGGACACGCAGCCGATCACGATTTCCGTCAATGCCAATGGCCAGATCCATTTGCAGGAAACTGAAATTCAGGCAGCCGAAGTGGCCGACAAGCTGCAGGCAATCGCCACGACGGGTTATAACGAACGCATCTTCGTGCGCGCGGATTCCGTTGCCGCATATGGCGTCGTCGCCGACGTGATGGCGCGTATCCAGGCAGCGGGCTTCAAGAATATCGGCCTTGTGACTCAGCAGAAACAGGACAATTGACGTCAGCGATGAAGGGCAGCCTTACCACATCCGCGATCGTGCACGTGTCGCTTCTGGCTTTCGCCCTCATTTCCCTGGGCTCGCCGGAGCCTCTTGACGTGTCGCAGGCCGAGGCCTTGCCCGTGGAGCTGGTACCTATCGAGGAATTGAGCCAGATCCAGCAGGGCGACAAGAAAGCTCCAAAGGCGGAGAAGTCGGCCCCGGTTCCGACCACGCGTCCGGACATCGTCGCAAACGCCCAGAACGTCGGCAACAACACCGCCGATATCGAAGCGCCGCCGACGCCTACCACTAAGCCCAACGACAATATCAGCGCCGCTGCCCCGCCAAAGCAGGAAAAGCCGCAACCGGTCGTCGATACCAAGGCGAACGAGGTGAAGGAAATCGTCAAGGAAGAAACCTCGGCCCCCAAGCCGCAGGAAATGGCCGCCTTGCCGCAAACCAAACCCGAGATCGCACCGCAGCCGAAGAACGAGCCGCCGCCGCAGGAAACCAAGGCGGAAGAGCCGCCGCCCGTGCAGCAGGAGCCGGCCGAGATTCCCGTGCCGCCGAATGTGCCGCGCCCCAATGCCCGCCCGGAGCCGCCGAAGCCGGAAGTGCCGAAACAGGCTGAAACCAAACCTGCCGAGCAGAAGCCCGCTGAGAAGCCTGCCGAGACCAAGCCCGATCAGGCGAAGTCCGCGGACAAGCCTTCCGACAAGAAGCCGGGCGAGAAAAAGCAGGAAACTGCGAAGTCCGCTTCGTCGAAGGAAAGCGATTTTAACGCTGACGATGTTGCCGCGCTTTTGAACAAGCAGGCGCCCTCCGGTGGTGGTGCAAAGCGCTCCACCCAGCAGGCATCGCTTGGCGGCAAAAAGACCACGGGCGGTTCGACGCTCAGCCAGACGGAAATGGATGCGCTGCGTGGCGCGATCCAGAAGAACTGGCAGATCATTCCCGGCATGGCGGATGCCTCGGACGTTCGTGTTCGGGTCACCATGAAGCTTGACCGTGATGGGTCCATCATCGGCAGGCCCGAGATCGAAGCAACGGGTGGTTCCGAGGGAACACGCCGTGCTCTTTCCGGCGGAGCTTATCGCGCCATCATGCGTTCTGCTCCGTTCACGAACCTTCCTGCCGACAAATATGATGCATGGAACGAAGTCGTAGTGAATTTCGATCCCAGTGAATTGCTATGAATGCTGAAAGGCCTGGCAACATGAAGATATTTTCGCCGATCCGGCTGGTGCTCGCTGTCGCGGCCCTCATGTCGGTTTTCTCCGCACCGGCTTTTGCGCGGGTGGAAATCAACATCAACAAGGGTAACGTCGAGCCATTGCCCATCGCCATCACCGACTTCATGTCGGGCGACGGCATTGGCGCGCAGGTTTCGGCCGTCATCGCGGCCGATCTGCAGCGTTCCGGTCTGTTCGCGCCGGTCAACAAGAGTGCCTTCATCGAGAAAATCGCCAACCCGGATCAGCAGCCGCGTTTCGAGGACTGGAAGGTCATCAACGCGCAGGCACTTGTGACCGGCCGTGTGACGCGTGAAAGCGACGGTCGTCTGCGCGCCGAGTTCCGTCTGTGGGATACTTTCGCAGGCCAGCAGATGACTGGACAGCAGTTCTTCACGCAGCCGGAAAACTGGCGCCGTGTCGCTCATATCATCGCCGACGCCATTTATGAGCGCGTTACCGGTGAAAAGGGCTATTTCGACACCCGTGTCGTTTTCGTTTCCGAAAGCGGCCCGAAGACAGCGCGCAAGCGTCAGCTGTCGATCATGGATCAGGACGGTTTCAACGTCCGCAACCTCACCAATTCGAACGACATCGTTCTGACGCCGCGTTTTTCGCCGAACCGTCAGGAAGTCACCTACATGTCGTTCGAAGGCCAGCAACCGCGCGTCTACCTGCTGCAGCTTGAAACCGGGCAGCGCGAAGTGGTCGGTAATTTCCCCGGCATGACGTTCTCGCCGCGCTTCTCACCGGATGGCCAGAAGGTCATCATGAGCCTTCAGCAGGACGGCAACGCCAATATTTACACCATGGACCTGCGTTCGCGCACCACGACGCGCCTGACGAATACGTCCGCAATCGATACGGCACCGTCATTCTCCCCGGATGGGCAGCGCGTTGCCTTTGAAAGCGACCGTGGCGGCCGTCAGCAGATCTACGTGATGAATGCGGATGGTTCCGGCCAGCAGCGCCTTTCTTTCGGCGACGGTTCCTATTCCACGCCGGTATGGTCTCCGCGCGGCGATCTGATTGCCTTCACCAAGCAGTCGGGCGGCAAGTTCTCGATCGGCGTGATGAAGACCGACGGTTCGGGTGAGCGCATCCTGACCAGCGGCTTCCACAATGAAGGCCCCACCTGGGCGCCGAACGGCCGCGTGCTGATGTTCTTCCGCCAGAACGCTGGCGCTGGTGGTCCGCAGCTCTATTCGATCGACCTGACCGGCTATAACGAACAGCTGATCAAGACGCCTACCTTCGCTTCGGACCCGGCCTGGTCGCCGCTTCTGGACTGATATTGACTGCCATGACGGCGCCGGCACATCCGGCGCCGTCATGTTTTTTACGCATGTCGTACGGGAAGCCGCCTCTTTCTTGCCGCAAAGTGTTGTGAGGGAGCAAAAAAGTGGGACGTTTCCTTTCTGTTAACCATAAGCGTTTGTCAGCTATTAACCTCGATCCGTTAGTGTCTGGCAACGTTATTGAAATCCCAAGGAGAGACCGGCGATGAGCCGTACACACATTTCGGCACTCAGCCCGATGCAGAAACTGGCCCGTAACCCGGCTGTTATCGCCATGACGCTCGCTCTTGCTCTCGCAGGCTGCGCGAACAAGAAGAACATGCCGAACAGCGCCGGTGAACTCGGTCTCGGCGGTGCGGGTTCTGCGACGCCCGGCTCCCAGCAGGACTTCACGGTCAATGTCGGCGACCGCATCTTCTTCGACACGGACTCGACCTCGATCCGTGCAGATGCGCAGCAGACGCTGCAGCGCCAGGCACAGTGGCTTGCCCGTTACCCGAAATACGCCATCACCGTCGAAGGCCATGCCGACGAACGTGGTACGCGTGAATACAACCTGGCGCTCGGCGCCCGTCGTGCCGCTGCAACCCGCGACTTCCTGGCTTCCCAGGGTGTTCCGGCAGGCCGCATGAAGACGATCTCCTACGGCAAGGAAAAGCCGGTCGCCGTTTGCGACGACATTTCCTGCTGGTCGCAGAACCGCCGCGCCGTGACGGTTCTCGGTGGCGCGGGCATGTAATTGCCTAACGCTTTTGTGATCTTGAATGGAAGGCGGTCTATGGGCCGCCTTTCGTTTTTTTCATAGTTTGGCCGAAGTTAAGTTGCTTTTTTGGTTGATATGGAAAAAATCCGGCTTGCGCCATTCCGGTGCAAATCACTTAAGGCAGGACGAATGAGATGAAGAAACTTGTCGTGGCGGGAATGCTGGGGCTTGCAGCCTGCACCGGCCTGAGCGGCACAGCCGTTTCGGGTCCGCTGTTCGGTGCGGGGGGTAGCTTCGGCACGATCAACTCTCAGCAGGCTCCGATTGTGCGAGTTCAGGCCAATGAAGCCTATAAGGTTCAGCAGCTTGAGGAACAGATCCGGCAGCTCAACGGCCGCATCGAAGAAATGAGCTTCCAGCTTTTGCAGATGCAGGAAACGATCCGCAAGGCGCAGGAAGACAATGAGTTCCGCTTCCAGGAACTGGAAGGCGGCAAAGGCGCAAGCACCACCGCGCCGAAAAAGAAGGCGGAGGCCACTCCGGCTACCCCGCCGAGCGACGACGTTGCAACGATCATCGAAACGCCACCTCAGGGTGGCGCTTCCGTTTCGCCGTCCGCCCCGAGCAATGCTCAGACGAGCGCACCGGGAGAGACGACGCTTGGCTCCATCGAGCTGGATTCCAAGGGCATGCCGATCGGCGGCTCATTGAACCAGGGTGCCAACAACTCTTCCGGCAATCTTCCGGGCGTCACCACCGGCAACGGTACGCGCAAGACCGATCCGGTCAACACGGCAGCGCTCACCAGCGAGAGCGATATCTATCAGGCCGCTTACGGCCATGTTCTTTCTGGCGATTACAAGCTGGCGGAGCAGGGGTTCCAGCAATATCTCCAGGGTTACCCCAAGGGCACCAAGGCCGCCGATGCCAGCTTCTGGCTGGGCGAGGCACAATATTCGCAGGGCAAGTTCAACGAGGCGGCAAAAACCTTCCTGAACGGCCATCAGACCTATGGCAAGTCTCCGAAAGCCCCGGAAATGCTGATGAAGCTCGGCATGTCGCTTGCGGCTCTGGACAATACCGAAACCGCCTGCGCTACGCTGCGCGAGGTGCCGAAGCGTTATCCCAGTGCTTCGAAGACTGTGCTGAACAAGGTTGCCAGCGAACAGAAGCGGCTGAGCTGCTAATCTTCCCCCTGCCGCGGCGGTAGTCTTTCCATGCCGGTTGATGCCCGCATTTTGAACGAAAAGACAGTTGCGCCGCTTGCGGCGGCAAGGTCCTTCGTCGAAAATCTTCGCAAACCCACCCATATCCTCGTCGCAATCTCCGGCGGCAGCGATTCCACCGGCCTGTTGCTGGCATTGCAAGAGGCAACGGCGGAGGCGGGTCGCGGCCGGGTGCAGCTTTCCGCCGTCACGGTTGATCATGGGCTGAGAGTGGAATCCGCCGACGAGGCCCGCAAGGTCTCCTTGCTCTGCGCCGAACTCGGCATCCCCCATGCCGTGCGCCGATGGGATGGCGTCAAACCAGCTTCCGGTATTTCCGAAGCATCCCGTCTTGCCCGATATCGCCTGATTGCCGAGGTCGCCCGCGACATTGGTGCCGATCTTGTGGTTACCGGGCATACTCTCGGCGACCAGCGGGAAACCGTGGCGATGCGTGCTGCCCGAAGCGGCGGCGATGACAATCTCGGTCTTTCCGGCATGGCTGATGCTGTTTTATATGATGGACGCCACTGGATCGTGCGGCCGTTCTTGAGTTGTGAAAGACAGGCGATCCGCGATTTCGTATTATCCCGCTCGCGTGGCTGGCTTGACGACCCGAGCAACGAAAACGCGCGCTATGAGCGCGTGCGCGTGCGCCATTCGCTTTCCGGCTCCCCGGTCCAGCTTGATGTGGAGGCTGCTGCCAAAAGGCAGGCTCTTTCCGAGAAAACGGCCGTTTTCCTGCGACAACACGTAGAAGTCTTTCATGCGGCGCTCGCCAGATTATCCGGCGACGAGCTGATGCCGGATCTTCCCGAATTCCGGCACGGGCTGGCGGCGCTCATCGCCAATCTTGGCGGAAGGGCCTATTTCCCAGCGGCCAGCAGCATGGAGCGGGTCTTGCTGTTTCTGAAAACGGGGGAGACCGGGCGGATGACGGTCGGTCGCGTTCTTCTCGATCGGCGGCGGGATGGGCTTTATCTTTTTCGCGAGCACCGAAACCTGCCGGAGCTTGACCTTGAGGACGGAGCGCAGGGCCTGTGGGACGATCGCTTCTTTGTAAAAAACGGGACGGCCTTTCCGGTCAGTATTGCTGCGGGCATGGCGGGGGAGGCCTCGGATGCGGCGGCATTTTTTCCGTCGGTGCCGGTTGGGGTGGCAAAACAGGCGATGGCGATCCTGCCGCAAATCACCGCACCGGCTGCCGGTCAGGCCTCTCTGGAGGGCGCCGTCACCATCGGGCCGAGGCTTGCACCCTTCGATCTTTTTCTGCCGCGCTTCGACCTTGAGTTGGCGAATGCAGTCGCGGGTTTGTTTGGCCGTGGGGCATATCCACAGCCCCCGGTTTAAATCCGGCCTCTTTTTCGTGAATTGCCATGGAATACTTTTTACACCAAAACGCATCAGATAACGCCCTTCGCCTTGGCAACGGCAGATGTCGTCCTTATGTTAGGGGCGAGTAATAGCGGGCAGCAAACGTGTCCGTGTGAGTTCGGGGAGTTCTATGAACCCAAATTTCAGAAATTTCGCCTTGTGGGCTGTGATCGCCCTCTTGCTGATCGCATTGTTCAGCATGTTCCAGACCTCGCCGACGCAAACGGGTTCGCGTGAAATTCCGTATTCCCAGTTTATTCGCGATGTGGATTCCGGGCGAGTTCGCGACGTGACCGTGACGGGAAACCGGGTTCTTGGAACCTATACCGAAAACGGTACGGCCTTTCAGACCTATTCTCCCGTCATCGACGACAGCCTGATGGAGCGCTTGCAGAGCAAGAACGTCACCATCGTGGCGCGTCCCGAGAGCGACGGTTCCTCCGGTTTTTTGAGCTATCTCGGCACGCTTTTGCCGATGTTCCTCATCCTTGGCGTCTGGCTGTTCTTCATGCGGCAGATGCAGGGCGGTTCGCGCGGCGCGATGGGCTTTGGCAAGTCCAAGGCCAAGCTTCTGACGGAAGCGCATGGCCGCGTGACGTTTGATGACGTCGCAGGTGTGGACGAAGCCAAGCAGGACCTTGAGGAAATCGTAGAATTCCTGCGCGACCCGCAGAAGTTCCAGCGCCTTGGCGGCAAGATCCCGCGCGGCGTGCTGCTGGTCGGCCCTCCCGGCACCGGTAAGACGCTTCTGGCGCGTTCCGTTGCGGGTGAGGCTAATGTGCCGTTCTTCACCATTTCCGGTTCGGACTTCGTGGAAATGTTCGTCGGCGTCGGCGCAAGCCGCGTGCGTGACATGTTCGAGCAGGCCAAGAAGAACGCGCCCTGCATCATCTTCATCGACGAAATCGACGCCGTCGGTCGCCATCGTGGCGCCGGTCTCGGCGGCGGTAACGACGAGCGCGAACAGACGCTGAACCAGCTGCTGGTCGAGATGGACGGCTTCGAGGCCAATGAGGGTATCATCCTCATCGCCGCGACCAACCGTCCGGATGTTCTCGACCCCGCGCTTCTGCGTCCCGGCCGTTTCGACCGTCAGGTCGTCGTGCCGAACCCGGATATCGTCGGCCGCGAGCGCATCCTCAAGGTTCACGTTCGCAACGTGCCGCTGGCACCGAATGTCGATCTCAAGATTCTGGCCCGTGGCACGCCCGGTTTTTCGGGCGCCGACCTGATGAACCTCGTCAACGAAGCTGCCCTGATGGCCGCCCGCCGCAACAAGCGCGTGGTCACCATGCAGGAATTCGAGGACGCCAAGGACAAGATCATGATGGGTGCGGAACGCCGCTCCTCCGCCATGACCGAGGCCGAAAAGAAACTGACCGCTTACCACGAGGCGGGACATGCGATTACCGCACTGAAGGTCGCTCTGGCCGATCCGTTGCACAAGGCAACGATCATACCCCGCGGTCGCGCGCTCGGCATGGTCATGCAGTTGCCGGAAGGCGACCGCTACTCCATGAGCTACAAATGGATGGTGTCGCGCCTGGTGATCATGATGGGTGGCCGCGTTGCCGAGGAATTGACCTTCGGCAAGGAGAACATCACCTCCGGCGCATCTTCGGATATCGAGCAGGCCACCAAGCTTGCCCGCGCCATGGTGACGCAATGGGGCTTCTCCGACGCTCTCGGCCAGGTGGCCTATGGTGAAAACCAGCAGGAAGTGTTCCTTGGCCATTCCGTCTCGCAGTCCAAGAATGTCTCCGAGGCAACGGCCCAGACGATCGATACCGAAGTTCGCCGCCTGATCGACGAGGCCTATACCGAGGCACGGCATATTCTGACGGAAAACCACGACGGTTTCGTTGCTATTGCCGAAGGTCTTCTCGAATATGAAACCCTCACGGGCGACGAGATCAAGGCTTTGCTGAGGGGCGAGAAGCCGGCACGCGATCTGGGTGACGATTCTCCCGGCAGCCGTGGTTCGGCCGTGCCGAAGGCAGGCACCAAGAAGGACGGCCCAACTGAAGTCAAGGGTGACGGCGAAGCCAAGGGCGATGGCGAGGCCGAAGGCGGCATGGAGCCGCAGCCGCACTGATCGCTTGAACAAGGCGACTGATTGTAAAAGGCCATCCGGTTTTCCGGGTGGCCTTTTCAGTCCGGTAACAAGATATAAGCCATTTTTGCTGTAATTTACGTGCTGTTTATCGTGGTTTGTGGCATCTAGCCAAAAACGCTTCCGGCTGTTTTCATCTTTTGCCGGAAAGCCCGAAAGATTTGGAGTTCAAATGGCACGCCGTTATTTCGGAACCGATGGTATCCGTGGACAGTCGAACGTCTTCCCCATGACGCCGGATCTGGCGATGCGTGTGGGCATTGCGGTTGGAACGATCTTCCGCCGCGGCCATCATCGCCATCGCGTCGTGATCGGCAAGGATACGCGGCTTTCGGGCTACATGCTGGAAAACGCGCTGGTCGCCGGTTTTACGGCAGCCGGCCTCGATGTCTTCCTGCTCGGGCCTATTCCGACACCGGCCGTCGCCATGCTGACCCGCTCGCTGCGCGCGGATATCGGCGTAATGATCTCGGCGTCGCACAACCCCTTTTCCGATAATGGCATCAAGCTTTTCGGACCTGACGGATACAAGCTTTCCGACGAGCTGGAGCTGGAAATCGAGGACCTTCTCGACAAGGATCTCTATGCCCAGCTCGCCAAGCCGAGCGAGATCGGTCGCGCCAAGCGCGTGGACGGCGATATTTACCGCTATATCGAGTTCGTCAAACGCACCCTGCCGCGTGACGTGACGCTGAGCGGACTCAGGATCGCCATCGACTGCGCCAATGGTGCCGCCTACAAGGTAGCGCCCGCAGCACTCTGGGAACTGGGTGCGGAAGTCGTCACCATCGGCAACGAGCCGAATGGCATCAACATCAATCTCGAATGTGGCTCCACCCATACGGAAGCCCTGCAGAAAAAGGTACATGAGGTGCGGGCCGATATCGGTATCGCGCTCGATGGCGACGCGGACCGTGTTATCATCGTCGACGAACGCGGTGAGATTGTCGATGGCGACCAGCTGATGGCTGTCATCGCCGATAGCTGGGCCGCTGACAACACGCTGCGCGGCGGCGGTATTGTCGCCACCGTGATGTCCAACCTCGGTCTGGAGCGTTTCCTTGGCGACAAGGGCCTCACCCTTGCCCGCACCAAGGTGGGCGACCGTTATGTCGTCGAGCATATGCGC
This sequence comes from Agrobacterium arsenijevicii, assembly GCA_000949895.1. Lineage (GTDB taxonomy): Bacteria > Pseudomonadota > Alphaproteobacteria > Rhizobiales > Rhizobiaceae > Agrobacterium > Agrobacterium arsenijevicii. The sequence continues at coordinate 409,829 of JWIT01000007.1, read as the reverse complement.
AACCACAATTTCAACGTCGGCGGCGAGCAGTCCGGCCATATCGTGCTGTCGGACTACGGCACGACCGGCGATGGTCTTGTGGCGGCTTTGCAGGTTCTTGCCAAGGTCAAACGCTCCGGCCTCACCGTCAGCGAGGTTTGCCGCAAGTTTGAGCCGGTACCGCAGCTCCTGAAGAACGTGCGTATTTCCGGCGGCAAGCCGCTGGAAAACCCGATCGTGCAGCAGGCGATCGCCGATGCGGAAAGCGCATTGGCCAATAATGGCCGCCTCGTCATCCGCCCTTCCGGTACGGAGCCGCTGATCCGCGTCATGGCGGAAGGCGACGATAGCGCGAAGGTGGAGCAGATCGTCAACGATCTCGTCGGCGTCATCACCAATGCCCGCTCCGCGGCGTAAGTTGCGCCAATAATAACGAAAAGAAAAAGCCGGCTTTCCAGCCGGCTTTTTCTTTGAGTATTTCCTAATAAATATAGTGAATGATCGTGGTTAATCGGGACTTAACCATTTTACGTCAATCTCCATGACTGAACAGTTCACTGGCATTAGCTGCCGCAACGCACGTGCCTTTTTCTGGAGTGGAAGTCATGAAAAACGCCCTGGCCGGATTTCTGGCCGTTCTGCTGACCGGCACGAGCGCCGTCGGCGCCGACCTTTACCAAGCCGAACCTGCACCTGCCTATGTCGAGGCGCCCGAAGTTCAGATCACGCAGTCGAGTGGCTGGTATCTGCGCGGTGACGTCGGTTATTCCTTCAACAAGCTGCGCGGTGCCCACTACTATCAGGGCGGACCGGGCGGTTATCTGCGGGATTTCGATACGGCGAAGATCGACGACAGCTATAACATCGGTGCCGGTGTCGGTTATCAGTTCAACAACTATTTCCGCAGTGACGTGACCTTCGATTATATGGGCAAATCGGATTTCCGTGGCTCTACCAGCGGTTATTGCGGTAGTGGGCCTCTGGGAAGTAACACGCCATGCGTATCAACTGATCTGAGCGCGCTCAGAGCCTATACGCTGATGGCGAACGCCTATGTGGATCTCGGCACCTACGGTCGCATCACACCCTATGTCGGTGGCGGTGTTGGTGCCTCTTACGTAAAGTGGGACAAGTTGCGCAATACGTCCTGCGCGACAGACGGATCGGGCTACTGCGACCCGACTACGGAACATGGCGGCAAGGGCAAGTGGCGTTTCGCTTATGCCCTGATGGCCGGCGCGTCCATCGATGTCACCTGTAACCTGAAGGCCGATATCGGTTACCGTTTCCGCCAGATCAACAAGGGTGACATGTTCGCTTACGAGAATGGCGGCGGTCCGGGCCGCGACAAGGGTCTCTATTCGCATGAAGTGCGCGTCGGTGGCCGTTATGTCTTCGGCGGTTGCGATACCGCACAATACATGCCGCCTGCCGATATTCCGCTGCAGCCTGCCGTTTATAAATAAACGTCACGCCAGACTGATAGCTTCAAGCCGTCCGCATCCTCCTCGGGGTGCGGGCGGTTTTCGTTTTGGCGGCGTCTGACACGACGCATGACGCATATGGGCTAAAATTTCCATACGTAGCGACATATTCCGCTTGACGGAGGCCGGTGAGAGGAATAGCAACAGCGGCAGGACACCTCTCCCTAACGAGAGGCGCCTATCTGAAAGGGTAGTCAAATGACAGATATAGTGAAGCCGGACCTGCGTCCGGGCAATACGCATTTTTCTTCTGGTCCCTGCTCGAAGCGTCCCGGTTGGTCGCTAGATGCTCTCTCCGATGCACCGCTCGGTCGCTCGCATCGCGCCAAGGTTGGCAAAGCCAAGCTGAAGCAGGCCATCGATCTCACTCGTGAAATTCTGAACGTTCCTGCCGACTATCGTATCGGTATCGTTCCCGCATCCGACACCGGTGCCGTTGAAATGGCGCTCTGGTCGCTGCTCGGCGAACGTGGCGTCGATATGCTCGCCTGGGAAAGCTTCGGTGCCGGCTGGGTAACCGACGTCGTCAAGCAGCTCAAGCTGAAGGACGTTCGCAAGTTCGAGGCCGATTACGGCCTGCTGCCGAACCTTGCCGAAGTCGATTTCGACCGCGACGTCGTCTTCACCTGGAACGGCACCACGTCAGGCGTTCGCGTCCCCAATGCCGATTTCATTCCTGATGACCGCAAGGGCCTGACGATCTGCGACGCCACCTCGGCGGCCTTCGCCCAGGACATGGACTTTGTAAAACTCGACGTCGTCACCTTCTCCTGGCAGAAGGTTCTGGGCGGCGAGGGTGGTCACGGCGTCATCATTCTTTCGCCCCGCGCCGTCGAGCGCCTGCTGAGCTACGCGCCGGCATGGCCGCTTCCGAAAATCTTCCGCATGGTCTCCGGCGGCAAGCTCATCGAAGGCATCTTCACCGGCGAAACCATCAACACGCCGTCCATGCTCTGTGTTGAGGACTATATCGACGCGCTGCTGTGGGCGAAGAACCTCGGTGGCCTGAAGGCGCTGATCGGCCGTGCCGACGCCAATGCCAAGGTCATCTACGACTTCATCGAGAAGAACAACTGGATCGCCAATCTGGCCGTCAAGCCGGAAACCCGCTCAAACACCTCCGTCTGCCTGAAGATCGTCGATCCCGACGTGGCTGCGCTGGACGCCGCCGCTCAGGCGGATTTCGCCAAGGGCATCGTCGCCCTGCTCGAAAAGGAAAATGTCGCCCTCGATATCGGCGCTTACCGTGACGCACCGTCCGGTCTGCGTATCTGGGCCGGCGCGACCATCGAAACGGCCGATATGGAAGCCGTCATGCCCTGGCTCGCCTGGGCTTACCAGACGCAGAAGGCAACGCTCTCCAAGGCTGCCGCCTGATTTTGATACCGGCCCTGCACAGATGCAGGGCCGCCGATTTCCCGCTTTTAAAACTGCACCATTTTTCAAGGAGCCCGTGAACCATGGCACCTCGCGTACTCGTATCCGACGAACTGTCGGAAACCGCTGTCCAGATCTTCCGTGATCGTGGCGTCGAAGTCGATTTCCAGCCGCAGCTCGGCAAGGACAAAGACAAGCTGGCTGAAATCATCGGCAATTACGATGGTCTCGCCATTCGTTCCGCCACCAAGGCGACCGAAAAGCTGATTGCGGCGGCAACCAACCTCAAGGTCATCGGCCGCGCCGGCATCGGCGTCGACAATGTCGATATTCCGGCCGCATCGCGCCGTGGTATCATCGTCATGAACACCCCGTTCGGCAACTCCATCACGACAGCCGAACATGCCATCGCGCTGATGTTCGCCGTCGCGCGCCAGCTTCCGGCTGCCGACAGCTCCACGCAGGCGGGCAAGTGGGAAAAGTCGAAGTTCATGGGTGTTGAAATCACCGGCAAGACGCTCGGCGTCATCGGTGCCGGCAACATCGGCTCCATCGTCTGCTCGCGCGCACTTGGCCTCAAGATGCATGTTCTGGCATACGACCCCTTCCTGTCGCCGGAGCGTGCGCAGGAAATGGGCGTGACCAAGGTGGAGCTGGACGAACTTCTGGCGCAGGCCGATTTCATCACCCTGCATGTGCCGATGACCGACAAGACACGCGGCATTCTGGGTGCTGAAAACCTTGCCAAGACCAAGCCGGGCGTGCGTATCGTCAACTGCGCCCGTGGCGGTCTGGTGGATGAAGCGGCTCTTGCTGACGCCATCAAGTCCGGTCATGTCGCCGGCGCCGGTTTTGACGTGTTCGAAGTCGAGCCCGCCACCGAAAGCCCACTTTTCGGCCTGCCGAACGTTGTCTGCACGCCGCATCTCGGCGCTTCGACCACGGAAGCACAGGAAAACGTCGCCCTTCAGGTTGCCGAGCAGATGTCGGATTATCTGGTCAAGGGTGCCGTCTCCAACGCCATCAACATGCCGTCGATCACGGCGGAAGAAGCACCTCGCCTGAAGCCGTTCATCCGCCTGGCGGACGTTCTCGGCTCCTTCGTCGGTCAGGTGCAGGAAAGCGCCACCAAGGAAATCGAAATCCTTTATGATGGCGCAACCGCCAACATGAACACCAAGGCGCTGACCAGCGCATTGCTGGCCGGCCTTATCCGCAGCCAGGTTGCGGATGTGAACATGGTTTCCGCACCTGTCATGATCAAGGAAAAGGGCGTCATCCTGTCCGAGGTCAAGCGCGACAAGACCGGCGTTTACGACGGTTACATCAAGCTGACGGTCAAGACGGAAAATCAGATCCGCTCGGTTGCCGGCACGGTGTTCTCGGATGGCAAGCCGCGCTTCATCCAGATCAAGAACATCAACATGGATGCCGATGTCGGATCGCACATGATCTACATCACCAACACCGACGTTCCCGGCATGATTGGCTTCATGGGCACCACGCTCGGCGAGGCTGGCGTCAACATCGCCAACTTCCAGCTCGGCCGTGAAAAGGAAGGCGGCGACGCCATCGCGCTTCTTTATGTCGATGGTCCGGTTTCCGAAGATGTGCTGGACAAGCTGCGCGCCAACCCGGCAATCCGCCAGGTCCGGCCGCTGACCTTCAACATCGACTGATACCTATCGTTCCTCCCAAGGGGACAATAAGGACCGGTGCAGGGGAGACCCTGTGCCGGTTTTTTTGTTTCTGAACCGCCGGTTTCATCGAAATATGGGTGTATTTCTCTCTTTGGTTGTATATCACGAAAAATTTAAGCCGGGCATACTAAAAATGATGATCATGAGTTGCTATATCGCCTGCTGACGCCGCTCATGGGAGGGTGGCCAACAGGAGATAGTGATGTTTGCTGCCTTTCGGCGCTTCAAGGGTTTGTTCGCAGTCGCCGCGCTTGGTATCGCGGTGTCTTTTGTCGCCGTCGACATGGCGGAAGCACGTCGTGCGAGCGGCGGTTTCGGTAGCCGCGGCACAAGGACGTTTTCCGCGCCGCCGTCGACCAGCACCGCCCCCGGCCAGACCGCGCCGATCAATCGCAGCATGACACCGAATAATCAGCAGAATCAGGCAACGCCCGGCGCGGCACAGCCGGCTCGTCCCGGTGCGCAGGCGCCGCAGCAGAGCCGTGGCCTGTTTGGCGGCATGATGGGTGGCCTGATGGGCGGCCTGCTGATGGGCGGCCTGTTCGGCATGCTTATGGGCGGCGGTTTCGGCGGCATGGCCGGTTTCCTCGGCATGCTGCTGCAGGTGGCGCTGATTGGCCTGCTGGTCATGTTCGCCATGCGTTTCTTCGCATCGCGCCGTCAGGGCCAGCCCGCTTATGGCGCGGCAAACGGATCGGCACGCACGGATAATTCCGGCTCCTCCTTTAATGGTGGCGCACGTAATGGTGGCGGAGAGGCGGGTCCTTCCGCATCCTCATTCAAAATCCCGAAGATCGGCGCGCTTGCCGGTGCTGCGGGCGGCGCGGCCGTGGCTGCCGCCGCAACCGCAAAGCCGGTGGCGCATGCCAATGCCATTTCTGAAGGCGATGAAATCGGCATCACGCAGGGCGACCTCGAAGTCTTCCAGAAAATGCTGCAAGATGTTCAGGCTGCTTATGGGGCCGAGGATTACGGCACACTGCGCAAGCTGACGACGCCGGAAGCCATGTCCTATCTGGCCGAGGAACTGAGCGACAATGCCACGAGCGGCGTGAAAAACGACGTGCGCGACGTGACGCTGCTGCAGGGCGATGTTGCGGAAGCCTGGCACGAAGAGGGCCAGGACTATGCGACGGTGGCCATGCGCTACTCCGCCATCGACATTATGCGTGACCGCACCTCCGGCAAGGTGATCGAAGGTGATGAGCATCATCCGTCGGAAGCGGTGGAAATGTGGACCTTCGTGCGCCGTGGCGGCAACGACAACTGGCAGGTCGCCGCCATTCAGGCCGCTGCCTGAGGCGACACATAGTCTTTATTGAGTGAAACGGCCCGGGGGTTTCGTAAACCTCCGGGCTTTTCCTTGTCGTGATTCGGCGCCCGGACCTTATTGTCTTCACGGCGTTTCCCGTGATGCGGAAGGCAGGGCAAACTCTGTCAAAACGTCTGATAAATCTAACAGGTGATATCTATAACGCCCGCAAGTCGTGATGCGCGCTTCGCCCTGCCATGCAAGGGTTTGCGCTCTCTTTGCCAAGATATCTCGCCGGCGCATAGCTTGGACGCTCCACGGAATTGCCATTTTTTATTCATCCGGTGTTCAGTCCCTGCATCCTAACCAGAACGCATACACGTCAATGTTACTTTTCGCGCCGTTTCTAAACCGCTTTGGAAAGGGAACCACAGGCGCAAAACAGCGTTGACAATCCAAACCCCGGCCCGTCCCTCGGCAAGCCGGGCTGGGTGGCCGGGCAATGCACGGCCCGCGAGAACGGAGAGCTATCGAGATGAAACGCTTCGACCTGATCGACGGGATGCGCGGTTATTTCCTCGTCTTCATGCTGATCAACCATCTGGTCTTTGCCGGCGGCTTCTGGCTGGTGGAAATCAACCACCGGCAGTTTGCATTCGTTGAGGATGCGCAGGGTTTCGTTTTTCTGTCCGGCCTGCTGATCGGCATGGTCTATGCCCGCAAGATGATGAAATATGGCTATGACGCTGGTAAGCAGATGATCTGGAACCGGGCGATGGAACTTTATCGTTATGCGATGGGTCTCGTGATCGCCGTGCTGTTCTTCCGCATGGTCATCCCGCACGCGCCCTATATCTGGTACAACTGGCTCGGCATGACGTCGTTTGACGATCCGCTACGGCTGGCGGCGATTGCGACATTCCTCTTCCAGCCGACCTTCATGGATATCCTGCCGCAATACATCGTCTATATGCTGTTCGCGCCGATCCTCATAAAGCTCTGCCTCGACGGCAAATGGGCCTATGTCCTGGCGGGCTCCCTGCTGGTCTGGATGGCCGGCCAGCTCGGTCTCCAGCAGATCGTGACCGCGCCGCTTAACGAACTCGCCAAGGGCGTTGACGAACAGGGCATCCGCGTCAGCTTCAACCTGTTCGGCTGGCAGCTGGTCTTCTATTCGGCGCTGGTGCTGGGCGCGATGACGGCGCAGAACCGTATCCCGTGGAAGGCGATCTTCTCGCCGCAAAACACATGGCTTCCCAAGACGGCGCTTGTTACCTGCCTGTTCTTCATGCCGCTGCGCATCGCCACCGCATGGGGCCTGATGCCGGAATTCATGATGGGCAAGTTTTCGACCATGGAAATCCGCGCCGATTTCGGTCCGGTCTATCTCATCAACTTCCTTGCTGTCGGTGTCGGCCTGACCTGGCTGGTGATCGCTGGTCCCAAACATCACCGTCCGCTGGTGCGCTCCATTGCCGAGGGCGTGATCTGGGTGCTTTCGCTGAAGTTCCTGCAATTGCTCGGTCGCCATTCGCTTCAGGTCTATGTCTGGCATGTGGCGATCGTCTACGGCGTCTATTATCTGGATGGTCGCACGGCGGAACTGTCGCAGCTGCACAAGACGCTGATCGCCGTGATGGCAATTGCGCTCCTGGCCGCGCCAGCTCTGTGGCGTGAACGCGACAGGTGGATCGGTAGCAGTGGCCAGAAGGCGGCCGGCGCGTAACGGCCTGTCATTGCCGGTCTGAGATGGCTTTGCGGGGCGGCTTTTCGCCCCGTACTTGCGTGCGCGGCCATTCCTTTCTATATGCACGCCTTAAATCCGCATGATGGCGAGGCAGGGCAGTCTGTTTTTCGACTGAAGTTCTCGTGGCGGATGACCGACAGGCGGCGGGGCCTTTACCCCCGTTATGACTGACGATGGGAAAAAACGTGAATACGCTCGATTTTGACAAGAGGCCGGAAGACACCCGGATCGTTGTCGCCATGTCCGGTGGCGTCGATTCTTCTGTTGTGGCCGGTATCCTCAAGCGCGAGGGCTATGATGTCCTCGGCATCACCCTCCAGCTCTATGATCACGGCGCGGCCGTGCACCGGGCCGGCTCCTGTTGCGCCGGACAGGACATAGACGATGCGCGCAGGGTCTGCGAAACGCTCGGCATTCCCCACTATGTGCTGGATTACGAAGCACGGTTCCGCGAAACCGTCATCAACCCCTTTGCTGAAGCCTATGCGATGGGTGAAACGCCTATCCCCTGCGTGGCCTGCAACCAGACCGTAAAGTTTGCCGATCTTCTGGCGACGGCGCAGGAACTGGGTGCGGATGCGCTGGCAACCGGCCATTATATCCGCTCGCGTCCCAACCCCGTTGCCGGCCAGCCGGGGCGTCGCGCGCTCTATCGCCCGATCGACAGCGACCGTGACCAGAGCTGGTTCCTGTTCGCCACCACGCAGGAGCAGATCGATTACCTCCGCTTCCCGCTCGGTGGCCTCTCCAAGGCGGAAACGCGGGCGCTGGCGGAAGATATGGGTCTGGTCGTCGCCAAAAAGGCAGACAGCCAGGACATCTGTTTCGTGCCGCAGGGCAAATATACCGACATCATCAACAAGCTGAAGCCGAATGCGGCTTTGGTGGGCGATATCGTCCATCTGGACGGGCGCGTGCTCGGCCGCCATGACGGTATCGTGCATTATACGATCGGCCAGCGCCGCGGCATCGGTGTCGCGACCGGGGAGCCGCTCTACGTCGTGCATCTCGATGCACGCGGCCGCCGGGTCATCGTCGGCCCGCGTGAGGCGCTGGAAACCCGCCGTGTCTATCTGCGTGACATGAACTGGCTTGGCGATGGTGCGCTTGGAGATGAGGCCGGGCAGGGCTTTTCCTGTTTCGCCAAGGTGCGCTCCACCCGTCCGCCAACCGAAGCCATGCTCCACGCCGATGAAAACGGTATCTATGTGGATCTGATGACCGGCGAGGCGGGAGTCGCCCCCGGTCAGGCCTGCGTGCTCTATTCCGCACCGGGCGCGGATGCCCGCGTTTACGGCGGCGGCTTCATCGAACGTTCGGAACGCTCTGCCGACGCCGAGGCTTCGTTGAAGGCGCTTTTGGAAAAGCCGGTTGCTGCCTGAAACAATTCGGTTTTCGCCGCGGTGTGGAAAGCGAATTTTTTGCGCGTCATGCGCTTGACACTTTGGGGAGCGGCACCTTATAAGCCGCTCATCCTGATGGAGCGGACGGTCACATGGCTGTCACGTTTTCCCTGTGGCGGGGTAGCTCAGGTGGTTAGAGCAGCGGAATCATAATCCGCGTGTCGGGGGTTCAAGTCCCTCTCCCGCTACCAAAATTTCCTTTTTTATTTTAATGGTCCAGCCAAAAACGCTCGGACCCATTAGGATTGTTTGGTGCTGGGCATGGTAGCGGTGTAGCTTCATTGAAGCTTACTCTCGGCGTTCAAAAAACCTCGTACTTAATCGGCGGTCCACACAAGCGTCACCAATTAGGTGTTCCTGCTTGAGAGAAGTTTTTCAATTGTCCATCTAGGCCCTTGCCGCCGCCGCGCATGCGGCTAGCCATCAAAGCCACGCGATGTATCTAAAAACGGGGCCGTCAGGCATGCTCGACAAATGGTTGTCTTGAAAAGAAACTCCGGATGAATTTCTATCGGACATAAGCGGTGAATTGGGCTACCCACGTACCGTCTGTTGAGCGGACGATTTGATCCAGGATGAACGTGCCGGCTGTTTTTTGAAAGAAACCACAAGGGTTAGAGACGGAACATCTTCGGGAAGTTCCACCATTAGAAAAGCGGAGGGATGTCTCTCCCTGCACCTCTAGTTTTGCCAGAAATTCTCCAGCCGAGCCGCAAATTCTCGTTCCGTCAGCGACGGTGAAGGTGCCTGAAGTCTGTTTCTGTGGGAGTTGAACGCATCCTGTCGCAGCCGGGGCGATTGGAACTGTGCTCGAGACTTCTACCCCTGTTGTTGGTTGCCCTTGGTTCCGGGCACGCTCTAGTGCTGCTAGTCGAGTGAGGATTGGCGACAGGTCAAGATTCCCTGGCGTAGAGATGCCAGGTTCTCCTGGAATGCCCTGTGGTCCACGGTCCCCTTTGGGACCGGTATCACCGGGGTCCCCCTTATCGCCTTTTTGCCCTTTCACTCCGAGACCTGTCACCTGCGTTTTCTGCAAGATTTCCTGCAGTTGCGAGACTTGCCCTTTCAGAGTTTGGACTTCGGCTTTAGATGCTTCGATTTGATTGTTGAGATTGCCGACATAAATCCCCAAGGCGATCAGGGCGCCCCCGATCGGTATCAATGTCCCCGCGATTCCGACGGTTTTCAGCCACATTCCCTCTGACATTCACGCTCCTGCCTGATCGCATCCCTAATCTTCATATAAAAAATTTTAAACTTGCGAATTGCAACTGTAAATTTAGTTTTCCCCAGTCGTAATCAGTAAATCGCGTGATATGTGTAAGCACTAAAATAGCAAATCATTTTTGGTCGCGATATTTGTACGCTATCGGCCTCATCTTGCCGTCTGTCGAAGGCTAAGAGGCAATGCCGTGGTGGTGCCGGCCGGCAAACGGGCGCCAAAAAAAAGGGAAACCCGCTGCTGCCAAAAGCAACCAGCGGGTCTCAACCTTTACCCCCTCCCACAAGGGCGGCTGAACAAAAGCACATCGAATGAATTATGGCAAGATCATGGCGACCATATTGTTGCGGTGGATGGCTCGGTTCGCCAATTTAAGGGCGGATGGCAGAGCGTGACCAGTTCGGTACGTCGTTCATAGGGCGACCGGTAGGACACGAGATTCTCGTCACAGCGCATTTCTGCGCGATTCGTATAGGCGCTATCGATCGCGCGCGGCTGATAGTGTGTTTTGTGCCGTGGAGCCTGATCCCGACCATTAACGATCATGTCGGCGGCGAAAGAGGCGGCCGGCATTGACAGAATTGCGAATGCGGCAATCAGGGTAGTTCTTCTGATTTTTGCAGACATGGCTGTTCCCCCGGGTTGATCAACACAGGGAGAACGTCTTGCGCATGAAAGCTGTTCCGAGGGCAGGCGGCGTTATTTTTCGCGGCAGCGTGGGTTCTTCGGTGGGCGAGGGGCACGATGAAAATCACGTACATTAAACGGTCTGACCCCGGCATGGCTTTGCGAGGAGCGACAGAGCGCATTTGACAAAAAACTGTCTTTGGGAAGTTTGGAGCGGGCGAAGGGATTTGAACCCTCGACCCCAACCTTGGCAAGGTTGTGCTCTACCCCTGAGCTACACCCGCTCAAATCCATCGGTCCGGGGTAGTACGCTGAACCGTGGGCCACCGCAGTGCGGCGACGGGCGCTATATCGCTCAATCGATTTTGGAATGCAACAGGGAAATGACAAAAACGCGAAAATTTCTTTAGGAAATGCGACAAGCGGCGGAAATGATTGAGAATTTTCGTCCTGTTGCTTTTTCCCGCGTTGCCAAGCCCCGGTTGCCGCCTTAATCATGACGGCGAAGATATCGGAATCGGCAAAGGCAGGCGGCAGGATATGGCGGAAAATTCTCCGAAGACGGCAATGGACTTGTTTCAGTTTCTGGATGGGCTCGGTATCGAGCACAAGACGAAACAACATGAGCCGGTCTATACCGTCGCCGAATCCCAGTCGCTGCGTGACCTTATTCCCGGCGGCCACACGAAGAACCTTTTTGTGAAGGACAAGAAGGATCAATATTTCGTTCTGACCGTTGAGGAAAATGCGGTCGTCGATCTGAAAAGCGTTCACAAGGCGATTGGTGCGGCAAGCCGCGTGTCCTTCGGCAGACCGGAAAAAATGCTCGAATATCTGGGTGTCGTGCCGGGTTCGGTTACGGTTTTCGGCGCCATCAACGACAGCGATCGGCAGGTTACCTTCGTGCTCGACAGCGACCTTCTGGAAAACGAGTTGATCAACGGTCATCCGCTTTCCAATGACCAGACGACGACGATAGGAAACAAGGATCTCATTCGCTTTCTCGAGGCGACCGGTCACACGCCGCTTGTCTTGAAAGTGAGTGAGTGAGATACGATCTTTGCTTCAATCGATACAATATGACAGAGATTACGGGAGACCGGCATGAGCGGCACGAACAATCCTTACGGCAGTTCCTATGGCGGGCAGATGTCCGGCAACGCGCAATATAGCGGGGAGCTGAACGGTGCGTCCTCCGGTCACATCAAGGACACCACAACGGCGGCCTTCTCCAAGGATGTTCTCGAGGAATCGCGCCGCCAGCCGGTTCTGGTGGATTTCTGGGCGCCCTGGTGCGGCCCGTGCAAGCAGCTGACGCCGGTACTTGAAAAGGTCATCAACGAGGCGAATGGCCGCGTGAAGCTGGTAAAGTTGAACATTGACGATCATCCGTCCATTCCGGGCCAGCTCGGCATCCAGTCTATTCCCGCCATCGTCGCCTTTGCGGATGGCAGGCCGGTGGACGGTTTCATGGGCGCGGTGCCAGAAAGCCAGATCAAGCAGTTCATCGAAAAGATTGCCGGACCCGATGCAGGTGATCCGAAGGCCGAGATCGAAGCGGTTCTGGCCGAGGCAAAGCAGCTTCTGGCAGATGGCGATCATAATGGTGCGGCGCAGCTGTTCGGCGCCGTCATGCAGGCCGATCCGGAAAATCCCGCTGCGATCGCCGGTATCGCCGAATGCATGATCGCCGTCGGGCAATATGAGCGGGCAAGCGAACTCCTCTCGTCCCTGCCGCCGGAAGTGGCCGAGGATGCGGGCATTCAGCTCGTCTCGAAAAAGATCGCGCAATATGAAGAAGCCCGCAAGATCGGGGATCCGGTGGCGCTGGAGCGGGATCTTGCGCTCGATCCCGATAATTACGAGGCGCGGGTGAAGCTTGCCAAGGTCCTGAACGCCCAAGGGCGGCGTGACGAGGCGGCAGACCATCTGCTCTACGTCATGCGCAAGGACAGGACTTTCGATGACGACGGCGCGCGCCGCCAGCTTCTGGAGTTTTTCGAGGCCTGGGGTTTCAAGGACCCGGCATCGGTCGCCGGCCGCAGGAAGCTTTCGGCGATACTGTTTTCGTAATGCGGGCATATCCCGGCCGCGGCGGTTGATCCGCCGGCCGGGCAGCAGTGAACAGGGGGCTTGATCCCATGCATGTCGGAAATGCGAGATATGTGAAGAGCAACGATCTGCCGGAAACCGTGCCGGTATTTCCATTGCCGGGCGCCCTGCTTTTGCCGGAAGGCCATCTTCCGCTGAATGTCTTCGAGCCGCGATATCTTGCCATGATCGATATGGCGCTGGCCGGTCACCGGGTCATCGGCATGGTGCAACCAGCCCTTCACGTCATCGAGGCGGGGCTTGAAAGCGGCCCCCTCAGCGCGGTTGGTTGTCTTGGCCGCATCACCTCCTTTTCTGAAACTGGGGACGGGCGTTACGTCATCTCGCTTACCGGCGTCTGTCGCTTCCGCCTGCTGGAAGAGGTGGATGTGGGCAAGCCCTATCGCAGTTTCCGGCATGCGCCCTTCATCGCCGATCTTTCCGGCGAATATGACGAGGATGCGGTGGATCGGGAGAATTTGCTCAGGGTATTCCGCGCGTTTCTGGATGCCAACCAGCTGGAGGCGGATTGGGAAAGCGTGGAAAGGGCGGGCAATCGTGTTCTCGTCAATTCACTTTCCATGATGTCTCCCTTCGGCCCGGCCGAAAAACAGGCGCTGCTGGAGGCGCCCGACCTGAGGACGCGGGCCGAAACATTGATCGCCATCACCGAAATCGTTCTTGCCCAGGGGTCGGGTGAGTCCGGTACAGTGTTGCAGTAGGATCGCCGCCATGGATGACAGGATGAGCAATGCCGATCCGAAGCTCCTCGAGCTGCTGGTCTGCCCCCTTACGAAGGGGCGTCTCTCTTATGATCGCGCCCGCAACGAGCTGGTTTCCGAAAGCGCCAAGCTCGCTTACCCGATCCGCGACGGAGTGCCGATCATGCTGATTTCCGAAGCGCGAAAAATAGAAGACTAGCCTTTCCCTGACCTGCCGGCCTCTCCACATTGTCGTGTCGCCAATTGTCGATGATGCGTTGACAACCGTGCGTGGATTTGACCAGAGTCCCGCCCGACATGTCTGTTGCGGGGAGAAAATTGATGTCGTTGCGCGCGCTCGTCCGGATTTCGTTGGTTGCGGTATCAACTGCCATTACGTTCCTTCCAGCCACGGCGGCGGAACCCTCCCGCAAGGTGGTAACCACTAAAAACGGCGATTATTTCGGTTTCGATCTCAGAACCGAGCAGAATGTCTCGCTGGAGCAATGCGGCGAGATTTGCGTGGGCGACAACGCCTGCAAGGCCTTCACCTACAATCCCAAGGTGCAATGGTGCTTCCTCAAGTCGGATTTCAATCAGCTTAACGCCTTTCCGGGCGCCGTTGCGGGCAAGATCGTGGAAGTCGTCGCGGAAGCCGATATTGGCGCGCCGCAGCGCCTTTCCTTCGTGACTGACAGCCTGCAGCAGGAAGCGCGCCGGTTGAAATCCGGCCTTGCCGCAACCGCGGAGCAGGAGGGGCAGGGGCTGGAAAGCCTGTTGCAGACGGCAAGGCAGCAGGCGGCCGCTGATGCGGTTGCGACCTACAAGGCCGCCCTTGCGATCACGCCTGACGATGGTGCTCTCTGGGCGGAGTTTTCGCAGAAGGCGGCTCAGGTTACCGACAATTACTCGATTGCGGGCCAGGCCGCTTCCGCCGCCATCAACGCCTATCAGTTGAGCCGCACGGTGAGTGCGCGCACCGAGGCGCTGAACCGGCTGGCGCAGGCTTTCGAAAAGACCCAGAATTATCGTGCCGCACTCAACGCCTATAAGGAAAGCCTCGCGCTTTCCGATAATGCGCAAACAAAGGCGGCCTATGCCGATCTGCGCACGCGTCAGGGTTTCCGCGTCATCAACAATACAGTGGACACGGATAGTGTCAGCCCGCGCGCCTGCGTGCAGTTTTCCGAACCGCTGGTGAAGAACGGCGTCGATTATTCCTCCTTCGTCACGCTGGATGGCGCAGCGCCCAAGGCCATCGAGGCGAAAGGCAGCGAGATTTGCGTCGAAGGGCTCGTGCACGGCCAACGTTACAAGATCGCGTTCCGCGCCGGCCTGCCGTCCTCGGTGGAAGAGCCTCTGGAAAAGCAGGTCAATCTCGATATTTACGTGCGCGACCGTGCCGCCAGCGTGCGCTTCACGGGTGAGAATTTCGTGCTGCCCGGCACCGCACGGCGTGGCATTCCGATCGTTTCGGTCAATGCAGATAAGGCTGATCTGAAACTCTACCGTATCGGCGACCGCAACATCACATCGCTTTTGGCGAACTCGCAATTTCTGACGCAGATGGACGGTTACAGCGCCGACCGTATCGAAAACGAGAGCGGCGAGCTTGTCTGGCAGGGTTCGATCGATATCCAGCCGGATCTCAACAAGGATGTGGTGACAAGCTTTCCGGTGGACGAAGCTCTGCCGGAGCGCAAGCCCGGCATCTATGTGCTGACCGCCGTACCGCCCGGCACGGCACCGGAGACCTGGGATTCGCGCGCCACGCAATGGTTCCTGGTGTCCGATACCGGCATCACCACCTATGCCGGAACCGATGGCCTGAACGTCTTCGTCCGCTCGCTCGGCAGCGCCGCACCGCTTGGCGGCGTGGATCTGCAGCTGCTTGCCAAGAACAACGAAGTGCTCGGCACGGCAAAGACGGATGCCGACGGTCGCGCGGTGTTTTCGGCGGGCCTGATGCGCGGCACGGCGGCGCAGGCGCCGGCGATCCTCACCGCACGTAACGGCGACAAGGATTATGTGTTCCTCGATATGACGCGCGCCGGTTTCGATCTCTCCGACCGTGGCGTGACGGGACGCGCGGCCCCTGGTGCCATCGACGTGTTCAGCTGGACCGAGCGTGGCATCTACCGCGCCGGTGAGACCGTGCACGCGGCAGCGCTTGCGCGGGATGTGGATGGCAAGGCGATCGAAGATCTGCCGCTGACCTTCATCTTCTCGCGTCCTGATGGCGTCGAGGACCGGCGTTTCGTCAGCGATGGCAAGGCGCTTGGCGGGCATGCGGTCGATCTGCCGTTGCAGGCAAACGCCATGCGTGGCACCTGGACGCTGAACATCCACACCGATCCGAAAACGCCTGCGATCAGCGAAAAAAGCTTTCTGGTTGACGATTTCGTGCCTGATCGCACGGAGTTCGATCTTTCCAGCAAGGTGAAACAGATTGAACCGGGTGCCGAAACGGCAATCGACGTTGATGGTCGTTATCTCTACGGCGCACCCGCCGCCGGCCTGACGCTGGAAGGTGAGGTCGCCATCAAGCCGACGCGTACGAGCGCCGATTTCGAAGGTTATTTCTTCGGTCTGGCCGATGAGGAAAGCGGCGAGGAAAACCGCACCGCGTTGGCCGATCTGCCGGCGCTCGACGAAGAGGGCAAGGCAAGCTTCAATGTCGATCTGACTGATCTGCCGTCCACCACGCAGCTGCTTTCGGCCAATATCACCGTGCGCATGCAAGAGGCTGGTGGCCGCGCCGTGGAACGGTCTCTGACACTGCCGGTGAAGGCGCAAGCCCCGATGATCGGCATCAAGCCGCAATTTTCCGGCGATCTCGCCCAGAATTCCATCGGCCGTTTCCACATTGTCGGCATTTCGGTTGACGGCGCGAAGCAGGCGATGAGCGGTCTCAACTGGAAGCTCATCAAGGTCGAGAGAAACTATCAATGGTATCGTCAGGGCAATTCCTGGCGTTACGAACCGGTCGAATATACCAAGCAGACCGAAACCGGCACGCTCTCCATCGACGCCAATGGTGGCGAGATTTCTGTGCCCGTCACCTGGGGTCGTTACCGGCTGGAAGTGGAAGGCGCCGGCAACGGTGCGCCGGTTTCCAGCGTCGAATTTGACGCCGGTTTCTACGTCGAGGCAAGCTCGACAGAGACGCCGGATGCGCTGGAAATCGCGCTCGACAAACCAAACTACAAGATCGGCGATACGGCGAAACTCAAGGTGTCGTCGCGGTTTGCCGGTCAGCTGATGGTGACCTCCGGTTCGGAAAAGCTGATTTCCGTACAGAATGCCAAGATTGGCGAGGATGGCGGCGAGATCGACATTCCGGTCACCGAGGAATGGGGTGCGGGCGCTTACGTTACGGCCACGCTGTTCCGCCCAGGTGATGCGCAGGAAAGCCGCATGCCGATGCGCGCCATCGGCATCAAGTGGCTTGCCGTTGATCCGGCCGAGCGCAAGCTTGCCGTTACGCTCGGCGCACCGCAAAAGACGCTGCCACGCCAGCCGCTCGAAATCCCGATCAGCGTTGCCGGTGCGGGCGTGGGCGAAAAGGCCTACGTCATTGTTGCTGCGGTCGATGTCGGCATATTGAACCTTACCCGTTACGAACCGCCAAAGCCGGATGAATGGTATTTCGGCCAGCGCCGGCTGGGGCTGGAAATCCGCGATCTCTATGGCCGCCTGATCGACGGTTCGCTTGGCGCGACCGGCCGCCTGCGCACCGGCGGCGATGGCGGTGGGGCAGCACTTCAGGGCAGCCCGCCCACCGAAAAGCTCGTGGCCTTCTTCTCCGGCCCTGTTGAACTCGATGCGAATGGCAAGGCGACGGTGAGCTTCGATATTCCGCAGTTCAACGGCACGGCTCGCATCATGGCAGTTGCCTGGACGAAAACGGGCGTGGGACATGCGGTCTCCGACGCGGTCATTCGCGATCCTGTCGTGGTCACGGCCAGCGCGCCGAAGTTCCTCGCACCCGGTGACGTCTCGCAATTGCGGCTCGATATCGCCAATACCGATGGCGATGCCGGTGACTACCGGCTGGATGTCACCAGCAACACGGCGCTGACGGTCGATCAGGGCGAGATGTCCCAGACATTGGCGCTGCAAAAAGGTGGCAAATCTTCGCTGACCGTTCCGCTGACGGGCGAACAACCCGGCAATGGCGCAATCACCATCAAAGTCTCCAATGCCGCCGGTGTTTCACTGGAGCAGGTCTTGAACGTTCCGGTGCGTCCGGCCGTTCTGCCGGTTACGACGCGGCGCGAGATTAAAATCGCGCCGAATAGCAGCCTGACGATCAATGGCGACCTTCTGGCCGACAGCATGCTTCTCGGCTCATCCGTCGCCGTCAACGTCACGCGTTCGCCCGCCTTCGATATTCCGGCGCTGGTGATGATGCTCGACAAATATCCTTACGGCTGCGCCGAGCAGACGACGAGCCGCGCCTTGCCGCTGCTTTATCTCTCGGAAATGACCAAGGATAGCGGCTCGCCCGAGGACCCCGATATGCGCAAGCGCGTGCAGGAGGCGATCTACCGGGTGCTGTCCTTCCAGTCGAGTTCCGGCAGTTTCGGCCTCTGGTCACCCGGTTACGGCGATCTGTGGCTGGATGCCTATATCAGCGACTTCCTGACCCGGGCGCGCGAACAGAGTTACGATGTCCCCGAACAGGCCATGGTGCAGGCGCTGAACAACCTGCAAAACGGCCTTTCCTCCGACAGCAACGTCAAGGATCGCGGCAACGAGATCGCCTATTCGCTCTATGTGCTGGCACGCAACCGCAAGGCGGCGATCAACGATCTCAGATATTACGCGGATACGGCGCTTGCCGATTTCCCGACACCGCTTGCCAAGGCTCAAGTTGCCGCAGCCCTTTCGCTTTACGGCGATCAGGCTCGCGCGAAGACCGTGTTCGGCGCTTCGCTGGATATGGCGAGCCGGGCCACCAAGGTCAGCTTCGCAAGGGCGGATTATGGTTCCGCCCTGCGCGATGGCGCGGCGACGCTGGCGCTTGCGGCGGAAAGCCGCCCGGTTCCGGCCGTCGTTCCGCAGCTTGCCGGGGCGGTGGCGAAGGAATGGGAAAAGAAACCCTATACCAGCACCCAGGAACAGGCATGGATGCTGCTTGCCGCCCGCGCCGTCAAAGGCGAGGACAAGGATATCCGCCTCGATGTGAACGGCGATTTGCAGACCGGTGGCTTCGGCAAGCGGATGAGTGGCGACGAGTTGCTGGCGGCTCCCTTGAAGATCGCCAATGCCTCGGCCGATCCCGTCACGGCTGTCGTCACCACGGTCGCGCCACCGGCGCAACCGCTTGCCGCTGGCGGCGAGGGCTTCACCATCACCCGCACCTATTATTCGATGGATGGCGAAGAGGTGAACCCGAGCGAGGTGGTGCAGAACGAGCGTTATGTGGTGGTGCTGAACGTCACCCCGAAAAACGACTGGCAATCGCGCATTCTGGTGACCGATCTCCTGCCTTCCGGTTTCGAGATCGACAATCCGAGCCTCGTCAATTCGGCAGCCCTTTCGAATTTCGACTGGTTGCCGGAAACGGACGCCGCGCATACCGAATTCCGCTACGACCGTTTCGTGGCGGCCTTCGACCGCACGGCTGGCGACAGTTCGGAAATCTCACTCGCTTATGTGGTGCGCGCCGTCACCCCCGGCACCTATGACCATCCCGCAGCCTCGGTCGAGGATATGTACCGGCCGCAATTTTCCGCCCGCACGGCAACGGGCCGCATGGAGGTGCGTTCGGCAACCCCATGAGGCGGAAAAGGGCGATCATCGTCGGCATCGTGTCGGCCGCGCTGCTTTTGGGTGGTGCGGCCTTCGGTCTCGATGCGCTGGACAAGGCCTATCCGCCGCCGCTGGAGGCCGCGCAGCAGCGGTCCTTCGAGGTGCTCGACCGCGATGGCCGGCTGCTGCGCGCCTTTGCGACACCGGACGGTCGCTGGCGGCTCAAAACCATGGCTGCGGAGGTTGACCCGCAGTTCCTGCGCATGCTGGTGGCTTATGAGGACCAGCGTTTTTACGACCATCACGGCGTCGACCCCTGGGCGCTGCTGCGTTCCGCCTGGCAATTGGCGAGCAATGGCAGGATCGTTTCCGGCGCCTCGACGCTTTCCATGCAAGTGGCGCGGCTGATCGAACCGCGCACAGACCGGTCGTTTTCAGCGAAATTCCTGCAGGCAGCGCGGGCGCTCCAGATCGAAAGGCGGCTCAACAAGGCTGAAATCCTCGATCTTTATCTGAACATCGCGCCCTATGGCGGCAATCTCGAAGGCATTCGCGCTGCAAGCCTCGCCTGGTTCGGCAAGGAGCCGGCACGGCTCGATACGTCCGAGGCAGCCCTTCTGGTGGCGCTGCCACAATTGCCGGAGAAACGCCGTCCGGACCGTTTTCCAGATGCGGCAAGACAGGCGCGGGAGCGGGTTTTGCAACGCCTTGCTGTCGAACGTGTCGTGGGTGAAGGGGAAGCGGAGCGGGCCACCCTTGCAGCCGTTCCCGCCAACCGGCGTGATCTGCCCGCCTATGCGCCGCATATGGCCGCAGCCGCACGCGCGAAGTTTCCGAATGCCACTGAGGCACGCTCCACGCTGACATTGCCGATCCAGCGGGAGCTGGAAGCCGTTGCCCGCCATGCGGTGGACAAGCTGACTGACAAGGTCTCCGTCGCCATCGTCATGGCAGATGCGCAGACCGGCGATATTCTGGCCGAAGTCGGCTCGGCGGATTATCTCGATACCGCAAGGCGTGGTTTTGTGGAGATGAGCCGGGCCGTGCGCTCGCCGGGCTCCACCCTCAAGCCGTTCATCTACGGCCTTGCCTTCGAAAACGGTCTTGTCGGGCAGGAAACCATCATCGAGGATCGCCCGGCCGATTTTTCCGGTTACCGCCCGCGCAATTTCGACATGCATTATCAGGGTGATGTCAGCATCCGGCAGGCGCTGCAACTGTCGCTCAACGTGCCCGCCGTCAAGCTTCTGGAAGCGGTCAGCCCGTCAGCGCTGATGGTGCGTTTCCGGCGGGCGGGTGTGAAACTGGTGCTTCCCAGCAACGAGGCGCCGGGGCTTGCCATCGCGCTTGGCGGCGCAGGTATTTCGCTTGTCGATCTGGTGCAGCTTTATGCGGGGCTTTCCGGCGGCGGTGATCCCGTGCGGCTGGGGGACGGCGTCCGCTCCGCCCCGGAACGGCTTGGCGGCGACCGGCTGTTTTCCGATGCAGCGATCTGGAATGTCTCCGACATCCTCTCCGGCGTGCTGCCGCCGCTCGGCATGAAGCAGCGCGGCATCGCCTACAAGACCGGCACCAGCTACGGTTACCGCGACGCCTGGTCGGTGGGTTATGACGGGCGGCATGTGATTGGCGTCTGGGTCGGCCGTGCTGACAATGGCGCGGTGCCGGGCATTGCCGGTTATGCGACGGCGGCCCCGATCCTGTTCGAGGCTTTTGCAAGATCCGGCGTGGCGATCACGCCGATGCCCCCAGCACCTTCCGGCGTCGCGCGGGTCGCCGTGAGCGACCTTCCCGCCAACCAGCGGCGCTTCACCATGACCGCAAGCGGCCTGCTCTCGGCCTCGAGGCGAGAAAGCGCCCCGCGCATCGTTTATCCACCGGAAGGCGCGAGGGTTGAACTCTCCAACCAGTCGGGCATTTCGCCGCTGGTGTTGAAGCTGCAGGGCGGGCGTGCGCCTTTCCGCTGGCTCGCCAACGGCAAGCCTCTGCCGGATACCTCACAACGCCGCAACAGCGAATGGCGCCCGGAGGGGCAGGGATTTTCAACGCTGACGGTGATCGACGCCGATGGCCGCGCTTCGAGTGTGCGGGTTTTCATTGAGTGAATTTTTGACGGTGAATGCGCCGCGCGGCCAAACGCCACTACCGCAGGCAGTTCCGTGCCCGCGTCATGGAAGTTCCTTGGCAGAGACCTAGCGCAAACGCGGAAGGAGGAATGCCTATCACGCAACGTCGAGTGAATGACGATCGATACGCTTCTGAAGTGCGACCACAACCGCATGCAAAAATTCTCGGCATCGGGGGTCGACGGTCTTCGCCAGCGTCATTTCCAGCCGGCTGCGGATCTTGTCCATGAACCCAACGTGGTCGAAGCTATCGGCGGCGATATTTACCTCGACCTCTTCCATGTAGTGCAACAGGTGCGGTTCCAGTGCGAGATTTGCGTCCATCCGGTATCGGGTGGCCATCTGCTCTGCAAGCGTTCCCATCTGTACGTATGGGCCATATTCGTTGATCATTCTGTCTCCTTCATCGTGTGTGAGCATCTTAGATAGGTGCTGTTTGTGAATGCACGAGATGTATGTGCGATCAAACGCGCAAAAGACCGGAGCCAATTGGTAAAACGAACGTGACCAATCGATGCGGTCGCCATTCGAACACGCCCGTGCGCATGCTGACCGAAACGGGACAGCCATCATGTTTGGCCCGGCCTAGAGTCTCATAGCGAGCAGTAACGCAGGTGAGGGCATTTCGCCCTACTCTATATTATTGTTTTTAAACGTAATTCGTCAGGAAAATGGTGTCCACGAGAGGTGCGCCACCTTATTTCTTAGTATTTGATTTTGTTTCGCTTTCTGCGCTCATTCCCTCACCTAAAACAGGGTGAGGGGCAGTTATGTTCCCGATCTGATCCGCCACGATGCGGCTTGTCTCGATCCCAAGACGGCGCCTGTCGATGCCACGGGTATAGATTTCTGCCGTGGCGAGGTTGGTCCAGCCATACTGGGCGAGCAGGTGATGTGAGGCCGCGCCACCTTCAGCGGCAAGCGTCGCGCTCAGCTTTCGCAGCCCGTGTGCAGATTTATATACCTTTGCTTCGTTGCATTGGTCCCGAAACCAGTTTCCAAAGCTCTCCTTAACGAACGGCTTCCCCCGGGAGGTCTCGACCAGGTGCAAGCCCTTGCGAGGCGTGGCATTAATGACCGTGATCAGATCGTCGGAAAGTTCGACGGTGATCCGCGCGCCTGTCTTTTCTGTATCCATGGAAAGGATCTTGCCGCTGATATGCTGGCGACCGGCCCTTACAAGATCCGATCGGCGTAGGCCCGCCAAAAGCATCAGTTCCATTGCCAGTCGCGCAGTTGTCCCGATTTCGTATTTCTGACGGAACGCCTTAACCTCGTCCATGGTCCAAGCCGGAAAGCCACCCTTCTTATAGTCCGGTGCTTCCACGCCAAGCGATGGATCCACGGCCACCAGCCGCATTTTTTTTGCCCAGCCAAACATGCCGCGCATAACCTTCAGGAAATTCCCGGCTTGCGCCGGCGTCTCGTGGCGCTTATCAACGCCCTCCTGGATGACGTCCTGGGTGACGACCTTTAGCGATGACTTTGAAGCGGTTTTGAGCACCTTCGCCATGATCAGCCGTTGCTGCTTTTGGGTAGCGGCGCTGTAACCTGCCCACTTCGCGCTCTCCGTCGTATATCGCTCCCACAGCCAGCCCAGAGTACCTTCGTGCGCCGTCTCCACTATCACCGGTGAACCGTTCAGCGCAGCCATGTACGCCGCTTTGAACTCAGGATCGTTGGGATTGGGCAAGCGGATCCGCTTCCCTTTTCCAAGACGAAAATAAAAGACCCACTTGTTATGGCGGGTCTTTTGCTTGTGCACATGTGGGTAGAGTTTTCTCGGCATGCCCGAGATATCACAGTACGGGACGCGAGTAGTCAATTCCCTTCCCCTTTTCGTTCTCTGAACTTGGTATGACGGTGATGATGGTATCGCCCACCTTTATCTCGATCCTACAACCTGAATTGTTGGCAACCTCGGCGGCCCGCATCATGTCCTGCTTCCTCAAAATTGCTGGCTGGGTCATCTAATGCACCCCTCTGCCGAAGCGTGATTGAGAGTCATCGGCCATCCTTCCATGCGTAATAGTCCCGTCGCAGTCGCTTCCAGCGCGATGCGGCCTGGTGGTCTGTGTTCAGCTCGGCCCGAGACCTGATGTTCAGGATATGGCGTACACGCGTGTTGACGCGCTCGTCGTCGGCAGCGTCTACGAGATCGTGGCACTGCATAAGGTAGCGGCGAAACTCCTGACGCCCGCACAGCATCGCGCATTCCGCCGCTAAGTCTTTTTGCTTGGGCTGTTGCGCTGGTTGCGCTGGTCGCGGTTGCGCTTCCAGTCTCCGGATCTTCGCAAAGGCTTCATCGATCACCATCATCAGTGCGCGGAAATACGTCAGCGATTTTTCGACGAGCTGTCCGTCGTGGTATGGGCAGTCCGGGCGGATGATGACGATCGGGAAGATCTCGCCGGTCATGTCATCGCGCTGGCAGATCTCGGCCTGGCTGGTTGCGGGGTTGTAGGTCCGCTCCCATTCATCGGAAACGAGAGGCAACAGCTGTTTGGCTTCGCGGTAGGTGCGCTTGGCTTCGTCGAGGTTCATAGGTTGCCCGCCTCGACTTCCTCGCATCGCATCCGTCGTGCCTCCTCACGGCGCATCGCGTTGCGTTTGCGCGTGACCATCTCCAGATGGTCGGGATCTGGGTTGACGCAGAGCCGGTTCCGGCACTTATGATCAAGCTCCTTTTTGCCTGGAATATATCCGTGCTCGTTGGTCCACATCGCGATGTGGACCGCCACGGTCTGGCCTCCAAGTGACATGCGAGGGTAGCCGTGGCCGCGCCCGCTGGTGCCGGAAGTCGGGCCCGTCCAGATCCAGCAGCCCGTGACCGGGTCTACACGGACGCGGCTCATGATCTTTTCGCGGATCGACTGACGGCGGCTCATTATGCGGCACCCATCTGCCGCTGCTGCTGCGACTTCCATTTCACATATTCGATGAACGACATGCTGCCGTCATAGTCGAGCCACGCCTGATAGCGCTGCTGCCCACGAGTCAGCTTGGGCGGCACTGGACTATGATCTCGAACTGCGCGTTTCCCGGCCTCGGTCACCCAGAAAGCATCATCGCCGCCGGCAAGTGGATGGCTCTTGCGGATACCCATGTATCCAGCCTCGACGAGCGAGACGCAATCGGCATGGTCACTACTGCCTTCGCCGGTCACGAAGTGGTTACGATAGAATGTGCCGCGCCCATATTCATCTAGGCCAAGAGAATGCTGGAGGATGTGGAGTTGATTAGCATCCATCGGCGCCGCCCTCCTGCTTTGCAGGTGCTGCGGGGAGGCGAGAAAACCAATGCTTGAGTGCAATTTTCTGCTTGCCGTGAGTATCCATCCCGGTTGTCGGGTAACCGTTAAGTGCAAACAAGGCAGTCCGTTGGTCGTCCGTCAGGTGGTGGAAGAACCATAGTTCGAATCTGCCGAGTTCCTTACCTTCCGCGACGTCTTGCACCTGTGCGGAGAGGGCGGCGCGAATGGCAATATATGCCTCTGACTGCGTGAAATCCTTGGTTACCCAATCGGGATTGGTAGCTTTGTCCATATCCAAAGCCTTCACGGCCACGGATAGCGCTGGAGGGGCGGCATAGAGCGGTTCGATCCAGACTTCGTACTCGCTCATGTCATCGTCGGCTATTGATGGCTTATGCTTGAAATAGCGTCCATCGGGGTTGTCCTTATCGTGAACGAGGTAGCCTCGCGGCTCCGCAGCGGACAGGGCGGCTTCCTCCCGCCTGATGACCGCATAGATTTCCTCGATCACGCTGGAATCTTCGATCGCGCCATCAAAGACCTCGTCCACGATTTTGCCCAACAACTCGCGGCTGATTGCTGTTTTACTCTTCATTGTGTTCGCCTCCAGTGCTGGCGAGGGCGGTGCGGGCGCGGCGAAAATGTCCGATTTCGGTTACGAACTGAGCGTCATCTGGCCACGATTCCGATATGTCGCCAGCCACTTTTGCTATCGGTCCGAGCACCGAACGCAGACGCTTCACCTCGGCCTCTGCTGCCTCCGCACGAGCCCGCTGCGCGCGAATTTCTGCATAGGGATCGGCCTCCATCTTGTTGATATCGCCCTTTGGCAGCATGTCGTCGATCGACCAGCCGTCCATGTCGTCGAGGAGATCCCTCAACCAATCGACATGGTTCGTGCTGCCGAAATACCGCCGGTCCCCCTCGTCGTCGACGTGGTCGAAGATCTCCTGGAGCTGGCAGCGGGTGGTGTTAAGGAGCGTGACAATCGACCGATACTTGCCCTTGAACAGGTTCCGTTCGGCCTCTGCTGAGGCCAAACCCTCTTCCCGGCCTGCTCGGAACGTGGCTTCCTTACGGCGTTGACGAGATCCGGTCATTCGCCAGCCCTCCGCAACGCGTAGTAAGTTTCAAGGAATGCCTCGGCGGCGCCATGCGGATCTTCCCACGGGAAAATCTCAGGGTCGAACGGTTCGGCGCCCTTGAGCATTCCCCACGTTTCGCCGCTCGTCGCCATGAGGTCACGTTGCTCTGTCGCCAACATCCGCAAATCAAGATGCTTGATGTAAGCCGGATCGGAGACGACGATACCGAAGCGAACAAGGCCGGCTTTTTCACAGCGCTTCTCAATCCGCTTGTAATCCGGGCACTGCGACTTGAGCGGAGAACTCATGTCGTTGCAGGTTGCCTCGCCAACCTCGTGCATCAGCGCCGCCATCTTGTTTCCCGGCTCGGCGTGACCGGCCATGATGACGCAGTGTTGAGCAACGGAGTAGTAAACGCGCTTGCCTGTGCTGCGGCTTACACACTGGCCTGAGAAGCGCGACTGGAAAGCTAGACCATAGGCGACATCCTCAATCGTCAACTCGGATCCCTCCGGGTTATCGAAGTCGAAATATGTGCCGGATCCAAGAAGAATGGTCGGGCCGATGATGCGGCGGATTGGTGCTGATTGCTCGCTCATGACTAAACCCTCATCGGCATGAGGAGCCGGGTCATTTCCGGATCCTGATCGGCGAGGGCTATCGGGCCGCCATCGCCATTGAGTTGCATGGCAACTGAACCTTGGCAGCGTTTGACCATATCGGCCATGTATCGGCTGTTGACGCCAATCGGCGCGAGATCTTCCGGCCAATCGCAAGAGGTGGAAACCTTGGCAGTGCCAATCTCCTCGTTCTTGACTTCGACATGCAGCTTGCCAGAGACGCCGTGCAGCCGAATGGCTGAGCCGCGCCAGCCGCCGATAGCGGTAGCTTGCCGGATCGCTGGCAGCATCTCGTCGGTCCGGATCTCAAGGCGGTGGGCAAACTCTTTCGGTATCACCCGCTCGATATCAGGAAACGTGCCGTCAATGAGCTTGCTCCGAAGAACCAGGCCGGGGCCTTTGAATTCGAGGACGGTATCGATGATCTTGTTGCCGTTACTGACGGAGAAGATCTCCACGTCGGCGTTGGCGAGGTACTGGGAAATCACGCCCACGGTTTTGCGTGGGATGATGTAGCTGAAGGCGGTTTCGTCCTCGTTCGCTGCGTACCTGCATAGCGCCAGGCGGTGGCCGTCCGTTGCGGCCATGCGTCTGCCGCTTGGTGTCGACGCCCAGTTGACGCCGTTCAGGTAGTAGCGCGTTTCCTCGGTCGAGATGCAGCCGGACACCTTTTTAAGCGCAAGCGCGAAATGGCCGTTGGTGAAGCGCTCGACCATGCCGGCCTTTTCGCCTGCAATGATTGGGTAGTCTTCCGGCGCATGCGCCTCGACTGTGTAGGATGCGACACCAACACGGATTTCGGCGCTGTGTCGGATCGACGTCGCGCCTGTCTTCTCGTTCTTTATCTCGACCTGAGCCGGCTCAATGTGAACCCATCCGGTTCCTGCGGCAGATGCCACGGCTGCGAGGAAACGTGCAGGGACGCACAGCGACCAGGTGCCAGCGCCCTCGACCTCGTCAACGTGGATGGTTGCGTGCAAGTCGAGGTCAGTCGCCTCGACCGACAAGCCCTTTTTTCCGTAGTTGAGGCGAACGTCGTTCAATATCGGGATGGTGTTTCGCACCTCGATAATAGAGTTCGCCAGCTTGAGCGCCGAGGCCAGTTCCTTGGCTTCAACGGAGACGAATTTTGATGCCGTCGGTTGGCTGATCATTCGCGTAGCCTTTCGCTGTGAGGTTAGAGGTCGAGCGCAGACGGCGCGGGGCTGTGCCGAACGCTGAGTGTCGCAAGTTCAATTTCAGGGATTGCATTGTGCTCGACGCCGTCGAGCGTGCGGCCGGATCTGCGCTTGCCGACGCGGACGGCGCCGCAACCTTCCGGCCACTCGCGCTCGTCAAACCAATGGGTGTCGGCCTTTGCGAGGGCAGGTACTTCCACGCCCGGTTCGTCGGGCTTGAACACGGCCATGTCTCCGAGATCCTCAAAGAAGCCTGTTGCCCATTCGCCGTTCTGCTTGTGGTGAAAGGGCTTCCCGGCATCTGCTGCGGCGTCGCGGATCATGCGGAACCATTCCGGGTGCGTGGGCCGGGCCTTGTGCGCGCCCTGGTCAGTCTCGCCGCCGGTAATCAGCCAATCCGGCAATGTGGTGCCTTCGAACCTGATGGCGCCCAGTAGCGGTTCGTAGCTACCGAATGAGAAGATTGCGCCGGTCGCTTCCTTGGCGCGCTGTAGCTTTAGCCAATCACGGCTCCATTCGATCTGATTGCAGAACGTGCCGCCGATCGCGATGTTGCGCGGCATTGTAATGCCGCTCGTCATCTTCTCGATGTTGCCGATGCGCTTCGTCAGCAAAAGCCAGATGAGAAAAGGGGTGTCGTCGATCAGCTGGAAAAATCGCTCGCGCCATTCCGCCGGTACGGCATTGTCGAACGGATCGCAGAGCGACGGGAACACGAACGGCGGGCGTTCAGCATTTGCTTTTGCTGCCTTACGGTTCCACGCGATCGGCTTTTTCCAGTAGTTCTCGGACATGAGGCTGCGGGTGCCTTCACCGGAGCCCGGTGCGCCCCACTCGGCGCGATGCATGCGCGTGTCCATCAGCTGCGCGGCATAGCACCCGTCACATGCGGGACTGATACGGGCGCAGCCGGTCCAAGGCGACCAGGTGTAATCCGTCCACGAAATTGCCGTCGTCTCAGCCATGGGGATTCTCCAGCGCGGCGGCATAGATCGCAGGGCAGGGCAGTGTGATGCTGCTGCTGAAACGGCGGACAACAACGGTGTCGAATTTGAACCGCGCCTCGCGCCATGTCTTGCCGTAAAGCGGAGCGTCGACGCCCAGCTCGCGCAGCCGCGTCGTCACGCGCTTGATGCTGGCGCCGTAATGGTCGGCAATCTGGGTGCGACCCATGCCCATCTGCGCGCAGCGAATGAGCATCACGGCGGACGGAAGCTTTGCGCCGCCAAGCTTGTTGTTCTGGCGCATGTCAGAGCACTCCGGCCAGCATGCCCGTCACCAGTGCGATGGCGAAGACGGAGCCGACGAGGGTCTGAAGGATGCGCGCTTCGCGCACGATGGCGGATTTAGTCATGGTCTAGGCTCCCGTTGACCTGAAGCCACTGGCGAATGGCGCGCGAAAGATCGCGGTCGCGGTTGCTGGCTCCGGAGAGATTGAGAAGGGGAACGGCGGCGCGCAGGACTGATTCCAGCGTGTCGCCCATCATGGTTGCGTCGTGTTCGGGCAGTGTTCTGCCGTTGGTGACGACCTTGAAGGCGTGGGCAATGTCGGACTGGGCACCGATCAGGTGTGAGTTTGCCTCCGCGAGTTGGCGCTCGACGAACGCGTCGCTTTCAGTCTTACGTGGACCGCCGGCGGAAAAGACAAGGCGCACAGGCGGCTTGCGAACGGGAAGGATGAAGATCTCGGCGCTCATTGCCAGATTCCTTCCTGTTCGCGCAGATCGATCTGCGGTGCGCGAAACGCGTTCAGGGTTATGACGATCACGTCGATCTTGCAAAGCTCGACCATGTCGCCGCGCATCGCGTCCGCCGCTTCTTCGATACGGATTCGGAAAAGGACGAGGCGGATCATATGCGCGCCGCCTGTTCAAGCTGGCGCTCAACCTCGACGACGCGGACGCCGCAGAGAGATGCTGCCATGAGCAGCGCCAGAAAGGCGGCGCCTGTCGTGCTCACGATGGTGATGCGGCAATAGGGTAAGGGCTTGACCTTGTGAAAGGTGCCGAGGTTCTTGCAGGCTAGGGGGTAAGCGGGGGATATCTGGGTCATGTTGGCCTCCATCCGTTCGGGAAACCGCCTCGACAGAGGCGGAAACCGGAACGGAGCGTCAGGCCGCTTCCATGAGCGCTTCGTCGTTCGCCTTCATCCGGGCCTGTTCATGCAGGCGGTCGATATCGGCGTTCGGAAAATAGAGGTTCAGCTGCTCGCGGGTGCAGCCCTCGCCAAACCGGCGCATCGCGGCTGCCATGGCTTCGATCTTCTCATTGTCGTTCATCGCACTGACGTTCATGTCGGTCTCCATCCGTTAAAGGGGAGACCGGACGGCATCGAGGCGGGGGATTGGGGTGCCGTCCGGTCTTTGTCCAAGCCATGTGGTTTGCTTGGATGGGGACGTTATAGTGGGATACTTCCCACTTTGCAATAGAAAAGTGGGATACGTCCTATTGCGGATTTGCCTTCTGAATGGCGCCAGAAATTATGGTTGGAATTGAGCGGGTTACAGAAAGAGGCAAAATCGAATCACTTTGGACTCGACTCTCCGGCTAACATCTGTCTTTTTTAGCGTGAACGAAATAAGAACAAACGGGAGATCAGGATGCGAGCGCCGCCGGTAAATCATCCAGATGCAATGCGATTGGTAGTGGAGCTAGATTCGCTCTATGTCGCCTGCGATGATTGTGGTCACTCGCGCTTGCTTGGCTACCGAAACTTGAGGGAAGCGGTTGCTCTAGGGGTGCACAATTACATGCAGCTGTGCCGTAAAATCAGGTGCTCTGAATGTCCTAAGGCTCCCCCGTTACAGAGGAACCTTACTATCCGGCCAAAATGGATTGATGTCGCAGCAGGTCAAACGGTGGCGTGAAACACGATCTTGTGGACAGAGAAGACGGTAGATGAAGCGAATGTAACTTCGTTCGTCTCGCCTTCTTCGGGGTTGTGCTGCCAGAGGCGCGTTACCTTGCTGGATTGCGACCGAAACTCTTTGATGTAGCTTTCCCGCTGATTCTCTTCATCAGTTACGACCTGGACAATGACGTCATCCCCGGCGCGAACGGGCTCATTCGGGTTGATCCAAACTGTTTCCCCCGCTTTGAACCGGGGTTCCATCGATGTGCCGTAAACCCGCACCGCGTAGGCTCCCTCAACGCCTTCAAGCATTGGTGGAACAAACAGCCGGCCCACCTCGGAGCCATTTAAGATGAAGCGACCGTTCGGGCCGCCAATCGATTGACCGAGGAGAGGTACATATCCGTCCCCGTCAAACTTCTGGAAGCGCGGAGGAAAGCTCGCATTTGGTTTAGTTGCTGTGGGTGTTACTGCTTCGTCCGGGTCGTCAAATGGTACAACTTCACCTCTGATGAGTGCGTCTGCGTCGAGCTGCAGCGCCTTCGCGAGGTCCGGTATCTTCTTAAGCGTCACAGTGGATTTTTTGCCGTCCACAAGATCGCGAACGAACGTCCGCTCTATCCCGGCCTTCACTGCGGCTTCGACTGGTCCGAGGCCCAGTTCCTTTAGCCGTTCAATCGCGATTTCTTGAAGCTTGTTCATGCTGCGATAATAGGAAATTTCCCCCTCCCAAAGCGAATGGGATGTTTCCTATTGCAAAGTGGGAAGTGTCCCACTATAACGGCGGCATGGAAACGCAACTCGCAAACCACCTGCTGACGCTCTCGGACGCATTCTGTGCGGCTAAGGATCTTGGCGAGTCTACTGTCGGGCGGCACTGCGCTGCCGATAGCCGTTTCTTTTCGAGAATTAGAAGCGGGAAAACCTTCACGGCCAAGAAGTACGATGAGGTCGTTGCATGGTTTAGCGCCAATTGGCCTGATGATTGCGTTTGGCCGCTTGCTGTTCCCCGTCCAGAGGAGGCGATCCAATGACGCTTCCAGCATTTTACCAAAGCAGCGTAGGGAAGCGGTCATCCCGCGTGGTTCATACCCACGATGTCGCAGGTTCAAATCCTGCCGCTGCAACCAATCCCGCCGTTCAACGGCCAGGCGACGAGCGGGAAACCGGACGGAAGAGGCTTTGCACGCCTGCGGACCCTTCCGTCCGGAACGTCTTTCCTGTTGCGCAGGGGTTTGTCCTCTCCCTTTTGCGCACCCGCCGTGACGCCTCTCCTCCCGGCTCCGGCGGTTCTTCTCTTGATGGTTCGATGTCATGCGGGCCGCCTTTTCTTGGTTGGACTCTACGAAGCTAATCGCAGCTTCCAGCAAATTCACCGGAAGAATTTCCGAAAAGATTCCCTTGATTTTCGAGGACCATTTCGTGCGCCCAGATGAGACCGAAAACATGCGCCCCACCTCTCAGGAAGAGCGGCGCGACTTGAAGGCTACGGTTGGCCGGCTTCTCCGTCAGGTTGGTGCATCCAACGTTGCCAAGGAAAGCCGGGTTGGGGAGGCGCACCTGTCGCGCTACGCCTCTCCGCGCGAAAAAGAGTTCATGCCGCTCGATGTCGTTGCCGATGTCGAGCGCATGGCAGGCTATCCTCTGGTCACTGAATTTATGGCTCAGATGAGCGGGTTTCGTCTCGTCCAGAATGAATCCGAAGCTGACGCTCCGGATATGGAGGATGTCGGTCGCCTGGCCGACACCAAGGGCAAACTGCTGTCCGCGCTTATCACGTCTTTTCTTGATGGGAAGATCGATAATCACGAGCGCCGCACGCTTTTACCGCTCCTCGACGATGCAATTGCCCAGATGCAGGAGCTTCGCAGCGGCCTGATTGGTGGTGGCTCATGACGCTTTGCATGGCCGAAACCAGTCGCTCCAAACTCGTGAAAGAGGCCCGCACCGCGCGGGTTCTCGACCTTTGGCATGCTGGAAAATCCACCCATGAAATCGCTGCGGAGCTTGGCCTCGACGAGATCGAGGTTTGCCGCATTGTCGAGGAGGTAGGACATTGAAAATCAGTGAAACCGCACTGACCCTGACGCCGATATCGGACGCCGCGCGGGCGATGCTGCGCGAGGTCCGCGCGGCGGGCGGAAGTCTGAAGATACACGCATCGTTCAAGGCGCGAAGCCTCGCGCTGGAATTGAAGAAGGCAGGTTACGTCGAGATAGGCACTAGCGGCTACGACCTTCGGCTGACTGGCATGGGGCAGGCGTATCTCGACCGTTTGATGAGGGCGCATTGATGGAATTGTTTGATGCCCTTCCTCCGACAGTGCGTCAGGCGATAGCCGGCGCGGACTTCGAATTCGTTCCGCGCTTCGCAGTTCGCCTGCTGGCGCGTGGTGTTTCCGCCGAGCGCGCCGCAGAGATCATCCGCGAAACCGATGTGCGCCTGATGCGCAAAGGTGGTGCGGCATGACAGCGCAAAACCTGCAAATGCCGAAGGAAGCCGGTCTGTCAATCATCGCGGCGGCTGTGCGTGACGGCCAGTATCGTTGCCAGACTGCGCAGGAAGTGCGCGCGGCTTGCTCGGCGATGGGGCACCGGTATCTCACGCGCGACCCGAAAGACGGAAACCTTTTCCGTCCGGGTGAACATGCGACAGCCGTGCTGGATCGGGCGCGCGAAAATGGAAAGCTTGCCGAAGAGAACCTGAGCCGGATCGTCGTAACTGGTCCTTATCAGTTGCTCCCGCCACTCTCCGATGACGACTTCAAGGCGCTGCATGATGATATTGCCGCCCACGGCGTAAAGGTCCCGGTCGAATACGACGAGGCCGGGGAAATTCTCGACGGTCACCACCGCGTTGCCATCTGCAAGATGCTGGGCATTACCGACTGGCCGCGCTTCATCCGCAAGCAGTTGACGGAGGAAGGCAAGCGGTCGTTTGCCCGGTCTCTGAACTTCGCACGGCGCCACCTTTCCGGCGCGCAACGGCAGGCGATTATTCAGGAGCACCTGAAAGATGCTCCGACCGCATCCAATCGCGCCATCGCCGTGCAGCTCGGCGTGGATCACAAGACTGTATCGGCGGCACGAAAACGTATGGTTGATGGTGGGGAAATTCCCCACCAGACGACAATCGTTGGTCGCGACGGCGTTTCTCAACCTGCCGTCAAACCGATCCGCACCATGTTCCTGCCGGAACCTGCGAATTTCCGCGAACTGAAAAACGTCGCCAAACTCAAGCGTGCCGAAGATCAGAAGATCCGCCATGCGGTCCGCACGGATCTCGCCGTCCAGATAGCGGCACGCCAGAACGCGGCGCCCTGGTGGCATGGCGTGGGGCGGGACGAGGGCAGGGCATACCCTGTTATCTATGCGGATCCGCCGTGGCGTTTCAAAACCTATTCCGAAGTGACCGGCGGCGAGAAGAGCGCGGAAAACCATTATCCGACCATGTCACTCGACGACATCCTGTCGCTTGGTTGCCCCGGCGCTCATAGCTCGGCGCTGTTCATGTGGGTCACTGACCTCGCCAATGGTGTGAAGGCGATGGAGCGCTGGGGCTTCACCTACAAAAGCTTCTGGGGCTGGAAGAAGATTTACCCCGGCGAACAGACTGGAACCGGCTACTGGAGTTTCGACAACCTCGAACTGCTGCTAATCGGCACGCGCGGCGACTTCCCGGCGCCAGTTCCCGGCACCCAGCCGATCAAGTGCACCGATCATCCTGTTGGCCGCCACAGTGAAAAACCGGTCTGGTTCGCCGAGCAGATCGACCGGCTGTATCCAACTATGCCGAAGCTCGAAATGTTTCAGCGTCGCGAAAGTCTTGCGGACGGTGATGTAAGGCTGCGCGGCAATTGGTCGTTCTGGGGCAATCAGGCCGGTGCGCCCGAGATCCTTTTTGAAAGTCCGCCTTGCCAGCATTTCAGCAGGCAGGAAGGCGGTGAGGCATGAATGCGTACGCCGGAAATCTGTTTGAGCTTCGTCACTCTGTCGCGGTGCCTGCGCTTGGGCCGCATGGTCCGTATATCATCGATAGTTTCGCTGGTGGCGGTGGCGCCTCTACCGGGATTGAGCAGGCGCTTGGCCGCTCGCCCGATTATGCCATCAACCACAATGCGGCGGCTTTGGCGCTACACGAGGCTAATCACCCCGAGACAATCCATCTGTCGGAAAACGTCTACAAGATCGATCCTCTCGATCATCTGCGCGGCAAGCATATTGGCCTCGCCTGGTTCTCTCCCGACTGCAAGCATTTCAGCAAGGCCAAGGGCGGCAAGCCGGTCGAGCGTAATATTCGCGACCTTTGCTGGATCATTCCCGGCTGGATCGAGCGCATCCAGCAGAGCGGCGGCAAGGTTGATGTCGTCATCATGGAGAATGTCGAGGAGTTCAAGGATTACGGGCCGCTGATCGAGACCGAAAAGGGATTGCGGCCAGATCCTGAGCGGAAAGGCCAGACTTACCAGAAATGGCGTAAGAAGCTTCGCCAGCTCGGCGCAAAAATTGAAAGCCGCGAGATCAGGGCGCGCAACTACGGTGCCACGACCATCCGCAAGCGGCTTTTCATCATCCTGCGTTTCGATGGCAAACCCATCATCTGGCCTGAGGAAACGCATGGTGCACCTGACGATGCTGACGTAATTGCCGGACGTAAGCTTCCGTGGCCGATCATGGCGAATGAAATTGATTGGAGCCTGCCTTGCCCTTCGATTTTCGATACCTCGGCAGAGATATGGGAAAAATTCGGCGTTCGGTCCGTGCGACCAATCGCGGATGCATCTCAGGCTCGCGTGGCGCGTGGCTTTGATCGGTTCGTTCTAAAGGCCCGGCGGCCATTCCTCGTCAATCTAACGCATGGCGGTCGGGTCGAAGATCTCGATGACAGCCTTAAAACCATTACCGGCGCTCATCGTGGCGAAAAGGCTCTGATTTCGCCGTCTATCCAGCGTTTTAACACTGGCGCAACTGGCGTTGCTATGGACGATCAATTGCCAACGATTACCGCAAACAGCTACATCAAGCGTCCAGGTGGGGCGGCGCCCCTTGGCTTGCTGGCGCCGGTGCTGACCTATGCTCAGCAGGGCGGCGCATGCAGGCCCGTGGATGGACAGTCGCATACCATTACAGCCAGCAAGAAAGATCAGAATTCGGTTCTGGTCGGCTACATGGCTCAAGCCAACAATGACAGTAGGCGCGTCGGCGGTGTCAATCCGGGCCGTCCATTGGATGAGGCGTTGTCGACCGTCACCCAGACCGGCAGTCATCAGCAGCTTGTCTCGGCCTACATCGCGCGAGACTTCGGCACCTCGACAGGTCACAGCGTGCTTGAACCCTCCGCAACGATTATGCCGGAAGGGCAGGGCAAGAGCCGCCTCATCATGCCGTACCTCCAATCCTACTACGGGACCGGAGAAGGTGCTCGCGAGGATGAAGCGTGCCGGACAATTACGACGCGTGACCGCTTCGGGCACATCGAGGCGACCGTGGACGTTCCGCCCTTCACCGAAGCGCAGGCCGCGCGTGCACGGCAGGTTGCTGACTTCCTTCGGGCGCATGGCGTCTGGGATGAGCGGGAATTCGTCACCATTGAAATCGACGGCGTCACGTTCGTAGTGGTCGACATCGGCATGCGCATGCTCTCGCCTCGCGAGCTGTTCAACGCGCAGGGCTTCCCGCGCGACTACCAGATCGACGGGTGTTTCGATCGCTCACGCGGTGATGCACCGATATGGGTTCCGTTCTCGAAAGAGGTGCAGGTCTCCTGTGTCGGTAACAGCGTCTGCCCGCCCGTCGCAAGGGCGCTTGTCGCAGCGAACTGCAGCCATCTTGCTGTCACGGCGGTGGCGGCATGATTGCGATCATACCGAGAATTGAGCAGCTGGAGGCGGCACGGACGCGCGAGGAGCGGGCGGCGTGGCTATTGTCGTGTCCGCTCGACGTTCTGCTCTCCTGCGAAATGACCATCCGGAACCGGCTGCTGAACGCACGGTTCCGCGAGGGCCTCGACTATCTCGAAATCGAACTGGCGGATCTGCGGCGCGAGCGCGGTGCGGACGGCGACAAATCAATGCGCATGGAAGTGGGCGCGGCGCGTGGGCGTATGGAACGCATCGCGCTGGGGCTTCCGGCTGCGTGGTATTAAGGGGAAGGGGCAGATGAACGAGCCAAGACTATCAATCATTCCCGGCTGGATCATCGCAGATCCGCGCCTGAAGGGGAAAGACCTGCAAGTGCTGTGCATGCTTGGTCGCAACGCCAACACGCGTCACGGATGGTGCCGGCGGAGCCAGGTGAAGCTTGCGCAGGCGCTCAATTGCTCGCGCTCAACAGTGCAATCGGCAATCACGCGGCTGGTGGAAATTGGCGCGGTCGAGCGGCGCGAAGTCGTCAGCCCGAATGGACGCGATAGCGCTCATTGGTATCGCGTGATCTACGATTCTGCCGTCGCAAGCTCTGCGTTTGATGCATGGGATGAGGAAGACGAAAAGGAATTTGATCCTACTTGCGAGTTCGCAAACGATGCACCCCCTGCCGGTATATCGGCACCCCCTGCCTGCCCAGAGTCGGCACCCCCTGCCTGTTCTGGACCGGCACCTATTAACGCCTCTCCTTTAACGCCTCCTGTTGAACGAAAAGAGAGAGAGACGCTTGCCAGCGCGGCTGGAAGGATTGAGGAAGAAAATCCGAAAGCCGTGGAGGCTGCGTTCAAACGGTTCTTCATCGGCTGGAAAACAGCGATCAGCGACAGCGAGCCGGAAGCTCGACGGGAATGGGCCGCGCTTTTGCCTGATGAGCGCGCCTTGGCGCTGGAATATTCCGAGGCGTATCAGGTTGCTGCGCTCTCGATCGGTCGCAAGCATCTTTGCTCGGCGGCGAGATACCTGAAGGAACAGCGCTGGACGAAGCTTTCTCAGCCTAAGCCGATCTCACCGCAGGCCGAAAGCTCGGAAACCTTCACCGTGTTCTCGCGAGCTGGTCGCGCCATGCTGATGTCCAAGCTGCTACAGCCTGTTCGGGTATTGTCGCTCACTCCTTTGGAGCAGTATATCGTCGATGCGCACCCTGAAAAGCACGACCTGATTTGGCGTGACAAGAAGGAAAAGCAGGGTTGGCCAGAGGCTGTACAGCTCATCGAGCGTCGGCGCTTCACTGTCGTGAACCGGATCGTGGAGATCAGCAAGGACTTTGAGAAGGTAGCAGTTGGCGGTGAGGTCTGGGAGGCGTGGAAGCGCGCCTATGCGAAGCGATGCTGGCCATGGCCGGTTGCTCCTGAGGTGTTGGAATTTTCGCAGTTCCCACCGCTGCCTGCT
Organism: Agrobacterium arsenijevicii; assembly: GCA_000949895.1. Taxonomy (GTDB): domain Bacteria; phylum Pseudomonadota; class Alphaproteobacteria; order Rhizobiales; family Rhizobiaceae; genus Agrobacterium; species Agrobacterium arsenijevicii. The sequence goes on along the minus strand of JWIT01000007.1, from coordinate 372,065 downwards.
GATGTCCCCGACCTCGACGAGGCCGTGTTCGTCGCAATCGAAAACTTCAAAGACAGACTTAACGAGGGACGGAACGATGATGCAGCATAAGTTCGAAGACATCTGCGGTTACGTCTCACCGAAGGGTTTTGCGAAGCTGGATCGCATCGCCCAGGAGGCGGCGAGAGTGGCCGATGAGCGGTATTCGGCGTCGAAAGAGAGAGCGCGGGGTGTGTCTGATTCGGCTTGGGTGATAGCGCGTGTCGAGTACGGGCGCGAAAAGGCTGTTGAAAACGCCATGATTGAAGCCGGTATCGAGGCATGCGTCATCATGCGATTGGGACCTGAAAGGAAGCGCCATGGAAGGCGATTGCCAGCGTCCAGACTGCCGGTATTCAACGGAATTGTGTTTGTCTATTGCCTTCCAGATAACCACGCCCTGCGCGGCATTCTGTCATTCGACGGCGTCAAGAACATTGTAATGAGCGATGAGAAAGCGGTTAAGATCAGCGTCGAAACAATCAATGAGTTCAAGGAATTGGCCGAAGACGGAGCATATGATTACGCGCGCCGCTCGGATGCGATCAGGAAGGGCGACAAGGTCAGGATCACCAGCGGTCCATTCGTTGGGTTCGAAGTGGAGGTTGAGGCTTTTGGCGAGGATGGATATGGCGACGCAGTCGTGACCATCGTCATCTTTGGTAAGCCGACCGTGTTCAACATGCCGCTTGCAATGCTTGAGAAAGTGTGAGTACAAATCTGCCCACGGTCGATGCGGTTCTTAGTGGCGATTACGTTTCACGCCCGCACCCAGTCCTGACAGTCTCCCGAGTGAGACACCGATTCAGGGTCAGTGCTACAGCTATGCGACGACGAACCACAAGGCGGCCAGATGGTCGCCTTTTTGCATTGTAGGTATGGCCAGACTTACCACACTCAAGCCGACGCTCGGCACGTTGCCTCCTCGGCTGGGTCCTGCACCTGGTGATGAGCAGGACCGCAACAAGCATCGGCAGACCGCAGAGCCTTGGCGCAAGTGGTACCAGCTAGTTCGATGGAAGCGCCTGCGCATTGAGACGTTCAAGCGCGACCTGTTCACTTGCCAGATGGCAGGCTGTGGCAAGATCGAAGGCAACACGTCGAAACTCATCTGCGACCATGTCACGCCTCACAAGGGTGATGAGGCGTTGTTCTTCGATGAGAAGAACCTGCAAACGCTGTGCAAGCCTTGTCACGACACACTGAAGCAACGAGAGGAGCGGTCGCGAGGCCGTTGGTGAAGATGGTCGAAGTGCTTGAGTTTACCTTCCAATCCTTCTGGGTGTTCGTGGGTGTCGCTATCCTTCTTTCTATCGTCTGCAAGACGTGCCTCGGCTTGGTTGCAATCCTCTTTACCCGATCCAACGTCAACATCGACTGATCAAGGGTGCTGAGAGGGGGGGGCGGTCAAAAGTCTGGAAGGCCTCTTCCTCCCGCACCCGCGTCCCTCTCACGCACACAATTTTTTTCGAGCGCCATGGATTTTGACCTCTTCGGCAACCCTCTGGATAACGATGACCCAAAGCTTGGTCGCCCAGAGCATCAGCCCACGGAAGAAAACATCATATTTGTCATGGTGTTACTGGCAGCAGGCCAAACCAATAAAGAGGTCGCTGCGCAGCTTGGTCTCTCTGTGCCAACTTTTCGAAAACATTATTTGCACTTGATCAAGCATCGCGACCGGATGCTCGAAAGACTGAAAACGAAACTGCGGGTCGAGCAGATCAAGCTGGGGATTTCCGGTAACGCCTCCGCGTTGAATGCGGCGCTGACGATGCTGGACAAGGTCAGTGCCGACGCGGCGGAAGCTAAGTTCCGAGGTCGCGAGAAACCAAAACAGGAGAAGACGAAGAAGCTGGGGAAGAAGGAAGAGCGGCAGATCGCGGCCCAAGGCGTCTCTGGGAAGTTCGCTCCACCATCTGCGCCCAAGTTGATCGTCGATAATCGCAAATGAAGTGGTCAACGGCCTGCACGGATTGGGAAGAGAGAATCGTCAATCGCCGGTCCCTCATCGCGTTTGACCCGCTGTTTCCAGATGAGGCAGAAGCCGCACTGGAAGTTTTCAAGTCTCTTCGCATCGTTGATGTCCCTGGACAGCCGACTTTCGGCGAAGCGTGCGAGCAATATGTCTTTGACTTCGTCAAGGCGATCTTCGGAGCATACGACGCGGAGAGCGGCCAGCGGCTGATTGAGGAGTTCTTCCTCCTCATTTCCAAGAAGAACATCAAGAGTACGCTTGCTGCGGGCATCATGCTGACGGCACTTATTCGTAATTGGAGACACTCGCAGGAGTTGCTCATCCTTGCCCCGACGCAGGAAATCGCGGGAAACTCGTTCGGGCCTGCGGCAGACATGGTTGAGGCCGATCCTGACTTGCTTGTGTTCCTGGACGTCAATCGGAACCTGAAGAAGATAACACATCTCAGAACCAAGGCTGTTCTGAAGGTCATATCGGCAGACTCGAAGACATCATCCGGTAAGAAGGCGGCGTTCGTTTTGATCGAGGAGCTTTGGCTTTTTGGCAAGCAGGCCGGCGCTTCATCCATGCTGCAAGAAGCAACCGGCGGTCTTATATCGAGGCCCGAGGGTTTTGTGATCTACATCACAACCCAGTCTGATGAGCCGCCGGAAGGGGTGTTCAAGGAAAAGCTGGACTACTTTCGCGACGTTCGGGATGGGAAAATTGACGATCCGCGCAGCGTGCCGGTTCTGTACGAGTTTCCCGACGAGATGATTGAGGACAAGTCGTACCTCGATCCCGCCAATTTCTACATCACCAACCCGAACATGGGCCGGTCGGTTCGTCAGGATTGGTTGGAGCGCAAGCTGGTTAAGGTCCAGTCGGGCGACGACGAGGAAGGCGACACGATACAGTCGTTCCTAGCGAAGCACCTTAATGTTCAAATCGGAATGCGCAACCGCTCAAATCGATGGGCGGGAGCTTCCTTGTGGGTTTCTGGGACCGACAAGGATCTGTCCAGCCTCAAGCACATGGAAGCGCTCAAGGAAATCGTCCGCCGTTGCGAATGCGTCGTTATTGGCATTGACGGCGGTGGTCTGGATGACCTTTTCGGCTTCTCCGCCGTGGGGCGCGAGCCTGGACAGATTGAAGTCGAGGTCGAGATAGACGGCGAGAAGAGGCGTGTCTCTATGGCGAGGTGGCTTTCGTGGTCGCATGCCTGGTGTGACGATGGCCTGCTTAGGACGCGAAAAAAGATAGCGCCAAAGCTGCTGGATCTAAAGGCGGAGGGCTCTGTCACAATCGTCAAGGATGGCTTGAGCGACATGGCGGAGATCGTGCAGCACATCGACTACGTCAAGCAGCAAAACAAGCTAGGGGGCGTTTCCGTTGACCCTGCTGGACTTGGGGATTTCATTGATATCCTCTCCGGCATTGATGTGACCATCGAAAACAACCTTCTTGTCGGCGCTCCGCAGGGCATCGGCATGATGAACGCCATAAAGACGGTCGAGCGGCGCCTTAAAAGTGGTCTATTCCGCCATGCTGGCGGGCTGTTGATGGAATGGTGTGTTTCAAATCTGAAGATTGAGCCGACTGCTACAGCCATCAGGGCCACAAAGCAGACGGCCGGAGACGCAAAAATCGACCCTGCGACCGCACTTTTTAACGCGGCAACGCTGATGGGTAGAAATCCTGAGCCATTTACTGCTGACGCAGGGATGGATGACTATTTCCGAGAGATGGCAGGTGGCTAGTGAACCCTTTCCGCAGACTCGCGTTCAAGGCGGCTTCGACGATGGCGCGAATGTTGTCGATCGAGAACACGGACGGCTGGTATGCGTCGGGAATGGGCGATGCCGGAGAGCCTGTCACTGATACGAGTGTACTTTCGATCTCGTCGGCATGGGCGTGCGTCAATCTCTTGGCCGGCACCATCGCCAGCCTACCGTTGATGATTTACCGGCGTGACGCAAAGGGTGTCAGAGAGGTTTTTTATGAACACCCGCTCTATCGCCTTCTGCATGACAGCCCGAACTACGATCAGACAGCCGTCGACTTCTGGGAGTTTATTGCAGCGTCGATCGAGATGCGAGGAAACGGTTACGCGAGAATAGAGCGCAGCAGTCGCGGCGTCGCGTCGTTAACGCCGGTTAATCCCGCTCTGATGGGTGTTCGTCGCCTACAGAACGGCACTATCGAGTATCGCTGGACACAGGATGGCAGGCAATATGTCGAGACGGATAAGACCGTGCTTCATATTCGTGGCTTTGGTGGAAACCCTCTTGGTGGGATGTCGACGCTTCATTTCGGGCGCCATACATTCAGTCTCGCACGCGCCATCGACAAGTCGGCGGGATCGACCTTCAAGAACGGTATGCGACCTTCCGGTGTTCTAACCTTCGACAAATGGTTGTCGCCGGAACAACGAAAACTCGCCGAAGAAAAGATGGCGACGAAGTTCCAATCGTCGGCTGATACCGGCAAGCCGATGATCCTTGAAGGCGGAACCAAATGGGAGCAATTGACGCTCGCTCCCGAAGACGCCCAGATGCTGGAGTCTCGTAGCTTTTCCGTCGAGGAGGTTTGTCGGTTCTTCGGTGTGCCGCCGTTCCTGATCGGCCATACGGAGAAAACCACAAGCTGGGGCTCGGGTATTGAACAGCAGACGATCGGCTTCCAAAAGTTCACCTTGCGGCGTCGTTTAAAGCGCATCGAGCAGGCTATTCAGAAGCAGCTCCTGACGCCCTCTGACCGCGCCGCCGGCGTGTCGGTCGAGTTCAATCTTGAAGGACTGCTGCGCGCAGATAGCGGGGGGCGCGCTCGCTTCTATCAGCAGATGACGTCAATCGGCGCCATGACCATCAATGAGGTTCGCGACCTTGAAAATCTACCCCCGGTAGAGGGCGGCGATATTCCGCGCATGCAAATGCAGAACAAGCCGATTTCCGAAATTGATGAAGATGCAGTGCGAAAGCTGATCGCGCAGGAGAGGGATCAACCCCAATGACGACGCTCATGAAGTTTGGAACCGCTTGCCTCTCGATCAAGGATATGAAGGAAAGCGGCGAGATTGAGGGCTACGGGTCGACCTTTGGCGGCGAACCAGACAGCTACGGCGACGTGATTGCGCCTGGCGCCTACAGTGAATCCCTTACCGCCCACAAGTCTGCCGGAACCATGCCAAAAATGTTCTGGCAGCACGACTCCCGCGAGCCGATAGGCAAATGGTTTGAAGCCAAGGAAGACGACAAGGGCCTCTTCCTTCGTGGAAAACTCAATATGGGTGTCCAGCGAGCCCGCGAGGCCTACGAGCTGCTCAAGGCCCGTGACATTGACGGCTTGTCTATCGGTTACCGGATCAAGGAATACTCGGTCGATACCGATACCGGCATCTGGACCTTGGAAAAAATCGACCTGAGGGAAGTTTCCGTCGTGTCGATCGGCGCCAACGACAACGCAACAGTTGCCAGCGTCAAGGCCGCCAAGGCCGCTCACGAATTATCAGATCGCCTGAAGGCCGGGGACCGGCTGACAGAACGCGAATTCGAAACCTGGCTCAAAGGATTGGGCTTTTCGAATTCACAGGCGGAGCGTGCCGCGCGCGTCCACCTGAAAGGGCAGGGGGATCCTGCCGTTGCGGACCCCGGAACCGCGTTCATGCAGGCATTGCTGACCGCGTAACTTCAAAGCCACAAGAGGCAGACCCATGAAAAAGAAAACTTACATGTTGGCATCCGCCAGCATTCTCGGAGCTATGACTGCAAACGAGCGAGCCGCCGGCCGTTATCTGCGCGACGGCGGCGGTCACCCCGATAGCAAATCGGCTGAGCAGCTGGCCAATCAGGTCAAAAAGCAGTTCGATGAAGCTATCGACAAGGTGAAGCAGATCGCCGAGGAGGCCATCGGCAAGGCCAAATCGGGCGAAGAGCTTTCCAAATCCCTTAAGGAAAAGGCCGATGAGGCGCTGCTCAAGATGAACGGCCTCAGCGAGCAGGTTTCCGAGATGGAGCAGAAGCTTGCTCGCGCCGATCTCGGTAGCCGTGAAGGCGAAAAATCGTTCGGTCAGCAGTTCGTCGAAAGTGAGGAACTGAAATCGCTTGCGTCTTCTCCGCGCAGTGGAGCGTCCGCAAGCATGCCTGTGAAGGCCGATATTACCACGGCGACGACCAACGCTGCCGGTTCGGCTGGCGCGGCCATTTCGGCAAACCGTCTTCCCGGTGTTCTGGAGCTTCCGCAGCGTCGTCTGACCGTGCGAGACCTCCTCACCCCCGGCAACACCGACAGTCCTGTGATCGAGTACATTCAGGAGACGGGCTTCACCAACAACGCGGCTCCGGTTGCAGAAGGTGGCCTGAAGCCGAATTCCGACATCAAGCTCACCGACAAGACTGTCTCGACCAGGGTTATTGCGCACTGGTTCCGCGCATCCAAGCAGATCCTGTCCGACTTCCCGCAGATCCGTTCCATGATTGACGGGCGGCTGATTTATGGTCTTGCGATCAAGGAAGAAGGTCAGTTGCTCAATGGCGACGGCACGGGTGACAACCTTCTGGGCCTTATCCCGCAGGCGACCGCCTTTGCAATCCCTGCCGGCTACACCAACCCGGAGCCGATGACTTCGATCGATGTCCTGCGCGTCGCAATGCTTCAGGCTGCCCTCGCTGAGTTTCCTGCGACAGGCCATGTTCTGAATGACATCGACTGGGCCGGTATCGAAACCCTGAAGGACGGCGAGGGCCGTTATATCATCGGCAATCCGCAGGGCACGTTGCGCCCGACCCTCTGGGGGCTTCCAGTTGTTGCCACCCAGTCGATCGCAGTCGGTAAATTCCTGACAGGTGCTTTCCGCCTGGCGGCGCAGATCTTCGACCAGTGGCAGTCCCGTATTGAGGTCGGATTCCAGAATGACGACTTCGTGCGCAACAAGGTCACGATCCTTGGTGAAGAACGTCTCGCGCTGGCTGTTTATCGCCCGGAAGGCCTGATTTACGGCAACGTTGCTCCTCCCGTTGTCCCCTGATCGAAAGCGCCGGTTCGGCTGACTACAGGGGGCGGATTTTCCGCCCTCTTCGTGAACCGAAGGAGAATGACAATGAGCGAAACGGTAAAATACGATGTGCTGCGCGAGCACGAAGGCGACCGGTTTTACCGGACCGGCGAAACGCGCGAACTGAAAAAAGTCGAGGCCAAGCACCTCGTGGAACTTTGCGTGCTGGGCGAACATGATCCGGAACGCTGGAAGGGTTCGCAGTCTCAGTCGGCGCCGCAAGCTGTCGAGTTGCGCAAGGCTGAGATCGACGATCTGTTGGCGTTGGAAAACGAGCGCCTGGCAGACGCGCAGAAGCTGACATTGGAAGCTCTTGCCAAGCTTCAGGATGATCTCAACGAGGCGCGGGCGAATGCCGAGAAAGAAGCCTCGGGTATTGCTGAGATCGTTTCTGAGGCTCGGGAAAAGGCAGATATTGACCTTAAGGAGCTCAATGAGATGGTCGAAAAAGCCCGCACGGATGCCGCCGCTGAAGTCGAGAAGATCAAGGCTGGTACTGACAAGGCAAAAGCCGAAGCCAAGGTCGCAAACAAGGCCGAACAGGTTCCGAGCAACAAGGCAGGCTGATATGCATCGTCCAGTTCTCGTGACACCTCCCACCGTTCTTCCTGTTTCGGTTGAGGATGTCAAAAAGGCGTTGCGCATTGATAGCGACGATGATGACAGCACAATCGAGACACTCATTCAGTCGGCGGTTGATCATTACGAAGGCTGGACGGGCATTCTTGGAATTTGCCTCGTCGAGCAGACATGGCGGCAAAGCTTTGACCGGTTTGCTCGTGGTTTTTGCCTGCCGCTCGGGCCGGTCATAGAGGCGGTATCCGTGTCGTGGCGAAATGCTGCTGGTCAGATATCGACCGTTCCCGCTGCGAGTTACGGCCTCGAAACCAGCGCTGGCGGCCAGTCACAAATCTGTTTTCGCAATGCCTTTGCGCCGCCGTCTGACCTGGACGAGCGCGCCGCCGTCACTGTTGAGTACAAGGCGGGCTGGCCCGTGGTCGACGAAAAGCCGACCGTTTCCAAAGACATTTGCACTGCCATCATCGCGCGGGTGCAAATCGGGTACGAGCAAAGCGCGAACGAGGCCGGATCGACGCTTTCGGTCATCGAAAATGCGCTCATTTCGAAGTGGCGCAGATTCTCTCTTTAGGAGGACGGCTATGCCGCGTGTCCGATTTACGCAGAACTTCAACTACGAGATCACGCCTGCCGTCACGCGAGCTTACAAGGCTGGTTGGGAAGGTGTCGTGAAGCGCGATTGCGCCGAAAAGGCAAAGAAAGCTGGCAAGGCTGTCTTTGTGACAAGGAAAGGCATGGTTTCCGATGGCGAAAACAAGGTCGGCGGGTGATCTGTTTTACCGCTTCTCTTTCGACAAGCGCATTGATCAGCAGGATGGCTACGGGAATACCAAGGGCGTCTGGCAGGAGCAGTTTCAGCGCCGGTCTGGCGTTACGCATATTCGCGGCGGCGAAGCTGTCATGGCTGACCGACTTCAGGGGCAGCATACACAGATTGTCTTCGTTCGCGCATGCTCTCAGTCGAAGCTGATCACGCCTGACTGGCGGGCGCGGGATGTCCGAACGGGCACGATTTACAACATTCGTGAAGTGACAATGACGACGGATCGTTTGTGGGTTGATCTGCTGTTGCAGTCTGGAGTAGCGGTCTGATGGTGCTGAAAGCTCAGGTGCTGGGGCGAGAGGCCCTTATGCGCCGCCTCAACACGATTGCCCCCAATATCGAAAAATACACAGCGGACGAAAAGAAATCGGTCGGCGATGAACTCGCTGACGCTGTCAGATTGAGTGCTCCGACCGGAGAGACACTCGATTACATGGAAAGCATACAGGCTGACCTTATTGCAGACCGTCCGGCGCAAGAGCAGGTCGGTACTCGTGCATCGAAAGATCCTTCCGCCGTGGGGCTCTTCGCGAAATTCATCTGGCGCTTTCTGGAATTCGGGACGCGCCCGCATAACGTTGCAAAGGACGGCGGAACAGTTCTCGGCAAAAAGCAGACAACAGGATCGGGTGCCATCATGCATCCGGGCTCAGCCGCAAAGCCACACATTTTTCCGATCTACCGCGCGATGAAGCCGAAGATCCGCCGCCGGATCCGAAATGCAGTCAATCGCGCTATTCGTCAGGCCAGAAGGAAATAGGTGATTATGGCGAGCGCAGATCTGGAATTGCAAGGAGCTATCTACGCTGCACTCGTCGCTGACGCTGAAGTTGACGGCATCGTTGACGGTCGCGTTTTTGACCGGGTGCCAGCCGACGCTCAGTTTCCGTACGTTCACCTCGGTGAAGCGCAGGAAATTACCGATGATATGACTTGTGTTTCCGCACAAACTATCCATCTGACCTTGCATGGATGGTCGCGAGAAGTCGGTTTTGTCGAGGTAAAGAACCTTGCCAGCGCGGTCAAAGATGCACTGCATCTTGCGCCCCTGTCTTTGGGAATATGGCGCCTCGTTTCCCTCAATCACCGTCAGAACCGCGTCTTTCGCGATCAGGACGGATTAACATCTCACGCGGTCATCGAACTGGTGGCCTATGTCGAGAAGCCGTAGCGGCCAACGCTGACGGCACCATCATCACAACCCAGACACCTATGGAAGGACATCACAATGGCTGATGGACAGCAGCTTGGCCGCCTTTTGCTGATCAAGATCGGTAACGGCGCGGAACCGGAAGATTTTACCAATCTGTGCGGGATCAAGACCCGCAGTTACAACATGTCCTCAAACGAGGTCGATACCACCATTCCGAGCTGCACCAATCCCGGCGGCCCGGTGCAGAAAACCGGCCGCCCCGGAATTTCCAACCGCACCTTCACCGGTTCCGGCAATTTCGTCAAAAGCGCCAACTCCACCTACTTCCTGAACAAGATTCGCAATTCCGAAGCCTTTAATGCTCAGGTCGTTGTGCCTGGTGATGGCACATACGAGGGTTCATGGATGGTGACGGAATTCTCTTTCTCCGGCGACGTCGAACCGAACATGGAATTCAATGCGACATTCGTTGCGGCTGACGTCCTCGAATTTACGGCAGAAGTCTGACCAGGCGGCGGCATCGGAGCGGTAATATGGAACAGGAACACAAGTACCCGGTCAATGAGGCGCGCGGCGAAGCGCGCCTCGTCGTTGATGACGTCGAGCTGGTAATCGCTGCGGAAATGGGGCGGCTCGCCGCCCTGTCGAACCGTCTGCAATGCAAGTCCCTGAATGACCTATTTATCAGGCTGTCGGATGCGGAGGTTGCGGCAACAGTTGCCGGGATTGAGCTTTTGACAATCAAGGGTGATGCCCTTGCTGCAATCAACAAGCTGAAGCTCAAACATTTCGGGGACTGCAAGTCTGCCTTCCTCGCGGTGTTGACTCATCATTTCGAGGATGACGTGGGAAACGGCGAAGCCGCCCAAAAGGCGGCAACCTAGTCGACGAAAAGCCGTTCCCATGGCGGGATTGGATGCGGATAGGGATCGGCGGCCTAGGGTTTCGGCCCGTCGATTTCTGGGGCGTCACATTGACGGAATTCTTTGAGGCCATTCACGGGAGAAACGACGCCAACGGGACCGAAGCGGAACCGTCCGCGCCTTCTGAAAGTGAGATGGATAGGCTGCTGGTAAAATACGGTTGAGGCGACGATGGCTGATAATAGCGACGACCTGATCATAAGCATTTCGACGGATCAGGCCACGCTGCGCCGGAGCATCCAGCGTATAGAGCGCGATCTTTCCGGCCTGTCAGGATCCATCCAGAAACAGTTTGCGAAGGTCGGATCGTCGATCGACAATAGCGTCACGACGACGATGCAGAACCGCATCAATGCGATGATGGGGATTGGCATCAAGGCGTCGAAGGAGTGGACCGGCGCGCTTGCGGATCAGGGAAAAGAGCTTGAGCGCCTGCGCGCGAAATACTCACCTCTCTTTAACACCATCAACAGTTATAAGGCCGCTGTTGCCGACATCCGTCGCGCACATGCGCTCGGCGCTATTTCTGCTGATGAGATGGCCAAGGCTATTGCCCGTGAACGTCAGGCGGCACTAGCCTCGACGGCGGCGATCAAGGGTCGCAATCAGGCCCTTCAGGTGACAGTAACCCGGTCCGGTGGTGGCGGAAATGCAAACGCGTTCAATACGTCAAACCTCGCTGCTCAGGGTTTTGATGTTGTAGCAACGGCAGGATTTATGCCCTGGTATACGGTTGCTCTTCAGCAGGGTCCGCAGGTCGCGCAGGTTTTCAATGATATTCGCTCGACCGGCTCGAAGATAGGTCCGGCTGTTTCTGCTGCTTTCATGCAGCTCGTCAATCCAATCTCGCTGGTGACGATCGGTGCGATCGGTGCGACGGCCGCCGCTGTGCAGTATTTCGCTGGCGTAGTTTCCGGTAGCGGAGATTCCTCTGAGAAGCTTAAGGAGCAAGCGCAGCTCATCGCAGCGGTTGCTGAAAAATGGGGTGATACCATCCCCATGCTGCGCGATTATGCCAATGAGATGAATCGCGCCAAAGAGGCCGCCGATCTCAAAGAGGGTATCACCCTCATCAACGAAAAGTCGCTGGCTAATGTCCGTAAAGAGTTGGACGCGGCGCGGATCACAGTTTCTGACGTTGTTGCCCAACTTCGCGCTGCGGGTGAAGAAGAAGAGGTTATCAAGCGGCTACAGGCTGCATTCCAGCAGTTCACCAAATCGGCAAACGAAGGAAAGCTTGAAACTTCCGATGTCGAGAGAGTGCAGACGGCACTCGCTGCGGCAATCAACAGTTCTGGCATTCCGGCGCTCACTGATTTTGCAAAGTTCTTCGACACGCTTTCTACGTCTGCGCTCGGCGCAGCCGGTAGCGTCCAGAAGGCCAACGATGCCGTTGCCAGATCGCAGGATATCTCGACATGGAGAAGCTACGATCCAGATAAACGCCGCCTCGGCCGCGAGGGTCAATCGGCCGATGGCCCGATCCAGAATCCGGGCTTCTTCGATGTTGTAAACCCGCCTACTCCTGAACGCCGTCCGCTTGTCGAGCTGGAAGGCCTGCCCGGCTCGAAGGATGCCGACAAGAAGGCGGAAACCGCCGCGCAGAAGGCCGCCAACGCCTACCGTGATCTGAAAAAGTCTGCGGATGATCGTATCGAGCAGGTCCAGCAGGAAATTGACCTGTTGGGCAGGTTCGGCATTGAAGCGGATACGGCCCGGTTCGCGCTCGATCTGTTTCAGCAGGCCGAAGATAAGGGGCGGTCGCTCTCGGCCGAGCAGCGTGCGGAACTGGAAAAGAAGGTTTCGCTTTACCGGCAGTATTCCGAAACCCTGTCGAAAGCGAAGCTGGCGCAAGACCTCCTGATGGATCGGCGGTTTGGTTCACTATCCGCCGAAGATCAGAAGATTGTCACAACGCTACGCCAGTACGGATTGTCGGAAGACCTCGGTGGCAGCGAGGCGAACCAGATTCGGCAGAACCTCCGGATTGGTGATGCCCGTGATGAACTGAAGACATTCTTCGGAGACTTCAAGGGCGAGCTGCTATCCAGTGGCGGTGATCTCGGTAAAGCGCTTGGTGGCGCTATCCAGAATGCCCTCATGAACCAAGCCTCCAAGCTTTGGGACAAGGTCTTCGACCCGATCATCAATGGTGTTCTCGGCACGAGCGGCGGTGTGGCTGGCGCGGCTGGCGGTGGGGGTGCCATCGGCGCTGTCTTCGGGGCTGTGAAAGGTGGCGGTTCTTCCTCGGCGGGTTCCTCCGGTGCGGTCGATCTGGCGTCTGGCCTATTGGGCAAGAATGAGAATACGAGCGCTTCCAGCATCAATGCTTTCCTGAAACAGGGTGGCGTTGATATCGACGCGGCCCAAACCGCGTGGTGTGCGGCATTCGTCAACTCTTCGCTTGCGCAGGTTGGCCTAAAGGGCACCGGTTCACTCACCGCCAATTCCTTCAAGAATTGGGGGCAATCCGTCGATCCAAGCCAGATCATGCGGGGCGACGTGTTGTTGCAAAGCCGTGGACTTGGCGCAAATCAGGCGGGCGGACATGTCGGCCTGGCTACCGGTGCGAGCCGTATGGGTAAGAATGGAACGCAGCTGCAAATGCTGTCCGGCAACTCGTCTGATAGTGTTGCGATGACATGGGTTGATGCCGCTCAGCTTCAGGCGCGTCGGGCGACCGAAGCGGCGGGGGCTTTGCAAAAGGTCGCATCCAGCTCCGGCGCGGCAACGCAAGGTCTCGGACAGTTGGGGCAGCTTTCAACCTCCTTCTTCCCGTCTGCTCCGGCAGCAAGTGGTGGTGGCGGTGGTGGTGGCCTGTTTTCTTGGTTGGGCGGTCTTTTCAACGGCGGCGGTTCGCAGTGGAACCTCGCCAAGTCCGGCAAGATCACAGGCATGTTTGCAAACGGCACCAACTATTCGCCGGGCGGCCCTGCTGTTGTTGGCGAACGTGGCTGGGAGATAGTCAACCTTCCGCAGGGGTCGCAAGTGATCCCACACGGTAAATCGAAAGAGCTGCTTGCGCCAAAAGCACCCGCTCTTGCGCCTCGATCCAACATGCAGACGGTTCGCAATGAGACTGCCTTAACTGTGCAGGTCAGCGGCGCGAATGGTGATGACCATGTGCGAACTTTGGTCAAGCAAGGGGTTGATGAGGCTCTGGCAAGGCAAAACGACGACATGCGCCGGGGCGGCTTCGGCACATTGCAAACGAAATACGCGTCACAAAAGGGGTAGCATGTCCAGGTTTCTCAACCAGCCAACATTGGAGGCGGATTTTCTGGCTCCGGTGCGCACATCCTTTGATGTGCCGGGTTCCGCCGTGGATGGCGGTCGGAACGGGCTTGGTGAAACCCTTGCCATAGAAATGAGTGGTGGCGGCATCGTGTCCGCCACCTACGAAGACTGCATGATTAAAGACCCCGAGCACTACGAATACGTCAACTGGCTGGGCGCTCGACTGAATGGCGGTTTCAGGTTCATCAATGTTCCGATCATTACGGACTGGTTCGGGCCTTTTCCCAAATTGCCAAAACTTCCTACGCCGATCATCCGGGGTATTCCTCATTCCGATGGCGCGTTGTTCGCGGATGATGCCGGTTATTCGCAGGCGACTGTCTGGGGTGAGGTTGTTGAGGGTGCGGCACTGAATGCCGGCATCCTGAAGATGAAGGTTTACGGTCTGGCGCGGCCACTCCGGTGGTCGGACTGGTTCTCGATCTATCATCCGACGCGTGGATGGCGGGCTTATCGGTATTGGGATGTTCTGTCTGTTACCGACGAAGAGGCTCCAGTTTACACACTTGCGCTATCGCCGCCGTTGCGTGAGGCGACGGCGGCCGGGACCCGAGTGGAATTCGCCCGGCCGCGCTTCGTTGCGAAGTTCAAGGGCGATTTCACTTTACCGTCAGTGGTGGAGGCGTTTTTCGTAACGCGTCAGACAGTCCAGTTCGTTGAGGCATTCTGATGGCATATTCCGTCGACTACGTGCCGCCTGAGATTATCGAGGCACAGCGTGGCTCTCATCAGCTCGGCGTGTTTCTGCGCATTGGCACTGATCCGCCGCTGCATATGTGGTTCGGGGTGAATGATGTGCCTGCGGGCTTTGATGGTGTTGATGAAGATGGCACTGTCTATCTTGGTGGCGGTCGCCTGATCGGCATTCCCTCGCTTGAGATATTGGTGAATGGCACGTCAGACGCTGTTGATTTTTTCGTATCTGGCATCGATCCGGCAACCGGGGCGGCAATGCTCGATAGCATCCCGCCTGTTCGGGGTGCGCTCGTGCAGGTCGGTTTGACGACGCTCGATCATTATTACCAGCCAATGAGCAAGGTTATCCCGATCTGGACCGGGATTGCATCACACCCCAAAGAGGCCCGGCAACCAACGAAAGCCGGAGAGTCCGCAACCGTTTCCCTCGGCCTCGCTGTCGTCGCCGGCGAAAATACTCGCTCCCGCGCCGCAAGGGTTTTGTGGTCGGATGCCATGCAGAAGGCGATATCGCCTACGGATGAATTTTGCAGCCGAACGGGCGAACTGGCCCGCGCCATCAATCCGGTGTGGCCTAACTACTGAGGCACCATGAACATTCATGCATTTCTGGCCCTGCCGCATCGGTTCCGATGGGGCGGGATGGGTGGCGACGACTGCTTTACCTTCCCGGCCTCTTGGTGTCTCGATCAAACGGACATCGATCCTGCGTCAGAGTTTCGCGGTGCATATCGCACGCGTGACGAGGCCCATGCGCTGATTGCTGCGCATGGAGGCGAGGTTGCTTTCGCTGAACGGCAACTGTCCGCCGTCAACGCTCATCGTGTTCAGCATCCGCAGGATGGTGACATTGGCATCGTTCGTATGCTGGCGGGCGAAAATTCATCTGATATGCGCCTTACACTGGTTGGCGCAGTGAGGTTCGGCCCTCTTTGGGCATCAATTTCTCCCGCTGGCGTGCGGGCAACGCAGGCCGACTTTGTGGCGGCTTGGAGATTTCTGCCATGAGCTTCCACAAGGGAATGATGCTGCAAAGGTATGGTCTTGGTCATTCGACTAGCCTTTACAGCCAAGTGCTTTTCGACCCGATCTTCACTCCGATTTTTACGGCAGTGTTTGGGACGGCCAGTTTTACGATTGCCGGCGCGACCATCACCTATGCGTCTATCGCGTCGGCAATCGCGGTTACGGCGCTGACGATCGGTATTCAGGCTCTGATGGCCCCCAAGCCGCCAAAGCCTGAGGATGGCCGTGTCCCGAAAATTCAGTCCATACCTTACCGTCAATGGGGTGTTGGTCGTTGCCGTCTCGCTGGCGCGCAGATGCTTTGGACAGCAAAAGGCTCCAAGCTTTTTTCTGTTCAGGCCATAGCCGGCCACCGCATCAGGGGCGTCAACCGGCACTGGCTTCATGACGATGAGGTTGAAATCAATGCTGGCGGTACGACGACAGAGGGCGACCGATACGGCTCAAATGTCCAGATCCTTCGCAGGCTTGGTAATAACCCGGAGACTGCCTACGGCGAGATTGTTTCAGAGTTGGGCGCAAGTGGCGTCTGGACGCACAATCACCGTGGCGACGGGCAGGCGTCCATCGCTTACATCGCCACCAACGCCGCAGCCAAGGATCAAAACACGCGATTTCCATATGGCGCTCCGCAGCTCTCGGTGGAGGCTGACCTTGCGTATGTCTTCGATTACCGCGTCAGCCCCGATCCGTCGAACGCGGCGGCGTGGATATGGTCGAGGAATTCCGCGCTCATTATGTGCTGGCATCAGTGTTTCAACGAGTTCGGCCACAAACGAGATTTCAACCGCGCCATCCTGCCGCTTCTCGACATGTGGATCGAGGAAGCGAATATCTGCGACGAGGATATCGCCCTGGCAGGCGGCGGAACGGAAAAGCGGTACGAGTGCAACGGATTCGACAGTACCGAAAACGATCCGAAGGTCGGGACAAACGCCATTCTGGCAACTTGCGACGGATGGCTTTGCGAAAGAGGCGATGGAGCGCTGTTGCTAACGGTCGGCAAGTTCCGCGAAAGTCGTGTTGTCACTCTAACGGATGCCGACATTACCGGTCATCAAATCGAGTATGATGTTCTCTTTGAGGATGAGATTAACCGTCTCATTCCGAAATTTACCTACCCGGCCACTGGCTACACGACTAGCGATACGGATTTCTTCGAAGATGTCGACGCGCAATTGACGGCCGGTCGCGTTCTTGCACAGGAAGCCGATTATCAGTGGTGTCAGCAATGGCGGCAGGCCAGGCGGCTTGGCAAGCGCGACTGGCTCCGGGTTAGGGAGAAAATCAGGGGCAATCTCGTGGTGCGCCTTTCTGGCATCAACGCGGTTTATGCCCGTTGGGTCAGGGTCAATGCACCCTTTATGTTGCCGCGCCTGAACGGCCAGCTGATCGAAAACCGCAAATCCACACTCTCTATATTGCAGGGTGGGTTCTCGATGGATTTCATCAAGCACCCCGCAAATATAGAGGAATGGAACCCGGCCACGGATGAAGGTGCAGCGCCTCCGGTGCCAACGCGGTTGAATGCGGATGATATCGAAACAGCCGTCATCAACTCGGTCGTTGTCGAAGCGAATGGCGGCTCCGTTTTTCTGCGTGTTCGCATCGATCAGCCGGAAGATGGAAGCCTGACGCCGATGGTGCGATACAGGATCTCCAATACGGGTGGCGGAAGCCCGGGTGACTGGGTGACGAAAGCATTCGCGGATATGCAGCCCTCAGGAGGGTATGTCACTGTATCGACTGACATTGTTCCTTCGGATCAGGACCTGGACGTGCAGGCGGCATTCACGGCCTCAAATGGCAAGACGGGCGACTGGTCGGCCACTGAGAACGTGACATCTACTTCCGATCCTAACCCGCCGGGGTTTGTAGATGTCGACCCGGTTTCGACCGGCGTGGGTACGGCGCTGTTTTCGTGGACGGCGCCCAACAGTCCCAATTACGCCGGCGCAAAAATCTACTGGAACACAGTCAACGACTTTGCATCAAGCTCCTTCCTCGGCCCTGTAGAGTACGGCAGCCCCAATGCAACAGATAGCGCCGCACGATCAATAAGTGCGGGTACACGCTACGGGTGGATCACCTCCGTTAACCGCTCTGGCGTGGAAAGTGCGCCAGCCGCGACCGGTGCGTTCACGGTCGGATAATCGAAACAACGAGATTGAAATTCAAGCCTCTGGACTTGCGCCAGAGCGTTCCTTGATGGAGAAAAGCATGCCTCTCAATCCCAGCCCTGAAATTGTCTTTGCTGACGGTCCTGCATCCCATCCGCAGCAGCCGTACAAGCCCGACGTTCGCAGGATCTTTCGCCAGATTGAGCAGATTATTGATGCATTCACATCCAATGGTGGTCTTATCTATTCCAGCAAGGCTGCAATGGATGCGGATCTCGCTCGGCCTGCAAACGCCATGGCGTGGGTGCTGGGCGATGCTGTTGCGGCCAACAACGGTATCTATCGCAAGGTCGGCGTGTCCGGCTCCGGCAACTGGGTGCGGGCGGGCGATCTGCCCTATAGCTTTATTCTGGCTTCGAATGTTGGAACTGGCACGCCATCCGCAATTCAGGCGACGACCAGCATCCCTGTCAGCGGCTCCGCTCTGATCCTGCTCCAGATCGCTGAGGATTACTCCGGCGAGGCTGCGACCGTCAGCTTTAACGGCGGCGCTCCGCTGGCGATCATCACCAATAGCGGCGCAGACGTGCGAAATCTCGCCGGCGGCTCCGTTGTCTACGGTGTGATTTCTGGGGCAACCTTTCGTCTCGCGAACGATGAAGCCATTGCCAGCCTTATCTATGAGGCTCGGGATGAGGCTGTTGCGGCCGCTGACCGCGCCGATGCGGAAGCTGATCGCTCTCATGATGAAGCAGACAGATCAGAAGCTGCTCGCGATATCGCCGCCGGCTACGCCAGCGATGCTGTGTCACAGGGCAACGTCCCGATCTACGCAACCGTTGTCGGTATGCCGTCTCTGGAAATCCCGGCTGGCATCAATGCTATTCGCGTCAACGGATATTATGCTGCCGGCGATGGCGGCGGTGCGCTCTACGTCAAGGTCGATGATGATCCTGTGCACAGTGGGAAGTTTCAGACGGCGGATGGGGCGTGGTGGGCAATCTCGGAGGCGAGCGTCAATCCTCGGCAATTCGGAGCCAAGGGAGATGGAGTTGCGGATGATAGCAGCGCGTTTGACGCAATAGATGCCTACGCTCTGGCCACGACCGGCGTTGTTGATGCTTTGGTGAATCCGGGGGCATACCTAATCGACGCTGATCGTGAGTGGATTGCGAACGTTAGGTATGTATTCTGTGGAGGCCGTCTCATTAATGGCGACGGTCGGACACAGTCTGGAGTAATCAACTACCGCGCCGGAAAATCTGACAAGGTATTCGGCGGCGAGTTGGCGCGAGGCTCCTATATACGAACGGGAAACGTTCCTTACGACTTCGGTTGGGATGTTGATCTTAAAGGGACTGAGTGCACCCCTCAACATTTCCATGCAGTTGGTGATGGACTTAATGACGACGGAATAGCAATTCATGCGGCAATCCATGCTGGCGGCACGGTGCGCATGCTGCGGGGGTCAACATATTTGACCTCCGAACACATCGTGCTCAGAGAAAGCCGCAAGAGTCTGGTCTTTGATGATGGCGCATGGGTGAAATCGAGCGGAGCATCCATGGGCCAAGTGCTGGGGATCAGGGGGCAGCCGCCTACGACAGCAAGCGGTGAACCGGCGGAATGGAACCGGGGCTGCAGCATCATTAATGCGCAGATTGATGCTATTGATGCGACCAACAACAATGGTGTCGGGGCTAGTTTTGCGAAAGATTTCTACGTTTCGATTAAGTCAGCCAGAAACATCGGTCGAAAAGCGTTCACGGCGCAATACTGGGTCAAGAACTTTTTAGTCGATATTGATGTAATTGAGGATGCATCGACTGAGCCAGGATCGACGCATTCGGCATTGTCGCTTGAAGGGCAGGCGCCAGGGTTGGACTATTCTCTTGATGGCGGCGTATCTGCGACAAATGATATTTTCGGCCAGGATTTAAGTGGCGGCCTAATCAGATGTGCGGGCATCGATTATAGCGGATACAACTATGTCGTTGTTCAGCGCGCCGTGGGGAACACGATAGAAATCCAACGCGCTGGTGACTGCGTCGGGGCCGGGAGACATGTCGTGCTAGGGGTCTATGCCAAGAAAAACACGATCCGCATCGGGCAAGCTGGCAACACCGAGCGCAACTTTGTCGCAACTATTGCGGCGAGCGAAGACAATGTGATCGAGATCGATGCAGGGGATGCCGTGGGAACTGGTGCTGACGGATACAGCATTTCCGATGCCGGCACTCGGAACCAAATCACCGCCAAATTCGATCACTCCAATACGGCCACTACAAACGGGAGAGCTGTAACGCTTCTGGGTGTCGATGGGGTCATGGATCTGCTGGTCAGGTCTTGCGACAGTAGCACAATTATTGGCGGCACGGGAACAGGCTACACATTCACGCCTAAAAATAGACTTTTGTCCAGTGCCTCGCGCATTGCTCTCATAGGCGGAGCAGATTGGGTATTTGACGGCGGTTTCTATAACCCCGGCACGGCAGTCGGAATCCAAATCGGGGCGCCGGGTGCGATTGTTCGCGGAGCCAAAATATTGGGCGATGGCGTGAACCGTGTCCTCGTGAATTCTGGAATTCAGAATTGGATCGTAGCCGACAACCATCTTCCGGGCGTGAGCCCGGAGGTATCTGTAACGACTGCCGCCGATCTGTGGGCCGCAGGAAGTAAGTACAACAACCTTGGCGATGTTGCCTCACTTCAATGTATTCGCATGGGAAGATGTATCATCGCGGTTGGTAACGGTTCTCCCGAGGGAGTTGTCGCGGCGGCTATCGGGTCAGAGTACGTCAATCACGCTACTGGCATCAAATATTCTAAGACATCGGGTTCGGGGGCCACTGGATGGGTGGTCACGGGATCGCAATCGTAAGAGGATTCGAAAAATGGAAGAAGAAATTATTCATCCGGAGCCGACGGTGGGCATCCACCTCAGTGCATCGGGACAGGTTCAAATCACATTTGTTGGAGCAATTTGTGCGATGGACGATGTTGCCGGCGAGGCGGTTTTGACAATTCATGCCACGCAACTTGAGGAACTTCGAGACGCCATACTCGACTTTCTGCCAAACTAAAATCCTAATGGTGGCACCCAAAAGGAAGGCACCACCATTTATAAACATGCGGTCCACGCTATAGTTTCTTTATGGCCCCCTTGTTCAAAAGAGAGGCCATGAATTGTTTTTCGCGATCGAAGTCGTGCTTCCCATCTGATTTCGTCGTAACATTGAAATAACGTGTCAATGTAGATCGATTGTCTGAGTAAAAATCAAAACCATGCACGTAAATCGATGCTGCTTTTCCATGCATATCACGAGCCCACTGAACTGCTACAATGCCTGTTGATGGCCATTGGGTTTCGGAAAGGTCGAAGTTCATGTCAACTCGGAGAGCGTCGACATATAGTGCGGGGTTCAAGACGTTTTCTGCAGGCGGCACAACGTGGCAACCCCTTTTTTCGTCTGTTAGTCGCGTTTTGATTTTTTCGTAGTCGTTGCGCAAATTTGCGCCGAGCACAAATACATTTCTTGGATCAAGCGACTTCAAGTCGTCGCTTTCCATGCATGCCGGAGAAATTAAAGCATAGGTCGTTTTGGACCCTATATGCTTCTCGAACCCCCTGATGCGGAAATTATTCACTCTAATGACGACATCGAACTTGTCTATTTCTGCACCTAGTTCACGCTCAAGCACTGAAGGCGCGTTGCCAAGTACCAGGACCCGAAGCGGAGATGTTTCCTTGAAGAACGGAATGATACCCTTTTTAGGTCTCGCCGCTTTCGCCTTTCTTCGACTTTCGCGATAGTGTTCCATCCGAATGTCGGTAGCCAAGCGGGAGGCAATCCCTTTCAAGGCGTCCCGTTCTTTTGTCAGGAAATCAACTTTTCTGGATTTTCCTTCGATGTTGATTCGGTTTCGCTCGATAGTTCGAAGAAGACGGATGAGCGAATGGCGAGTTCGCTCTAGCTTTGCAATCTTTTCGTCCAAAATTTCAGATTGGGAATCATCAAACAGGTCAACGATCTCTTCATCGAGAACTGGTAGATTGAATTCGATGCTATGAGTTTTACGGAATGCCCTATCTTTAAACCTCTCAACGCTGAATTCCTCCGCGATTGATCGATATCGGTCAGGGTCCGCTTGGAATGTCTCGATATGCGTTACTAGTTTTCTGCACATATCATCGGGGTCCAAAGCAACAAAATCTTTGGGGAGCATTTCGTTGAAGCCTGTGGTGGCGAATGCATATGCCGGGTGCCCCGTAGCTAGCGCCTCAAATACAACAAGAGGGCTTGGATCGTCGCGGGATGTTAGGATGAAAATATCTACTTCTTCTAGCGCAGCTTGGAAATCTGTGCTGTGTCCCATCCATTTGACAGCTTTCGGATAGGGTACATTGTCATTGCTTTTTCTTGTTGGCGTCGCTGCATACCACCTGAATTCTACGGGTCGCTGCGTCATTTGGCGAACCGCGTGAGCGATATAAGAGAATATATCTATGCCTTTTCGCTCGTCTGGCACGCCGGCGCCAGCGATAACTATCACATCATCTTCGCTCTTTCTTTTTCGGTTTTCGCTGACCTTATAAGCCTTCGTATCGACTACCTCGTAGACGACGCGGAACTGATCAAGGGGAAAGCCAAACATTGTTGCGACGGAGTGAAGGCACTGTGAAGTAGGCACCCAATTCATCACGTTGAGGCATTGCAGTAATCCGCGTGCTCTTTGAAAATTCACTTTTTCTCGTTGAGCCAAGAAACGGAGGTTCCACGCGGTCTCGTGCCAATATATGGTAACAGGTATTGCCATCGATAGAGCAATATCTAGAGCGACTATACTGCTAGGGAGGAGAAGTGACTGAAACCCGTTGAATAGAAAATGAGGATTTTCTATTTTCCCGATTTGATCGATCAGTCGTTTTTTGAACGCTGTCGTCTCCAATTCGACATGGCAATAGCCGGCAAGATCGCCTATCCGATCATCACCTATAAAAGCTTGATAAATTGAAGCACACGGCGATGATTTTTTATCTCTCGGATGGTGGGAGAGGAAAATGTAGTTCGGAATTTTGACGGATGCCAGTCCAGGTTCCTGATGCGAAATTGCGACGGTATTCAAGTTACATCCCTCCAGCTTTAGTATGGCCATTCGCCTGTTGGCGAGTTTTGTTCGTCATCTGGCACCAGTGTCTCTGAATTCTCATCGCCAATGTCATCGTCATCGTCATCGTTTTTCTCTGGGCGCATGATAAAATACGCCGCAACGGCAGCCGCCAGGAACAGTAAACCGGTTACCTCTTTTATAGGAAGGATGTATGAAACTCCAAAGAGAGCAAAGGCCATCGGTACTACGTAGTGCATTAACTTCCTCGCTTCTATGTCAACAGGTGCCCGTCCTGCATGGTAAATAGCTATCCCCCGATGTAGTTAGGCGGCGCTTATGTCAAGCTGTTCTCGTCTTTTAGTTGTTAAATTGCAAGTCGAAGATCGCATCCGGGAGATGTGTCGTCGCAGTGTCGCGGCCCGTCTATGACACCAAGGAAGGTAATGGGCATCAATACCGCAACGGGCTTGAGACACCTATGGCAATTACTTAATTTCGAGAATGGCTACTTCGGGGCCATCTCTGCCGCTACCGGTTGAAAAGACGCGACGGTTCAAGGTTAACCCCGCTGGCCCGCGCCAACAATTCTAAAATTCACCCACAATCAGGACATGAAAAAAGAGGCCCGTCGCTCCTCGTAAGCGACGAGGCCTCCTGCCGCAGCCTGTTTCAGGGGACGTGCGGCGGGTTTTCTTATTGCTGCCGCCGACAGGTTGCAACCCATCTAAAATCACAATCAGGAGAAAACCATGGCGACTGTACGCGAAGTACAGCAGCGCTTGCTCTCGCTCGGCTTTCCGCTGCCCCGGTTTGGTGCGGATGGAGACGCCGGCGGCGAGACGCTGACTGCGATCAATGGCGCGCTTGACGAACTGGTGACGCTGCGAGGCGGCAACAAGCCGACGTCACCGCCAGTCAAGGCCGGAGAGAAGGTGGATACCGTTGTCCCTGCCGACTGGATGCCCTCGGCCAAGATGGATCGCATCATTTGCCACTGGACGGCCGGCACGCATAAGGCAACCGAGTTCGACCGGCAGCACTATCACATCCTGATCGAGGCTGACGGCACACCTGTGCGCGGCATTCCCTCGATCAAGCTGAACGAAGCGCCGGCGAAGAAGGGCTATGCGGCCCACACCCTGAACTGCAACAGCGGCTCCATCGGCGTGTCGCTCTGCTGCATGGGCGGGTCTGTCGAGGCTCCGTTCATGCCAGGCAAATATCCGATGACGAAAGCGCAATGGGACCGGCTCACATCCGTCGTCGCGGAGCTTTGCCGAAAATACGGGATCAAGGTCACGGATCGCACCATCCTTTCCCATGCCGAGGTGCAGCACAATCTCGGCATCACTCAAAAAGGCAAGTGGGATTACACCGTCCTAGCCTTCGACCTGTCCGTAAAAGGCGCTCGCGCCTGCGGCGATAAACTGCGCGCGGAAGTCCTCGCGAAACTCTGAACCTCTCCATCAAAGGAACGATCATGAAACGCTTTGCGATTATCGCATTGGCGGCGCTTTCGCTTGCCTCTTGCTCAGCCACCACCGGTTCCATCGACACCGGAATTCGCGACAGCCTGCCGCAGGTCTGCTCGGCCGGCGACACGGCCTTCGCTGTTCTTCAGCCATTCATCGTGGCCGAAAAACTCAAGCCAAAGACCGCAGCCGCTGCACAGGCCGCCTACCAGAGCCTTCAGCAGCTTTGCGCGAACAAAGAGACGGCAACGCTCGCTTCCACGCTGGTGGCTGCCTCCAGCGCCTATCTTACAATCACTCTCGCCGTATCAGAAGCCAAGAAAGTGGAGAACTGAAAATGGACTGGAACACTGCACAGCAGCTTTTGCGCATCCTCCTGCAATTCGGCTCTGGCGTCCTCATCAGCAAGGGCGTCCTGACCGAAGAAATGGCTGTCACTCTGACCGGCGGCGTCATCTCCGTGGCGTCCGTCATCTGGTGGATCGCCTGGAACAAGAAGGAAGTGAAGTAACGGCATTTCGCCCTCGGTTCCGGCCGGGGGCTTCTTACTGATCGCATAGCAAGGGCGAACCCATGAACTTAACCGATCTGCTCGACGCCATCGGCATCAAACTCGGCGTGCTTATTGCTGGCCTTGCTGGCGGCCTCCTGCGCGCGCTGTCGAGGCAAAGGTACACATGGCGCGAAATGCTGGCTTCGCCCGTGTGTGGGGCTTTGGCGGCGGCGTATCTCACAACGCCTTTGCTGCATTACCTTTACAGCATCAATTGGCCACTGCCGGAAGATCCTATTGCCACGATGAATGCCGCAGCCTTTTTGACTGGTGCGAGTGCGATGTGGATTTCAGATGTTATTATTGAGGCGATGCAAAGGTGGGTGAGGGGCGGACGCTCTGTCTGACTATCTCAGACATGCGGCGTGTCTCATCTTGCCATACCAGACAAAGCGGGGGTGACACGCCGCATTGAAATGCCTCGCCGTTCTCGAAGCTTCCCAAGCTGAATATCTGTGAGAAGCTTCGCACCCCAGTGTGAGGTGGCTACGAGGCCTTGAACGTATCCCGCTGCGGATAGTGTTCCCAACAATGCCAGGATGACCTCTCGGCCTTGGACCGACTGAAACCGAAGCCTCCCCACTTCTTGCAACCGGGATGCTCGCACCAGTGATTCTCGTGGATGCCGTCGCCGGCCTTGCTGGCCTGGTCGCTCATGGATGGATCTCCAATTCCCGTAGCTTCCAGCCTCCCGGAGGCGGCGAAGCCTGCAGCTTGGCAGCCCGCTGTGTAAGCTTCGTCGAGGCGATAATCTTTGCCTCACGTTTCGATGTCGCTTGAACGTTAATGACCCACCGGCCGGATTGAAATCGATACGTCTTCGGCTTGGCGCCCTCGACAAACCGGCACCCTGCGACGAACGCAAGGCGCATTCTCGCTTTGTCCTGCTCGGTTACGCCCCTCACAGTCTTCCACCAATTTTCAAAATTTTGATCGACCTCACTCTTAAGCATGTTCCTAATATGTTCTCATGTGCGCAAGAGTCAATATAGCGCCAGCTCCATCCCGCTCTGGGGTTTTCGGTTAGCCGGGCCGGACAGAACATTACGAGAAAATGTGTGGCTAACTCTTCGGTTAACCAATTGATTTCAGGCCGGTTTGCCAGTCTCTCCGGGACTGCGGTGCATATTACCCTTAAACTCGCTATCGAGACGATCGCAGAGCGGCCTCAATATAGTTGCTCTTAATCATATAGGCCTCACTCGCGCCAGCTCGGCATATCATCCCCGCGAAGAACGCCATTGCCTTGTCATTCACAAATTGCACAGAAAACGCTGAGCCTCCGCTTAACCCGTTTGGGTTGAAATTCAACGGCCCCTCCGCCGTTCTTAGAACAAGCACTGCGCGATCGTTCGAGGGCCTTTCCAGCTGATAAATAACCTTGACTTTGACCAAACCAAGCCGACTTTCCTCCTCGCCAAGGTGGTATTCTTGATGCTCAAAAGAGAAGCCAGCCACCTGCAAAAATGCAGTGTGAGTACTTGGGGCATTGGGAGGAATGGCTCTGAAATTAAAAAATAGAGATTGAAGGGAAGGCGTCCCTTTGACGGATTCAGTGAAGTCAAAAGCAATTATATCGTTGGCCTCCGATACATTATCCTGAGCAAATTGCAGGACGCCTGAAGCCGTTATGACGACAGCTTCATCGGAAGCAAATATCCCAATCCGACTGAGATCCACATCTTTGACCTGATGATAGCAGCAAACCATGTAGAGCCGCCCGCTATAACATAGCAAGGTTCCAGAGCCACAAAGAGTTACCGGGTAGGTGGGGTCGTCATTCACAGCCACGACGCAAACCGTGTATCGAGAAAGCACCGCTTGAATGTTCTGGAGGGCCACGCTGAGACCGTTAACAAGAACGTAAGGGCGCGGTTTGAGATGATGAAAATTTAAAGGCAAAGCAGTCCTCTTCATCAATCTCCCCTCGCATTAGGTGAGGGGCGCGTCATGGGTTTCTCAATGAAAACAACGGCGCTCACAGGGTAGTCGGTGAGGGATCGTCAGATTGTGTTCCATGAAAATTAATGATGTTTATCAACGTCTTACATCATTAATCATCATGATTTTTGGTGTCCACGAGAGGATTCGAACCTCCGACCCCAGGATTCATACCACTTCGACTTTAGCCGCCGCCCGTCTCCATCGGATAAGGACGTTCGTGGTCTGGACTGTCCCTTCACCATGAGCCTTTCGGCTTTTAGGTGCTGCCCATCCAGTCTCTACACCTTCACCGGATTTCTCCGGAGCTTGGCTCGGGATTGGCATGCTGGAAGACCAGCGAAGCTTTCCCCGACTTTGAGCAGATCGATTGCGTCGTTTCCGGGCGCAACCCCCAATTTGTCTTAGGAATCCTGTGCTCTATCCTGCTGAGCTACGTGGACACTGAACTGCTCTTTAACCTGCCGCTGCCGGCGGATCAACCGCGTTCTTTGCCGCGGTCGATCTGTTCCTTGCCTTTCTTTGCATTCCCGGCCCATCGCCTTCATCGCGCGGGTTCCGGGCCTTGCATCAGGCGGCCAGCCGCTGCTCGGCCAGTTTCACCCAGTAGGAAATGCCGTAGGCGATGGCGTCGTCGTTGAAATCATAGCCGGGGTTGTGAAGGCCGGCCGAATCGCCGTTGCCGATGAAGATGAAGGCGCCCGGCCTTTCCTTCAGCATGAAGGAAAAATCCTCGCCCGCCATGGAAGGATCGACATCGGGATCGACGTTCCGTTCGCCCACCACATCGCGGGCCACGCGAATGGCATGGTCGGTCTCGTCCGCATGGTTGAAGGTGACAGGGCAATAACGCTCGTAGACGACCTCGGCTTCCGCTCCGTTGGCAAGCGCTATGCCTTCCGCCATCTGCTTGATGCGATCCTGGGCGAGATCACGCACCGTCTCGTCCAGACTGCGCACCGTGCCGGCAATCAGCGCGTCATTGGGAATGATGTTGTGGCTGGAACCGGCGTGAAAGCGTGTGACGGACACAACAACGGATCGGATCGGATCGGCATTGCGCGAGGCGATCATTTGCAGGTTGCCGACGATCTGCGCGCCTATCGTGATCGGGTCGATGGTGCGGTGTGGCTGTGCGGCATGGCCGCCCCGGCCTTTGACTGTGATCGAGAATTTATCCGGTGCCGCCATGATGCCGCCCTTGCGGATGGCGAAGGAACCGAGCGGAATTCCAGGCATGTTGTGCATGCCATAGACCTCGTTGATACCGAAGCGCTCCATCAGGCCGTCCTCGACCATGGCGAGAGCGCCCGCGCCGCCTTCTTCGGCGGGCTGGAAGATGACGGCGATCGAGCCGGAGAAATTGCGGGTTTCCGCGAGATATTTGGCGGCGCCCAGCAGCATGGCGGTGTGGCCGTCATGGCCGCAGGCATGCATCGCACCCGCCGTTTTGGAGGCCCAGGGCTTGCCGGTTTCCTCCAGGATGGGAAGAGCGTCCATATCCGCGCGAAAGCCGATGGTACGGTTGCCCGGAACGTTGCCGTTGATGATGCCGACCACGCCCGTGCGGCCAAGACCGGTCACGATTTCGTCAACGCCGAAAGATTTCAGCTTCTCCGCAACGAAGGCCGCGGTGTTGTCGACATCATACAAAATCTCGGGGTTTTCGTGCAGGTGACGCCGCCATTCGCTGACTTCCTGTTGAAGTTCGGCGGCTCTGTTCAAAATCGGCATTCGTTCATTCCTGGGTTCATCGGTGCGGCATGTCGTAAAAGCCTACCCTCCGTGGTGGATAGTGCGCCGCATAATTGACGTAATCAATGTACTTTGCCATTGCTAGGACATATATGGTGAATATTGCCATTCCCTGACTGAAGACGGGAATTCGAGGATAAGCCTTGCCACAGAATCTTATATCGCCAAACGCCGCCCGGCGGCTCTCCGCAGCCATTGCCATCATGACCGCGGGCCTTGTTGCCGCAGCGCCGGTGGCGAATGCCAATCCGAAAATGGTGGTGGATGTCAAAACCGGCAAGGTGATTTCCCATCAGGAAGCGTTCCGCAAATGGTATCCCGCTTCGCTGACCAAGCTGATGACCGCCTATATCGCGTTTTCGCAGATGAAGGCCGGCAAGCTCAGCCCGCAGACGGAAGTGGTGATGAGCAAGAAGGCCTCCGATCAGCCGGCCTCGAAAATGTATTTCAAGCCGGGCCAGAAGCTGACGATGGACAGCGCGCTAAAGCTGCTGCTCATCAAATCCGCCAATGATATCGCCGTGGCGATTGCCGAAACCATCGGCGGCACCAGCGATAATTTCGTGGCGCAGATGAATGCGCAGGCGCAGCGGCTGGGCATGAGCTCCACCCGTTACATCAACGCCAACGGCCTGCCCGGCAAGGGGCAATATACGACGGCGCGCGACCTTGCGCTTCTGGCGCTGATCATCAAGCGGGAATTCCCGGAATATGCCCATTATTTCTCGCTGGAAGGTGTCACCACCGGCAAGAAGGACTACGCCAACTTCAATATGCTCGTCGGCCGCTTTGATGGCGCTGATGGCATGAAGACCGGCTTCATCTGCGCTTCCGGTTTCAACCAGGTGTCATCAGCCGTGCGCAACGGCCGCTCGGTCATTACTGTTGTGCTGGGGGCGGATAGCCTTGCCGGGCGAACCGACCAGTCCGCCGATCTGCTGCAGATGGGACTGACTGCCCCTTCGGGCCAGGGCGTTTCGCTTGCCTCGCTGGCACCCTATGGCGATACCGCCGAGGTAAACGACGTCAGCGCCGAAATCTGCAATCCGAAGGCGGCCAAGGTGCGCAGCGAAAGCCGCGACGATACCGGGCGCATGGTCATCCATTCGCCCTACGTCACAGAAATGACCCGCCCGCCTGAATATTCCTTCGCTGGCCTCATTCCGGGCAGCGAGACGGTGGCGGCCAATACTCCCAAGGGTGCTTCTGCCAAGGGACAAGTGGCCAACGTGCCGATTCCGATCCCGCGCCCGACATTCTGATGGCGCGTGCCTGCTTTCGTCATGGATGAGGGTGGGCGCGGCGCCTGAAAAGCTGTGCGGATTGTGTATTCGCAGCTCCAATCTGTTATGATATTACAGTGTCGCTCGTGGCCTCCCGGCCCCGGGCGATTTTTTGTCATTATTGCGCGGTTCCGGGTCGAATATCGTCCAACGATCTGCCGGAGCGGCCATCAACATACAGGCAAGACATGTCTCGCGATCGCATCCCGGTTTCCATCATCACCGGATTTCTCGGCGCCGGAAAATCGACGCTGCTCAACCGGCTTCTCAAAGATCCCGAGATGAGCGATGCCGCGATCATCATCAATGAATTCGGCGATGTCAGCATCGACCATATGCTGGTCGAAAGTGCGGGCGAGGGCATCATCGAGCTGGCGGAAGGCTGCCTGTGCTGCACCGTTCGCGGTGAGCTTGTGGATACGCTGGCGGAGCTGATGGACGGCATCCAGACCGGCAAGCTGAAGCCGGTGAAGCGGGTGGTGATCGAGACCACTGGTCTGGCTGATCCCGCCCCCGTCATGCAGTCGGT
Organism: Agrobacterium arsenijevicii; assembly: GCA_000949895.1. Classification (GTDB taxonomy): domain Bacteria; phylum Pseudomonadota; class Alphaproteobacteria; order Rhizobiales; family Rhizobiaceae; genus Agrobacterium; species Agrobacterium arsenijevicii. The sequence goes on along the minus strand of JWIT01000007.1, from coordinate 341,775 downwards.
CATGGGCAATCCGGTGATTGCGCAAAATTTCGTGCTGAACGGCATGATTACGGTGGTAGATGCCGTGAACGGCCTTTCCACGCTCGACAACCACGAGGAAGCCGTGAAACAGGTGGCGGTGGCCGATCGACTGGTGATGACGAAGCGCGCACTTGCCGATGCTTCTGCCATCTCCGCGCTGACGGCCCGTCTTCAGGCGCTCAATCCGCGTGCGACAATCGAGGATGGCGATCGGGCCGACTGGAGTGCTGCGGCACTTCTGGATAACGGCCTTTACGATCCCGGCAGCAAAAATGCCGATGTCGGCCGCTGGCTGGGCGAAGAGGCGGAACACGATCATCACCATGATCATGACCATCATCATGGTGACCACGACGATCACCACCATCACCACCACGATCATGATGTGAACCGGCACGATGCGTCGATCCGCTCGTTCTCGATCATTCATGACAAGCCGATCGCCCCGATGGCGATCGATATGTTCGTGGATTTGCTACGCTCGGCGCATGGGGAAAAGCTGCTGCGCATGAAGGCCGTCGTCAAGCTGTCGGACAATCCCGACCGCCCGCTGGTGCTGCATGGGGTGCAGAACATTTTCCACACGCCTGAACGCCTCGCGGCATGGCCGAACCCATCGGACCAGCGCACGCGCATGGTGTTGATCACCAAGGATTTGCCTGAGGCTTTCGTGCAGGACCTGTTTGCCGCCTTCACCGGCGCGCCGGGTATCGACCGGCCGGACAGGCAGGCGATGACGGATAATCCGCTGGCGGTTTCGGGGCTGCGGTTTTAGATCGCGCGATGGCGTTGAAATCGGCGGGTGGGGTTACCCCCCTCTGTCCTGCCGGACATCTCCCCCTCAAGGGGGGAGATCGACAAGCGTCTTGCTCCGAATATCTTCATCGGTATCTCAACCGCAATTGCAGATGTTGTGAGGGAATGAGTGGCTGCCTCACCCGATCTCCCCCCCTTGAGGGGGAGATGTCCGGCAGGACAGAGGGGGGTAAACCGCAGGCTCAGAGGTCAAAAAGCAGCGAATTACCCGCCCTTTACAATCCGAAACCGATGCCCCTTATCCACCGCCATCGTCTCAACCAGCATGTGCCCGTCCTCATTGCACATATGCGCAATATCAATCACCGCCAGCGGATCGGTCGTCTCGACCGTCAGAATATCGCCGGCATTAAGTCCAGCCAGCTTCTTGCGGCTTCTTAAAACCGGAAGGGGGCATTTAAGCCCCCTCAAATCGAAAATTATGTCAGCTGGTTCGCTCATTCCTTGGCCCAGAACTTCCAGAATGGCTTCTTTTCCGGCGCTTCCGGTGGCGGTGCGGCGGAAAAGGCGAGCGGGTTCATGGTCGGCACGGGGATGCCCTGGGCGGCAGTTCCGCTCTGGCCAGCGGCCGAAGGCGTAGCAGCGGCAACCATTGTCGGGGCAGCCGGGGCAGAGTTGGATTGCGGTGCGGCGGGCTGGGTTGCCGAAGGATGCGGGGTGCGCAGTGCGGTGGCCGTTGCCGTCGTTGCCGGTGAAGACGAGGTGAGTTGCTGCGCCTTCTTCTCCATCAGCGCCGCATATTCGGTTTCCTTCATCAGCTTGCCGGCCTTCAGCGCCGAGCCGGTCGGCGCATAGGCGGGTTCACGGCCTTTGCGTTTTTCGGCAACCAGCGCCTTGCGCTCCGCCTCGCTCGGGTCGTACCAGGCCATGCCGTCATATTTCTTCATCGCCGTTGCATAGGCGAGATCGTAGGTCTTTTCGTAGCTCGAAAGCGCGCTTGCCAGTGCGGGCGGCGTGCTCATGGCCGGGCACTGGCCGGAGCCGTTGAAGCTGCCGCCTTCCGTCTGCTGGTTGAAGACGTACTTCTTCTCGCAGACATTCACTTCCGGCGGTCGCTTGGTGACTTCGAAATTGTCGTAACCGACCTTCAGCATCTTCCAGAATTCGAGATGTTCGCTCTTGCGGTGGCGGGCCATATTTTCCGCCGTCATGCGGAAGGGGAAGGCCTGCAACTGAACGGTCTTCTGGCCGCCCTTGAAGCCGTCACGCGCGAAACCGTAGATTTCGAGGATCTGCGCGTCCGTCATCGAATAGCAGCCGGAGGACGAGCAGGCGCCATGAATCATCAGGTTGGTGCCGTTGCGGCCATTGGCCTGATCATAGCGGTTCGGAAAACCGGTATTGATGGCAAGATAATATTTCGAGTTCGGATTGAGGTGTGCGGGTGTCAGGTTGTAGAAACCTTCCGGCGCCTGCCGGTCACCCTCTTTCACCTTGGGACCGAGTTTGCCGGACCATGCACAAATCTGGTATTCGGCGATCTTGTCGAAGCGGTTGTCGCGCTTGGCTTTCCAGATTTCCAGCGCGCCTTCTTCCTTGAAGATGCGGATCATGATCGGCGAGGTTCGGTCCATGCCCTTCTTGTCGATCTCGGCCAGAATCGCCGGAGACAGGGGGTAATCGACCTTGTTCTTGACGTGGGAAACGTCGCGTTCGACGGTTTCGAGCGTATCGTTACAGCCGGTGAGAACGAGCGCGGTGCAGGCAAGAAGTGCAAAATGTATCAAACGCATGATCTGATCCGAAAGACGATGGCACGGGCGACAGAGTTCTACATCGGCCCACGTGTATTTTAAATACGGTATTAACCGTTTACATCTTCTTAACTCAAATCGGATCCGCCCCCGCGGCCGCCGATACATCTTTTGATGTGACCGGACTATGGCCGAGTTGGGGCGATATTCAAGGAAAATAAGGCCGGAGTTAGAGATTCCGGCCGATATCCAGGAACTTCTGGCGGCGTTCGGCGCGCAGCTGCGTGCCGGAACGCTGCGAAAGATCGGCCAGCGCCTTGGCGATCACATCGCCCGTCGCACCAATGACGGTTTCCGGATCGCGATGCGCGCCGCCCATCGGCTCGGGAATGATGCCGTCGATAACGCCGAGCGACTTCAGATCCTCCGAGGTGATCTTCATGTTGGTTGCGGCTTCCTTGGCGCGGGTCGAATCGCGCCAGAGAATGGAGGCGGCACCTTCCGGTGAAATCACCGAATAGATCGCATGTTCGAGCATGTAGACGCGGTTGCCGGTGGCGATCGCGATCGCGCCGCCCGATCCACCTTCGCCGATGACGACGGAGACGATCGGCACCTTGACGTTGAGGCACATTTCCGTCGAGCGGGCGATGGCTTCGGCCTGACCGCGCTCTTCCGCGCCAACGCCGGGATAGGCGCCAGCCGTATCGATGAGGGTGACGACCGGCAGCGAGAAACGATCAGCCAGCTCAAGCACGCGGATCGCCTTGCGATAACCTTCCGGGCGCGGGCTGCCGAAATTGTGCTTCAGGCGGCTTTTGGTGTCGTTGCCTTTTTCCTGACCGATAATGGCGACGGGCTGGCCGTTGAAGCGGGCAAGGCCCGCCTGAATGGCAGCGTCTTCGGAAAATTTGCGGTCGCCGGCAAGCGGCGTGAAATCCGTGAAGAGTGCCTTGGCGTAATCGACGAAATGCGGGCGCTGCGGATGACGCGCGACCTGCGTTTTCTGCCAGGCATTCAGCTTGGAATAGATGTCCTGCATCGCGTCGTTGACGCGCGATTCCAGGCGGTTGATCTCCTCCGAGGTGTCTATGCTCTCGTCTTCATCGGCAAGCTTCTTCAGCTCGATGATCTTGCCCTCAAGGTCCGAGATAGGTTTTTCGAAGTCGAGATAATTGTGCATGAGATCCGTTTCCGATCGTTTTGCGCAAGGTTTGACCGGATTATCCGGCGGTTCCGGTCGCTCTAATCAAGGTTTTTGCCCTGTTTGGCAAGGGGGTGATGTGTTTGTACCAGCTCTTGCAGGCGTTCTTCCAGCACATGTGTATAGATTTGTGTCGTGGAAATGTCGGAATGGCCGAGTAGTTCCTGCACGGCGCGCAGGTCCGCGCCGTTCTGCAGAAGGTGGCTGGCAAAGGCGTGACGCAGGACATGCGGCGACACCGCCGAAGGATTAAGGCCCGCGCGAATGGCAATGTCCTTGAGGTCGCGTGCGAAAACCTGCCTCGGCAGATGTCCTTCCTTACTGTTCGAAGGAAACAGCCAGGGGCTATCAGGACTGTCCGTTTTTTTCTGCGGCGCGGGCGTCTTACTTTTCTCCGGCACGAGCGATTTTCTGGCGGCGTCGTATTTTTCCATCGCCTCTATGGCTGTGCGGGACAGAAGGACCATGCGGTCCTTGTTGCCCTTGCCACGGATCATCAGGAAGCGGCCTTCCTGGCGCAGCACTTTCACCGGCAGGGAAACGAGTTCGCTGACACGCATGCCGGTGGCATAGAGCAGTTCGAGCAGCAGATGCATACGGATGCGGGCAAGCTGGCCGGGGCCGGTTAAGGCGGCCTCTTCAGCAGCGATGCCAAGAAGTTTTGTCACGTCCGCGACGCTCATCGTCTTGGGCAGGGTGAGGCCCTTCTTGGGCGCATCAATGGTACCGGTCGGGTCGTCGCCGCGAAGTCCTTCAGAATAGAGGAACCGGTAGAATTGCCGCATGGAAGACAGGCGTCTTGCCTGCGACGTGGCTGCAAAGCCCTGAGTGGAAAGATGGGTCAGATAGGCCGACAGGTCTGCCGTGGCGGCTTCCATCAAGGACTGGCCTCGGCCACCGAGAAATTCACGCAGATCGGAAAGGTCGCGTTCGTAAGAAGAGAGCGTATTGGCGGCGGCACCCCTTTCGGCGCTCATCATTTCCAGAAAACTTTCGAGCCGCGCGCCGTCTCGCCCGCCCATCGCTTGACCGCTCATGGGGTGCGCCTTGCCGGCTCCGTCGCCGGTGGGTTCAGCCGCTCGGAGGGAATGCGCACCGTTACCTCGCGATCGTTCGGCTTGACGAACAAAACCAGCAGCACCATGCCGCCATAGATCAGCCCCGCGATGGTCGCCAGTATCATCGTGAAGCGGAAGAGGGTTGGCATGGCGGCTCCGTGAAGGTGTCGGTCTGAATGTATATGCGGTGCAGCGAAAGCGGCGACAAGATCAAAAAGCAGTAGTCCGTCGCTGCCGCATGCGGCGATGATTGTGATTCAACGCAATTCAGTCAGCAATTTGGCTTGACGCTTCGTAAACATTTGCAGATATCCATGCCAAACGGGCTTTCAATTTTATGAATGAAAAGAATTTATCCGTCCCGGCCACACTCGGGGAGCAAGCGCGGGCCAAACTCGCCGGGCGCAACGTCGTCTTTGTGGGGCTGATGGGGGCTGGAAAGTCCGCGATCGGCCGCATGGTCGCCCAGCATCTCAAGGTCTCCTTCATCGACACGGACGTCGAAATAGAGCGTGTTTCGCGCATGACGATAGCCGAACTTTTCGCCACCTATGGTGAGGAGGAATTCCGGGCGCTGGAAACGCGGGTCATCAAGCGGCTGCTGCGGGGTGGCCCCAAGGTCATTTCCACCGGCGGCGGCGCCTTCATCAACGACAATACCCGCCGGCACATCACGCGCGGCGGTGTTTCGCTGTGGCTGAAGGCCGATCTCGAGGTCTTGTGGGAAAGGGTCAACAAGCGCGATCATCGCCCGCTTCTGAAGACCGAAAACCCCAAGGCCACGCTGGCGGCCCTGATGGAGAAACGTTATCCGATCTATGCGGAAGCGGATCTGACCATCGAATCCCGCGATGTCCGCAAGGAGATCATCGTGACCGAAGTGCTGGCCGCCATCGCCGGCCTCGAACAGAAAGACTGACCTCATGACCCCTTCCGAAATCCACGCCGACGAACGTCTTGTCCATGTGCCGCTCGGCGAGCGCGCCTATGACATTCTGATCGGACCGGGCCTGATCGGCAGGGCAGGCGGCGAGATTTCGTCGCGGTTGAAGGGCAGACGGGCAGCGATCATCACCGACGAGCATGTTGCCCCGCTTTACCTCGAAGGCCTGATGGACGGTCTGCAGACGGATGGCATCGAGGCCGTTTCGCTGACCCTTCCGGCCGGCGAGAAGACCAAGAGCTTTGAGCACCTGGTCACCGTCTGCGATGCGGTTCTCTCCGCACGGGTGGAGCGCAACGACGCGGTGATCGCGCTCGGCGGCGGTGTTATCGGGGATCTCGCCGGTTTTGCGGCAGGCATCGTGCGTCGCGGCGTGCGTTTCGTGCAGATACCGACCTCGCTTCTGTCGCAGGTGGATTCCTCCGTCGGCGGAAAGACCGGCATCAACACCCGCCACGGCAAGAACCTTGTCGGCGTTTTCCATCAGCCCGATCTGGTGCTGGCGGATACGGCGGTTCTCGATACGCTGAGCGAGCGCGAATTCCGCGCCGGTTATGCCGAAGTGGTGAAATACGGTTTGATCGACAAGCCGGACTTCTTCTTCTGGCTGGAAAAAAACTGGGATGAAATCCGCACCGGCGGTCCCGCCCGCATTCAGGCGATTGCGACGAGCTGCCAGGCGAAGGCCGATGTGGTGGTGGCCGACGAGAAGGAAAACGGCGTGCGCGCCCTTTTGAACCTCGGCCATACATTCGGCCACGCGCTGGAAGCGGCAACGAATTACGACAGCAAGCGGCTGGTGCACGGCGAAGGTGTCGCCATCGGCATGGTTCTGGCGCACCAGTTTTCCGCCCGCCTCAACCTTGCAAGCCCTGATGATGCCGCGCGCGTCGAGGCGCATCTGAAGGCGGTTGGCCTGCCGACGACGATGAAGGATATTCCCGGCGAATTGCCGCCGGTCGAAACGCTGATGGCGGCGATCGGGCAGGACAAGAAGGTCAAGGGCGGCAAGCTCACCTTCATCCTCACTCACGGCATCGGCCAGTCCTTCGTGGCCGATGATGTCGCGACGTCCGAGGTGCAGTCCTTCCTGTCGGAAAAACATCCGGGCTGAGGGGTAAGCGGCGCTTTCGCTAGAACCGCACCGGCTCTCCCGGTGCTGCTACTTCTATGGCGAGTGCGTGCAGGCCGGCGTCGAGTTCCGGTTTCAAAACCGCGTTGATCGCCCGATGGCGCTCGACGCGTGACTTGCCAGAAAAGCTTTCCGACACTATCTGAACACGCATATGCGTCTCGCCCGTGCCGGTCATGTCCGGCTGATGGCCCGCATGCATATGGCTTTCATCGATCACCGCCAGGCGTTCCGGCGAAAAGCTCTGCCGAAGCTTTGTTTCTATGCGTTCTCGCAGGGACATGCGATGGGCTCCAATCCTGTTGGCTGGTCTTTGAAAGGGGCTACCTAAAAGCCTGCAACATTCCGCTTTGTCAATTCTTGTTGTGCGCCTTTTCGCACCCCATAATCAGGGCATCATGAAACTGGATTCGAAATATTTCGACCGCATCCGCACGCGCCGGAAAAGGGAGCGGGAACCCGAGGTTCAGGCTCCCAACTGCCAATGGGACGGATGCGACAAGCCGGGCGTTCACCGCGCACCCGTCGGCCGCAACGCCGAGGGGCAATTCTTCCTGTTCTGTTTCGAGCATGTGAAAGAATACAACAAGGGCTATAATTACTTCTCCGGCCTCTCCGACGGCGAGATCGCCCGTTACCAGAAGGAGGCGATCACCGGTCATCGCCCGACATGGACGGTGGGCGTCAACAAGACGGCGCGTGACAGCCCGCTGCACTCCACGCTGCGTTCCGGCGCGGCGGGCAATGCCCGCATTCGCGATCCTTTCGGCTTTGCCGGCGGTTTTGCGGGCGGCGCAAGGGCCGGCGGCGAGCGCATGCAGCAGGATCGCAAGCTGAAGACGCTGGAGGCGAAAGCCTTCGATACGCTCGGCCTTTCTGCCAATGCAAAACAGGAAGAGATAAAAAGGCGCTACAAGGAGCTTGTCAAAAAGCACCATCCTGATGCTAATGGTGGCGATCGCGGTTCGGAAGAACGTTTTCGGGCTGTTGTTCAAGCATATCAATTGTTAAAGCAGTCAGGTTTCTGCTAAGCCAACGTTCGTGTTTACCGCCTGATTGATGATGTGGCCGGGTGGCCGCCGCCCGCCTTGGAGACGTGATGAGCAAAATCGACCTTGATATTTCCAACCTGCCCGACACGACGGTGTCCGTGCGGGAGGTTTTCGGCATTGATACGGATCTGCGGGTTCCCGCCTATTCGCAGGGCGACGCCTATGTGCCTGACCTTGATCCCGACTATCTTTTCGACCGCGATACGACGCTCGCAATCCTCGCCGGTTTTGCTCACAACCGACGCGTCATGGTTTCCGGCTTCCACGGCACGGGTAAATCCACCCATATCGAACAGGTGGCTGCCCGCCTCAACTGGCCCTGCGTGCGCGTCAACCTCGACAGCCATGTCAGCCGTATCGACCTCGTCGGCAAGGACGCCATCGTCCTCAAGGACGGCAAGCAGGTCACCGAATTCAAGGACGGCATTCTTCCCTGGGCCTACCAGCACAATGTCGCGCTCGTCTTCGACGAATACGATGCCGGCCGCCCGGACGTGATGTTCGTCATCCAGCGCGTACTGGAATCTTCCGGCCGCCTGACCTTGCTCGACCAGAGCCGTGTCATTCGTCCTCACCCCGCCTTCCGCATCTTTGCGACCGCCAACACGGTCGGCCTCGGCGATACGACGGGCCTCTACCACGGCACGCAGCAGATCAACCAGGCGCAGATGGACCGCTGGTCCATCGTCACCACGCTGAACTACCTGCCGCATGAGCAGGAAGTGAACATCATTGCTGCCAAGGTGAAGAGCCTCAACAACCCGAAGGGCCGCGAAACCGTCTCCAAGATGGTGCGTGTGGCCGATCTTACCCGTTCGGCCTTTATCAACGGCGACCTTTCCACGGTCATGAGCCCGCGTACCGTCATCACCTGGGCGGAAAATGCGGAAATCTTCGGCGATCTCGCCTTTGCATTCCGCGTGACCTTCCTCAACAAGTGCGACGAGTTGGAGCGCACGCTGGTTGCCGAACAATATCAGCGGGCTTTCGGCGTCGAGCTGAAGGAAAGTGCTGCGAACATCGTTCTCAGCGCCTGATCTTCCCCGGTTCGGCCGGAGAACATCACCGATGACTTGAAGACGCCGGCGGGCCGCGCATCCTTCGATGGGCGGCTCGACGCGTCGACAAATGACAGGAAAGACAATGGCAGCGCGCGGCGACAATTCCAGAGCGAAACCCGGTACGGCGGTCGATACGGAACCGTTGCGTCAGGCAATTGCCGGATGTGTGCGATCCGTTGCCGGCGATGCCGAGGTCGAGGTTGTTTTCGCCAATGAGCGGCCCGGCCTTGCCGGGGAGCGCATGCGTCTGCCGGAAATTTCCAAGAAACCCACCGCGCAGGAAATCGCAATTACCCGCGGTCTTGGCGATTCCATGGCGCTTCGCCTTGCCTGCCATGACGCCGACACGCATGCGGTGATGTCGCCGCAGGGTGCCGAGGCGCGGCTGATTTTTGACGCCGTGGAGCAGGCGCGGGTGGAATCCATCGGTGCGCTACGCATGCCGGGCATGGCCACCAACATTCAGGCCATGAACACGGAAAAATACGCCAAGGCGAATTTTTCGGGCATCAATACGAAGGATGACGCGCCGCTTGCCGAAGCTGTGGCCCTTCTGGTGCGCGAAAAGCTGACCGGCGAAAAACCACCGGCGAGTGCCGGCAAGGTTCTCGACCTGTGGCGCGATTTTATCGAGGACAAGGCCGCCGGCGACCTTGGTGATCTTTCCAAGGTAATTGGCGACCAGAAGGCGTTTTCGCGGCTGGTGCGCAAGATGTTGACCTCCATGCAGATGGCGGAGGAATTCGGCGACGACGATAACGAGCCGGAGAGCCAGGAGACGGAGTCCGACGAGGATCAGCCGCGCACCAACGAGACCGAAGAAGAGCAGGTCGAGGAAGAGGCCGGTTCCGACGCGACGCCCGCGGATGAAAATGAGGCCTCTCAGGAGGAGATGGAAGAAGGCGAGATGGACGGCGCCGAGATGTCGGACGAGGAAATGTCCGATGATCTCGACGAGGATTCCGAGACGCCCGGCGAGACCCGTCGCCCGAACAGCCCCTTCGACGATTTCAACGAGAAGGTCGACTACCGCATCTTCACCCAGGAATTCGATGAGGAAATCCACGCCGAGGAACTGTGCGACGAGTCGGAGCTTGACCGTCTGCGCGCCTTCCTCGACAAGCAGCTCGCCCATCTTCAGGGTGCCGTCGGCCGGCTCGCAAACCGGCTGCAGCGCCGCCTGATGGCGCAGCAGAACCGTTCGTGGGACTTCGATCTGGAAGAGGGTTATCTCGATCCGGCCCGTCTCGTGCGGCTCATCATCGACCCCATGCAGCCGCTTTCCTTCAAGAAGGAGCGCGACACCAAGTTCCGCGATACGGTGGTTTCGCTTGTCATCGACAATTCCGGTTCGATGCGCGGCCGCCCGATCACTGTTGCGGCCACCTGCGCTGACATTCTGGCGCGCACGCTGGAACGGTCGGGTGTCAAGGTCGAGATTCTGGGCTTCACCACCAAGGCGTGGAAGGGCGGACAGTCGCGCGAGCAATGGCTGGCCAGCGGCAAACCGGCCTCGCCGGGTCGCCTCAACGATTTGCGCCACATCATCTACAAGTCGGCGGATGCCCCATGGCGGCGCGCACGGCGCAATCTCGGCCTGATGATGCGTGAAGGCCTGCTGAAGGAAAACATCGACGGCGAAGCGCTGATGTGGGCGCATAATCGCCTGATCGGCCGTCCCGAGCAGCGCAAGATCATGATGATGATCTCGGACGGCGCGCCGGTGGACGATTCGACGCTGTCGGTCAATGCGGGCAACTATCTGGAACGGCACCTGCGCGCCGTGATCGAGCAGATCGAGACCCGTTCGCCGGTGGAGCTTCTGGCGATCGGTATCGGCCATGACGTGACGCGTTATTACCGTCGCGCCGTGACCATCGTGGATGCGGACGAACTGGCCGGCGCAATGACCGAACAGCTTGCCGCTCTTTTCGAGGACACCAATACCGTCAGCTCGTCCCGCAAGGTTCGCCGTGCGGGATAAGCGGGGCCGGGCTTTTCTTTCCTGTAAATCGCTGGCGATGGCCGCAGCTCTTGCGGCCGGAGCGCTTGTTCCGGTTTCCATCGGCGCGTCGACCATCGATGTTCCGGTCAGCGTTCGCCTGTTGCCCAGCTTCGAAGTTGGCACCAGTGCCAAGCGTTTCGGCAAGCTGGAATTTATCGGCGGCATGGTGATGAGCGCGCCGGAAAAATTGTTCGGAGCTATATCTTCCATCCGCTTCCGCCCCAACGGGGAGGATTTTGTTGCCGTGTTGGATACCGGCCACTGGCTTACGGGCAGGATCACACGCGGCCCGTCGGGGGCGCTGTCCGGGCTGGCAGACGTCCGTATCGCGGCCATGCTGGATGCCAGCGGCCGGGAGCCTTTCCGCAAGATGGAAATGGACGCCGAAGGTCTGGCGCTGCGCGATGGCAAGGTGTTCGTCAGCTACGAGCAGCGGCACAGGATCGATATCTATCCCGATCCGGGGTTCGAGACGTCAAAGCCGCTCGGTCGCCTGCCGCATCTCATCCCGAACAGTGAGCTGCGCCACAATGGCGGCATGGAGGCCCTAGCGGTATCGCCGGCCGATTCGCCGCTTGGCGGCGCTATGGTCGTGGTGGCTGAAAAAAGCATCGATGCGGACGGCAATCTTCTTGCCGCCGTGTTGGAGGGCCCGCTGCAGGGCACATTTGGCGTGGTGCATCATTCCTCATTCGACGTGACTGACGGCGCTTTCCTGCCCAATGGTGACCTGCTGCTTCTGGAACGCCGGTTCAATTTCGCCGAAGGCGTGGGTATGCGCATCCGCCGCATCAAGGCTGCCGATATCAAGCCGGGTGCGGTGGTGGATGGCGAAATCCTGCTGGAAGCGGGCATGGTCTACCAGGTCGACAATATGGAAGGTATGGATGTGGTGAAGGGGCCTGATGGTTCCACGCGTCTCATCATCGTTTCCGACGACAATCACTCGTTTCTCCAGCGCAATCTGATGCTTGAATTCAAGCTGGTGGAGTGAGCTTCAGACCTGCTGTGTCGCCTTGTAAGCAGCCATCAGCTCCTCAACGGGAATGCCGTCGATCTTCATACCGGTCATTCGGCACCCTGTTATTTGCGCGCCGGACAGGTTTGTATTGCTCAGTTTCAGACCGGAAAAATTGACGTCATCGATCGACCAGCCGGACATGTTGCTGTCAGTAAACGACGCGCCGGAAAAGTTGATATCGTTGAAGCGTGTGCCGGCCAGATTGACATTGTTGAAGACCGTTCCCGACAGATTGACGTCATCGAAGCTGGAGCCAGAGAGCGTGGCGCTAGCGGCATCCACGGTGTCGATAATGTCCTTGATCTGCATGTCGACCTGCCTCCTAGCTGTGCAACGGACGGCAGACTGCAATGCTGCCGGCGAGTTTGCAAGCGTGATTTGATCCACGCTTGCAAGGTCTCAAGCGCGGCCTGATTTGACGGTCTTTGGCATCGGCTTCAGCGTGTTCATCAGCGCGCCGTAAGGCAGGAGCATGACGAGGCCGACGAGGATCTTCACCGAGAGATCGCCCAGCGCCCAGGAGATCCAGCGAGGGGCTTCCAGAGCGAAGACGCCGAGCACAGGCGCGTTCTCGATGGCGAAGGCATCGTTGGGGCCAACGAAGGAGAAACTCGCTGCAAAGGCGATGGAGAAGAACAGGGCCGTATCCAGCACCGAACCCAGCATGGAGCCGGCAAGCGGCGCATGCCACCAGCGCTGGCGGCGCAGGCGGTTGAATACGGAAATGTCGAGCAGCTGGCCGATCAGATAGGCGGTGCCGGAAGCGACCGCGATGCGCGGGATGGATGTCCAGAAGGACAGCGTGACACCGACGACGAAGCCGGCAAGTACGACGCGGCGCGCGACCGAAGGGCCAAACTGGCGGTTGGTGAGGTCCGTGACGAGGAATGCAACCGGATAGGTAAAGGCGCCCCAGGTCAGAAGATCGCCGAGATTGACGCCGAACAGCGATCCGGCAACGGGATATTGCACCAGAATATTGGAGGCGACGACAACAAGTGTCATCAAGAGAACGTAGATCAGCGTGTAGCGCAGGTAGGGCATTTTTTTATCCTGGGTGATGCCACCAGTTGGAGCCGCATTAGAACAGACAAAAGGCTTGAGCGGCCAAAGCCATTCAAGCCTTCTGAATATCGATGATGTCGAAACCGCTAATTAAGCAGCTTCGGCCGTCTTTTTGGCGATCTGGCGGCGCAGGAGACGAGCGCGCATGCTCAGTTCGTTTTCGCCGGACTTCAGAAGGAAGGCATCGAGGCCGCCACGGTGTTCAACGGAGCGCAGAGCTGCTGCGGAAACACGCAGGCGGAAACGCTGGCCGAGAGCATCGGAGATCAACGTAACCTGGCAAAGGTTCGGAAGGAACCGGCGCTTGGTCTTGTTGTTGGCGTGGCTGACGTTGTTGCCCGTCTGGACGCCCTTGCCGGTCAATTCGCATACACGGGACATGGGTACACCTATTTCGTTTTGTCTGTTTCACCACTGGCTCGCCACCGGCAAAACCGTGGTGGCAATCCAACTGGCCATGATTGGAAAGTTGCGGTTCTATAGTCAGACGGGACTTAACAGTCAAGCCGCTCGCGAGCAAATGAAAGGAAATTCCGGCGTTTTCAACCGGCATCCGCTTTTTTATTGCCACAAGTCGGCGTATATGATCGCCCGATAAGGCCGCTTCCGCGCCTCTTTTAAGGTGATATCCGAATGATTGCCAGAGGAAAAAGCATTTTCATGGCCGTGACAATAGCGTTTGCGGGCGTATCTCCCTCGCTTGCCGCCGAAGCTCGCCATACAAGCGAATACAGCATCAATCTCGGCATTTTGCCGATCGCCAAAGCCAGTTTTTCGACTCGCATGAACGGCCCGAACTATTCGATCTCCGGTTCCTTCAGTTCCGCCGGGCTTGCAAGCATTCTGGCGGATATTTCCGGCAAGACGACGATATCAGGTGCCAAACGCGGCCATCGGCTGCAGGCGAACACGTATTCGCTTGTTTACAAGGACGGCAAGCGGGTGCGAACCTATGACGTGGTCTATCGCAACGGCAACGTCACATCGACGACCGTGAAACCGGAGCCGAAGGCCCGGCCGGACAACTGGGTCAATGTGAAGGACGGTGACCTGCGCTCCGTCCTCGATCCGATCTCCGGCCTCATCATTCCTGCGGGCGGTCGTATCTGCCCGTCGCGTCTGCCGATCTACGACGGCGAATCGCGGCTGGATCTGGTTTTGAGCCCCGGCGGCACCAAACCCTTCAAGACCAATGGCTTCAGCGGGGATGCCATAGTCTGCAAGGCGCGTTACGTGCCGAAGTCGGGTTATAGGCAGGGGCGCAAGGATATCGAATATCTGAAATCCATCTCCATGGAGATCTGGTTCGCCAAATCCGACAATATGGATGTCTATGCGCCGGTCTACGCCGTCATTCCGACGCGGGTAGGCCAAGTTTACATCACCGCCACCAAATATGGCGGTTGATGCAGTTACGGCGTGTCGCCCGGCGACCAGCCGGGTTCAGCCATGACAAAGCTTGAAAAGGCGAAGCCCGGCGAGACGGTGCAGCCGACGAGGGTGAAATCGCCGAGGCTTTCGGCCGATTGCCAGCAATTGGCCGGAACGATCACCTGCGGGCGCTCGCCTTCCAGAATGGCGGGGCCGAGCGTAAAGGTCTGGACCTCCCTGCCGTCTTCCGAAAGATGCAGTGCGATCGGGGCGCCGGCATAATAGTGCCACACCTCCACCGCATCGGTGACAAGATGCCAGTGTGAGCGCTCACCCTTCTCCAGAAGATAATAGATCGCCGTCGAATGGCCGCGCTCGCCACCCGCCTTGTCGCGAAATGTCTGGTGATAAAAACCACCCTCGGGGTGCGGTTCCAGCCCCAACTCGCGAATGATCGCTGCCGCAAACAGATCAGCCCCCATCAGAAATTGTCCTTGCGTGTGCGGATTTCCGCAAAGACTTCGGCGTCGGTTGCGCCTTCAAGGCCAAGATGCCTGCGGATGCCGGCATCGGCGACCCGCATATAGGGGTTGGTCTGTTTTTCCAGCCCGATGGTGGTGGGGATGGTAAATTCATTCGCCTGTCGCGCTTTTTCGACATGCGCCGCGCGCTCGTTCAGAACCGCGTTGTCAGGATCGACGGTGAGCGCGAAACGGGCATTCGAGAGCGTGTATTCGTGGCCGAAATAGACCTTTGTGTCATCCGGCAGCGCCATCAGTTTCTGGAAAGAGTGCCACATATCCCCTGCCGGGCGTTCGAACAGGCGGCCGCAGCCCATGGCAAACAGCGTATCGGCGGCAAACAGCAGGCCGTCATCGGGCAGATGATAACAGATATGCCCCGCCGTGTGGCCGGGCGTGGCGATGACCTGAACGCGACGCCCTGCAAATTCGAACTCGTCGCCATCGGCCTGCGAACGGTCGAGGCCGGGGATCGCAACCGCCTCGTCATAGGGACCGTGAATTTCGCACTGAAATTTATCCTTCAGCGCCAGATTGGCTTCCACATGGTCCTGATGGTGATGGGTGGTGAAGATATGCGTGAGCTTCCAGCCGTGGCCATCGAGCGCCTGCAGGATCGGGCCTTCCTCCGGCGCATCGATGGCAGCGGTCGCCCCGCTTTCCGGATCGTGCAGGAGAACCCCGAAATTGTCGCTGCGGCAAAGAAAGACGTCTATTTCCAAAGGTTTCATTGTTTCCTCTCGATTTGCCGGCCGAAACCGGCGCATTTGTCCGCCTGAATTTCAATGTAGGCGCAGACGCCTTGAAGTCCAACCGCCTGATGCTACATTCTCGCCCATGAACACCGATATCGTCGATCTGCGCGAATTCTATCATTCCCCGCTTGGCCGTGCGGCCGAACAGGCGATTACCATGGCGCTTTCGACGCTCTGGCCGCCTTTGCCGGAAGAACGGCTGGTTGGCCTCGGTTATGCGGTGCCGTTTCTGGAACGGTTCCGTCACGACACGGAGCGCACCTTCGCCTTCATGCCGGCGGGGCAGGGGGCGGTGAACTGGCCGGCGGGCGAGCTTTCCTCCACGGCGCTGGTGTTTGACGAGGAATTGCCGCTGCCCGATTCGTCGATAGACCGGGTGCTGATGGTGCATGCGCTGGAATTTGCCGAAAATCCGCGCGAAACTCTGAAAGAACTCTGGCGGGTGCTGGCGCCCGGCGGGCGTCTGGTGATCGTGGTCCCGAACCGGCGCGGTGTCTGGGCGCGTATGGAACACACGCCTTTCGGCTCCGGCCGGCCCTATTCGCGCGGACAGCTAACGGCGCTTCTGCGCGAGACCAATTTCACGCCGGGGGCAAGCGCCGAGGCGCTGTTTTTCCCGCCGACGACGAGCCGCCCGGTGCTGAAATTCCGCCGTTACCTCGAACTGACCGGCCGCAGGCTGTGGCCGCTGTTCTCAGGCGTTATCGTGGTGGAAGCGCAAAAACGTCTCTATCAGGGATTGCCCGTCACCCAGCGCGCCTCGCGCCGGGTTTTCGTACCGGTTCTGGCCCCGCAGGGTGTGCCCACTACCCGCACTGCCGCGAAGCATGGAAAGCCGCGCTGACCCTCGACAAAACACGCATTCCGGTCTAATGCCTCCGGCATTGCTTTTGCCGGGTTCTCCGGCGCATTTCCGAAGGTCGATCAAATGAGTGCAGAGCTTAGCCAACCTCTTCCGCGTCCGGGTATTCTGGATATCGCCGCTTATGTTCCCGGCAAGGAACATGTGGACGGCGTTGCGAAGGTTTATAAGCTCTCCTCGAATGAAACGCCGCTCGGGCCGAGCCCGAAGGCCATCGAAGCCTTCGGTGCTGCCGCCAGCCATCTGGAAATCTATCCGGACGGTCAGGCGATTGCGTTGCGTCAGGCGATTGCCGATGTGCATGGTCTCAACATCGCGAATATCATGTGCGGTAATGGTTCGGATGAGCTTCTCGGCCTGCTTTGCCATGTTTATCTCGGTGCCGGTGACGAGGCGATCATCACCGAACACGGTTTCCTCGTCTACAAGATCCAGATCATGGGCGCAGGCGCGACACCTGTCACGGTGAAGGAAAAGGATTGCGCCGTCGATGTGGACGCCGTGCTTGCCGCCGTCACGCCCAAGACGAAGATGGTTTTCATTGCCAACCCCGGCAATCCGACCGGCACTTACGTTCCGGTCGCGGAAATCCGCCGCCTTCAGGCCAGCCTGCCGAAACATGTCGTGCTGGTGCTGGATGCCGCCTATGCGGAATATGTACGCAAGAACGACTACGAGGCAGGGCTCGAACTGGTGTCCGGCAACCGCAACGTGGTGATGACCCGCACCTTCTCGAAGGTCTACGGTCTGGCCGCACTGCGCGTCGGCTGGATGTATGCTCCGGCAGATATTATCGATGCGCTGAACCGTGTGCGCGGGCCGTTCAACATGAGCGCGCCGGCCATTGCGGCGGGTGCCGCTGCTATCCGCGATCAGGCATTCGTCCAAAAGGCAGTGGCACATAATGCCCTGTGGATGGAAAAACTGGTCACGACCTTTACCGGCCTCGGCCTCAAGGTCACGCCGTCGGTCACAAACTTCATCCTCATCCATTTCCCCGATCAGGATGGCAAGCGTGCGACGGATGCGGACGAGTTCCTGAGCCGCCGCGGTTACATTCTGCGTGCCGTGCGTGGATACGGTTTCCCCAATGCCTTGCGTATGACCGTCGGCTCGGAAGAGGCCAATCTCGGCGTCATCGCCGCGCTCACCGAGTTTATGGGGCAGGCGTAATGGGCGAGATCATGTTCGAACGCATCGCGCTGATCGGCATCGGCCTCATTGGCTCGTCGATTGCCCGCGACATCAAGGAATTGGGGCTTGCGCGGCATGTCACGATTTCCACCCGCAGCGAGGAAACGCTGAAACGGGCGGAAGAACTGGCGCTCGGTACGGATTACACCGTCTCGGCGGCGGAGGCCGTGAAGGATGCCGATCTCGTCATCGTTTCGGTCCCGGTCGGCGCATCGGAAAGTGTCGCGCAGCAGATCGCACCGCATCTGAAACCCGGCGCGATCGTTACCGATGTCGGTTCCACCAAGGCCTCGGTCATCGCGCAGATGGCGCCGCATATGCCAGACAATGTGCATTTCATTCCCGGACATCCGCTGGCGGGTACGGAAAAATCCGGCCCGGATGCCGGTTTTCCCGGCCTCTTCCGCGAGCGCTGGTGCATCTTCACGCCGCTGCCGGGTACGGACGCCCAGGCGCTGGAAAAGCTGAAGGATTTCTGGCGGGCGCTTGGTTCCCGTGTCGATGAAATGGATGCCGAACACCACGACAAGGTTCTGGCGATCGTCTCGCATCTGCCGCATATCATCGCCTACAACATCGTCGGCACGGCGGACGATCTGGAGACGGTGACCGAATCGGAAGTCATCAAATATTCGGCCTCCGGCTTCCGTGACTTCACCCGTCTGGCCGCCTCCGATCCGACCATGTGGCGCGATGTCTGCCTGCACAACAAGGATGCCATCCTTGAAATGCTGGCGCGTTTTTCCGAGGATCTCGCCTCCCTACAAAGGGCGATCCGCTGGGGGGAGGGCGACAAGCTGTTCGAGCTGTTCTCCCGCACCCGCGCCATCCGCCGCTCGATCGTGCAGGCCGGTCAGGATGTCGACGCGCCAGACTTCGGCCGTCACACGCTGGACCAGAAGAAATAAGGCGCTTCTACCACGCCGTCATGGCCGGATTCGATTCGGCCAGGCTTTCCTCCGTCATCCTTGGGTCAAGCCCGAGGATGACATTGAATATAGGTCTGCAGCTCAGATCGGCGGGATCTTCCCGAGCGGGATGAAGCCACTAATGGTGGCACGGCCGCGGTCCACGACGAGATCAACCGATGCCCTGTCACCGCCACCGGCGAGAGCGCGCAGCATCTTGCGGGCGGTATCGATGGTGGATTGCAGCTGCGGGAAAGCCTGCTTGGCATTATCAGACCATGCGCCGAGCTTTTCGATCTCCAACTTGAACTGGCCGGAGAGATATCCCTCATTGTCGAAGGAGAAGGGGCCGCTGATGCGCATGGTGCGGCCCTCGCCGATATCGGCGACCAACCGGCGAAGCTCGCCGCTAGCGCCGTAAAGCCCGGTATCATCGCTGCCGTCGACCATGCCCGCCTTGCCGGCAAGGGTGACATCGGCGATGGCGTTGAGGCGCGGCAGAATTTGCGGCCAGTCCTTGATGACGGTCGCCGAGTCGGTCACGGTTATCGCGCCATCGAGATCGGCGCCGTTCTGGCGCAGATGCATTTCCGTCTTGGCGGCATCGAAGTCGATCGTCTGACCGGTGACGGTGGAAACCGCCTGCGCCTTCAGACCGTCGATGACGAGCGAGGTGCGGTCGATACCCCTAAGCTTGGTGACGATGCTCGATTGCATATTCTGCCATGCGGCTGAAACAGTGAGGCCGTGCGCGTTGCGGATTTCAGCGGGTCCGTCCAGTTCCCAGACGATATGGCCGGGGTTGTAGACCTGTGCTGCGGAGCGCAATTCTCCGAAGGAAGCGGAAACGCCATTCTGCTTGTCGTCCACGGTCACCTTGGAGCAGAAGAGGCCGATGCGGAACGGATAACCCTTGAAGGCGATATCGCCGCATTCGCCGCTGACGTTTCTGGCCTGCGAGGGGGAGATGACGTTTAGAACCGTCTGCTTCAGCCTGTCGGCGGCATAAAACCACCCCGCCGTGTAAAGTCCGATGACCAGCACGACGGCGATACCAAGCCAGAGGAATTTTTTGACCGTGCCGGATTGGCTTGACGATGCCATATTGATCTCCGATGAACAGACTTCAGATAAATTCGATTTGGCTTGGGATATGGACGATTTTTGGGTCTTTGGCTACGGTTCGTTGATGTGGAACCCGGGCTTTGCCTTTGAGGAAAGGCAGCAGGCGCGGCTGCACGGCTATCGGCGCTCCCTCTGCATCAGTTCCAACGTGTATCGCGGTACGGAAGAAAAGCCCGGCCTCGTGCTGGGTCTGGAGCGCGGCGGTTCCTGCCTCGGCGTCGCTTTTCGCGTGCGGGGAGCCGACCACGGTCCGGTCATGGCCTATCTGCGTGAACGGGAATTGATAACGAATGTCTACAAGGAACGCGTCGTCGCGATCGCGCTTGCCAATGGCACGCGCGGCAGCGCCGTGACCTATGTGGCCGATCCCGCCCATGAGCAATATGTCGGCGGTCTCGGTGTCGCGGAGGCGGCTACAATCGTGGCTGCCGCATCGGGCCGCTCCGGCCCGAACACAGATTACGTTTTCAACACCGTGCAGCATCTGCAGGATATGGGCATTCGCGACTCGCTTCTGGAAAGCATCGCCGCGAGTGTCGGCACGGTCGCGGCTCAGCCGGCGGCGGTCTCCGTCCCCTGAAGTTCGGCGATACGCTTTACGGCGGTCGGCGGCAAAGGCAGGTGGGGATTGTTGCGCGCGGTCTCCAGCAGCAGCTCGTCGCTCGCCTTTTCCGTCACCTCGATCAATGTCTTGAAAAAGACGTCGGGGTCCAGCCCCGGCTCGATGGCCGGCAAAATCCGCACCTTGAAATGGCCGGGATATCGCATGGTCGAGCGGCGCGGCCAGAACAGGCCGGGATGCATGGCAACGGGGATGACGGGAACTTTCAGGTCGCGGTAAAGACGGGCGATACCGTAACGATATTCGGGTTCGGCGCCGGGCGGTCGGCGCGTGCCTTCGGGATAGATGATGAGCTCGCGGCCCGCTGCCATTTCCTCTTTCGCCCGCTCCATCACCTTCAGCATCACCTTGCCACGTGCGGCGCGATTGACGGGGATCATGCGCTGCTTCATCGCATACCAGCCGAACAGCGGAATCCATAAAAGCTCGCGCTTCAGAATATAGACCGGATCGGGAAGGTTGGGCAGCAGCGCATAGGTGTCCCAGAAGGACTGGTGCTTGGGCGCGAAGATACAGCCGGTTTCGGGAATGTTTTCCAGCCCCTCTACCTCGAAGGTGGTGCCGACGAGGACCTTCATCAGCCAATGGTTGGATCGCGCCCAGTTCTTGGGAATTTCATAGGCTATTTTGCGCGGCAGGATGAAATAGATCGGCGTCAGCACGATCATGCGGACAATCAGATTGAGATAAAAGAGCGTATTGAAAAGAAAAGAGCGCAGCTTGAGCATCAACAGACATCCCGGGGCGCAGCCGTTCCGAAGCCCTTGAGCGCGCCTCGATGCCGGATGCCGATGCCAGACGCCTACACGAAAACAAGGCCCGGCAGCAAGCCTGTTCTCTCCATTCATGGGGAAGCGGCTGACGCCTTGATGGCGGGATGATCGGCGGCGGCCTTGCGCAGGCCGTCACCCTTGCCGAGACCGGTCAGGTCGCGTCCCGCCGCGATCACGAATTTCATATATTCGTAAAGCATGGTTCGGACGACATCCGGCTCCACGAACCAGTTGGTGCGGGCAAGGTCCGCGCTGATGACGGGATATGCGATGAATTCCGTCTGCGGGCTTGCATTGCGCAACTCATGCAGGCTGCGGTGCATATGGTAATTGTTGGTGACGACGACGATGGCGGAATAACCGTGATCGCGTATCCAGCTGGCCGCCTCGTTGGCGTTGCCGATGGTGTCTATGGCCTTGTAGCCCATGTCCACGCAGCAGGAAAACATGTCCGAAGATCCCTGCGTCATCTTGCGGATTTGCGTGCGGGTGGTGGCGGGGTTGACGCCGGAGATCAGAAGGCGCTTGCCAACGCCATCCCGCAGCAGGCCGACCGCTTGCTCAATGCGCTGATAACCGCCGGTCAGAACGATGATCGCGTCGCCCTTTGCGCCCTCGGGCGGGCGCATGGAGGCAACGGAATCGGCGAACCACAAAAAGCCGCCGGAAAAAGCCCCGAGAGTAATGACGCAAAGCAGGATGAGGCCGCGAATAAAACGGCGCAAGCGACTTCGCCGCGACAACAGGCCCTTTTTGGCCGGTTGCGTGGTCGTCTGATCCTGATCATGGTCCGTCCGACTCACAAACATTCCTCCTGAATACTCGCCGATTAAGGCAAGGAACAGGCATTTTTGTCCACCGTCCGCAGGTTACATCCGGCTTGTGACGGGTGCAGTTTCCTCGCGAGTTTTGGAAGACGGTATCACGATGCGACACCGTCGCTTTTCGACGGATCGGAACGGACGCGGTCGATGTCGTCGATCGTGCGGATGACGGTCACGCGCGCCGTGATGGTGGTGAGGAGCGCGATGATGATCATCGTTGTGGCGATGCCGATATAACCACTGAGGCCAACGGAAAAGGAGCCAAACAGCGCACTTGCCTGATCGCTCTGTGGCGTTGCGACCGTGCTCGATTGCCAGAAACCGGCAGCGAGGAAAACCGTGGCAGCAAGGGCGCTGCCCGCCGCCGCCCCCTTGAGGCTGATTTTCAGGAAGTGCTTCTGGAACTCCCGCGCCACGAAACTGCTTTCGGCGCCGACGAAATGCAGCACCTCGACGATATGCCGGTTGCCGGAAAGCGCTCCGCGCGTTGCAAACACCACTGTCAGCACCATGGCGGTGAAGACGAGGATCAGGACACCGACGCCGATCATGACCGTGGTTCTGGCCATGGAGACGAGCCTGTCGACCCATGTGCGGTGGTCGTCCAGAAACGCCTGCGGAATTTCAGCCTTCAGCATGTCGCGCATCGCCTGAAAATCGGGCGGGTGGTTTTCATCGATGGTGATGACGACAAGGCGCGGCACCGGCAGTTCGGAAAGATCGAGACCGCTGCCGAGCCACGGCTCGAGAAGACGCGCGGTGGCGGCATCGTCGAGGATGGTGCCATCCCGTGTGCCGACAAAGGTGAGCGCCAGATTGCGCGCCTTGGTCAGCGCCGCATCCATGTCCAGCCCGTCCTCGGGCTTGATCTGGATGGTGATTTCGCGGGAAATCTGGCTCTGCCAGGTGGCGGCGGTGGCGCGTACCATGGAGACGGCACCGAGCGTCAGGCAGGCGAGAAAGGCCATGATGGCGATAACCACCATCAGCGCGTTGCCCTGAATGTTGGAGGGCGGCAGAATGGGCGCCATCGGGCGGATGCGCATCGCCGGGCGTTTGGCGGCTGCCGTGTCAGGCGTCAATTGTTTGCGGTTGATCTCATTCATAGATGTCGAGCCGCCCTTCGGTCAGGATCATCCGGCGCGCGTCGATCTGGTCCATCAGGCCGAAATCATGGGTGGCGATGACCACCGCGGTACCCAGCCGGTTAAGCTCCAGGAATAGGTTGAGAAGGCGCTTGGCCATCGGCGGATCGACGTTGCCGGTCGGCTCGTCAGCCAGCAGTATCTCCGGCTGGTCCATCAATGCGCGGGCAATGGCGGCACGCTGCTTTTCTCCGCCGGAGAGGATGGCCGGAAGCACATTGATGCGTTCGCCAAGCCCGACCCATTTCAGAAGCTCGATCACATCGTTGCGGTAGGCGCTCTCTTCCTTGCCGCGCACGCGCAGCGGCAGGGCGACATTCTCATAGGTCGTCAGGTGATCCAGCAGGCGGAAATCCTGAAAGACGATGCCGACGCGGCGGCGCAGCATGGGCAGTTCGCTGCGCGGAATGCGCGACACATCGCGGTTGAACATGCGGATATTGCCACGCGTCGGCTGCAGCGACATCAGGAGCAGGCGCAGGAACGTGGTCTTGCCGGCACCCGAAGGGCCGGTCAGAAACTGGAACGAACCCTTGGGAATGTCGAAGGTCATGTCCCTCAGGATTTCGGGGCCCATGCCGTAACGCAACCCGACATTTTCGAAATGGATCAACGGACTTCCAGTCTCTTCGTTTCGTGGTGGTTCGCAAACCGCTGGCGCGTAAGGCCCGGATGCGCCGTTTAACCCGGTTCCGGTGGCCTATGCGAGCCGTTTTTGCGAAGCATTAACCAATTAAATTTAAAACTTGGCAGGATTCGTTGCAATGCCCAGTTTTGCGGGCCGGAAAACCTCACCCAAGGAATTCTATGGCTATGTTCCGTTCATCTCGCCGGCAAGCGGCATTCGATTTCGACCTCCTGATGCCGGAAGCGCCGGCGCGCCGGACAGTGCGGACGGCAAACCCAGGCCACGATGTGGTAGACGCGGAATTTGTCACCATCAAGGAAAACCGTGCGCGTCAGCCCGGAAACGATAATCGCGGCGCAGCGCGTCGGCAGATGGAAAAACCACCCGTCACCGTCAGCGCTCTCGGTTACGCATTCATCGGCTGGGTGGATCGCAAATTGTCGCGCCTGTCGGTGGATGCCTATTCGGCGCTGGTCGCGGCACTTACCATTTTTGTTTTCGTCTGCTCGGGCGGTCTGTCTGTGGTCGTGCCGGAAAAGCCGGTGGTTGTGGCTGCGAACCCGCTTGCCATTTCCCATGTCACCGTGACACCGCAGGAAGCGGGCGGCATGGATGTTCTGCTCATTAACGGCATCGTGGAAAATAATGGCACTGCCCTGGAAGAGGTGCCGGCACTACGCGCCGATCTCTTCGTCGCCAAGGGGCAGCTGGTTGCCAGCATGGTCATCGAGCCGCCGGTCAGGCAGATGCAGCCCGGTTTCAGCCACGGATTTTCGGCAAAGTTGCGCCATCCCGGTGGAAAAACGCCGGAGATCAAGCTTTCCTTCGTCGAGGCGGGTGCTTCCGAACGCTGACTGTGCTAACGCGTGGTCTTCGTATTTTTACTGAAAGGTAAAATCGGCAAGGCGCAGCACAGGAGAAAGAATGCCCGTCGTCCGTGGAAAAAACATCGAGCCGCTCTACACCGCCGAGCAGATTGCCGAGCGCAATCGCGATATGGCCAAGCACATCGCCGGTGGCCCGACCAAGGATTTGCTGGTCATCGCCGTGCTCAAGGGATCGTTCATTTTCGCGGCCGATCTTATCCGTGCGCTGCATGATAGCGGCCTTGCTCCCGAAGTCGAATTCATCACGCTTTCGAGCTATGGCGCCGGCACGGTTTCGCAAGGCGTGAAGATCGTCAAGGATATCGATAGCGACGTGAAGGATCGCGATGTCCTTCTGATCGACGATATTCTTGAATCCGGCCGCACGCTGCGTTTTGCCAAGGAGCTGCTTTACGAGCGCGGCGCCCGCCACGTCACCATCGCCGTGCTGCTCGACAAGAAGGTCAAGCGCAAGGAAGATCTGGAGGCCGATTATGTCGGTTTCGAATGTCCGGATTATTTCGTTGTCGGTTACGGCATGGATGTCGCTTACGCCTTCCGCGAATTGCCCTTTGTCGGTGTTGTCACCGGCGACGCCTGAGCGGCTTTTCGCCGTGCCGGAACGGCACATGGCGGAGACGCCTCATTAACCATTCACCCAGCGAAGGGCTGGGTGTTTACCTCTTGAAAAGAGGAGCCTGCGATGTTGCTCACGGCTGGAAATGATGCCCAGGAGCAATGATTAATGGCGAAGATTCTGATTACCGAAGATGAGGATGCATTGCGGGCCTTCGTTGCCCGTGCCCTGCGTCTCGACGGTCACGAGACCCATGAGGCGGCCGATGGCGAGCAGGGGCTGGAGAAGCTTCAGGAAACGAGTTTCGATCTTCTTCTTTCGGATATCCGCATGCCGGTCATGGATGGCATCGAGCTGGCGCATCGCGCCGCCGAACGCTTCCCGGCCATGCGCATCCTGTTGATGACCGGTTATGCCGAACAACGCGAACGTGCTGACGATCTGGCGGAAAAGATCGTCGATGTCGTGTCCAAACCCTTCGCGCTTCCCGATATCCGCAAGGCTGTGGCGCGTGCGCTGGCGGCCTGAGCGATAAGGCTACAGAGATTTGAGAAAGGGCGGCCCTTTGGGCCGCCTTTTTTGTTGCGGAGTTGTCAACTCTCTCCGCCGTCATGCTCGGGCCTGTCCCGAGCATCTGCAACGTCTCGATTGATTGAGACGTGGTTGGATCCTCGGCACAAGGCCAAGGATGACGTTGAGTGTTTGATAAGCTGGCCTTTCCTCAAAAAGGCGCGAGGTTAAACAGGCCGGATCGCCAGGAATGGCCGCCCCTATCCTCACTTGATATCCAGCAACCTTTCCAGATAGTGCCGTTCGACTTCGCCGGGCGGGTTGTTGCCGAGTTTTTCGCGGATGGCTTCGAGAATTTCGCGGGCGCGCTGCACGTCGATTTCGTCCGGCACCTTCACCTGATCGCCAAAATCCGGGCCGGTCGTGCTGCGGGGACGGCCGAGTGGGTCGCGGCCGTTCTGTCCGCCTTGACCGGCCATGCCTTCCTGTCCCTGTCCGGGTTGCTGGCCCTGCTGGCGCATGGCCTGCATGATCTGGCCCATCATGTCCTGTGCGCCCTGCCGCAACGCGTTCAGCGCATTGCCTTGGCCTTCGACCGCCTGTTCACCCTGGCTCTTGCCCAGCGCTTCGCCGGCACCCTGCATTTCCTGCTGCGCCTTGCCGAAGTTTTCGCCCGGTTCCATGCCGAGATCGCGAAGGCCCTGCTGCAATTCGCCGAGCTGCTTGCCGAGCGCGTCCTGCTGCGCCCGCAGGTTTTTCAGCGCCTCGCGCAATTGCTCGGCGGTCATCTGGTCGTTGGGTTGTCCACCCTGCTGGCTGTTCTCGCCCTGCTGGCCCTGTTGCGGTGGCTCACCTTTTTCACCCGTCTGCGGGTCTTCGCCTTCGCCGCCATCCTGCGGGTCGCCACGCTGCATGCGGTCGCGCAGGGCCTGATCGAGCTTGAAGGTCTCGTCCATCAGCTTCTGCTGCTGTTGCAAAATTTCGCCCAGCTTGTCGATCTGCTGGCGCATCTTGCTGCTCTGCTGTTGCCCCTGCTGGCCCTGACGTTGCGGGCGTCCGGCCTGCAGATTGTTCATCATGCGTTGCAGTTGCGAGAGCATTTCCTGTGCCGCATCGCGGTTGCCGGAGCGGGCGAGGTTCTCGATCTGGTTCATCATGTTTTCCAGATCGCGCTGGCGGAGAACGTTTTGCGCCTGTTGGTTCATGTTGGCTTGCGGCGCATTCTGCATGCGCTGTGCAAGCTCGCTCATGAACTGCTGCATCGCCTCGCGCAGTTCCTGCATCAGCTTGGCGATCTCCTGGTCGGAGGCATTGCGCTGAAGCGCCTCGGAAAGCGCGGTCTGCGCATCGCGCAGGCGTTTTTCCGCCTGCGAAAGATCGCCATCCTCGATGCCGAGCGCGATCTCCCAGAGATAATCGGCGGTGTTCTTCAGCATTTCCTGATTATAGGCGAGCCGCATGCGGGTCTGCGCCGATTGCAGCAGGAGATAATGCGTGGTGTTGGGAATGGTTTCTTCCGGGCGCAGACCCACCGCCTCGTTATAGGCGATCGCCTTCGGCATCTGGCGCGTGTCCAGAGAGAAGATCTGCCGCTGTTCGGCAACGGCAGCCGCCAGCGGTTCGGAGAAGTTGCGCCCCGGCAGCACCATTTCATGCGCGGGGCTGCGGCCGGTCTGGCCGGCACCGTCAGTTGCCACCAGCGTGATGCGCACGCGTTTGCCCGCCATCGGATGTTCGGTCAGGTTGCGGCTGGTCAGGCCCTTGATTTCGCGATTGTTCTGCCGCGGTAGGTCGAGCTTGAATTCCGGTGGCGGGTAAAGTGCTGTCGCACCCTGCGCAACGCCAAGCGGCTCGATGATGGCATGGGCTTCCTTGATGCCATAGTCGTCCTTGGCGGTGAAACCCACCTCCAGCGCACCGTTGACGGCGCGGCGCGGCATGTTGTCGAAGGCGATGGTCGGTGGCTGGTCGGGAATGACGTTGAACACCCATTGTTCGCCATTGGCGGTAATCATGCCGCTTTCGGTAACATCCATGGCAAAGGTGCGCGGCGTGACAGGTTGATCCGGCGCGCGCTTTTCGGTCCGTACCGCCACCTCGCCACTTGCGCTGTCGGCGCGCGTCGCCTCGGGGGCAAGCTTTTGCAGGGCGCCGGCGGTCTCAGGCTCAAAGGTCACTTCCTCGCCACCATCGCCACCGGTCATGCGGATCGTCAATTTGGAGGATTGCGGCACGGAAACCGCGTCGCGGCCGGTCGCATCGCGTCCAGTCAGGAAGATCGGGGCGCGGCCGGTATAGGCGGGCGGCGTCACCCAGGCGTCGAGACGGATATCGGGATTGAGCGGACCGACGGCCGGCCGGCTGCGGAAGGCATCAGCAATCGTGCCTGCGCCATTGGAATAGGAAAAACCGAAGGCGGCAACCAGAAAAAGGGCCGGAATGGCGCGTAATGCCGAGCGGTCGTAACGGGCGATATCGGGTTTCGGCAGACCGGCATTGAGCGCGGCGATCCGCTCCGCCATGCGGATCTGGTGTTCTTTCCACAAAGCGCGGGAAATGGGTGTGTCGAAGGCCGGTTCGTCTTCCTGCACGCCAACCGGCTGGTGCGCCAGACCGTTGCGCTCTTCCAGAAGACGCGACGCGTCATTATCCGTCGGCCATTTCAACCGGACAATCGGCAGGATGGTGCTGATGAAACCGAAAACCAGCAGGAAAACAATGCCAAGCCGCAGGAAGTCAGGCATGTGCCGGTAGAGGCCGAACCAGGCGAGCACGAGAAATACGGCAGCGATGGAGAGTGGCCACAACGTCTTCGGCGCAATTCTCTCCGAAAACAGCACGATTTTTGCGAAGAAGCGTTTAGCCGCAACCCGGCGGGCAAGGTCTGGCCGCTGCGCGAATGCGCCGGTCGGGCGCTTTCTGCCTGTCCTGTCCTCTCCGGCTGTGGTCATCAATCCGTTCTCCCGGTTCTGGCCACGTCAAACGCCATTCCCGGAACGGCGAGCTGCTTGTATTCTGAGGGGCAAGGATAACATTCTTTGTGGCGAAGACGAGGGCAAGCGGATGCTCACCCCCATTTTTTAGGCAGCTTCGCTCAATTGTGATCAATTGGGCAGGATCAATCGAGCCAGGCTGGTACGGAATCGAGAGCGATCAGCTCCTCGTAGGTGCCGCGCGGGCGGATGACGTGGAACTTGTCGCCCTTTACCAGCACTTCCGGCACCAGCAGGCGCGAATTATAGGTGCCTGCCTGCACGGCGCCATAAGCGCCTGCGGAGCTGACGGCAATCAGATCGCCCGGCTGCGGTGCGGCCATCTCGCGGTCCAGCGCCAGATAGTCACCCGTTTCGCAGACGGGGCCGACAATATCGGCCTTGATGCGGGGTGTGTCCTCGGCAGGCTGCACCACCGGGCGAATACCGTGATAGGCTTCGTAAAGTGTCGGACGGATGAGGTCGTTCATCGCACCATCGACGATTACGAAGTTCTTTTCACCGCCATCCTTCACATAGATCACTTCCGTCACCAGAATACCGGCATTGCCGACGATCAGGCGTCCGGGTTCGGTGATGATCTTGCAGTTGAGGCTTTTCAGCTCGTTCTTGACGATATGCGCATAGGCATCCGGCAGCGGCGGCGGATTGTTGTCTTCCCGATAGGGAATGCCGAGGCCACCGCCGATATCGACGTGGCTGATCTTATGCCCGTCAGTGCGCAAGGACTCGACCAGTTCGCGCAGCAGCCGGAAGGCATCCTCGAAAGGCTGCAATTCGGTGATCTGGCTGCCGATATGCATGTCGATGCCGGTCACTTCGATGCCTGGCAAGGTCGCGGCATGGGCGTAGACCGCACGGGCACGCTCATAGGAAATGCCGAACTTGTTTTCCTTCTTGCCGGTGGAAATCTTGGCGTGGGTGCGCGCATCCACGTCAGGATTTATGCGGAAGGAAACATGCGCCCTTTTACCGGCCTTGACGGCGCGCAGGTTAAGGACCTCCAGCTCCGGCTCGGACTCGATGTTGAAGCAATAGATACCGGCTTCCAGCGCGTAATCCATTTCCGCCACCGTCTTGCCGACGCCGGAAAACATGATGCGGCTTGCCGGCACGCCGGCGCCGAGCGCCCGGCGCAATTCGCCGCCCGACACGACATCAATGCCAGCGCCGAGTTTCGCCAGTGTCTTCAGCACCGCCTGGTTGGAATTGGCCTTCATGGCGTAACAGACCATGGCGTCCACATCGGCAAACGCGCCGGAAAACACCTTGTAATGGCGCTCCAGCGTCGCGGTGGAATAGACATAGAATGGTGTGCCGACCGCCTTGGCGATCTCAGGCACAGGCACGTTTTCGGCGTGCAGCACGCCGTCGATATAGCCAAAATGGTTCACGGTTTTTTATCCGTCAGAGAAGCTTGTCGAGGATGAAGGGCCGTTCCGCCGTTGCCGGTTTCGTTTCCGTTCCGTCGGCATTGCGTTTGTTGCGCATTTCGACCGGCGTGCTCGGCGGATCGATATCGCCTTTTCGCCCGCAGGCACTGAGAGCGAGGCTGACGGCGAGCGTCATGCCGATGGGAACGATGAGTTTGCGCGCGGTTTTTGAAAGCATGAGCCTGTCCAAAGGAAATATGTGCCTCTCTGATAACGAAAAACAGGGCGCTTGTGCACCCTGTTTCTTGTGATCGCAGCGTAACGCGAATTTATGAGCGCAGCGGAGAGAAAACGGAACAGGTTCCGCCGCTCTCTTTTTGTCCGCGCATCGGATTTTCCGAAAACCGCTTCACACTTTTCGGTCCAATGCGTTAGTTGCGTCCGCGCCACCAGGCGATCTGCTTCTTCACTTCCGAAGGGGCGGTGCCGCCAAAGCTCACGCGGCTGGCAACCGATGCCTCGACCGAAAGAACATCGAAAACGCCGCTGGTGATGGCGGGGTGGATCGCCTGCAGGTCTTCCAGTGAAAGATCGGCCAGATCGCAGCCCTTCTTTTCCGCCAGCGCCACGGCATTGCCGGTCACATGGTGGGCATCGCGGAAGGGCAGGCCGGCCTCGCGCACCAGCCAGTCGGCGAGATCAGTGGCGGTGGAATATCCCGAACCGGCCGCCGCACGCATGCGGTCCTTGCGTACCTCAAGGTCGCGGATCATGCCGGTCATGGCGGCAATCGCCAGTTCCAGGCTTTCGGCGGAATCGAAAACCTGTTCCTTGTCTTCCTGCATGTCCTTGGAATAGGCGAGCGGCAGGCCCTTCATGACAGTCAGAAGCGCCACCAGCGAGCCGTTGATACGGCCCGTCTTGGCGCGCACCAGTTCGGCGGCGTCCGGGTTCTTCTTCTGCGGCATGATCGACGAGCCGGTGGAGAAGGCGTCCGAGAGGCGGATGAAGCCGAATTGCGGCGTCGACCAGATGACGATTTCTTCGGCGAGACGCGACAGATGCGTGGCGCAGATCGAGGCGATCGACAGGAACTCCAGCGCAAAATCGCGGTCGGAGACGGTGTCGATGGAGTTGCGGGTCGGTTCGCGGAAGCCGAGAGCCTTTGCCGTCATGTGGCGGTCGATGGGATAGCCGGTGCCGGCCAGCGCCGCAGCACCGATCGGGCTTTCATCCAAATGCTCGATGGCGTGGCGCACGCGGGCGCGGTCACGGCCGAACATTTCCACATAGGCCATGCAATGATGGCCGAAGGTGACGGGCTGGGCCGTCTGCAGATGAGTGAAGCCGGGCATGACCGTATCGGCATTTTCTTCGGCGCGATCGAGGAAGGCAGCGATAAGCGCGGTCAGCATGCCTTCCGTCTTCTGTAGCTCTTCCTTCACCCAGAGGCGGAAATCGAGCGCCACCTGGTCGTTGCGCGAACGGGCGGTGTGCAGGCGGCCGGCAGCCGTGCCGATGAGGGTGGCAAGGCGCGCTTCGATGTTCATGTGAATGTCTTCGAGCTTGCGCGAGAATTCGAAGGTGCCGGCTTTGATTTCTGACAGGATCGTGTTCAGGCCGTGAACGATCTTGTCTTTATCTTCCTGCGAAATAATGCCTTTTTCCGCCAGCATGGTGGCGTGCGCGATTGAGCCGCGGATGTCCTGGGCATAAAGCTTCTTGTCGAAGCCGATGGAGGCATTTATCTCTTCCATGATGGCTGAGGGGCCGGAAGCGAAACGTCCGCCCCACATCTGGTTGGAGGATTTCTGATCTGTGCCGTCAGCCATGTTCTCAGTGCCCTGGAGTATTCGATGACAGAAAAAAGGCCGTTCAGGCTTCCTTCCGCCAGATTGGTTGCAATTGCTGCCGTTGCCGGTGTCGTGTTCGGCGCGGGTGCGGTCTGGTTCAGGCATATTGGGTCTGAGAGCCCGGTTCAAGGGGCAGCGGTTGCCGAGGGTGGTTTATGTGAGGGTGCGGCAAACCGCATCGCCTCGCTGAAACCCCTTCTGAAAGGCCAGGTGGCGGCCATGTCGGCCACGGATACACCGCGCGTCATCCCGCTGTCCTTCAAGGGGCCGCAAGGGTCGGACATGTCGCTTGCCGATCTCAAGGGCAAGGCGGTTCTCCTCAACCTGTGGGCCACCTGGTGTGTGCCGTGCCGGGAGGAAATGCCTGCGCTGAACGCGCTCGAGAAAGAAAAGGGCAACGACGGTTTCGAAGTCGTTGCCGTCAATATCGATACCGGCGCGGATGAAAAACCGAAAGCCTTCATGGACGAATACAAGATCGACGCGCTGAAGCTCTATCGCGACAGTTCCATGGGCGTCTTCAACGTGCTGAAAAAAGAAGGGCTGGCCTTCGGCCTTCCCGCCACGTTGCTTCTGGACGAAAAAGGCTGCTTGCTTGCCGCCATGAACGGCCCGGCAACCTGGGACAGCGAGGATGCCAAGGCGTTGGTATCGGCGGTGAAGGCTAAATAATTTTTCCAGCCCGTGCGGGAGGGATTTTCCCTCCCCTCGTCCGGCATTCTGTCTGAGGACTATCTCTTGCGCCTCAGCGTGTCGGAACCGGCGTCTCGCCGCGATAGTCGTAAAAGCCGCGGCCGGATTTGCGGCCGAGCCAGCCGGCCTCGACATATTTGACCAGCAGCGGGCAGGGGCGGTATTTGCTGTCGGCCAGACCGTCGTGCAGCACCTGCATGATCGACAAACAGGTGTCGAGACCGATGAAGTCGGCAAGCTGCAACGGTCCCATCGGATGGTTGGCGCCGAGCCGCATGGCTGTGTCGATGGCTTCCACCGAACCGACGCCCTCGTACAGCGTATAGATTGCCTCGTTGATCATCGGCAGCAGGATGCGGTTGACGATGAAAGCCGGAAAATCCTCAGCGACGGTGATCGCCTTTTCCAGCGTCCGCACATAGTCCTTTGCTGCGTCGAAGGTCTTTTCGTTGGTGGCGATGCCGCGCACCAGCTCCACCAGCTTCATCACAGGCACCGGATTCATGAAGTGGATGCCCATGAACTGTTCGGGACGGTCGGTTGCGGATGCAAGGCGGGTGATGGAGAGCGACGAGGTGTTGGTGGCCAAAAGCGCCTCGGGCTTCAACACCGGGCAGACCTGCGCATAAATCTTGCGCTTGATTTCCTCGTTTTCGGTCGCGGCCTCGATCACCAGATCCATCGGCGCCAGATCGTTGATATCCGTCGAGCCGCTGATGAGCGCGAGCGCCTCTTTGCGGGCGTCGTCGGAAAGCTTGCCGTTGGTAACCTGGCGGGCAAGATTGCCGTTGATCGTGGCAAGGCCGGCTTCGATGCCATCCTTGGAAAGATCGTAAATATGGACCTTGTAACCGGCCAAGGCGGAAACATGCGCGATGCCGCAACCCATTTGACCGGCTCCGATGATACCGATGTTTTTAAAGGGGGCGGTCATATGCTGGTCTCCTCGTGGGATTTCATCTGCGTCATTTGCGGCGATGTTACGCATATCGCCGCAAAAGAGAAGGCGGCGCGTTCAAAAAACGCGCCGCCTTTGGTTAACTGCTTAAAATCACAGTGCCTTCTGGAGTTCCGGCAGAGCCTCGAACAGGTCTGCGACGAGGCCGTAATCGGCAACCTGGAAGATCGGCGCTTCCTCGTCCTTGTTGATGGCAACGATGACCTTGGAGTCCTTCATGCCGGCCAGATGCTGGATGGCGCCCGAAATGCCGGCAGCGATGTAAAGCTGCGGCGCGACGACCTTGCCGGTCTGACCGACCTGCCAGTCGTTCGGCGCATAGCCGGCATCGACGGCTGCACGCGATGCGCCAACGGCTGCACCGAGCTTGTCGGCAACCGGCAGGATCACTTCGCGGAACTTCTCCGAGGAGCCGAGTGCGCGGCCACCCGAGATGATGATCTTCGCAGATGTCAGTTCCGGCCGGTCGGAAGAGGCCAGCGCGTCGGACACGAAAACGGAAACGCCGGGGTTTTCGGCAGCACCGATCGCCTCCACCGGTGCCGAACCGCCTTCAGCGGCGGCCGCAAAGGCGGTCGGGCGCACGGTGATGACCTTCTTGGCATCGCTTGCCTGCACCGTCTGGATGGCGTTGCCGGCATAGATCGGGCGCTTGAACGTATCCGGGCTGACGACCTCGATGATTTCCGAGATCTGGGCCACATCGAGAAGAGCCGCCACGCGCGGAGTGACGTTCTTGGCCGATGCGGTGGCCGGCGCGATGATGACGTCATAGGAGGGTGCGAGCGAAACGATCAACGCCGCCAGCGGCTCGGCGAGCGCGTTGGCATAGGATGCGTCGTCGGCAAGCAGTACCTTGGCAACGCCGGAAAGCTTCGCCGCCGCGTCTGCGGCACCCTTTGCGCCAGAACCGGCGACCAGAACGTGGACGTCGCCGCCGATCTGCGTTGCCGCCGTCAGCGTCTTTGCCGTCAGGTCGGAAAGGGTTGCGTTGTCGTGTTCTGCCAGAAGAAGAATGGCCATGATGTAATCTCCCTTTTCCGAAACCTTAGAGGACGCCGTCGGCTTTGAGCTTTTCGACGAGTTCGGCTACCGAGCCGACCTTGATGCCGGCCTTGCGGCCCGCAGGCTCCTCGGTCTTCAGCACCTTCAGACGCGGCGTGACATCGACGCCGAAATCGGCCGGGGTCTTCTTGTCGAGCGGCTTCTTCTTTGCCTTCATGATGTTCGGCAGCGAGGCATAACGCGGCTCGTTCAGACGAAGATCGGTGGTGACGACGGCGGGAAGTTTCAGCTCGATCGTCTGCAAACCGCCATCGACTTCACGGGTCACAGCGACCTTGCCGTCTGCTGGTACGACCTTGGAGGCGAAGGTGCCCTGGCCCCAGCCGAGAAGGGCGGCCAGCATCTGGCCGGTCTGGTTGCTGTCGTCGTCGATTGCCTGCTTGCCAACGATGACGAGGCCGGGCTGTTCGGCTTCCGCCACGCCCTTCAGGAGCTTGGCGACGGCCAGCGGCTCGACCGTTTCGTCGGTCTCGATCAGGATGGCGCGGTCGGCACCCATGGCGAGCGCCGTGCGCAGCGTCTCTTCCGCCTTGGCCGGGCCGATCGACACGACCACGACTTCTTCGGCCTTGCCGGCTTCTTTCAGCCGCAGAGCCTCTTCCACCGAGATTTCGTCGAACGGGTTCATCGACATCTTCACATTAGCAAGCTCAACGCCCGAACCATCCGATTTCACACGGATCTTGACGTTGTAATCAACAACTCGTTTGACTGGGACAAGGATCTTCATCGGCGGTTTTCCTCAAACTCCTGTCCGCGAGGCGATGAACCGCGCGGACCTCCAAAAACAGGTTGGCGACATGGATAAGCATTTTTCCCGCAAACACAACGGAGCAATGTTCATTATCACATGCACGCAAGGCATATCTTACGTTGACGTTAACGTAAATAAATTATCTCTTCGTCACGGGCTCATCTGCTCCCGTCATAGCCCCGTTCGATTTGCGACAACCCTGCCGTTTGCGACGGATTCTTGAACTGCGCCGCCCTCGGCGGAACAATAGTGCGGTCGAACAGGGGAACGCCCGGCCTGCGCATGAAAATCACCATTACGGCACCCGCCAATATACCGCCGACATGCGCGCCCCAGGAGACGTTTTCCTCCAGCCCGAGCGCCAGCATCAGGAACTGCTGGCCGATCCACAGCGCCAGCGGAATGAAGGCGGGCAGGGGAAGCGGAATGCGCATGAACACCAGCACCCAGACGCGCACCTTGGGATGCAGGAGAAAATAAGCCGCGACGACGCCGGAAACCGCGCCCGATGCGCCGATCAACGGCCCTTCCGATGTGGGGGCGACGAAGCCGTGCAACAGCGCGCCGGCAATGGCGCAGACGATGTAAAAGATCAGGAAACGGAAATGGCCGAGCGCGTCCTCGACATTGTCGCCGAAGACCCACAAAAATAGCATGTTCCCCGCCAGATGCCAGAAATCCAGATGCAGGAACGCATAGGTGACGACAGTCAGATCATCCGGCACCACCTGCAAGGCAGGCTCCAGATAGGCGTAATCGAACACAACAGCCGGAATGAAACCGAGGCCGAGCGCTGCGGCATTGGCCTGCACATCGCTGGCGAACACGCCGGTGAACAGCCAGACCAGCACATTGACCACGATCAGGCCGATTGTGACATATTGCAGCCGGATGTGTTTGAGGGAATTCGCATCGTGCAGCGGTATGAACATCGAATGCCCTTCGTTTGCGCAACCGGTGCGCTTTAGCGGTTCTTGCCGGGAACCCACAATATGTCTGCCTTGCCGGCATCATTGGCGAAACGGGCGGCAACAAACAGGAAGTCGGACAGGCGGTTGGCATATTTGATGGCAGCCGGGCTGACGATCTCGGCCTCGGTGACCGAAAGTTCCACCATCAGCCGTTCCGCCCGGCGGCAGATGGTGCGCGCCAGGTGCAGGTTGGCCGCCGCCGCATTGCCGCCCGGCAGCACGAAGGAGGTCAGCGGTTCGAGTGTGGCATTGAGGTCATCGATTTCGTTTTCCAGCCGTGTGACCTGGCTTTCGATAATGCGGAGCGGCTCGTAGGCCGGCGGCTCATCGGTTTCCGGGGTGGCAAGATCGGCGCCGAGGTCGAAAAGGTCGTTCTGGATGCGGAACAGCATGGCATCAAGCTTTTCCATTCCGCGGGTATGAAGCCGCGCCACGCCGATCGCCGAATTCGTCTCGTCCACCGTGCCATAGGCCTCGACGCGAAGGTCGTGCTTCAGGCGGCGCGGGCCGGAAACCAGCGCCGTCGTGCCTTTGTCACCGGTGCGGGTGTAGATCTTGTTCAGCTTCACCATGTCAGCGGCCGCCACCGGTGAGCCACAGCGTCAGCATGATCAGCGCGATGGCGATGGCCTGCAGCAGCAGGCGAAGCTGCATCAGCTTGTTGGAGCGGTTGGCGTCCTGGCCTTTCAACATGTTGAAAAGGCCTCGTATCAGCACGATGACAACGAGGCCCATGACGATAAGGGCCAGAACGGTAGTGAAGCCGGACATGCGGGGTACTCCTCCTCAATCGAATCTGCGCAGCAGACGATAGAACAGTCCGGCAGGCAAGAGCCGTTTCAGCAACAGCCCCTGTTTGGCTGGAACGGTAACGGGATAATGGGGTTTCGGCTTCGTAGCGGTCAGGGCGTGTTTCAACACGGTATAAACGGCCTCGGGGCCGAGCTTGTGACGGTTGACCGGGCCGGACCCGTCCATGCGCGCCAGCTGGCGCTTGTATTCTACCGCATGGGCCGAGTTCTCGAGATCGATCTTGTCCCTGACATGGGCAAGTGCCGTCGTGGTGAATTTCGAGGTGATCGGCCCCGGTTCGATCAGGCTCACATGGATGCCGCTGCCCTGAAGCTCCATGCGCAGGGTGACGCCCAGCCCTTCGATCGCGAATTTCGATGCGGTATAGGCGCCGCGATAACGATAGGGAACGAGGCCGAGAATGGAGGAGCAATGCACGATGCGGCCTGAACCGCGCTTGCGCATGAACGGAATGACCCGCCGCGTCAGATCATGCCAGCCGAAGACGTTGGTTTCGAATTGCTGCCGCAGCACTTCGACAGGCAGATCCTCCACAGCACCCGGCTGGCCATAGGCGCCGTTGTTGAAGAGCGCGTCGATGCGGCCTCCGGTTCTGGCGGCGACCGTATCTATCAGGGCGGCGATGGTTTCCGGCTTGGTGTAATCCATGATCAGGGTTTCGATGCCCTGATTTTCGAGCGCGGCCATATCGACGATGCGCCGCACGGTGGCAAACACCCGCCAGCCGTCGCGGTGGAGTGCACCGGCGCAATGGGCGCCGATGCCCGAGGAACATCCGGTGATGATGATGACGGGTTTTTCAGGCATCTATGCCGCTCCGGAAAGCCGAATGTTGCTCTGGCCCGATGGTCCGGCCCGTGAAAATTGCATTGCGCAAAATCTGTACCCCGTCGGGAACCGAAAGGCGGGTTTGTGCGCTGTACAAAGCAGAGGTGATTTCCCATATTCGGGGCGAAGTTACAAATGAAATGCCGATGAATGGAGGTGACATGGTTGCCGCAGTGCGCCTGGCAGGCAAGGTTGCCTTCGATGCCTATTCCCATTTCGCCGAGGATGACGGCTGGGCGATGGCGAGCCATATGGCGCTGTCCATTCTGCTGGCGCTATTCCCGTTCCTGATCTTCGGCACGGCTCTGGCCGGTTTTCTTGGCGCCGACCAGTTTTCCGAAACGGCGGTGCATCTGATTTTCGATACCTGGCCGGAAGCGATCGCCGGGCCGCTTGCGGCGCAGGTGCAGCAGGTCCTGACCATTCCGCGCGGTGGACTGCTGACGATTTCGGTGCTGGCGGCGGCATACTTCGCTTCCAACGGTGTTGAGGCACTCAGAATCTCGCTCAACCGCGCCTATCGTGTGACAGAAACGCGCTGGTGGTACATTACCCGCCTGCTCAGCCTGCTTTATGTGCTGATCGCTGTCATTGTGTTTACCGGCATCAGCATCGTGCTTGTTGCCGTGCCGGTTGCTATGTCCTTTGCCGAGCAGCGGTTTCCCTGGCTGACCGACGCGTTGAATACGGTTTCCAGCCTTGGCCTTTACGGCACCATCGTCATGCTGACGGCGGGTCTGGTGGCGGCGCATCTATGGCTTCCGGCCGGCAAACGCCGCATCTGGGATGTCTGGCCCGGTATTCTGCTGACACTGATCTTTTGGGTCATCGGTGCCGCGATCTTTGCCTATTACCTCTCCACCTTCGCAAATTATGCCGCAACCTATGCCGGTCTCGCCTCGGTCATGGTGGTGCTGGTGTTTCTTTATATGGTGGGCGTCATCTTCATGCTGGGAGCGGAGGTGAACGCCGCCCTGATGAAATACAAGGTGCGGCAGATCATCCGCCGCAATATCGGCGGTAGCAGCGCGCGCCGCGGGCAGGTTCTAGACGAGGCCGACAAGCCTGCGGATATCTGAGGGCGTTTTTCCTTCGGCGCGAAGAGAGGAAAGGCCGGTGCTGCCTTCGCTTTTTGAAAGCTTGCGCCCATCCGCGCCCAAAATCAGCCGATGGTGGTGATAGGTGGGCTGCGGCAGGCCCAGCAGTTCTTGCAACAGCCGGTGAATGGCGGTTGCATGGAACAGATCCATGCCACGCACCACATGGGTGATGCCTTGCAGCGCATCATCCACGACCACGGAAAGATGGTAGCTGGAGGGGGCGTCAGAGCGTGACAACACCACATCGCCCCAGAGTGCAGGCAAGGCTTCGATATCCCCGGTCTCCCCGTCGCCGCTTTCGCGCCAGAACAATGGGCTGCCGACGGTGCGGATCGCCTTTTCCATGTCGAGGCGCCAGGCGTGTTGTCTGCCGGATGCGAGAAGCGCTGCCCGTTCCGCTCGCGGCCGTTGCCGATCAATCGCCGGATATAGTGGAGCGCCATCCGGATCGCGCGGCCAGAGCTTGCCTTCCGCCTCAAAGGCCCTGACGATGGCTTTCGTCTCACCCCGACTCAAGAAGGCCGGATAGGCGAGGCCCGTCTCGACCAGCCTGTCCAGTGCTGTGCGATATTCATCGAAATGTTCCGATTGCCGCCGCACCGGCTTTTCCCAGTCCAGCCCCAGCCAACCAAGATCATCAAAGATCGCCTGCTCCAGTTCCGGGGTGCAGCGTGTCTGGTCGATATCCTCGATGCGCAGCAGAAAGCGTCCGCCATTTTCCCGCGCCATATCGTGGTTCAGGAAAGCGGAAAGCGCATGGCCCAGATGCAGGGAGCCATTGGGGCTCGGCGCAAAACGATAAACCGGTTTTTGACGGATGGGCGAAGGCATGGTTTCTTCTGCCATGTTTTGAAGCGCCTCGCCACCCGGTGCCGGGCCAACGAGAATATGGACTGTGCGGACATGAAAATCATCAGAGGCCTCGACGACATCAGCGAAGGTCTGGAACATCTTGCCCGCCTTGATCCGGCTCTCAGCCTTATTATCGAAAAAGCCGGTCCGCTGGAGTTGCGCATTCACGACCCCGGCTTTGCCGGCCTTGCCCATATCGTCGTGTCGCAGATGGTGTCGCGCGCCAGCGCCAACGCCATATGGGCGCGTATCCTTGCCGGCACCGGCGGTGTGGTCACGGCGGAAAATTATCTCGGCGCATCGGAGGAATTGCGCGCCACTTTCGGCCTTTCGCGTGCCAAGGCGACGACGCTGGAAGGGCTGGCGCGCGCGGTTACGGAAGGGCAGATCGATCTTGATGGCGTGGTGCGCAGGGAGGCGGGTGTTGCCCTTTCCGAACTGGTTGCGCTTCGTGGTATCGGTCCGTGGACGGCGGAAGTCTACCTGATGTTCTGCGGTGGTCACCCGGATATTTTCCCTGTCGGCGATGTGGCGCTGCGGGCCGCAGTGGGCCACGCGCTTTCGCTCGAGGCACGGCCGGATGCGAAATGGCTGGCGGCGCGGGCGGAACTCTGGACGCCCTGGCGCTCCGTCGCCGCCCGGCTGTTCTGGGGCTACTATGCAAATATCATGCGGCGCGCGATGGTGCCGCTGCCCTGATATGGCCGTGCGGCGCTAGAAGTCCGCGATCCGGTAGGGCAGGGCTCCGCGTGAAAGATGATCGACATGCAGCCTGCGTTTCAGCGGCGGTACGGCGCGCTGCACGCAATCGACCCTTTCGCAGACCCGGCAGGAAACGCCGATGGGTTTGAAGGAGGCGGTATTGGTGAGATCGAGCGTATCGGCATAGACGAAATTCTGCGCATGGGAAATTTCGCAGCCGAGCGCGATGGCATAACGTGGCCTGTCCGTGTTGAAACCGGCGCCCGCTTTTTCGATCTGCGTGGCAATGGAAAGATAACGCACACCGTCAGGTGTTTCCGCCAGCTGGCGCACGATCCTGTCGGAGCTTTCGAAGGCCTGATGGATGTTCCAGAGCGGACAGGCCGCGCCGAAACGGGCAAATTGAAGCCGCGTGGCGCTGTGGCGTTTGGTGATGTTACCGGCACGGTCGATCTTGGCGAAAAAGATTGGTACGCCTTTCATGCCCGGTCGTTGCAGGGTGCTGAGCCTGTGGGCCACCTGTTCGAGGCTTGCGCCGAAGCGCACGGCTAGAAGTTCCAGATCATGGCGCAATTCCTGCGCGGCCCGGTGAAATTGGCCATAGGGCAGGATCAGCGCGGCGGCAAAATAATTGTAAAGGCCGATGCGACAGATTTCCGTGGCTTCCGCGCTGCGGAAACCGGCGGCGGCCAGCACTCTGTCCACCGTCGCGCCCGCATGAAGCTGGGCAATCTGAAGCGCCAGCTGAAAACAGCGGGTCGGCGCGGCGAGGTAGGAACTGAGCGCCAGCGTTTTGCCGGCCGGATCGAAATGCCGGATCAATCCGCCGGCCGCCTCCGTTCTGGTGATGTGGACACCGTAACGGCTGCGCAGATGGGCCGCGAGAATGCCATAGGTCTCACTACCGTCTATCTCCAGCTCGTCCGCAAGCTCCTCCGACAGACGATCGATGTCGTCGACGTAATTGTCGACGAAGTGGAAGAAGTCACGCACCTCCTCGTAAGGCGTTCTTTCAACCTGCGCGGTTCCCCGCCCCAGCCTGTCGTCCAGCTGCACCAGCTGCTCGCTGTTTTGCTTATAAGCCTGATGGGCGCGCAAAAGCGCATGGGCAAAACCTGGCGCGTTCTGGGCAATCAGCTTCAATTCCTGAAGCCCCGGCTCGTAATTCAGGAACAGCGGGTCTTTCAGGGCCTCGCGCACGGCGGAAACCAGCCGATCGCTCTCCCCCGTCGCCAGTTCCGCCATGTCGAGCTGGAATTTTTCCACCAGTGTCACCAGAACGCTGGCGGAAACGGGGCGCTGATTGTTTTCGATCTGGTTCAGGTAACTGGCCGAGATGCCCAGCCGTTCGGCAAACTGCGCCTGCGTGGCGCGGGCGTTTTCGCGAAGGCCACGGACCTTGCGGCCGATGAAGAGTTTTTCCGTCGCCATGTTGCAACTTTGCAAAATTAAATATTGCAAATATTTATGGCACGCATACGCGCACGATCAAGGCTTCTAGGCGAATGTTTTCTAAGCTATTGATTTTGGGGAAACGCATGGAGGAAACATGCCCAGCATTCTGGAGCAATTGCAGACGCGCCGCGACGAAGCGCGGCTCGGCGGCGGCGTCAAGCGCATTGAGGCGCAGCATGCCAAGGGCAAGTTGACGGCGCGCGAGCGCATCGATGTGTTGCTGGATGAAGGTTCCTTCGAAGAATACGACATGTACGTTACCCACCGGGCGGTGGATTTCGGCATGGCGGAACAGAAGGTTGCGGGGGATGGCGTCGTCACCGGCTGGGGCACCATCAATGGCCGGCAGGTCTATGTGTTTTCACAGGATTTCACCGTGCTCGGCGGTTCGCTGTCGGAAACCCATGCGCAGAAAATCTGCAAGATCATGGATATGGCGGTGCGCAATGGTGCGCCGGTGATCGGGCTCAACGATTCCGGTGGTGCCCGTATTCAAGAAGGTGTCGCCTCGCTCGGCGGTTATGCCGATGTGTTCAAGAGGAACGTCATCGCCTCCGGTGTCGTGCCGCAAATCTCTGTTATCATGGGGCCATGTGCGGGCGGTGCGGTCTATTCGCCTGCCATGACCGATTTCATCTTCATGGTGCGCGACACCTCCTACATGTTCGTGACCGGGCCGGATGTGGT
This sequence comes from Agrobacterium arsenijevicii, assembly GCA_000949895.1. Taxonomy (GTDB): domain Bacteria; phylum Pseudomonadota; class Alphaproteobacteria; order Rhizobiales; family Rhizobiaceae; genus Agrobacterium; species Agrobacterium arsenijevicii. Next base: position 298,925 of record JWIT01000007.1, on the reverse strand, counting down.
GAAAACCGTGACTAACGAGATCGTCACGGCCGAAGAGCTGGGCGGTGCCTCCACCCACACCAAAAAATCCTCTGTTGCCGATGGCGCATATGAAAACGACATCGAGACGCTCGAGCATGTGCGGCTGCTGTTTGATTTCCTGCCGCTGAATAACCGTGAAAAACCGCCCGTCCGCCCGTTTCATGACGACCCCGCACGATTGGAAGCGCGTCTCGATACGCTGATCCCAGACAGTTCCAACAAGCCCTACGATATGAAGGAACTGATCCACGCGCTGGCCGATGAGGGTGATTTCTTCGAGTTGCAGGAGGCCTTTGCCCGCAACATCATCACCGGCTTCATCCGCCTTGAAGGTCAGACTGTGGGTGTCGTCGCCAACCAGCCGATGGTGCTGGCGGGCTGCCTCGATATCGACAGTTCGCGCAAGGCCGCCCGCTTCGTGCGTTTCTGCGATGCCTTCAACATTCCGCTGCTGACGCTGGTGGATGTGCCGGGTTTCCTGCCCGGAACGGCACAGGAATTTGGCGGCGTCATCAAGCACGGCGCGAAATTGCTGTTTGCCTATTCGGAGGCGACGGTGCCGATGGTGACGCTGATTACCCGCAAGGCCTATGGCGGCGCTTATGACGTGATGGCCTCGAAACATATCGGTGCGGATGTGAACTATGCCTGGCCGACGGCGGAAATCGCTGTCATGGGCGCTAAGGGTGCGGCTGAAATCCTCTATCGTTCCGAGCTTTCCGATCCGGAAAAGATCGCCGCGCGCACCAGGGAATATGAGGAGCGTTTCGCCAATCCTTTCGTGGCGGCAGAGCGCGGTTTCATCGATGAGGTAATCATGCCGCATTCCTCACGCCGCCGCATCGCCCGGGCCTTTGCCTCGCTGCGCGGCAAGAACGTCGAGACCCGCTGGAAGAAACACGACACTATTCCGCTCTGAGACTGGAAAAATGCTTCGGCCACCTTACTATATGTTTGTTCAGGCGCCCGACCTTCGGTGCCCTCCCGAAACGCACAAGGACTGATTTTTATGGCCGAGAACTCCTCCGCAGATAATTTCCCCGCCGGTTACGAAGTGCCCAAGGTCTGGACCTGGGACAAGGGCAATGGCGGCCAGTTCGCCAATATCAACCGCCCGATCGCCGGTCCCACCCATGACAAGGAACTGCCGGTCGGCAAACATCCGTTGCAGCTTTATTCGCTGGCGACGCCGAACGGCCAGAAGGTCTCGATCATGCTGGAAGAATTGCTGGCCGCCGGCCACAAGGGCGCCGAATATGACGCATGGCTGATCAGGATCGGCGAAGGCGACCAGTTCGGTTCCGGTTTCGTCGGCGTCAATCCGAATTCCAAGATTCCGGCACTGATGGACCATTCGACACCTGAGCCGACCCGGGTTTTCGAAAGCGGCTCGATCCTCGTCTACCTCGCGGAAAAATTCGGCGCCTTCCTGCCGAAAGAGGGCAATGCCCGCACGCAGGCGCTGAACTGGCTGTTCTGGCAGATGGGTTCCGCCCCCTTCCTTGGTGGCGGTTTCGGCCATTTCTTCGCTTATGCGCCGATCAAGATCAAATACGCTATCGACCGTTACGCCATGGAAGTGAAACGCCAGCTTGACGTGCTTGACCGTCATCTCGCCGATAACCGCTATCTGGCGGGTTCCGAGTATACGATTGCCGACATGGCCGTCTGGCCCTGGTACGGCAAGATCGCGCTCGGTCAGGCCTATGGCGATGCGGGTGCTTTCCTCGAAGCGGATGGTTATAAGAACCTCATGCGCTGGACGCTTGAAATCGGCGAACGCCCTGCGGTCAAGCGCGGTGTGATCGTCAACAAAACCTCGGGCGATCCGTCCGAACAATTGCATGAACGCCACGATGCCTCCGACTTCGAGCAGAAGACGCAGGATAAAATCGGCAAGGCATAACGAAAAGACTAGAGCGCTTCTGGTTTTAATGGGACCATGAAAGCGCTCTAATTATTTGAATTTACGCATTATCCGGAGGTAAAAGCGGATCCGCTTTTAATGGAAATGCTTCTAGAAGGACAAAAGATGGCGAACCTGCCCGAAATGACCAAACACAAGGGATTTCCCTCCGGCATGCCGAGCACGGGCATCCAGTTCACCATCCGCCGCGCCAATCCCAAAGGGGTAACGCCCATCAAGATGATACCTCGAAGGGCGCGGGACGATTCCAAGGAACACCGCATCGATGCGGCCTTCCTGCACTCGCTCTGGCACCATTTTGGTCCCGAGCCGTTCGAGCGTGGTAATCTCGACGCTGCCCGCCTCAGCCTGCTGTTCGGCCGCGAGGTCTTGCCGGCGGAAAAGAATTTCGATCCGCTTTCCTACCAGGCGATGCTTGTCATCGACGAGCGCGTCGCCCGGCAGAATTTCCCGGAATCGTTTGAGAACTTTTTCGAGATTTGAGTCTACCCAATTTGCACTTTGGGTGTTGATACCATTTCGTTGGATCGTCTCATTTCTGCATTTTGGTTCGGATTTATTGCTTTGCGAGGGGGCCGTGAAAACTAGTAGGTATTATCCAAAGCTTGATCCAAACCTGAAGCGTCGTTTCTTGGCCGCATGTGAATCTGAAGCTATTAACTATGAGGCGCTGTGGTCCGGGAACAGAGCGAATTTGCTACGAGGCAAAATTGGCGCTTGTCGTGAAGACGTATTGGGCAAGGCAAGTGCCCATCTGTTCATTTTAGATTTCTGCATAATTTGGTTCAGTAGCTATACAGAGGCTTTGGCCGTCGCTTTTTTGGTCAGAAGACAAAATTCTGAACGCGATGATCAACATAATGTAGCAAATCTTATCTCATGGAGAATTTGTACTGAGTTGGTGGCTATTAGAAAACTCATTTTAGAAGGTCTTGATGTGCCCGCAAAACAGATTCTACGTTCGATGTCGGAGAATTTGGATGCTCTGGGTCTCGCAACTATAAGTGCTGAGTTCTGTTCTGACTTTATCGAAGATCAGGATGTAGAGAATGCCAATAAGACTTGGCACAAATACATTTCGAAAGGAAAAGCACGCAAGCTAATTAAAAACAATCTGCCTGTATATTTTGCTGAAAAGCTCACTGAGCATGACATATATCGTGAAGAGGAAGAAAAAGTTCTTTCTGCTGCGGCACATCCTTCATTTATATCGAGCTTTGTAAGTCTTTTTCCGGAATACGATGAGGTTTTGGATTCTGATAGCATCGGGATATCGAACGTTTTTTCGCCTTTTTCTTTGAGGACTCTGAGATATTGTTCATACCGTTTGCTGATGCACTGTATGTATGATCTGTCTTTGTTTAGTATTTATGAAAAATATATTGAAACAGCGGACTATGATCAATTTGATGATTTGCGACATGTGATAAAATCTGGAAGAAAAATCTGTTTATTGTCACTCTATCTACTGTCTGAACTGGATGAACTTAAAAAGATAAGCGATTCGGAAGTAATAGGTGTTCTATGATCAAGAAAATCCTCATCGCCAATCGCGGCGAGATCGCCTGCCGGGTTATCAAGACTGCGAAGAAGATGGGCATCGCAACGGTTGCGGTCTATTCGGATGCGGATGCGAATGCGCTGCATGTGAAGATGGCGGACGAGGCCGTTCATATCGGCCCCGCACCCTCGTCGCAGTCCTATATCGTCATCGACAAAATCCTTGAGGCGATCGAGAAGACCGGGGCGGATGCGGTGCATCCCGGTTACGGCTTCCTGTCGGAGAATGCCGCCTTTGCCGAGGCGCTGGAGAAGGCGGGCGTCGTCTTCATCGGCCCGCCGGTCGGCGCCATCAAGGCCATGGGCGACAAGATCACCTCCAAGAAGCTAGCGGCGGAAGCCGATGTTTCCACCGTGCCCGGCCATATGGGGCTGATTGGGGATGCGGATGAGGCGGTGAGGATCGCATCTGAGATTGGTTATCCCGTGATGATCAAGGCGTCCGCCGGTGGCGGCGGTAAGGGCATGCGCGTCGCCTTTAACGATGCGGAGGCGCGCGAGGGCTTCCAGTCGTCGAAAAACGAGGCCAAATCCTCCTTCGGCGATGATCGCATCTTCATCGAAAAATTCGTCACCCAGCCGCGCCATATCGAAATTCAGGTGCTGGGCGATCGCCACGGCAACATCCTTTATCTCGGCGAGCGTGAGTGCTCGATCCAGCGCCGCAACCAGAAGGTCATCGAGGAAGCGCCGTCGCCCTTTCTCGATGAGGCAACGCGCAAGGCCATGGGCGAGCAGGCCGTGGCTCTGTCGAGGGCAGTCGGCTACCATTCGGCCGGAACGGTTGAGTTCATCGTCGACGGCGAGCGCAATTTCTATTTTCTGGAAATGAATACCCGCCTGCAGGTGGAGCATCCGGTGACGGAACTCGTCACCGGTATCGATCTGGTCGAGCAGATGATCCGCGTGGCATCAGGCGAAAAGCTGTCTTTCGGGCAGGCGGATGTGAAGTTGAACGGCTGGGCGATCGAAAGCCGGCTATATGCCGAAGATCCCTATCGCAACTTCCTTCCTTCCATCGGCCGGCTGACGCGCTATCGCCCGCCGCAGGAAGGCGAGCAGGAAAACGGCACTGTCATCCGCAACGATACCGGCGTCTTCGAAGGCGGCGAAATCTCGATGTATTACGATCCGATGATCGCCAAGCTGTGCAGCTGGGGCCAGGATCGTAAAACCGCCATCGATGCCATGGGGCAGGCGCTGGATCGTTTCGAGGTGGAGGGCATTGGTCACAATCTGCCGTTCCTCTCGGCCGTCATGCAGCATGAGCGTTTCAGGGCCGGTCGTCTGACGACGGGTTTTATCGCCGAGGAATTCCCGGAGGGCTTTTCCGGGGTCGAGCCGGATGAGGCCTCTGCACGCAAGCTTGCGGCCATCGCCACCGTCATTCATCAACGACTTCAGAGCCGTGCAGTCGAAATTTCCGGCACTATCGGCAATCATCGCCGCATCGTCGGTCAGGACTGGGTGGTTTCGCTCGGTAAATCCCAGCGTAAGGTCAGCGTGGAAACCGGCGCGGATGGCACGGCGATCCGTTTTGAAGACGGTGCTGCGTTGACGGTCGATACCGGCTGGCTTCCCGGCCGCAGTCTCGGGCTGTTTACGGTGGCGGGCGAGGTGATCGCCGCCAAGGTCGATCTTGTCCGTGCGGCGGTTCGCCTGCGCTGGCGCGGCATGGATGTTCTCGCCCGTGTGCGCAGCCCGCGCGTGGCGGAGCTGGCGCTGCTGATGCCGGAAAAACTGCCGCCGGATACGTCGAAACTGCTGCTCTGCCCCATGCCCGGCGTCATCACCGGCATCTCCGTTGGCGAGGGCGACGAGGTGGAGGCCGGCCAGGCGCTTGCGACGGTTGAGGCCATGAAGATGGAAAACATCCTGCGCGCGGAAAAACGCGGCCGCATCGCCAAAGTATCTGCAAAACCGGGCGACAGTCTCGCCGTGGACGAGGTCATCCTCGAATTCGAGTGAGGCTCCTCACTGTTTTGAGGAACGGATGGAGGCGGGAGCGGTTTACGCGGCGGCTGGTTTCGTCGGCAGGGGATCGCTGGATTTCGGTCACGATTGCCCGTCACAATGCTAAAATATGAAATGCAGCAGGGGAGAGATGCATGTCGGGCGAAAAAACGGTGCGGGACTGGCTGCAGCTTGCCGAAAAAGAGCTGAAGCGTTCACCGGATGCACTCGTCTGGCACACGCCCGAAGGCATCGAGGTCAAACCGCTTTATACGGCCGACGATCTGCAAAAGGTTTCCCATCTTGAAAACCTGCCGGGCTTTGCGCCTTTCACGCGCGGCCCGCGTGCCACCATGTATGCCGGGCGGCCGTGGACCATTCGCCAATATGCCGGTTTTTCCACGGCGGAAGCCTCCAACGCCTTTTACCGCAAGGCGCTTGCCGCCGGCCAGCAGGGCGTTTCCGTCGCCTTCGATCTCGCCACCCATCGCGGATATGACAGCGATCATCCGCGTGTCGAAGGCGATGTCGGTAAGGCGGGCGTGGCAATCGACAGCGTCGAGGACATGAAAATCCTGTTCGACGGCATACCGCTCGAAAAAGTCTCCGTTTCCATGACCATGAACGGTGCGGTCATTCCGGTGCTCGCCAATTTCATCGTTGCGGGGGAAGAGCAGGGCGTTTCGCGCGCCGCCCTTTCCGGCACCATCCAGAACGATATCCTCAAGGAGTTCATGGTCCGCAACACCTATATCTACCCGCCGGAACCTTCGATGCGGATCATCGCCGACATCATCGAATATACCGCGAAGGAGATGCCGAAATTCAATTCCATCTCCATTTCCGGCTATCACATGCAGGAAGCGGGCGCGACGCTGGTGCAGGAACTCGCCTTCACGCTGGCGGATGGCCGCGAATATGTGCGCGCCGCCCTTGCCAAGGGGCTGAATGTCGATGATTTCGCCGGCCGCCTGTCGTTCTTCTTCGCCATCGGCATGAACTTCTTCATGGAGGCGGCAAAGCTGCGCGCCGCACGTTTCCTCTGGTCGCGCATCATGGAAGAGTTCAAGCCGCAAAACGCCTCCTCCCTGATGCTGCGAACGCATTGTCAGACATCCGGTGTCTCGCTGCAGGAACAGGACCCTTATAACAACATCGTCCGCACCGCCTTCGAGGCGATGTCCGCCGTGCTTGGCGGCACGCAATCGCTGCACACCAATTCCTTCGATGAGGCGATTGCTTTGCCGACGGAATTTTCCGCCCGCATCGCCCGCAATACCCAGCTTATCCTCCAGCACGAAACCGGCGTCACGAAAGTCATCGATCCGCTCGCCGGTTCCTATTACGTCGAAAGCCTGACGGATGAGCTGGCGCAAAAGGCCTGGGCGCTGATCGAGGAGGTGGAGGCGCTCGGTGGCATGACCAAGGCCGTGGCCGAAGGCCTGCCCAAACGGCTGATCGAGGAGGCGGCGACACGCCGTCAGGCCGCGGTTGACAAGGGCGAGGAGGTCATCGTCGGCGTCAATCGTTATCGTCTGGAAACCGAAGAGGATATCGATGTGCTCGATATCGACAATGCCGCCGTGCGCACCGCGCAAATCCGTCGCCTTGAGGACACCAAACGCCGCCGTGACGGTGGGGATGTTTCCAAGGCGCTGGCAGCACTTTCCGAAGTCGCCCGCAGCGGCAAGGGCAATATTCTCGAGGCCGCTGTTGTCGCCGCCCGTGCCCGCGCTACGGTGGGTGAAATTTCCGATGCGCTGCGCGTGGTCTTCGGCGATCATGCCGCCGTGCCTGAGGTGGTGAGCGATATTTACGGCGAGGCTTACAGGGACGAGCCGGAGCTTGCCACGCTCGCCGTCCGGCTTTCCGGCGTTGCTGAAAGGATCGGTACCAAACCGCGCATCATGGTCGCCAAGCTCGGGCAGGACGGGCATGATCGCGGCGCGAAAGTCATCGCTTCGGCCTTCGGCGACATTGGTTTCGACGTACTGGCCGGGCCGCTGTTCCAGACGCCTGGTGAAGCCGCCGATCTTGCCGTCAAGAACAAGGTGCATGTGGTCGGCATGTCGTCGCTTGCCGCCGGCCACAAGACGCTTGCGCCGCAGCTGGTCGAGGCGCTGAAGCAAAAGGGTGCGGATGATATTATCGTCGTTGTTGGCGGCGTCATCCCGCGTCAGGATTACCAATTCCTGCTCGATCACGGCGTTTCGGCGATTTTCGGACCCGGCACCAATGTCATGGATGCGGCCAACAAGGTTCTCGACCTGCTCGAAGGCATAAGGCGCAACGCGTGAGGGGAAGACGGCAATGTTCGGAAAATTGAACCACGTCGCCATTGCGGTGCCCGATCTTGAGGCTGCCGTTGCCCGATACAGGGCGCTTGGTGCAAAGGTCTCGGAGCCGCAATCGCTGCCCGAGCACGGTGTGACGGTGGTTTTCATTCAGGCTGACAACACCAAGATCGAGCTTCTTTATCCGCTCGGCGAAAACTCACCGATTACCGCCTTCCTCGAACGAAACCCGGGCGGCGGCACGCACCATCTGTGCTTCGAGGTGCCGGATATTTTAGCGGTCCGCGACGATCTCGTCAGAAAAGGCATCCGCATCTTGGGCGATGGCGAGCCGAAGATCGGCGCGCATGGCAATCCCGTTCTTTTCCTGCACCCGAAGGACATGGGTGGTGTGCTCTACGAGCTTGAGCAAGTCTAGAGCATTTTCCGTGAACAAGGGTTCAGGGGAAATGCTCTAACCTTTTGTTTTGACGCATTGTCCAGGCGTAAAAGCTGTTCCGCTTTTACTGGAAATGCTCTAGCCGACACATGGCTGAAACACAGACCCCGTAAGACGCTGGCGATACGGCAGACGGTGAGCAGCCGCCGTTCGCCCTTGCCGGAACGTGTTTCGTTTGTTTTCTTTTGACATTCGTTTTATTTTCGTTTTTATGGCAATTGTCTTTCAACGATGGGGAGAACGCTCCCCCGGCGCTGTCGTGGAGGCTCTATGTCCAGCGAGAATATTTTCGATCTTTTTGTCATCGGTGGCGGCATCAACGGTTGCGGCATTGCTCGTGATGCGGTGGGCAGGGGCTATTCCGTGGCGCTTGCGGAAAAGGGCGATTTTGCCTCCGGCACGTCCTCCGCTGCCACCAAGCTCATCCATGGCGGCCTGCGTTATCTCGAACATTACGAATTTCGTCTGGTGCGCGAAGCCCTGATGGAGCGTGAGATATTGTGGGCCATGGCGCCCCACGTCATCTGGCCCATGCGCTTCGTCCTGCCGGTCCAGAAGGGTGGCGTGCGTCCCTCGTGGATGGTCCGGCTCGGCCTGTTTCTTTATGACAATCTCGGTGGTCGCAAGCTTTTGCCGCCGACCCGCACGGTTGATCTGAGGCAAGACCCGGCGGGCATGCCGTTGAAGCCGGCTTTTGCCAAGGCTTTCGAATATTCCGATGGCTGGGTGGATGATGCCCGTTTCGTGGTCCTCAACGCACGCGACGCGGCGGATCGCGGCGCGACCATCATGAACCGCACGCGGGTCGTTTCTGCACGCCGCGAAGGCGGGTTGTGGATCATCGAGACGCTGGACGAAAAAACCGGACGCGCGGCCACGCACAAAGCGCGTATGCTGGTCAATGCTGCCGGTCCCTGGGTGGACACGGTGCTTTCCGGCGTCTTCGGCCGCAAGGATGTTCATAATGTCCGGCTCGTGCAGGGCAGCCACATCATCGTGCGCAAGAAGTTTTCCGATCCGCGCGCCTATTTCTTCCAGAACCCGGACAACCGCATCATCTTCGCCATTCCCTATGAACGGGATTTCACGCTGATCGGCACCACCGACCGTGACTATAAGGGCGATCCGGCCAAGGTTCGCATCTCCGAGGACGAGATTTCTTATCTCTGCAATGCGGCCAGCGAATATTTCGCCGAACCGGTGAAGCCGGACGATATCGTCTGGACCTATGCCGGCGTGCGGCCGCTGTTCGATGATGGTGCTTCGAAAGCGCAGGAAGCCACCCGCGATTACGTGCTGAAGGTCGAACAGGCCGACGGCGAAGCGCCGCTCCTCAATATTTTCGGCGGCAAGCTGACCACCTATCGGCGGCTGGCGGAACATGCGCTGGAAAAGATCGGCGCGGCGATCGGCGAAAAGGGCAAGCCGTGGACGGCGGGCTCGCATCTGCCGGGCGGCGATTTCGGGGTGGAGAGATATGACGCCCAGGTGAGATATGACGCCCAGGTGAGGGCGCTTGTCTCCCGTTATCCGTTCCTTGATGGACGCCATGCCGAGCGGCTCATCAGAAACTACGGCACGAAGGCTGCGGAACTGCTCGGTGCCGCCACCGATGTTTCCGGTCTCGGCCGACATTTCGGCGGCACGCTTTACGAGCGCGAAGTGCGCTGGCTGGTGGAGCACGAATGGGCCTTTGCGGCCGAGGATATTCTCTGGCGGCGCACGAAACAGGGCCTGCGGTTGAGCAAGGATGAGGCTGCCGCTCTGGATCAATTCGTGGCCATGCTGGCGGGCGTCAAGGAAAAGCCCGAAGCCGTGGCGGAGCGGGCCTGAACATCCGCCGGTTTCCCTCTCAGCTCCCGGAGTTTTTCACCGGCCTCTCAGGGCCGTCGGCGCTCAATATATAGTCGTCGGCGGCGGAGAGCGCGTGTTCCACTTGCCCTTCGTCGGGAGCGGTTTCCGGTCAAAAAGGCGATTCCGGACCGCATCAAATTTTCACTTCTCCGTGCTTGATTTCAACCCGGCCAACGTCTTGCTTTCTTTCTTGAGCGGTCGGCCGATGGGGCAGACGTCTTGAACAAAGCCGTTGAGCGTATTCACCAGTTTATTCGGTGCCAGCGAGTAGCGGATGAACTGGCCTTCCCGCTTGCCTGAGATCAAACCAGCAGTTTCCAACACATTCAGATGCTGCGAGATGGAGGGCTTAGACATGTCAAAGCGCGCAGCAATTTCACCGGCTGTAAGGTCCGTGTGGGCGAGATAGGCTAGGATTTTACGGCGTGGGGCGGAGGCCAATGCCTCAAAAACCAGCTGCATGGGCGGAGTCGTCACCTGCTCGGCCAGCCTCTCGGAATCGTTTTCCTGCTCTATCACTTCGCCCTCTTTTCGCCATTGACTCAAAAATACCAAATATTAAGTTAATTAGCTAATTGCCTAATTACAGAAAGAGAGTACAAAGGTAATTAGCTTATTACCTAAATTAATATCATTTGTTGGTTGACGGCGCAAGATTGCGTCCGGGTAGGGTACGGAAAGGGTGTGACGGATGGCGACGATTTCCACAGGACGTATGATCCCGCAACCCCTCGGTGATGCAAGCGAAGGGCGAGTGCGCTGGAGGCCAGCGAAGTCAGTCTGGACGGGGGCGATGATGGCGGCCGCGATGGTGTTCGGGCCACTGACATTTTCCTGGGGCGGCTTCGTTCTGTTCGTTATCATGACTGCGATCACCATTTGCGCCGGCCATTCGGTGGGAATGCATCGGCTGCTGATTCATCGCTCCTTTCGCACGAGCAAGTCGGTAGAGCGCGTGTTGGTTTATCTTGGCACGCTCGTCGGTATGGCCGGACCTTTTGGTATGATTTACGCACATGACATTCGCGATTGGGCCCAACGACAGACAACGTGCCATGACCTCTACGCGCATCGGCGCTCTTTCTTCGTGGACGCTTGGTGGCAGATGCATTGCGCAGTTATGCTTAAGCATCCTCCAACATTCGTTATTGAGCCGGAGGTTGCGAACGACGGGTTCTACCGGTTCCTCGAGCGAACCTGGATGGCGCAGCAACTACCCTGGATGCTGTTGTTCCATTTTCTCGGTGGCTGGAGTTGGGTGGTGTGGGGCATTGCGGTGCGCATTTCAGTTTCGTTGACTGGGCATTGGCTTGTCGGCCATTTTGCACATCGTGGGGGACATCAGGGATGGGCAGTCGATAATGTCGCTGTGCAGGGCTATAATATCCCGGCAGCAGCGGTGGTCACTTTCGGCGAATCCTTTCATGGTAACCACCATGCTTTTCCAGACTCCGCTCGGCTTGGGCTTGATCCGGGACAAGTCGATCTCGGCTGGAATTTCATCCAGTTGCTGATGAGGTTTGGTGTCGCCAGCGCGGTTAAACTGCCGGAAAATACGACTCACCGAGAAGGTCTGCGCCGGCTTTAGGGAAGCCGTGAATGGCTGTGTCCTGTTGCGGAGGTGCGTTTGTTATCTCTCAGCTCCCGGAGTTTTTCACCGGCCTCTCAGGGCCGTCGGCGCTTAATATATAGTCGTCGGCGGCGGACAGCGCGTGGTCCATGTGTCCTTCGAACACCAGTTCCGGTTCGTTTGGCGCGATGCCGATTTTTGGCATTCCGCCGAAGCGCACGGCCTGCGATTGCGCAAGGCCGTCGTGAAGGCCGCTTTCCAGAAGATCGAAATAACGTGTGCCGGGACCGGTGATGAAAACCGGCATATGGCCATGCAGGCTGAACAGGCGCGAAAGGCCGTTGCCGAGCGCAAGCCCGGCGGTGCGGAAGGCAAGCCGTGCCATGCGCGCGCCGGTGCGGGCTGAAGCGGCGATCTTGTCCACTTCGGCGATCGGTACGAATTTTGCGGGTTCGGCCTGCGGCGGAGCCTCGAAAGCCGAACGCAGGATTGCATAAAACCCGGAATAGGCCTCGATACAGCCTCTGGTGCCGCAACGGCACAACGCACCATCGGCCAGATGCAGCATATGCCCGAAGTTGGGCGCGCTGACCTCGATCGCGCCGCCTGTAGAGCGAGCGATACCCAGCCCGATGCTGTGGCCGAGCGACAGGGTGACAAGCGCCTCCGGTGCCGGGCCGTCCTTCGCCTGCTCCCGCATCCAGATGGCTTTTGCTGCCAGCAATGTCTCATTGTTCAGGGTCACGCGGATGCGGCCGTCTTGCGAAATAAGCTGCTGGAAATCTATCTTTTCGTTGCCAAGCACCGGCGACCAGACGAGCACCGCCGCTGCCGCATCCACAAGGCCCTTGCTGCTGATCGAGACCTGAAGAATGTCGTGGCGGTTGATGCGAGAGCGGTCCGCAAGTCTTGCGAGACCGGAGAGGATCGAACCTCCGAACGAGCCTTTTTCAGCCGCGATCCTCTGCTCGGTAAAGCGGTCCACCAGCTTGCCGGCATAATCGACCAGCGAATATTGCACGCTGTCGGAGGAGATGATGACGATGGCAACGTAGCAGAAGTCGCCGCTTGGCCCGAAGAGGATACGCGGCCGCCCGCGGCCTGTGCCGGCAAGCTGTTCTTTCCTGAGGATGAGACCCGCACGCTCGAGTTCCATGGTGATGGCGGAGACGGTGGCGGAGGCAAGCCCGGTGAAGGAGGACATGTCCGTATGGGAAAGGCTGCCATGAAGGCGCAGCGCTGCCATCACCGACAGGCTGTTTTTCTGGCGCACCAGTTCCGTGCTTGCAATGGCGGACATGGGCTGGGGTATGCTCCCTGAACGGCTTTTTTCCTGTCGTGCTTATCCCCTCTGATGGCGCATACCACAGAAAGGATCAAGGCACCCGGATGCTGCCCGCAGCCGTTGTTGACAGCATGGGGAATCTCTGACATTAATTTTCTCGACTGTCGAGAAAATTGTGAAACCACAGAGACCGACAGCTTTTACCGGGCGTTTTCCCTGCATGGAGGTGCAGGCTTCGCCCTTACCGGGAGGACATCATGAATTCATTTGCCAAGCTTTTGGCGGGTACCGCTGTACTCGTTTCCCTGCACACTGCCGCCATTGCGGCTGATCTCGTCGTTGGCGTTTCCTGGTCGAATTTCCAGGAAGAGCGCTGGAAGACGGATGAGGCGGCAATCAAGTCCGCGCTCGACAAGGCCGGTGCGAAATACATCTCCGCTGACGCACAGTCGTCCGCTGCAAAGCAGCTGACCGACGTGGAATCGCTGATTTCCCAGGGCGCCAACGCGCTGATCATTCTTGCGCAGGACAGCGATGCGATTGGCCCGGCCGTTGAAAAGGCCGTCGCTGAAGGTATTCCGGTGGTTGGTTACGACCGCCTGATCGAAAACAAGAACGCCTTCTACATCACCTTCGACAACAAGGAAGTCGGACGCCTTCAGGCAGCCGAAGTCTTCAAGGTCAAGCCGGAAGGCAACTACGTCTTCATCAAGGGTTCGTCTTCCGACCCGAATGCGGACTTCCTTTTTGCCGGCCAGCAGGAAGTTCTGAAGGCTGCCGTTTCCTCGGGCAAGATCAAGAATGTCGGCGAAGCCTATACCGATGGCTGGAAGCCGGAAAATGCCCAGAAGAACATGGAACAGTTCCTGACCAAGAATAACAACAAGGTCGACGCTGTTGTCGCGTCGAACGACGGTACGGCCGGTGGCGCGATCGCCGCTCTTGCCGCGCAGGGCATGGCGGGCTCGGTTCCCGTGTCCGGTCAGGACGCAGACTTCGCTGCTCTCAACCGTGTCGCACTCGGCACGCAGACGGTCTCCGTCTGGAAAGACAGCCGCGAACTCGGCAAGGAAGCGGCCGGTATTGCGCTCGCGCTGGCCGGTGGCAAGAAGATGACGGAAATCAAGGGCGTTACTGCCTTTGATGGTGGTCCGAAAAAAGTGACGATGCAGTCGGTCTTCCTCAAGCCCATCGCCATTACCAAGGACAATCTGAACGTCGTCATCGATGCCGGCTGGATCAAGAAGGAAACGGCCTGCCAGGGTGTGAAGGCCGGATCCGTCAAGGCCTGCAACTGAGACCGATAGGTTGACGTTTGGGCGCCGCGCCACGGCATGTGGCGCGGCGCCTTTCAGATGTAAGGAGGACCGGCAGTCCATGGCCGACATGACACAATCCAATTCCACAGCGTCCCCCAAGACGGAAAAGACGGGCTCGATTTCGCGTTTCATCAACGCCACGGAGCTTGATACCCGGCTGCTCGGCATGGTCGGTGCGCTTCTTCTGATCTGGATCGGTTTCCATATTCTCTCGGGCGGGCTGTTCCTGACGCCGAGAAACCTCTGGAACCTCTCCGTCCAGACCGCATCCGTGGCGGTGATGGCCACAGGCATGGTGCTTGTCATCGTCACCCGCAACATCGATCTGTCGGTCGGGTCGATCCTCGGCTTTTCCGGTATGATCATGGGTGTCATGCAGGCGGAAATCCTGCCGCAGCTTCTCGGCTTCGAACATTGGGCGACATGGATCGTCACGCTTCTGGTCGGCATTCTCGTTGGCGGCGCGATCGGCATGCTGCAGGGTTCGATCATCGCCTTCCTGAATGTGCCGTCCTTCATCGTTACGCTCGGCGGTCTGCTGGTCTGGCGCGGCGGCACCTGGTTCGTTACCAGCGGCCGCACCGTGGCGCCGATGGATTCCACCTTCCGCCTGATGGGCGGCGGCACCAGCGGCTCGATCGGCGCGACATGGAGCTGGATCGCAGCCATCGTCGCCTGCGTCGCCATCGTCGCGGCAATCCTCAATTCCCGCCACCAGCGCCGCCGTTTCGGCTTTCCGCTGCGGCCGGTCTGGGCGGAATATTTTCTGGTGGCGCTCGGCTGCTTCGTCGTCGTCGGTTTCGTGGCGGTGGTCAACAGCTATCCCTGGCCGATCAACATCGCCCGCAACTATGCCGATGCCAATGGCATAACCTGGCCGGATGGTGGCCTGTTCATTCCGCACGGCATTGCCATTCCGGTGCTGATGGCGCTCGCCGTTGGTGCAGTGATGACCTTCATCGCCACACGGCTGCGCTTCGGACGCTATGTGTTCGCCATCGGCGGCAACCCGGAAGCGGCCGAACTCGCCGGCATCAAGACCCGCTGGGTCACGGTGAAGATATTCACGCTGATGGGCGTTCTGTGCGCCATCGCGGCGGCAATCTCCACTGCCCGTCTCAATGCGGCAACCAACGCCCAGGGTGAACTGGACGAACTTTATACGATCGCGGCGGCGGTCATCGGCGGCACCTCGCTCGCCGGCGGCGTCGGCACCATAGCGGGCGCGATGCTCGGCGCGCTCGTCATGCAATCGCTGCAATCCGGCATGGTGCTCGTGGGCATCGATACGCCTTTCCAGCGCATCGTCGTCGGTGTGGTTCTGGTCGTCGCCGTCTGGCTCGACACCATCTACCGCGCCCGCGCCAAGTAAGAACCGAGGAGAACCCCAATGACGGACCAAGTCACGCCCCTCGTGGAAATGCGCAATATTTCCATTTCCTTCGGCGGTATCCATGCGGTGGAAAACGCCTCAGTCGATCTTTTCCCCGGCGAGGTGGTCGCCCTTCTCGGCCACAATGGTGCGGGCAAATCGACGCTCATCAAAATATTGTCCGGCGCATACCGGCGGGATGGGGGCGAAATCCTCATCAACGGCGAGGATGTGGATATCCGCAATCCCCGTGACGCCAAGAAATACGGCATCGAAACCATCTACCAGACACTGGCAGTGGCGGATAATGTCGATGCGGCGGCCAATCTTTATCTCGGCCGCGAGCTGAAGACGAAATGGGGCACATTGGACGATGTCGCCATGGAAGCCTCGGCCCGCGAGGTCATGGGGCGTCTCAACCCCAATTTCCGGCGGTTCAAGGAACCGGTGAAGGCATTGTCCGGCGGTCAGCGGCAATCCGTCGCCATCGCCCGCGCCATCCTTTTTGACGCCCGCATCCTCATCATGGACGAACCGACAGCTGCACTCGGGCCGCAGGAAACTGCGCAGGTGGGCGATCTCGTCAAGGAGCTGAAACGGCAGGGCATCGGCATCTTCCTCATCAGCCACGATATCCATGACGTCTTCGATCTTGCGGACCGGGTATTCGTGATGAAGAACGGCAAGGTGGTCGGCCATGCCCGCACGGAAGATGTGACGAAGGACGAGGTTCTCGGCATGATCATTCTGGGCAAGGTGCCATCAGGCGCTGTGGCAGGTCCGGGCGCGGTCGTGTCCTGACATCTGTCTTCGAGTGAAATAAAGATATAAAGATTTCTTTATATCTATTGACATCGTGACGCCCGTGGTGAGAAATGCGGGTGTCATGGTTCTCCGGGCCTGATTGTTTCAATCCCGGAGCTAAGAGGGAATTCGGTGCGCCACTGTTCGGCAAGACCGGAGCTGCCCCCGCAACTGTAAGCGGTGAGCCTTTGTCCATCAACGTCACTGGGGTGAAAGCCCCGGGAAGACGGGCAAAGGTGACGACCCGCGAGCCAGGAGACCTGCCAGGACAAAATAACGTCCACGGGCGGGGTGTCCCGGTGGTTGCTCGTTGGCCCGGCAACGGCTGGGCCCGCACGCGTCCGCTTTACCCATGCCCCCACAACCATCTGGGGTATGACAATGCCAAACAAGACCATTCCAGTCGCATCGCTCGGATTTCCGAGGATCGGCCGCCATCGCGAACTGAAGTTCGCGCTCGAAGGCTTCTGGTCGGGAAAGATTTCCGAACCGGAACTTCTCGAAACCGCTGCCAGGCTGCGCGCCGAAAACTGGGCGCTTCAGCAGCAAAAGGGGATTAGCCATATCCCGTCCAACGATTTTTCCCTCTACGATCATGTACTCGATACGGCCGCGATGGTCGGTGCCATCCCGTCACTCTACGGATGGACGGGCGGAGAAGTCTCGCTATCGACCTATTTCGCCATGGCGCGCGGCAGCCAAAGCGAAGGGCATGCAAGTTGCGGCCATGTGCATGAAGGACATGCGCACCAGGGTCAGGGCGTTCCGGCGCTGGAGATGACCAAGTGGTTCGACACCAATTATCATTACATGGTGCCGGAGGTTTCCGAGGAGCAGCATTTCGCGCTCACCTCGCAAAAGCCGGTCGACCATTTTCTCGAGGCAAAGGCGCTGGGAATCCATACACGCCCGGTCATTCTCGGCCCGGTCACGTTCCTGAAGCTTGCCAAGGCGCGTGAGGCAGCCTTCAAGCCGCTTGATCTGTTGCCAAAACTGTTGCCCGTCTACGAAGAGTTGCTACACCGCCTGCATGCGGCCGGCGCCGACTGGGTGCAGATCGACGAACCCGTGGCCGTATTGGACCTTTCCGAAGGGGAGCGCCACGCGCTGACTGTGGCCTATCAGCAATTGTCGAAAGCCGCCCCGGATCTGAAAATCCTCGTGGCCACCTATTTCGGGGGTCTCGAGAATAATCTGGAGGCCGTTGCCGTACTTCCGGTCGCGGGTCTTCATGTCGATCTTGTGCGGGCACCCGGTCAGTTCGAAGCGGTGCTGAAGTCGCTGCCCGAAAGCCGTGTTCTGTCTCTCGGCGTTATCGACGGCCGCAATATCTGGCGCGCCGATCTCGCCGCGATTATCGGCCGGCTGGAAGCCGCAGTTGCCGTGCGGGGTGCGGAAGCGTTTCAAATCGCGCCTTCATGCTCGCTGCTGCATGTTCCTGTTGATCTCGAGCTGGAAACCGGCCTTGATGCCGATCTGAAAAACTGGCTTTCCTTTGCGACCCAGAAGCTCGCTGAGCTTGCCACGCTCGGCAGGGCGCTCGGTGAAGGCAAGGCCACTGCCGCTGCGGAACTGGAAGCCGCCTCCAGGGCAGTTGCAGCACGCGCATCCTCACCAAAAGTGACTGATGTGGCCGTTCAGAACCGCATCGCAACGATCGGCGATGCCGACAGGAAGCGGGCGAGTGCCTTTGCCGAGCGGCAGAAGGTGCAGTCGCAGGCCATTGCGCTGCCGCTTTTCCCGACGACTACCATCGGCTCCTTCCCACAGACGCCGGAGGTGAGAAAGGCCCGCTCCGCGCATTCGAAGGGCGCCCTGAGCGACTCGCAGTATGAAACATTCCTGCAGAAAGAAACCGAAGCGACCATTCGCTGGCAGGAGGAGATAGGTCTCGACGTCCTCGTGCATGGCGAGTTCGAGCGCAACGATATGGTGCAATATTTCGGCGAGCAGCTGTCCGGCTTCGCCTTCACCCAGCATGCATGGGTGCAGAGCTACGGCTCGCGATACGTTCGCCCACCGATCATCTTCGGCGATGTGTCGCGTCCCAAGCCGATGACGGTTCGCTGGTGGGAATATTCCCAGTCGCTCACCGAAAAACCCGTCAAGGGCATGTTGACCGGCCCGGTGACGATCCTCAACTGGTCCTTCGTCCGCGACGATATTCCGCGGAGCCTGACGTGTCGGCAGATTGCGCTCGCCATCCGCGACGAGGTCAATGATCTCGAGGAGGCCGGGGCGCAGATGATCCAGATCGATGAGGCAGCGCTGCGTGAAGGCCTGCCGCTTCGCCATCGCGACTGGCAAGAATATCTCGGCTGGGCGGTGGAATGCTTCCGTATTTGCTCAAGCGGCGTGGAGGACCGGACGCAGGTTCACACCCATATGTGCTATTCGGAATTCAACCAGATCATCGATGCGATTGCGGCGATGGACGCCGATGTGATCTCCATCGAGACGTCGCGTTCGAAGATGGAATTGCTGGATGCCTTCCGGACCTACAAATATCCGAACCAGATCGGCCCCGGTGTTTACGATATCCATTCGCCGCGTGTGCCTGATGTCGGAGAAATGGTCGATCTTCTGGCGCTGGCGCGAGAGCGGCTTGACGACCGGCAGCTCTGGATCAATCCCGATTGCGGCCTGAAAACCCGCAAATGGGAAGAGGTGAGGCCGGCGCTCGTCAATATGGTCGCGGCCGCTGCCGAACTTCGGCGGGCGGTGCTCTGATATAAATCGAGGCCCGGTGAAAACCGGGCCTCGACAAACGCTTTCGCTAAAATTCTTTGGGGAGGATATACGAATATCTACGCCCGGTGGGTTTCGAGCCAGCCGCAACCGCATACAAACAGAACTATCCCGCGGATCTGCGCAATTGCAGACGCGGATGGTTCAATGCAGATCGGCGTGTGCGAAGCTGTTGCCGTTCATCTCTGCGCCTGCCAGCGGCAGACCCTGCAGATTGATGTCCTGAGCCAGCGACAGCAATGCCATTTCAAGGAAATAGGTCGACATGCCCAGTTCCATGGATTTAGAGCGCTGGCAAAGATAGGAAACCATCCTTCCAAGGGCCAGAATCTCGTCCGCATTGTCGTTTTCAAGTATTGCTGTGGTAGACTCCATGCTTCCCTCTCGACAGTCGACAGTATGAAAACGCGTTGATCCCGCGTTGTTCATTATTGTCCACATCGAGCGTCACGCGAGCGTCACACCTGCGTCAATCGTCGGTTTTGATTTCCGCCGAGCTGGTGTTTTCCGCCGCTTCGGTCGCTGCAAGCGACGTCACGAGGGCGACGATGCTCTTGCGCACGGTTACGCTCTTGATCCGGGCAAAGGCCTGATTGAGCGAAAACCCTTCATTCGAAGCCACGAATGACTGCATGGCATTGATAGTGCCAAGGGCTGGGTTCGCGTTTCCGACATCCGGTGTCGCATTAGCGAACAACGAGCTGACGTCGACGCCGAGAACCGATGCAATGGCTTGCAGACGGGACGCGCCGACGCGATTGGCGCCTTTTTCGTATTTCTGGACCTGCTGGAAGGTGATGCCCAACCGGCCCGCCAGCGCGCTTTGACTCATGCCGAGCGACTTGCGGCGCATTCTGATTTGTGTGCCCACATGCACATCGATCGGGCTGGGTAGTTTGGCCTGCATCATGAATTCCTCCAGTTGTGAGGTTCTTAAATCGGATATCTATCAATTAATATTGTTGAAGATAGACATTCAACACAATTTCCGCGGGTATTATGAGGCGTTACTGATAAAATAAGGCGGTTTTTCGTTTATATGCTATGCCGGGTCACGGTTTATCACCTTTGTTGCACATCGCAATGCCCCGTTTCGGCTCGCAAAGTGGCTCCAGCCGGACACACCGATGGCGTAAAAGCCGAGCTTTTCCCATAGTTGCCGGTTATCTTCGTCGAAACCGTCGAGCGCTTCCACATCGCCGAAATGCGGGATCCAGACGAATGGCCGCGTTTGGCCGGAGCGCACGATATTTTCAACAAGGACGTTATTGTAGAGCCGGGGCAGGCATTTGTTGTTATCGATGGCGGGTGAAACCGGAATAGGATTGCGCGCGATGGCGAAACCTTGCCGCGCCAGCGACAGGGCCGAGGCGTCCAGTTTTCGCTTCAAATCCGTGGCGGCGCGGGCATCGCACCCGGTATGCGCCAAGGGATCGGCGACAAGCAATAGAGGGCGGTCGTCGCTCTGGAGACCGGTGACCGATACGAACTGGTCGACGTGAAAACCGCATTGGTGCATTTTTCCGGCAGCAATCGCCGGTAGGGGCGTTTTGATCAAGGAAAGATCGATTGAGGCCGAGGCATTGCTCAGGTCTTCCGGCCGATATCCGAAACTATGCACGGTCCTGCTGTCGAGGGCCTGAACCCGCTGCCATTGCTGCGGGCGCTCGGTCGTCGTTTTGCTTGTGATCCCCCTGTCATCCTGCAGGCTGGAATGGCCCACCAGCCGGAAGTCCGGGCCGACCAGCTGGTTGCCGCCCGGCAAAGTGACGTGCGAAGCCGCGGTTGCAACCCCGAGATGATTGGCGAGCCTGCCGGCAACAGCGTTTTCCACCGCCGACATCAGTTCGGTTACAACCCCATTACCACCAACCCGGACGTGGAACATATCCTGTATCCACGGATGCGAAACGCTGTCGTTGCCATTGAGCGGAACCAGTTCGGCGACGCAGGGGATTGCCAGCCTGTCGAGCCAGTTTTGCGCGGAGGCGAGACAGGCGTGGTCGATCAGAACAAGGGCCGTGACATCGGAAGGTAGAGCCGAAAGCAGGTTTCCGATTGGAACAAGCGGTGAAACGCAACCTTCAGTCCGGTCATCCGCAAAAAACGGTGCGGGCAGGGTAAACGCGATCGTGCGGATCGGCCCGCCGCAATCGGGCACCAGAGACGGGGGCAAGGCGGCAATCAAGATGCTTTTTCTCCCGCCGTCTGCCGCGTGGCCAATTGCTGGAAGAACACCGTGTTCTGGAATTTCCACGATTGCGGCGGTGGGGATGGCAATTCTTCGCCGCCGAGCATGCCTAAAAGCCTGGCCGCATCGTTTCGTTTGACGGAAACCGCGTTTCCGGCCAGCAAATTTGCGGTCTCGGGGCTGAGATCTGCTTCCGCTGCGATAGAACGCCATGTTCTGCGGGTAAAATGCAGCTTGCGGGCGGCATGAAGCAGGGCGTCGTGGTCCTCCTGGGTGATAGAGCCGCGACATGCTTCCAGCGTCGCTTCGGCATCGACCAGCGCGATTGTAAGCGGGCGATAATCGAGTTCGCGTGGCGCGTGGCTTACTGCGACGTCGGCGTCGGAAAACCGCTGCCCGTCGCGAAAGGCCTCGAAGATTTCGCCGATACCGATCATGCCAAAGGCTGCACATTCCGCCGCTCTTAGCGCCCCCATACTGGCCGCGCCGACAACGGTGACACCGCCTGACAGTGCAAACAGGATTTCCTTGTGCCAGACGGCGGCGCAATCGCCATAAAGGCCGTCGATCAGCCCGATTGTCCGGGCACCCCTCCGCACGGCGTCGAAAATATCGCCGCAGGCCGCGGGGCCGCGCAGATCGAGGCCGGAAATCTGTTCGGGTGCGATACCGTGGATGGACGGGCCTGCAAAAACCACCGGCTTCATCAAAGGCCTCCGAGGTTCAGGAACCGGTCGAGCGTCCGCTGCGATATGCGCTGCAGGCCGCCGCCAGCGGGTGTGAGGCCGCTTGCCAGAACCCGCACGACATGCAGGCCGGATACGCCCGTTTCCAGCGGAAAGACATGGATATCCTCGATCCCGCCGGCGAAGAGATGCTCGGCAAGCTGGCGCCATGGCGGCAAAGCCGTGTCGTGATCCGCAAAATCGAGATTGACAGGACCCCTTTCCACCGTTTGCACCACGGATGTGGCAGGCCCCGCCGAAAACATGTCCCGCTGGTAACGCAGAGGAGAGAGATCGTCCCTTGCGCCGCTGATATCCGTCAATCGCGACTGGATTGCCTCCAGCAGCGCGGCAATCGCCGCGTCATAGGTGCCAAATCGGCAGGCAGCACCGGCAGCACTGCGGGTCGCAAGTCCGTCCTGCGCGTGGACAGACCGGGGCAGGCTTGCCATCACCACCGGCACGCCGAGCGTATTGGTGAGGTCAAAGAAGCGCGGTGGTAGGCCGATATTCGAAAGCCGCTGAACAAGGGCGTCGAAGGAAGTGTTGATCCCGGCCGGGAGCAGGACCGGTTCCGGCGTGATATTGCGGGTTTCAAAGGTGTCGACCAGAAAACAGGCGTCGTTTTCGATGAGTTCGAGCAGGGCGTGGAGAACCGCGTGGTCATGGTCAAAACCGGCGGCAAGACCCTGAGAACTCATGAGGAAGGTTTGCCGGTCCCAGGGGAAATCCGCGCGGAAATCCATGCCGACCAGCTCATAAGGGGCAAAAACCTCCCTTTGCTGGCGTATGGATATTCCCTTCACCCAGGCGCGCTGGTTTTGGAGATCGAGAGTGTCCGGGTCGACCCGGCCGACGGTTTCGAAAGGAACGAGGGGAACGCCCCTGTCGCGCATCTCCTTGATGGAGCCGAAAGCGGTAATATGTTTACGGGTGTCTTCGGCAACAGCACCTTCGATCGCTTCCATGATCGCCGAAAGCCGGGCCTGTTCCGCGACAAGCCCCTTGCCCTGTGACACCGACAGTCCGCGCGAATTGGGCCGTGCTGCAAACCAGACGGGTATGCCGATGATGTCGAGACCGGTCACGTCGCCGACACGGGTAATCCCGAACCGCCGAAGCAGTCCGGGATCGAAGAACGAAGCGTCCGCATGCCCTGAAGCCGCTGTCGCTGAAATGGGAGCACCGTCAGCGGTCAAGGCTGCGGGACCGCAATCAGGGTGCAGCGTTGGTGTCGTCGGCAAGGATGGCGTCGAACAGCTCGCCGGTGACGGAACCCGCCGGGCCGACGGCCTTCAGGGCCGATTCGATCGGTGCCTGTACCATGCGGTTGAAATCCCAGCCGGTGTCGATCACTTCGCCGACAAAGGCGAAATCGGCTTCGGAAACCACGGCGCCGCCGGCGACGAGGGCTTCGATGCCCTGGATCTGGACCTGATCCAGCTCGTTTTCGGGCAGGCCGTCCTGGCGAACGAGCATGGATTTTGCCGCCGCAGCAACACGCGCATAACCATCCACACCGGGATGGCTGGCTTCATAGGCGGCAATCGTTTCATGCGATACGGACGCAACCCTGAGCGGCGCCGTACGAATGAAGAGAACGCCGAAACCCTTTTTTCCGACAATAAAGAAGTGCGAGGACATAATGACTCCTATTTGATCCCAGCTAATCGAAGTGCGTTATAGAACTTTTCATTCGCTATCGGGTCTCGGTCTGGAGACAGGCTGCTGATCTCCCTCGCCGTCATACCCGGATAGTTTTCCTGAAGCCTGCTGCCACTTTCCTGAGCAGCGGCCAAATCGCCGTGGAGCGCATGGCTTGCGGTCAAGACGCGCAATGCAGGCTCGTCATTTTCCATCCGCGCGCATAATTCCACCGCCGCGCCGTAATCCTCGCGCTTGAACGCGATGCTGGCGCCCGCCCACCAGTAGATATCAGGCGCGAGCGGATTAAGGTCGATGGCCTGCTGAAACTTCTCCCACGCGGTCTCGGCATCGCCGAAATGCGCGAGCGCATCGGCATGCTGGAGCAGCAGGTCGGCGGAGTTGGGCGCAAGCGCCTCCGCCTCGAAGAATCTTTCGGCGGATATGTCGAAATCCCGCTGGTAGAGCGCCACCACGGCGCACATCCAGTGGCCGACGCCAAGGGCCGGGTCGATCTCGACGGAAGCGTCGGCCTCCGCCTTGGCGCGATGCAGCAAATGGGGGTCGTTGCCGCCCAGCATCAGCCATTCCAGTTGCAGGCTCTGCGCCACGCGGGCGCGGGCAACCGCCATGCTGTTGTCGAGATCGACGGCCTTGCGGAACATCGAGCGAGCTCTTCTCAGAAGCGGCAGGTCACATTTGCCGCGCAGAAGCTGCTGGCCCTCCAGCAATTGCCGGTAGGCCTCGCCGCTGTGGTTGCGGTCCGGCTCCACCTGAAGCCGTTCGATCTCGCGGGCAAGTCCCGCGGCCACCTGTTTGGACAGCAGGCGAAAGGCGGCGTGAATATGCCGCGCGGTCAACACCGCCTCCAGCGACCAGACGATTTCCCCGGTCGCTTCCTCGATCAGCGCCACCGACATGCGGGCATCGTCGAAAACCGTGGACATGATGCGGTAATCCGCGCGCAACATGGCGTAGCTGTCGTCGGCCCGGTCGTGCGTCAGCACAAATGTGCTGTGCGGCGAGAGGACCGTAAAGGTTCGGTATCGAACCAGACTGTTGGCGACATCCTCGACAAAGGCGTTCATCACCGGCGATACCGACAGCCCATCCACCCGCACCGGACGGCTGAAGGCGACGCGCGGTTTTGCCATGGGTTTCCGGCGGTTGCCCTCATCCGGTTCGGCGGGCACTATCGTTGCGGCGAGACTTTGTATCCGCCGCCGAAGTGCCACGGTTTCGGCTTCCGGAGGGCGCTCCTCCTGGCGCAGCTGTTCCATCAGAAGCTGGAAAATTCCCTCGCAGGCGCTGGTGTTTCCCACCCGCGCATAGGCGGCCATGGCGGCGCGGTAGGTTTCCTCGCGCTCCGGCTCGATCTTCAGCGCGCATTCGGCAAGCGAGGCGATGTTGTTCGAGCTGGCGCGGCCGAAGCGCGTCAACTCCTCCAGAAGCGGCGTATAGCTTGAAAAGAACAGGTCCTTGAGACGGCGCCGTTCAGACAGCAGCCAGAGGTAAAGGTGATCCTGCCCTGCCTCCAGCCCCTCCAGCAGATCTCCGCCGAATTCGAGCAGGGCCTGCAGCCGCTGCATCGGATCTTCGGCCCTTGCACCGGCAAGAAAGATCGCAAGGTCGGTCCGCTGCGCCAGCTTTCCGGCCTTCAGGTCGTTTCCTTCGGTCAGAAGGATGGCGTCGTCCTCGTTGGGCAGCTTCTGAAGGCGCAGGATCAACTGCCGCAAATTGCCGAGCGCCCGTTTTTGCTCGACGTTTTCCCATAACAGCGACGCGGCCTGCTGGCGGGAAAGGGACTGATTGGGAGCAAGGATAAGGGCGGCGGTGAGGGCAAAACCCTTGGACGGGAAAAATGCCTCCCGCACCGCATCGCAGCGCGGGGTGCCAAAAAGCCGGATCGGTATCAGTTCAGCGTTTCCAGCCACTTTTGTTCCCTCATGAATCACCATCTAACAACGTGTCCGGGAAATTGAAAGTCATCATAGCGTTCCATTTGACGCTGGTGTGACGCCGCTTGCCTATTGTCGTGAACAGAAGCGTGGATGACGGGCGGAAAACAGCAATCATGCATCAGGCAGGCATCGGGAATTTTCGAAATTGATAGCGTTTAACGGAAGCTACATGGCCTTCGAGCCGCGTACCGAACCTTACCAGCGTGCCGACGATGTCGGATATGCGGTCAGCGAATTCATGTGGTTCAAGGGCCGTCCGTTCTATCCGGTTTCGGCGCTGGCGCATGCGAAGGTCGCCCATGCCAGATTGTCGGCGGAGAAATGCGACGACGAAGACGAGGACAATCTCGATATCATCTTTCGCATGCCATTGGCGGCGGGCGGGCATTTTTTCGAGATCGTGCTGCGTTCGAACGAAGGTACTTCCTACGGTGGCTGGCTGTGGGGAGAAGAGCTGGAAATACTGGACGAGGTGGTCAACGGCTATCGCGTTCTGGCAGGGAAATTCGACGACAGGCTGATCCGGTTCGAATATTCGAAGCGGTCCCAGCGCTACCGGACGGCCGAACCGCTGCCGGTGGAGAAATCCGTCTTCCTGATCCAGCGGGAGGCCAAGCCTAACGTGGGCAGAAGCGATTTGTCGGGAGGCCCGGCACGTTAATGGCCGGGAGGGTACCGATGCGTTCCGAGGGGGAACGCAAAAGCGCACGGAAAGGCGGGGGACGGCAGGCGCGGCGTACTGCGCGCGTGCCGTAAACATGCCCGGTAAAGCCATAGGTTTATCGGGAAGCATCTTTGAATATTTTCATTTTTATTGTGTGGAAGATTTGTGATGCCCAATGGAGGTAACATGCGTAACGGGCGGGTATCATCGCAGCTTCTGGCGGTGAGTTGTGCCTCGGACGGTGACGTGCTTTCCCTTGAGGGGAGCGCCGACGATGCGCCGCGTCCATCAGTTCCGAACGACAGGCTTTATGTCGTGGGCGAACCGGTTTCCAGAAGGACCTTCGTGTCTCGTCTGCCGGAAAACGACGCGGGGGAAGATGCTTTCCGCACGAGGGAAATCAGCAATACGGTTATCGACGTCGATATCAGACTTGCGAAGTGGGCCTGGGCCGTGCTGGTGATCGGGCACTGCTGGCTGATCTATTTCATGGTGAACAATCTCGGTTGAGACCTCTCCCGCGGCACGGTCTTCAGCGCACTTCGCCGACGCCGTGCAGGATCATCGCCGCCGCACCGAAGGCGACCGGGTCTGTGGCAACCACTTCAGGCAGCAGGATTTTCGGCTGTATCACCTTTGCGCCGCTGAACGGGTCCGAGCGTTCGTAATCCAGCCATTCCGCCAGCCTCTCGCGCACGATCCTCGGCAGAGTGCCGCCAACAAAGATGGCGGTGGGTGCCAAAATGGCGCTGACGGCGAAGGCGAGGCGGGCGACTTCAGGCCCTGCCCGTTCAAGCCATGCGTCAAACACGGCGGAATTGCGCGACAGATAATCCGTCCAGACATCGGGTGCGCGCCCTGAAGGTATCTCTCCCACATGTGCGAGGCACCATGCCGCCAGGTCTTCGTGGGAAGGGCGCGAAATACCACGGCCGCGCAAGGCGCCGATCTCGCCGGCGTTGCCGAGATAACCGCGATAAAGTTCGTTCCTGATGATGATGCCGCCGCCGATCCCCTCGGATAGATAGAGGTAGGCGAAGTTTTCGTGTCCACCGGCATTGCCGAGCGTGAGTTCGCCCATGGCGGCGGCATTGGCATCGTTTTCGATGATGACCGGGCAGCGCAGCGCCTCGCGCAGCATGGCGGAAAGGTCCGAGCCCGCCCAGGAAATCACCTCTTCGGCAAGATCGAGCGACATGGCTTCCTTGCGAAAACGGGTCGGCATGGCTATCGCCGCGCCGATCAGCTCGCTTCTGTCGATCGCGTTTTTTGTCAGCAGTTCTTCGGATCCGTCCTGAAGCGCCCGCTGGACATCGGAAAACGCATCATAGGAGCCGCGCATCTGCAATTCGCCGACGATCTCCCCGCCGAAATTCAACAGCGTCAACATCACCGAATAGCGATTGGCGTGCGCGCCAAGGGCGTAACCAACGGTTTTCTTGAGCGTGAGGTCGATATGGGGAGCGCCGCGGCCTTCCTGCCGGCGCGCGCCTTCCTCGATGATGCCGCGCTCGAGCAGATTGCGTGTCATCATGCTGACGGCGGCCGGCGTTATGCTGCAGTACTCGGCAAGCTCGACGCGTGAGGCCGAGCCCTTGCGCCTGATGTACCCCAGAAGCGCCCCCTGTGTTGCGCCAATGCCTGCCAGCCCGCCGTTCCGTCTCTCGGTCAAAATTCCGCTCTCCCCAGCTTTATCCAAGGAAATGTCATGAAGCTGTTAATTAAGCAACTTAATTAAATAATCAGTTTCAACGGGAATGGATCACATGTTCAAGTCTCTCACCTTGATGGCGACGGTCGCTCTCAGCACGCTTTTGCCGGCCATCGCCTCTGCCGAAGACATCAATATCAAGCTCTGGACGCTCGCCGACAAGAATGCGCCTGGCCGCGTCACCAACATCGAAGCTGCCGCCGGCGTCATGAACGCGCAGTTCAAGGCAGCAGGCGTCGACAAACGCATCGTCATCGACATCAACAACAGCACCGTACAGGGCTGGGACTCCTTCGCACTCGATACGCTGAAGGCGTTTTCGGTGGGGCAAGGACCGGATATCTACGTTCTGCCGCATGAGTGGATCGGCCAGTTCGCGCAGGACGGTTATGCGATGCCGATGGAAGACAAGATTGCTGCCGCTCCCTGGGTCTACGGTGATATCCTGCCGGTTCTGTGGGACTCGGCCAAGGCGACAGACGGCAAGATTTACGGCATTCCGCAGGACGCGGAAATCCGCATGTTCTTCTACAACAAGGACATGCTGCGCAAGATCGGCAAGGACGAAGCCTTCATCGAAGGTCTGCCGGCCAAGGTCGATGCCGGCGAATTCACGCTGGACGATCTGACGGCGCTGTCGAAGGAAGTGGTTGATGGCAAGGCCGCGCAATACGGCATGCTGCACCGCCCGAATGTCGGCATCGATTATCTGATGGTGTTCCAGTCCTATGGCGTGAAGTTCATGGACGAAAAGACCGGCAAGCTGATGTTCCCCAAGGCTGAAATGGCCAAAGCCCTCGGCTGGTACGAGCGCAACGCCAAGGAAGGCGTGACCCCGGTCGACAACACAGCCATGAGCTGGGAGGCGATCCAGACTGCCTTCAAGCAGGAAAAAGCCTTCATCTTCCATCAGGGCGTCTGGGCGGTTGCCTGGCAGGTGGGTGAAAAGAACGGCGCAACCTGGCCGACTGACGGCAAGGGATATTTCAACAAGATCGGCTGGATTTCCGCTCCGGCGGCCGTAAAGGGTGGCAAACCGGCCAACCTGTCGCATCCGCTGCTCTACACTCTCAATCCGAAGAGCAAGAATGCCGACATTGCCGCCGATCTCGTGGCGCTTGCGACATTGCCCTATTTCAACAACGAGCACGCCGTGACCTCCTATCACACGGCCATCAGCAACGCCCAGACGGCCATGCCGAAATACCGCGACAACTGGGTTCTTTCCGCCGCTTCGCCGATGATGAAGGACGCGCAGTTCGTGCCTAACCACACCAAGTTCGGCAGCTATAACAAGGTGCTGTTCAGCGGCCTGCAGGCGGTTGAGACCGGCAAGATGACGGCCGCACAGGCGGTTGATTTCATCGCCGACGAACTTGACCTGCAATTCGGCGCGGAAATCGAGATCCGCGACACCGTAAGCAACTGAGTTTGCCCGAAACCACGCCGCCCGGCTTTGCCGGGCGGCTTTTCCGCGTTCCTACCGGTATATCTTGATGTCCCAATTCCAGCTTCGGGCGCGCCGCCCGGCCCGGCCGATCTTTTATCTGGCCCCGGCTCTTGCTCTGCTCGGCCTGTTCTTTCTGGCCCCGATCGTCGTCAATCTGGTGATCGCCTTTACCGATATGGGCGCAAACCTGAAGGTCGGCAAATTCACGGTCGAGAATTTCCAGCGCATGGTCCAGCGTGACGTCCGCCTGCCGATCGTGCTTTTGACGACATTCATCTACGTCGGTGCAACGCTGTTTTTCTTCAATATCGGCCTAGGCGCGCTTCTGGCCGTCACGACGACGGCGATACCGGACCGGCTCGGCAACTTCTTTCGCGGCCTCTGGCTTTTGCCGCGCATGAGCCCGGCCGTGCTTTACGGTGTCTTGTGGATCTGGATTGCCGATCCGACCTCTTCCGGCCTGCTCAACCAGTTCCTCGGTGCGCTCGGCGTGCCTGCCTTGAACCTGCGCAACGACTTTCCGCTGTTTCTGGTGGTGGTGGCGAACGGTGTCGTCGGCGCATCCTTCGCCATGGTCATTCTCACATCGGCCATCCGCTCCATACCCTCGCATCTGGCCAATGCGGCGCGCGTCGATGGCGCCAGCGAATGGGGCGTGCTCCGCCATGTCATCGCGCCGGCGCTGTCTGCGCCGATCCGTTTCATCACGCTTTATCAGGCACTCTCGCTGATGACGACCTATGAATATATTCTGCTGATCACTGGCGGCGGTCCGGTCTACGACAGCACGACCTATGCGCTTTATATCTACCGGCGCGCTTTCGAAAACGGTGCCTATGCCTATGGCGCGGCACTTGCGCTCGGCCTGATGGCCATCGGCGTCGCCGTCACCCTCGTCCAGTGGCGCCTCAGCAATATGCGCTCGACCTTTGCTCCCGCCAAAATCGAGGTGCTGTGATGACACTCGCCCATGTTCATGGCCAGGCTACGCCCGCTCTCGATGTCCCGTCGGACTGGGCACGTCTTGAAAGGCGCAGCCTTGCCCATCGCGCCGGCTTTCTTCCCGTCATTCTCTTGTTCCTGACGGTGGTTTCGGTTCCCGTTCTCCTGCCCTATCTGTGGCTGCTGGTGAAGTCGCTGACCACCTCCGACGACAATCTCAGCCGGCTTGTGTTGTGGCGCAGCGGTGCAATCGCCGCTCTTGCTTATGGCGGGGCGATTGCGGTGGCGCTTCTTTCCACACGGCTGCGCAATCCGGCGCTGTTGTGGCTGGCGTTCGGTGCCGTGGTTGCAGCGCTCATTTTCGTGCTGGTGCTGCCGCATCTGACCATCGAGAATTACAGCTTCCTGTGGAGCCGCGATATCGAGAAAACCGGCACCACGCGCATGGCGCTGATGCCGTCGATCTGGATGGCGATGCGCAATTCGCTGCTATTTGCCGCTTCCCAGACGCTGATTGTCGCGCTTGTCGCCACGCCGGCTGCCTATGCGCTGTCGCGCTTTACCTTCGCCGGGCGTGAAAACGTGCTGCGCGGGCTTTTGCTGCTGCATGCCTTTCCGGCACTAGCACTCACCGTCGCGATCTTCGTACAGCTGCATTACATGGGCCTGCTCAACAATCTCTTTGGCGTCGTGCTGGTCATGAGCGCGCTGGAGCTGCCGTTTGCGATCTTCGTTCTCAAGGGCTTCTTCGACAACGTTCCCTGGGACATCGAAATGAGCGCCGTCACCGATGGCGCGACGCGTTTCCAGGCCTTCCGCATGGTGGTGCTGCCGCAGGTGAGAAGCGGCCTCATCGCAGTTGCCACCTTCACCTTTCTGCGTGGCTGGGAAGAATATGTCTTCGTCCAGACCCTGCTCATCGAGAAAAGCCAGATGACGATGAGCCTTTATCTCTTCTTCGTGGCCCAGGACAGCGTCGGCGTGAATTACGGCATGATCGCCGCCGTCGGCATCATCTATCTGCTGCCTGTGCTGATCATTTACATCTTCACGCAGAAATACATCACCCAGATGAGTTTCGGCGGGATCAAAGGATAATCGCCATGGCCAGAATCACCCTCGACAACGTCACCAAAAGCTGGGGCGACACCCGGGTTCTGCAACCGATGACGCTCGCCATCGAAGACGGCGAATTCGTCGCCGTTCTCGGCCCTTCGGGATGCGGAAAGTCGACCACGCTGTTCCTGCTCGCCGGGCTTTATGCGCCGACCGCCGGCCAGATTTCTTTCGACGGCCACAACGTCAACCGCATCGACGCGCGCGACCGTAATGTCGGCATCGTCTTCCAGTCCTATGCGCTTTATCCCAACCTGACGGTGCGGCAGAACATTGCCTTTCCGCTGCGTTTCAAGAACGTTTCGCGTGAGGAAGCGGCGCGGCGGGTGGAGGAGGCGGCGAGCCTTGTGCAGATCAGCGCGCTGCTCGACCGACGTCCCTCGCAGCTTTCCGGCGGCCAGCAGCAGCGTGTCGCGCTTGCCCGGGCGCTGGTTAAAGAACCGAATATCCTGCTTCTCGACGAGCCGCTTTCCAACCTCGATGCGACGCTGCGCATCACCATGCGCGCCGAGCTGAAAAGCCTGCAGAAGCGACTGAAAATCACCACGCTGATCGTCACCCATGACCAGATCGAGGCGATCACCATGGCGGACAGGATCATCTGCATGAACAACGGCGCCATTGCCCAGATCGGTACGCCCGACGATCTTTATCGCCGGCCCGACAATCTGTTCGTGGCCGGTTTCATCGGCACGCCGCCGATGAACCTGTTGAAGGGATGGGCGCAAGGCGGGCAGCTGCAGATTGGCGATGCCTTGCTCGACCTCAATACCCATTGCGACGGCGAAGTCACCTTTGGCCTTCGCCCGGAAGATATCGCCCTCGTCAAATCATCCGAAACGCGGCTTGAGGGGCAAGTCACCACCGTCGAGCCCATGGGACGCGAGGTATTCTATACGATCAGTACGCCCGCAGGCATGATCCATGCGCTGGAATATGGCGAGACCATACGCCACGCGCGGGGCGATCGTGTCGGGATCAGCTGCAAATCCGGCCTGACACTCGTGTTCGATGCCAACGGCAACCGCATCGCCGGGCTGCACGCCGACCTCTCCCACAATTCGACTATTCCGGCGTGTGAACCGGAACCCGTAAACTGACAGGACTTTCCATGCCTAAAATCGTCTCCCATCGCGGCGCCAACCATTTTGCACCCGAAAACACCTTTGCCGCCGCCGAGCTCGCCTTGAGGCAAGGGGCGGATTACATTGAGCTTGATGTGCGCGAGAGCGCGGATGGCGTGCTTTATGTCTTTCACGACGAAACGCTGGACCGCACCACCAATGGCACCGGCCCAATCGGCCACGCCCTGTCGAGCGAGATCGACGCGCTGGACGCCGGCAGCTGGTTCGGTGAAAGCTTCAAGGGTGCGACTGTACCGCGGCTTGATGCCTATCTCAGCCATTTGCGGGGCCGCTGCGGCGTCTATGTCGAGCTGAAATATTGCGATCCGGTCAAGGTGGCAGCGCTGGTGCGCAGCCTTGGAATGGTACGCGATACCTTCTTCTTCTCTTTCTCCGAAGAAATGCGCCGGGGTTTGCAGGCTGCAGCGCCGGAGTTCCGCAAGATGATGACGCTCGACATCGCTAAGTCGCCTTCGCTGGCGGCGGCCGTTCACCATGCCTCGATCATCGAGATCACACCGGCGCAGATGCGCAAGCCCGGACTTGTCGCGGCATGCCGTAAGGCCGGTCTGGAAGTCATGGTTTATTATGGTGGCGATGACGCCGACCTTCATAATGAGATCGCATTGGCCGGAGTAGACTACGTCAACATCGACCGCCCGGACCTGTTCGATACGGCACGCCGCACCGCACGACAGCCCGAACTCGCATGACCTTCCTCACCCCCTGGAGATGATGATATGAGCAATCTTATTGGTACCGGTTTTAACGCCGGCTCGGACGACGGCGAACTGGCCACACTCGAAAGCGATCTGCGCGCATTGGCCGATATTGGCTGTGACACTGTCGAACTGGCTGTGACCAGCCTCGATCTGATCGCAGGCGGCCGCATCATTGAGGAACGCGCCGAACGCTTCGTGTCGCTTACGAAACAGTTCGATTTCCGCTACACCGTGCACGGTCTGGTGTCGTCCAATTTCATGGATCCGGTGACCTGCCGCTACCAGATCGATGCCGCCAAGGCGCTGGCCGTCCTGTGCGACCGTATCGGTGCAGGCATTCTCGTTCAGCATAGCGGTGCGCTACGTGCCGACCAGATCGCCGAGCGGGCCGATGCCGATGCCCGTGAGCGGGAAGCGCTGTTAGAGCTTGCGGAATTCTGCAAGCCCTATGGTGTGCGTGTCGCGCTTGAAAACATCTTCTCGACCGAAGCCGGCCAATATCGCCAGACCCCTGCCGAAGTGGCGGCAACCGTGAAGGCTGTCGGCCATGATAACGTCGTGGCGCTGATCGATTTCAGCCACGCCTATCTCGAATCCACCTATCGTGGTCTAGATTTCCGCGAACAGCTTCGCGCCATGGCGCCGGTCGCCGGTCATCTGCACGTCCACGACTCCTTTGGCCGCCCGCAGGGCTTTTATCAGCCGTATTTCGATCAGGAAAGCACCGCTCTCGGCATCGGCGATCTGCACATGCCGCTCGGCTGGGGCGATATCGAATGGGCGAGCATCTTCTCGGAACTGACCTTCCTGCCTGATACCGTGCTGATGATGGAAATCGGCCGCCGCTACCGGGCCGAACAGCCCGCGAGCCTTGAAACGGCGCGGCAGCTCATGTCGATCTACGCAGATCGGATGCAGATCGCGGCCGAATGATGAGCCTGAATAGGGCGCAGCCGATAGGCTGAGGCCTGAAACGCCGGCAGTTCTGGACGCAACTGCCGGCGTTTTTTTTGTTACGCGGCCCAGTCGGAAAGCGAATAGGCCCTGATGTAATCGATCATCATCTGCGAACCGTCGCTGAAATCAACGGCCGATGGTGTTCCGGCCATTCCGCCGACGGCAAGATTGACGACCATGTACATGGGGTCGTGCATATCATCAGGCGTATCCGTCTGCGCGACGGCGACGTCGTCGAAATACCAGGTGATGTGTTCCGCATCCCACAACACGCCGTAGGTGTGAAACCCCTCCGTGCTCGGCACGCTGACATTGTTGATGACCGAACTCTGTTCACCCGTCGCGTTGGAGTGGGTGGACATGATCAGCGTATTGGGGTTCTGGCCGCGCATTTCCACGATATCGAGTTCCGGCGGCCAGGATCCGTCTTGCGGCAAAAGCCAGAAGGCCGGCCATGCACCCCGGTCGGTCGGCATATCTGCGCGCATTTCGAAGTAACCATAGGTCTGGCTGAACGACGAATAGGTGTTCAGCATGCCCGAAGTGTAATCATAACCCTCGATTTCATTGGCGATCGATTGCGGGGTTTCCGCGGCGGTGATGGTCAGGACGCCGTTGTTGATGCTGAAGGGATTGACCTGCGATGTGCCGGCATAGGCGGGGTTGATATACCATTGCGCCTCGCCATTCGTCGTCAGCGAGCTTCCCTTTTCCGGAGCCCACCAATATTTGGCGTCCCAGGTTCCCTGATCGCCGCTACGCAGCGAAAGCGCGTCGAATTCGTCGGCAAAGGTCTGGGTCAGGGACGACCGGTCAAGGCTGAGTTCGAACTGGTTAGCCTGAAGATCATCAATGGTCGTCCCGGCAAGAACGACGGCCTCGCCGTTGGCGAAGTTCAGCCAGAGATTATCGCCCTGCTGGGTGGCATTGCTGACGAGCTGCTCGAAGGACGTGATGCCGTAACCGTTAAGCCGGATCGTGTCGTTGGCGCTGAAATCCATGATGAGATCGGTGCCGTTGCCGCTGGTAAAAACGAATGTATCGGCACCGCCGCCACCGATCAGCACGTCGTTGCCGGCTCCACCATCGATAGTCTGGCTGCCAGATCCGCCGGTGATGATGTTATCAAGCTCATTTCCGAAGGCATAACGGCCGTCACCCGTTACCCGCAGGTTCTCGAAATTATCGGGCAGGGTGTAGCTCATCCAGGTATCGATGGTGTCGATGCCTTCCCCGGCATTTTCGACGGCGCGATTGATGCTGGAATAGAGATAATAGATATCATCGCCCGTGCCGCCCGCCATCGTGACGTTAACGGAACTGTCGCCCCACATGGAATCATTGCCGGCAGTGCCTGTCAGCAGCGGGCCGGAGCCCGTGGCGGAAAAAAATCCGCTGGAATTGCCGCTGTAATAGAGTGTTTCTCCAAGCGCATTCAATACTGTCCGGGCCATTGACCGTCTCCTGTCCGTTAGCGTTGGCTGTCTCACTCCTCTTGGGCGATACCCTAACAGGGCGAAAAGCCTCCCGTTAGGGCCAGAAATGAGGGGTATATGGCCGGTTTCTGCGGTGCGCGCTCTTGCAGCATTGCAATGGGCGGTGGCAGGATTGAACCGGAAGGGAGATGTTCAGCGGCATCTCACGTAAATGGAGTGCCAGGATTGAGTGTAGCCTTTACCAAGGAAGATAGTGCCGAAACCGCAGCCGAAACGGTTCTGCCGGACCGGGTGATTTCGCCTCATCCCAATCTGGTGACCGAGGCTGGACTGAAAGCGCTTGAACAGCAGCTGCAAATGGCGCGTGAAGCCTGCGAAGCAGCCAATGCCGTCGAAGACGTCAATGAAAGGCGCAGGCTTTCCGCCAATCCTCTGCGGGACATTCGGTATTTCGTGGAGCGTATCCGCACCGCTCAGCCGATGCCGAGCCCGCCCGCAAATGGCACTGTCGCCTTCGGCAGTGTGGTGACCTTCAGCCGCGATGACGGGCGGACGCAACGGTTCCGGATCGTGGGTGAGGACGAGGCCGATCCCGCTGCGGGATCGATGTCCTACGTCTCTCCCGTCGCGAGGGTTCTGATGGGGAAAGCCGCCGGGGATATTGTCAGTCTGGGCGGCAGGGAGATTGAAATCATCGAAGTCGCCTAAAGCAGCTGGAGCGGGAGAACCCCGCCACGGTTATGTCCCGTCAGGATGCGTCTTAGGTCAACCGTGCTGCCGTCAAAGCTTCCTCATTCGCCATTCCTGTCATCCGCATCATCGTACTTTTCAGAAAGAACCTGAAATCCAGATCGATGAAGGTAAAGGCGAGCACAAGTCCCATATGAGCCATGAAAACGGGATTGAAATTCAGCTCTTCAAATTGATAAACAATGACGATTCCGATCGCTGAATAGGTGAAGAAACCGACTTTTCGTTTCCGGAAAATTGCATAGACAAGTGCAAAGGCGCTGATCAGGCAAAATCCTATACCGGATGCATAAGCGGTGGCGAGAAAGCCGTTATGCGGCGTACCGATCCTCGATATCCGCGACAGTTCTTCATATCGTGCGGTAAAACCAATGCCCAAGGGATGATGGAGCATGACCTGAAAGCCACCGGTAATGGTGTCCCACCGTTCCTGGGCATTGTTGCTGCTGTTGCTGTCCTCGACAAAGCGTTTTGAAAAGATCTGTTCTGCAAAATCGAAAGCGCCCAAGGGCAAAACCGCCGCGATGACAAGGGCGGACAAGGCAAAACCGAAATAGGTGCTGAGCAGCATCTTGATTGAAAAATTTCTGACGTAGAAATAAACCCCGATGGCAAGAACCGCAAACACCCCCGACCGGTTGAGCGTGAGTGTGAAGCTTGCCAAGTAGACGAGCAAAAACACGGCGAAGAGCGCGGGCCGTCTTTGGCGTTCGGCAAGATAGGCGACTGCCGCGCCGGCGAGCGCGAAAGCCGGTCCGGCCGTGTTGCCCACCGGCCAGATGCCTCCCGCTTTCTCGACACGCAAAAGCAGCGGGCTCAATTCTCCTTTCGCAGCAGCTTCCAGTACGGCAGCTTCATCGAACATGAAGGACAGGCCGAGAGAGGCGAGCTGGTCGTGAATGACGATGTCCAGAAACAGCAGGATCGTCACCGCGATGAAGCCGGCGAATATGCCCCAGCAGAACAGCTCGAGAAGGTTCTCCTTGAACAGCAGATAGGTGAAAAACAGAAAATAGACCGCGTAAAAATATGCCATCGCGGTAGTGTAAAATTCACCTTCACCACGCTCATCGGCAAAGAGAGCCGAGAGGACAAAAAACAGGGTCAGTGGAACAAGATAAAGCAGGATGATCGAAGGCGTCAGACAGCGAACGTAAAGCAGGGCGATGACGGGTAGTGTCATCAGCACCAGCATGTCGGTGATGTTGAGAAAGCGCAGGCCCAGATTGCTGGTCAGGACATTGCATTGAATGAAAAAACCAATGGAAAAGACGAAGATCGCCAGAAAGAGACCGGGAACCCGTATGGTTTTTGAAGGATAAAGGGGCATTGCCAAAACGAAGCCCGGCAACGGGGATTGCTGCGACGCCGCCATATTTGCACTTCTGGTCATTCGCGGCCTGTATCCTTCATTGGCGGACCTTGATGCGGCCCTGTTGGAGAGGGCGTCATCAACCGCGAGGCAACATGGTGATGACGATGAATAGTGGTCTTGAGAACGTTGCCGTGCAAGACAATTTTCTATGGTTTTCAGCCGCTCAGATTGCCCTTTGGTAAAGCGCCTTCGACGGCGATTACCCGCTGGATGTAAAGCGGTTCATTGGAAACGGGCGCGCTGGTGCCGAATGCCGGCATGATCCTCAGATAGAAACCGTATCCGCTGGGGCTGATATCGGGATCGATGGCGATCTCGTTGGCTGTGGCCCACATCCAACCGCTATTGTCGAGGGCGTTCGCACCACCGAATTGCAGGGAGGAGCAACTGATCGTCCGGACCGCGCCGCCGCTTTTCGCAATCAGCGTGAGATAGGGCGCACGCTGCCCTTCGCTGTTTTTGTAAAGCACCGCGAAGGATATGGTTTTACCGATCATCGCGGCGGCCTCCGCATTGCGGAAATAGCGAAACAGCGCGGCCGACTGGTTGCCATTCGCGCGCAGACCGAGGCTGTAAGCGAAGGCCGTGGAAAAGGTGACCTCGGTGGTTTTGATGGCGGAGCCTGACGCCGCCAGGCTCCAGGCTGTCGGTACGGACCCTGACCAGTCGGTGAAATCGCCATTGGCGATGAGATTGGCGGCGGGAAGTTTCGGCCAGCAGGGTGTCTGAAAGCTGCTGTCGGGCGCTGACGCCACATAACAACCGAACAGGGTTCGGGCGATCAGTTGGGAGCCGGCATCGTTCGGATGAACATTGTCGCGGTAAAGCGCAGCATCCTTGCCTTTCGCCACAAATGTCGCGTGTGTATCCACCAGCGTCAGGTCCGGGTGCGTTCGTGCGAGGTCGAGGATCGCGCTATAGACCTTGTCGTAACCGGTACTATCGCGCCAGGGGTTTTGGGTGGTGATGAGTTGGGGCACGCCGGGCCATTGCCACTCGGTCATGCCCAACGGTCCGAGCAGGGCGGCTCGTCCGGAGCTTAAGATGCTGCCCGGCGCCTCGAAACTCTGCATATTATGCCCTTGATGCATGATGCAAAGGTCGGGACGTGGAATTTTCAGCGCCGCCGACCGTTGATCCGCGAGCATGTAACCCGCCATGCCACCGGGCAGCGTTGCGAGATAGACGGTCAGCGTTGCCCCGGTGCCGGCGTGTAGCGTAACCGGATCGGCATAGGCCTTTGGCCCGGTGGGGGCGTTTGTCTGCCACTCGGCCCAGCGGTGCAGCACCACTTTCGCATCGTGCAGATCACCAAGCATCATCGCGAATTGCTGAAATGGCCCGGTATCGGCATAGGCGGTGCTGTCACCATTCACGAAGATCGTGGCATTCCGGCCCGCCGTCAGACGTGCGCGCAAAGGCGACAGCGCGTTTAGGGAAGGGACCATGGCGCGCATGTTCCGGGGGGGGGGGAGCCGAGCGATAGGCCGATCATGCCAGCACCTCTTCCGTTCCGGCCATATATATGCATATGTTGCGTTCGAGCGCAGTCATCGTTCGTTCTCCTGGTCTGGCCCTAGGATAACTCCGCTTTAAAGCAGGGGGAAAAAGCGCAAGAAGCGAGACGGTGCTCAGCGATAAAATTGAACGTCACGATTTTTTCTTCGATTTCTTTTAAAATATATAGATAGAATATTTTTCTTTTATTTTACGTATATCGGATTTTTGATCCGTAAAAAGGTTTGAATGTCATTTTTTCTAATCGCAATCAAGCATTGTTGTTTTTATATTAAAGCCATCGGTAAAGCTATCCCTGCCGTTGCGAAGTGTATTCATCCTTTTTATGGGCTGTCTGCTCATGCACGTCATTCCCGGCAATGGCATCTTGGGTGGTACCTCGCGCCATGGGTGATGCCATGACATCCGCTCTTTTTGTCAGCCATACCGGAGAGAAGGGCGGGGCCGAGCTTTTCCTGACGGATCTCGTCAAGGCCGGACCGCATTCCTGGCGTGCCTGCTTTCTTAGTGGCGGCGCTGCTGCTGATGATCTGGCGGCGGCAGGAAGGTCTCCGGTCATGTTGTCCGCTGGAGACAAAATGCTGTCGATCCGCCGTGATTCATCGGTCGGTGCGATATTGCGCGGTGCGGCTGATGTCGCTGCCGTTGCCTGGCAATTGAGCCGGCAGGCGAGACATTACGACGTGATCTGCGCCAACTCGCAAAAAGCACTGTTCGTCTGCGCGCTTGCGGCGAAGCTCAGCGGCCGCCCGCTTGTCTGGATTTTGCACGATATCGTCACCGATCCGGCTTTCAGCTCCGCCAATCGCCGCGCTTCATTGGCATTTGCGCGCCTTTTCGCGAGGCGGGTGGCTGTGAATTCGCAGGAAACCGGCCGGACTTTCGTTGAAGCCGGTGGGCAGGCAGACAAGGTCCGTATCGTTTATAACGGCTTCGATCCCGCAAAGGCTGTGGCTTATGATCCCGACAGAGCAGCGCGGCTGCGCACGGAACTGGGCTTAGGCCCTGAACCGCTCGTCGGACTGTTCGGCCGGCTGAGCGAGTGGAAGGGGCAGCATGTTTTTCTGGAGGCTATCGCGGCGATGGATGGCGTTCAGGGCGTCATCGTTGGCGGAGCGCTTTTCGGGCAGGAAGCCTACGAGGCTCGTCTGCGTGAGCAGGCGTCCCGTCTCGGCCTTGATGGTCGCGTCCGCTTCCTCGGCTTC
This sequence comes from Agrobacterium arsenijevicii, assembly GCA_000949895.1. Taxonomy (GTDB): domain Bacteria; phylum Pseudomonadota; class Alphaproteobacteria; order Rhizobiales; family Rhizobiaceae; genus Agrobacterium; species Agrobacterium arsenijevicii. The sequence continues at coordinate 258,288 of JWIT01000007.1, read as the reverse complement.
CGTTCGGACGTACCGGAGTTGATGGCGTCGATGGATGTGGTTGCTCATACCTCTGTTGTCGCCGAACCGTTCGGCCGGGTGGTGGTGGAGGCCATGATGTGCGGCCGACCGGTTGTTGCCACGCGCGGTGGCGGGGTCACCGAAATCATTCGCGACGGTGAAACGGGTCTTCTGGTGCCGCCGGGTGATGCGTCGGCGCTTGCCGCAGCTCTCGGCTGCATCCTGTCACATCCGGCTCTGGCGGAAAGACTGGCACAGAAGGGGCAGGAGGATGTGAGCCAGCGTTTTTCACTGGAGGAGACCTGCCGGTCCGTTTCAGCGCTGCTGGCGGAGGTAACGTGAGGTTCCGGTTGGCGATTGATCCGGTCAGAAGGTGCAGGCAAGCGGAAGGGTCAGGATGCGTATTCTCGTAAACATGCCGAGCCAATATGGCGGTAAACCATCCGGCGTTGCCCGCGTGACCTTCAGCCTGCTGGAGCGGCTTCTAGACCAGACGCGGGATGACTACATCCTGCGTTCTCCCTGGACGCGGGCACAGTTGCCCGAAAGCCTGCGCGAAAGCCGTCTTGAGCTGATTGAAACGCTGCGACCGCGTATCATGGTGTTTGATGTGCTGCGTCAGGCCGTAACGCTGCCCGCGCTTTGCCGTCGGCACGGCGTCGACGTGCTGTTCAACGCCGATCCCTTTGGAAGTCCCCGCGGCGGCAAACGGCGCGTCACCCTTGTTCACGATCTTTATTTCAAGACCATCCCCGAGCAGATCGGCTGGCGTGCGACCTTGACGACGGATTTAATCTTTCGCCTGATGATGGCCGGTTCGGATCGGATCACCTGCGTGTCTGAGGCGACACGAAAGGATCTGGCGCGATTTTATCCCTCCGCTGCCAGCAAAAGCCTGACCATCCATTCCGACAGCACCTTGAATGCCGATCCGGAGGCTTTAAACGGCCCGCCGCCGGTTGCAACGCCCTATATTCTGGCGGTCGGAAACGCGACATCCAATAAAAACTTCAGCCTTCTGGGCAAGGCTTTTGCGGTGCTTGGCAAGGCAAGGCCAGATTTGCATCTCGTTCATATCGGCCGCGACGATGCGGAGGAAATCGGCAGCATGCTCGATGCTCCGGAGTTGAAGGCACGGCTGATCCGGTTTTCCGGCATAGACGATGGCCAACTGGCCGAACTTTATCGCCAAGCCGCCTGCCTTTGCGTGCCTTCCACCTATGAAGGGTTCTGCCTGCCGGTGCTGGAGGCGCAGCAACTGGGGTGTCCGGTCGTCTGCTCCAACCGTTCCGCAACGCCGGAGATCGCCGGCAAAGGCGCGCTTACCTTCGATCCCGCCGACGCCGACAGCCTAGTCGCGGCGCTTGAGCGGCTTTTCCGGGAGCCGGATCTGGCAAACAATCTTCGCGAGGCGGGTTATGAAAACCGCAAGCTCTACTCATGGCAGAAGGCGGCGGAAAGCTATGCGCAGCTTTTCCATGAAAGGACCTGACGTTCAGGCGGAATGTTCCTGCCTCGAAATCATGGCAGGTTATGCCCTGATGTTGCTGCGTAGATCCGAATAGAGCGCTTCATAGGCTGCGATCACCCGTTCGGGGGCGACGCCCTGTGAAATGCGCTCTTTGGTTTCCGGCGTTTCCGCGAGAATGGCGGGATTGCGTATTGCCTCGGCCATACGTGCGGCGAGTTCGGTGGTGTTGCCCGGCGTAAACAGGCGTTCCGGCCTGTCCCGGCCGATCTGTTCGGCGACCCCGGCAAGATTGGCGCCGAGGACTGGCACGCCGCGCAGGATGGCTTCGGCGACCGTTCTTCCGAAAGCTTCAGGCCACAAAGGCGGTACGATCAGGCAATCTATACCGGCGAAGAAACTATCTGCATCGACATAGCCGGGAAACTCGACTGGAAGGTTGCGCGTCTTTTGTTGGTAGGCTTCGATGCCGCCCGGCGCGCGACCTGCCATCACCAGCCGCCAGCCTTGCTGCGGCAGCAGCGGCAGCGCTTCAATCAACAGATCCGCGCCCTTGGGGGCTTCGATGCGGCCGAGATAACCGAACACGAGCGGTTCCCCCGGCGCGCGGGGAGTGCGTGGTTTCGGTGACGCTGGTGGAGCGATGGCGTTCCAGATGACCGCGCGGCGGCTTTCCGGCACATGGGTGAAAAAGCCCGCCTGCACATGGCGCTCGACAATATCGCGGCCGACGCCGGCAACGGCATCGACGGCGCATTGGCAACGTCGGTGCAGATAGGAAAAGGCGCGGCATTTCTTGCTGCTGCCATCACAGATGTGCCCGTCGTGAAACAGGGAACCGTTGGTGCACATGCTGGTGAAATCATGCAGGGAATGGACGAGCGGAATGCCGCGCTTGCGGATCATCGGCCAGATCAGCGGCGTCAATTCCGATAGGGAATGGGTGTTGACGACATCAGGACGGAAATCATCGATAACGCGCGCAAGCCGGCGCACGAGACGCGGATCCAGCTGTACTGCGATCTTGTAGTATTTCCGCTTCCATCCCGGTTGCCGCTCCCAGTCACCGATAAAAAACGGTGTGGTATGCCCAAGGCGATGAATGGCGAAACCATCGCGCAGCTCCGGGGCCTGTTGTTCACGGGAGATGGCCGCCACCGCCACCGCGTGTCCCTTGTCCGCCAGCCCGCGTGCAAGGTCTTCCACGAATATCTCGGCGCCGCCGACCCGGTCCGGAGAAAACAGCGACGTTATTTGCAATATCCGCATGCCCAAATTCTCGCGTCTCTATTCGGTTCTATAATCGTTACAACTATTGCGCATCAGCGAAATGAAGGCCGCTCGTCTGCCGGCCCGATTGAGGCTGGTGTTGCGGCATCGCTTGAAGATTGTTCCCGCCGCCGTGATCGGTCCCGTCCCACCCCCGGCGGGTTCAGGCAAAGCGTGACGACGGGCGCGAGGAAGACGGCGTAGGCCATGGCGAAGCCGGGGATTTGCAGCGAAAAATCAAGCGTTGAATGCAGTGCGACAAGCACCAGCCCGGCAAGGCCGAGATGGGCGGCGTAACGATAGTTTTTGCGTTTGCGCGCCCCGCGAATAAAAATGGCGAGTTGGACGAGCACGAAAAAAGCCGCGTAAAATGGGAATGCGAGGCCGAGCGTTAGCAAGCCCTCGGCATAGACATTATGGGCATGCGTGACGATGGCGTCCACCCCGCATTGCGCCGCGTGATAGGGGGCATAGGTTTCCGCAAAGCTTGCAAGGCCGGTTCCCCACGGCCAGCTATCGGCGATGGCGCGCGCGATGCCCGGCATGTAGCAGAAGCGCATATCGTCTTCCACCCGCGTTTCCATGCGAAGCGCCACCCGATTGGCGAAGATCAGGAACAGGCCGAGGGTAATGGCGAGCACGATCGCCGCCCGGCGTTTCGTTCCCCGCCGTTTGCGCCGTAAGGCAGCGGCGCCGCGGCCCGTTTTGATGGGGGAGTTGAAGACGGTGAGAAGAATGAGGAGGCTGAGTGCCGCAAAGCTAGACGCGATGCCCGCGCGCGATCCGGTCAGCATCAAGGCGATGAAGCAAAAGGCGGTGAGCACACCGATAAAGGCGGCTTTGCGGATGAGGCGTTTCTGGCCGTCCGGCACCGTCAGGCGATTTGCCACAAGCGCCCTGACCATTGCCCAGTCTGGAGCGGTCAGCCGTTTGTGCAGCATCACGGCGAGTGTGAGCAGGATAAGGCCGAAGAAGGTGGCGGCGGTGTTGCGATTGACGAAAAGGCCGGTCAGGCTGCCGAGATAAAAGCGTTTCTGAATGAAGCCGAGCGTTTCGGGAAAAAGCAGAAACTGCACGATCGACAACAGCGCCAGCCAGCCACCGGCAATTGCGAACCATCGCAGCGCTTTTGCGGCGCGTTCATCGGTATCGAAAATCACGAGGCCGGCCATGAAGGTACCGAAGGGCAGGGCGGCGCTCAACAGCCCGAGCCGATCATCAGCCGGGGTGAGCGAGACCGTGGCGGGGGGCATGAGTTGCATAAACATGGCGGCGGTGGACCAGGCGGGATTGGGTGGCGCGATGCCCGGCACGGATGATTGCAGCAACATCTGGACGATGAGTGCCCCCAGCAAAAGGCAGGCCGCCGTGAGCGCCATGCCGACACCGGCCCGGGGTGGCCCGAACAGCAGGATGGCAGGTACCAGCAACAGATAAATTGCCACGGTGACGACGATGCGGCTTTCGATTTCGGTCGCGCCGCGGTTGAGAAGCGCAAGCAGGAAAATAGCCCAGAATGCAACTATCGCGGCCGTCCGAAAATAGTCTTGAAGCGCGACCGGTCGCGGCAGCGAGGGGGATAGCGGTTCTGATTGGGCTTCGATGGACGGCATGGGCTTTCGGCTTTGCAAGAATTGTTGCTGCGGCAATGTCTGAGGCAGAAGGACGCGACGGGCCGCTATGTCACGGGAGCGGCACGGTGCGTTTCATGCCGGCCTGTGGCTCCTGCGGACAGATATTCCGCAAGGTCCAGCGCAGGATTTCCCCCTCCTTGCCACAAACGATCGCCGTGTCCGCATCACGGGCCGGTTCGGCCTGAGGCAGCGTTTCTGTGGGAAAATGCTGCCACATCACGAAGCGCCCGCGTATCAGGTTGGCATCGGACGGTCCGTAAAGTTGGGAAAAATTCATCAGAACCGCAATTTCCATGGGCGAGGCGTTACGCAGCGAACGAACCATGGCAAGACGCAGCCAAACATCGCCGTTTGCGGGCAAACAGGAGAGCGCATGGCGAATATAGGTCTCGGCAAAGCCGAGACGCGCCGTTCCGGCCTCGGATGCCGCATCTTGGCCATTCGCGTCGATATCGGCCAGAACGAGCCGCAACCCGGCCTTGACGATATCCGAACGGCAGATTTTTTCCGCCACGACGGGGTGCAGCCCATCGACGGTCTTTGCCAGAAGATCGTGCGCCAGGCCATTCCTGTCGTCGGCAATTCTCGCCAAAGCGACGACATCGGAAAACCGCCGGGTTTCGGAAAACGCCTGCGCGGCGACAGACAAGACGAATACGGAAAGGATGAGAACCGGCACGACCGCGAAGATTTTACGCAGGCCCGCCATTCCGTCCCGCCTAGTCATGATAATATCGGGTGTAGCGTGCGTGATAATATTCGCTGGAACCATAAGCCCGGTAAAGCTTCAGCTTTTCCGTGTCCACCTTGTTGAGGATGACGCCGAGACACTTCTTGCGAATCTGGACTTCGTTTTCGATCGTGTTGCGTACCGCCCTGCGGGCGGTTTTGCCCCATTCGGTGACGAAGACGAAACCGTCGATCCGGCCGGCCATCGCGCGGGCATCGACCACCGGTCCAAGCGGCGGCAGATCGACGATGATATAATCGAACAGGCCGCTCGCTTCGGCCAGCAATTTGTACATTTGCGCCGATGTCAGCAGCTCGGAGGAGTGCGGTACGCGCTGCTTGACCACCGTGGGCAGGAAAGAGAGCTGCGTCTTTTCATCGTGCAGAAGCACATCGCGTATATTGCGGCCCTCAAGCAGTACCTCGAGCAGGCCTTCGGTCGCGTGACGCCCCAAAGCGCGTGTGGCGCCGGGATTGCGAATATCCGCATCCAGCAGCAGCACCCTTGCTCCCTGTCCGGCCAGAAGCTGCGCCAGATTGATGGAGATCGTCGATTTTCCCTCGCTCGGCAGAGCCGAGACGACGCCCACCACCCGCGCGCCGCTTTTCGGGGGAATGCCGAGATCTATGGCAAGCCGTGTGCTGCGCAACGTCTCGGCGAATGACGATAGCGGGTGATCGACAGTGTAGCGGGCAACGCTGGAAGGGCGTGTGGCCGTGGGCGGCCCTTCCTGCCCTTTCGGCAAGATGTCCGTGCCCGGCTTGTTCTGGACGAGCGGGGTGTTGCCCAGAAACTCCAGCCCGAGAACCTCGCGAACCTGTTCGCCGGTGCGGAAGAAGCGGTCGCGGAATTCACGGAACATGGCGATACCGCCACCGGCTGCAGCGCCCATGATCATGAACAGCGCCAGAAGCAGCGGTTTGTTCGGCTTGCTTGGAGTTTTGGGCGGAATGGCCCTGGAAATCACACGGGCTTCCGTCACGGGGAAGGATTGTTGCTGCATCGCTTCCTGATAACGCTGCAGGAACGTTTGATACATGTTCTTGTAGGTTTCCGCCTCACGCTGCAATTCGCGAAGCTGAACCTGGGTCTCGCTGGCCGAGTTGCTGACGTTGGTGGCCTTGGCGACGCTCTCCGCAAGCGATTTTTCGCGTGCTTCCGAGACCTCCAGATCGCTTTTGTAACTTTGCGCGATGCGGCTGACTTCCTGGAACATCAGCCGGCGGTATTCCTGCATTTCGTTGCGCAGACGCACCGCCTGAACATGGTTGCTGCCAAGCCTGCGGGTGATTTCCGTTTCGATCTTCGAGGATTCGAGATATTTCTTGCGCAGATCGTTTGCGACCGAGCTATCGAGAATATCGGTAACGACCGCATCGACATCGTCTGTCGCAAGGATATGTTCGATGCGTTGCACCCGCGCCCGCGACCTGGCCGTTTCCGACTGCGCCAGAATAAGCGCGCTGTTGGATTCGGCGAGTTGTTGATCGGAAAGCAGGCCGTTATTGCCAGTCTCGATCAAACCGTGTTCAGCGCGAAACTTCTGCACGGCAAGGTCGGTGTCGAGCGCCCTCTGGCGCAGCTCGGCAATGCGGTCGGACAACCAGTCGCTGGCCCGCTTCGTCGCCTCGTATTTGGAGTTCAGCTTGTCCACCAGATAGGCCGACGCCACGGCGTTGACGATCTGGGCTGCGAGTACAGGCGATGTCGAGTTATAGGTCAGTTCCAGCGCGTAGGTTCGGCCGATGCGTTTGACGCTGAGGCCGTCCAGCAGCCGGTCCGAAAGCGCTCTCTTCAGGGTTCCGTCGTCAATGACCGTCTCCTTGGCCGGCGAGAACCATTGCGAAACGTTGACGAGCGAACGGATGGTGCCGAATATCGAGCTCAGAAGCGACGCGCGGTTTGCCCTGAATTCCTGATTTTCCGTCAGGTTGAGACTATCGACGACGGCAAGCCCGATGGTTTCCGACTGCAGAACCTCGACCTGGCTGAGAATGGAGGCCTCGTCCTCCACGACGCCGCCGATCGTCGAAAGCTGCTCGACGACCTGACTGTTGTTGCGGTCGATCAAAAGGGTCGCCGAGGCTGAATAGATCGGAACGGCCGTTGCGGCAAAGGCGAGACCGATTGTCCCGGCAATGGCGACTGCGGCGAGGACGATGCGCCATTGCCGGCGGATCGTCGCGAGAGCGGCTTCTATATCGATAAAGTCGGCTGTAAATCCGCTTTTGTCGATATCGGCCATCGTCAATGGATCGTGCCTTTGCAACAACTGTCAGCCTCGCTCTTTTCGGCGGGCGTGGCACCCGCCAAGTCTCGGTTGCATCGTAGGACAAGCGGCCGCCATTCCCGCAGGAAGGGCGGCAAAACCGGGTTCAAACGGGACTTGTGCTGACTGGCGTGCTGGTGCTGCCGGTTGAAAGCGTGGTTATGAAGTTGTTGGTTGTGGTGGTTCCACCACCGCCGCCGCTGCTGCCACCACCGCCAACCGGTGCGGCTCCGCCGCCGGCCTGTGCCGTGCCGCCCGATGCGCCCGCCGTTCCCGAACCGCCGATGCTGTTGCCGCTGGCAGGTGAAGAGCCGGCGCCACCGATCGGAGAGGCAGCAGCGGCCGCTGCCGCAGGTGCTGCCGGACCGGCTGCCGTTCCCTGAACGTTTTCGCTAAAGGCGATCAGAAGATCGGAGGGCACACCGACACCCTTGGTCTGCAACTGGATTGCGGCCGCAAGTATCGTATTGCCCCTCTGCATCGCCGTGGAATAGGCGAGCGCCAGGCCTTCGCCGACAACTTCGGAGAAGTCCTTGTTTGCGACTTTTTGGGCCAGTGCGACGATAGTGGGCAGTTGGGTCGAATCGCTCAGAACCAGGCCGGAAAGCTGTTCGGAAAACTGCGCCGCGCTGGTGGAAACGGCGATGATCGGAAATCCGCTAGTCACTTTTCCCGTCAGGTCGGCGGTCGCCGCATCGGTGCTGGACGCGATGCCGACCAGATCCTTGACCGTTCCTTGCGTCGGGGACTGCTTGAACAATTCCGCGGCAGCAAGGGAAACCGTGTCCGGATTGGTGCTTTGAACGCGGGCCAGAAATGCGGCGTTGGTTTCGTCAGCGGCCTTCACGGGTGCGCCAGTTGCGGCGCTCTGTACCGGTGGCGTCTGCTGTTCGACAGCTGGCGGTGCGGTTTCCACGTTCTGGGCGTTGGCGACTGCGGAAAAAAGACCGATGCTGGTGATCAACACCGCACCAGTGAGCGCCGAGCCATTAAGAAGGCGGGACATCACGACTCTCCAAATTTTTAAAAAATACGATTTTAAGTACGCTGAAATGCTGAATATGGTTATCCAACATCTAAAATTTTCTTTTAAATCGCACAGCCTAAGCAAACGATCAAGTGTTAAAATAACGTTGTGAACGGAACTTTTCGGTATACTTAACAGCCAAACCTGCGGAATTTTCCACCTTGGCGTCACGAAACGGCGACTTTCCGCCGGGGTGTTATCAGCCGGTCACGAAGCCACGCTGTCGCCGGCATTTCGACGAGGCGGTGAAATGCGTGAGCGATGGTGATGGTGCTGGCGACGATGACGAGATAGACGACGTTTTTCCACTCCTGCGGCCAGGTGATGCCACCGGAAGCAACCAAAAATCCACGGAAAATGAACGGATGCAGCAGGTAAAGCGCGTAGGAAGAATCGCCAAGCTTCGCCAGCGGTTGCGCGAAACGGGGTAGGGAGATGCCTCTGGTCAAGGTTGCCGCGGCCATCAGGAAAATCGCGCCACCACCAAAAACGAGCAGTCGGGTATAGGAATAACAGCCCGGATTACATTGGAATTCGAACCGTTTCAGATCGATGAGCGTCCAGATCGCCACGCCGCAAAGGGCCACCGCAATTCCCAGCAAGGGCGGCAGGCGCACGCCGCGCAGGAAAAGCACCGCAAGCAACATTCCCGCGACGAATTCGAGAATGATCGGTTGAAACCAGAAGCTGAATGGCAAAGCGAGATTGAAGGTGGAGCCGATCAGAACGGCGGCGAGCAGGACAGTCGCTGTTGTCAGAACGGCGCGTTCCAGCGGCAGGAAGATGAAAACCGCGAATACGACATAAAAGAACATCTCGTAATTCAGCGTCCAGCCCAGATCGATGATCGGAAATGGATAGGCGTCGCCATAACCCATGCTGTCATAGGGAATGAAAAGATAGGACGTCAGGACGGCCTGCAAGGACGGGAAGGCCTTGGCGGTGAGAAGAACGGCAACGGCTGCCATTGCCAGCCGCATGGTGAGCACGAACCAGTAAAGCGGAAGGATGCGGAGAAGCCGGCGCACAAGAAAGGCCGAACGCCCACCCTCAGCCGCAAAATACGGCCGGGAGGCATAAACGATGACGAAACCGGAAATGACGAAAAACAGGTCTACACCCGCGCCGAGCCTCAGGAGATGGAGGGGGACGAGCGAAAACTCCCAGTTCACCTGCGCGTGCAGCGCAACAATCATGATTGCCGCCAAGGCACGCATCATCTGAACGATATCGAGACGCTGCGCCCCGGAAACGGGCGCTTTTTCAATTTTTTGCATCATCATCATCTATAAAAAGAAAAAATTTATACAGTAATATTTTGCGCTCGCACCCGCGAGCAAAAGCCGTCTATTTCAGAAAGCTATCATGCAATAGGCCGACACGATATACAAAATTTGCCGGCCGGGAGTTTTCGCCCGCATGCCATTCAGAACACTTCCAAAACCGTGAGCTGGTCGCTGACGGAGAGCCGGTATTGCCCGTTTTCCGGCGCAATCGTCTGCTGGCTTACCGAACCGTCGTCGCCGAACCGGTGTGCAATGACATGGCTATGTGGGCCGGTCACAGAAAAGGCCGAAGCACGTTCGGCGGGCGGGTTTTCGATCCGCGCCGGCCATTGCCAGCCCTTGATGCCAAGCCACACCGGCGCAAGCAGCGCACCATCGGGCCTTGCCAGCCGCAGGGACAGCCTTTCGGAATCATCATTGAGGAAAGTGAGGCTGCGTTCGGCCGGCCCGGTTTGCCGGCTTGCCTTGCAAAGCGAAAGAAGGGCGCGAACGGCCTCGTAAGCGGGGGTGCGGCTCAGATCGTGGCGCAACAGGCCGAAGGACGATTCCGGATTTGCCTCGTCCTCGGCAAAGCTGGAGACCAGTTCGTAGATATAAGCCCGGCGGATGCCGCTGATGAAAGACCACAGGAGCGTGCGCGGCATATAGCGCGCCTTGATGCCTTCGGAGACGGGAAAATGGAAAGTGCTCGGTTTCAGCGAAGTGTGGTAGCCGATCTCGGTCGCGAGCACCGGCCGGCCGGGCGCTATATGCGCCGAGGCGGCAACAAATTTGGAGAGCGCCCCCGGTCCGGTCGTTTCGGGATGTTCCATTCCGGCGTAGGGATGAATATTGCCGAAGTCGCATACGTTTTGCAGGTTTAGCGCCAGCGCGGTGTTCGCCTGAACATAGCTTGGCGCCGCAAGGGGCACGGTGCTCATGGCCGGGGTCCCGCGGATCGTTGCGTAGAGTGCTGCCTGATGTTCGGCCGAAATGCGCGGCGCATTGTTCGGGTCTTTCGTCAGCGTCGGTTCGTTGCTGCCCTCGAAAAGATCGATGCCGCCGTCGCACCAGTCATAGAAATCCGCGATCTTGTTCAGCGGCGTGGAGACGTAAGGGTTGAGATTGTCGTAACAGATGATGGTGAGGCGAACATCGGCCGCCACAATCCGGCGCAGGCGCTGAAAGACGGGACTGTTGCGGTTGTTTGTTGCGGTAATGAGCCCCTCATCACGCAGATGGCGCACGCCAAGGGCTTCCAGCTCAGGCAGGATCTGCTCGAAGCTTTCCGGATAGATGCCGTTCGTGCGGGCAAAATGGCCGCACACGCCCACGCTGTCCACAAAGGCTTCCGTACCGGCTGAAAAAACGGATTGAGCCTGCGCGGAGGCGGGGCGCAGGCTGGTTGCAGCGGCCAATACAAAAGGTGCTGCCGAAAGCAGGCCGCGCCGCGTCAGGTGGCCCATGGTGATCGGTTGTTTTCCGTTCATCTGCGTCTCCTGGTCGTTCCGGCGCGCGTGTAAAGCAGCCGCGATCATATGGACGGCACCGTTTTTTAAACGGCGGCAACGCCTCTCAATAGGTCAGATTGTCCTGGAAGTTTTTTGGCATCATCGCTCGCCATCAAATCCATGTTTCTGAAATAGAATAAATATATAAAGCAGTAATATTATTGCGCAGGCGGAACGGAATTCACCGCCTCGGCCCGGACATTTTTCTATATGGGAATGAAGGTAACACGGGACCGGTTCTTTTCGCAACACGGGATGACTTTTGTCGCGCCGCGAAAAAAAGCACTTGAAATGGCGTCAATTCCCGTGCTTTTTGAAAGTGGATTTTTGGTTATTCATATTTTCAAGCGTTAAATCTGCTCCGGCTTTTGTGTTTTTTGCACATGTCTCATTGGTCCCCGAATGTTCGGGAACATGGGCGAGGTCCGGCGGAAGTCATAAATTTTCGATAAGGAAATAGAGCGTATCCGTATGCGAATTCTCCATCTCAGCAGCCTTTATCCGCCGCATATCGTTGGTGGATGCGAACGCTCGGTCGAACATCTCGCCGAGGAACTCGTCTCCATGGGACATGAGGTCGGTGCTGCCTGCATAGAGCGGCAGGCCGAACCCAAAACGGTGCGCAACGGCGTCAGCGTTTACCGCATGTTCCACAATAATGATTTCTGGCTTGAGGACTGGCCGCAATATACGCCGCAGCAAAGGCGTATGCAGAAGATCAGGCAGCAATGGAATTTCAACGTCGAGAAGCAGTTCGAAGCCGTTCTTGACGATTTCAAGCCGGATGTTCTCAACACCCATTCGCTGCTGGACGTGACGACGCTGGTGTGGCGCGCGGCGCACAAGCGCAACATTCCGATCGTCCACACGATTTGCGAATATGATCTCCTGTGCGGTAACGCCGCGATGTTCAAGGGCGGCAAGCCCTGCGAACACATCCATCTCGGCTGTCAGGTGGTGAATTTCACCAAGAAATTCACGCAGCGTTACATCGGCGCGGTCGCAAGCGTCGGCACGGAAATCCTTAAAACCCATGTCGATCACGGGCTTTTCCATCACCTCCCGGAAAGCATGCGCCGTGTGATCTTTTATTCCTGCACGGTTCCGGAAGGCGATCCGGTTGCTCGCAGGCAGATCGACCGGACCGGCAAGCCGATGACCTTCGGTTATATCGGCCGCATCAACACGGAAAAGGGCGTCGGCAACATGGTCGATGCGTTCAGAGAAATCGGCCATGGCAACTGGCGCTGTCTGGTCGCCGGCCACGCGATGGACGATTCCATCGAGCGCTTCAAGGCCCAGGCCGGTGACCTGCCGATCGAGTTTGTCGGCTGGGCGAAGCCGAAGGAATTCTTCGAAGAGATCGACGTGCTCATCGTTCCCTCCTTCTGGGCCGAACCTTCGCCGCGCACGATCTATGAGGCCTATGCCATGGGCGTGCCAGTCATCGGCGCAGCCTCCGGCGGCATTCCTGAACTGATCGGCGAGACCAACCACGACTGGCTGTTCGAACCGGGCAACGCCACGGACCTTGCCGCGCGCATCCGCCGGGTGCTGACGCTTTCGCGCGAGCAATTGCCGACGGAGGCCGATTTCGGAAACATCGTCGAGGAGTCCACCTCGCGCCGGGTGGGTGAAAATTATGTGAAGCTCTACGAGGACGTGCTGGCGAAAAGCAGGGAAGGCCGAACCTTACGCGCATCTTAGACCGGTAACGGACCGGGTCCGTTGCAAGCGATTCTTCTAAGGAAAGAGCACATGGTAGAAAGCAATATCGGCATAGTCCGGTTCCCTATGCTGGGCTTCGATGGTTTTCTGGCCGCTGCGGTTGTCGCGCTGTCACGGCCGGCTTTGCAGGCGGCGGGTTGATGGTGGAGCAAAGTTCGATAGGCAACGCCGCGATAACGGGCGTTTTCTGGTCCATCGTCCAGAACTGGGGTGGAAAGCTTTTTACCTCCATTCTTTTCATCGTCCTCGCCCGTTTCCTCAGCCCAACCGACTATGGCATGGTCGCTACGGCGGGCCTGGTTCTGATGCTCATCCAGATGCTGTCGGAGTTCGGCTTTGCCGATGCGATCGTGCAGAAACGCAATCTGGAGCCAAGCGACGTCAATCTGCCGTTCTACGTGTCGGTTGCGCTGGCGACGGTGTTTGTCATCGTGGTTTGCCTGCTGTCACCGAGACTTGAAAGCTGGTTCGAGGTGGAAGGGCTGGCGCCGATCATCGTGGCAATCTGCATATTGCTGCCGCTGAACACCGCTTCGCTTTTTCAGGAGGTCAATTACCGGCGCGCACTCGCCTTCAAGCCGCTGGCAATCCGAACCTTCATTTCCAATATCATCGGCGGTGCCGTGGCGATTGCTTTCGCCATCATGGGCCTCGGCGTCTGGAGCCTCGTCGTTCAGACTTATGTTGCGACCGTCGTCACGCTGGTCTGGCTCTGGCGCAAACCGCACTGGCTTCCGGGAACCACGCTCAAGCCCGGCACTTTTTTTGAATTGCTCCGCTTCGGCTCGTCGGCTCTCGGTTTGCGCATCGTGGATTTTGGCGCCACCCGCCTGATAGACGTCATGATCCTCGGGCGTTACGGCGTCGCCCTTTTTGGGCTCTACACCGTAGGCAGCAGGCTTTATCAACTTCTCATGCAGCTGCTCCAGGCGGCGCTTTACGATGTCTCCCTGACTGTATTGTCTCGGATATCGCATGAGCGCGAGCGCATGGCGGAACTTTACAAGCAGTCGATCACGATGTCGGCGATCTTTTCGACGCCGATCTTCGTGCTCTCGGCGGCATTGGCGCCGGAGATCTGCAATGTCCTGTTCGGCGCTCACTGGCAGGGGGCCGACGAGATTGCACGGCCGCTGCTTCTCCTGGGTGCGTTGCAATGTGTCCAGTTTCAAAACGGCCCTTTCCTTTCCGCGCGTGGCAGGCCGGACAGGGTGCTGATTGCGGGCACGGTCAAGGCAATCTCGACCATCCTGTTGATATTGTTCGTCCCGACAGAAAACATCCGGGAAATCGTCATCGTGTTTGTCTTCGGGCAGCTCACCTCCACGCCTTTCACATTCTACTTCATCGCCCGCGAACTCGGCATCAAGCTCTGGAGGATATTCCTCCTGCTTTTGCCGAGCTTTGGTTCCAGCGGCCTCTGCTTTCTGCTCGTTCAGTGGATGCGGCCTGAGGTGAAAATGCTGGGTGCGGGCGACCTCGTAACCGGCATCCTGCTTGGCTGCATGTTCGGCGTCGCATATCTCCTGCTTTTGGCTCTGACCGCGAGGAACGAGGCCCGGTCCGCCATCGCGCTCGTCATGAGCAAAATCATTTCTCGAAAGGAACGAAAATGCGCAAGCTCGTGAAAAAAATACTGCCCGCACCACTGCGTCGGAAGCTGGTGGCATATAACGAGCAGCGGAACCTCGATAATGCGGTTCAGAAACTCTTTGTTGATCTGCAGGCGCTGAAGCGCAGCATCAGGCCGATCAATGTCGGAGATCGGCTGAACCGGCTTTTGATCGTGGCCGGTGATCCCATCACCCTGTTCGGTTCGGCCGGCGATGACGCCATGATCACGGCGACCGTGCAGAATGCCCGCGCACGCAATCCCGAGGTCGAGATAGACATCCTCGTTGACGGAATGAATTTCGGCGATGCCGCGCATCAGCGGGGTTTTGCTCCCGTCGACATCTTTGGCAAACCTGACTTTATCCAAGCGCTGGCTCAGCTATTCGCGGTGCGGAAATACGACTGCATCGTCGTTGTCGGCGCTGACGTGATGGATGGGTATTATCATCCGCTGGTCAGCGCAAAACTTCTGGCAAGCGCAGATCTCGCCGCCGCCGCTGGCATCAAGAACGTCATCCTCGGTTTCAGTTTCAACGAAACGCCGCATCCCGCTCTGGCGAAGTTCTACAGCTCGCTTCATCCGGGCGTGTCGCTCAACGTGCGTGATGTCGTTTCCCTTGGGCGTCTGGAAGCTTTTGCCACTGCCAAGGCGGCGCTGGTTTCCGATTCCGCATTCAGCCTTGTTCCATCGGAGCCCGATGAGGACACGACCTCGTGGATCGCGCGCAAGCGCGCCGAGGGATACAGGGTTATGGGCTTCAACCTGCATCCCATGCTGTTCAAGAATGCGGATAGTGCGCAGATCGCGGCGATCATCAGGCGCGGAGCGGAAGCGCTGGAGTTTGTGGCCGACGCAAGACCCGTTTGCTGGCTGGTCATTCCGCACGACTACCGGAAAGACGTGGGCGATCAGGCGTGCCTCAAAGCCATTACCGAGCTTACCCCGTCTTCGCAGACGGACAGGGTTCGATATCTGGATGGCAGATGGCCAGCCCCGGTTCTGAAAGGAGTCGCAGGTAAACTCGATGGCCTCGTCAGCGGGCGCATGCATCTTGCGATTGCCGCACTCGGCAAGGGCGTTCCGGTCATATGCATCGCCTATCAGGGCAAGTTCGAAGGGCTTTACCAGCATTTTGGTCTTTCGGGATCCGAGCTGCTTTCACCTTCCAAGTTCCAGACGGAAGATGGCATCAAGAATGCCTTGATCAATTTCGTCGACCAGGCCGATGAGATTCGCGAAAAGGTCGGGAAAAAGCTGCCCGAAATTCTCGACCTTTCCAAAAGGAATTTTCAGGTGTTCGAGACCTTTGCCAAACAGTCTTGAGTCATTTTCATGAGAGTCGCTTTTGTTTCACTCTTCCCTGCTGTTCCTGCCAACGAGGGTGCGCGGAACAAGATTCTCCAGCTGACGCGTGCCGTGCGTAGCCTCGGGCATGAAGTGCATTTCGTTTATGTCGATACCCCGATGATAGCCGATTTCGATCCCGCGGCCCATGAAGCCGAGTTCGGGACTGGGCACATGCATTTCGTATCCCGGGAACCCCGCGGGTTTGCAGCGCGGCTCATGAATGACTTCAGGTTCGAGGTCGGATTGACCGCATTTCGAACCTTTCGGAAAGTTCACCGGCTTCTTGGCCGCGACAGTGGTTTCTACAACCATCTCGATGAGTTCTATTATCCGGAAATAGGCCGGTACATCAGGGATATTCAGCGCAGGCTGGGGATCGACGCCGTGATCGTCGAATATGCCTTTCATTCTAGGGCTTTCCTCGGGCTGCCGGACGATGTGCTTCGCATTCTCGACACCCACGATTCCTTCGCCGATCGTCACAAGGCGTTCGTGAATACCGCCAACAAATACGGATACTGGTTCTCGGTGCCGCCGGACGTGGAATGCCGGGCATTTCGCCGTGCCGACGTCGTTGTCGCCATACAGGAGGAAGAGGAGCTTGTGTTCAAGCAGCGGTTGGCTGGAGAGCCGCCGGTGGTTGAAACGGTGAGCCACATTCTGGATCTGGGCCAGCAAGTGGAAGACTTCGGGTCGGATGACTTTCTGTTTCTCGGCTCCGGCAACGACGCAAACGTCATTTCCCTCAACAGTTTCCTTCACAATGTCCTGCCTTCGGTCAGGGCGGCCCGTCCACACATCCGCCTGGTGCTGGCAGGCGGCATATGCGGCAAGATCGAGGACCGGGAGGGCGTTCTCAAGCTCGGCCGGGTGGACAACCTGAAGGATGCGTTCACGCGCGCGCCGCTCTCGATCAATCCCATCACGCTTGGCACGGGCATCAACATAAAACTGCTTGATGCCCTGGCTGCCGGTGTCCCCACGGTGAGCACGCAGACGGGCGTGAGGGGGCTTTCGGAACAATATCGCGGCGGTGTGGTCGTCGTTGAAGACGACGATCATCAGGCTTTTGCCAATGCCATTGTATGGCTCTCTTCCAGCCGGGAGCAGCGGCAGGAATTGGGAAACAGGGCGTTTGGCGATGCTGCCGAATGGAACCGCCGGCAAATGGCAGTGCTCGGCAATATTCTGAAGGGCAAATAAATCGCGATTGTGGTGCTGTTGGCTGGTGTAACCTGACCTAATGACGGTTCGCCATCAGGCGATAAGTTGCGGCCCCGCATCCGTGAGCTTCAAAATCGTAAGCCTGCCCGTCGTAACGGCGCCGGTGTCGATACCGATCCGTTGCGGGCCGGTCTGCGGTTCCGGTGCCGGCGTATGGCCGTGGATGACAAAGAGGTCCAGCCCTGCGCCTTCCGACAGGAAGGGTTCCCTGATCCACAGCATGTCCTCATCGGTCTGTGCCTCAAGCGGCAGCCCCGGTCTCAGGCCGGCATGCACGAAAAAATAGGGTCCGATACGGACGTAGATCGGCAGGCTGATTAGAAGCTGGCGATGGGCCTGCGGGATCGCGCCGATGAGCGCATCCTTGAACGGCTGCAGCCGCAGGCGGCCCTTGTGCATGAAATAGCTGGTGTCGACCCCGTAGGACAAAAGCGTCTGGTGGCCGCCGAAATCCAGCCAGTGCATGTTGTCCTGCGGGTTTTCGAGGAAATCGCTGAAGAGCTGCTCGTGATTGCCGCACAGCGCGATACGACGCAGTGGCGCCGGTGGCGGTTGCAGCAGATGTTCGAGAACGCCGCAGGAATCGCGGCCGCGATCGACATAGTCGCCGAGAAGAACCACCAGAGCGGGGGATGGATTGCTTGCCAGATCAGCGAGGATTTTCTGTTCCGCCTGCATAAGCAGATCGAGGCAGCCATGCACGTCGCCAATGGCGTAAATTGGGAAAGATGGAGACTTGTCGCCAAGGTCTATTCTGCGCCGCCTCCGGTCATCGCGGAGGGCTGGCTGTTTACGACCGCGAATCCAGTTGAGCACTTTAGGCATAGATGCCGATACTGTCTCTCCAGTACAAGGTCAAGGGCATTGAAAGCGGATGCCACATTGCCCGTTATAACCAGATTGAGGCAAGGTTTGAAGTATCCGCCAAAGCCCTGCCAGACAATGCGTTCAGGATGAGGATTGGCGAAAACCTGTGCCGATTTTCGCAAAATGCGAGGTGGTGACCGAAGGGAGACCAGAGTGCCCTCCGCCGTGTTCGAAAGATACGGTCCTGTGAACCGATAGACCTAGAGCTTCAGCCAGACACGCGGGTTTTCGTGCGACTGGATCTTGATCCATTTCAGATCAACCGCTTTCCACGGTTTGACGACATTGGTGCGGTTATCAAGCACCAGATCGCCCTGGCTGGTGCTGACGACCAGAACGGCGTGGCCGATGCCGGTTGGGGTGAGTGCGGTGGCGATGCGCAGCGCGCCCGATGGCCATCCGGCACGCAGAAGGTGCTGCCGCTTGGTCACCGCGTAATCGTCACAGTCACCGCTTGCCGGGTTCAGGTTCCATTCGTCCTGTCCGTCCGCTTCGCTGGCATAGATGATCGAGGTGTTGGTCTCGGAGTTGATGCGCTGGAGTTCCATGCGCTTCTGTTTTGTCAGTTCAACCGTGTCGCGGTCGCCAATCCGGACGCACTGGTCGGCGGCATCGTCGCAAAACTTCGCAAAGGCGATGGGTGCGATGGTCGGGCGGCTTGTCTTCATGAACAGGCCGGGCCGCGATGCGGTCGGGTTTTGCGCCAGGCCAGCAAGCGGGGCGGCCGATGCCGCTGTCGCCATGCTTGCCAACACGCTGACGGCAACTGCCAAAGTCTTTGCCAGACGGATTTGTCTCTTCGCCATGTCTCTGCCTCCGCACCGTTTTTGTCTCTTGTGCTTTGCAACATAGCGACCCTTTGTTGCGGGCCGTTTAAGTCGATAGATTGCTTTTTAGTGAAATCGAATTTTCTCACGGCGAGATAAAACAGCTGAGCAACCGATACGATCCGCACTCACTTGCAGCGGGTTCGGCCCTCGACGTCGATGATACAGGTCTGCTGTGGCACAGGGTTTCGCTCCTCGCGCTGCGCATCCCTCGCGGTACGGCGGCTTGCCGGCGGCCGGTCGTAATTACGGTAGACCTCGAAATTGCGGCCACCGATCGTTCCCTGCGCACCGCCGCGGCCATCCGGCGTGACTTCGAAATTCTGATATTGTTGGGCAGGCGCGGATGTGGCCAAACTCATCATGACGGCAAAGGCGCCAGCTGCCAGGCCGACCTGCAACGCTGTCGCTTGGTGTCTGCGCAAGACCATGGTCGTTTCCTTCCCGTGACAGGACGACAGACGAGCTTTTTTTAAATCGTTCGCCACAGTGACTATATCACCGATATCGCATCGAGCGTGAGAATGATGACGCCGAATCGCCGCCGTGCCGCTGTTGCGCATCAACAGATGGTGGGAAAGCATCCGCCTCGCCGCCTGATTGTCCGGAACGCAAAAAAGACGTTTTTTGAGCTGAAAAATTAAGCTCTTCTCCGCTGCATTTATAGGCTTCACAATCCTGTAACAACGGACCTAATATACAAGTGCAGATGCCGAATCGATCAGGAGAAGCCCTTGACGATTGCAGTTTCACCACAGGCCCTGCCGGCGCTCGTTCTGAACGCAGACTACAGGCCACTGAGTTATTATCCCTTGTCGTTGTGGTCCTGGCAGGACGCGATCAAGGCTGTATTTCTAGACCGTGTGAACATCATTGCAGAATATGATCACGCGGTGTCGTCTCCCAGCTTTTCCATGCGGCTGCCGAGTGTCGTCAGCCTCAAGACCTATGTGCAGCCCACCCGCAATCCTGCCTTTACACGCTTCAACGTTTTCCTTCGGGACAAGTTCGAGTGCCAGTATTGCAGCTCGCGGGACGACCTGACCTTCGATCATGTGATCCCCCGCGCGCATGGCGGCGAAACCACATGGCACAATGTCGTGGCGGCGTGCTCTCCCTGCAACCTTAGAAAAGGCAGCAAGCTTCCCAAACAGGCGGGCATGTTCCCGGCGCAGAAGCCCTTCCAGCCGACGGTTCAGGATCTGCACAATAACGGACGGCTGTTCCCGCCCAACTACCTGCACGAAAGCTGGATGGACTATCTTTACTGGGATACCGAGCTGCAGCCCTGATCTCTCAGGACTGCAAGACGGTTTTTCCTCTTACCGGGTTTTGCGGCTCGCGCCGAAAAAGGCGACGGCTGCAAGCGCTACACTCGCAATGACGTTCCAGCCGGCAAAGGAAAGGCCGAGCACCCGAAGTGCAGCGTCGTTGCAGGAGGGGGCCTTGATGGCGTTCAGATTGCCCAGCAGGTCACCGGCATTGGTGGTGATGGACGGTGCGCCGGTGGCACAGGTAATCGGTCCAGCCCAGAAACCCCATTCCACACCGGCGTGATAAACACCAAGCCCGGCGCCGATCAGCATCGCCACGCCGATGAGGGCGAGAAGCAGCCGCGTGATCTGAACCGGCAGCTTGAATATGCTGGTCGCAACGGCCAGAATTCCGAGCGGAATGGCGTAATAATAGGGATCGCGCTGCAAGAGGCACAATGCGCAGGGCGTATAACCGCCAATATGCTGGAAACCGAGGGCAGAGCCGACGGTGAAGATCATTCCCGCCGTTACGCCAAGAGCGGCGAGCGTGCGGCTGTTGTCGGCGGTCGTTGCAGTGGCCATGATGTTTTCCCCAAACTTCGCGAAGAAGCAGATATCCCGAACGGGCTTTCAAAAAGGCGGGCGTGATGGCGAAATTAAGTCGCCGGTTCAACGGTGTGTTACGGGAGTCGTCTAATCCAGTCCTTTGCATCTGGCAAATGAAAGCCCGGTAATATTCGGGGGGCAGGCGAGCAAAGTTTCGTGAGCGTGGTGATGGCCACGGGGTAATCGACAGGTCTTTTGTGAAGACCCGGATAAAGCGAAGAAAATCAATGCGGTTTTGGAAATGGTACCCCAAGCCGGGATCGAACCAGCACTCCTTGCGGAACCGCATTTTGAGTGCGGCGCGTCTACCAATTCCGCCATTGGGGCAACGGTGGTAATGCCACGGCGTCTATCACGGTCGATGCCATGCGTGCAACCCCAAAGCTGACTTTTCCTTTTGAATGACGTGTGTTTGCAGGCGCCGTTTGGTGTCTTCGCCGGGCGGAAAATCGGGGTGTGGCGGGGTTTGTCCGTCCCGTATCGGTACACCGGAGGTTGAGGCGTTAAAGTAATATTAGACACCACTAATAAATTAGAATATGCGCAATTACTAATTGAACTATGATGTCAAAGTGGAGTTTCCACGCGGGGCGGGATAGCCAGAACTCATAGGGAGGAAATTATGAGGGCGCTTTCTCGCAATTTATTGTTGTCTGCCTGCCTGATCTTACCGGTCAACGCCCATGCGCTGGATATCGGGATTGGCGGTCAGAACGGGGTGAATGCCAGTGTGGGTGGCAATGGCAGCGGCGGGCTCGGTGTCGATGCCTCCGTTGGCGGCAGCAATGGGGTCAATGCCAGTGCTGATGTCGGCGGCAGGAGCGGCGGCGGGCTGGGTGCTGATGTCAACGCGTCGGTCGGTGGCAACAATGGGGTCAACGCGGATGTCAATGCATCCGTTGGCGGTTCCAGCGGTGTCAACGCGGGCGTCAATGCTTCCGTAGGCGGCTCCAGCGGTGTCAACGCCAATGTTGGTGCAAATGTCGGCGGGTCAAGTGGTCTTGGCCTTGGCGTCGGGCTTGGCATCGGCGGCTCGGCTTCGCCCGGCAATCCTGGCAATCCGGGAAACCCCGGCAACCCGGGAAATCCGGGTAACCCCGGTAACCCCGGACCGGTATCGCCCGGTGCCATGCGCAATGCCATACAGGCCTATAACGACATGTCACGAACCGAGCAGATCAAGCTCGCCCGCCGTTGTGTCGATATTCTGGGTGGCGGATACGATGCAGCGCTGACGCAATTGTGCAAGATGATCCGGACAGCCTCGCGCTGACGCGGGCGTCAACCCCGCCGGTGGTCCGATAATAGTCCGAAGGATGCTGCGGCATCCTTCGGGATTAACTGCTCTTGCGTCCGAAGGAGAGGATTTTCTGGCGCAGGCTGCGGGCGAGGTTGCGGGTGTTGCGGTACATGTCCACCTGCGTGGAAACCTGCCGCACGTCGCGGTCGCTGTTCTGGGCCAGCCCGACGACCAATGTACCCATCTCCTGACGTTCCTGCCAGAAGCGGCTCATGATCGGGTGATCGGGCACGGCACAGCTGTCGCTGCGCAGAATATTGGCGTCGTCCAGCTGCCAGTCGGTCAGTTTCTGCATCAGCAGCTTGCCGGGCGAAAACCGCGAATAGGATTCGTCAAAGGCGGTCTTCCATGTATAGGCCTCGCCGGCCGTCATGAACACGATCATGGAGGCGATGGCACTGCCGTTGAGATCGATGGTATGGATACGCACCGCATCCGCTTCGGCCAGATTGGTGATCGCCTCGCGGGCGAAGGCGGCGCGATATCGGTCGTTGACCAGCGCGCTGCGTTTACGGCCTTTCCAGCCGCTCGCCTCCAGCGCCAGAAATTCTTCCATGCGGTAGCGAATGTCTTTCGGTTGCCGGGTAACAGTGTAGGAGAGGGGACCGAGTTTTTCGAGCTGCCGCCACTGCCTGCGCATTTCCCGCAAATGGTGCGGCGTAAGTGAATTTCGCAGATAGGCTTCGCCGTCCAGAAGGCTTTCCAGCATCGGCCGCTGATAATTGCCCGTCGTTGTCACCGGCAGGTTGCGGCTGAGCGCGATGGCCCTGAACATGCGGGCAAAAGGCCCTTCAAGCCGCACATCCGGCAGCACGAGAACGTTCGGCAAGCGCATTTCCGGGTCGGAAAGCGCATCGAAAAGATTGTCGAGCGTCTCTGCGGCACCCTCTGTGTCGACCAGCGGCGTGCCGAGAGGGCCAAACGGATTGGCCCAGCCGCGGATGATGGAGGGACCGATGGAAAAGCCCGGCTTTTCCACGGTGAAGGGCATCAGAAAGCGCATGCGGCTTCTGGCGCCGTTCTCGTCGCGAATAAGGGCGAAGCGCACGGACTTGTCGTCGATACGCGGCATGGCGGGCGCAAGAAGCCGCCCGGTGAAGAAGACATTTGCCTCCATGACGCGGTTCGACAGGAAGTCGAGTTCTTCCTGCATGTCGTAACCGAGCCGGCCGGGATAGATGCAGAATTCGCGGCCGTCGCGTCCCACGCGCCGGCTGCTGTCGGCCACGGGACGATCACGCTCAGCGGACGCCATCAGCGCAGCGATGCGCGGGTCCTGAAAATCCGGATTCTTTGGGTCGCTGGACATGCTTATCGTTACACCGCCTTCCCAGTGTCTTGACCCGCCCGGGGATCGTTGAAGGCAAAAAGGACGATCCCGAGTGTGCGGCGAATGGCAATATGCAATAGCACAGCTTCTATGCACATGGCTATCGCGACCGCCGCTGCGGCCCCTGCCAGACCATAGACCGGAATCAACGCCATGTTGAGTAGAATGTTACAACCGAAGATAATAATATACAGCGCCACGCACAATTTTTGTTTGCCGGCCATATTCAGCAGCGTCTCTCCCGGGCCGATCACCGCTTTTGCGAGGAAACCGGCAAAAAGGAAGAACATCAGCTCGTAGCCCTGAACGAAACCGGGACCGAACAGCGACAGCAGGAACGGGCCTGCCAGAAGCACGAGGCTGCCGACGGCAAGCGATGGCCAGAAGGCCCAGCGCGCGGCCTGGCTGGCGAAACCGGCCAGCCCCTGCCTGTCATTGGCCGCAATCAGCGCGGCGAGACGCGGTGCCGCCGCTGCCTGCACGGAGAAAAACACGAACTGCATCAGCACGATGGTTTTTGCCGCGGCGAAATAAATGCCGACCTGATCCGGCGGCAGATAGAGGCCAACGATCACCACATCGGAATTGGTCATCAAGAAACCGATGCCGTCGATCAGGAACATCGGGAAGGCAAACCGTATCCACGGGCGAAAATGAACCTTGCGGGCGACGCTGCGAAAATGCTGGTTGAGCCGGCGGTTCATGAAGACGAAATGGAAAAGCGTGGTGACATAAGTGGCCAAAAGGGCCGCGAGCATCGCTGTCGTTGCAGTTTTTTCCGCGCCGAGACCGATCGCCACCAGCATGAACAGCAGGATCAGCACCGGGCGGACGATATAGGTGGGGCTGAGTGCGGAGACCGCCCAGCCATTGGCGCGGGCGGTGCCGTTCAACACATCGCCAAGAGCCACCATCGGTAGGGTGAATAGCGCCAGCGAAACGGGGATGAGGTAATAGGCGGCGATACGCTCGCCGAAGAAATACAGGAACACGAAACCGCAAAGTGCAAGCGCACTTGCCGAAAGCATGGCGAAGAGGCGCGCCGTCGAGGTCAGCCCCATGATCTTGTCATGGGCATCCTCCAGACGGTAGCCGGGCAAAAAGCGGATGACGGTGGTGTGGAAGCCGAGACAGGACAGATTGCCGAACAGGATGACCAGAACCCAGACAAAGGCGAACAGGCCGTATTCGAATTCGCCCATCAGGCGGGCAAGGATGATCTGGGAGATGAAGGCGATGCCGGCGCTGATGATGCGCACCGCGAAGGCGACCAGCGCCATACGCTGGGCACGGGAGACATCGTCTCTTGCGGAAACGGCAACGGCGATCTTCGCCCCCAGCGGCGCCAGTTTAGCGCGCAGGCCTGCGGGTAGGGCTTTTTCCGCCGTGTTGAGGATAGCCATGATCCACACGCCATCTTTTCCAGTTGAGTGGGCAACTGGATTATAAGCGCCTTATCATTAACGAAGGGTTTGGGAGGCAGGCACCTGTGTGCCGATATTGGCCACCGGCCTCGGTTTGCGAATGCCGTTGAAAAGAAAAAGGGCAAGCGGGCTGCGGCGTATCGCCTGATGCAGCAGATAAGCCGTTCCCGTGGTGGCCGCGACGATGATGGCGAATTCGAGGATCGGCGGCAGCGAGATCAGGATGAAGAGCGTGCCGAAGGCATAAATCAGCGGGTGGTGGAGCAGATAGATGGTGAAGGAAGCGTCCGTCATGCGTCCGGCAAACCGGCTGGGTCTGTCGAAAAACCGGCAGGCGAGGTCGATCAGCAGACGGCTCGCCGCCACTGCGGCGATTGCCGAAACCAGCACCTGCAGGGCCGAGTTCGAAAAGGGATTTTGCAACCGCAGGGTAACCGCTACCGTGATCGCGCCAAACGCGATGACACCGGTGAGAATGCCGGTCTGGCGAAAGCGGTGAAAGAGAACCCGATCGCGGTGAAGCAAAGCCCCGATGAGGAAGAACGGTACGTAGCGTGCGTAAGGGTCGGAGGCGCGTTCATAGAGAATGAATAGGCCGTTCCCGGTCTTCCCAGCAAACAGGCCTGAACCGTAAACCATCAGCTCCCATAAAATGGGGAAGGTGCAGAGTACGACGAAAAACGCAGTTGGGTATCGATCCCGCATCCTGTCGAACCAGTTTTTTGCATAGGCGAGGGGCGGATACCCTGTCAGAAACAGCAGGCTGGCAAGCAGGACTGAATAGGCGAGGAGGGCGGGTAGGAACCATAGATGCATGATCCATTGCTCGCTCGGCACCAGCAAGCCGGGCAGGTTCTGCATCAGCTGGTCGGTGGTGATATCGCCTTTGGCGATGCCTGCCAGTTGCTGCAGGAAAAGCTGCAATGGGCCAAGCAAAAGCAAGGCCACGATGAAGGGTAGGCCGAGGCGAAGGAAACGCTGCCTGAGCCAGGGCATCCTGCCCTTCCTGCCGATGACCATGGTGGAAAAATAACCGGCCACCAGAAAAAACGCAGGCATGCGGAAGGTGACGAGTGCCGCGCCGAACGCGGTCAGGACTGGGCTGGTCTCGAAATCCTTGATGTCCCAGGGCAAAGCGTAGCTGTAGAGCAGGGAGGCATGATAGGGAATGCCGAGCAGCATGAGGAGCGCCCGCAACGGGTCCCAATAATGCTCATAGTCTGATTTGCCCGGTTGCATTTTCCCCTCGCGTCGCAAACGCGATCCCGCGTGATCCGTAACGATCGACACGACTATTGGTGGAAAACGCTAATAAACCCTTCATGCCCCGGAGGGCGTGGGCGGGGCCTTTTTCTTGGGCATGAGATCGAGCACCAGTGCGCAGCCCAAAATGATGATGCCGGCGCCGAAAAGCTGGGGAAGCGACAGGGGTTCATCGAGCACGAGAGCGCCGACAAGCACCGCCACGACGGTAACGGCGAACTCGACGCTGATCGCCTTGGTCGCGCCGATCGAGGAGACCAGCTTGAAATAGGTGATGTAGGTAACGCCGCTCATGACGACCGCCTGTACCAGAAGGAAGCCGTAATCGACGAGTCCAGGCGTTCCGGGCAACGGCACGGCGAAAAGAAGCGGCAGGGTCATCAGGCCGCCCGTCAGGAAGGAACCGATGGTGATTTCCCATGATCCCACGCCTTTCAGGTGGAGGCTCGCAAAATTGCTGCCATAGGCGGCGCAGATGCAGGCGGCGACGGCAGCAGCACAGCCGATGATGAAGCCGGTTGTGACGGGAACGGCGGGAAAGCCAACGAGCAGGA
Source organism: Agrobacterium arsenijevicii (assembly GCA_000949895.1). Classification (GTDB taxonomy): domain Bacteria; phylum Pseudomonadota; class Alphaproteobacteria; order Rhizobiales; family Rhizobiaceae; genus Agrobacterium; species Agrobacterium arsenijevicii. The sequence continues at coordinate 231,774 of JWIT01000007.1, read as the reverse complement.
CGATGCCGGCAAAACCGATGACGAGACCGGCAATCCCCTGCCGCGTCAGACGTTCCAGACCCCAGATCTGCGAGATGAGCATGGAAAAGAGCGGGATTGTCGCCACCAGTATGGCGGCCATCGCGGTGCCGATCTGCGGCGTTGCGTAGGACAGGCCGATCAATTGCCCGGCAACCGTTGTTGCGCCGACGACTGTGAAAGCGCCCCATCCAGCGGAAAATGCCAGCTTCCGGCGTGCCGCCCGTGCGATGAGAAAGAGGGCGACAGCGGTTATCAGCGAGCGAAGCGTGACTGCGCCGATCCAGCCGAAGGCGGCGACGACATGCAGAAGCAGCAGGAAAGACACGCCCCACGCAAGCGCGAGAAAAATATAGGCGGCAAGATCGCGAGGGGCCATGGAAGCGGTTTCCAGAAGATGATCAGGCTCCCTTATGGAATGTGTCGATACCAGTCAACACCCGGTTCAGTTGCAATCATCGGGCACAAACAAAATCGCCCGTAACGCGGGTTACGGGCGATTGATTTCTGGCACACAACCGGGGCTTTTACGCCTGTTCGTAAACGCCGTGGCAGTGCTTGTATTTTTTGCCCGAGCCGCAGGGGCACATTTCGTTGCGGCCGATACGGCCCCAGGTAGCGGGGTTGTTCGGGTCGCGGTCCTCGGCCGGTATGAAAGCCGCCGGCACGCCTTGCGCCATCTCGTCTTCTCCGGTGATGGGGTCGAGGTGGTGTGCGGTCATTTCCGGCAGTTCCGGCTGCTGCGGTTCCTGCTGCACCAGTTCCACGCGCATCAGCTGTGCGGTGACGGCTTCGCGCAGATTGGTCAGCAGCGACTGGAACAGCTCGAAGGCTTCCGCCTTGTATTCCTGCAACGGGTCGCGCTGGGCGTAACCACGGAAACCAACGACGGAACGAAGGTGATCGAGGTTGACGATATGTTCGCGCCACAGATGGTCGATCGTCTGGAGAACGACCGAGCGCTCGACATAGGTCATGATCTCGGGGCCGAAACGCTCAGCCCGTTCAGCGGCGTATTTGTCAGCGGCTTCGGTGACACGCTGAAGAATATCGTCCTCGGCGATGCCTTCTTCCTTTGCCCATTCCTCCACCGGCAGGTCGAGGTTCAGGAACTGGGCGATACCGGCTTTCAGGCCAGCGATATCCCACTGTTCGGCATAGGCATTTTCGGGAACGTGCTTGGTGACGAGCGCTTCGATGACTTCGTGGCGCATGTCGGCTGCGGTTTCACCGATATTGTCGGATTCCATCAGCTCGAGGCGCTGCTCGAAGATGACCTTGCGCTGGTCGTTCAGCACGTCGTCATATTTCAGCAGGTTCTTGCGGGTCTCGAAGTTGCGGGCTTCGACCTTCTTCTGGGCGCGTTCCAGCGCCTTGTTGATCCACGGATGGACGATGGCCTCGCCGTCCTTCAGGCCAAGCTTCTGCAACATGCTGTCCATGCGCTCGGAACCGAAGATGCGCATCAGGTCGTCCTGAAGCGACAGATAGAACTTCGAGCGGCCGGGGTCGCCCTGACGACCGGAGCGGCCGCGCAGCTGGTTGTCGATACGGCGGCTTTCGTGGCGCTCGGTGGCGATAACGTAAAGACCACCGGCGGCAAGCGACTTTTCCTTCAGAACCTTGATCTCGGCTCGGATCGCCTCTTCCTTGGCGTCATACTCCGGACCCGGTTCCATGCCTTCCAGCTCGCGCTCGAGACGCATGTCGACGTTGCCGCCGAGCTGGATGTCGGTGCCGCGACCGGCCATGTTGGTGGCGATGGTGACGGCGCCGGGAACACCGGCCTGCGAAACGATATAGGCTTCCTGCTCGTGATAACGGGCGTTCAGAACCTGGAAATCGGTAAAGCCGGACTGGCGCAGCATGTGGGCCAGAAGCTCGGACTTCTCGATGGAGGTCGTGCCGACCAGAACCGGCTGGCCGCGTTCATGCGCCGCCTTGATCTCGGTGATGATGGCCAGGAACTTCTCCTCGCCGGTACGGTAGACCTCGTCGTCTTCGTCGATACGCTGGATCGGCAGGTTGGTCGGCACCTCGATGACGTCGAGACCGTAGATGTTGCCGAATTCTTCCGCTTCCGTCGATGCCGTACCGGTCATGCCGGCAAGCTTTGCATACATGCGGAAATAGTTCTGGAAAGTGACGGAGGAAAGCGTCTGGTTTTCCGGCTGGATCTGCACCTTTTCCTTGGCTTCCAGCGCCTGGTGCTGACCTTCGGAATAACGGCGGCCCGGCATCATACGGCCGGTGAATTCGTCGATGATGACGATCTCGTCGTTACGGACGATGTAGTCCTTGTCGCGGGTGAAGAGCTTGTGGGCCTTCAGCGCATTGTTGATGTGGTGAACGATCGCGACGTTTTCGATGTCGTAAAGCGATTCGCCCTTGAGCAGGCCCGCCTGCCGCAGCAGGTTTTCGAGCTTCTCGGTGCCGTCTTCGGAGAAGTTGGCCGAGCGCTGCTTTTCATCGATCTCGTAATCTTCCGGCGACAGCAGCGGGATGAAGGCGTCGATGGTGTTGTAGAGATCGGAGCGGTCGTCCAGCGGGCCGGAGATGATGAGCGGCGTGCGCGCCTCATCGACCAGAATGCTGTCCACTTCGTCGACGATCGCATAGTTGTGGCCGCGCTGGACCATCTGGGCGCGGTCATATTTCATGTTGTCGCGCAGATAATCGAAGCCGAGCTCGTTGTTCGTCGCGTAGGTGATGTCGCAACCATAGGCCTCGCGGCGCTGGTCGTCGTCCAGCCCGTGCACGATAACGCCGGTCGTCAGGCCGAGGAAACGATAGAGCCTGCTCATCGTGGCCGCGTCGCGCTGGGCGAGGTAGTCGTTGACGGTAACGACATGCACACCCTTGCCGGCAAGCGCATTGAGGTAGACCGCAAGGGTTGCCACCAGCGTCTTGCCTTCACCGGTCTTCATTTCGGCGATGGCGCCGCCATGCAGGATCATGGCGCCGGTCAGCTGCACGTCGAAGGGGCGCATGTGCAGAACACGGCGCGACGCTTCACGGGCGACTGCGAAAGCAGGGATCAGCAGATCGTCCAGCGACTTGCCGTCCGCAAGCTGCTGGCGGAACTCCGCCGTCTTTGCCGCCAGTGCTTCGTCGGAAAGAGCCTTGGTGGCCTCCTCCAGCGCATTGATGGCTGCGATCTTGCTTTTATAGGAGCGGACGCGGCGTTCATTTGCCGAACCGAACAATTTGCGGGCTATTCCGCCGAGGCTGACCATCTTACTGGCCCTTTCTGAAATTCCGTTTTCGCAGGCGCTTTTTTCCATCACGCCGATTTCGGCAACAAATGACAGACTTCGCCCTTCAACGTATCTGGACGCGAGGTTGCGTGACAGATAAGAGGGGGGGCAAATGATGTCAACGGTTCTGCCCGTTACAGAATGGCCACAATCAGGTGTTTGGAAGTTTTTTCAGAGCCGGAAACCATGTCTGGAGCCGGCATTGTCCCCGAAAGGTTCAAAATGTTGCGCTATAATAAAATTGCGGCTGCGGTGATTGTGGCCACGCTCGGCCTTCAGTTCCCTGCTTTTGCACAGGAAGACAAGGTTGTTGCCAAGGTCGGTGATCTGGAAATCCACCAGTCCGAACTCGACCTCGCCATGGGCAACCTCGATCCGCAGCTCGCGCAGCTTCCTGATGAGCAGAAAAAGGTCGCAGCCCTTTCCGGCGCGATCGACGTCAAGCTTCTCGTGAAGAATGCCAGCGCCGAAGGTCTGGAAAAGACCGAAGATTTCAAGAAGCGCATGGAATTTATTCAGGACCGTGAGCTGCACAATGCCTATTTCCGCAAGCATGTGGTTGATGCTGTCACCAATGAAGAGGTGAAGGCGCGCTACGACAAGGAAGTCGCAGCCCTGCCGAAGGAAGAGGAAATCAAGGCTGCCCATATTCTGGTTGCAAGCGAAGACGAAGCCAAGGACGTCATCAAGCAGCTTGACGCGGGCAAGGATTTCGCAGCGCTCGCCAAGGAAAAGTCGACCGATTCCAACAAGGATGACGGCGGCGATCTCGGCTGGTTCGGCAAGGGTCGTATGGTTCCGGAATTCGAGGAAGCCGCTTTCGGTCTCGAAAAGGGCGCCTACACCAAGACGCCTGTCAAGACGCAGTTCGGCTTCCACGTCATCAAGCTGGAAGACAAGCGCATCGCACCGCCGCCGGCTTTCGAACAGGTCGAGCCCCAGGTTCGTCAGCTTGTCATGCGTGACAAGTACGTTGCCCTCATCGAGAAGGCAAAGGCTGACCAGAAGATCGAAATCATGGATGAGACGCTGAAGAAGGGCTACGACGAAGCCACGAAGGAACAGCAGGCACAGCCGCAGCAGTAAATAATACCCATGTTACGGGGCGGCTACAGGCCGCCCCGTTTCATCTCAGGCACTTTCAAACCTCCCCCGTTTCCAGAATCTCAGGCGCTTCCCCATGTCCGTTGCCGTTTCCCCGCTCGCTCCGAAATCCTATCCCGACATGCCCGCGCTGCGCGGTGTTCGCATGGCGACGGCCGCCGCCGGCATCAAGTACAAGAACCGGACCGATGTTCTGTTGATGGTGTTCGACCAGCCGGCAAGCGTGGCCGGCGTCTTCACAAAATCGAAATGCCCCTCGGCCCCGGTCGATTTCTGCCGCGCCAATCTCGGCGGCGGCGTGGCGCGTGCCGTGGTGGTCAATTCCGGTAACGCCAATGCCTTTACCGGCGTCAAGGGCAAGGCCGCGACCGAGCTGACGGCGAAATCCGCCGCCGCTGCCGTCGGCTGCTCTGAAAACGAAGTATTCCTGGCATCAACAGGCGTGATTGGCGAGCCGCTGGATGCCACCAAATTTGCCGGTGTTCTGGGCGATATGAACGGCATGGCCGAAGCCGACTTCTGGCAGGAAGCCGCCAAGGCGATCATGACGACCGATACCTATCCGAAGGTCGCGACCCGCACTGCCGAAATTGGCGGTGTCGTGGTGACCATCAACGGCATCGCCAAGGGTGCGGGCATGATTGCGCCTGACATGGCGACGATGCTCTCCTTCGTGGTGACGGATGCCGATATCGATCCGGCCGCCCTGCAGTCCCTGCTTTCGGCCGGCGTCGGCCCGACCTTCAACTCCGTGACGGTCGATAGCGACACTTCCACCTCCGATACGCTGATGCTGTTCGCCACGGGCGCGGCGGCTGAGGATGGTCAGGTGAAGGTGACGAGCGCCGATGACGAACGCCTCGCCGGTTTCCGTGCCGCTCTCAACGACCTCCTCAAGGATCTGGCCTTGCAGGTGGTTCGCGATGGCGAGGGTGCGCGCAAAATGGTCGAAGTTACCGTCACCGGCGCGGAAAACGATGCCGCCGCCAAGAAGATCGCCCTTTCCATCGCCAATTCGCCGCTGGTGAAGACGGCGGTTGCGGGCGAAGACGCCAATTGGGGCCGGGTCGTCATGGCCGTCGGCAAATCCGGCGAAATGGCCGACCGTGATCGCCTCGCCATCTGGTTCGGCGGCGTGCGCGTGGCCGTCAACGGCGAACGCGATCCGGATTATTCGGAAGCGGAGACCACCGCCGTGATGCGGCTGGAAGACATTCCGGTGAAGGTCGATATCGGTCTCGGCCAAGGTACGGCCACCGTCTGGACCTGCGACCTGACCAAGGAATATGTTGCGATCAACGGCGACTACCGGAGCTGACCGTTGGAGCCGAAGAGAATGCAGGACAACAAGGCCGTCAATCTGCCGCTGGTTCGCCGTCTGGAAGCCGTCAGCTTCCGGGCATGGCCTGCCTCGTCGGTGATTTATGACGGCAGCTGGCAAATCCGCCTGACGGGTTCGCATCCATCCAAACGCATCAATTGCGTGGTGCCGCTCGATCCGTCCGATTATGGAAACTGTGCCGTGCGGCTGGAAAAGGCACGCAAGCGCTTCGAGGATTTCGGTCGTCCGCTGGTGGTGCGTGAAACAACGCTGATGCCGCCGCAACTCAAGGACTTTCTGGTCAAGGACGGCTGGTCCATGGTTGAAGAGGTCATGGTCATGACGGCTGACCTTACCGGCATGGAACTGCCGGAAACGCTGGTCAGCCTGCCGAGCCACGATATCGGCCGTTTTGTCGAGGCGAGCATCAAGGTCAGCGATGGCGATCCGGCCCAGCGGTCGGCGATTGCGGAAATCGTCAGTTCGATCAAGCCGACACTCGGCCTGTTCATCAACGAGGAAGTTGAAGGCAGCCCGCTTGCGACTGTGATCTGCGTGCAGGACAACGATCTTGCCGGTATCCTGTCACTCGACGTTGATAAGTCGCAGCGCCAGAAGGGCCTCGGTACGCAGATTCTGGCGTCGGCGCTGCGTTGGGCACGGATCAGCGGTGCCAAAAGCGCTTGGTTGCAGGTCGTCTCGACAAATGCGCCCGCAATCGCGCTTTATGAAAAATTCGGTTTCACCGATGCCTACCTCTATCGCTACTGGCGCAAGGTTGACGAAAAATGAGCGAAGCGGGCAAGAAAATTCTGCTGGTCGCCGCCTGCGCGCTCCTTGATCAGGATGGGCGCATCCTTCTGGCGCAGCGTCCTGAAGGCAAGTCGCTTGCCGGCCTGTGGGAATTTCCGGGCGGCAAGGTGGAGCACGGCGAGACGCCGGAGGAAACCCTTGTCCGCGAGCTGGATGAAGAACTGGGCATCAAGACCAAGGTCGCCTGCCTTGCACCGCTGACTTTCGCCAGCCACACCTACGAAACTTTTCACCTGCTGATGCCGCTTTACGTGTGCCGCCGTTATGAAGGCATTGCGCATGGGCGGGAAGGGCAGGCGATTAAATGGGTGAAACCGCAGGCTCTGCGCGAATATCCCATGCCGCCGGCCGACGAGCCGCTTATCCCCTTCCTTCAGGATCTGCTTTAAGGCGGCCTGACGGCAGGCTCCATGCCGTCACAGCCTGTTGAAAACACCCCGCAACTCCCTTTTGCCGTGCCAAAACGAGGCTGTGTTAACAGATCGTTCAGCACCCTCTGGCAGATTGTTAAGCTAAAGAAGCGGTAAACTGCGCGTATGAGGTTGGCGATGAATGAGGATTTCTGGAAGACGGTGGAAGGTCGTCACTCTTACTCCAACAAATCCCGTCGCACCGGCGTGCTTAATGTCGCGCTGCTTTTCGGGACGGCGGTGATCGCCCTCTCCCTGATCATCACTCCCATGCTTGCCGGAAAATCTGCCACGCACGTGGCGCAGTTCTCCGACAATTACGACATGATAAGCACCGGCTCCATCAAGAAGACCGATGCGGGCAAGACCTATTCCATCCGCCGCAGCATAACCCAGCCGATGCCGGAAATGCCCTGTGTCGTGACGGGTTATAGCAACGAGAGCGGTTGCTGATCGTTTACCATCATCGGTAACGGTTTCCTCACGTCGGCGGCCTAGTATAAATTCGATTTTAGTAAGGTATAATGCCGGCTGGCGGAAGCACCGGATGGCGGATGGGGAATATCCTGTGCTGTATTGTTTTATTCGTTTCTTTAAAGACGAAGACGGCGCGACCGCAGTCGAATACGGCCTGATCGTCGGCCTGATTTCGGCAGCACTCATTGGCGGCGCAACCACCATCAGCAGCAATATCAACACGGTATTCCAGTTCATCGCCGATACTTTTGCCAACCACTGAGGGGCTGACCGCTCAGGAAAGCTTGACCTCGGTCGTCTTCAAGGCGTCGGCAAGGCGCATTTTGGCGGAGCCGGGTTTCAGCGGTTTCTGCTGGCTCTCATGCGGCGCCCAACCTGAGACATAGATAATGGAAAACGTGGCCCTTATCCGCCCGTCCGGATCGGAATAACGCTCGGCGTAAAGCTCCGCCGCCCGCAGGAAAAAAGCGCGGTTGAGCGGTTTTCTGCTGCGGCTTGCCAGCGGGTTGGCCATGCCCATGGCGCGAAGATCACGCATCAGCGGAAAAATCGAATCGTAGCGCACCGTATAGGTTTCAGTATCGGTAACCGGAAGCGCAAAACCGGCACGCTGTAAAAGAGCTCCGACATCACGCACATCGGCAAAGGGAATGACGCGCGGGCTTGCCCCGCCGGTCAGCTCGGCTTCAGCCGTCAACAGCACGTCGCGCAGTTCCTGCAACGTGCCGCTGCCGGGGATGGCGCCGAGAAACAGCCCATCCGGCTTCAATGCCCGTCTTATCTGTATCAGCGCACCGGGTGTGTCATTGGTGAGATGCAGCGCCAGCGGTGAAACGATGAGATTGGCGGAAGCCTCCTCGAGCGGCAGATGTTCCATTGCGGCTGCCTGAGGAACATTCCCGTCGGTCGCAAAACAGCTGTCGGTCTCGATACGGCGGATGGCATCCACCTTGCCCGTTTCACTCAAACGCCGGGCCGTGATGCCTGTTCCGCCGTGCAGCTCGATTGCGGTCTCGAACCGGCGTTCGACGATGGCGAGCCTGTCGGCGAATTCGTCGGCGGCCATGTCGAGAAGAAAAAGCGCCTTGTCGTCACGCCGGTTCCACGCCCGGCGGCGGTTTTGTTCGATCAGGGCCTGGTCAAAGAGAATATCCATCGTCGTGCCTGCTCGGCCTGTAACGCCTTCGGGATAGGCGGGCCGCATCGTTACTGTCATGCCGCATGGGGCATCGTTCTTCCGGTCAAAGGCCGGACCATATCGCCCTCGCAAAGGCACCCGTTCGGCGGTAAAGTCAACCTCATGGGTGCTGGTGAAGATCTGTTTTCGGGGTTGCTGTCGAAGTCTGCTGCCGTGCCGGTGGTGGCACGCGGCATGCTGCGCTCGGCCTTCCGCATGGTCTATCCACCCACTTGCGCAGGCTGTTCCCGCATGACCGGCGGCGAGGGCGCGCTCTGTGCCGATTGCTGGCGGGATGTGGCCTTTATCGATCGCCCTTTTTGCGAAGTTCTGGGTATCCCTTTTTCCCAGGATCATGGCGACGGTATTATAAGCGCACAGGCCATCGCCGACCCGCCGCCCTTCGACCGACTGCGTGCCGCCGCCAGCCATGACGGGACTGCCCGCAAACTCGTGCACCGGCTGAAATATCAGGACCGGACCGATCTTGCCCGTTTCATGGCGTTGTGGATGCTGAGGGCAAGCGATGGAACAGTGGATGCCTGCGACTGTATCGTGCCGGTTCCGCTGCATCGTCACCGTTTCTGGCGTCGCCGCTTCAACCAGTCCGCCGAGCTCGCCCGGCATCTGGCGAGGGCTTCGGGCAAACCTTTGCTTGCCGGCACGCTCTTGCGCGTGAAGCCGACCGAGCGGCAGGTGGGGCTTTCCGCACTTGCCCGGCAGGACAATGTGCGGGGTGCTTTCGCCATCGCGCCCGGCCGAAAAACCGATGTTTACGGCAAGCGGGTGGTGCTGGTGGATGATGTTTACACCACCGGCGCGACGGTGGGTGCGGCAAGCCGCGCCTTGCGGAAGGCAGGTGCCATGGATGTGACCGTTTTGACCTTTGCAATGGCCATTTCCGGCCCTATATGAAGCCTTATGACATGAGGATATCGTGCGTTTCAGCGCACGTTTGCGAGGCTTTGAAATATATGGCACCGGTTACGATCTATACGCGGGATTTTTGTGGTTATTGCGCACGCGCCAAGGCGCTGCTGGACAGCAAGGGTGTTGATTATGCCGAATATAATGCAACGGCGACGCCGGAATACCGGCAGGAAATGATCGAGAAATCCGGCGGTACGACCTTCCCGCAAATCTTCATCAACGGTGAGCATATCGGCGGTTGCGATGATTTGCATGCGCTGGAGCGCGCCGGCAAACTCGACACTATGCTGGCCGCCTGATCGGCTCGATATTCTGGTACGGAGGACGTGATGATTTTCAAGGCTGCTGCCATTCAGATGCGCTCCGGCGTCGATACGGTGAAAAACGCTGCCGATATGGAGCGACTGGTACGTGCCGCCGCAGCCGCGGGTGCCGTCTATGTGCAGACCCCTGAAATGACCGGCGCTCTCCAGAAGGACAGGCAGGCGCTTCGCGCCCAGCTGCGTGACGACGACGGCGATATCATCGTTGCGACCGCCGCCCGGCTGGCACGCGAACTCGGTATTCACGTCCATGTCGGCTCGACGGCGATTGCCCGCCCGGATGGCAAGATCGCCAATCGCGGATTTCTGTTTGCGCCGGATGGTTCCCGCATCTGCAGCTATGACAAAATCCACATGTTCGATGTCGATCTCGACAATGGCGAGAGCTGGCGTGAAAGTGCAGCTTACGAACCCGGCACTGTTGCCCGCGTGGCCGAACTGCCGCTGGGGAAATTCGGCTTTGCGATCTGCTACGATGTCCGTTTCCCGCAGCTTTTCCGGGCGGAAGCGCTCGCCGGCGCCGAGGTTCTGACGGTTCCGGCCGCCTTCACCCGCCAGACGGGGGAAGCCCACTGGGAAATTCTGCTGCGTGCCCGCGCGATTGAAAACGGCGCTTTTGTCATCGCCGCCGCACAGGCCGGCCTGCATGAAGACGGGCGTGTCACCTTCGGTCACTCCATCATCATCGACCCCTGGGGCAAGGTTCTGGCGATCGCCGGTGGTGTCGGGGAAGAGATCATTTTCGCCGAGATCGACACGTCGCTCGTGGCTGCCGCGCGTGGAAAAATCCCCAATCTTCGCAACGCCCGCGAGTTCGGGCTGGATACGGTTATTCCTGCAGGAGGTGAGGCGGCGTGATCCGTTATGCGCTGGCCTGTGAAAAAGGCCATGAGTTTGAAGGCTGGTTTTCCGGGAGCGACGATTTCGACAATCAGTTGCAGCGCGGCTTGCTGTCCTGCCCGGTGTGCAATTCCCTGCAGGTTTCCAAACTTCTGATGGCGCCTTCGGTCTCCACCTCCCGCAAGAAAGACGAACGCCAGACGCTTGCCATGGATACGGCCAAAAAAGAGGCTCTCGCAAAAATCCGCGAGGCGGTCGCCAATATTCGTGCGAATGCGGAAGATGTCGGCGATAAATTTCCCGAAGAGGCCCGCAAGATCCACTATGGCGAAGCGGACGAACGCGGCATCATCGGCCATGCCTCGGCCCAAGAAGTCAAGGCATTGATTGACGAAGGCATCGAGATTGCGCCGTTGCCGGTGCTACCTGACGACGTCAATTGAGTTTACCTTTTTAGAACCTTACCTACATACTTGGCGTCATCCTCGGGCTTGACCCGAGGATTCATCCTGACGAGCGGTGATGGATGGTCGGGTCAAGCCCGAGGATGACGGACATTTGGTGGCGTTACTCTTGCACCGGTCTTTTCGCCAGCATCATGTAGTTTACCTCCATGTCGGGCGAGAGGTTCCAGCGGTCCTGCAACACGTTGTAGAAGACGCCGGTGCGGTGGATGATATCCATGCCGCTGGCCACCAGTGGCCGTTCAAGCTCTTCCGGGCGAACCAGCTTCTCATATTGATGCGTGCCGCGCGGCAGCCAGCGCAGCACGTTTTCAGCGGCGAAGATCGCCAGCGCACGGGCTTTCAGCGTGCGGTTGATGGTGGCGGCAAACATCAGCCCGCCGGGGCGCACCATTTTCGCGCAGGTGGTGACGAAAAGACCAACATTGGCCACATGCTCGACCACTTCCATATTGAGGACGACGTCGAAGGTCTCGCCGGCCTCCAGCAATTGTTCGGCGGTCACGGCGCGGTAGTCGACGCTGACGCCGCTTTCACGCGCATGGGTGGAGGCGATGCCGATATTTTTTTCCGAGGGATCGGCGCCCACCACATCCGCGCCCATGCGCGCCACGGGTTCGGAGAGAAGGCCGCCGCCGCAGCCGATATCCAGCACGCGCAGCCCTTCCAGCGGACGATGCGCCTTCGGGTCGCGGCCGAAATTGTCGCAGATGCGGTTGCGGATATATTCGAGCCGCACCGGATTGAACTTGTGCAGCGGGCGGAACTTGCCTGTCGGGCTCCACCATTCCGCAGCCATCGCGGAGAAGCGATCCACTTCGCTCTGGTCGACGGTCGTCTGTGCGGTTTCGCTCATGGTTCTGCTCCATATTGCTGTTGCATTGAAGTCGGATGATTGACCCCCGAAGTCAAGACCGGCGGTCCATTCCGCGGTCAAATTGTCGGGTGCTTCATTGCCGCAGGTGGAACTAATGCCGGCCTGCATTTGTTTCATGCTGCGTTCATGGAACACCACGTATTTTCCGACCATGGCAGTATGCGGCACGCATACTCGTCCATCGAAGGCGATGGATGCCGATAAGGGCAAAGCGGGCTTTTGCTTGAGGAGATAGAAGTGAAGAAAAAACTGTTTGGCGCAATTGCGCTGGTGGCCATGCTTGCCGCGCCGGCACTTGCCGAAGCTGCGACACGCGGCTTTGCCACCGCGAATGTGAACATGCGCTCCGGCCCGAGCACAGCCTATCCGGCCGTTGTTGTGATCCCGGCTGGAGCACCATTGACGGTGCATGGCTGCCTGTCCGATACGCCGTGGTGCGACGTTTCCTTTGTGAGCGGTCGCGGCTGGGTGGCCGGGCGTTATATAGAGACGACCTACCGGCAGAACCGGGTCTATGTCGAGCCGCGTTATTACCGCGATCTCGGCGTGCCGGTGATCACCTTCGAATCCGGCCGTTATTGGGACCGTTATTACCGCGACCGCGATTTTTACCGCGAGCGCGACCGCTGGCGCCGCCCGTCGCAGTCCGGCGGTTACTGGAATGCGCCACCTCCGCCGCCGCGCGGCGACTGGGATCGCCCGCGTCCGCGTGACGAGTGGCGGGATGGACGCCGGGATGATTGGCGTGACGGCCGCCGCGATGAGTCGCGCGATCCGCGTCAGAGCGGCGGACCGAATGACGGCCGCTGGGAGCGCCGTTACGGCGACTGGAACCAGGGCGACAGAAACCAGGGTGATCGAAACCAGGGTGACAGGCCGCGCCGTGAGGAAAACCGCCCCCGTGTCGAAGAGGAAAACCGGGACCGCAATCGCGATCGCCAGCCAAATCGGGACGAAGGCCAGCGTCCTCCCGAACGCCGCCAGTGGGATGATCCACGCCGCGCGCCCGCCTCGGAAAACTTCCAGGGTGGATGCCGGATCGGCGACCCGGGCTGCGATCCGCGCTAAACAGACAAAGCCCGGCGAGATTTCGTCGGGCTTTTCATTTGCCGCTTCAGATCATTGTTAGATGATTTTTATTTCGCGGCTGCGGCCTTGCGTGCGCGGGCCTTGGGTTTTGCCGGGGCTTCTGCATCCGGTTCCACGGCTTTCGGCGCGGTCTTCTTGCGCTGGGCAGGTTTCGTCGCTTCCGAAGTCTTCAGCAGCGAAAATTCATGTTTTGCCTGTTGCCAATGGTCCGCATCACGGCCGTGGGGATGGCCTTCCTTTTCCCAAAGTGTATAGGCGCGTTTGCTGATCCACTCTTGTTCCGAAACCTGCATGCTCGTCTCCCGTTGCTGTTGACAACGCCTTTGAGAAGGCGACATTCCGCTTGGTCCGGCACACGCTCGACAGGAATCAATGCCGGCATTTCTACGACCTATTACATGCCATGATTTTCCGGGCGTCAAGCAAACATGCTGCATTGCGAAAGCGGATTTCAGGCATTTTACGCCGGTGAAAGCGGTTTGAACGAAAGACGTTCCTAGAAGACAACATCAACGTTGCGTGATCGCGCCAAGGCCGCCAAGATGGACGGGTGAATGGTAGCGGAGGAGGCGACCTTGGAACTTGCAACGGAAGCGGAGACGCAGGTCATCGTCGAGAGGCAGGGAAGGGCCGGTATCATCCGCCTCAACCGCCCGAAAGCCATCAACAGTCTGACATTGCCGATGGTTCGTGGCCTGTTTCAGGCGCTTCACCATTTCGAGGATGACCCCGGCATTTCCTGCGTGGTGCTGACGGGAGAAGGCGACAGGGGGCTCTGCGCCGGCGGCGATGTCCGCATCATTCACGACCTCGGCAGAGCGGGAGATCCGCAGGTGCTTGAGTTCTGGCGGGAGGAGTTTCCGCTGAATTATCGTATCGCCCGCTTTGGCAAACCCTATGTGGCGCTGATGGACGGCATCGTCATGGGTGGCGGCGTCGGAATTTCCGCACATGGCAGCCACTGCATCGTCACCGAGCGGACGAAGCTCGCCATGCCGGAAACGAGCATCGGCTATTTCCCTGACGTCGGCGGTTCCTGGCTTCTGCCGAAAGCGCCGGGCGAATGCGGCACCTGGCTGGGACTGACCGGCAACGCGGTTACTGCCGCCGATGCGATCTATGCCGGTTTTGCCGATCATTTCGTCTCCTCGGAGCACTTGGCGGATTTGGTGTACGACCTGTCGCAAGCGGTGGATGCCGAAGATGTGGAGGCGGCAATCACAACCTATGCCGTCGATGCCGGCGAGGGGGTTCTGTCCGCAAACCGGCAGATCATCGACGCGACATTCCGTTTTGATACGGTGGAGGAGATTTTCGCCGCGCTCTCAGCGCGTGACGAAGCATTTTCACGCGAGACCCTGGAGGTCCTCAAAAAACGCTCTCCCACCAGTCTGAAGCTGACTTTGAAACTGCTGCGTCTCGGTCGGGAAAGCGCCAGCCTCATCGAATGCCTCGAGCGGGAATTTGCAGCCGGTACGGAAATATTGCGAGGCCATGATTTTTATGAGGGCGTGCGCGCGGCTCTCATCGACAAGGATCGCAATCCCCGCTGGCAGCCGGCGCGACTGGAAGAGGTGCGGGAGGAGGACCTTCTGTCGTACTTCGCGGCGCATTCCGGCAATCTGTTTCCCGATCATCGCCTTTAGATTGCGCGACGCAAAAGAAATCCGGCTTGCCGCCATATATGAAATCATCACCTTTTGAATTGCTGTTGTTTGGGCGAAATTTCCAATCTATAGCCCCGTAAAGCACGGCTGTTTCTCGCGGGCGTTGTCGACGCCCGTTATGTTGAGGACCATTCGATTTTCCGGGGGTATTCATGAAACGTCTTCTTATTATCGGCACTGCCATTGCCGCTCTTTTTGCAGGTGCGGCGCAGGCGCAGTCTCCGACCACCATTCTCAATGCCTCCTACGATGTTGCCCGTGAGGTTTTTGCCGCCGAGAACGAGGCTTTCATCAAGCTGCATCCGGGCATCACTGTCGACCAGTCGCACGCAGGCACCTCCAAGCAGGCGCGTGCCATCGTTGAGGGCCTCGAAGCTGACGTCGTCACCTTCAACCAGGTGACGGATGTCGATTTTCTGGTGAAGCAGGGTTTCGTTTCCGCCGACTGGCAGAAGGATTTCCCGAACGACGCCTCGCCGTTCTATTCCTTCCCGTCCTTCCTCGTGCGCGCCGGCAACCCCAAGCACATCAAGGACTGGGACGATCTTGCCCGTGACGATGTGAAGGTGGTTTTCCCCAATCCGAAGACCTCGGGTAATGCCCGTTACACCTATCTTGCCGCCACGGCCTACGCCAAGGAGAAGTTCAACGGCGACGAGAAGAAGGTTCAGGAATTCGTCAAGAAAATCTTCGACAACACCCCGGTTTTCGATACCGGAGGCCGCGCTGCCACCACCACCTTCGTGGAACGTGAGATCGGCGACGTGCTGATCACTTTTGAGGCTGAGACCCGCGGCATTGCCAAGCAGTATGGTGCCGAAAAGGTCGAAGGCGTCGTGCCCTCCGTCAGCCTGCTGGCCGAATTCCCGGTAGCCGTGGTGGACAAGGTGGTCGACAAGCGCGGCTCGCGCGATCTGGCGAAAAGCTACCTCGATTTCCTCTACACGGAAGAGGGGCAGCGCATCGCCGCCGAATTCGGCCATCGCGTCCACAATGAAAAGGTAGTCGGCGAGTTCAAGGACAAGTTCCCGGCCATTCGTCTCGTCAACGTCAATGACGTCTTCGGCGGCTGGAATAAAATCCAGAAAGAGCATTTTGCGTCCGGCGCGACGCTTGATACGCTCTACGGCAGCCGTTAATCACGACGATATACAACAGGTAAAAGACCCGGCGGGAAACTGCCGGGTCGCTTTATGATGAAATGGGGGCGGGGTTTGAAGCGGAATGTTCTGCCGGGGCTTAAATTGTCCCTCGGCGTTACCCTCACTTACGTCGCCATCATCGTGCTTCTGCCGCTTTCAGCGCTAGTGTTCAAGGCGGCAAGCCTCGGGCCTGCCGAATATTGGTCCATCATCTCTTCGCCGCGCGCCGTCGCCAGTTACCGGGTTACCGTGCTCTGCGCGCTGGCTGCCACGCTGTTCAACGTCATTTTCGGACTGGCGCTCGCCTGGGTGCTGACGCGTTATCGTTTTCCCGGCTGGCGCATTGTTGACGCCATTGTCGATCTACCCTTCGCCCTGCCCACCGCCGTTGCCGGCATTGCGTTGACGACGCTGTTTGCGGGCAATGGCTGGTTCGGCTCGCTGCTTGCGCCGCTCGGCATCAAGGTGGCCTATACGCCGCTCGGCATCATGGTGGCGATGGCCTTTACCAGCCTGCCCTTCATCGTGCGTACCGTTCAACCAGTGCTGGAGGATCTCGATCCGGCACTGGAAGAGGCGGCGCAATCGCTCGGCGGTTCCGATCTCGAAATCTTCCGCAAGGTCATCCTGCCGCTTCTGACGCCGGCGCTGCTGGCCGGTCTTTCGCTCTCCTTCGCACGCAGCCTCGGCGAGTTTGGGGCAATCATCTTTATTGCCGGCAACCAACCGTTCTCGACGGAAATCACCGCACTGCTGATCTTCATCCGGCTTGAGGAATATGATTATCAGGCCGCGGCCGCCATCGCTTCCGTGCTGCTGATTGCGGCCTTCGTGATGCTGGCGGTCACCAATTACCTGCAGGCGCGTGCGCTGCGTTATACGGTGAGGAGCTAGACATGAGTGCCTTTTCTTCCCGCCGCAAGCCGCCACGCGTTGGTGATGCACCCTGGGTTCGCCGCAGCCTGATTGCTTTCGTGCTCGTCATCGGCGCGTTTCTGGTCGTCGCTCCCCTCACTATCATCGGTGTCGAGGCATTTTCGCAAGGCTGGAAGGTTTACTCAGCCACGATCACGCACCCCGATACCCGCCACGCCATCATGCTGACGGTGCTGACGGCGTTGATCGCCGTGCCGATCAATACTGCCTTCGGCGTTGCGGCCGCATGGGCGATCACCAAGTTCGATTTCCCCGGCCGGCGCTTCCTGCTGGTGCTGATCGAGATACCCTTCTCCATCTCGCCGATCGTTGCCGGTGTCGCCTATCTCTTCGTTTACGGGTTACAGGGGCTTTTCGGGCCGTTCCTCGATGCGCACAACATCAAAATCCTCTTTGCGCTTCCCGGCATCGTCATCGCCTCGATGTTCGTCACGGCACCCTTCGTGGCGCGCGAGCTGATCCCACTGATGCAGGCGCAGGGCCGCGATCTGGAAGAGGCCGCGACCTCGCTTGGCGCATCCGGCTGGCGCACCTTCTTTTCGGTGACGCTGCCGAATATCAAATGGGCGCTGCTTTACGGTGTCGTGCTGTGCAACGCCCGCGTGATGGGTGAATTCGGCGCGGTATCGGTCGTGTCAGGCAATATTCGCGGCCAGACCAATACGCTGCCGCTGCATATCGAGCTGCTTTATCACGATTACCAGACGGCGGGCGCCTTTGCGTCGGCCTCCATCCTCGCTCTGCTCGCCGTCATCACCATCATCGCCAAGGTGGCGCTGGAAGGGCGTGGCGCCGGGCGCGGGGCCAAGAAGACCAACGGCGATGCCGCCATCGCCACGGAGATCTAATCCCATGAAAATCCGCCTCGAAAATGTGGTGAAGACCTTCGATACGTTCCGCGCGGTACGCGATGTTTCGCTGGATATCGAAAGCGGCGAACTTCTGGCGCTACTCGGGCCTTCCGGTTCCGGCAAGACGACGATTTTGCGCATGGTCGCCGGTCTGGAATATAGCGATGGTGGCCGCATCTTTTTCGGGGATGAGGATGCCACCAATATTCCGGTGCGTGACCGCGGCGTCGGTTTCGTGTTCCAGCATTACGCGCTTTTCCCGCACATGACGCTCAACGAAAACATCGCTTTCGGTATGAAGGTCTCGAAGGTGAAGCGCGACAAGGCGGCGATCGATGCGAGGGTCAAGGAACTTCTGAACCTCGTCAAACTTGATGGTCTGGGGGATCGGTTCCCGGCGCAGATATCCGGCGGGCAGCGGCAGCGCGTGGCGCTGGCACGCGCGCTTTCGGTCGATCCAAAAGTACTCCTGCTCGATGAGCCCTTCGGCGCGCTTGATGCCAATGTGCGCCGCGATCTGCGCCGCTGGCTGCGTGAAATTCACGGTGCGTTGGGCATCACCACGATTTTCGTGACACATGATCAGGAAGAGGCGCTCGATCTCGCCGACCGTGTCGTCATCCTCAATCAGGGTGAGATCGTTCAGCAGGGCACGCCGAAGGAAGTTTGCCGCCAGCCGAACAGCGCCTTTGTCATGCGCTTTCTGGGCGATGCTAACAGAGTGTCCGGTGTGGCGCGGGGCGGCAAGGTCTATGTCGGTGACAACGAATTGCCTTTCTCCTACGCTCAAGGAGACGGCGCTGTCGAAATCTATGCCCGCCCGTCCGATCTGGAATGGGAAGACCTGCATGAGGGCATTCCGGCCTCCGTGGCGCGGGTGCTTGACCGGGCTGGAGAGCGCCGCGTGATCGCCAGCACTGATGGCGGCGATCTCCTGGAATTCGACGTGCCGCCGGAAAACGATGTCGCCGCCGGCGACCGCGGTTCCGTCATTATCCGCCGGGCAAAGATTTTCCCGGCGGCGTGAGCCCTTAACAGCCTCAGATCAGCAGTTCGAAAGAGGCTTCAGCCGCCAGCCTGCCATTGATCATGAGGTCGACCTTGTGAACACCCGCATAGTGTTTGCGGGTGGTGAAATCGCGCATGGCGCGGCTGATCGACAGCGCACATGTTTCGCCGGGCTGAAGCTCGATCTCCTTCCACTTGAAGACTTTCGCGGAAGCGTCGCCGCTTTTTTTGACGTAGTGCACGGCGTAATCGACCACCAGCTTCTGCGGACCTTTCGCCGTCGAGGTGAAGGTGGCTGAAATCCGCACCGGATTGCCGAGAACGACCTTATCCGGCGAAACCTGAAATACCTCGAGCGCAATTTCTGCTTCCTCATGAGCACCAAGATGGGCGAGTGCGGCGGCGTCACCCTTCTTGATCAGCGTGCGCAGTGCCTGCCGTGTAATCCAGCGCGTATGCGGGTTTTCCTTCGGCCATGTGTCGATCAGTGTCAGCACGAAGGCGGGATTGTCCTTGGTGATGTCGTTCAGATGATTGGCTACGGATTTGCGCACATAAAGCGCCTCATCGGCTTTCATGGCATCGAGGATTGCGGTGACGGGCGAGGGGTCATCGATCAGGGGTTTGATCTGGAACGACCATGGCAGGCGCGGCCGGCAGCCCTCGCTCGCCAGCCGTCGCACATGCTCGTTTTCGTGCCGAGACCATGTTTCCATCACCGCAAGGGTTCGGGCCATATCCTTTTGCAGAAAATGGCGGATGGCGAACTCCGAAGAACCGAAGCGGGTGAAATATTGTAGCGCCTGCATGGAAAGATCGAAATCATCGAGACCGTAAAGCGCGACATATTCCGGCAGGGAAATGGATGCGAAACCGTTGCCGATCCCCGGCGCTGCGGCGGTCAGGATTTCGATATTACGGGCGTAGTCGCCGGGAAGCGTCGCGTGCAGGCTCGTTGCCACCTGCCGCATGCGTTGCATGATGCCCAGAGCCTCGAGATTTGTGGTGGCGAGCGCCATGAAGGCGGAAACGTCAAAAGGCGCGTGAACGGCTTTCGTCTGATCAGCTATATGCTGCAGTTTTTCACGGTTGAAGATTTCCTTCAACGCCGGTGCGGCCGTCTCGCTCATGTCTGCCCTCGAAAGTTCACTTTTTGTTCTTTTAAGGGAAGAAGAGGTTTGAGGCAAGCAGGGGGAGGGCATTGGCAAGGAGAAGACGGGCAAATTTTCCCCATTCTCAGACGTAGGAGGAGGCATTCGTACTTTCCTCCGTCATGCCGGACGTGATCCGGCATCCAGCCACGGCGCGTCTGCGCCGTGAAACGACTCTTTCGCGATCAAAGACTTGATCGCACTGGACCCCGGATCGAGTCCGGTGTGACGGAGTATGGATACTCCGGGTTCGCCAAACTCAAGCGTTGGGCGGATATTGTCATACACCCAGAGCCGGAGCCAAGGCCTTCAGCTCATCTGGCTGACGAATTTCGTCTCCAGATAGGCCTGAACCGCTTCCGAGCCACCTTCCGTACCGTAGCCGGAATCCTTGATGCCGCCGAAGGGGACTTCAGGAAGCGCAAGGCCGTTGTGGTTGATGGTCAGCATGCCGGCCTCGACCTGATGGCCGAGCGCGTGCGCGGTCTTGACCGAACCGGTGAAGGCATAGGATGCAAGACCGAAGGGCAGGCGGTTCGCCTCAGTGATCGCGTCATCGAAGGTCGAGAAGCGGTTGATGATCGCGACGGGACCGAAGGGCTCGTCGTTCATGATCTTGGCGGTTACCGGCACGTTGGCGAGAACCGTCGGCTCGAAGAAGTTGCCCTTGTTGCCGATGCGGCGGCCGCCGGTCTTCAGTTCCGCGCCATGGGAAACGGCGTCGTTGATGAGGCTTTCCAGCGCCGGGATACGGCGTTCATTGGCAAGCGGACCCATGACGACACCGTCTTCCAGACCGTTGCCGACCTTGATGGCCTTCGTGGCTTCCACGAAACCTTCAAGGAAGCGATCCGCCACGCCGTCCTGCACGAGGAAGCGGGTGGGGGCGACGCAGACCTGGCCGGCATTGCGGAATTTCGCAAGCGAGGTCACCTGGATCGCCTTTTCGATATCGGCATCGTCGAAGATCATGACAGGCGCATGGCCGCCGAGTTCCATCGTGGCGCGTTTCATGTGCTTGCCGGCAAGGGCCGCCAGATGCTTGCCAATCGGCGTGGAGCCGGTGAAGGAAATCTTGCGGATGACCGGATGCGGGATCAGATATTCCGAAATCTCGGACGGAACGCCATAAACGAGACCGATGACACCCGCCGGCACGCCCGCATCCACGAAGGCGCGGATCAGTTCCGCCGGCGATGCCGGTGTTTCTTCCGGAGCCTTGACGATGATCGAGCAGCCGGTTGCAAGCGCTGCGGAAAGCTTGCGGACGATCTGGTTGATCGGGAAATTCCAGGGCGTGAAGGCGGCGACGGGGCCGACCGGCAGCTTGATGGCGAGCTGGGAAACGCCGGTCGCGCGCGCCGGAATGACCTGGCCATAGGTGCGGCGCGCTTCTTCGGCAAACCAGTCGATGGTGTCGGCGGCGCCCAGGATTTCGGTTGCCGATTGCGAAAGCGGCTTGCCCTGTTCGCGGGTCATTATATAGGCGATCTTGTCCTTGCGCTCGCGCAGTATATCGGCCGCCTTGCGCATGATCTTGGAACGCTCGAAGGGCGAGGTGTCGCGCCAGACCTTGAAGCCCCGCTCGGCAGCGGCAAGCGCCAGATCCAGATCCGGCTTTTCGGCATGGGCAATCGCGCCGATGATCTCGTCGGTCGCAGGATCGGACACGGCGATCGTCTTGCCGGAAACGGCGTCTCGCCATTCGCCATCAATGAGAAGTTTGATGTCGGGATAGGTGTGCATAGGGACTACCTTCATGATGCGGCCAATACGGCAAGGTGCCGTCGGACCCGGAGACGGGAACAGAATTTTCCTGGCCGGACTATATCCGGCATCGCGGCTTTCGCTGCGCGGAACTTGTGTCTGGGCATTTCCGGCAGGAGGGTTCTGGAATTGCCGGAAACGGAAATGACAGCCCTTATATTAAGTTCCGGGCGGTATGTTTCAACCGTCCGTTCCGGCAAACGCCATGATTTTTTCTGTGATGTGGAACTTGTCTTCCGTCATGCCTGTTTGACCTGCGAGCGGGTGCCGAATCTCCGATGGCCTTGTTCGGCCCGCGCGAATCATGCGTTCCTGTCCGTGAGCGGGAAAGCATGTGCCGCGATTCGGCCGTTGTCGCGCCGGGCGGACTGGCGGGAGGGCATATCTTGGGTTGTTGCTTGCGTCATAACAGGGCGCGAAGCGTGAAAAAATACAATAAGACGGAAAAATTATCCAAAGGGTTTACTGAAAACCTAGAGAAAATACGGATAAAAACTCACTGACGATATAACATTCATTCCTGATATATAATGCGAGCGTCGGTTCCCTTGACCCTTAAAGGTTGGCGAAAACCCCTCGACCCGAACGTTATCGATGGAGAAAGAGTTATGAGTTTCGCCCGGGTACTTCTCAGTGCGTTCCTGTCGCTCGTGTGGCTTTCCTGCGCCGAGGCCGGGACGATCGCCAAGCCGCAAGGCAAGCCGATATTGACCATCTCCGGAAACATCACCAATACCAATGCCGATGGCGCTGCGGTATTCGATCGCGACATGCTGGAGGCGCTCGGCATGGTGACGGTGGAAACCACGACGCCCTGGCACGATGGCCGTGTCCGTTTTGACGGCGTGTCGCTGGCAAAATTGATGGATGTCGTCGGCGCGAAGGGCACCAGCGTCACGGCGGTCGCTCTCAACGACTATGTCAGCACGATACCGGTTGAGGATTTTAAGAAATTTAACGTTATCCTCGCGATCAAACTGGATGGCAACTACATGACAGTTCGCGAAAAGGGCCCGTTGTTCGTCATATATCCCTATGACAGCGACCCGGAGCTGCAGAAACAGACCTATTATTCGCGGTCCGCATGGCAAGTCGCCAAATTGATAGTGGAATAAAGGTGCCGTTTGCGAAAACTTGTGGCGGTGATCATCTGTTGCTTCGTCCTGGCAACGGGCTATATCGCTTTCGTCATTGCCGAGCGTCAGACCGCTCTGCAGAAATTCGCCCGCTATAACGACTCGTGGGCGGTCAGCCAGACCGTGGCGGAATATCTTCGCCTTCAGAACAAGTTGGCCGTGTTTGCGCTCAGCCCCGGCGAGATTGATCGAGACGAATTGCAGCTGCGTCTGGACATCATGCTGAGCCGTCTGGAACTTTTGAAGCAGGGCAATCTTGGCGCTTTCATCAATGAAAAGCAGCAGTGGCGGGACCTCGTAGCCCGCCTTGATGCGGCTCTGGCCCGTCTGGAACAGCAGATGGGCAGCCTGAAGCCGGCCGATGTGCCTGATCTGCTCTCCGTGATGAGCGCGCTCGATGCGCCGATGACGACGCTGGCATCATCATCGGTCGCTTTCGACGTCAATCTGATCGACACGGCCCATGAGGATGTGCGCAAGCTGCATATCGTTTACACCGCGCTGGCGGGCGGCCTGATCCTGTGCGGCATTGCGCTTGTGATCCTACTGCTGCGCCAGAACGATCTGCTCAACCGCGCGCAAAAAAGCATGCGCGGCCTGACGGATGACCTGCGCGCCGCCACGCTTGAATTGCAGGCGAAAAATGTCCGGCTGGAACATGATGCCTATCATGATGCGCTGACGGGACTGCCGAACCGCGCGCTGTTCCGGCAGGAACTGATCGAGCGGCTGCGCCGATCCTTCGGCGGCAACGGAACGACGGCCATTCTTCTGCTCGATCTCGACGGCTTCAAGGACGTCAACGACACGCTCGGCCACGATTCGGGCGATGCCCTGCTTCAGGCCGTGGCGCAGCGCCTTTCGGGTATCGGCGGCGATTACGACATGGTTTGCCGCCTTGGCGGCGATGAATTCGCCGTCGTGTCCGATGATCTCAATGAGGACGCGGCGCGCCGTCTCGCTTCCAAACTTATCGAGCAGATCAGCCGAACCTACCAGCTCGGCGAGCAGGAGGTCAAAATCGGCACCTGCATCGGCATCGCCATATCGCACGGCACCGTCGATGCGGATGAATTGTTCAAACGCGCCGATCTGGCTCTCTATGAGGCCAAGGCCATCGGCCCGGGCCGGGCAAGCGTTTTCAAGGTCCGCATGCAGAAGCAGCTGACCGAGAAGAAATCCTTCGAGGCCGATCTGCAGACGGCGTTGCAGAACGATGAGATGGAGGTTTATTACCAGCCGCAGGTGGCGACGCAGACCCGCAAGCTTTGCGGCTTCGAGGCACTTTTGCGCTGGAAACATCCGGTGCGGGGCGATGTGCCGCCCAGCGTATTCATTCCCGTTGCGGAAAGGACCGGCCTTATCCATTCGCTCGGAAAATGGGTGATGGAGACCGCCTGCCGCGAGGCGATGGGCTGGGACGAGGACATGAAGGTGGCGGTCAATCTCTCGCCCGTTCAGTTCCACAGCACCAACCTTATCCAGAACGTGATGGGCGCGCTTGAAAAAAGCGGGCTGGAGCCGAGCCGGCTCGAACTTGAGATCACCGAATCGATCCTGCTCAACAAGAGCGACCAGACCATCAACACGCTCACGCGGCTGAAAGCCGTCGGCATCCAGATCGCCATGGACGATTTCGGCACCGGTTATTCCTCGCTTGCGAATTTGCGCGGCGTGCCCTTCGACAAGATCAAGATCGACCGGTCTTTCCTGCGCGATATCACCAGCGATCGTGACGCGCTGGCGATCGTCGAATTCGTGGTCGGCGTCGGTCGTAGCCTCAGAATGACCACCATCGCCGAAGGCATAGAGACGGAAGAGCAATATGAATGCGTCAAACGTCTGGGATGTGATCTGGTACAGGGATATCTGATCAGCAGGCCGTTGCCGGCCAAGGAACTGGTGGCCTGGAGTTCCGTCTGAAAACGGCGTGCCTAATTTTCACAAGGATGCATCGTTGCACGCGAAAACCGATACCGGTTGTCGCGCCGATGCTGTAGAGCATTCCCGGTCAATGCGGGATCATTCTGGCGAAGCGACCGGGTTTTGCGAAAAGGCTTGGAAACATGGAAATACTGGACGTGCATGGAATAGCTCTGCCTCTGTCTTCCGATGAGGTATCGCCCGTCATATGGCAGGCGCTGACCGACGGCAGCTATGAGGCAAAAGAGGCTCGCAGCGTCCTGAAAGCCATCAAGCCCGGCGACCGCGTGTTGGAACTGGGGTCCGGTATCGGCATCATCACCTCAATCATCGCCGGTATAAAGGATGTTTCCGTCTGGGCGTTCGAGGCCAATCCGTCCACGGCCGCGCTGGCGGAACGGGTGATCAAGGCCAATTGCCGTGACAACGTCGTGTTCTCACAGGGGCTTCTTACCGCCGATGAGCCGCGCACCTATCCTTTTTATGTCCGCAAGGATCTCTGGATGTCGTCCATGGACGAAAATCAGGGCCCTTACGAAAAGCGCATCGAAATCTCGTCGGCGAATATCGATGAATTTGTCGCCAGCCGGGGCATTACCGCGCTCGTCATGGATATTGAGGGTGCGGAGCGCGATCTACTTGGCAATGCCGAGCTTGCCGGCGTGGAGCGGATATTCGTCGAGCTGCATGACCACCTTTATGGCCTTGCCGGTGTTCGCGACATCATGCAGGCGCTGACGGCCAAGGGTTATGCTTATGATCCGCGCGGCTCACGCGGCCCTTGCGTGTTGTTTTCCAAGGACGATAGCCCTCGGGAATACGATCCCGAGGTGGATTGAAACCCCAGCGCCTCGTTCCGCGAGCGACTTTTACTATTTCATTTTCAGGCCAAGGACAGGGCGCGGAGCGCTCTGTCTGCAATCATTTTCCGATCCGTTTGCGCCATCCGTCGCAACTTTTTGGGCTTCATGCCGTTTAGCGCCGATACCGAAATCGCAGGCAGCGGGCTGCTCGGTTATTATTGCTAAAAACGCAATTCATTCCGAATTATTATTGTAATTGTCGAGGCCGTTTTCCCGCGTCATTATCCCTCCATCAAACCGGCGCACAACTGAGGCTGCACCGGAGATGCCAACGCAACCGAAGGAGAAACGATCATGGGCTTTGTAAAGACGACTGACGGAACCGAAATCTTCTACAAGGACTGGGGCCCGAAGGATGCCCAGCCCATCGTATTCCACCACGGCTGGCCGCTCAGCTCCGACGACTGGGATGCGCAGATGCTGTTCTTCGTCTCCAAGGGCTATCGTGTCGTCGCCCATGACCGCCGTGGCCACGGCCGCTCGGCACAGGTTTCCGAAGGCCACGATATGGACCACTATGCCGCCGACGCCTTTGCCGTCGTCGAGGCGCTGGACCTGAAAAATGCCGTGCATATCGGCCATTCCACCGGCGGTGGCGAAGTGGCGCGTTATGTCGCCAAACATGGTGAACCCGCAGGCCGCGTCGCCAAGGCCGTTCTCGTTTCCGCAGTACCGCCGCTGATGCTCAAGACCGAGGCCAATCCCGAAGGCTTGCCGATGGAGGTTTTTGATGGCTTCCGCTCGGCGCTTGCCGCCAACCGTGCGCAGTTTTTCCGCGATGTGCCGGCCGGCCCGTTCTACGGCTTTAACCGCGATGGCGCGACCGTTCATGAAGGTGTGATCCAGAACTGGTGGCGGCAGGGCATGATGGGCGGCGCCAAGGCGCACTACGATGGCATCAAGGCCTTCTCGGAAACCGATCAGACCGAAGACCTGAAGGCGATCAGTGTTCCGACGCTGGTGCTGCACGGTGAAGACGACCAGATCGTGCCGATTGCGGACTCCGCGCTGAAATCGGTGAAGCTCTTGAAAAACGGCACGCTGAAGACCTACCCCGGCTTCTCGCACGGCATGCTGACCGTTAATGCCGATGTGCTGAACGCCGATCTCTTGGCCTTCATCAAGGCTTGATCGTTGGGCGAAACCGGAATGCGGCCTAATACGCGGCCGCATTTTGCAAGTGGGGACAGCGGAGTTATATCCGCCTCATGTCATCAGGCGAGCTTGGCCAGCCAGCCGCTGCGATAGGCATCAAGTCCCTCAATGGCGTCTGCGGAGAAATGACGCTCCCGACCTGCAAGTGGCTTGATGCCGGTGAGGAGCGCTGCCCCGGCGCTGGTGCCGGTGGAGCCGCTGACGGCGATCACGTCCGTATCGGCAAAGCCGGCCAGCGCCTTGAGATAAAGCGCGTTGCTGGCGAATGGGCCTTCAACCAATACCGGGCCTTTCCGCCCGATCAGAGACAGACTGAACTCCGTCATCAGAGCGAGATAAAGTGCCGCCGCCGCGTGCTGCTCCGCGACCGTGGCACTTTCGTCGGCGATCCAGCGTGCTGTTTTGCCGGGGAAGGGACCGGAGCCGCCGACAACGCTGGGCAACAACATCATGCCCTTGGCAAGCACGCTGTCGAGCGCGGCTTCGATTTCCTCGTCCGGCGCAGGCCCGAATTGCTGTGTCAGCATTTCATATTCCCTGCCGCCCATGAAGCGGGAGGAGGGAACGGGACGTCCGAGAGCATCGACATTCAAAAGCGTGTCGCGGGCGGGATCGAGTGTATCCGCCGCGCCGCCGATTGCGAAATTCACCACCCAGGTGCCGGTGGAGACGACCGAAAAATCACCCTCCCGTCGTAGCAGATGCGGCAAGAGCGACGCATTGGAATCATGAATGCCGCAATAGACCGGCATGTCCGGCGATAACCCTGTTTCCTGCGCCACCGATTTGCGGACTGGTCCGAGCACATCGAAGGCCGAGCGCACCGGCGCCATCAATTGCTCTATGCCAAGACGCGTCACCAGCGATGAAAACGCCTTCCGCCGCGGGTTCCACAGGTCGGTGTGGCAACCAAGCGAGGTCGTTTCGGTGACCTGAACGCCGGTCAGTCGCCCCGCCCAATATTGCGCATAGGTGACGATGCTGCGCACCCGGGCGAATTCCTGCGGAAAGGCGGTTTTCTGGAAATGGATTTGCGCACCAAGGTTCAGCCCGGCGGGAAGCGAGGGTGAGCCGGTCTCGGAAAAATCGGGCCGGATGCCGAGATAGGCTTCGCGGATTTCGGCCGGATAGCTGTGCTCGTAGTCCAGCACCGGCATGGCGAGATCGCCTTTCCCGTCGAGAAGTGCCGCTGCCGCGCCATGGGTGGTGATGGAAATTGCGTCGAAACCCGGCTCTTGGGCGAACCGTCGAAGAGAGGCGAGAATGAAACTCCAGAGCCTCTCCACATCGTAATGTGGATAAATGCCGTCACGAAGGACGGGGTTGGAGCGCCGGTCGCCGGCGATCTCCTCTCCACTTTGGGTGTCGATGACGACGACCTTGGCGTTGGTCTTGCCGATATCGATGACCGCGATGCGGCGTGGCTTTGTCACGTCGTTCATGGCAGATGGAACACCGTCACGAGGTCTGTCGCGATTGGCGAGTTATCCAGATTGCTCTCCATGATGTCAGCCATATGCGCCCACCACTTCTTCATCACGGGATGCTCGGGCAATGCCGCCATGCCGTGGTTCTTCGGGCGCGTCAGCACGCCGAACAGGATGTTGGTTTCCGGATCGAGGTGGATCGAATAGTCGCTCACACCCGCCTCGTGCAGCAGCGCCACCAGTTCCGGCCATATCTCATCATGGCGCCGTCTGTACTCTGCCTCCTTGCCGGCGAAGAGCTTCATCTTGAAGGCGTGTTTTTCAAATTCCGGCATGGCTCAGCTTCTCATGGCTTTAAGGCGGCGCACAACGATGGGGATGGCGATGGTGATGATCAGCAGCAGGCCGACAAAGATCGACATGACGATGCCAGGCACGTTCAGCAGCCCCAGCCCGAAGGTGACGAGGCCCATCACGAAGGCCGCGATGACGACGCCCGCAATGGTGCCGGAGCCGCCGAGAATGGAAACGCCGCCGAGCACCACCATGGTCACCACCTCAAGCTCCCAGCCTTGAGCAATCGAGGGGCGTGTGGAACCGAGCCGTGAGGTGAGGCAGACGGCGGCGATGCCGCTCATCAAGCCGGTCAAAAGGAAAAGGATGAACTTCACCCGTTCGACGGGAATACCGGAAAACCGGGCAGCAAAAGGGTTGTTGCCGATCACATAGACCTGCCGGCCGAAATTGGTGGCGTGCAGCAGAATGGCGAAGAGGACGGCCATGCCGAGGAACAGCACGAATTCGAAGGAGATGACCGAGAAGACGTAGCCCTGACCGAAATAGGCGAAATCCGCCGGATATTTGCCATAGGCCTGATCGCCCAGCACCATGTAGGAAATGCCGCGAAACAGGCTCATGGTGCCGATGGTGACGACGATGGATGGCAGTTTCAGCCCCGCGACGAGAAAGCCGTTGAAAGCCCCGCAGAGCAGCCCGGTGCCGATGCCGATGGCGACGAGGCCGGGCGTGCCGACACCCATCTGCACCGCCGCACCCATGGCGGTGGAGGCGAGCGCGATGATGGCGGCGACCGACAGGTCGATTTCACCGGCGATGATCAGGAGCGCCATGGCAAAGGCGATGATCGCCTTTTCGGTGAAGTTGAAGGTCGCATCCGACAGGTTCCAGGCATTGAGGAAATAGGGCGAGGCGAGCGAATTGGCGATGAAGATGAGGATCGCGACGCCAAGCAGCAGCACTTCCCAGCTGGCCAGAAGACGGCGCAGCGGCGTGCCGAGCTTGTCTGGAATGATGCGCGGTTTCTGCGCCGGTTGAGAATTCGTGCTCATGCTGCGGCCTCCTTGGCCTGGTCGCTTGCCGCCCGGTCGCGCAGGATGATGCGGCCTTTTCGAGCTTCAGCGCGGGCGTTGAAGACGACGGCGAGCACGATCACCACGCCGGAAATCGCCATTTGCGCGAAGGGCGAGATGCCGATGACGGGCAGGGCGTTCTTGATGACACCGAGAAACAGGGCGCCGAGCACAGCGCCTGCCACCGAGCCAATGCCGCCGGCAATGGAGATGCCGCCGATGACATTTGCCGCCACGCTATCAAGTTCGAAACCGGCGGCGATATCCACATAGGCAACGGCATAACGCGACACCCAGAGGTAGCTCGCAAGTCCTGCCAGTGCACCCGACAGAACGAAAGCCAGAAAGCGTGTGCGGCCGACATCGATACCAGCATAGACCGCAGCGCCCGGATTGCCGCCCGAGGCATAGGCCGAGCGGCCGAAGGATGTGCGGCTGAGCACCAGCCAGGCGCCGGCGATGATGAGGATGGCGACCCAGGAAAGAACCGGCATGCCGAGAACCATGGTGCGTGGCACGTTGAGGAAGGTGGGCGAAAGCTGGTGCGCATTAACCCAGCCGCCGCCCGACAGCACGAAGGCCATGCCGCGATAGATGGTGAGCGTGCCGAGCGTGACGACGATGGGCGGAATGCCCAGCCACCAGACGAGAATGCCGTTGATCGATCCTAAAAACGCGCCGATACCGACCGCCATGGCGATGAGAAACGGCAATGGAATGCCGGGAAAGGCGGCATTGGTCATCGCCACCGCCATGCCGGTGAAGGCGAGGTTGGCGGCAACCGAAAGATCGATGGATTTGGTCAGAATGACCGCCATCTGGCCAAGCGCCAGGATGATGAGGATGGAGGTATCGTTGAAGATATTGACCAGATTGGCGGGCCTGCCGAAACCGGGCGCTCGCAGCGCAAAGCCTGCGATCATGATAACGATGATGCCCGCCAGCAGCCATTCGCGATTTTTGAGAAAACGTTGCATGGTTTTGCCCCTCTCAGGCGTTGCCGGTGGCGGCGCGCACCAGCTTTTCCGGAGAAAAATCGGCGCGTTCGAACAGGCCCGCCATCAGGCCTTCGCGCATGACGATGGCGCGGTCGGACATGCCGAGAATTTCGGGAAGTTCGGATGAAATCATGATGATGGAGAGGCCTTCGGCCGCAAGCTCGCTGATGAAGCCGTGCACGGCGGCCTTGGAGCCGATATCGATGCCCTTGGTGGGCTCGTCGAGAATGATGACCTTCGGCTGGGTGGCGAGCCATTTGCCGATCACCACCTTCTGCTGATTGCCGCCCGAAAGCGTGCCGACAGGCACGGACAGGGCGGCGGCGCGCAGGTCGAGGCGGGAGGCATATTTGCGCGCCAGCGCGAATTCATTGGCGGCGGCGAGAAAACCCTTACGCGAGGTGCGCGCAAGAGAGGGCAGCGACATGTTCTGGTAGATCGGCATTTCCAGCGCCAGCCCATGGCGTCCGCGCTCTTCCGGCACATAAACGATGCCGGCGCGGATCGCATCTTCCGGGGAACGGATGACGAGCGGTTCGCCATTGAGGGTAATCTGTCCGGAGGCCGGGCGGGTGATGCCGAAAAGCGACTGGCACAGTTCCGAACGCCCGGCGCCGATCAGCCCGTAGAGGCCGAGAATCTCGCCCTTGCGCAGCTCGAGCGAAATATCGCGAAATTCGGTCTGATGCGAATAGTTGCGGATCGACAGAACGGTCGGGCCGAGCGCGACCGCCTGCTTGGGAAAGGCATTGGTCACGTCGCGGCCGACCATCAGGCGCACGATCTCGTCCTGCTGTGTAGCGGCAAGATTGCCCGCGCCGACCATCTTGCCGTCCCGGAACACGGCGTAATTTTCGGCGATCTCATAGACCTCGTCGAACTTGTGGCTGATGAAGAGGATGGCCTTGCCCTGCCGCTTCAGGTTTTCAACGATGCGGAACAGATCGTCGATTTCCTTGCGCGAAAGAGCAGCCGTCGGTTCGTCCATGATGACGATCCGCGCCTCGACGGAAAGCGCTCTCGCTATTGCCACGAGGTGGCGCTGCGCGATGGAAAGGTCCTTCAGCCGAATGGACGGATCGATGGTGCTTTCGAGCTGTTCCAGCAGAACCTTCGCGCGCGCATTGATGGTCTTCCAGTCAATCAGGCCGAAACGGCCTTTTGGCGCATGACCGAGGAAGATGTTTTCACCCACCGAAAGCTCATCGAACAGCACGGTTTCCTGGTGAATGGCGGTTACGCCGGCATCGATGGCGTCTTGCGCACCGTGAAAATGGACGGGCTGGCCATCCAGCAGGATTTCACCCTCGTTCGGGCGGTAGATGCCGGTGAGGATTTTGACGAGCGTGGATTTGCCCGCACCGTTCTCGCCGATCAGCGCGGTGACCGTGCCGGGATAAAGCGCGATATCGACGCCATCCAGTGCCTTCACGCCGGGGAATATCTGGCTGATGCCGCGCATTTCCAGGATGGGCGTCGCGCTGGAAGCCTCGGCTATGTTTAAAGTTTGGGTTTCGATACGCATCATCCGTCTTACCGGTCAGTTTGATTGAAGCGACGAGGGGCACCCCCTCTGCCCTGCCGGGTGCCCTGCCGGGCAGGCAGAGGGGGGTAGCCTCTGCTCACTGCCGGATATTGCTCAGATCAGAAAATCTTCGAGAACTGATCGATATTCTTCGCGTCATAAACGAACGGATCGGCCATTGCCGCTTCGCTGTTTTCGCCAACCTTGATCTTGCCCATCCGTCCCGCTTCGATTTCCGAGCCCGGCTTGCCGTCTGCTTCGCCCTTCACCAGGCGATAGGCGATCTGGGTGGCGGAGTAACCGAGGTCGATCGGGTTCCAGATGGCGAATTCCTTGGTCGCGCCTGATTTGATGGCGCCGGCCATTTCAGACGGCAGGCCAAGGCCGGTCACGAAGACCTGACCGATCTTGCCTGCATCCTTTACAGCCTGCGAGGCGGCGAGAACGCCGACCGTCGTCGGTGCGACGATGACCTTCACATTCGGCTGCGAGGAGAGCAGTCCCTGCGCTTCGCGGTAGCTCTTGTCGGCAAGGTCGTCACCATAAACTGTCGTGACGAGATTGAGGCCGGGGAAATCCTTCAGCTGCTTTTTCATCTCGTCGATCCAGATATTCTGGTTCGTGGAGGTGGTGGTGGCCGAAAGGATGGCGAAATCGCCCTTGCCGCCTTCCAGATGCGATGCCGCAAGCTGCAGGCACATCTTGCCGATCAGCGCGTTGGACGAGGGGTTGAGCTGGAGAATACGGCCTTCAGGCGCGACGCCGGAATCCCAGGAAATGACCTTGATGCCGCGTTGTGCTGCCTTTTTCAGCGCCGGTACCACGGCGTCCGGGTCGTTGGCGGAAATGGCGATGGCATCGACGCCCTGCGCGATCAGCGAATTGATGACTTCGATCTGGCCTTCCGCCGTGGTGCTGGTCGGACCCGTATAGATGATCTCGACGCCGCCGAGGTCCTTTGCGGCCTCCTGCGCGCCCTTGTTGGCGGCTTCGAAAAAGCCGTTGCCGAGCGATTTGACCACCAGCGCGATCTTCACGTCGGCGGCCTGGGCAACGCCGCCAAGGCCTGCGACGGAGAGCGCCGCGCTCAGCGCCAAGACGCTCGTCAATGTTCTGCGTGTAAGTTTCATGTCCCTTTTCCTCCCGTTTTGAACCTTGTTACTCCCTATCGGCGCTTCCTCAGGCGACCGAAGAGGAACTCTCTTCATCCGGCGGACCGGCTGTTTTCCTGTCTGTAACGGCGCCGACGATCAGCAATTCCACGCCCGCATTCTCCACCATCCGTGCTGCCTCATCCGAAATCCCGTCATCGGTGATGATGGTCGTGACGTTTTCGAGCGGACAAAGAATGAGGCTGGACCGTTTTTTAAATTTCGAGGAATCGACCATGACGATCAGCTCTTCCGCCTGTCGCATCAGCTTCTGCTCGCTCTGGATGACCAGCGCGTCCGATTCCATGATGCCGAGCGCGCCCACGCCCTGCGCACCGAGAAAAATCCGCCGCGCATAAAAATTGCGGATCGCATCATTCTCGAAAGGCGACAGGATAAGGCTCTGGTCGCGATAGATCGCGCCGCCTGGTACGTTGACATTACATTTGGAGTGCTTGACCAGATGCTCCGCAATCGCGAAGGAATTGGTCATCACCTGCAACCGTCTCGCAGCCATGTAATGCACCATCTGGAACGTCGTCGTGCCGCCATTCAGAATGATCGCATCGCCATCGTGGCATAGATCGACCGCCTTGCGCGCAATTGCGCGTTTCTTGTCGATATTGACCGATTCGGATACGCGGAAGGGCCGCGCGGCCAGATTGCCGAGCTGCGGCGGATGCACAGCTTCCGCCCCGCCGCGCACGCGGCGCAACTTGCCCTGAACGTGCAGGGACGCGATATCCCGGCGGATCGTCGCTTCCGACGCATCCGTCAGTTCGGCAATATCCTGCACCGTCACGACAGCTTTTTCCTGCGTGGCGCTCAAGATGATGCGATGGCGTTCGCGTTCGTGCATGGGGTCCTCCTGATCGTGATTATTCGCAATCTCTTTACGTTGTCAATCAAGAACGATCAAATTAATCAATATCGCGCTGCAACATGAAAATTTATGATCGTTTTTGATTGACATTATGCTTTTGGATGCGCGATATCTGCCATCAACGGAGGCGGGCCGATATCGGCTCCGCGAATGCAGACTTGATTTGGGAGGAAGACATGACGGGAAAATCCCGCCTTCTCGAAAGCCGTTGGGACGATGCCTATGCCAAAACGCTCGATGAGCCGGGCAAGCTGCTTTATCGCTCCAATCTGCTCGGCGCGGACAAGCGCATCACCAATTATGGCGGTGGCAACACGTCCGCCAAGGTGCTCGAAACCGATCCGCTGACCGGCGAAAAGGTTCGCGTCATGTGGGTGAAGGGTTCCGGCGGCGATGTCGGCACCATCAAGCTCGATGGTTTTTCGACGCTTTATCTCGACAAGCTGGAAGCGTTGAAGGGCATCTACAAGGGTGTCGAGGATGAAGACCGCATGGTTGGCTTCCTGCCGCATTGCACCTTCAACCTCAACCCGCGCGCCGCCTCCATCGATACGCCGCTGCATGGTTTCGTGCCTTACGATCATGTCGATCACATGCATCCGGACGCTATCATCGCCATCGCCGCCTCGAAGAATTCTAGGGAATTGACGCAACAAATCTTCGGCGATGACATCGGCTGGCTTCCCTGGCGCCGCCCGGGCTTTCAGCTTGGTCTCGATCTCGAGGCTTTCGTCAAGGCCAATCCCAAGGCCAAGGGCGTTGTGCTGGAAAGCCATGGCCTGTTCACCTGGGATAATGACGCCAAGGCATGTTACGAACTGACGCTCGCCATCATCAACAGGGCGATCGAATGGTTTGCCGCTGAGACCGAAGGAAAGACGATTTTCGGCGGCGCTGTCGCCAAGAGCCTGCCGGTTGCCGAACGGCGCGCCATCGCCGCCCGGCTGATGCCGGAAATCCGTGGCCGCATCGGTCGTGAGGAACGCAAGCTCGGCCATTTCGACGATCAGGATGCGGTTCTCGAATTCGTCAATTCGAAGGAACTGAAGCCGCTCGGTAACCTTGGCACATCCTGCCCCGATCATTTCCTGCGCACGAAAATCCGTCCGCTTATCCTCGATCTCGATACGGCACATCCCGATGTGGATGCGTTGATGGCGGGTCTCGACAAGGCGCTTGAAGCTTACCGGGCCGATTATACCCGCTATTATGAAGCCTGCCGCCACGACAATTCGCCAAAGATGCGCGACCCGAACCCGGTGATTTTCCTGATCCCCGGTGTCGGCATGTTGTCCTTCGCCAAGGATAAGGCGACCGCCCGCATCGCCGGTGAGTTCTACGTCAATGCCATCAACGTCATGCGCGGCGCTTCCACCGTGTCCGAGTATCAGGGCCTTCCTGAACAGGAAGCCTTCGATATCGAATATTGGCTGCTGGAAGAAGCGAAGCTGCAGCGTATGCCGAAGCCGAAAAGCCTTGCCGGCCGGGTGGCCTTCGTTACCGGTGGTGCCGGCGGCATCGGCCGGGCGACGGCGGACAGGCTGGCGGCCGAGGGTGCCTGCGTTGTGCTGGCCGACATAGATGAGGCCGCACTGGAAGCCGCCAAGGGTGATTTCGTCAAGCGTTACAGCGCGGATGCGGTGCGCAGCGTGAAGCTGGATGTGACGAAGGAAGACGCCGTCGTTTCGGCCTTCGCGGAAGCGAGCGTGGAATTCGGCGGCGTGGATATTCTCGTTTCCAATGCCGGTATTGCTTCCTCCGCGCCGGTGGAAGAGACCACACTTGCTATGTGGAACAAGAATATCGATATTCTCGCGACGGGCTATTTCCTCGTGTCGCGCGAAGCGTTCCGCCTGCTGCGGCGTCAGAACCTCGGCGGCAACGTCGTTTTCGTCGCCTCGAAGAATGGTCTTGCCTCTTCGCCCAATGCTTCTGCCTATTGCACGGCGAAGGCGGCGGAAATTCATCTTGCCCGTTGCCTTGCTCTCGAAGGGGCGGAGGCCGGCATTCGCGTCAATACCGTCAATCCTGATGCCGTGTTGCGCGGTTCGAAGATTTGGAACGGCGAGTGGCGCGAGCAGCGCGCGGCCTCTTCCAAGATCGAAGTGACTGATCTGGAGGAACATTACCGCAAGCGCTCGATGCTGAAGCTCAACGTCTTCCCGGAAGACATCGCCGAGGCGATTTACTTCCTGGCGTCCGACGCTTCCGCCAAATCGACCGGCAACATCATTAATGTCGATGCCGGCAACGCGCAGAGCTTTACACGATAGGATGGGACGGTAACAGGCGGCGGCATCGCCGCCCTTACCGGGGGAGGAAGAGATGACCGACACCAAAATCACCGCTGATGTGATCACGGCCGAAAACGATAGGCGCACTGCTGCGCTGAAGGACGATTACGAGGCGCTTGGGAACCAGCTGGCGCGACGCAATATCGATATTGATGCTGTCACCGCCAAGGTGGCGGAGTTTTTCGTCGCTGTTCCATCTTGGGGCGTCGGCACCGGCGGCACCCGTTTTGCCCGTTTTCCGGGTGCGGGTGAACCGCGCGGTATTTTCGACAAGCTCGACGATTGCGCCGTCATCAACCAGCTGACGCGGGCGACGCCGAATGTTTCCCTGCATATTCCGTGGGACAAGCAGGATCCTAAGCGACTGAAGGCTCATGCCGATGCGCTGGGTCTCGGCTTTGATGCCATGAACTCCAACACCTTCTCGGATGCGCTGGGCCAGAGCCATTCCTACAAATACGGCTCGCTCAGCCACACGGATGCCGCGACGCGCCAGCAAGCCGTGGAGCACAACATCGAATGCATCGAGATCGGCAACGCCATCGGTTCCAAGGCGCTGACGGTGTGGGTGGGTGATGGCTCCAACTTCCCCGGCCAGAGCAATTTCACCAGAAGTTTCGAGCGTTATCTCGCCGCCATGGCCGATATCTATAAGGCGCTGCCGGATGACTGGCGCATCTTTTCCGAACACAAGATGTTCGAGCCGGCCTTCTATTCGACCGTCGTGCAGGACTGGGGCACCAACTACCTCATCGCCAATACGCTCGGCGAAAAGGCCTTCTGCCTTGTCGATCTCGGCCACCATGCGCCGAACACCAATATCGAGATGATCGTCGCCCGGCTCATCCAGTTCGGCAAGCTCGGTGGTTTCCACTTCAACGATTCGAAATATGGCGATGACGATCTGGATGCGGGCTCAATCGAGCCTTACCGCCTGTTCCTCGTCTTCAACGAGTTGGTGGATGCCGAGCATCGCGGCGTGAAGGGGTTCCATCCCGCCCATATGATCGATCAGTCGCATAATGTGACGGACCCGATCGAAAGCCTGATCTCCAGCGCCAACGAAATCCGCCGCGCCTATGCGCAGGCGCTGCTGGTGGATCGTGCGGCCCTGGACGGCTACCAGCAGGACAATGATGCGCTGATGGCCTCCGATACGCTGAAACGGGCCTATCGCACGGATGTCGAGCCGGTTCTCGCCAAAGCAAGGCAACTGGCGGGCGGTGCGATCGATCCGATTGCGACCTACCGGGCGAGTGGTTATCGCAGCCATGTTGCGGCGGAACGCCCGGCGTCCGTCGGCGGCAGCGGCGGTATTGTATAGTCTTCGCTTTGCTGGATGTGCAAAGCCTGTGGCCAGGTCGAGTATACTGCCGAGAGCTGACAGCCTTGCCTCAAGCTCTCCACCGTCATCCTCGGGCTTGACCCGAGGATCCACAACCCCACGCCATGGATCCTCGGGTCAAGCCCGAGGATGACGTCGACGTTTTGGCAAGGCGTTGTTCCATCAGCACGGCTCACTCACTCTGAAGGTGCTTGCCTGCGAACCTGAAACGTATGCTCCGGCCCCGGAAACGCACCGGAGCGCACCTCGTCGGCGTAACTTGCCGCTGCCTCCGAAACGGTCGCCCCCAAATCGGCGAAACGCTTGACGAATTTCGGTTTGAAGTCGGTGAACAGGCCGAGCATGTCGTCGGAAACGAGCACCTGCCCGTCGCAGGCCGGCGATGCGCCGATACCGACTGTCGGGACGGAGAGTTTTTCGGTCAGTTCGCGGGCGAGCGGCTCGACGGTGCCTTCCACGACAATGGCGAAGGCGCCGGCCTGATCGACCGCAATCGCATCGCGCCAGATTTTCTGCGTTTCCGCATCCGAATGTCCGAGCGAGCGGAAACCGCCGGCGGTATGGACCAGTTGCGGCATCAGCCCGACATGGCCGAACACGGGAATGCCGCGCGCCACGAGAAAGGCGATTGTCTCGGCCATTTCCTCGCCGCCCTCCAGCTTCACACCGTCGCAACCGGTCTCCTGCATCAGCCGCACGGCATTGCGAAACGCTTGTTCCTTTGATTCCTGATAGGTGCCGAAAGGAAGATCGACGATGACACAGGCTTGGTTGACGCCGCGCATGACCGCGCGGCCATGGGCGATCATCATATCCAGCGTGACGCCGACCGTCGTGTCCATGCCGTAAAGCACCATGCCAAGCGAATCGCCGACTAGCAGCAGGTCGCAATGCGGATCGAGCAGGCGGGCAATCGGCGTTGTATAGGCGGTGAGGCAGACGATGCGCGCGCCGCCTTTCATCTGCCGGATGGAGGCCGTCGTCAGCCGCTTGTGTTTGCCGTGGGTGCTCATCGTGCAGCCTCCTGTTTACCGATTCTGTCGCGACCGATGACGCGGTTGTCGAGAAGGCGGGTGTTGCCGATGCGAACGAACAGCGCCACCAGCACAGGCCCCGCCTGCAACGAAGCGACGGGAGCCAGTGTATCCGGATCGCGCACCGCCACGACTTCGGGCGATGCCAGCTTCTCGGCGGCGATGAATTTTTCTATTGCTGCTTCGAAAGTGGCCGGGTCGTCGCAGCCCTCATTATAGAGCCGTTCCGCCTCATCGAGTGCGCGCGGCACGATTACGGCGGCGGCGCGTTCCTCAGGGCTCAGATAGACATTGCGCGAGGAGCAGGCGAGCCCGTCCGCCTCACGCACGGTGGCGACCGGCACGACCCGGACCGGTTGTGCAAGGTCCTCGACCATGCGGCGGATCAGCGTTACCTGCTGGTAGTCCTTTTCGCCGAAATAGGCGGCGTCCGGCTGCACGAGATTAAAAAGTTTGGTCACCACGGTCGTCACGCCGGCGAAATGCCCCGGCCGTACCGCACCTTCCAACTGGCTCCCCAGTTTCGGGACATCCACGACTGTCTGCATCGGGCGCGGATACATCTCGGTAACCTCGGGTGCGAAAAGAATGTCGACGCCTGCCTCTTCCAGCAACGCGCTGTCGCGAGCGAGATCGCGGGGGTAACCGGCAAGATCCTCATTCGCCCCGAATTGCAGCGGATTGACGAAGATCGAGACCACCGTGATGTCGTTCTCCGCCCTGGCTTTGGCGACGAGCGTCAGATGGCCGATATGGAGAAAACCCATGGTCGGCACGAAGCCGACGGTCTTGCCATCGCGGCGAAATGTGGCGGTCAGGCCGCGCAATTCGGCGACGGTTTTTACAAGGCGCATGGGCTTTCCTCCGGCTCCCCGATCGCCGTCCGGCGAAAGGTGGTGGATAGAACTCGATTTGCCGAACGGGGTCAACGCAGCTGCGGGCATTATATCGATTAAGATGTTGAGGGGTGGTTCAGGACCCGCCAGTCCAGATCGGCAGCCGTTTTTCGGCGAATGCCTGCCGTCCTTCGCGCGCCTCGTCGCTGCTGCTGATCTTCGCGATGACGCCTTCGGCAAAGGTGAGCCGCTCACTGGCCGGCATGTCGCGCATCGCCAGCATCGCTGCCTTTCCAGCAGCGATTGCGCCCGGCGCATTCTGCCGCAAACGGGAAAGAACATCCTCGACCACGCCATCGAGTTCGGCGGATGGCACCGCGCGGTTGATGAGGCCGATGCGCTCCGCTTCCTCCGCACCGATCGATTGCCCGAGATAGGCCATGTCGTGCAGACGGCTCAGTGGTATTTTGGCAAGAAGTTTCGCCGCCACCATGGCCGGGAAAAGCCCGACCCGCACTTCCGGCAGGCCGAATTCAGCATGATCGGCGGCATAAGCGAGATCACAGGCGGCGACAAGGCCGAGTCCGCCCGCCAGCACGCGCCCGTTGATGCGGGCAATGACGATCTTGTCGCAGGTCTCG
Organism: Agrobacterium arsenijevicii; assembly: GCA_000949895.1. Lineage (GTDB taxonomy): Bacteria > Pseudomonadota > Alphaproteobacteria > Rhizobiales > Rhizobiaceae > Agrobacterium > Agrobacterium arsenijevicii. The sequence goes on along the minus strand of JWIT01000007.1, from coordinate 191,571 downwards.
ATGGTGCGCATCACGTCGGCGATGGGGTTTGTTCCGTCTCGCGACAGGAACATGCCGCCAGCGCTTTCCTTGAGATCGGCCCCTGAGCAGAAGCTACGGTCTCCCGCCGCCGTTATCACCACGGCGCGCAGGCCGCCATCGCCGCATGCCGTGCGGATCGCATTCGTGAGCGTGTCCGTCATCGCTGCATTCATGGCATTGTGAACCTCCGGCCGGTTGAGCGTCAGCCACAGAACGTCCTTGCGCTTTTCGCTCAACAGCTCATCCGCCATGCGTGCCACCGTTCTTTTTTGCGGCAAGCAACGCTGTTCCGGCGCGCGCCGCGTTCGCCCTGCCTAGATATCCGCTGATCCAGTCTCCGGTTTTCGCCACCGCCATCAGGTCCACGCCGGTTTTGATGCCAAGCCCCTGCAGCAGATAAACGATATCTTCGGTTGCGACATTGCCGCTGGCGCCCGGTGCGAAAGGGCAGCCGCCCAGCCCGGCGACGGAACTGTCGAATACGGAAATGCCTTCCTCGAGCGAAGCCAGCACATTGGCGACGCCTTGACCATAGGTGTCGTGGAAATGCATGGCGAGTTTTTCGCGCGGGATGTGGGTCGATATATGTTCGATAAGCTTGCGGATCTGGCCGGCCGTGCCGACGCCGATCGTATCGCCGAGCGAGATTTCGTAGCAACCCATGGCGACCAGCGCCTCGGCCATCGCTGCCACATCATCGGGCGCGATCGCTCCGTCATAGGGACAACCGGCAATACAGGAGACGTAACCGCGCATCAGAATGTTTCGGCTGGCCGCAGCTTCCGCAACATCTCGCAGACGTTCGAGGCTTTCGGCGCGCGAGCAGGCGATATTATGCTGGCTGAAACCTTCGGAGGCGGACACGAAAACGGCGATTTCCGTCACACCCGCTTCGACGGCCGCTTCGAAACCTTTCATATTGGGAACGAGCGCCGGATAGGCGGTGCCTGGTCGCCGCTTGAGGCCCTGAAACACCTCCCTCGAGCCAGCCATTTGCGGAACTTTGTTGACTGAGACGAAGGCTCCTGCCTCGACCGCGGCCAATCCGGCCGCAGCCAGCCGCTCGACCAGAGCAATCTTGATGGCAGCGGAAACCTCCGCACTTTCATTTTGCAGGCCGTCGCGCGGGCCGACTTCGACGATCTTTACCGCTTGGGGCAAACTCATTTCACGCGCCCTCCGGCTCGAAATCCACCAGCACAGCACCGGCCGTGACCATATCGCCCTCCGCGCAATTGATGGCAGTGACAATGCCTTTTGCCGGCGCGCGGATCGTGTGCTCCATTTTCATCGCCTCCATCACCACAAGCGCCTCGCCGGCGGAGACGGCCGCGCCGTTCTTGCTTAGGATGGCGCGGATAACGCCGGGCATGGGTGCTTCCAGACCACCGGTGTGGGTGGAGGAATCGGCGATATCCACGGGGTCTGGCTGGCTGATGCGATAGTACTCGCCATCCAGAAAAAGCGCGTGGCCGCTACCCTCGGCAAAGAAATAACCCTGCCTTTTCCTGTCGCCCACGGTCGCATGTAATCCGCCGTCGCTCGAGAGGCTGCCATGGGTTCTGATCGTCCGCCCGCCGATTTCCAACGAAAAGCCGTCCGCCTCATGTGCGACGCTTACGCTTAGCGGCTGCTGGTCGAGAACGAAATGCAGGCTCTCCCGCGCCGATGCGTTCAGGCGGAAGGCGTTTGTGGCGTTCCACGGGCTGTAGGGATCGGCCTGCGACGGAGCATTAGCGTTTCCGCTTTTCTGTCGCGAAAGAAGCAGGCCGAGCGCGGCCATCGCGATCTCATTCTCACCTGTGGCGGCGGGGGCAAAAAGCACCGCCTCGCTGCGGGCTATGAAGCCGGTATCGAGTTCGGCATCTGCGAAGGCGGCCAGTCCCGCAAGCCGCGTCAGAAAGGCGGCATTGCTGGTGACGCCGCAAATCGCCAGTTTTTCGAGCGCGAGCCGCAGACGCCGCACGGCCGAGGGGCGATCATGATCCCAGACGATCAGCTTGGCGATCATCGGGTCGTAATGCACGGTGATGGCGTCGCCCGCACGAATGCCGCTGTCTATCCTGAGGTGCGGTCCTTCATCGGGAAAGACGAGGTGGCTGACTGTGCCGATCGACGGCAGGAAATCATGCGCCGGGTCTTCGGCGTAAATCCGCGCCTCGATGGCATGGCCGTTGATGCGCAGAGTGCCCCAGTCTTCCGGCAGCGTCTCTCCGTTCGCGACACGAATCTGCCATTCGACCAGATCGAGCCCGGTAATATATTCCGTGACCGGATGTTCGACCTGAAGCCGTGTGTTCATTTCCATGAAATAGAACTCGCCGGAGGGGTCGAGCAGGAACTCCACCGTTCCCGCACCGCGATAATCTATGGCGCGGGCGGCGGCGGCCGCCGCGTCATATATGCGTTGTCTGAGCGTATCGGGCAGGCCGGGGGCAGGGGCTTCCTCTATGACTTTCTGGTGCCGGCGCTGGATGGAGCAATCGCGCTCGAACAGCGAGAAACAATTGCCGTGGCCATCGGCAAAGACCTGCACTTCCACATGGCGCGGCCGCTCCAAATATTTCTCTATCAGCATGCGGTCATTGCCGAAAGCGGCAAGCGCTTCGCGTTTTGCGCCCGCAAGTTCCGCCGCAAAGTCACGTTTTTGCCGGACGATGCGCATGCCCTTGCCGCCGCCGCCAGCCGAGGCCTTGAGCAATACCGGATAACCGATGGTTTCTGCCTCGCCTGCAAGCTTTTTGTCGGCCTGATCCTCGCCGTGATAACCCGGCACGACGGGAACGCTCGCTTGCGCCATCAGCGCCTTCGCTTCACTTTTCCCGCCCATGGCGCGGATGGCATCGGGTGTCGGGCCGATGAAAATGAGGCCGGCAGAAGCACAGGCTTCGGCGAAACCGGCATTTTCAGAGAGGAAACCGTAACCCGGATGAATGGCCTCCGCGCCACTTGCCTGTGCGGCTGCAATGATCTTTTCGGCATCGAGATAGGACGAGCGCGCCGGCGCAGGGCCGATGCCAATGGCCTCGTCAGCCAGCGCCACATGCATGGCGTCGCGGTCGGCATCCGAATAGACCGCGACGGTGCGGATGCCCATCTTGCGGGCGGTGCGGATGATCCGGCAGGCGATTTCGCCCCTGTTGGCGATCAGTATTTTTGAGAACATGGTCGCCTCACATCCTGAATATGCCGAAACGGGTGGGTTCAATCGGTGCGTTCAGCGCGGCCGACAGGCCAAGGCCAAGCACGAGACGGGTGTCCTTCGGATCGATGATGCCATCGTCCCAGAGCCTTGCACTGGCATAATAGGGATGGCCTTCCCGCTCGTATTTCTCCCGGATCGGCTGCTTGAAAGCCTCCTCGCCCTCGGTGGACCAGTGGCGGCCATCTGCCTCGATGCCATCGCGCCGGATTTGTGCCAAAACCGATGCCGCCTGCTCGCCACCCATCACGGAAATGCGCGCATTCGGCCACATCCACAAAAAGCGCGGTGAATAGGCGCGTCCGCACATGCCGTAATTGCCGGCGCCAAAAGAGCCGCCGATGATGACGGTGAATTTCGGCACTTTAGCCGATGCGACGGCGGTAACGAGCTTTGCGCCATCCTTGGCGATGCCGCCCGCCTCATAGGCCTTGCCGACCATGAAGCCTGTGATGTTTTGCAGGAAAACCAGGGGAATGCCGCGCTGGCAGCAGAGTTCGATGAAATGCGCGCCCTTCAGCGCCGATTCCGAAAACAGAATGCCGTTATTGGCGATCATGCCGACGGGATAACCGTGGATATGGGCGAAGCCGCAGACCAGCGTCGTGCCGTAAAGCGCCTTGAACTCATCGAATTCGGAACCATCCACCAGACGCGCGATGATCTCACGCACCTCGAAGGGTTTGCGCGTATCGGCGGGCACGATGCCGTAAAGCTCTTCGACTGGATAAAGCGGTTCCGCCGGCGGGCGGATATCCAGTTCCACCTGTTTGCGGCGGTTGAGGGTGGAAACGATCCGCCGGGTCAGCGCCAGCGCGTGGCGGTCGTCGTGGGCGTAATGATCGGTGACGCCGGATTGTCGCGAATGCACATCCGCGCCGCCCAGCTCTTCCGCGCTCACCACTTCCCCGGTCGCGGCTTTCACCAGCGGCGGGCCGCCGAGAAAGATCGTGCCCTGATTTTTGACGATGACGGACTGGTCGCTCATGGCAGGAACATAGGCTCCGCCCGCCGTGCAGCTGCCCATGACAACGGCGATCTGCGCGATGCCCTCCGCCGACATATTGGCCTGATTGTAGAAGATGCGGCCGAAATGATCGCGGTCGGGAAACACCTCGTCCTGATTGGGAAGGTTCGCACCGCCGGAATCCACCAGATAGATGCAGGGCAGGCGGTTCTCAGTGGCGATCTCCTGCGCGCGCAGGTGTTTCTTCACGGTCAGCGGATAATAGGTGCCGCCTTTCACCGTCGCATCATTGGCGACGATCACGCATTCACGGCCTGACACCCGGCCGATGCCGGTGACGATGCCGGCGGCGGGAACGGGTTCGTCATAGACCTCGTAGGCTGCGAATTGCGAGAATTCGAGAAACGGGCTGCCGGGATCGAGAAGCGCCTCGATTCGGTCGCGCGCCAGCAATTTGCCGCGTGACAGATGCCGGTCGCGCGCCTTGTCGCCACCGCCCCGTGAGATTTTTTCGACATGCTGCCGCAGGTCGTCCACCAGGCCGGACATGAACTCCTTATTGGCGGTAAAGGCTGGATCGCGGTTCAGACTGGATGTAAGCTTCATCGCGTTCCTCACCCGTTGCCTTTGACCAGTTCGCGGCCGATCAGCATCCGGCGGATTTCGCTGGTGCCCGCGCCGATTTCATAAAGCTTGGCGTCGCGCAGCAGCCGTCCGGCCGGGCTTTCATTGACATAACCGGAGCCGCCGAGAAGCTGGATCGCATCCAGTGCCACCTGTGTTGCCCGCTCGGCGGCAAACAGGATTGCGCCTGCGGCGTCCTGCCGTGTGATGCGGCCATTGTCGCAGGCGCGGGCAACGGCGTAGACATAGGCGCGGGAGGCGTTCATGGCCGAATAGATATCGGCGAGCTTTCCCTGCACCAGCTGGAATTCGCCGATCGGCTTGCCGAATTGCTTGCGCTCGCGGGCGTAAGGCAGCACCAGATCAATGGCCGCCTGCATGATGCCGACAGGGCCTGCGGCCAGCACGGCGCGCTCGTAATCCAGCCCGCTCATCAGCACCGTTACGCCGTCGTTGAGACGCCCGAGGATATTTTCCTCCGGCACCTCGCAGTCCTCAAACACCAGTTCGGAGGTGGGCGAGCCGCGCATGCCGAGCTTGTCGAGTTTCTGGGCGGGGCGAAAACCCTTGAAGCCTTTTTCGATCAGAAAGGCCGTGATGCCACGCGCACCGGCGGACATGTCCGTCTTGGCGTAGACCACCAGCGTATCGGCCTCGTGGCCGTTGGTGATCCACATCTTCGCGCCGTTCAGGAGATAGCGGTCGCCCTTGCGTTCCGCCTTCAGCCGCATCGAGACGACATCCGAACCGGCTTCCGTCTCGCTCATGGCGAGCGAACCGACATGCTCGCCGGAAACCAGCTTTGGCAGATATCTGCGCTTCTGATCTTCCGTTCCCCAGCGGTGGATCTGGTTGATGCAGAGGTTGGAATGGGCGCCATAGGAAAGGCCGATGGAAGCGGAAGCCCGGCTTATCTCCTCCATCGCCACGCAATGGGCGAGATAGCCCATGTCAGCACCGCCGAATTCCTCCGAAACGGTGATGCCGTGCAGGCCGAGTTCGCCCATCTGCGGCCACAGCTTGCGGGGGAAGTGGTCGTCGCGATCGATCTCGGCGGCGAGCGGGGCTATTTTATCGTCGGCGAATGCTCTTGCGCTGTCGCGCAGCGCTGCGATTTCCGGGCCGAGATCGGCGTCGAAAATGGCGGCGAGGTTCAAACTCATCGCGTCTCCTCCTCCGGACGGCCGTTTGTCTCCGTCCCTCTCGTCAGCGGCCAGCACCTCCTCCGTGCTGGCAACTCTCATTTATGGCGCGTCACCTCCGGTGAAGGCGGCGGAACGGCGCACGAATGTCTTGATGGCGAAATTGGACTGGATGCGCGACACGCCGGGAACCGTGGTCAGGAAATCCAGAAGCTGCTGATAATGCGGCAAATCCCGCACCATGGCATGAATGAGATAATCGGAACTGCCGCTTGTCTGGTAACCGCCAACCACTTCCGGAATGGAGGCGACGTGGTGCTCGAAGGTCGTCAATGCTTCCTTGATCTGCCGCTCCAGCGTGACGGAAATGAAGACACCCATATTGCCGAGCAGGCGGTTCTCATCGAACACGGCCGTATAACCGCGAATGATGCCTTCCTCTTCCAGCTTGCGCACGCGGCGCAGCGTCGGCGTGAAGGAAAGACCGATTCTCGCCGCCAGATCGCGCCAGCTCACCCGCCCGTCATCGCCGAGCACATGGAGAATCTTCTGGTCGAAACTGTCGAGCTCAATCATGGATCATTTGCTCTATGATATGACTAATTGTTGGATCAAAGATATCGTCAATCAAAAAACTGTCAATCAAAATAGCTTTGAAATGAATTCGAGATAGTGATAGCGTTCACATCAGTTGCGGTCTGGAGGAGATTGCGATGATGGTCGTTCTCTCGGTGGGAGGATGGCCCAGGGAGGTGAATTTGGCTGCGCATGACCCTGTCGTTATCGTCGGGGCCGCCCGTACTGCTATGGGTGGGTTCCAGGGCGAATTCAAATCGGTGGCTGCGCCCGATCTCGGGGCGGCGGCGATCCGCGCGGCCGTCGAACGGGCCGCAATTCCACCCGCTGATATCGACGATGTGCTGATGGGCTGCGTGCTCTCGGCCGGGCAGGGGCAGGCTCCGGCCAGACAGGCGGCCATTGCCGCCGGCATTCCCAACTCGGTTGGCGCGACGACCATCAACAAGATGTGCGGCTCAGGCATGAAGGCGATCATGCTGGCGCATGACCAGCTTGCTGCGGGAAGCTCTTCCATCGTGCTTGCGGGCGGCATGGAAAGCATGAGCAACGCGCCCTATCTGCTGGACCGCGCCCGCAACGGTTATCGTCTCGGCCACGGCAAACTCACCGACCACATGTTTCTGGATGGCCTTGAAGACGCCTATGACAAGGGCCGGCTGATGGGGACTTTCGCGGAGGATTGCGCGCAAGACTATCAGTTCACGCGCGCCATGCAGGATGATTACGCGATGGCATCACTGGAACGCGCCCGACGCGCTATCGCGGACGGGGCTTTCGAAGGGGAAATCGCGCCCGTCGGCGATGTCGCCGTAGACGAGCAGCCGGGGAAGGCCCGCCCGGAAAAAATCCCGCAACTGAAGCCCGCCTTTCGCGATGGTGGAACAGTGACGGCCGCCAATTCCAGCTCCATTTCTGACGGCGCAGCGGCTCTCGTTCTCATGCGCAGATCGGAAGCGGAAAGGCGCGGTCTTTCACCTCTGGCAACGATCATCGGCCAGACCTCCCATGCCGATGCGCCTGCAAAATTTCCAACGGCTCCCATCGGCGCGATGAAAAAGCTGTTCGAGAAAACCGGCTGGTCGGCGAAGGATGTCGATCTGTTCGAAATCAACGAGGCCTTTGCCGTGGTGGCGATGGCGGCGATGCGCGATCTCGATCTGCCGCATGAGAAGGTGAATGTGCATGGCGGCGCCTGCGCGCTCGGGCATCCCATCGGGGCTTCCGGTGCGCGGATCGTCGTCACCCTGCTTGCGGCCTTGCAGCGTCGCGGGTTGAAGCGCGGCGTTGCCGCCGTCTGCATCGGCGGCGGTGAAGCGACCGCGCTCGCGGTTGAACTGCACTGAGGGGAGGCGGCGATGATCCTGAATGAAGCCCAGCAGCAGATCAGGGACATGGCCCGCGATTTCGCCCGTGAGCGGCTCGCCCCCGGTGCTGGCGCGCGCGACCGGGAAAGCCGGTTCCCGAAAGACGAGCTGAAAGAAATGGGCGAACTCGGCTTCCTCGGCATGCTGGTCTCCGAGGATTATGGCGGGTCGGAAACCGGTGCTGTCGCCTATGCCCTGGCGCTGGAGGAAATCGCCGCCGGTGACGGCGCCTGTTCCACCATCATGAGCGTCCACAATTCGGTCGGCTGCGTGCCGATCCTCAAATTCGGCACGGAAGAGCAGAAGCAGCGTTTCCTGCCCAAGCTCGCCTCCGGCGAATGGATCGGCGGTTTTGCGCTGACCGAACCGCAGGCCGGTTCCGATGCTTCTAATCTGAAGACCCGCGCCCGGCGTAATGGCGACCGTTATATTCTCGACGGCGCGAAACAGTTCATCACGTCAGGCAAGAATGGCGATGTCGTCATCGTTTTTGCTGTCACCGACGCGGCGGCGGGCAAAAAGGGCATCAGCGCCTTCATCGTGTCGACCGATACGCCGGGTTACGAGGTGATCAGGGTCGAAGAAAAACTCGGCCTGCATTCCTCGGATACCTGCCAGATTGCCTTTACCGACATGGCGGTCCCGGCCGAATTACGGCTCGGCGAAGAGGGGCAGGGGTATCGCATAGCGCTCGCAAATCTCGAAGGCGGCCGCATCGGCATCGCCGCGCAGGCTGTCGGCATGGCGCAGGCGGCTTTCGAGGCGGCGCGGGATTATGCCCGTGAGCGCAAGGCCTTCGGGCAGGCAATCATCGAGCATCAGGCGGTGGCGTTTCGCCTTGCGGATATGGCGACGCGCATAACGGCGGCGCGGCAACTGGTGCTGCATGCGGCGGCGCTGAAGGAAGCGGGCGAACCCTGTCTTTCGGAAGCCTCGATGGCCAAGCTCTTCGCTTCCGAAATGGCCGAGCGTGTCTGCTCGGACGCCATCCAGATTCACGGCGGTTACGGCTACATGGCGGATTATCCGGTGGAGCGGATCTATCGCGATGTGCGCATCTGCCAGATTTACGAGGGAACCAGCGATGTCCAGCGCATGGTCATCGCGCGCAACCTCTGAGAATTGTTTCGTCGTCTGGAGGAGATGGCGATGGGAGGAGTAGAATGGATATTACCGAAACCACGCATCTCAGCCTGCATGTGCCGGAGCCAGCGGTGCGGCCCGGCGACCAGCCGGATTTCTCCAATGTGAAGATACCCAAGGCCGGCTCCGTGCCGCGCCCGGAGGTGGATGCGGCACCTGAGAGTATGCGCGATCTAGCCTATTCGATCATCCGTGTCCTCAACCATCAGGGCGAGGCTGTCGGGCCGTGGGCCGGGCTGCTCTCGGATGAGGAGTTGCTGGTCGGCCTGAAAAACATGATGCGGCTTCGGGCTTTCGATGCCCGCATGCTGATGGCGCAACGGCAGGGCAAGACCTCCTTCTATATGCAGCATCTGGGCGAGGAGGCGGTGAGCTGCGCCTTTCGCAAGGCGCTTTCCAAGGGTGACATGAATTTCCCGACCTACCGGCAGGCGGGGTTGTTGATCGCCGACGACTATCCGCTCGTCACCATGATGAACCAGATCTATTCCAACGAGCTGGACCCGCTGCATGGGCGGCAATTACCGGTGCTCTATTCCTCGAAAGAACACGGCTTCTTCACCGTCTCCGGCAATCTCGCCACGCAATATGTGCAGGCGGTGGGCTGGGCGATGGCGTCTGCGATCAAGGGCGATACGAAGATCGCGGCTGCATGGATCGGCGACGGCTCGACGGCAGAGTCGGACTTTCACTCCGCACTGGTCTTTGCCTCCACCTACAAGGCGCCGGTCATCCTCAACATCGTCAACAACCAATGGGCCATTTCCACCTTTCAGGGCATCGCGCGCGGCGGTTCCGGCACATTTGCGGCGCGCGGGCTGGGTTTCGGCATTCCCGCACTACGGGTCGATGGCAATGATTATCTCGCCGTTTATGCCGTGGCACGCTGGGCGGTGGAGCGGGCGCGGCGCAATCTCGGACCGACGCTGATCGAATATGTGACCTACCGTGTCGGTGCGCATTCCACTTCCGACGATCCGAGCGCCTATCGCCCCAAGACCGAGTCCGAGGCATGGCCACTGGGTGACCCGGTTCTGCGGTTGAAGAAACATCTCATCCTGCGCGGCGTCTGGTCGGAGGAGCGGCACCGGCAGGCGGAAGCGGAAATTGCCGACGAGGTGCTTGAGGCGCAGCGCGAGGCGGAAAGCCACGGCACGCTGCATGAGGGCGGCAAACCGCCGAAAAAGGATATTTTCGAGGGCGTCTACGCCGAGATGCCGCCGCATCTCGCCCGCCAGCGCCAGAAGGCAGGGTGGTGACATATGACAAGAATGACGATGATCGAAGCCGTCCGCAGTGCCATGGATGTGTCCATGGAACGTAGCGACGACGTGGTGGTGTTCGGCGAGGATGTGGGATATTTCGGCGGGGTTTTCCGCGCCACGCAGGGCTTGCAGGGGAAATACGGCAAGACCCGCTGTTTCGATGCGCCAATCAGCGAATCCGGCATTGTCGGCACGGCCATCGGCATGGCCGCTTACGGCTTGCGCCCCTGTGTCGAAATCCAGTTCGCCGATTACATGTATCCTGCCTATGACCAGATCACCCAGGAAGCAGCCCGCATTCGTTACCGCTCCAACGGCGATTTCACCTGCCCGATTGTTCTCAGAATGCCGACCGGCGGCGGTATTTTCGGCGGGCAGACACATAGCCAGAGCCCGGAGGCGCTCTTCACCCATGTCTGCGGGCTGAAGGTGGTGGTTCCTTCAAACCCCTACGACGCCAAGGGGCTGCTGATCGCATCGATCGAAGACCCCGATCCTGTCATGTTTCTGGAACCGAAGCGGCTTTATAACGGTCCCTTCGACGGCCATCACGACCGGCCGGTAACGCCCTGGTCCAAGCACGAGATGGGCGAGGTGCCGGAAGGGCATTATACCATTCCGATCGGCAAGGCCGAAATTCGCCGTCCCGGACAGGATGTTACGGTCATTACTTACGGCACCATGGTGCATGTGGCGCTGGCGGCAGCGGAAGAGACGGGCGTGGATGCCGAGATCATCGATCTGCGCAGTCTGCTGCCGCTCGACCTCGATACCATCGTGAAGTCCGTTTCCAAGACCGGCCGCTGCGTGATGGTGCATGAGGCGACGCTTACTTCCGGCTTCGGTGCGGAAGTCGTGTCGCTGGTGCAGGAACATTGTTTCTATCATCTCGAGGCTCCCGTCGTCCGCGTTGCCGGCTGGGATACGCCTTATCCCCATGCGCAGGAATGGGACTATTTTCCGGGACCTGCCCGCGTCGGGCGCGCCCTCGTCGAAGTCATGGAGGCCTGAAGATGGCGGAATTTGTTATCACTATGCCCGATGTCGGTGAAGGCGTCGCGGAGGCCGAACTGGTGGAATGGAACGTCAAACCCGGCGATCCCGTGCATGAGGACATGGTGCTGGCCGCGGTGATGACGGACAAGGCGACGGTCGAAATCCCGTCGCCGGTTGCAGGCACCGTCACATGGCTGGCGGCAGAGGTGGGCGACACGGTGGCGGTGAAAGCACCTCTGGTGCGCATCGAAACCAATGCTGCCGCTGCTCCCGCCGCAGAGGTGCCGGAGCCGGAAGCGCCGTCCGACATGACGGAAGAGCCTCCAGCGGCTGAAATCCAACCCGCCCGTGAAATCAACGATGCGCCTCCTTCTCCTGAGGTAGAGCACCATAAACCTCTGGCGTCGCCCGCCGTTCGCCAGCGTGCCGATGATCTCGATATCGATCTCGGTCAGGTGAGGGGAACAGGGCCGGATGGGCACATTACCCATGCCGATCTCGATACCTATCTCACCGCGCGATCAAAGCCCGAACGGCCTGCGCCTATTGTGACCGGCGACAGTGCCGTGGAGCAGGTGAAGGTGACGGGGCTGCGGCGCAAGATTGCCGAGAAGATGACGCTTTCCGCTTCCCGCATTCCCCACATCACCTATGTCGAGGAAATCGACGTGACGGATCTGGAGGATTTGCGCGCGACCATGAACGGCAACCGCCGCTCAGGACAGCCGAAGCTGACGATCCTGCCGTTCCTGATGCGCGCGCTTGTCAAAACGGTCGCCGATCATCCCGGCATGAACGCCACCTTCGATGACGATAGCGGTGTCGTCAGCCACTATGAAGCGGTCCATATCGGTATCGCCACGCAGACGCCGGCGGGGCTGACGGTTCCAGTCGTTCGCCACACGGAAACACTCGGCCTCTGGGAATGCGCCTCGGAAGTCGCGCGTGTCGCGGAAGCGGCCCGCACCGGCACTGCGGCGCGCGACGAGCTGACGGGGTCGACCATCACCATCAGTTCGCTCGGCGCCCTGGGCGGCGTCGTTTCGACGCCCATCATCAATTACCCCGAGGTGGCGATCATTGGCGTCAACAAGATCGTGACACGACCGGTCTGGGATGGCAGCCGTTTTGTGCCGCGCAAGATGATGAACCTGTCCTCCAGCTTCGATCACCGGGTTGTCGACGGCTGGGATGCCGCCGTCTTCATTCAGGCCGTCAAGGCGCTGCTGGAAAAGCCGGCTCTGATCTTCATCGACGGCTGAGGTTGCGTTCGAAATGGCTTTTCTTCCGTGAAGCACTTCAGCTTCACGGAACTGTTTCGGTGTCGGTATAGGCTTGCGTTCGCGATCTTCGGGTATAGAAGAGAAAGAACGAGAAGCGTGTTTTCTCATCGTGATCACAGTGGCGGACGGGGGCGCTCCGGTGCCCAGCGCTTCGCTGTCCGCCGGCAACCGAATGAAGAAGAAGGTCCTTTCATGAGCACTCCCAAACCCGTTGTCCTGACTATTCTCGATGGCTGGGGACTGAGCGAGGACACGTCCAGCAATGCGCCGGTTCTGGCAAACACGCCCACCATGGACCGGCTTTTCTCCAGCTGCCCAAATGCGCGGCTGACCACCTTCGGCCCGAATGTCGGCCTGCCGACCGGGCAGATGGGCAATTCCGAGGTGGGGCATACCAATATCGGCGCCGGCCGTATCGTCGCCATGGATCTCGGCCAGATCGATCTGGCGATCGAAGACGGCAGCTTTTTCCAGAATGCCGCGATGCTGGATTTTGCAGCAAAGGTGAAGGCTGCTGGCGGCGTCGCACATCTGATGTGCGTGGTTTCCGATGGCGGCGTTCACGGCCATATCGTCCATGGCCAGGCGGCGGTGAAGCTCCTGACCGATCTGGGGCTGAAGGTCGTCGTGCATGCCATCACCGATGGCCGCGATGTCGCGCCGCAATCGGCGGAAGGTTTCGTCACCGCCTTTGCGGCGAGCCTACCGGCAGGAGCCAGCATCGGCACCGTGATCGGCCGTTATTATGCGATGGACCGCGACAACCGCTGGGAGCGCGTTGAAAAGGCCTATGACGCCATGGTGCTTGGCCGGGGCGAACGGGCGTCGGATGCGGTGAGCGCCGTTGCCGCAAGCTACAAAAACAATGTCACGGATGAATTCATCCTGCCGACGGTGATCGACGGTTATGAAGGCTTCAAGGCGGGCGACGGCCTCTTCTGCCTGAACTTCCGTGCCGACCGCGCCCGTGAAATCCTGCTCGCTATCGGCGCGGATGATTTTGATGGTTTCGCGCGCAAAAAGCCCGAGCTTTCGGCCTTGCTTGGTATGGTGGAATATTCCACCAAACACGCCACCTTCATGACGACGGCTTACCCCAAGCGCGATATCGCCAATACGCTGGGCGCCTGGGTGGCGAAGCAGGGGCTTACGCAGTTCCGTCTGGCCGAGACGGAAAAATATCCGCACGTCACCTTCTTCCTGAATGGTGGCAAGGAAGAGCCGGAAGTCGGCGAAGACCGCTTCATGCCAAAATCTCCGAAGGTTGCGACCTACGATCTACAGCCGGAAATGAGCGCGCCGGAAGTGACGGAGAAATTCGTCGAGGCAATCGGCAAGGGTTACGATCTGATCGTCACCAATTACGCCAATCCTGATATGGTGGGCCATACCGGCGATCTACAGGCCGCTATCAAGGCCTGCGAAGCCGTGGATCGCGGTCTTGCTGCCGTCGTTGCTGCGCTGGAAAAGGTTGGCGGCGCCATGCTGGTGATTGCCGACCACGGCAATTGCGAAACCATGGTGGACCCGGTGACGGGCGGCCCGCACACCGCCCACACCACCAATCCGGTGCCGGTGATCCTGTTCGGTGGACCTGAGGGTGCGAAGCTGCATGACGGTATTCTTGCCGATGTCGCCCCTACGTTGCTGCAATTGATGAACGTGCCGCTGCCTGCGGAAATGACGGGCAAGAGCCTGATCGACCTGTAATCGAGCGTGCCTGCGCGGTAGTTTTTTCGCTTCCGCGCAGGGCTGTTTCGTGCACGTTGAAAGGCGTTTCTATCGCCGTTTTGCGTAGATTTGGTCGTGGGCAAGCATGCCGGCGATCATGGCGCAAACGAAGAGAATGACCGGCACGAGGCCGAGAGCCAAAGCCGAAATTGCCGGGCCGGGGCAGAAACCGGCAAGCCCCCAGCCTGCACCGAAAATCGCCGAACCGATAACCAATGGCGCGTCGATGCGGGCTTTTGCGGGAAGATGGAATTCTGCGCTGAGGATCGGTCTGGCAAGGAAACGGCACAGCAGAACGCCCGGCACGGCGACCATGACCGCGCCACCGAGAACGAACATCAGGCTCGGGTCCCAATGGCCGCTCGCCACATCGAGAAAACCTGAAACGCGGGCCGGATCGACCATGCCGGAGAGCGAAAGGCCGAAGCCGAACAGCGCTCCGGCTAACAACGCAACTGTAACACGCGCTATGGCTGGATTTGTCATGACAGGGCTCCCGTCACCGTCGCGGCAAGAATGCCGGTGATCAGGAAGGTCGCGGTTGCTGCGATGGAGCGTCGGGAAAACCGCGCCAATCCCATGATGCCGTGGCCGGAGGTGCAGCCGGACCCCATGCGTGTGCCGAAACCCACCAATAGACCGGCTACGAGGATCAGCGGCCATGGCGCAATGATGGTGACAGCGGGAAGCTGGCCGAATGTGACGGCATAAAGATAAGGTCCGGCCAGCAGGCCCATCACGAAAGCCAAATCTGCAAACCGCCGCTCTTTTCCGAGCAACTTGCCCGCGATGCCGCTGATGCCGGCGATGCGACCGTTGAAGAGGAACAGGAGAACGCTCGCAAGGCCAAGCAGCATGCCGCCGAAAAGCGAGGGCCAATAGGGTGTCACGGGCTTTCCTCCGGCGCGCAGAAGATGGCGTAAAGAGCCTCGATCAGTTGCGCCGCCTTGGCTTCGGTCAGGCGATAGAAGATTTGTTTGGCCTCGCGCCGTGTTTCAACGACGCCCGCTTCCCGCAGGACACCCAGTTGTTGGGAAAGTGTGGGTTGGCGGATATCCAGCTTGGCTTCCAGTTCGCCGACGGAAAACTCCCCCTGCGCCAGCGTGCAGGCGAGCATCAGCCGCGCGGGATGGGCGAGCGTCTTTAAAAGTATCGCAACCTCGACGGCGCGTTCTTCCATGACGGGAAGGGGGATTTCGGTGATATCAGGCGTCTGTTTCCGTATGTTTTCCTTCACCATGTGCTGCCCTCCAGCACGTCGAGCGGGAATTTCAGGTATCGTTTGCCATTGGCTTCCGGCTCCGGCAGACGGCCGCCACGAATATTGACCTGCAGGGCGTGCAGAATGAGCTTCGGCATCGGTAAGGTGCGATCCCGTGCTTCACGTAGCTGGATGAACCCATCCTTTGCAATGTTCGCCAGATGCGGATTGCTGCGTTTCTGTTCACCAACCGTGCTTTCCCATTTCGGCGCGCGGCCGCTGGGTTGATAATCATGGCCGGTGAAAAGCCGCGTTTCGTCGGGGAGGGCGAGAATCTCCTGAATGGACGCCCAGAGTTCTTCGGCGCTGCCACCCGGAAAATCCGCCCGCGCCGTGCCGGAATCCGGCATGAACAACGTATCGTGCACGAAGGCGGCATCGCCGACCACATAGGTCACGGAGGCCAGCGTGTGGCCGGGTGAAAACAGCACGCGGGCTTCCAGCGAACCGATATTGAACCGGTCTTCCGCTTCAAACAGCCGGTCCCATTGCGAACCGTCGGTCTCAAGATCGGGACAATTGTATTTCTCCTGCCAAAGCTTCTGTACGCCGGTGACTTTGGCACCGATGGCCGTTTTGGCGCCGGTTTTTTGGCTGAGGTAGTGGGCGGCGGAAAAATGGTCGGCATGCGGATGGGTGTCGAGGACCCATTCGACCGACAGGCCCTGATCCTTTACATAATCCAGAATGGCATCCGCATTCATCGTTCCGGTCGCACCGGATTTTTCGTCGAAATCGTAGACCGGGTCGATGATCGCGCAGCGCCGGGTTGCGGGATCCGAGACGACATATTGCACACTCGATGTGCGCGGATCGAAGAAAGCTTTGACGTGCGGCTTTGTTGCGATCTGCCGCTCCAGCCAGCGAACGGCACCCGAAAGGTCGAAACCGTGCTGTTGGCCGAAAGCCCCGATCTCCCCCTGTTTCATGCGCCCGTCCAGCGCTTCGCCGAGAACATAAAGCGTAAGTGCGCGCGCTCCACCCTTGCAATGGGCAAATACGGGCCCTTTGGCTTCGGCCATCGCCTGCTGAAAAGCACGAATATCGGCCTCGGTGATGGTCGGGCCGCTGACCGGAATGAAGCCGTAGGCCAGACCCGCGGCGCTGGCGGCGCTTTTTTCATGCGCATTGCCCGGCTGGCCGGGCTCTTCACCATCCGGTCGGGCATTGATGATGCTTTTGTATCCCTGTGCGGAAAACGATGGAAAGTCGGCGATCTCCGGCTGGCCTGCGACTGTCAGACGTTCGTTGATCCTCACGGCACTCATCGGTATCTCCTATTGTTCTAAATCAATATATGTTATTGTATAATGTATATTGATCGACAGCAATAGGCGGCAGAAGAAATTTCAGACGCGGGATTTCTATATTTAGAACAAAGCTTTACCTCTTGCCCGAAGGGGATCGGACAAGAGGTCCTTTTCCAGAACGCCCGCAGGGGCTGTGTGGGGAGGCTGGCCTCAGGCGATAAGTTTGCGGCGTGTCGCCTTCCAGCCAAGACAGATCGCCGCAATAAGCAGGGCCAACTGAGCTATGAGAAATGGCGGCTCGTTGCCGTTCGGCGCCAGTGCGTTGAGCGTCTCGACCTTGAGGAAGGCCTGAGCGATCAGCACGAACATATTCAGATAAAGGCCGATCGTGGCGGTGATCGTATAAACAATTCGCGCCCTGCCATTGAGACCGTATCCGTAAAGCGCCACCAGCGCGATCGCCAGAATGGCGGTCGAGATGATGCCGACGCCGAGTGCCGGTGTGAAGTTGCCGATTGGAAACAGGAAGCCGGTAAGTGTTGTGGCGAGCGTGGTGACGAGAAACAGCGCCATCATGCGCGGCATCCACCGCCCTGCCGCATAAGCGGGCAGGGCGATCAGTCCGGTTACGATGCCAATGAGGCTCAGGGCAACGTGCAATGTCGTGAATTGGGGAATGGTCAGTCCGAGGATCATGATGCGTCTCCCTCTATTCGGTTTGAGTTGCACGATACCGGCTGGCGGCAAGTGCATGCGACAGATTGGGCCTCAACGCAGCGCGGGCTGCAAGGAAATTTTCGAGATCCGCCACATCCGGCAGGGAAGGAATGGTGAGGACCTCACCGAGATCGAGACCGGCAAGGGCCGCATCCACCATCTCGTAAACATCCATGACCATGGCGGCCGGAATGGCCTCGAGCCGTTCCTCTTCCCAGATCGCCGTGCGGGTGATGCCCGGCAGAACGCCCTGAACCCGCACGCCGGACGGGGAAAGCTGGGCGTGCAGCGCTTCGGTGAAGGCAAGCACGAAGGCCTTGGATGCCGGATAGACGGCGGTAAATGCTGCCGGCATCAGGGCCGTTACCGATGTGATGTTGATGATTGTGCCCTTTCCATCGGCGGCAAGACGTGGCGCGATCGCCGCTGCAAGCCGGGTGACGGCAAGGATATTGAGGTTAATCATCGTCGTGACGTAGGCCGGGTCCAGCGCCGTGATCGAACCCTCCCCGGCAATGCCGGCATTGTTGACGAGGCCGGTAATCCGCCGGTCGTCGCGCAATCGGGCCTCGACCTTTTCGAGGTCTTCCGCTCTGGAAAGATCGGCGGAGAGAACCTCCACGGTGATGTGGTGATCTTTTTCCAGCCGTGCGGCCAGTGCTTTCAGCTTTTCGGCACGCCGCGCCACAAGGATGAGATCGTGGCCACGTTTTGCCAGGCGTTCGGCATAGACCGCACCGATACCGTCTGATGCGCCGGTGATGAGAAATGTGTTCTGTGTCATGTCCGTGTCTCCGGTGGCGGATGGTTTCAGGCGTTGATGAAGGCGAGCAGGTCGGCGTTGAACCGGTCCTGATAGGTCTGCGTCAGGCCATGGTCGGCACCTTCGTAGACCTTGAGCACCGCATGTTTGACTATTCTGACCGTGGAGAGTGCTGAAGCGCCAATCGGCACGATCTGGTCGTCGTCGCCGTGCAGTACCAGCGTCGGTTTGTCGAAGGCCTTCAGGTCCTGATGGAAATCGCTTTCTGAAAAGGCGCGGATGCTGTCGAGCTGGCCCTTCAGGCCACCCATCATACCCTGCCGCCAAAATTCGTCGCGAATACCTTGCGAAATCACAGCACCTTCGCGGTTATAGCCATAGAAGGGAATGGACAAATCCTTGAAGAACTGGCTGCGATTGTCAAAAGTGCCCTTGCGGATACCGTCGAAAACATCGATCGGCAGGCCGATGGCATTGCTTTCCGTCTTCAGCATCAGCGGCGGTACTGCGCCAATGAGGGCGATCTTGGCGATGCGAGCGGTGCCATGGCGACCGATGTAACGGGTCACTTCGCCGCCGCCGGTGGAGTGGCCGACGAGAATGACGTCGTGAAGATCGAGCTTTTCGATCAGCTCGGCAAGATCGTCGGCATATTGATCCATATTGTTGTTGTGCCAGACCTGATCGGAGCGGCCGTGGCTGCGGCGATCATGGGCGATGGTGCGGAAACCGTTGTTGGCAAAGAACACCATCTGCGCATCCCATGCATCGGCGCTGAGCGGCCAGCCGTGGGAAAAGATGATGGGCTGTGCGTCTTTCGAGCCCCAGTCCTTGTAGAAGATATGCGTTCCGTCTCTGGTGGTTATCGTTGTCATGGCTCTCTCTCCTGTTGCGGGTGGTTTGCTTGCGTCCCGTGGGAATAGAGATACTCTTGACGCAGCCGGGGCTGGATTGGCGCTTCTGACAGAAAACGAGCCGAAACTGACAAAACAGGGGATGCGGGGCATGGCAGGTGTTGCGGGAAGCGCGCTGGAAGTCGGTTTGGTTCTCTACCGGGACTGTCAGGTCGCCATGGTGCATGGCATCACCGATCTTTTCGCCATCGCGTCGGTCTTTTCAGAAGATCGCGGTGGGCCGAAATTGCGCGTCAGCCACTGGAGCATGGGTGAGGGCGGCGAATTTTCCCGCAGCCATGACACCGAGCCGGACAGGCAGGGACATCCCGATATATTCGTCGTACCCGGCAGGCTGACGGGGCCTGCCGAAATCGATGAGGCCGCGCCCTATGCCCGCTGGCTGCTGGACCGGCATGCGCAGGGTGCGACGCTGGCTGCCAGTTGCGGCGGCTCCTTCATCATTGCCGCGACCGGCCTTTTGTCCGGCCGCCCGGCCACGACCCACTGGCTGTTTGCCGAGCGGTTTCGCGAGCGTTTTCCCGACGTCCGCCTGGAGATAGACAAGATCGTCATCGAGGATGGCGACATCATCACGGCCGGCGGGCTGATGGCATGGACCGATCTCGGCCTGCGCATTGTCGACCGGCTGCTCGGGCCTTCGGTGATGATCGAGACCGGCAAATTCCTGCTGATCGACCCTTCCGGACGGGAACAGCGACATTACAGCAGTTTCGCGCCGCGGCTGACGCATGGCGACGAGCCTATCCTGAAGGTGCAGCACTGGCTGCAGACGCGCGCGGGGCGGGCCACCAGCGTGACCGACATGGCCACGCATGCCGGGCTGGAGGAGCGGACCTTCCTGCGCCGCTTCAAGGCCGCGACCGGGCTAAAGCCGATCGAATATGTTCAGCATCTGCGGGTCGGCAAGGCGCGGGAACTTCTGGAATTCACCCGCCGTTCGGTAGACCAGGTCGCCTGGTCGGTGGGTTATGAGGATGCTGCCGCCTTCCGTCGCGTGTTTCACCGTATTCTCGGCCTGTCGCCGGGCGAGTACAGAAACCGCTTTTCAAGCAGTTCGGCCATGGCGGCCGCCTGAGGGTAAATCCCGCTTTTGCAGCGCCGCCGCTTTGCAACGAGGTGGGTGCGAGAAGCGCAGCCCTTGCAATGTGGCGGGTGTTTGCTAACATGCCAGACAAGTTTAAAACAGGTGGGCCGGAATGGACGTTGAGAGCAGCACGAAGCCGGGAGTATCGCTCGCGGCGAAAATCAGCTCCGCATTGCGGCGGGATTTGTCCGAAGGCGTGTTCCGTCCCGGCGACCGTCTTCCGAGCGAGAGCGCGCTGACACGCGAATATTCCGTCAGCCGCACGGTGGTGCGTGAGGCCATCGCCATTCTGCGCGCCGATGGTCTTGTTGAGGCTCGCAAGGGGGCAGGCGTTTTTGCCATTGAGGTGAAACCGGCCAAGGAAGTGCCTTTCAACGATCTGGCGGTGGGGCGGATCTCCTCGGTAATCGAACTGCTGGAATTGCGCACCGTCTTCGAGGTCGAATCCGCCGGGCTTGCGGCATCGCGCCGTTCCGCCGTGCAGGTGGAGGCGATTGTCGATGCGCATCGGCGCATAGGCGACTGTCTCGCCGCCGGACTGCCGACGCGGGATGCCGATTTCGAGTTCCATCTGGCGATTGCGCAGGCGACGCAGAACAGGCGTTTCCCCGAGTTTCTTCAACTCATCCGCTCCGGCATCATTCCCCGTGGCGAATTGCAGGGGGCAGCGCCAGGCGCGCGCCCGAAGGACTACAATCTTCATCTCCAGGAGGAGCATGCGAGGATCGTCGACGCCATCATCGAAGGTGATGCCGATGCCGCGCGCCAATATATGGCGGCACATCTGCGCGGCAGTCTTGAACGTTACAAGGTGCTCTTGCGCTCCCGAACAGCCGCCGAATAGCTCGGAAATATCTGCTTTTTCAGTAAGTTACGCGCTCGCCCGTCGATAGAAGGCCAGAGAGGCGGCAAGTGTCAAAAGCGCGCCGCCGCAAATCCGGTCGAGCCACAGTGCCCCTGATTTCCGCAACAGTCTGACGGCCTGCGAGCCAAGCAGGGCATATCCGAACATCACAATGAAATCGATGCCGGCGAAAACCAGCGCAAGCACCGCATATTGCTGAATTTGCGGCGCTGCCGGATCGATGAATTGCGGCAGGAAAGCCGAAAAGAACAGATATCCCTTGGGGTTGGTCACCGCCACAAGGAAGCTTTTGAGGAAAATCGAGCGGGCGGAAATGGTCCCGGTTTCGTCTGCCGATTGAAGGGCGCCATCGAGCGAACCTCTGGAGCGCAAAAGCATGACGCCGAGGAAGGCAAGATAACAAACGCCGACCCATTTGACGACGCCGAACCAGAATTCCGAAGCGGCGAGCAGGGCTCCCAATCCCAGCGCAACCGCGCCGATCAGAACGAAATCAGACAGAACCGCGCCAGCCATGCCGGTCAAGGCGCGGCGGACCCCGAAGCGTGAACCATTCGCAAGCGCCAGCAAAACGGTCGGGCCGGGCGTGGCAATACCAATAAAGGCGACTATCGCAAATGCCAGAAGTGTCATTTCCGCCATTTCTTTCTCCCCCCTGGAGCAGGAGATGCGCCGGTACCGGACCGGCATCTCCGCAGGCATTTCGAGGCGAAAGAATACAGGCTTTTGCGATTGCGGCAATGTGTGTGAATTCTTTTCCGGCAAAGCAAAGACGGTCGGATTTCGGATGAACCTTCGGCCTCGGAAGGCTGCGTCGCAGCCCGGTTCCATAATCTTCCACGTCCCGCCACAGTACCAATTTTACCGGCGTATGCTTGACAGCTTTCAACACCTGTGACAACTTGCGAATAGTTGTCAGACAGGATCGCGCCTTTGTTCTTTTGCGCGGTCGACTTCTGGCAAGGGAGGAACCATGCCAAAAAGACGCCTTTCGCTGTATGGCCTGTCCGGCCAGATCGGAAGTATTGCGGTCACGCTGCTCGGATTGCTGCTGCTGACCTTTTTTATCGGCCGCCTGATGCCCGCCGATCCGGTGCGGGCCATCGTCGGTGAGGACGCGACGCGCGAAACCTATGAGCAGGTCTACCATGCGCTCGGCTTCGACCGGCCGCTCTGGCAACAATTCATCTATTATCTCGGCGATGTGTTCACCGGTGATTTCGGAACCTCGATCCGCACGGGCCAGCCCGTCATCCAGGATATCATACGCGTCATGCCGGCGACGATGGAGCTTGCGACCTTCGCGATCCTGATCGGCGCCGGCCTTGGCATTCCCATGGGCGTCTATGCCGCCGTCAAGAAAGACCGCTGGCAGGACCATCTCGTGCGGGTGCTCAGCCTGTTCGGCCATTCCATGCCGATCTTCTGGACCGGCATGATCGCGCTGATCGTTTTTTACGCCCATCTCGGCCTTGTCGGCGGTGGCGGGCGCATGGACCAGTTCTACATCGGCCTCGTGGAGGAACGGACGGGCTTTCTGCTGATCGACAGTCTGCTTGCGGGCGATATGGAAGTCTTCTGGTCGGCCATCAATCACCTCATCCTGCCCGCCGCTCTGCTCGGTTATTCATCGTCGGCCTATATCACCCGCATGACGCGCAGCTTCATGCTGGATCAGCTGGGCCAGGAATATGTGACGACCGCGCGTGTCAAAGGCCTGTCGCAGCGGCAAACGGTGTGGCTGCACGCTTTCGGCAATATCCGCGTGCAGCTCGTCACCATCATTGCGCTTGCTTACGGTTCGCTGCTGGAAGGCGCGGTCCTTATCGAGACCGTCTTCGCCTGGCCGGGTTTCGGCCAATATCTCACCAGCAATCTTATCATTGGCGACATGAATGCCGTGATGACCTGCGTGCTTATCGTTGGCGTCATCTTCATCGGGCTCAATCTCCTGTCCGACATTCTCTACCGCTTTTTCGATCCGAGGACCCGCTGATGACGGCCCGTGCAGAAACCTCCTTGCGTCTTCCCGTGCCGTTGAACGCGCTGAAGAACATCATCGTCTTCCTGCTGAAAAGCCCGACGTCGGCCTTCGGTCTGGCCATCCTGCTGCTGCTGGTCGTCGCGGCGATTTTTGCGCCCTGGCTTGCGACGCATGACCCTTACGTGCAGGATCTCGCCAAGACGCTGCAGCCGCCCGGTAATGGCCATTTCTTCGGCACGGACGAGCTTGGGCGCGATATCTACAGTCGCCTTTTGTGGGGCGCGCGCATTACGCTGACCATCATCTCGCTGGTGTCGATCATCGTCGGTCCGGTCGGTCTTCTGGTCGGCACGGCCTCCGGTTATCTCGGCGGCAAGTTCGATACGGTGATGATGCGCATCACGGATATTTTCCTGTCGTTCCCGAGCCTCATCCTGTCGCTCGCCTTTGTGGCTGCGCTCGGACCCAGCCTCAACAATGCGATCATCGCCATCGCGCTCACCTCATGGCCGCCGATCGCGCGGCTCGCACGCGCCGAAGCCATGACCTTCCGCAAGGCGGATTACATCGCCGCTGCAAGGCTTCAGGGCGCCTCGCCGCTGCGTATCATCGTCAAATCGATCATGCCCATGTGCCTGCCTTCGGTCCTGATCCGCCTGACGCTGAATATGGCGACCGTCATTCTGACCGCCGCCGGGCTTGGCTTCCTCGGTCTCGGCGCGCAGCCGCCGCTGCCGGAATGGGGAGCGATGATCGCGACCGGACGCCGCTACATGCTCGACAGCTGGTGGCTCGTGACCTTCCCCGGCGTTGCGATCCTTTCCGTCAGCCTCGCCTTCAACCTTTTAGGCGACGGCCTGCGGGATGCGCTCGATCCGAAGCAGATGAACCGGAAATAGGGCCATGGAAAAACCAATCCTCGACGTCGAAAATCTTCGCATCCGTTATGGCGGTTCGCCCACCGAGGCCGTGCGCGGCATCTCCTTCACCCTTGGCCGGGAACGGCTCGGCATTGTCGGCGAAAGCGGCTCGGGCAAGTCCACCGTCGGCAGGGCGCTGCTGCGGCTTCTGCCATCGGCGACGATAACCGCCGACAAGCTTGATTTCGACGGTCTCGATCTTCTGTCTCTGAGTGAAAAGGAGATGCTGAAAGTTCGCGGACGGCGCATGTCGATGATCCTTCAGGATCCGAAATTCTCCCTCAATCCCATCCGTCGTGTCGGCGATCAGGTAACGGAGACCTATCTGCGCCATTTCAAGGCGTCGAAATCGGAGGCTCGGGAAAAAGCGCTCGCCATGCTCGATGCGGTGAAAATCCGCGACGCCGCTCGCGTCTACGAGCAATATCCGCACGAGATTTCCGGCGGCATGGGCCAGCGTGTCATGATCGCCATGATGCTGCTTGCCGATCCCGATCTCGTCATTGCCGACGAACCGACCTCTGCGCTCGATGTGACGGTGCGGCTGCAGGTGCTGAACATTCTCGACGGTTTGGTGCGCGATCGCGGCATCGGCCTGATCATGATCAGCCATGACCTCAATCTCGTGCGTAATTTCTGCGATCGGGTTCTCATCATGTATTCCGGCCGGGTGGTGGAAACGCTCGCCGCCCGCGATCTCGATCAGGCGCAGCACCCCTATACGCGCGGGCTTTTGGCGGCTCAGCCGCGCATCGGCGGCACGCGCGCGCCGCTTGCGGTGCTGGATCGCCGCCCCGAATGGCTGGAGGAGAGAGTATAATGGCCGTTTCCGTTGAAACCCGCGATCTCTCCATCACCTTCGGCAGCGGCCACACGGCGCTGAAAGTGCTGCCTTCGGTTTCCTTCCGTGTCGAGCCGGGCGAGTGTTTCGGGCTGGTCGGCGAAAGCGGTTCGGGCAAATCCACTGTGTTGCGCTGCGTATCGATGCTGAATGATTTCTGGAGCGGCGAAATCCTCATCAATGGCAGGTCGGTCCGTGACATGCCGCTGATCGAGCGATGCCGGACCTTGCAGATGGTGTTTCAGGATCCCTACGGCTCGCTGCATCCGCGCCAGTCGGTGCGCACCGTTCTTGGGGAATCGCTCGCTATCCACAAGCTGGGTGACCGCGAAGAGCGCATGCGCAAGGTCATCACGGATGTCGGCCTACCGGTGTCGTTCCTGGACCGCTTCCCGCATCAGCTCTCCGGCGGCCAACGGCAGCGCGTGGCGATTGCCCGCGCATTGATCCTCGAGCCGTCGCTGCTTCTACTCGACGAGCCGACCTCGGCGCTTGATGTCTCGGTGCAGGCGGAAATCCTCAACCTGTTGCAGCGCCTGCGCGAAGAACGCGGCTTCACCTATATCATGGTGACGCACGATCTCGCCGTGGTCGACCACATGTGTGATCGCTTCGCCGTGATGCTGCGCGGTGAAATCACCGAAATCCTGCCGCGCGACGCCATCGCCGGCAATGGCGCGACACATCCCTATGCGCGCGAACTGATCGGCGCCTCGCTCGAATATGAAGGCGCATGACACCTCCCAAAGCGTGATCGTCCTCCTCTGGGGCGTCACGAATAATAAAATCCTCCTTCCTTGCCCGGCCTTCAGTGTCGGGCATTTTTTTTGGATGGCTTGGGCGGGATGGCGGGCCGCCAACTGCGCCTAGGCTGCTCACAAAGGACGAGACCTTCTCTTCCGTCAGGCCGGACTTGATCCGGCATCCAGCCACGGCGCGTCTGTGCCGTGAAAGGACTCTTTCGCGATCAAG
Organism: Agrobacterium arsenijevicii; assembly: GCA_000949895.1. GTDB lineage: Bacteria > Pseudomonadota > Alphaproteobacteria > Rhizobiales > Rhizobiaceae > Agrobacterium > Agrobacterium arsenijevicii. The sequence goes on along the minus strand of JWIT01000007.1, from coordinate 165,680 downwards.
GGCTTGATCGCACAGACCCCGGATCAAGTCTGGGGTGACGGAGTGCGGATGCTCCGCTTTCGCCGAACGCATTGGCTCCGCCACGCTTTGTTGCCAGCAAAAAGGCGCGGGGTTAGCCGCGCCTTGGGTATTGTTTCTTCACCGTTATCTTCGCTTCCCTCCGCCGTCATCCTCGCCCTTGAGGCGAGGATCCATAGACGGTTGGAGCCATGGATCCTCGGGTCGAGCCCGAGGATGACGGGGAGCGGGGATGCCTTACCGCTCCTTGCTCACCTCTTCAAAGCGCGAAAGCCAGGGGCTGACGATCATGCCCTTGATGTCGCTGCGGAAGGCGGCGGTGTCGATGACTTCCGAGAAGGGCTGAATGGACATGACGATCTCGTCCATATAGGCCTGCAAGTCCTCGTAGAGCTTCGTCTGTTTCGCCACATCGCGCTCGACAAGCGCTGCCTCGATCATCTTGTTCAACTTTTCATCGAAGAAGCTCGTGCGCCAGCTCTGGTAATTGGTGAGCTTGGCGTCGTCCGCATTGTTCGGATTATAGGCGATGGAGCGCAGATTGTTGTCCGGATGCGGTTGCTGGCCACCGCCGCCACGGCCGAGAAGCAGTTCGAAGTTGCGCTCGCGCATGGCGCCGTAAATCTGGTCACCGGAGCCGCTGATCAACTCGGCCTGGATGCCGGCCTGGGCCAGCGTATTCTGGATTGCCGTTGCCGCTTTCATGAAGGGGTCTTCCGAAAGCACGCGTAGAGTCGTCTTGAAACCGTTTGGATAACCGGCTTCAGCCAGAAGCGCCTTGGCTTTTGCTATATCGAGCTTGTAGCCCTGATCCGGCAGCGCGCCCATCACGCCGGTGCTGAGAGAACGCTGATGCAGCTTGCCGTAATAGGGCATGACCGCCTTGTCGAGACCTTCGTAATCGATCAGGTAACGCAGGGCCTCGCGCACCTTCTTGTTCGCGAATTTCTCGTCCTTCATCGAAACGCTGAGGTAATAAAAACCGGAGCCGGGTGTGGATTCGATGGCGATGGCCTTGTCGGCTTCGAGCGACTTCAGGTCCGGCGCCTGCAGGGAATAGGCGACATCGATATCGCCCTTTTCCAGCATCAGGCGCTGCGATTGCGATTCCGGCAGATGGCGCATCAGCACGCGCTTCATCTTGGCTTTTTCACCCCAATAATCGTCGTTGCGGGTGAGGATGATATATTCGTTGGACTTCCACTGGGTCAGCTTGAAAGGGCCTGAACCGGCGGAATTCAGTGTCAGCCATGCGCCACCGAGATCGCCATCCTTTTCATTGGCAAGCGCCGTCTGGCTGTCGATGATCGAGCCCGGACCATTCTGCGCAAGGATCATCAGCAGCAGATTGGGATCATCAGGCTTTGGAATATTGAGCACGAAGGTCTGGTCGTTTTCGGCAACGAAGAGCTTGTCGGCATCCTCCAGCTTGAAACCGCGCGTTTTGAGGAAAGACGACTGCGCCAGATTGCGGGCGAGCAGGCGTTTCAGGCTCCATACCACGTCTTTTGCCGTCACGGCGTTGCCGGAGGCGAATTTGGCATCGCTGCGCAGGTGGAAACGGATCGATTTCCGGTCCTCGGCGATTTCCCAACGTTCAGCAAGGCGGGGCTGGACGCTGCGATCTTCCGGCGAAAGCACGACCAGCGTGTCGTAGATATTGTTCAGAACCTGCACCGTCTCACGGCCGGTAATGGCGGCGGGATCAAGGGTCAGGATATTGCTCATAGTCGTGGCGACAATGAGCTGGTCCTTCGGTGTTTCGGCAAAAACGCTGAGCGGCACGGCGCCGATCAGCAGTGCGCCCAATGCGGCAGTTGCAAGAAGATGTCTCATTTTTCCTCCCATACGGCCGGTTCATACGGCCTTCCACGTTTCGATCCGCGCGTCTGTTCCTCCACAGGCTTCGCGTGATCAGCCAAGAATGTCCCTGACCGGAGCGGCGAGCGCCCGGCCGATCGCGGCCGTTGCCGGCGCTTCCAGATGCACGCCATCCACTGGCGAGGCACTGGCGACCGATCCGGCATCGAAGAAGTCATGCCCAAGTTCGGCGGCAAGTTTGCGGTAAAGCGGCGCAAGCCGCAGTGATTGTTCGATATCGCGACCGCCTGCGGGCTCTCCGCCCGGGCCTGCAACACAGGGCGGCGGTGCAACGATCAGAAGTTTCGGCACCGCCTCTCGCGGCTTGTAGATGAAGGTCTCGACGATTTGCGCCAGCCGGCGCATGCCCGAAACGGCGGCTTCCGCGCGCCCGCCATGCACCGGCTTGATGTCGTTGGTGCCGAGCATGACGATGACGAGATCAAGCGGCATGTGGCACGAAAGCGCGACTTCAAGCGCGCGTGCACCGTTGCGGCAGGCGGGACCGGCATGGTCATCATAACAAGTGGTGCGCCCGCCAAGCCCTTCGGCATGAACCCTCGCCTTTCCGGAAAGCTCGGCTTCCAGCACCTCCGGCCAGCGATGCTCAGGCCGGTGGCGGAGACCCGTTACCGGGTCTGCGCCCCATGTGAGGCTGTCTCCAAAGGCGAGCACGGTTTTCATCGCTCCTTACCTCACTCGGTTATTGTCGATGAAGGTGAAATCGATATCCTCGCCAAGGCCCGGCCGGTCGGGAACATTGACGAAGCCGTCGCGATCCATCGGGTCGGACAGCGACTTCAGATAGTCGTGGCCGTCATCATATTCGAGGAAGGGGTGCAGCAGGCCGCGTTCATACCACCGGCAATTCTTGGTGGCAGCGACCACATGCAGGTTCATGGCCGTGTTGCCATGCACCTCGCACTCCATACCGAAGGCTTCGGCCAGATGCATGGTCTTGAGCGCCGGCGTGATGCCGCCGACATCGTTAACGCCGGTGCGAAGAATATCGCAGGCGCCGGCCTTGATCCATTCTGCCCGGTGCCAGTGCTTGCCGGCCGCACTTTCCGGGCCGACGACGGGAATATCGAGATTGTCGGAGAGCCACTTGTAGGAGGAGAGCGATTGCTCATCCATCGGCTCCTCGATCCAGTCGAAGCCGAGCTTTTCAAGGCCGCGCCCCAGCGCCAGCGCATCGGTGCGGGAATACCAGTGAAAGGCGTCGATCATCAGGCGGATATCGGGGCCGACCGCCTCGCGCACAGCCGCGCAGGCCTTGAGGTCCATCTTCACATCCGGCGCCCAGCTGACGGGCGGCATCCAGGTGTGAAGTTTGATGCCCTTGTAGCCGCGCTTCACCAGCGTTTCGGCAAATCGGCCGTAGTCTTCCGGCGTCGCAAGTCCGCCTTCCAGCTCGTCGCCGCACATGATGGAGCCATAAGCGAGCACCTTGTCGCGATAACCGCCGATCAACTTGTATACAGGTTGGCCGAGCGAGCGGCCGGCAAGGTCCCAGAGCGCGCAGTCCACCACCGCCAGCGTGCGGTCCGTCAGCTGCGCCGCCGAGCCGCGTTGCCAGTGGGCAAGGTCCTGCCACAGGCGTTCCCGATCGCGATGATCCTCGCCGATCAGCACCTTCTTGACGAATTTTTCGATGACATGCGGGCGAACGATCTCCGGTGCGGTGAAGGAATGTCCCTCCTGACCGTCTTCCGTGCGGATGGTCAGCATGGCCTGTTCCACCTGATGCGCCGGACCCGGATGCGCGTGACCGGCACTGTCCGAGTGCCGACGGGTCGTCGTGCGGAAAACACGGACCTCGACGTCAGTGATGATCATAATTCCTCCCTCATGCAGGTATCGCAGCGTTCGTGGTTGCTGCAATGTCATACATGTCTGCATTATTTGTCAACATGTACGATAATCTGTATTACATGTTGGGGAGGGAAATCAAGGGCATTTGCGCGGTGCTCGATATGTCTGCGCTTTTTGGCAAGGAGGGAGTGGGGGATAAAGCGAGTGCCTTTGCGGATTAATCCATAATTTTAGTAGATTACTGAATCGCGCAACGATCTTTCAAAAATCGCCGGGACTATAAAAGACCATGCCGCGCCAGCGATGCCCGTCATCGTGCATTCTATCTTGCGTATGCGCGGCACGGGATGACGGCCGCACCTGCGCTGCCTGAGCTTCATCTTGCCTCAACAATCATTCCCGGATGCACACCATGCCCCTTTCTCATATCTCCCATTTCGCTTTTCTGGTTCCCGGCAACTATCACGATGATGACCCTGCGTTGGGGCTGGAAGAAACCCTGCAGCTTTTCGAAGCCGGGGAGGCGCTGGGTTATGACAGCGCCTGGGTTCGTCAGCGCCATCTGGAACGAGGCGTGTCCTCGGCCGCCACCTTTCTCGCGGCGGCGTCGCAGCGCACGAAGCGGATTGGGCTCGGCACCGCCGTCATTCAACTGGGTTATGAAAACCCGTTCAGGCTGGCCGAAGATCTCGCCACCGTGGATGTGTTGTCACACGGACGGTTGAATGTTGGGGTCTCTGTTGGCGCGCCGCCCTTCGCCCATCTGATTTCGGATTATGTCGATACGGCGCCCGATGCGGATTATAGCCATGCCCGTGCCGAGAAGCTCGCCAGGGCCTTGAGATCGGAACCGCTGTCCAGCGAAACGGAGGCGGGCAATGCAGCGGGCGCGCAGGTGCCGCGCCTTCGGCCCTTCGCCAAGGGGTTGACCGACCGGCTGTGGTATGGCGGCGGATCGCAGAATTCCGCGCGCTGGGCGGGGAAGGCGGGCTTCAATCTCCTGACCGGCAACATTGTCAGCGGTGAAAATACCGATGATTTTCTGACGGCGCAGGCGGCCCTCGTTGCCCGCTTCCGGCAGGAATGGGCGCATGAGCGCCAGCCGCGCGTCGCACTTGGTCGCGTGATCCTGCCAACGGACAGCGCCAGCCCGACGACACGCCGCCGTTATGCGGAATTCGCGGCCGAGCGCGACAAGCGCACGCATACGCCGCATGGTGCGCGCCGCACGCTTTTTCTGCCTGATATCGTCGGGACGACGGATGAAATTCTGGAGAAGCTGTCGCGCGATCCCGTTCTGCCGCATGTTTCGGAATTCCGTCTGGAATTGCCCTATGAATTCCAGCCGGAAGACTATCGCCAGATCGTGACGGATTTCGCGTCCGTCGTGCCGCAGCTTTCCGGCGGGCGACCGGTTTTGAAAGTGGCGACAGCTCAATAGCGTCGTTACAACGTCGCCATTCCTGCGCCGAGCGTCGGAATGGCGAACGACGGGAACAGCATCAGTCCGGTTGTGGCAGGCCGTATCTCTCGCGTATGGTCGTGCCTTCGTATTCGCGCGGATAAACGCCGCGGTCTTGCAGCACCGGCACGACTTGTTCGACGAATTCGGCGATATCGTCAGGGGCACGGGGCGGCTGCAATGTGTAGCCGTCAACCGTTCCGTCCTGCCAGAGATCGATGATGTCGTCCGCCACCTCTTCCGCTGTGCCGAGTAGCAGCCGGTGATGCCCCTCCGAGCGCCGCACGGCCTCGCGGGCGGTGAGCTTTTCATGGGTCAGCAGTTCGGAAAGGCCAAGCCCCATGCCTACTGCCCATTGGCGGTTCTGGTCGGGAATGAAGCGCTCGCCATCCAGTTTCGCGTCGGGATCGAAATCGCGGGGATCGATACCGTTTTCCTTAGCGAAGCGTGCCAGAAGACCGTCTTCCGAGCCGGTTCCGCTGTAGAGTTCGTGTTTACGCAGCGCTTCCTCGCGCGTCTCGCCGAGAATGACGACGAGGCCGGGAACGATGCGGATGCCCGAGGGATCGCGGCCGAAAGACACTGCGCGGTCACGGACCTTTTTGCCAAAGGCCTGGCCGGCGGGACGGGACAATATGTTGCAATAGATAATCTCGCCATGACGTGCCGCCAGATCGATGCCGCCCTCGGAGGCTCCGGCCTGCGCGATGACGGGGTGGCCCTGTGGTCCGCGGGGCACGTTGAGCGGGCCTTTGACATGGAAATATTGCCCCTCGTGATCGATCGTCTCAGCCGTCGCCGCATCCCAGAAGCGGTCTTCCGGTATCTCGCCTTCGCGGCGCGGATCCCAGCTCGACCAGAGCTTTTTCGCGACATCGAGAAATTCCGTGGCTTTGGCATATCGCTCATTGCGCGGCGGCAGCGGGTCGTTGCCGAAATTGGCGGCGACGTTCGGATTGAAGGAGGAGACGATGTTGACGATCAACCGACCGCCCGTGACGATATCGATGGATTGCGTTCGTCTCGCAAAATTATAGGGCGAGTTATAGGTGGAGGACACGGTCGCCACGAACCCGATATCCGGCACCTGTGCGGCAAGCGATGTGGAAAGGATGAGCGGATCGATGGTGTGAAACGGCCGGCTTGTCGGGTCAGTCAGCAATGCCGGATGATCCGAAAGGAAAACGGCGTCGAACCGGCCTTTGTGAGCCAGTTCCGTTAGTCGCCGGTAGTAGCCGATGTCATTGATATCGTGCCGGTCGCCGCTCCTGTATTTCCAGGCATTGGCGAGGTATCCGGTGGTGTTGATGCCGACATTGAGATTGAGCCGGCGTTTGTTCGTGCTCATGCTGCCACTTTTTCTTTTTGGGTCTGTTGGATTGCCGGCTTGCGGGTCCGGCGCAATTGCGGGGAAGCGTAACAGCCGGGGTTCCGGTCGCGAGTTAAAAATCCTTGCTGTCAGGAGAAGAAAAACTTTCGGGCCTTGGCCGTCCGTTCCCGAGGAGACGCCCTACATCGAGCGCGGTCAGCAGCCGAAGCTTCGTTCGAAAATGATGCCATTTCCGAAAGGATATTTTGTTAGCAGCGTGAAACGCCCGTGAGATGGAAACGAATTTCCTCAATGGCCCCTCAAATAGTACACTTTATCTATAGAAAATGTCTTGCGGCGTGTAGCGTGCTGCCCAGATCGCAATTGAGAGGACGAACGCCATGGCTGATGCGGCCCTTCGCCAGATAACCCACCCTGAAACCGTCTGGTACACGCGCTGCCCGGCGCCAACGCCGCTTTCCATCGCGGCGCAGCTTGGCTGGATCGAGGAGAGTTTCGCCAGCCACGGCATTACTGTTTCCTCCATTCGCGATGCGGCGGATCCGGCCATTCGCCAGAGCCATTTCGATCACCGTCTGGACTGGTCCTTCCGTCAGGGCGGCAATATTCCGCCTATCTGGACAAAATCCGGCGGACGCCAGACGCGTCTTGTCGGGTTGACCAGGACCGACGAGTTCCAGGCGGTCATAGCCCTGCCAGCCAGTGGCATAACAAAGGGCGGCGAACTGAAGGGCCGGCGCATCGGGTTGCCGAAACGACCGAACGAAACCATCGATTTCCAGCGAGCGACATCGCTCAAGGGCATCGTATCGGCGCTGACCGTTTCCGGCCTTTCCGTCGCGGAAGTTGAGCTGGTCGATCTCACCGCCACCGAGCCGGTGCTGCTCGGGCCGGCTGACGACAGGTTCCATGGTCTGCGTCGACGGCTGCCCTATGGCGAAGAGATCGCGGCATTGCATCGCGGTGAGATCGATGCGTTTTTTGTCAAAGGAGCGGAAGGCGTCACTGTTGCCAATCTCATCGGCGCGCACGTCGTCGTGTCGACCGGCTTTCACCCTGATCCGAAAATCCGCATCAATAACGGCACGCCACGTCCTTTGACCGTGGATGCCACCTTTGCCGATGAAAGGCCCGATCTCGTCGCCGACCTCGTGGCCACGGTACAGCGGGTTGCCGGCTGGGCGAATGACAATCCGGCGGAAGCGGTGCGTTTCATCGCCCGCGAGATCGGCGTCAGCGAGGAAGCGGTTATCGCCGCCAACGGAGCGGACGTGTACCGAAGCCTGAGGCTCGATCTCGATCCGGCGGAGCTGGATGCGCTCAGTCACTTCAAGGATTTCCTGCTGGAATGGAAATTCATCCCTGACGATTTCGATGTGAACGACTGGGTCGATCCGCGCGCCCTTTCTTTACTGCAACCTGCGGCGAAGTGAGGGCGTCATGACAGCAACCATTCTTGTAACGGGCGCAACCGGCAAGCTCGGCCAACGGGTTGTCAGCCGTCTTTTGCAGAAAGAGGCGAAGGTTCGGGTGTTGACCCGCCGGCATGAGGACGCGCTCAAGCTCTGGGGCGAAAGGGTGGATATTGCGGAGGGGAATTTCTCCGATCCCGCCAGCCTGAAAGAGGCCTCACGCGGAATAGACACGCTGTTCCTGCTTTCCCCCATCGGTGAAACGCTGGCGGCGGACCAGAAGGCGGTCATCGATGCCGCTCTCTCTGCCGGCGTATCGCGGATCGTGAAAATATCTGGCTCCGACTGGACCATCGCCAATGCCGCACGCTCCATCTCGGGTGCAGCCCATGCCGAGGTGGAAAAACATCTGACCGGGAGCGGCATTGCGCATACTGTTCTGCGACCGAATGCCTGGATGCAGGTGGCGCTGGAACCCGTTGTCGCGGCGCTGCGCAAGGGGGAGGATGTGCCCGCCCGTTTCGGCGATGCGGCCGTTTCCTTCATCGATGCCGACGATATCGCCGATGTGGCGGTTCACGCCTTGACCGCAAGCGCGCCTGTTTCCGGCACCTTCGTGCTGACCGGCGGTGAAGCCTTGACGGCGCTCGAAATTGCCCGCATCGCGGCTCGTATCCTGCATCGCCCCGTCGGGATATCGCATTATTCCGCTTCCGTTTTTCCGCCGAATATCGAAGCGTTCGAACAGAAGGCGATTGGCGAATTCGGCCAACTCATCCGCGAAGGTCTCGCGGCCTCCGTCAACGACAACGTCGAGCGGATTACCGGTCAGCAACCCCGCAGCGTGGAGGCCTATTTGCGCGCCCGACTGGCAGCGACCACCCCGCAGGGTAATCATTCCGAGGGAGAAAAGACATGGCGCTGACTGTTTCACTGCCTGAAGGTCCCGAACTGAAAAGCCCCACTGATTTCGAAGACAGCCCGCTCAGCCGCGCGGCGAAACAGCCACTGATGCTGGGGCTGTTCCTCAATCTGCAGGACATCAACTTCTCCAGCCTGCCAACCAGCAATAGCTGGACCTTCGACTACAATGCGGAGCTGGTGAAGCGCGCGGAGGAGCTTGGTTTCGAAATCGCCTTCAGCCGCACGCAATGGCTGCCCAAGGGCGGTTATGACGGCGAATCCTCGCTCGACAGTTTCATTGCGCTGGGCGCCATGGCGGCGGTCACCAAGAGCATTCTGCTGATCTCCACCATCCATGTGCTTTACGGTCCCCTGCATCCGCTTCATCTCGCCAAATATGGCGCGACGCTGGATCATATCGCCAAGGGGCGCTGGGGCATCAACATCGTCACCGGCCATCGCGCCATCGAGCATGAAATGTTCGGCTGGCAGCGGATCGACCATGACAAGCGCTACGATATGGCGGGCGAGTTGTTCGATGTGCTTCACCGCCTGTGGGGCGAAACCGAAAACTTCTCCTATGAGGGAAAGCTAAACCCTTGGGCGATCAACAATGGCTGGATAACGCCAAAACCCGCCTTTGGCCGCCCGCCGCTGGTGACGGCGACCGGTTCACCCGCAGGCATCGATTTCGCCGCGCGCCATTCCGATCTTGTGTTCGTCACCTCGCCCGGCGGCGCGCATATCGACAGCGCGCTGGAAACGCTTCCCGATCATGTCGCCACCATCAAGAACCGCGCCAGGGCCTATGGCCGGCAGGTGAAGACGCTCATCAACCCGATCATCGTCAGCCGCGACACGGAGAGGCAAGCGATCGCCTATGCCGACGCCATCGAAGCGGGAAAACCGCAGCCCGGCACCCGTGCCTTTGCGACCAATAATTACGACAGCGACGCCCATGCCTGGCGCGGCCGCGGCGATGCGCGCCACAAGCAGGGCCGCAATCTCGGCGGCAATATCGAAATCATCGGTTCGCCGGAACAGGTGGTCGAGCAGCTTGTCGGCCTGAAAAAGGCCGGCATAGATGGCGTGCAGCTGAATTTCTACGACTTCCGCGAAGACCTCGATTATTTCGCGGACCGCATTCTGCCCTTGATGAAGGAGGCTGGCCTGAGGCTCTGACGCCTCTCCCGCCTCCGCTTTCCAGTTCTAAAGCTTAGCACTTCGCAATCACCGAGATTGCGAGAACGATTTTTTTTGCCCTGAGGAGATACCGTGAATATTGCCGTCGATCCCGTCAAAACGCCCGCGCCGAAAATTCTGGACCGGATCGGGACCTATGTTCCCGAACTCGTCTCCATCCGCCATGATATTCACCAGCATCCGGAAATCGGTTTCGAGGAGGTGCGCACCTCCGGCATCGTCGCCGAAAAGCTCGCCTCCTGGGGCATCGAGGTGCATCGCGGTTATGGCAAGACCGGCGTGGTCGGCGTGTTGCGCGGCCGGCACGCGGGCAATCGCTCCATCGGGCTGAGGGCGGATATGGACGCCCTGCCGATGCCGGAAGAAACCGGCCTGCCTTATGCTTCGGTCTATCCCGGCAAGTTCCACGGCTGCGGGCATGATGTGCACACCACCATCTTGCTTGGCACCGCCCGCTATCTGGCGGAAACCCGCGATTTCGCCGGCACGGTGATCTTCATTTTCCAGCCCGCCGAGGAAGGTCTGGGTGGCGCACGCGCCATGATCGCCGATGGGCTGTTCAAGGATTTCCCCGTTGATGAGATTTACGGGCTGCACAATTCTTCCCATGCCGCACCCAACCATCTGAAGGTTTCGCCCGGCACCATTCTGGCAGGCGCCGATTTTTTCGATATCCGGCTGAAGGGCAGGGGCGCCCACGCCGCACACCCGGATGTCTCGCGCGATCCGGTGCCGGCGACGGGCGAACTCATCCAGGCCTTGCAGACCATCGTCAGCCGCAATGTGCCGCCGACCGATCCCGCCGTCCTGTCGATCACGCGTATCGAAGCGGGATCGGCCTATAACGTCATTCCCGAAACGGCTTCGATTGCAGGCACGGTTCGGGCCTTCTCCGACAGCGTGCGCGAGACCATAAGGGGCCGAATCCGCACGATTTCCGATCACATTGCCGCGGCTTACGGCCTGACCGCGGAGGTGGATATTCGCGACATCTTCTCGGTTCTGACCAATGACGACGCATCGGTGGAGATCGTGGCCGGGGTGGCGCGCGAAGTTCTCGGAGACGAGCGCGTTTCCACGGAACCCGGCCGCTTCATGGGCAGCGAGGATTTCGCCGATCTCTTGAAACATGCGCCCGGAGCGTTTTTCACCCTCGGTCATTCCGGCACCGTACCGGCCCATAATCCCGGTTTCATCGTCGACGATGCCATTCTGCCTGTTGGCGCCACCCTGTTTGCCCGGCTGGTCGAAACCCGGCTGAAGCCCGCCTGAAAATTTTAAAACAAGCCTGCAAGAGGAAACATCCATGGACATTACAAGACGTAAGACATTGCTTTTGAGTGCCGCGCTTGCCGGGGCCATGCTGCTGCCATCCCTGCCGGTACTGGCGGCGGAAACTCCGAAAAAGGGCGGCATTGTCACCCTTGCGGGCCTCGGCGAGCCGACGACGCTGGTGCCGCTTTCTGATTCCAACACGCGCACGCGCGCCATTTCCACCAAAATCCTTGAAGGTCTGGTGCGCTTCGACAGCGAGTTCAAGCCGCATCCGGTTCTCGCCGAAAGCTGGGAAACCTCCGCTGACGGGCTGCGCTACACTTTCAAGTTGCGCAAGGGCGTCAAATGGCATGATGGCAAGGATTTTACCGCGCAGGATGTGAAATTTTCCCTGCTTGCCTTCAAGAAGGTCGGGCCGCGCGGCCGCATCACCTTTGCCAATGTTGCCGATATCGAAACGCCCGATCCGCTGACGGCCGTGGTGGTGCTTTCCAAACCCGCACCCTATCTCTTAAGGGCGCTGACAGGCGGCGAAACGCCCATTCTGCCGGCCCATGCCTATGCTTCGGAAAACTACAATGAGAGCCCGAACGGCAACGCGCCTGTTGGCACCGGCCCCTTTGTATTCGAGGAATGGAAACGCGGCAGCTATGTGAAGCTCAGGAAGAACCCGAACTACTGGCAGGCCGATCTTCCCTATCTCGATGGCTTCGTGGCGCGGTTCGTCGCTGACGCGGCCTCCACCACCATCTCGGTGGAAACGGGCGAGGCGGATTACACCGCCGATGTCTCCTACAGCGATCTGGAGCGTTTGCGGCAAAATCCCAAGCTTTCGGTGGAGGTTTATACCGACTCCTACCTCAACAATGCCGCCATATTCGAGTTCAATCTGGAGAACCCGATCCTCGCGAAAAAGGAGGTCCGGCACGCGCTGGCCCATGCCATCGACCGCAATTTCATCAACGACGCCATCTTCTTCGGCACGGCGAAACCCGCCGGTTCGAACATTCCGGCCGTCTTCACCGCCTATAATGACGAGAAACCCTTCACCTATCCCTTTGATTTGGCCAAAGCGAACGAGCTGCTCGATAAAGCGGGGTATCCGAAGGGCGCGGATGGCACCCGTTTTTCGCTGCGGTTGGCCTTCCTGCCCTCCGACGTCTTCCGCAAAACCTCCGAATATCTGCGCTCGTCCTTCGGCAAACTCGGCGTGAAGGTGGATATCGTCGAAGGCGATCTCGCTACCTTCATCAAACGTGTCTATACGGAGCGCGGTTTTGACCTGACGGTGAACGGTATCAGCAGGCTGTTTGATCCGACAGCGGGCGTGCAGCGCCTCTATTGGTCGGATGGCATCAAGAAACCCGCGCCCTATGTCAACGCCGCCCACTACAACAATCCCAGAGTGGACGATCTTTTCCGTGCCGCTGCGATTGAAGTGGATGAAGTGAAACGGGCGGGGCAGTTCCACGACATTCAGAAAATCACCGGCGACGAATTGCCGAATTTCTCGATTGTCGCCCTGCCGACCGTCATTCTGCGCAACACCAGCCTCAGGTCGCTCGTCACCACGATTGATATCGCCTATGGCGATTTGTCGACGGCATGGAAAAGCGAGTGAGGGAGAAAACTCAGCGATCCTGCGGAGCGAGAGGGATAACGAACGTTCCTCCACATTCGACGTCATCCTCGGTCTTGTGCCGAGGATCTGCCAAGGCATCCTAGTGTTATAGGTTGCAGATGCTCGGGACAGGCCCGAGCATGACGAAGGAGAGGCTTTGCCCCTACCATCAGCCAACATTGACCCGGCAAATCTGCCGGGTTTTTTATTGCAAAAATCCACCATCCATCCTTTTGCGCCTTCGCGCAGCAACCGCGTTTTCAGGAAAAACATTGCTTGTGACAAGGTCTGTCCAGAACAGCGATGCCGGCTATCTGAATTCTGAAAAAATCAGTTTCATCAAAGATTTAGAGCGAAGGAATTCTTCGTTTCAAAGCAAGAATTGCTTTCTGGACCCACGCTTTGACCACCTGCACTGTGCTTATGAAATCTCACCCGCAAATGATGGATGCCATGGCCAAGGATACGCTTTTTTTGATCGCCCCCGGTTTTGAAGACCCCAAGCACCCCGGTGTCCGGTTCGTCTGCCCGCATTGTAACCAGATCGAAGGCCTGCTTGCCGCCTTTCCGGACTTGGCTGCCGGGATCGATATCCACCGGGTCGGTTTTCAGCGCCCGCGTCAGGCGGTTATCGCCGCCGTGGGTGAGGAAAACCAGTCGTTGCCGCTGTTCGTCTTTGCCGGCGATGCACCAGCCGATGCGACGACCAAAGGCGACACGCACTTCATTCAGGACACCAAACGCATTTTGCAAATCCTCGCCGAGCGCCACGGTTTCCCGCAGCTGCACTGAGCTGCCGCACCCCGCCCATCGGATTTTTCGGAGATAGATATGACCTTTTCCAGACGCCAGTTTCATAAAATTGCACTCGCCGCCGGCGCTTTCGTGGCGCTTCCCGGCGGTTCTTTCGCCGCTGCCGAAGAACCCGTATCGGGCGGTACGCTCAAGATCGTCTATTTTCCCGAGCCGACCCAGCTCGTGGCGATCAACACCAGCGCGGGTGGTCCGCAGTTCATCGGCTCGAAGATTTATGACGGGCTTTTGACTTACGATTACGAACTTTCACCCAAGCCGAGCCTTGCCAGGGAATGGAGTGTTTCAGCCGACGGACTGGAATATGTCTTCCATCTGCAGCCGAACGCGAAGTTCCATGACGGCAAGCCGGTGACATCGGCGGATGTGGAATTTTCGATCCTGCGGCTGAAGGAAGCCCATCCGCGCGGCCGGGCGACTTTCTCGCATGTCGAAAGCGTCGATACTTCCGATCCGCTGGTCGCGAAGGTGAAGCTTTCCAAGCCGGCGCCGGGATTGATCACCGCGCTCGCCTCATCGGAATCGCCTATTGTGCCGAAGCACATCTTCGAGACCTTCAAACCGACAGACAATCCGAAACCCGCCCAGATCATCGGCAGCGGCCCCTTCGTGCTGAAGGAATGGGTGCCGGGCAGCCATATTCTTCTCGAGAAAAATGCCGAATACTGGGATGCGCCGCGCCCGCATCTTGACCGCGTCATCATCCGCCTCATCAACGATGCCGGCGCACGTGCTGCGGCGCTGGAAACCGGGGAGGGTGACATCGGCCCCAACCCGGTGGCGCTTGCCGATCTGGAACGGCTGAAATCCATCCCGACGCTGAAGGTGGATGACCGCATCTACGCCTATGCCGGTCAGCAGAACCAGCTCGTCATCAATCTTGAGAACGAATATCTCAAGGAGTTGAAGGTGAGGCAGGCCATTGCCCACGCGATCGACGTTCCGGCGCTGATCGATACCGTGCTTTATGGTTATGCCGTGCCATCGCCCACGCCGATCAGCCCCGGCCTTGCGAAGTTCCACAATCCAGATATCGGCTTTGCCAAGTTCGACGTCGCGCAGGCAGAAAAACTGCTGGATGAGGCAGGCTTTGCGCGCAAGGATGGCGGCAAGCGTTTCAAGCTCAGGGTCACCACCAACCCGTTCAACCCGCAGACCTATTCGGATTTCATCGCACAGGCGCTGTCGAAGATCGGTATCGAGGCGGATATCCAGAAATTCGATTTCGGCACCTATGTGAAGGTGGTCTATACCGACCGCGCCTGGGACCTTTCGGTCGAATCCCTCTCCAACACCTTCGATCCGACGGCCGGCGTGCAGCGTGTCTACTGGAGCAAGAACTTCAAGATCGGCCTGCCGTTCTCGAATGCCAGCCACTACGCCAATCCGGAAGTGGACCGGCTGCTGGAAGCGGCGGCGGTGGAGCCGGATATCGAGAAGCGTGCGACCTTTTTTAAGGAGTTTCAAGCCGTGGTCGCCAAGGATCTTCCCGTTATCAATCTCGTTTCGCCGATCCAGCCGGTCGTCGGCAGCGTCCGCATCAAGGATTACGCGACGGGGGCGGAAGGTCTCAGTGGCAATCTCGCCAAAGCGTGGGTGACGAAGGAGGCGTAAGCGCCTCCTCACCTCTCGTTTAAAGCCGCGTCAAAGTTGAAAAGGGTTCATCGCCATGAGCAGAAAATCCGAGAAGCTGGTCCTCAATGCGTTCATCTATCCGGGTGGACATCATGAAGCAGCGTGGCGGCACCCCGAGTCGGAGCCGCTGCGCGTCACCGATATAAGGCTCTATCAGGATATCGCCCGCAAGGCCGAGGCAGCGAAGCTCGATGCCATCTTCTTTGCTGATGCGCCGGTGCTGGACGCCAATATCCGCTAT
The DNA here is from genome assembly GCA_000949895.1 of Agrobacterium arsenijevicii. Taxonomy (GTDB): domain Bacteria; phylum Pseudomonadota; class Alphaproteobacteria; order Rhizobiales; family Rhizobiaceae; genus Agrobacterium; species Agrobacterium arsenijevicii. The sequence goes on along the minus strand of JWIT01000007.1, from coordinate 150,092 downwards.
GCCGCCCGCCACCGGCTGGAGCCGATCACCATGCTGGCGGCCTTGGCCGCCGTCACCGAAAAGATCGGCTTCATTGCCACGGCCTCCACCACCTATTACGAGCCTTACAATCTCGCGCGGCTGTTCGCTTCGGTTGACCACATCAGCGGCGGCCGGGTGGGCTGGAACATCGTGACGACCTCGGCCGATGCGGCGGCCGGAAACTTCAATCTCCAACAGCATCCGCCGCACGCCGACCGTTATCGTCAGGCGACTGAATTTGTCGACGTGGTGACAAAGCTCTGGGACAGCTGGGAAGACGATGCCATCGTCGCCGACAAGGGGAGCGGTCTGTTCGCCGATACCGACCGAATCCATCCCACCAGTCACGAGGGCGAGTTCTACCGGGTGCGGGGCGCGCTCAACCTGCCACGCTCGCCGCAGGGCAGGCCGGTCTATGTGCAGGCCGGCTCTTCGGAGGACGGCCGTGGCTTTGCTGCCCGTTATGCCGAGGCAATCTTTACCGCGCATCAAACTCTGGAAAGTGCACGGTCTTTTTATTCCGACATCAAGAGGCGCGTGGCGGCCACAGGGCGCAATCCCGCCCATGTGAAAATCCTGCCGGGGATCAGCCCCTTCATCGCCTCCACCGAAGAGGAGGCGCGAAAGCTCGAGGCGAGTTTCAACGATCTCATCCAGCCGGCCTTTTCGCTTGGGCAGTTGCAGCGCATTACAGGCATTGATCTCTCATCGGCCGATCTCGATCAGCCGTTGCCGAAGGAGGCGGTGGAAGCGACCCGCGCGCAGGCGGATAGCAGCCGGCATCAGCTGGTTCTCGATGTCATCGACCGGGAAAATCCGACGATCCGGCAATTGTTGCACCGGCTTGCCGGCGGGCGCGGCCACAAGGTGATTTCGGGAACGCCGGAACAGGTGGCAAACTGGATAGAGACCTGGTTCCGTGAAGGTGCTGCCGACGGCTTCAACATCATGCCGCCATGGCTGAATGGCGGGTTCGATATTTTCGTCGACGAGGTCGTGCCGATCCTCAAACAGCGCGGGCTGTTCCGCGAGGACTACGAGGGCGACACGCTGCGTGATCATTACGGCCTGCCCCGGCCGGAAAACATCCATACGACCAGGGAGTTGCAAAGGGAACGCGCCTGATGTGGGACGGGCGTGTTCAGGCGGCGGCTTCGAGTGAGCGTGTATCCTCGCGCAACAAGGCGAGTAGAGATGCGATTTCCGGCAGCCGCCGCCTGTCAGGACTGGTCAGAAGATGATACCGGCTGGCGGTCGGCTGAGGTGCGCCGAAAGGTGCGATCAGACGGCCGGTTCGAAGCTCTTCGGAAATGAGCGAGTGGCGCGCAAGGCCGATGCCGTGGCCTGATAAGATTGCCTCTATCAACGCGCTCTGGCGCGAAAAGCGCGGGCCAGTTGCCGAAAGCCGAAGCGGAATGCGGCAGGCACGCAGCCAGTTTGCCCATTCGAAAGCGGTATCCGCGCCATTGCCGCGCAACATCGCAAAAGAGAGATCCCGAAGCCGTTCGGGTTCGCCACAAAGCCGGTGGCGGACTGCAAAATCCGGGGTGCAGACGGCACTGACGGTGTCGGAAAAAAGCGGTTCGTGAATGAAACCGGGGATTTGTCCTTGGGTCGCGACGATCGCGCAATCGGCATCGAAATGCGTGAGGTCGATGGCATCACCTTCGAGGGATTCGATCGAGATATCCACGTCTCCAAGGGCGGGAACGATGTTTCCCAGCCGTGGCGCCAGCCATCGTGCCGCAAAACAGCCTTCCGCCAGAACCTTCACCTGCCGCCGGCCGCCGGAGGCCATGAGATCGGAAAGGCTGCCGATCATCGTCTCGAAAGCATCCGCTAGGCCGGGGTAAAGCGTGCTGCCGGCCTCGGTCAGCACCAGCTCGCCGCGCTGGCGGCTGAAGAGCGGTTGCCCGAGATGGGTTTCGAGAATGCGGACCTGCTGGCCGATTGCGGCGGTCGAGACATGCAGTTCCTCTGCCGCCCGCGAGAAGCTGGCGTGACGGGCGGCCACGACGAAGGCGCGCAGCGCCGTCAGCGGCGGCAGCCGGGAAAGTGTCGGCAATCGAAAAGCCGCCCTTGCGACCGAAGGAGGGATGAATTCCGTTCTCATGGCCGTCTCCTCTTCATGGCTAGAATACCCGGCCTTCCTTCAGATGCGTCGTGGTGCCGTTGAGATAATAATCGCCGATGACGCGCGCCTTATGGGCAAGCGGATTGTGGTTGTAGACCGTGCGGATGTTGCGCCAGTGCCGGTCGAAATTACGCTCGCTTGACGTCGCCGAACCGCCGCCGAGTTCGTAAAGGTTGGTGGCGACTGTCAGTGAAAGCTGCGAGGCGATGATCTGGGTACGGGCGGTGGCGAGCGAGCCTTCCAGCAAAGCCGCTTCTATCGCCTCTTCGTCGCCGCTGGCAAAGGCGGCGGCGGTCCGGTCGAGCGTGCGGGCCGCCTCGCGGATCAGCGTCTTGACGGCGAAGGCACCGGCGCTGATCTCACCGAGCATCTTCTGCACAAAGGGGTCCTGATTGGCGGTCTCCGCGCTACTGTGCAGCGTGGTGCGCGCCTGGCGTAGAACATAGTCGACACCGTCGTTGAGTGCGCCCTGAACGGCACCGGCCGCAGAGGCGGCTAGATGCAACTGCCGCATGGCCGAGCTGTGGCGCCCGACCTGGCTGCCGAGCTTGCGGGTCGTCAGTTCATGCGGGAGCACCTCGACATTCTCAAGCAAAACGCCGCCGCTTGCCGTCATGCGCTGGCCCATGCTGTCCCAGTCGTCGAGAATGGTGATGCCGGCGCGATCAAGCGGAATGAGGACGCCAATCGGTTGGCCATCGTCGCCCACTGCGCTGAAGGTGCCGAAATCGGCAAAGGCCGTGCCGGTCGCATACCATTTGCGGCCGTTCAGACGATAACGGTCGCCATCGGCGCTGAGGCGCGTGGTGATTTCGCCGGGGCGCTTGGTGCCCTGTTCGGTGCTGGCACCCGCAAAAAGCTTGCCGGTGAGGACATTTTCGAGGTGCCGCCGATCCTCAAGCTCGATTGGTGTGAGCGCTAGATTTTCGGTGAAATTGAAATGGCTGCGGAGTGCATGCGGAATATTGCTGTCGGCTTCGCCGAGGATCATCAGCACTTCGATATAGTCGGCAATCGATCCCCCCGGTCCACCCTTGGCCTCGGGGATGCGCAGCGTGCCGATCTTCGCCTGCTTGATCAGGCCGAAGATTTCGAAGGGAAGTTCCCGCTGGCGTTCACGGCGGGCGGCATCCCTGGCGGCGACAGCCGCAATGTCCCTGGCGCGGGCCAGAATGTCGTCTCGGCTCGGCACGCCGGAATTGTCGGTTGTTGCGGTCTGTATTTTAGGATTGGACATTGCGGGTTTCCCTGAGCGGATGTGATGACCTGCGGCACGGTCGCGCCGCAGGCATTTTCTTCTGAACGGTCAGGCGACCGCGCGCGGCTTGACGACCGGGCGGGGAGCGGGTTCGACATTGCGCGGCACGCGGCCTTCGACGGGATGGCTCGGATCGTTGAAGCCGGGTGTCGAGGGATGGCCTGTCGTCACAAGGCTATCGACCAACGCCTCGTCTTCCGCATCGATCTTCACATCGAGCGCACGGACGTAACCGTCCCAATGCTCCTCGGTGCGCGGGCCGGTGATCGCGGCGGTGACGAACTTGTTGTTCAGCACCCAGGCGAGCGCGAAATCCGCTGCCGAAACGCCCTTCGATGCGGCGTGCGCCGCGACCTTCTGGGCGATTTCGACCGATTCCGGACGCCATTCCGTTTCCAGAACGCGTTTGTCGCCACGGCCGACGCGGGTATCGGCACCCGGCTGTTCGCCCGGCTGATATTTGCCGGTCAGCACACCACGCGCCAGCGGCGAATAGGAAACGACGCCCAGCCCGTAATTGTGGGCCGCAGGCAGCTGCTCGGCTTCCGCCGTGCGGTTGACGATGTTGTAGAGCGGTTGGCTGGCGATAGGCCGGTCGATGCCGAGCTGGTCGGCCAGATGCGAAATTTCGGCGATGCGCCAGCCACGGAAGTTCGAAACGCCGAAATAGCGCAGCTTGCCTGCACGGATGAGATCGGCAATGGCGCGTACCGGCTCTTCCAGCGGCGCGTCGAACACGGCGCGGTGGAAATAGAGGATATCGATATAGTCGGTGTTGAGACGTCGCAGCGAATTCTCGACGGTCTCGATTACCCACTTGCGCGAATGTCCGCCGAGGTTCGGACCCTTGGTATGGGAGTTGACAAATTTCGTTGCCAGAACCCAGTGGTCGCGACTGGCCTTGATACCGCGACCGACGACTTCTTCCGACTTGCCGTCGTGATAGACATCGGCGGTGTCGATGAAGTTGATGCCCTGTTCACGTGCCTTGTCGATGATGCGGAAGGCCACGTCATCCGGTGTCGGGCCTCCGAACATCATCGTGCCGAGGCTCAGCGGTGAAACTTTCAGCGCGCTGCGTCCGAGATAGCGATAGTCGGCCATTATGGTTGCTCCTTCAGTTTATTGGGCATGGTGGCAGGCCACGGCGTGGTTCTTGCCGAAAAGGGTGTAATCCGGCGCTTTTTCGCGACAGAGATCGGTGGCGAGCGGGCAGCGGGTGTGAAACCGGCAGCCGGATGGCGGGTCGTGCGGGCTGGGCAGGTCACCGGAGATCGGGGCCGCCTGCTTGCGGCGCGCGGGATCGGGAACGGCGGCGAGAAGGGCACGGGTATAGGGGTGTTTTGGCGATGCCCAGAGCTCGGCGGTCGGGGCGCTTTCCACGATCTTGCCGAGATACATGACGAGCACGCGGTCGGAAAAATAGCGCACGACCGAAAGGTCGTGGGAGACAAAGAGATAGGATAGCGAAAGCCGCTTCTTCATCTCCACCAGAAGGTTGAGGATCTGCGCCTGTATGGAGAGATCGAGCGCCGAGACCGGCTCGTCGCAGACCACCAGTTCCGGCTCCAGAACCAGCGCGCGGGCAATACCGATGCGCTGGCGCTGGCCGCCGGAAAACTCATGCGGATAACGGTCGAGTGCGTCAGGCGGTAGACCCACCTGCGCGACGATGGCCTCGACGATCTCCCGCCGACGCGCCCTGTCGCCGATGCCGTGCACCTTTAACGGGGCGGTGAGGATGGTGCGCACCGTCTGGCGCGGATTAAGCGAAGCGAAAGGGTCCTGAAAGATCATCTGGATGCGACGGCGAATGCCGCGCAGCTGCGACGACGACATGGCGGTCACATCGGCGCCCTTGAAGGTGATCCTGCCGGAGGACGGCTCGACCAGCCGCATCAGCGACTTTCCGAGCGAGGATTTGCCGCAGCCGGATTCGCCCACCAGCGCCACCGTCTCGCCCGCCTCGATGTCGAGCGACACATCATCGACGGCGCGCACGGTGCCGCGTCCGCCCGTGTAATGGGTGGAGAGACTATGCACTGACAAGAGCGTCATCGGATACCTCCTGAGATGTGGGAGCAACGAAGGGGCAGGCGGCGTGACGGCCTTCCGAAATCAGCCTCAGCGGCGGCACGAACTGCCCGCAGAAACCGCGGGCGCTCGGACAGCGTGGGCGGAAGGCGCAGCCGCGCTCCCCTGTGGCGGAAACGATGGAACCCGGAATTTCGATGAGCGGCCCGTCGCGATAATGCTGGCCGTCTTCCGCGCGCGGGGAAGCCGCGAGCAGGCCGCGCGTATAGGGGTGGTAGGGGTTGGAGAAAACCGGTTCCGGCAATCCCTCTTCCACCTTGCGGCCGGCATACATGACCATCACCCGGTCCGCCCATTGCGCCACGATGCCGAGATCATGCGTGATAAGGATGACGGCCATGTTGAGATCGCGGCGCAGATTGTCGAGCAGTTGCAGGATCTGCGCCTGTATCGTCACGTCGAGCGCCGTCGTCGCCTCGTCGGCGATCAGGAGTTTCGGATTGCAGGCGACGCCGATGGCGATCATGACGCGCTGGCGCATGCCACCGGAAAGCTGATGCGGATAATCGTCCACACGGCGCCGGGCATCGGGAATATTGACCAGGTCCAAAAGCTCGATCGCGCGTTTGCGCGCCTGATGCCTGTCGATCCTTTCATGGATGCGCAGCACCTCGATGATCTGTTCGCCGACCGTCAGAACCGGGTTCAGCGACGTCATCGGTTCCTGAAAGATCATGCCGATATCGCGGCCGCGAATGCCGCGCCATTGCCGCTCGGAAAGCGGTAGCAGATCGCGGCCTTCGAGCAGAACGCGCCCGCCGGTTTTTGCATGTGACGGCAACAGGCCGATCAGGCCGAGCGCCGTCAGCGATTTGCCCGAGCCGCTTTCGCCGACGATGGCCAGCATTTCACCGGACTGCACGTCAAAGCTGACGCCCTTGACCGGTTGGGCGGAACCGAAGCTGACGGAGAGATCGTGGACTTCGATCAGTTTGCTCATCGGCGTTCCTCCGAAAAACGGGGGTTGAGCGCATCGTTGAGGCCGTCGCTGATAAGGTTCAGCGAAATGACGGTAAAAACGATGGCGAGGCCGGGAAGGGCGGTCAGATACCAGGCGGTGCGGATGACATCGCGTCCCGAACCGATCATCGAGCCCCAGGACACACGGTTGGGGTCGCCAAGCCCCATGAAGGAAAGTGCTGCTTCCATCAGGATCGCGCCTGCCACCATGACGGAGGAGGTGACGATGATCGGCGGCAGGGCGTTGGGCAGGATTTCCTGAAACACGATCCGCGCATGGCCATAACCAAGGCTGCGGGCGGCAAGCACATAGTCCTTCTCGCGGATGGCGCGGAATTCGGCGCGGGTCAGGCGCGCGACGAGCGGCCAGGTGATGATGCCGATCGCCGAGGTGACCGTGGTGACCGAAGGCTGGGCGATGGCGACGAGCACCACCAGCAGCACGAAGTTCGGCAATGTCTGGAAGATTTCGATGATCTTCACGAGAATATCGTCGATGACGCCGCCGAAGTAACCGGCGAAAGCGCCGATGGTGATGCCGATCGTCAGCCCGATAATAGTGGCGACGACACCGACAGTGAGCGAGATGCGCGCGCCATGTACGATGCCGGCCAGAACATCCCGGCCCATGGAATCGGTGCCGAGCGGATAGGCCGGGTTCTGGCCGGGCCAGAGGAAGGGACGGGCCACCATTTCCAGCGGATCGCCCGGATAGATCAGCGGGGCCGTGACAGCGGCAATGAGGACGGTGGCGAGAAACAACAGCCCGACGATGGCGTTGGGATTGGTGAGAAAAATCTTCAGTTCCCGGCGCAATCCGCGCCGGGGCACGGAGACGGAACGGGCCGAAAGCGCGTCCGGCGCATGGATATAGGGCCAGACCTTTTCGTCGGATTTTTTCTGCTTTGCATCGGTTTCCTTGGCAGCGGTGCCCGCTTGCGTAACAAGATCCGTTGCGTCGAGAATTGCGGTGTTGTGAGGGGGATTCATCGGCTTTCTCCGATGCGGGGGTCGAGCCACGCCTGCAACAGGTCCACGGCCGCATTGACGATGATGACAAGAAGGGAGGAGAGAAGCAGGATGCCGAGCAGCACGCTGAAATCACGCGCCATCACGGCTTCGAAAGCGAGACGGCCAAGCCCGGGCCAGCTGAAGACGGTTTCGACCACGACCGCGCCGCCGAGCAGGCCGCCAATATGCATGCCGGCCATGGTGGTGATCGGGATGAGCGCGTTGCGCAGAATATGGCGCGTGGTGAGCCGGAGCGGCGAAACGCCCTTGGCCCGTGCCGTGCGCACATAGTCCTGGGATTTCACTTCCAGCATCGCCGCGCGGGTGAGACGGGCATAGATGGCCAGAAAATAAAGCGCCAGCGACAGGGCGGGGAGAACGATATAGCGCAGCCTGTCCAGAAAGGCGGCGAGGCCGGTGAGGCTGCTGCCGATGGTGCTGTCGCCACCCGAGGGAAGCCAGCCGAGCTTGACCGAGAAGGTCAGGATGAGCATCAGGCCGATCCAGAAACCCGGCACGGAATAAAAGATCAGCGAGCCTATCGAAATGATCCGGTCCGGCAGCTTGCCGGAAAAGAGCGCCATGATGGAGCCGAGAAAAACGCCAACGAAAATAGCAATGCCGAGCGCCGCGCCCATCAAGGCCAGCGTGCCGGGCAAGCGCTGACCGATAAGATCGGCAACCGGCATGCCGTATCGCGGTGAAAAGCCGAGGCTGAAATGGGCCAGATTACCGAGATAGTTCATCAGCTGATGCACGACCGGCAGATCAAGCCCGAAGCGGGAGCGGATTTCGGCCATGGTCTCGACGGTCGCCGAACCCGCTTCCGCAGCCAGCACATCGGCCGCATCGCCGGGTGCGAGTTGCAGCAGGAAGAAGTTCAGGATGACGATACCGAGGACCGTCGGGATCGCCTGAATGGCCACCCGCCTTGCCTGCGATAAAATCCTTTTCGAATTCGACATCGGCTCCAGTCCATTCGCTTGAAAACATGAAATCGGCCCGTGAAGGCGTTGGTATTAGTTGACTAATTTTATGGAATTTGTCAAAGAGTAATGGAATTATTTTCTGAAATTTACGATAAATAGCGCCATAAAGAAAAGAAAATTCCTATTATTGAGTGTTGTTAGTGCTTCGTGCCAATCTCGCTCTGTCTTGCGGAACAAACTTCTTCTGAAGCGCAGCTGTTCAGTTTCACCGGGTTTTGGCCGGAACTATCAAGGAGAGGGTATCGCATGACTGTTTTCAACCAGACGACGCGGCGTGGATTTCTGCTGGCGTCGGTAGCGCTTGGCGTAGTGTCTTTGCCGGGGCTGCAGCTCCGCGCGGCCGAGCCGGCAAGCGGCGGCACGGCCACCCTGCTCATCTCATCGGAACCGCCGGTTCTGACGACGATCGCGCACACGGCCTATAATTCCGTCTACATATCGCCCAAGGTCACCGAAGGGCTGCTGACCTATGATTTCGACCTCAATCCCAAACCGCTTCTGGCAAAATCATGGGATGTGAGCGCGGATGGCCTGCGTTACACCTTTAATCTCAGGCCCGGCGTGAAGTGGCACGACGGCAAGCCCTTCACATCCGCCGATGTGGCCTTTTCCATCAACACCATCAAGGAAGTGCATCCGCGCGGACGCAATACGTTCCTGAACCTCACCAGCGTCGAGACGCCGGACGATCTGACGGCGGTTCTGGTTCTTTCCAAGCCTGCGCCTTATCTGATAACGGCGCTTGCCTCCGCCGAAACCCCTGTCGTGCCCAAGCATCTTTATGAAGGCACGAAAATCACTGAAAACCCGGTCAATCTCGCGCCGATCGGCACCGGCCCGTTCAAGTTTAAGGAATGGGTGCGCGGCAGCCATATCGTTTTTGAGCGCAATGCCGATTACTGGGATGCGCCGCGGCCTTATCTCGACAAGCTTATCGTCCGCTTCATTCCGGATGCTTCGGCCCGGGCGATTGCGATCGAAACCGGCGAGATCGATCTCGCCCCCAGCACGCCGGTCGCCTATAGCGATCTCGACCGCCTGAAGGAGCTGCCGAGCCTTGGCTTCGAGACGAACGGATATCAATATTCGAATTCCGTCAGCCGTGTGGAGTTCAATCTCGAAAAGGATGTGTTCAAAGATGTGCGCGTGCGCCGCGCCTTCGCGCATGTGATCGACCGCAACGTCATCTTCAACACGGTCAATTACGGCTATGGCGCGACGATCACCGGGCCGATCAATCCGAAGCTCTCAAAATGGTTCGTCGCGGATCTGAAGACCTATCCGATCGATCTGAAGGCGGCGGAAGCATTGCTGGACGAGGCGGGATACAAGCGCGGCGCGGATGGCATCCGCTTCAAGCTCAATCTGGATTACGTGCCGAGCACCGAGGCTTACCCGCGCGGCGCGGATTATATCCGCCAGGCGCTGGCAAAGGTCGGCGTGGATGTGACGGTGCGGACGCAGGATTTCGCCACCTATACCAAGCGCATCTACACGGATCGCGATTTCGATTTTGCCTATGAGGGCATGAGCAATCTCTTCGACCCGACCGTTGGCGTACAGCGGCTCTATTGGTCGAAGAACTTCAAGAAGGGCGTGCCCTTCTCCAATGGCGCGGCCTACAGCAATCCCAAGGTGGATGCGCTTCTCGAAGCCGCTGCCATCGAGATCGATCCGGACAAGCGCGTCGCGCAGTGGAAGGAAATCCAGCAGATCCTCGTCGAGGACGTGCCGGCCATCGATATCGTCGCGGCACCGGAAATCACCATCTTCAACAAGCGCATTGCCGATCACACCATCGGCGCGGAAGGTGTGGCGGGCAGCCTCGCTTTTGCGCATATCGCCGCATCCTGATCGCCTTGCCAAATCCGGCCCGCCTTTTGCGGCGGGCCGGGACGTCCCCCTTTCGTCGACAGGCACCTCAGCATCACTTTCTGGTGCCATCGTTTTCATCGAGGCCAAAGCCATGAGCACGACACTTTCTGAAATCTGGTACACCCGTTGCCCGGTGCCCACCCCCGTGGGGCTGGCGGCGCAGCTCGGTTATCTCGGGCAGACCTTCGAGGAGGTCGGCATCGCGCTGAAATCCATCATCGATTCGCCGGATCGCTCCGTTCGGCAGAGCCATTTCAACCACACGCTGGAATGGTCCTTCCGCCATGGTGGCAATGTCCCGCCCATTCGCGCCCGCTCGGAAGGGCGCAATACGCGGCTCATTGGCATTACCTGGACGGATGAGTTTCAGGCAATCATCACCCTGCCGGAAACCGGCATCCGCTCGCTTGCCGATCTCGCCGGCCGGCGTTTCGGTGTGCCGCGCAGACCTGATGGCATTGTCGATTTCATGCGAGCGACAGCATTGAAGGGCATCGTTTCGGCGCTTTCGCTAGAGGGGCTGAAGGTCGAGGATATCGAGCTGAAGGATATCGTCATCAAGGATTCCGTGCTGGCGACACAGGAGGGACCATCCCTTTTCGGCCTGAAGCGGCGACAATCGTTCGGTGAGGAGATCATCGCGCTGTTGCGGGGTGAGGTCGATGCGATTTTCGTCAAGGGTACTGCCGGTATCGCCGCCGCGAACCTGATCGGCGCCGTGCAGGTGGCGGAATTCGGTTTTCACCCCGACCCGAAGATACGCATCAACTCCGGCTCTCCCCGCGTGCTGACGGTCGACGGTCGGCTTGCCGATGAGCGCCCCGATCTGGTGGAGCGGCTGGTTGCCGCCATTGCCAAAGCCTCGCTCTGGGCAGAGCAGCATCCGGAAGAGACCCGCCGTTTCATCGCGCGTGAAGCGGGTGCGACCGAAGAGCAGGTTCTCGCCGCCAACGGCCCGGATGTTCACCGCCATCTTGGCCTCGGCCTTGATGCGGACCTCGTTGCCGCTGTCGGCCATTATAAGGATTTCCTGCATCAATGGGGCTTCCTTGAAAACGACTTCGATCTCGGTGCATGGATCGACGACCGTTTCGTCACGGCCAGTGAAAGGGCGGTGGCATGAGCGGCGCTTTATCCGCTGTTCCCCGCCCGCTGGAGCAGTCATCCAGCCCCGTTGCCGTCGCAACCGCGCTCGCCGAAGGTTTCAGCCTGACTGCGGCAGACCATGACAAAAGCGGCGAATTCGCCGCCGGCAATTTCGAGGCGCTTTTCAAATCGGGACTGCTCGGACTTGTGACGGCTGAAAAGGATGGCGGTTGGGGGGAGGGCATGGAAACGGCGCATGCCGTCATCGCGGCCATTGCCAAGGGCGATCCATCCACAGCCCTCATCCTTGCCATGCATTACAGCGTTCATGCCGCAATCCGGCGCGGCAAGTGGCCGGCAGCACTTGCGGCAAAGGTATTGGCTGCTAACAGCAGGGAGCCGGCGCTTTTGAACAATGCGCAGGCCGAACCGGGCATCGGATCACCTGCTCATGGTGGCCTGCCGGAAACAACGGCGCGGATCGAGGGTGATTTCTGGGTGGTCAATGGCCGCAAGAGCTTCGTCACCGGCTTGCCGGGTCTGAAATGGGCGATTGTACTTGCCGTCACGACGGAAGAGGTACCGCGCCTGATCCAACTTCTGGTCCCGCTTGATGCGCCGGGCATCGGCCGGGAAAAGGCATGGGAAGCGACCGGAATGTATGCCACCGCAAGCGACGATCTCGTGCTTCAGGATGTGAAGGTGCCGCTTGCCGATCTCGTTGCCGAACAGCCGGCGGATGAGCCGTTGCGGCGGGATGAGGCAGACGGTTACAATTTCTTCGTGCTGCTCGCCTCCGTCTACCACGGTGTTGCGCTTTCCGCGCGTGACGCCCTGTTGCGGCACCTCACGGGCCATGTTCCGGCAAGCCTCGGCGCACCGTTATCCTCCATTCCGCGCATTCAGGAAGGTCTCGGCCAGATCGAGGTGCTCCTCGCGGCGAACAGGCGTTTGCTCGGTTCTGTCGCCCGCGATATCGATGCGGGTGAGAAGGTGGGAACGGATGCGCTGGCCGTTCGCCATGTGGTGATCGACAATGCGGTGGCGGTGACCGATCTGGCGCTCGAGCTTGGCGGCAATCGCGGCCTTCGCCGAGACTACAATCTCGAGCGGCATCACCGCGACGCCATAACGGCAAGGGCGCATGCGCCGCAAAGCCATATGATCCGAACCATCCTCGGCCGCCAGAGCATCAAGGCTGTCGGCGGCTGACCCTAGAAGATATGGGCGGCTTTGCTCGGCAGGCCGCCCATGTTGACGCCGTCCGCATCAGTCTCGCAGTAGCGGTAAAAGCCTGTCGCCCTGCCGTTCAATCTCCTGAAGATATGGCGTGTCGGAAAGCACGAAATGGGTGATGCCAAGCGCGCGGTATTTGCGAAGAGAAGCTGCGACATCTTCCGCCGAACCGACGAGCCATGTCGTTGCGGCACCGCCGCCGCCGAATTTGCCGGGCGCGGTGTAGAGATTATCGTCCAGCACATCGCTCTGCCTGTGCAGATCCAGCAGGCGACGCTGGCCGACCGCGACCCCTTGCAGATGATCGTTCCAGCGCACGCCATTGTTCGCAGCCATCTCGGCCACCTTCGCTTCCGCATCGTGCCATGCCTCGGCCGTGGTTTCGCGCACCAGCGTGGTGATCCGCAAACCGAATTGCAGCGGTGGCAGGTCGCGGCCGAGCGTCTCACTGAAGTGCTTCAGCCGTTCGATCCGTTCGCGCACGCCGGCAAGCGGTTCGCCCCAGAAAAGCTGCACATCGGCTTCGGTTGCGGCAACCTGTTCGGCAGCTTCGGAGGCACCACCGAAATAGAGTTTGGGGTGCGGCCTGTCGGCGCGTTCAGTGATGCGCGGAGAGACGGTGGAGTTCCTGACTCGGAAATGCTCGCCATCGAAAGTGACATTTTCCTCGGTCCAGAGCCGCCGCACCAGCCGCATGAACTCTTTCGTGCGCGCATAACGCTGTGCCTGATCACCTTCTTCGTCGCCATAGGCCGAAAGCTCGTCCCGGCCGGAGACGACATTGATCCGCACCCGGCCGCCGGAAAGCTGATCGAGCGTGGCGGCGGCCGATGCGAGATTGGCGGGTTTCCAGTAGCCGGGGCGGATGGCGATCAGCGGCTCGAAGGTGGTGGTGCGCGCGGTAAGCGCCGCCGCCACCGTGAAAGTATCCGGACGCCCCCAGCCGGTGCCGATCAACGCGCCCTTCCAGCCGTGGTTTTCCAGCGCCCTGGCATGGCTGGTCAAGGTATCGAGGCTGTTATGGTTTTCGCTGACGGCATCGCCCCGGTGACCGGCCTTGACGTCATTGGGGATGTACCAGAGAAATTCGCTCGTGCTGCTCACATTATCCGCCTGAGTTTTCATGTTATGTCGCGGTGGAACGGCCTTGCCGAGGTTTGGCACTGGCCATTTTGGGTTCGAGAGGCGCAAGCCTCCCATAGTGCGAGAATGACAAACCGGCGGTGGCCCGACCAAGCAGCGGCGTTTCTTTTGGGGCGCGGCAGAGGAAAAGCTTTCCGCGCCTGCGCTCTATAATGAATATATATTCCATAGAAAATATTTGAGTATGCGATTCCCCCTGAGCGGTACTGAAGTCGCTATGGAGAAAGTATTTTCTGCGTTGCCGATATTGTTCGGATCAATTTTTCCTGAGTCCGGAAAAGCTGAGCACGGTAATAGTCGACTAAAATCGTGAAATTCACCATTCTTGGCATACACCGCCCGCAAACCACGGAGTAGGCATGTGTACCACCTTGATTGTTCCCGGCCTCAACGGTTCGGACGAGGGACATTGGCAAAGGCATTGGCTGCTGGATGATCCGCAGGCGCGGCTGGTCGATCAGGAGAACTGGGAGTGCCCGGTTCTTGAAGATTGGCTCGATCGTCTGGAAGTGGCACTCGCTACGACCGAAAGCGCCTATATTGTCGCCCACAGCCTCGGTTGCCTGCTGGTCGCGAATATGGCGTCACGGCCCGTGGCCGCCAAAATCAGGGGCGCGCTTCTGGTGGCACCCGCCCATCTCGACCGGGTGGAGGCGATGCATCCCTGTATCGTCCGGTTCGGCGCATATCCGCAAGCGCCGCTCGCCTTCCCCAGTCTCGTCGTGGGCAGCATGAACGACCCCTATATGAACCCGGAAGAGCTGGCGTGCACCGCCGGCAACTGGGGAAGCGATCTCGTCAATCTCGGCGCGGTCGGACATATCAACATTGCTGCAGGTTTCGGCCGCTGGCCCGAGGGGTATGCACTTTTCGAACGCCTGAAAGAAGCATCTGAAACGACCGTCACCAGATCGAGAATGCGCGGATTGCCCGCGATACACGGCGCGCATCTTCAGGGCGATGCCGGTGCGCGTTGAGCGGATATTTCTCGCTGACGATGAACCGCAACCTTTGAAGTCCACGGGCATGTCGTTCCGGGTGGTTTGAAACGGAATTTTTCCCGCTGCCGTAACCTTAGTCCACATTTGCCGGTGATCCAGCAATTATAGAATAGTAATTTTATGGAAAATATTGACCATTTTGGGCGGCCGCCGGAGGATAGAGCGAGTTGACCAAAGGAGGCTCACATGCCGCAGGGACTTCATGCGTTTACTTCCGATCTGTTCGGTTTGGCCCGGCGCCGTCCGCGCGGGGATGAGCAGGGCAAACTTCATCCGCTGGATCATTCCGGGCGCATCCGGCAGGAGAAAAGCGATCTCGAGCTCGAGCGGGAAGAGATCTGCGAGATGAATTTCGCGATGCTCGGCCTTTATCCGGTCCTCTAGCGCCCCGGCGAAGATGGCCTGGTTTCCCTTCGAAGCGCCGCTTTCCCCGTGGAGATAAACTCTCCTTGCCGCAGGGAAATTGGAACAAAATTTCTTAACCGCGCCGGGGAACCGGTTACCCTTTTATCATCAAGCCGAATTGCCCGGTGGGCGGATTGCAAAGGACCTGTCGATGAGCACAGCTGACAAACCACTCGATTTTCTGTGGTTCATACCCACCTCAGGCGATGGCAGCTATCTTGGCTCCGACGATCTTTCGCGTCCGGCCGATCCCGGATATTTCCGGGAAATAGCACAGGCTGCGGATCGGCTCGGTTATTCCGGCGTGCTCATTCCCACCGGTGTCGCCTGCGAAGAATCCTTCATCCTCGCGGCCAATCTCGCCGCCTATACCGAGAAGCTGAAATTCCTCGTCGCCATCCGTCCGGGCGTCGCCTCGCCAGCCTATTACGCGCGGCTGGCCTCCACGCTCGACCGTGTTTCCAACGGCCGGCTGCTCCTCAACATCGTGGTGGGCGGCAGCGCGCAGGAACTGGCCGGCGACGGCATCTTCCTGCCGCATGACGAGCGTTACGATCACGCCGACGAGTTCTTCCAGCTGTTCAATTCGCTGATCGAAACCGGCAAGGGGAGCCTCGACGGCAAATACATCAAGGCGCAGGATGCGAGGCTCGGCCTGCCGCCGGTGCAGGAACCACGCCCGCCGCTTTATTTCGGTGGTTCTTCCGATGCCGGCATCGAGTTTTCCGCCGGTATCACCGACAAATATCTGACCTGGGGCGAGCCACCGGCACAGGTTGGTGAAAAAATCGCCAAGGTTCGTGCCGCCGCCGCCAAAAAGGGCCGGGAGGTCACCTTCGGTATTCGCCTGCATTTCATCGTGCGCGAAACCGACGAGGAAGCCTGGGCCGATGCCGACAGGCTGATTTCAAAACTTTCCGATGAGACCATTGCCTCTGCTCAGGAGGCCTTCTCCAAGGCGTCGGATTCCGTCGGGCAGGCAAGGATGCGGGCGCTGCACAACGGCCGGCGTGACCAGCTTGAAGTCTCTCCGAACCTGTGGGCAGGCATCGGGCTTGTCCGTTCGGGAGCGGGCACCGCGCTGGTCGGCTCGCCGAAAACGGTTGCAGCGCGGCTCAGGGAATATCAGGCGTTGGGCATCGATACCGTCATCGCCTCCGGTTATCCGCATCTGGAGGAAGCCTATCGGATATCCGAGCTGCTGTTTCCGGAAATCGGACTTGGCGGACCGCGCAACCAGATCCGCTCGTCTTTCGGCACAAAACAGGTTTTCGGCGGCGGCGGGCATGGCGGCAACGTTAAGCTGGTGTCTGGCTCGTGATCAATCGCCGGAAGGCAGGCGGCCCTGTCTTCCGGTTCGCATTTCCGATGGACGTCATTCGGCGGAGCGTCCACGGGAGAGCAGCATATAAAACATTATTTCCATAGAATATAAATATTATGGAAAACGATGTCTATTTCACGCCCCGCCGCCGCTGCTAACTATTGAACAATCAGCTGTTTTCAGGAGCGACCGATGACATTGCAATATGCGGCCAAGGATCAACAATTCATCAATCTTCGCGATCCCGTCTCCGGCAGGGCGGCGGATGCCGACAGCCTGAAGGCGGCGCTCAGAACGCTGGGCGGCGGCGTCAGCGTGATCACGGCAGGTGAGGGTGAGGCGCGCACGGGAGCGACTGTAACATCCGCCACCGCTTTGTCGGTCGATCCGCCGAGAATTCTGGTTGCGCTCAACCGCTCCTCGTCCACATGGCCTGTCGTCGAGCGTTTCGGTCATTTCGCGGTGAACATTATCGGCCCGAACCATCAGTTCGTCGCTAACCAGTTTGCCGGCATCGGCGGCCTGAAGGGAGTTGATCGTTATCGCGGCGCGGAATGGACCCGACTGGCGAGCGGCGCGCCTATTCTCGAAGATGCCGTTGCCGCGATCGACTGCACCATCGAGGAGGCGATCGAGCGGCACAGCCACGTCATCGTCATCGGCAAGGTCGAGGCGATCCGCCTCGGCTCCGGACATTCGCTGGTCTATCAAAACGGGCGTTATCATTCGCTGGACTGAGCGCCGGCCTTTCCGGCGCTTTCACTCGGTCATTCTTTGAGGGAGTTGAGCATGGGATCTGTCACGCCACTCGGCGAAAGAATTCGTTTCGTGCCTCCACGTCTCGGCGCGGATGGCGATGTGCTGACTGTCGCCCGTACGATCGCTGAAAAATGCGCCGTGGAAACTCCGGGCCAAATCCATGCGCGGATCGCCCGCTCCGGCCTTCTTGCTCTCTCCGTTCCGAATGAATTGGGCGGGGCGGATATAACCAACGACGTTCTCTCGCAGGCGCTTTCGATTATTTCTGCGGCCGATGCGGCAGCGGCGCATGATCTCGTCGAACATTTCACCGCACTTGAATTCATCAGAAATGCTGGAAGCGAGGAGCAGCGCAAGGCTCTATTCGCCCGCCTCGATCTTGGCGAGACCTTTGCGCTTGCATCGTCTGATGCCGGCGTGGATCAGGCGGTTCTGGTGACTGGCGATGATTACGCCTTGCGACTTCCCGATGATGCCGCGCGATCGGTCACCGCCGATGCGGACTGGATCGTCGTTCCCGCCGTCAACGCGGCCGGGCAGGCACTGCTCGTCGTCCTGCGCAATCGTCCCGATACATCATGGGACGGCCTGCTGCGTGCAGATCAGGTCGCGTTCCTTGCACAGGGCGCCGGAAATCTGGCTGCCTCCGTTTCCACCCTGCTGAAGGCCGCCGTGGCCCTGGGTGAAAAACAGCGTGAGCTATCAGCGCTCTTGATCGACAGGCTGGCCGACGAAGGTGGTACGCGGCCCGTCATCGGTGAAGTCTTTCTCGCCATCGAGCTGCTGAAGGCGCAAATTTCCCGGCTTGCCGCGAATATCGATGCGGCGCAGGTGGGCGCGGAAAACGTGACCTTTCGCTCGGTCAGGAACAATGCCATCACGCTGGAAATCCTGATGGCGCGCCTCGGCCTTATTGATGGCGTAAGCGAGCCCGGGCTGATCGCCTCTCTCGGTGACGAGCTGCGCCGGCAGTAAGCGACGCTTATTTGCCCGCAGGAATGGAACGCGCGTCCTGTCCGTCTTTTGCGACGAATTGTGCGAGCGTCATATTGTCCAGGATTGTTGCGATGGCGTCCCGCACGTCCGTCATCGAAGCCCTGACCTGACAGGTCTCGGGATCGTCACAGTCGTCGCAGGTTTCAAAGGCGGTGCGGCTGGCACAGCGGATGGGGGCCAAAGGCCCATCCAGCGTGCGGATGACCTGGCCGATCATGATTTCCGATGGCATTTTCGACAGCGAATAACCGCCATTCGGCCCCTTCTTGGAGCGCAGAATGCCGCTATTGCGTAGCTCCAGCAGGATCGTATCCAGAAATTTTTTCGGAATATTGTTGCGGGTTGCAATCTCGGTCACGAAGGCGGTCTCGCCCTGGGGCAACCGCGCCAGATCGACAAGAGCCTTTAATCCGTATTTGCCTTTTTTGGTCAACATCGCATGATCCGAAAAGAGAGCCGGTCCATTCTGGAATACCGGATTATGTTGTTCTCAACTTACTAAGTAGTTTTTACCGAATTCCGGCGCAAGCCCGTTTCGCCCGCGTTCAGCGCCGAAAGCGGCCTCGCGTCAGGCTTTTTCAGTCTGTTCCTCTCGGTTTCGGATTGCTTTGCCAAGGATGCCTGCTGAAAACATCGCGGAAAACAATATTTTCTCTGATCTCGACGCAACGTGGAACGAACGTCCTTTATTAGCATATAAAATCAGTAGACAAAGTATGCATCAAAAGACGTGCGAGGTGATGATGTATACTCTCAGTTTGCTGGACAAGAGCCCGGTTCCGACCGGCGAGAACGCGGCTAGCGCATTCCGCGACACGATCAATCTCGCCAAACGCGCCGAAGAACTGGGTTACCGCCGTTTCTGGGTGGCCGAACATCACAATTCGCCGGAGCTTGCCGGTTCGGCACCGGAAGCGCTTGTGGCATGGATTCTGGCAAAGACCTCCCGCATCCGCGTCGGCTCGGGCGGCGTGATGCTGCAGCATTACAGCCCCTACAAGGTTGCCGAGGTTTTCAACGTGCTGTCGTCGCTTGCCCCCGGTCGCGTCGATCTCGGCGTCGGCAAGACACCGGGCGGGCTGCCGCTTGCGACCTCTGCCTTGCAGCAGGCCTATGATCCCGCCCGCAAGCCGGATTTCGAAACGGCTTTTGGTGAACTTACCACGTTTCTCTCCGGTGCCGCGCCGCAGGGGCATGCGCAGGCCGGGTTGCAGGCAACACCGGTGCCGCCGGTTGCGGTGGAGCGATTTCTGCTCGGCGCGAGCCCGGAAAGCGCAAGGCTTGCGGCTTCCAAGGGGTGGAATTTCGTCTTTGCCGGCCATCTCAATGGCGATCCGGAGGTTCTTCGCCGCAGCCTGTCGGCTTTCCGCGAGGAGAGCGGGGGCAGGGCGCCGATCCTTGCCCTTTCCGTCTTTGCCGCCAGCGATCCTGATCATGCGGCGCGGCAGGTGGAAGGTCAGCGCATCTACCGGGTGTTCCTCAGCGACGGCAAGGCGTTCAACCTTGGTCGCCGTGAGCAGGCGGAAGAATTCGCCCGCCAGTCCGGCGATACCGATTATCGCATCGAGGAGCGCAAGCCCAACGTCCTGCATGGCGGGCCGGACGATATTCACAAGGCGTTGCGTGCGCTTTCCGATGAGCACGGCATTGAGGAATTCATCGTCGAGCCACCGCATGTCGGAGCTGATCAGCGACTTGCTTCTATCGAACTGCTGGCCACGCACCGCCTTTCCAAGGCTGCGTGAACTTGTCCTCAGGAGGGAATGACATGACGAAAAAGACAATCCGTTTCGGCATCATGCTTCAGGGCCCCGGCGGGCACATGAACGCCTGGCGACACCCCAAAAGCCCTGTTGATGCCAGCGTCAACTTCGATTTCTTCAGGAAGAACGCGCTGAAGGCAGAAGCAGCAGGCATCGCCTTCGCCTTCGTGGCCGACGGGCTTTACATCAATGACAAATCCATCCCGCATTTCCTCAACCGATTTGAGCCTTTGACCATCCTTTCGGCGCTGGCTTCCGTCACCTCGAAGATCGGTCTTGCCGGCACGGTTTCGACCTCCTACAGCGACCCCTTCACCATCGCGCGGCAGTTCGCTTCGCTCGATCTTCTGAGCGGCGGCAGGGCTGGCTGGAATGCCGTGACGACACCACTCGAAGGCACGGCGAAAAACTACAGCCGCAACCATCCCGAACATGCGCTGCGTTACGAGATCGCCGATGAATATCTCGAAGTCATCAAGGGCCTGTGGGACAGCTGGGATGACGGTGCCTTCGTGCGCAACCGCGAGACGGGGCAATTCTTCGACAGGCAAAAACTCCATACACTTGGCCACAAGGGTCGTTTCTTCCAGGTAGAAGGCCCGCTGAACATCCAGCGTTCGCCGCAGGGACAGCCGGTGATTTTCCAGGCGGGTTCGTCCGATGCCGGTATCGGGCTTGCGGGCAAACATGCCGACGCCGTCTTCACCAATTCCGCCTCGCTCGAGGAAAACCAGACGTTCCTCAAGCGTGTGAAGCAGAGCGCCGTCGCGCAGGGCAGGTCCGCCGCCGACGTGAAGATTTTCCCCGGCATCGGACCGATTGTGGGCGAGACGCAGGAGGAGGCGGAAGCGAAATACAACGTCATCCGCAACCTCATCACGACAGAGGATGCGCTCGCCTATCTCGGCCGTTTCTTCGACCATCACGATTTCAGCGTCTATCCGCTGGATGAGCCTTTCCCGGAACTCGGCGAGATCGGCAAGAACAGCTTCCGTTCGACGACCGACCGCATCAAGCGCCGTGCGAAGGAAAAGAACCAGACGCTGCGCGAAGCGGCGCTGGAGGCCGCAACTCCACGCGAAGGTTTCATCGGAACCCCGGACAAGGTGGCGGACGAGATCATCCGCTGGGTGGAGCACGATGCGGCCGATGGCTTCATTCTGGGCTTCCCGGTGATTGCCGAAGGGCTGGATGATTTCATCCGCCTCGTCATACCGGTGCTGCAGCGGCGTGGATATTTCGAACCGCATCTGGAAGGCGCGACGCTGCGTGAGCATCTCGGTCTGCCTTTCAAGGAGAGCATCTATTCCGGCGCCGAAAGCGGTCCCAGCAAGGCGATCGCATAAAAGCGGGGTCGGGCGGCAGACATTGCCGCCCGGAGAGAATTTCAAGGCGCTGTGCGGGTGAAGCGCAGCGCAGGAGACCAGAACCATGAATATCCGCATTGACGGCGCGCGTCCGCAGGACGACGCCGAACGGGGAATCCTTGCCTTTATCGAGGAAAGCATCGCCATCCGGCACGATCTCCACCGGCATCCGGAGCTTTCGCTTGGGGAAAAACGCACGGCGGCGCTTGTTGTCCGTTATCTCCTTTCCTTTGGATATGAGGTGACGGAAGGTGTTGGCGGCCATGGCGTCGTCGCCACCCTGAAACGTGGTGATAGTGACAAGCGTCTGGGTATCCGCGCGGATATCGACGCCCTGCCGATCGTTGAGGAAACAGGCCTTGCCTATGCCAGCCAGACGCAGGGTGTGATGCATGCCTGCGGTCATGATGGTCACACGACGATCCTGCTCGCCGCTGCCCGTTATCTTGCCGAAACATCGCGCTTTTCCGGTACGCTGACGCTGATTTTCCAGCCTGCCGAGGAAATAGGCGCAGGCGCGAGGGCGATGATAAAGGACCGGCTTTTCGAGCGGTTTCCCGTCGACGCCGTGTTCGGGCTGCACAACTGGCCGGGTGTCGAAACCGGACAATTCGGCTTTGTCGAGGGGCCTGCCATGGCCTCCGTCGACAAGGCAAAGGTACGGATCATCGGCAAGGGCGGGCACGGGGCCGCACCGCATGAAACGGTCGATCCGGTTCTGGCCTCGGCAAGCTTCGTCACCGCCTTGCAGAGCATCGTCTCGCGCAATGTCGACCCACGAGACATGGCGGTGCTGACGGTGGGTTCCATCCATGGCGGAACTGCTTCCAACGTCATTCCTGAGAGTGTCGAACTGCAGATCACCGCGCGGGCCTTTTCACCCGCCGTGCGCGACAGGCTGGAGGAGCGGCTTCCCGCCCTTGCCAAAGCACAGGCGGAAAGCTTCGGCGCAATTGCCGATGTCACCTATTCCCGTGGCTTCCCACCCGTCATCAATCACATCAGGCAGACAGCTTTTGCCCGCGATGTCGCCAAACGGCATTTTCCGGCAGAACAGGTCGCAGAAGGCTTTCAGCCGCGAACGGCGAGTGAGGATTTCGCCTTCATGCTTCTGGAGCGGCCCGGCTCCTATCTCTTCGTCGGCAATGGCGACAGTGCGCCGCTGCACAGCCCTCACTACGATTTCAACGACGCGATCATTGCGCCTGCGGCACGCTTCTGGGTGCGTCTGGCCGAAGCATACCTCTCCTGATGCAACGAGTTTAGGACAACGAGATGAGCGACAGTTTTCTCTACACATCGGTCAAGGATCCGCTCGCAACCCCGCTTCTGGAGGAGTTGCTGTTCGAATATGACAGCCGTTACGGCACATATTTCAACGCGGAAGGCGCCAAGGCGGAAATGAACAAATATCCGCCGGAGGCTTTCAGCCCGCCATCGGGCAATTTCCTGCTGCTGTTGCGTGGCGGCAAGGCGATCGCCGGCGGCGCCTTCATGCGCTACGACGAGGAAACCGCCGAGTTCAAGCGCGTCTGGACCCATTCGGCCCACCGCCGGCAGGGGCTTGCAAAAATTGTGCTTCAGGAACTGGAGCAGCAGGCGATCCGACAGGGTTATGCCCGTGTCTATCTGACCACGGGCTTCCGCCAGCCGGAAGCGGTGGGCCTTTATCTCACCAACGGTTATCGCGCGTTGTTCGATACATCTGCCGACCCTGAAACGATCAGGTCGCTGCCTTTCGAAAAATGGCTTGCCGAGAGCGTCTCCGCCTCCGTTGCGGAAGGCGCGTCGATACCGGCGGCCCGGCCGCACTCTTCCCCGGCCCACCCGTGAAAGGCTTTTTCCGATGACGATAGCCTCTGATTTTCCGCATGTTGCATTGAGCGAACCGAAAGCCGGTCCAGTCGAGAGTGGGCTGGTCAAGGGCGGGTATTCCCATTTCCGCATCGTTCCGGCCCGTTATCCCTTGCGGACGGTCGGCACGGTCTTCTCCGTTCTCATCATTGCTGCCGTCCTGCATTCCGTTTTCGGCAATCCGCGCTGGGGCTGGGATGTCTTTGCGCAATGGTTTTTCGCGGAACCGGTACTGGTCGGCCTCGGGCGGACGCTGCTGCTGACGGCGCTGGGTGCGCTGTTCGGTTTTGTGCTGGGAACGCTGCTGGCGCTTGCCCGCGTTTCCCGCTCGCCGCTGCTGGTTGCCGTATCCTGGACCTATATCTGGATTTTCCGGTCGATTCCGCTGATCGTGCTTCTGCTGATCCTCAACAATCTCGGTTATCTCTATGAGACCGTGACAATCGGCGTGCCCTATACCGGCATCAACTTCATCAGCTGGAATACGACGCAGCTGATGACGCCGTTTGCGGCCGCCGTTCTGGGGCTGACACTCAATCAGGCCGCCTTCGCATCTGAAATCGTTCGCGGCGGCATTCTTTCGGTCGATCAGGGACAGCTTGAGGCTGCCGCAGCGCTCGGCCTTCCACGCCGGCGGCAGGCGTCCCGCATCGTTCTGCCACAGGCGATGCGTTCCATCCTGCCGACTGCCTTCAACGATATCATCGGCCTCGCCAAGGGCACGTCGCAGGTCTATATCCTCGCCCTGCCGGAGCTGTTCTACACGATCCAGATCATCTATCGCCGCAATCTGGAAGTGATCCCGCTGCTGATGGTCGCGACCGTCTGGTATCTGGTGATCCTGACGGCGCTTTCGATCGTGCAGCACCATATCGAGCGGCATTTTTCACGCGGCGCGCTGCGCAACCCGCCGCCCTCGCTGTTCGCCACGATCTACCGCACCTTCCTGCCGCGCAAACCCTTGCCCGAAGCCGTGGAAACGGTGGCCACGACAGCCGCAAGGCCCGAGCGTGCGGCGCCAGCCCGTGCTACCAGCTTCCAGCTCGGAAATCGTGGCGGGTCGGTCAATATCCACGGCGTTTCGAAATCCTTCGGGTCGCTGAAGGTGCTTGATGATATCAGCCTTTCCATTCCCGCCGGCAGCGTCACAACCATTCTTGGCCAATCCGGCTCCGGCAAGTCCACATTGCTGCGCTCCATCAACCATCTGGAGCGCGTCGATGACGGTTTCATCGCCATAGACGGTGAACTGGTCGGTTATCGTCAAAAGGGCGACACGCTTTACGAACTGAAGGAACGGGAAATCCTCAAGCGTCGCGCCGAAGTGGGCATGGTGTTCCAGAGCTTCAACCTGTTCCCGCATCTGACCGCGCTTGAAAACATCGTCGAAGCACCGATCGCCGTTCGTGGCATATCGAAGGAGCAGGCCGAGGCCGAGGCACGTGATCTTCTCGCCCGCGTTGGACTTGCCGAAAAAGCCGGCGCCTATCCCCGTCAGCTTTCGGGCGGTCAGCAGCAACGTGTAGCGATCGCCCGGGCGCTGGCATTGCGGCCGAAGGTGCTGCTGTTCGACGAGCCGACATCCGCGCTCGATCCTGAACTCGTCAACGAGGTGCTTGACGTCATCAAGGAGCTTTCCCGCTCCGGCGTCACCCTCATCATCGTCACCCATGAAATCGGTTTTGCCCGCGAAGTTTCCGACAGGGTCGTCTTCATGGAACAGGGCCGCATCATCGAAACGGGCACGCCGGAAAAGGTGTTCAGCAGCCCGGATCACCCGCGCACCGCCGAATTCCTCGCAAAAGTTCTTTAATCAAAACAACAAAGGAAACACTCGCATGGCTTTTTCATCGAAACTACTGTCGTTGCTTGCAGGTGGTCTTTTCACTGCCACCACCGCGCTGATACCGGCTGCGCATGCGCAGGAAGTCGACCTGTCGCCGGAGCAGAAGGGCCGGGTGCGCGCCGAGAAGGTAGAAGAGGCAATCAAGCTTCTTCCGGCCAGTCACAAGTTCATCGCCGACGGTAAGCTGACGGTCGCGACCGTGCCGTTCCGCCTGCCGCTGGTCGATTATGCAAGCGATACAAAAACGCCGATCGGCGTGGAGCCGGATATCGCCCAACTGGTTGCCGATAGTCTCGGCCTCGAACTTCAGCTTGTTCCGATTGCCTGGGCCGACTGGCCGCTTGGTCTCACATCGGGCAAATACGACGCCGTCACCTCCAACATCACGGTGACGGAAGCCCGCAAGGAAAAGTTCGATTTTTCCAGCTACCGCAACGACCTGCTCGGCTTTTACGTGGGCATCAACAGCAAGGTCACGGCCATCGGCAAGCCCGAGGATGTCGCCGGGCTGAAGGTGATCGTTGGCGCTGCCACCAATCAGGAGCAGATCTTGGTGAAATGGATCAAGGATAACAAGGCGAAGGGGCTGGCCGATACTGAGGTGCAATATTACCACGATCAGGCCGTGCTTGATGTCGCCCTGCAATCCGGCCGCGCGGACGCCTATCTCGGCCCCAATGCAACATCGGCCTTCCAGGCAGCAAGCCAGAAGAAGACCAAGCTCGTCGGCACCTTCTCCGGCGGCTGGCCGGAAGCGGCGGAAATCGCCGTCGCCTCCAAAAAGGACGCAGGCATTGCCGAAGCCATCACGGCGGCGCTGAATGCCCAGATCAAGAACGGCAATTACGGCAAGGTTCTTGCCCGCTGGAACCTCGGTTCGGAAGCCATCACCGAATCCCGCACCAATCCGCCCGGCCTGCCCAAGAGCTAACGGCCGATTTTAAAAAAAAGCGGAGTTGCCAACACGCTGAGATGAAGGTGGGACATCACTCAGCCGGTAGCGCGGGCCGCCTCCCGTCCGCGCTACCCTCCGTCCCGCAATCATTTATCGGGGAACCAGAATGACCTTCACCTCTCGTCTCGCGACAGTCGCGCTCGGTGCTCTTCTCTCCATCGCCGGTTTCGGATCGGCTTTCGCAACCGATGTCTTCGACCTGTCACCGGACCAGCCCGGCCGGATCAGGGTTGAAAAAGACCCCGCCGCGATTGCCGCCATTCCGAACGATTTCAAATTCATCACCCCGGGCAAACTCACCGTCGCGGTTGCACCCGGCGGACCGCCGCTCGCGACCTATGCGACGGACGCCAAGACCGTGGTGGGTGCCGATCCGGACTATGCGCTTGCCGTGGCCGACAGCCTCGGCCTCGAACTGGAACTGGTGGCTGTCGCCTGGGCCGATTGGCCGCTGGGGCTTGCCTCCGGCAAATACGATGCTGTCATCTCCAATGTCGGGGTGACCGAACAGCGCAAGGAGAAGTTCGACTTTTCCACCTATCGTCAGGGCCTGCACGGCTTTTTCGTGAAGTCCGACAGCGGCATCACCGCCATCAAGGAGCCGAAGGATGCGGCGGGCTTGAGGATCATCGTCGGCGCCGGCACCAATCAGGAGCGCATTCTCTTGAAATGGAACGACGAGAATGTCGCCGCCGGGCTGAAGCCGCTTGAGCTGCAATATTACGATGACGAGGCCACCCGGCTTGTCGCGCTTTCGGCCGGGCGGGCGGATGTGATCGTCCAGCCGCATGCGCAGCTGGTCTTCATCGCCGCGCGCGACAAGACCATCAAGCGTGTCGGTACGCTCTCCGCCGGCTGGCCGGAGCGTTCGGATGTCGCCATCACCACCCGCAAGGGTTCGGGACTGGCCGATGCCCTGACGCTCGCCACCAACGACCTGATCAAGAGCGGCGCTTATGCGAAAATACTGGATCGCTGGCAGCTTTCGGAAGAAGCCCTGCCGGAATCGCGAACCAATCCACCCGGCCTGCCGAAAAGCTGACCGGTCGAAAAAATGCGGCGGACGGCAATACCCGCAGGTCATGCCTGCGGGTATTGTGTTACGCGTCAGTTGCGCAGCGCATAAAACTCAGAAATCCGCGACCTTGCCCCATGATGAACCAAGGAAACGGCTGGGATGATAGGGAGCAGGATCGACAATCGGGTTTGAACCCGTGACGATATCGGCGATCAGATGGCCGGCGCCCGGCCCGATACCGAAACCGTGGCCGCTGAAACCGGCGGCGAGGATGAAGCCGGGCAATTCGCTGGTCTCACCGATGGCGGGCACACCATCCGGCGTGCTGTCGATGAAACCGGCCCAGGCGGCGGAAATCTGGGTTTTGCGAAGGGCGGGCAGAAGTTCCAGTGCCCTTTTGTAGGTCTCGCGAATAGCGGCGGCATTCGGTTTCGGATCGAGAATGCGAACCCGCTCCATCGGCGTCGACGCATCGAGCCGCCAGTGTTTCAGCGTTTCATGGCCGCCACGGATACCCTCCAGCCCGCCCGGACGCAGGCTGCGCCAGCGCTTGAGGAACATCGGCACGAATTCGCGCGCGAACCGCATTTGCTGTGCGGTTGGGTCGATGCGCCCAAGGCCGCTGATCGCAAGGGTATAACCGCCGTTTTTACGCCGTGTGGCCGAAACGGCGGCAGTGTGCAGCGCATCCGGCAACCCGTCCGCGCCGGGTGTCACGGACAGGATGGAGGAACGCACGGAGGCCTGCGGAAAACGAATGCCCAACTGGCGGCAGAAAGAGGATGCCCAGGCACCACCGGACATGATGGCGGTTTTGGTGCGGATGGTGCCTTTTTCGGTGATGACGGCACTGACGCGGCCACCTTCCGTCTCCAGACCGCGCGCCGCGCAGTTCTGATGCACCGTGCCACCCAGTTTCATGATGGCGCGCGCAACGGCGGGTGCCGCCATCGAAGGATCGGCCGTGCCGTCCGTTGGCGAGAAGACGCCGCCCTTCCAGCGTTTGCCTGTGGCGCGTCCGCGTTCGCTTGCCTCATCCGCACTCAGCATATGGGTTGTTACGCCCGCGGTGATGGCGAAATCGCGCCAGCGCGCCCAGCCGGCAAGTTCGGCCTCGTTGTCGCTCAGGTAAAACAATCCGCAGCGGCGGAAGCCTGTGTCCTCGCCGCTTTCTGCGGCAAACTGGTCCCAGAGCGTCAGGCTCTGCGTTGAGATCGGCAATTCGCGGGCATCGCGGTTCTGCTGCCGGCACCAGCCCCAGTTGCGGCTGGATTGCTCCGCGCCAACAAGGCCCTTTTCGACAAGAGCCACTTTCAGGCCGCGCCGGGCGAGATAATAGGCGGCGAAAACCCCGACGATGCCGCCGCCGATAATGACGGCGTCCGCGGATGTCGGCAGTTCCGGCGATGTCGTGATCTGTTGCAGCGGCGCAGGCATGTGGGGCTCCTTATATTCCTACTAATTTACCTTGGTCGCCGGGTAAACGCTGCCAGACTGGGCCAATTGCCGGAATCTCCTGCTGTTCAGGGCCATGTTTGCAACTCTTTATGCTGTCTGAAAAAAATATCCCCGCGTCGACAGGGCTCGCTCATGTGATAAGATTTCCATTGCCACGTCAGAATTTTATGCTGTGTGCTCAAAAAACAAAAAAGGGGTTCCTCACGTGATGAAACTCGATCGGATCGATATCAAGATCCTCTATGAACTCCAGAAGAACGGTCGCATCACCAATGTGGAACTGGCGGAGCTTGTCAATCTCTCGCCCAGCCCCTGCCTGATGCGGGTCAAGAAGCTTCAGGCCGAAGGATATATCGAAGGTTATTCGGCGCAGATCAACATCAACAAGCTTGGCCAGACGCTGACGGTCTTCACCGAGATCACCCTCAAGAACCACCGCCAGATCGATTTCGCCCGCTTTCTCGGCGTTGTCGAAAAGATCGACCAGGTGGTGGAATGCCACCTCGTATCAGGCGGTTACGATTACCTCTTAAAATTCGTCACCTCCGGCATTGTCGAATATCAGTCGATCATGGAGCGCCTGACGGACATGGATGTCGGCATCGACAAATATTTCAGTTTCGTGGTGCTGAAATCACCGATCATCAAAGCGCATATGCCACTGACGAGCCTGTTTCCGCTTTGAGCGCCCCACCCGTCACCCCGGACTTGAGCCGGGGTCCAGTGCGATCAAGCCCTTGATCGCGAGAGACTCTCTTCACGGCGCAGACGCGCCGTGGCTGGATGCCGGATCAGGTCCGGCATGACGGAGGAGAGGTCTCCAGCCTTTTCGAGCAGCCTGACAAACCTTCGCAGGGTAGCCTTTTTTCAGCCTCTCACCTCTTGGAAAACGCCCGCACCAGTTCCGCATCCTGCTGGAGATTGTCGAGCCATTTCGGGTCGAGCTTCGGCACCGAGGAAAACAGGAGTTTCGAATAGGGATGCGTCGGCGACTTGATCGCTTCGGTTGCCAGATGCTCCACCTTCTGCCCGCCATACATCACGACGATTTCGTCGCAGATGGTTTCCACCACTGAAAGATCGTGGCTGATGAAGATGTAGGAAAGGCCGAGTTCGCGTTGCAATTCGCCGAGCAGGTCGATGATGGCGGCTGCAACGACCGTGTCCAGTGCCGAGGTGATTTCATCGCAGATGATGAGCGACGGTTCGGCTGCCAGCGCGCGGGCGAAGTTGACGCGCTGTTTCTGCCCGCCTGACAGGCCGGAAGGGTGGCGGTGGCGAACCGAGCGCGGCAGCTTCACCATGTCCAGCAGTTCGTCGATCCGGGCGTCGCGGGCCTTGCCCCTCATGCCATGATAGAAGGTCAGCGGCCGGCCGAGAATGTCCTCGATGGGTTTCGACGGGTTGAGCGCGGTATCGGCATATTGGAAAACGATCTGCATGCGGCGCAGCTGATCGCTCGTGCGTCTGCGCGCATCGGCATCCAGTTGTTTTCCTTCGAAGATGACATGACCGCTCGCGGCGGGCAGAATGCCGGCAATGGCGCGCGCCAGCGTCGATTTTCCGCAGCCGGATTCGCCGATGATGCCAAGATTGCGGCCGGGATAAACCGCAAGGCTGACGGAATCCACCGCACGCACCAGCGGCATCCGGTCGTCGCCTTTCGTGCCGTAGCCGGCGATCAGACTTTCGATATCGAGGAGCGGCGTCGCCTGGCTCTGTGCGAGCGGCGCGACCGCGCGCACCTTGTCGTTAAAGGCGGTCAGCAACTCGCGCGTATAAGGATGCTGCGCATTCTCCAGAATGTCCGTGGTCGTGCCGGTTTCCTGAACCTCGCCGCCTTTCAGCACCACGATCCGGTCGGCGATCTGGGCGACGACGGCAAGATCGTGGGACACATAAACGCCGCCTATGCCACCCTTGCGCATTGCCGATTTGAAAGCGCGCAGAACCTCGATCTGTGTCGTCACGTCAAGCGCCGTGGTCGGCTCGTCGAAGATCACCAGTTCGGGGTTGCCGATCAGCGCCATGGCGGCGGAGAGACGCTGCAGCTGACCGCCGGAAACCTGATGCGGATAACGCTCGCCGATGGTTTCCGGATTGGGCAGCGACAAGGCCTTGAACAGTTCTACCGCTTTGATGCGTGCCTCCTGCGGCGGCATCAGATGGTGGATACGGGTGACTTCAATGACCTGATCGATGATCTTTTGCGCCGGGTTGAAGGCGGCCGCCGCACTCTGCGGGACGTAGGAGATTTTCGTGCCGCGGATCTTGGCGCGTTCGGCTTCCGAAAGCTGCACCATGTCGCGACCCGCCACGGTAACGCTGCCGCCGGAAATGCGGCAGCCCGGACGGGCATAACCCATCAATGTCAGCGCGATCGTGGTCTTGCCGGAGCCGCTTTCGCCGATCAGTGCAACGATTTCGCCCTCGGCGATATCGATGTCGACACCCCTAATGATTTGGATGCGGCGGCCGGAATCGGTGGTCGCCTCGACTTTCAGTCCGCGGATTTCAACGAGATTGGTCATCATTCGCTCCTGTCGCGGATTTTTTGCGGCAGATTGTCGATCAGCAGGTTGACGCTGATCGTCAGGCTGGCAATGGCCAGCGACGGGAAGAGGACGGCCGGTGCAGCAAAGGGCAGGCCACCAATGTTTTCGCGCACCAACGCACCCCAGTCGGCATTCGGTGGCTGCAGGCCGAGACCGAGGAAGGACAGGCCCGACAGAAGCAGCACGATGAACACGAAGCGCACGCCAAGATCGGCAAGTACGGGACGGACGATGTTCGGCAGGATTTCGGAGCTGATAAGGTACAGCAGGCTCTCGCCGCGCACACGGGCGACGGTAACGAAATCCATGGTGTTGACATTCACGGCGAGCGCCCGGGCAAAACGATAGGCGCCGGGCGTATAGATCACCGACAGGGTGACGATCAGCACTGGAATGGACGAGCCGACGGCGGCGACCACGACGAGACCGAACAGCTTGCTTGGAATGGAGTTTACCGCATCCAGAAAACGGCTGAGTGCCGCATCGAACCAGCCGCCGACCACAGCAGCACTCATACCGAGTACGACACCGGACACGCAGGCGATGGTGACGGCCGCAAGCGAAATGCCGACCGTGAAACGTGCGCCCATGAGAATGCGGGAAAACACGTCGCGGCCGAGATAGTCGGAGCCGAGCCAGAGATCGGAGGTCATCGGCCCGAAATAATCGAGATCGACGATTTCACCGACCGGGTGCGGGATGAGATAGGGTGCGAAGATCGCCACCATCGCCCAGAGGAAAATGACGAGAAAGCCGAAAACGCCGACTACGTTGATCTTGTAACCCAAACGCGATTTCCCCGAAGTTGTTTTGATATGGTCGGCCATCAGCGAAGCCTCGGATTGGACATGATGGCGATGATATCGGCTGTCGTGATGAGGAGGAGATAACCGACGCAGAAGATCATCGCGCAGCTCTGGATCAGCGGCAGGTCGCGGGTTGCAACGCCATCGACCATCAGCTTGGCGATACCAGGATAATTGAAGATCGTCTCGACGATGATGACGCCACCGACGAGATAGGAGAGCGACAAGGCCACCGCGTTGACGATGGGGCCGAGCGCGTTGGGAAGTGCGTGGCGCAGGACGATGCGCATGCGCGGTGCGCCCTTCAATAGGGCCATCTCCACATAGGGCGTATCGAGCGTCTCGATGACGGCGGCGCGGCTCATGCGGATCATCTGCGCCGATACGACAAAGGTGAGGGTGATGACCGGCATGGCGTAAACCCGCAGCACATCGAACAGGGTATGAACCTCACTGACCAGCGACAGGGCCGGCAGCCATTTCAGGTAAACGGCGAAAAGCAGAACGGCGAGTGTCGCGATCATGAATTCCGGCACGGAAATGACGCCAATGGTCAGGATCGTCACGGCGCGGTCATAAAGCGTTCCGCGCAGCATGGCGGAGCTGATGCCGAGGGTCAGCGCCAGTGGTACAGCGATGACCGTGGTGATGCCCGCAAGCTTCATGGAATTGATGAAACGCGGACCGATGAGGTCGGCGATCGCCATGTTGTTGGCGTAAGACGTGCCGAGTTCACCGTGGAGCAGGCCGAACAGCCAGCGGACGAAACGCAAAAGGGCGGGATCATCGAGATGCATGGCGGTGCGCAGGCCGGCCACGGCCTCCGGCGTTGCCGACTGGCCGAGGAGGATCGTCGCCGTGTCGCCGGGCAGCAGGCTGGTGGCGGAAAAGACGATAAACGATACGATAAGCAGCGTCGTCAGCATGACGACCAGCCGCCTGGCGATGAGGGAGAGTATCCGGCTGTTCATTCACATGCTCCTGCGACCTGCCTGGGTCATGGTGATTTCGGGCCAGATCGACCAGAAATCATCATGATCCAAATTATATAGCCAGAGCGGGATTGCGGGCGAAAACCGCTTACACTTTCGCCATCCCGCTTCAGCTATGGAGGCTTTCCGCACCGGCGGAAAGGTTGCCGGGCGCATCAGCGCCCGGCTCCTTGGTCTATCAGGCTTCGAGCCAGACGTATTCCGCAAAGGCGTAACCCATCATGCCGCCGAGCGGATTGGCTTCTAGACCCTTCAGCTTGGAGGTGATGGCGTCGACATTGGTAATATAGGCGGGAATGATGGTGCCGGCTTCTTCGGCAATCATCGTTTCCATCTCGAAGTAGATCTGCTTGCGCTTTTCCATGTCCAGCATGCCGCGGGCTTCGAGCATCATCTTGTCGAACTTCGGCGACTTGTACTGGCTTTCGTTCCACGGTGCGTCGGAGGCGTAAAGCAGCGAGAACAGAATGTCCGGGGTCGGGCGCGGGTTGATGTTGCCGAAGTGAATAGGCGCCTTCAGCCAGTAATTGCTCCAGTAACCGTCCGAGGGAACGCGCTGTACGTCCAGCTTGACGCCGATTTCCGCGGCAGAGGCCTGAATGATCATCGCCATGTCCACGGCGGAGTTTGCGGCGTCCGAAGTGATGACCGGGATGGACTGGCCGATGAGGCCCGCTTTTTCGAAGTGGAACTTCGCCTTATCAGGATCGAAGGCTTTCGGCTTCAGATCCGGATTGTGGTAGGGGCTCATCGGCGGCACGGGCTGGTCGTTGCCGACTTCGCCGAGGCCACGCAGTGCTGCCTTGACGATCTGCTCGCGATTGACGATCGACTTCATGCCGGCAATGAAATCGGCATTGTTGCCCGGTGCCTGGTCCAGCCGCATATTGAGGTTGGTATAGTTGCCGGACGTTCCCTTGGACAGAACGATACCCTCCTGCTTGTCGAGCAGGCGCAGCGAACGCGGATTGATAGCCGCTGCAAGATGGATATCACCCGAAATGAGGGCGTTGACGCGGGCATTGTCTTCGGCGATCGCGAAGAATTCGAAGCTGTCGACGTGCGGGCCGCCCTGTTTCCAGTAATTGGTGTTTTTCGACATGATAGAGCGGACGCCGGGCTCGAATTTCTCCAGCTTGAAGGCGCCGGTGCCGTTGCCCTTGGAGAAATCGGTCGCGCCGTCGGCGACAATCATGAAGTGGTGCAGGGCGAGAATGGCCGGCAGGTCGGCATTCGCGTTTGCCAGCGTGATCTCGACAGTGCTCTTGTCGAGCGCCTTGAAGCCGGTCATCTGGGCGGCGATCTTGGCGACCTTGGAGCCGACCGCCGGATCGAGATGCCGCTTCAGCGAATAAACCACGTCGTCGGCGGTTAGCGACTTGCCGTCATGGAAGGTGACGCCGGAACGCAGCTTTACGGTCCAGGTCTTCGCGTCCTTCGTTTCGATGGATTCGGCAAGTTCCAATTGCGGCGTGCCGGAAACATCGAGGAAGCTCAGTCGGTTGTAGAGCGCGCAGCAACGGACGTAATCCGTCGAAAGCGAGGCTTTTGCGGGATCGAGCGTATCGGCGGTGGAAGAGGACCAGCCGGCCGCCTTCAACGTGCCACCGGAAACGGGGGTGGCCGCCACGGCTTGCGAGGCGCGACCGAGAATGGCCGAACCGGCGGTGAGAGCCACGCCGCCGGCCAGCATCATGTGCAGCAGCTCTCGCCGCGTGGCGCCACGACGGATAGCCTGTTCAACGGCGGCATCGTCGGAGCGGGTCCAATTTGTAATCCTGTCACTCATGGTCTTCCCCTTTTGTATGATTTGTTGAAATAGCATCTGTAGAAATTTCCGGCATGCGCATCCCAGTGCGCGTCATGCCATGGGCGGTTCAGCCGCCCGTCTGTCTCGTGGCCTCGGCAAGGCCGGCCATCGAGGTGAAGTGGTAGTCCGGCTCGGTAAAGTTTTCCGGCTCGATGGTGCCGCCATATCCCTTCTGGGCGTGGCGTCGCTCTATCCAGCAATTGGTCATTCCGAGTTTCCGTGAAATGCCGATGTCGTGATACTGGCTTTGCGCGACGTGCAGCACATCGTCCTTCGATGCGCCCTCGCTCTCGACGAAGGCGAAAACCTTCTCGAAGAAAGCCGGGTCCGGCTTTTCCGTGCCGGTATCGTCCGCCGTGAAAGCGGCATGAAAGGGATTGCCGAGTTCCTTCGAGAAATAGTCGAAGGCCCAGCGTTGGGCATTGGTCATGGCAATGAGACGGTGCGTCTTGGCAAGCTCGGCCATGGCGGCGCGGCTGTCTTCAAAGCCTTTCCAGCTTTTTGCCGCGTCGCGCAGGCGTTCGCCAAAGGCGCGCTCCGCTGGTAAGCCAAGTTCCGGAGCGATGATCAGGTACACGCGGACGAGATCGTCCGGGAAGAGGTCTGTCGCGTCGGAATAGCGGGCCGCGCGGTAAAGACCCAAGGCCTTTTCACCGTCGATCTCGACGCCGTTTTCAGCACCGATCTCGGTTAGCGTCGCTTTCAGACCACCTTCGAAATCGATGAGTGTTCCCACTACGTCGAAGCTCATATATTTGAAGTCGCTCAGTTTTTTTGGCAATGTCGGTCTCCGCTATGCCGCCTCGCCCTATGGGAAGGCCGCGGCATTTTATTCTGTTCCCGGACAGGATCCTTGCCCCGTTCCCTTTGTTGCTAACGCCCTTTTTTATGGCGTTTAGTGCTTTTTCTAAGGATAGTTTGGCACTTCCAGCCCGCCGGATTCGCCGAAATGGCTCGGCACTTCGGCAGAATATTGCGAATATGCGGGGTGTTGCGACATTTCGAGAGATTGCCGCGACACCGCCGCCTGTCCGCTTCAGGCGATCGCCGCCCGTACGGCCGGGTCTTCGAGCGTCTGGTCGAGTGTTTTCAGCGTCCGCTCGACAATGGCGTCGATTTCGCTATCGGTGCAGCAGAGCGGCGGCGCGTAGCCGAGGATGCCGTTTGCGAAGGCGCGCACGATGAGGCCGTTTTCCCAGGCGCGGTCGAAAACCTTGCGTGCAGGGGCCGCCGCAGCCGGCAGCGGGGTTTTCTTTTCTTTGTCGGTCACGAGTTCGATGGCGGCAAGCATGCCGCGGCCGCGGACATCGCCAACCAGCGGGTGGCTTCTCAATCCTTCCAACCCGGCCATCAGCCGTTGACCAGCACGGCGGCCGTTTTCCAGCAGCCCGCCTTCGTAAAGCTTCAGCACCTCAAGACCGACGGCGGCGCTGACGGGGTGGGCGGAATAGGTGTAACCGTGCCCGACTGCGGCATCGCCGGCAAAGTCGGCTATTGTATCATAAACATGGTCGGCCATGAAGACGGCACCCATCGGCACGTAGCCCGAGGTCAGACCCTTCGCGGCGGTGATGAAGTCCGGCACGATGTCTTCGTCGGCACAGGCAAACAGTGGTCCCGTGCGGCCGAAGCCGGTGATGACTTCATCAGCAACAAAGAGGATGCCGTAGGATTGGCAAAGGTCGCGCATGGCTTTGATCCAGCCCGGCGGCGGCACCAGAACGCCGCCCGAGCCCTGAATGGGTTCGGCATAAAAGGCGGCGACCCGATCCGGGCCGATAGCCTCGATCTTGTCCCTCAGGATTTGCAGGGAGGAAGCGATGATGGCGGCGGGATCATTGCCGACCGGATTGCGATAGGCATAATGCGACGGAATTTTGTGCTGCCAGTCGTAAGGCACGCCGAAACCGGCATGGAAGGCGGGCAGCGCCGTCAGGCCCGAACCGGCGGTGGTGGAGCCGTGATAACCCTGTTCGATGGAAATGAACTGATCGCGCTGCGGCTGGCCCTTTGCGTGCCAGTAATAGCGGATGAACCGGATAGTGCTGTCCACCGCGTCGGAACCGCCAAGCGTGAAATAGACGTGGTTGAGATCGCCGGGCGCACGGTCGGCCAGTTCGGAGGCCAGCCGGATGGCGGGTTCGCTGCCCATGTCGAAATAGGCGGTCGCATAGGGCAGCTCGCGCATCTGCTTTGCCGCTGCTTCGACGATGCTGTCATGCCCATAGCCCGCATTGACGCACCAGAGGCCGGCAAAGCCATCGATGAGCTGGTGGCCGGTCATGTCGGTGACCGTGGCGCCTTTTGCAGATTTCAGTACCCGCACACCCAGTTTTTCATGGCCGCGGAAGGAAGAGACGGGGTGCACCAGATGGGCGCGGTCCAGTTCGATCAGTGAATTGCTTAACATGGGTCTCTCCAGATTCAGCCCAGTGCCTGGCTGGTCAATGCGAATGTTTTCAGTTTTTTGTTGGCAGGGATTTCGGCTTTCGACCGGCGCATGGCGATGCCGCCGCCGACATGGGCAAGGCCGTGCTCGGCAAGCCAGGGGCCAAGGCCCGTATCGGCTGTCGTGTCTACGCGCAGGAATGTGCCGGGGCGCTCGGAAAACATAAAGGCGATCAATTCCTTTGCGATTTCAGCATTTTCCGCCACAACGGGACCGATGACCTCGCCGCGTCCGAAGGCGCGCAGGCCCGCAAAACCCTTGATGACACCCTGTTTCCGTACAACGGCGAAACGCGCCCTGTCCGCAAGTTCGGTAAAAAGCGAAACGCGATCCGCGCCGAAAGCCTGCGCATCGAGTGCTGCAAGTTCGGCCGGATCAACGGTTGCCGCCCAGGCCACATCGGCCGGTTTTTCGGTGGTTGCTGGAATGCCCTGATGCTGAAGCACCTCGCCGCAGGCGGCAAAACCCATCTTTTCGTAAAGCGGAAGGCCGTCAGTGGTGGCGACCAGACGGCATTCGCGGTCTTCGGCAGCGCCGATTGCCGCCTGCATCAGCTGGCGTCCGAGACCGCGGCCACGCATGCTCTCATCCACGATCACCATATTGACCGTGGCGCAGCTGTCGCCCAGAAGTGTTGCCATCGCGGTTCCGACGACACGTCCGTTTTCCAGCGCGACGAAACCCTTGCTCAAGGAGAGGACGAGCGCCCAGTCTTCTTTGCGGTGCGGCCAGCCGGCCTGCCGGGAAAGCTCAACGGCGGCGTCGAGGTGTTCAGGTCGGAAAGACTGGATATCGATGAGGCTGGCCTGCATGCCGAAACTCCATTTGCTCTGCTTATTCATTGATAGACTGACGCCGAAAGAAGATTGTCCCGACGAATGGCAAGGTTCGATATGTTTCGCTGTTGCTTTTACCCGCCGCCGCATCTTATGCCGCACACTATCTGTATCCATCCGTGAACCCGGGGTGGGCTGCGGCTTTTGGTTTGCCCGCACGCAACTCTCTGCCAAAGTGGTGGCTGCATACGCAACAATCTGCTTTCGCTGATAGCAATTGCGGTGCGCCGACCGGACAAAGGCTTTCTATGATCAGATTATTCCGGCCAAACTCGATCCCCAAGCAAGGATGACGACGAAATGACCATCTTCCGCCCGAAATACATCTCCTTCGATTGCTACGGTACGCTGATCAATTTCCAGATGGCCGAGGCCGCCCGCGATCTCTATGGCGATCGTCTGGACGAGGCGCAGATGCAGCAATTCATCAAGAATTTCGCCGCCTACCGTCTGGATGAGATCATGGGCGCCTGGCAGCCCTATGCCCAGGTGGTTTACAATTCCCTGTCGCGCACCTGCAAGCGCAACGGCGTTGCGTTCAAGGAGGAGGATGCGACATTCGTTTACGAGCGCGTTCCGACCTGGGGTCCGCATGCGGATGTTCCGGCGGGTCTTGCCAAGGTGGCGAAGGAAATTCCGCTCGTCATCCTGTCCAACGCCATGAATTCGCAGATCATGTCGAATGTCGAAAAGCTCGGCGCACCTTTCCACGCGGTCTATACGGCCGAACAGGCGCAGGCCTACAAGCCGCGCTTCAAGGCTTTCGAATATATGTTCGATATGCTCGGCTGCGGCCCGGAAGACATGCTGCACGTCTCCTCGTCGTTCCGTTATGACCTGATGTCGGCGCATGATCTCGGCATCAAGAACAAGGTCTGGGTCAACCGGGGCCACGAGCCTGCCAACCCCTATTACGGTTATGTCGAGATATCAGATATTTCCGGCCTCGCCGGCGTGGTTGGATTGTAAGGAAAGGTCGGGACCATGAAGTTCGTTTCCTATTGGCACGATACGGCGCCCCTGTTTGCGGGGGCGGCGCAAGGTCCCGTCGAAGGTCATTATGATGTCGCCGTCATCGGCGGCGGCTTCACCGGTCTGGGTGCCGCGCGCCAGCTTGCCAAAGCCGGGGCGCGGGTCGTTGTTCTCGAGGGTGAACGGGTTGGCTGGGGTGCCTCCGGCCGCAATGGCGGGCATCTCAACAACGGCCTTGCCCATTCCTATCTCTCCGCCAAGGCGGAGCTTGGCAAGGAACGGGCAATCGCGATCTACAAGGCGCTGGACGATTCGGTCGATACGCTGGAGGCGCTGATCGCCGAAGAGGGGATCGATTGCAATTTCCGACGCTCGGGCAAGCTGAAGCTCGCCTCCAAGCCGCAGCATTTCGAAGGTCTGGCGAAGAATTTCGAGGCGCTGCACGCCGAGGTCGATCCCGATACGGCGCTTCTGTCCGTCGCCGATCTTAAGGCCGAGATCGGTTCACCCTTTTATGGGGCCATGCTCTCGAAGAAGAGCGCCATGATGCATATGGGCCGTTATGTGGCCGGCCTTGCCGAAGCGGCCAGCCGCCACGGCGCGGTGATCTTTGAAAATGCGGCGGTAACGAAACACGTCCAGAACGGCAAGACCCACGAGCTGGAAACCACGCGCGGCAAGGTCACGGCCGACAATGTGCTTGTCGCGACCGGGGCTTACACGCCGTCCGGTTTCAGCTATTTCCGCCGACGCATCATTGCAGTCGGCAGTTTCATCATCGCCACGCGACCGCTGACGGATGCCGAGGTCAAGGCGTCGGTTCCGGGTAACCGGACCTATGTCAACACCATGAATATCGGCAATTATTTCCGGCTCGCCCCGGATAACAGGCTGATCTTCGGTGGCCGTGCGCGCTTTTCCACCACATCGGACCAGCGTTCGGACGCCAAGAGCGGCGCGATCCTGACGGAAAGCCTGCACCGCATCTTCCCGCAGCTTGCGCATGTGCCGATCGATTATTGCTGGGGCGGTCTGGTCGATATGACCAAGGACCGTTATCCCCGCGCCGGTTTCCAGGACGGGGTCTGGTACGCCATGGGTTACTCCGGCCACGGTGCGCAACTCTCCACCCATCTCGGTATGACAATCGCTGACACCATTTTAGGGCGGCCGGACAACAACCCGCTGAAGGGGCTGGACTGGCCGGCGGTGCCGGGTCATTTCGGCAAGCCCTGGTTCCTGCCGCTGGTTGGCTTTTATTACAAGATGCTGGACAGGTTTCAGTAGGAGGCTGGGATCGTGCGCTGAGAGGCGCGCTTCCTCCTCACTCGACGTCATCCTCGGGCTTGTCCCGAGGATCTGCCAACGTGTTAATTTTATTCGACGTGATTAGATCCTCGGGACAAGCCCGAGGATGACGGAGGAGAGGGGGCATCTCCATATATCGGCGGCCGTTTCGGCCGCTTTTTTGTTTCACCTGCACAAAAAGAAGGGCCGCAGAGCGGCCCTTTAGGCGGGGAGAAAGAAACAGGCGTCAGGCGAGCCCGCCGATGTGAAACGCCTTTGTTTCCAGATATTCCTCGATGCCGACCTGTGCGCCCTCACGGCCGAGGCCGGATTGCTTGACGCCGCCGAAGGGGGCGACTTCGGTCGAGATCGCCCCGGTGTTGAGGCCGACCATGCCGAACTCCAGCGCTTCGCCCACACGCCAGGCGCGTTTGAGGTTTTCGGTATAGAAATAGGCGGCAAGGCCGAAGGGTGTACCGTTGGCAATGGCGATGGCTTCTTCTTCGGTCTCGAAGCGGAAGAGCGGTGCCACCGGCCCGAAGGTCTCTTCGCTTGCAAGACGCATTCCGGTGGTGGCACCGGTCAGCACTACGGGTGCGGTATATTGCGGACCTTCCGGCAGATCACGCGCCTTGGTGATGATCGTCGCACCCTTGGAGATGGCATCTTCCACATGGGCGCGGATTTTGGCGATGGCTGGCTCGTTGATCATCGGGCCAATGGAAACACCTGCCTCCGTTCCGGGACCGACCCGCATAGCATCGACGCGATCAGCAAGTTTTTTGGCGAAGGCATCATAAACGCTCGCCTGAACGAGAATGCGGTTGGCGCAGACGCAGGTCTGGCCGCCGTTGCGGAATTTCGAAACTAACGCGCCTTCGACAGCCATATCCAAATCCGCATCGTCGAAAACGATGAAGGGCGCATTACCGCCAAGCTCCAGCGACAACCGCTTCACGCTGTCAGCAGCACCACGCATCAAAAGCGAGCCGACACGGGTAGAGCCGGTGAAGGAAATTTTCCGCACCGTCTCGTTCGCCATGATCTCGTTGCCGATATCCGTCGGCATGCCGGTGACGATGTTGATGACGCCTGCGGGAATGCCAGCCCGTTCGGCAAGAACGCCAAGCGCTAAGGCCGAATAGGGCGTGAACTCCGAAGGCTTGATGACGACGGTGCAGCCGGTCGCAAGTGCAGGCGCGACCTTGCGGGTGATCATGGCGTTCGGGAAGTTCCACGGCGTGATAATGCCGCAGACGCCGACCGGTTCCTTCAGCACCACGATCCGGCGATCCGGTGTTGGTGAGGGGATGGTGCCGCCGCTGATACGCCGGGCCTCTTCCGCAAACCATTTGACGAAGGACGCGCCATAGCGGATTTCGCCCTTGGCTTCATCAAGCGGCTTGCCCTGTTCCGTGGTAAGGATCAGGCCTAGATCGTCGATATGCTCGATCATCAGCGCGAACCATTTTTCGAGAAGAGCTGCGCGCTCCGCGTGGGTTTTCTTCTTCCATGGCCCGAAGGCGGCATTGGCGGCTTCGATGGCCGCGCGGGTTTCCGTGCCGTCCATGTCGGGAACGGTGCCGATGACGGCCTGCGTCGCCGGGTCGATCACGTCGACCACCTTGCCCGATGCTGCGGCTTTCCATGCGCCGCCGATCAAACCCGTCTGGCGAAAGAGTTCCTTGTCCTTCAAGCCCTGCATCATAATTCTCCGAAATCAGGCGAGTGCCGCAAGAACTGCGGCGGTGATGGCGTCTGTCTTGTCCTTGCCCGGCACCGTGCCGATGCCCCGGCCGGTCGCCGTTTCCAGCGCCGCCATGATCTTTGCAGCCGCGTCCTTTTCGCCGAGATGCTCAAGCATCATCGCACCGGACCAGATGGCCGCGATCGGGTTGGCGATGCCGAGATGGGCGATATCCGGGGCCGAACCGTGCACAGGTTCGAACATGGAGGGGGCGGTGCGGTCGGGATTGATATTGGCGGAGGCGGCAAAACCGAGGCCGCCCTGAATGGCTGCGCCAAGATCGGTCAAAATATCGCCGAAGAGGTTTGAGGCGACCACGACATCAAGGCTTTCCGGCGCCATCACCATGCGCGCCGCCATGGCGTCAATATGATAGCTTGAAACCTCGACATCGGGATATTCGGCGGCGAGCCTGTGGGTCACCTCGTCCCAGAACACCATAGAATATTTCTGGGCGTTGGACTTGGTGATGGAGGCGAGCTTGCCGCGACGTTTTTGTGCCTGTTCGAAGCCGAAGCGCAGGATGCGCTCCACGCCCTTCCGGGTGAAGATCGAGGTTTCGACGGCAACTTCGTCTTCCGTGCCCTGATGCACACGCCCGCCGGCGCCGGAATATTCGCCCTCGGTATTTTCGCGAATGCAGAGAATGTCGAAGCCATCCGCCTTCAGCGGTCCCTGCACGCCGGGCAGAAGCCGGTGCGGGCGGATATTGGCATATTGCACGAAAGCCTTGCGAATGGGCAGTAGCAGGCCATGCAGCGAAACCGCGTCAGGCACTTGCGCCGGCCAGCCGACTGCGCCGAGCAGGATGGCGTCGAAGCCGCGTAGGGTCTCGATGCCGTCCTTCGGCATCATCGCGCCGGTCTCCTTGTAGAAAGCGCAGGACCAGGGGAATTCGGTCCCTTCGAGCGCAAAACCGGAACCCTTGGCGGCGGCGTTGAGAACCTGCCATGCGGCATCAGTCACGCTTTTGCCGATGCCGTCTCCGGGAATGAGTGCGATGCGATGCGTTTTCAAGACGTTTCCCCTGTTACAGTCCGATGAGGACACTTTTGCTCTTGCGGTTGGCGAGATAGGCCTCCCGTCCGAGATCCTTGCCTATGCCGGAGCGTTTGTAACCGCCTGTCGGCAATATGTGGTCGCGCGAGCGGCCATAACGGTTGACCCAGATCGTTCCCGCCTGAATGGCGCGCGACAGGCGCATGACGCGCGAGATATCGCGGCTGAAGAGGCCAGCCGCCAGACCGTAGGTCGGATGATCGGCAAGCGCCAGAGCTTCCTCTTCCGTGCGGAAGGTCTGCAACGTCAGCACCGGCCCGAAGATTTCTTCGGTGACGGCAGGTGAAGTCTGGTCGACATTGGCGATCAGCGTCGGCTGGTAGAAATAGCCGGGACCGTCCATGTTTGCGCCGCCGGTCAGGCATTCGCCGCCATGGGCGACGGCCGCCTGAACGATGCCGTCGATGCGCCTGCGCTGCACCTCGGAGATGATCGGCGAATATTGTGTTGTCTCGTCCCATGTCGGGCCGGGCTTTACCGCCTTCATGCGGGCTATGATCGCGGCGGAAAGCGCGTCTGCGACACTCTCTTCTACGATGATACGCGAACCGGCCACACAGGCCTGTCCGGCATTGGAGAGAATGTTGCCGGCGATTGCCGCCGCTGCCTTTTCGATATCGGCATCGGCAAAAACCAGTTGCGGGCTTTTGCCGCCGAGTTCCAGCGTCATCGGCTTGATGCCGGTGCGGGCGACATTCGCCATGATGGCGGCACCCGCAGCGGTGGAGCCGGTGAAGCT
The DNA here is from genome assembly GCA_000949895.1 of Agrobacterium arsenijevicii. GTDB lineage: Bacteria > Pseudomonadota > Alphaproteobacteria > Rhizobiales > Rhizobiaceae > Agrobacterium > Agrobacterium arsenijevicii. The sequence continues at coordinate 106,287 of JWIT01000007.1, read as the reverse complement.
AACCTTGGAGATTTCCGGGTGTCCGGTGATGGCATTGCCCGTGACAGGTCCGTCGCCCAGCACGATGTTGATGAGACCGGCGGGCAATCCGGCTTTTATGGCCAGTTGCGCCATGAAAACGCAGGAGAAGGGCGTCATTTCCGATGGTTTCAGCACCACGGCATTGCCGGCCGCCAGCGCCGGGCCGAGCTTCCAGCCCGCCATGGACACGGGGAAATTCCACGGCGTGATGGCGCCGACGACACCATAGGGTTCGGTCATGATCATGCCGAGGCTCGCATCGGCGGTCGGCACGAGATCGCCGCCCTCCTTGTCCGCGAACTCCGCGAAGAAGCGGATTTGCTCGGCGGTGACGGCGATATCGCCCGCGATCAGATGACCCACCGGGCGCGTGGAGGAGAGCGCCTCGATTTTCGCCAGCGTCTCTGCTTCCTGCTCGATCAGATCGGCCCAGCGCTGCAGCACCTTGGTGCGTTCGCGCGGGCGCACGCCGCCCCAGTTGCTGCTTTTCAGCGCGGCCTTTGCGGTTTGCACCGCTTCATCGACCAGCGTTGCATCCGCTTTCGGGCAGCCGGCATATTCGATGCCGTCCGAAGGGCGGTGCATGTCGATGCCGTTTTTAGCCGGGATCAACCGGTCGCCGATGAAATGGCCGATCGGCAAAGGCAGGCTGTCTGGATCGAAGCTGAGCGTCATGGGGGAATCCTCTGTGGATATGCGCTAACGCTACCCCCTGATGGCAAGCAGCATCGGCCGACTGCGGTGGGGACGGTGAACGAAAATCCCGTTTTGCTGGCGGCCCACAGCGCAATCTTTGGCGGGCATAAAAGACCGCACCTTGCAGATTATCGGCTGGCGTTTTTTGGTAAGAATGCCTGTACGCCAGCCGGGATGCCAACAGTCCTGCTTAGCTAATCAACCCGTGACCGTAACGTAGATCTTGCGCACGGTTTCGATGGTCTTCCAGACGCCGACGAAGCCGGGTTTCATGACGAAGCTGTCGCCTGCCGTGTAACGCAGTGGCGCGCCGCCTTCCGGGGTGATCTCGATAACGCCTTCGAGAATGTGGCAGAACTCGAAGGTCTCGCCCTTGATCGAACGGCTTTCGCCGGGGGTTGCTTCCCAGATGCCGGTGTGGACGGTGCCGTCACGGGCTTCGTCCAGCGGCCAGGTCTTGAACGACGGATCGCCGGCGATAAGGCGTTCGGGCAAGGCCTTGGAGGCTTTCGGTTCGAAGGCGGGCTTGGTGTCGATTGTCTTGAGGAGAGGCATGGGTGTCCTTTCTTGGAGGGTATGATCAATATCCGCGGCTGCGGTCGACGAGGCCGAGCGGTTCGAGACCGGATTCGTATCGTTTGATGTTTTCGACGACGGTGCGGGCGGCGGAATGGGGCTGGGTGACGCTGGCGATATGCGGCGTCAGGAGAGTTTTCGGGTGCGTCCAGAAACAATGATCTTCCGGCAGCGGTTCGGGATCGGTCACATCGATGACCGCGCCTGAAAGCCTGCCGCTGTTGAGCGCATTAATGAGGGCATCATGGTCGAGTTGTTTGCCGCGCCCGGCGTGAACCAGAGCAGCACCCTCGGGAAGTATCCCCAGACGCTCGGCATTCAGAAGCCCGGTAGTTTCGTCGGTGAGCGGCAGCAGGCAGACGAGAATATCGCTGGTGGAGAGGATGGCTTTGAGGCCGTCATCGCCATGGTGGCAGGTGACGCCATCGATCTGACGCTGTGAGCGGCTCCAGCCGGAAAGCGGAAAACCGAAAGGTTTCAGCCGCTCCAGCGCCGCAACGCCCAGCATGCCAAGGCCGAGAATGCCGACCCGGCATTCTTCTGCCTGGCGTTGGGGCAGGGCCTTCCACAATTGCTGGCGCTGCTGTTTCAAATAGACCGGCAGGTTGCGGTGCAGGGAAAGCACGCCAAGGCAGACATATTCCTGCATCATGCGGATGATGCCCTCATCCACCATGCGCACGACCTTCACCGTCTCGGGAATGGTCTCGATGCGAAACTGGTCGACGCCCGCACCGATCGAAAACAGGACTTCGAGATTGCGATACCGCGCAATGTCCTGCGGAACCGTCCAGGTGATGAGGTAACGCACCGCATCGGGATCGACGCTCGATGCATCCATCGAAAACGGCAGGTCCGGCAGCTCTGCGGCCAGAGCCTGCCGGAAAATTTCGCCGCGCTTGGCGTCGGAATTGAAGAAAAACGTCATATGAATTGATACTTCCCGAAGGTTTAAACCGTGCAGCGGCTGGCGAGTGTTTCCAGCATCGACTGGCAGGCCGAAAGTTCACCTGTCGTTATGAACTCGTCCGGCTTGTGGGCGCGACCGATATCGCCCGGTCCGCAGATGATGGCGTCGATACCGGCCGCCTGGAAAAGCCCCGCCTCCGTGCCGTAACTAACGGCTGCCAGACAGGGAGTGCCGGTCAATTCCTCCAGCAGCAGAACGAGTGGAGCGTCGGCTGGAAGCGACAGCGCCGGGTAGTCGCTCATCGACGTCCATTCGATATCGATGCCACTTGCCGCCAGCGCCTCCACGCTGTCACGCACCGGCTGGAGCAGGGCAAGCGGCAACATTCCGGAAATCGCTCGGGCTTCCAGCTCGATGGCTGAAAAATCGGGGATGATGTTGATCGCCTGACCACCTTTGACCGTGCCGATCTGCAACGAGGAGTAGGGTGGCTCGAAAGTCGTTTCGAAGGGGCCTTGCGTCAGCGCATGTGCGGTCTCAACGGCCTTCGCCATGATACCTGTCATCAGGTGGATGGCGTTCACCCCCTGATCGGGACGGGACGAATGACCGGAACGGCCACGGATGGTGATGCGCGCGGCGGCCTTGCCCTTGTGGGCGCGGACCGCCCGCATATTGCTCGGTTCGCCGATGATCGCGCCAGCCGGTGGGGCGCATAGCTCCGGCAATCTTGCGAGAAGATGCGGAACGCCACGACAGCCCGCCTCCTCGTCATAGGAAAAGGCGATATGCACGGGCCGTTTCAGCGCCATGCGCGAAAATGCCGGAGCTGCGGCGAGAACCGTGGCCAGAAAGCCCTTCATGTCGGTGGTTCCGCGCCCGTAGAGGCGGTCGTTTTCGGTCCTCAACGTGAAGGGATCGGAAGACCATTCCGGCTCTCCGGCGGGCACTACATCCATATGGCCGGACAGAATATATCCGGCACGATCAGCCAGGCCGAAGGTGGCGAAAAGATTGGCGCGATCGCCTTCCGGTCCCGGAAGCAGGGATACTTTCGCACCGTGGCTTTCCAGATAATCGGCGATCCAGCCGGCAATATCGCCATTGGCGGTTCCGACGACCGACGGGAAACCGACGAGACGCTCAAGGATTTCGATTGCGTTCAATGGTCGTCTCCGCTGACCGGATTGTCATTGCAAAAGCTTAGAATGGACTGCGGCGTTTATCTGCTGAAATGCGGATGATTTCGGTAGATTGTTGTGACCTTCCAGTGCTTTCAGAAAATTCGTGCTGGCGTAACCGGCTACCGTCGGATGTCGTGGGCTGAGGCACCGGGACCGGAAGGTTCCGCGCCGGAAGGGATGGGGGCCGTTTGTTATGGACCTGCTCAAAGTCGATAGTTTTGAGTTGCGTACCGTGGATATCGCGGAGGTGGATGCCGATCACCTGCATGCGCTCTCCATGGCTGTTGGATGGCGATATCATGCGAATGAATGGTGTTTTCTGCGGCAATGCGGCGTCGGTCTTGCCGCGCTTGACGAGATCGACCGCGTTGTCGCGACAGCGATGCTGTTTCCCTATGAGAAAGGGTTTGCGACGCTTGGCATGGTCATCGTTTCTCCGCGTCTGCAGGGGCAGGGTGTCGCTCCCTGGCTGGTGCGGAAACTTGTTGCGAAGTTTCCCGCCGTTTGCCTGCGGCTGAACGCCACGGATGTATCGCGACGGCTGTTTTCGGGGCTCGGCTTTGCCGGGGATGCGGAAAAAGTACATCTCTTCAGGGGACGGACGAATTGTCTTTTCGAGATGCCGACGCTTGGCAGAAAACAAAAAATAGAGCCACTGTCGGAAGATCATCTGCCAGAGGTGGCGGAGATCGACCGGGCGGCGTTCGGTGTTTCGCGCCGGGGCGTTTTGCAGCGTCTTCTCGCGCAGAATACGGGTTACGGTTTGTTCGAGGCGGGCCATCTTACCGGCTTTGCGCTGCGCCGGGCGGCAGGAAAAGGCCATATTGTCGGCCCGGTCGTTGCGGTTGACGAGATGGATGCGATTGCGTTGGTGAAACGGCATTTTGCCGATCTCGACGATGAGCTTGTCCGCCTCGATGCGATGCGCGACAATGGTTCCTTCATTGATTTTCTTGCGCAATCCGGGTTGGTGGTGATTGAAACTTTGACCACCATGTCGAAAAACCTGCCGCAGCCGGCAGGTTCCGGTGCCGCAAAGATTTTCGCGCTGGCAGGCCCGTCTTTGTGCTGAGCTGCGGCACTATCGCAATTGACGCCCCGCCGCTTGCCCCGTATGTCAGAAACCGACGGTTCCTGAAGCCGAAGGGCGAAGGGATTAATAGGGAACATGGTGCGGGTGATTGTTATCGCCCAATGCCGTGGCTGCCCCCGCAACTGTAAGCGGATTGCCGCTCATCCTCGTGACGTGTGAAAGCGTCGTGCCACTGTATCCTCAAGGATGCGGGAAGGCAGATGAACGGCGCATATTCGTGAGCCAGGAGACCTGCCGTCATAATATGGACCATCGTTACGGGCGGGGATGCCCGGAAGAGGAGCTGATTATGACCTTTCCGTCTGCGGAAACGTATTCCGTGTCCCGTTCTCCATCTCCACACATGCCGCCGATCTGTCGCTGTGCGTTTTGACGCGCGCGCCTGCGGATCACGCCACTTTATTTAGACTGGAGAACATATGTTTCATTTCAAACACCTGCCGGTTTCCACCGGCCTTCTGGCTGTTGCATTCGCGGCCTTGCCCGTCGGTGCTGCTCAGGCGGCAGAAACCGTCTATCCGCTGACGATCAACAGCTGCGGCCACGAAATCACCTTCAAGCAGGCGCCGGCCCGCACTGTTTCCGTCGGCCAGAGCACGACCGAGGTTCTTTACCTGCTCGGCGTTGCGGACAAGGTGGTGGGCACGGCGCTGTGGATCGGCCCGGTTCTGAAGGGTTATGAGGAGGCCAACGCCAAGGTGGAGCGGCTGGCCGATAACGATCCGAGCTTCGAAGCAGTGGTCGGCAAGAGGCCGGACCTCGTGACGACGCAGTTCCAGTGGCAGATTGGCCCTGAAGGTGTTGTCGGAACCGCTGAGCAATTCGCCGAACTCGGTATTCCCGTCTATACCTCGCCTGCCGATTGCATGGGCAAGGACAATTCCGGCGGCGGCGACGGCGTGCGCAAATCCGTTTTCACCATGGATCTGATCTACCAGGAAGTCCGCGACCTTGCCAAAATCTTCAACGTGCAGGATCGCGGCGAGGAAGTTGTCGCCGACCTGAAGAAACGCGAGGAAGCCGCCCGCGCCAAGATCGCCTCGGCAAATGGCAAACTTTCGGCCGTCTTCTGGTTCTCCAGTGCTGAACTCGATATCGACCCTTACGTGGCGGGTCGCAATGGCGCACCGGGTTACATCATGTCCGCGCTCGGGCTGAAGAATGTCATCGAAAGTGATGAGGAATGGCCGACCGTTGGTTGGGAAACCATCGCTAAGGCCAATCCATCGGTGATTGTCGCCGGCAAGATGGACCGCCGCCGTTTCCCCGCCGATGACATTGCCGTCAAGCGCAAGTTCCTCGCTACCGATCCTGTTGCCAGCATCATGCCCGCTGTCAGGGAAGGCCATGTCTTCGAAATGGATGCGCAGGCGATGAACCCGACCATCCGCACGATCGAGGGAATTGAAACGCTGGCCGAGGCAGTTTCCGCCGCCGGCCTCGCCAAGTGAACGGTTTTTCCGTCAATCTCGGCAGGGCGGGTCTGGCTTTTGCCGCGCTCGCCCTGCTGCTTGTGGCGCTGATGGCCGGTGCGGCCATCGGCGAAACAGCCATTCCGTTCGATGTGGTGGCGAAAACCATTGCCAATCGTGTGTTTCATGCGGGTTATCCGCTGGATCCGCTCGATGAGGGCATTGTCTGGAGTTACCGTCTCAGTCGCGCCGTCGTTGCCGCCTGTTGCGGCGCTTCGCTGGCGCTGGCCGGTGCGGTGCTGCAATCGCTTTTGCGCAATCCGCTCGCCGATCCCTATATTCTCGGCATTTCCGCAGGCGCCTCCACCGGAGCTGTGGCCGTGGCGCTTCTGGGTTTCGGTGCAGGTTTCCTGACGATGCCGGCAGGGGCCCTGATCGGGGCCTTCGTCGCGTTTTCGCTGGTTAGCCTTCTGGCGGTGCGGGCGGGGCACGGCAACAGCGCCATCATTCTGGCGGGGGTGGCCGGTTCGCAATTGTTCAATGCCATGACCTCCTTCATCGTCACCAAATCCGCCAATGCCGAACAGGCGCGCGGCATCATGTTCTGGCTTCTGGGCAATCTGTCGGGCGTGCGTTGGCCGGATGTCTGGCTCGCTTTGCCGGTCAGCATTGCGGGCCTTGCCGTCTGCCTCTGGTATGCCCGCACGCTGGATGCTTTTGCCTTCGGCGGGCAGGCCGCGGCATCGCTCGGCATTCCGGTGCGCCGGGTCTATGCGATCTTGATTTCGGTTTCGGCGATCATGACGGCGGTGATGGTGTCGCTGGTTGGCTCCATCGGCTTCGTCGGTCTTGTCATCCCGCATGCGGCGCGCATCTTTGTCGGCGTTCGCCATGGCACGTTGCTGCCGGTGACGGCACTGACGGGTGCGGTTTTCATGATCGTCGCAGATATCTTATCGCGCATCGTCATTCCGGGGCAGGTGCTGCCGATCGGCGTGATCACCGCGCTGGTCGGTGCGCCCGCCTTCGCCTTCATCCTGGGGCAAAAAAGGGGCCGGTCATGAGATTATCCGCCCACGATCTGCATTTTCATGCCGGCAATATCGACATTGTGCGCGGCGTTTCGCTGGAGGTTGGTGCCGGTGAGTTTCTCGGCATCATCGGGCCGAATGGCTCCGGTAAAAGCACGCTGCTTTCCATGCTGGCCGGTATTCGCAGACCCCGCCGGGGCCATGTTACGCTTGGCGAGGAGCCACTTGCCTCATTGGGACGGCGCGACCTTGCCCGCAGGCTCGCCTTCGTGGAGCAGCAGGCGGAAACCACCGAGCGCATTACGGCGCGGCAGGCCGTGGAGCTGGGGCGCACGCCCTATCTCGGCCCGCTGTCCGCCTGGTCGCCAAAAGACGATGCCATCGTCGATGCGGCGCTCCAAAATGTCGACATGGCAGACAAGGCGCAGCGAAGCTGGCACCATCTTTCCGGTGGCGAACGCCAGCGCCTGCACATAGCCCGTGCACTTGCGCAGGAGCCGCACATCCTGCTTCTGGACGAGCCGACCAACCATCTCGACATAGGCCACCAGATCGGCCTGCTCGATCTGGTGCGCCGGCAGGGACTGACCGTCGTGGCGGCGCTGCACGATCTCAATCACGCTGCCATGTTCTGTGACCGCGTTGCCATCATGCATCGGGGTGAAATGATCGCAGTCGGCCCGCCTCACGAAGTTCTGACCTCGGCGACGATTGCCGCGGTGTTCGGGGTGCAATCCGTCGTCACCACGGACGAGGGCGGCTTTTCCCATATTCGTTTTCTGCCGGCCCACGGGACGGCCGATCAGGCAAAGAAAGTAATGGCACGATGATGGAATTGAAAATGCTTGGAAATCTCCGCTTTGGCGCACGACCGCTTTACGCTCTTGCGGGAATTGCCCTGGCTTTGGTCACGGGTTTTCCCATGCACGCCGCGGCCGAAACCTTTGAGGTGAGGATGCTGAACCGGGGTGAAAAAGGCCCGATGGTGTTCGAACCCGATTTTCTGGAGATCGCCCCCGGTGACCGCGTGCGCTTCGTGCCGACCCACAAGAGCCACAATGCCGCGACTATTGACGGCATGATTCCCGAAGGTGTTGAAGGGTTCAAAAGCCGGATCAACGATGAATTCGAGACCGGTTTCGAAAAGCCGGGCTTTTATGGCATCAAATGCTCACCGCATTACGGCATGGGCATGGTGATGCTGATCAAGGTGGGCGAGGTGGCTTTGCCGCAGAGCTACAAGACGGTGGATGTGCCCGGCCGGGCCAAGCCCCGGCTTGAGGAACTCTTCAATCAAGCCGAAAAATGAGGTCTCGTCGAAAGACACGAGAGGCAGCCTGCTCCGGGTGCTGACAGCGTCCGAAAACCTTACCTCCGTCATGCTCGGGCTTGTCCCGAGCATCTGCAGCCGTTCGATTTTTCGATAGTTGATTGGATCCTCGGGTCAAGCCCGAGGATGACGCCGAGTGTTAGGGATGGTCCGGCAACATGAGGTTTTTGGCCGCCCTCAACCCCTGCCAGAAATATCCGGCTTCACCGCACAAACCGCATATCGGTGCTGAAGGCCGCGTAGGATGCCTTTCAGCAGGGTGAAGTTTTTCGACTGGGCGCGATGAATGGCCTGAAGTTCCTGATCGATCGCAACGGGTTCGAAGCCCGTTTCGCGCAAGAGTGCAGCGACGTCACCCGCCCTTGCACCCTTCGAAAAATAGACCCTCGAAAGAATGCTGTTGAAGGTGTTGGCCGGGTCAGCCGGCTTGTGCGGCTGGTCCGCTTTCACGAGGCCGATGTTTTCCAGAGCCGTCGCCAGTTTCTTGACGAGCTTTTCGCGCCAGCCGGTGTTGACGAAATCTCCGTCGACGATCAGCAGGCGTCCGCCCGGTTTCAGCACGCGGAACCATTCGGCAAAGCTCGCCTGCGGGTCCACCAGCGTCCAGACCAAGTGGCGCGTGATGATGACATCGGTGCTTTCGTCCGGCTCCATCGTGTTTTCGGCGTCACCGACGAAAAAGCGGATGTTGCGCCCGCGTGTTTTCGCCTTCGCCCTTGCAAGCTCCAGCATGGTTTCCGACCAGTCCATGCCGGTGACCTGAAAACCGAGATCGTCCATCAGGTGGGAGATGACACCGGTGCCGCTGGCGAGATCGAGCGCCTTGCGGCCTTCTCCCTGGCCCAGATGCTTCAGCACCAGCGCGTGCCAGGCCTTGCGCTCTTCTTCCGAAAAAATCTCGTGTCCGGGGGAAAGGTCGAAAGTCGCGGCGCGGCCGGACCAATAGGCTTTGATTTCGTCTCTCAGGCTGTCGTTTTTGCCATACTGGATTGTGTCGATCATCGGGTTTCAGCTCATGTACCGGTTAGTTAAGAATGGCTCTAAAACATAAATCTTGACTAGTACAGTCAGAAAATAATACAGCCGCGCCAGTCAACACTGGAGAGCAATATCCGATGCGCATCTCAGCCAAATCTGCGGCACTTGCCCTTGGCCTTCTCGTATCCGCCGCCTGGCCGGCATTGGCCGAAAAGGTAACCGTCAAGGATGTGACGGGCCGCGATGTCGTGGTCAACGTTCCCGTTTCGCACATCATTCTGGGCGAAGGACGCCAGATTTACTTCCTGGCTGCGCTCGACAAGGAAAACCCTTTCCAGCACGTTGTGGGCTGGCGCGACGATCTGGCGAAGGCCGATCCGGAAACCTATGACGCCTATCTCGCAAAATACCCTGATATCGCCAAACTGCCGACATTCGGCGGCATGAAGGACGGCACCTTCGATATCGAACAGGCCATTTCGCTGAAGCCCGACGTCATTCTGATGAATATCGACGCCAAGACCGCGACGCAGGAAGCGGGCTATGTCGAGAAGCTCGAAAAGGTCGGCATTCCCTTGGTCTACGTCGACTTCCGCGAAAAGCCGATGGAAAACACCGAGCCGAGCATGCGCCTGATGGGCCAGCTGACGGGCAGGGAGAAGATCGCCGAGGACTTCATCAAGTTCCGCGCGGACTCCATTGCCCGCGTTACCGATACGCTCGCCAAGGCCAACCCGAAGAGGCCGGTTGTCTTCATGGAACGCGCCGGCGGTTATTCCGACGATTGCTGCATGTCCTTCGGCAACGAGAATTTCGGCAAGATGGTGGAACTTGCCGGCGGCATCAACATGGCGAAAGACATCATTCCCGGCACGTTCGGCAATGTTAATCCCGAGCAGATCATCGCGTCCAATCCGGAACAGATCATCATCACCGGCGGCAACTGGAACGGCTACGTTCCGGGCGGTAACTGGGTTGGTGTCGGTTATGGCGCGGATGTGAAGGAAGCTCATCGCAAGCTCGAGAACCTGACGAAGCGTCCGGCCTTTACGGGCGTGCAGGCGGTGAAGAATGGCAATGTCCACGCCATCTGGCACCAGTTTTACAACAATCCCTATCAGTTCGTGGCCATTCAGGAAATCGCCAAGTGGCTGCATCCGGATCTCTTCAAGGATCTCGATCCCGAGGCGACCTTCAAGGAATTGCATGCCCGCTTCCTGCCACTCGACTACAAGTCCGGTTACTTCGTTTCGCTGAAGGACGCGAAATAAGACAGGGACGGTGAAGAGGGGCGCCGTCCGATTGATGGATGAAGCCGCAGCGATGCGGCTTCATCGTTTGCTTTTGGAACCAAGAGGATTTCTCATGCGGCTCAACGCCCTCAGGCATCTTGCGGTGCTGGCTTTGTCTGTTCTGGCCATGCCGGCCCATTCAGCAGAGATCACCGACGTTGCCGGACGCAAGGTCGAGCTAAACCTGCCGGCCAAGCGTGTCATCGTCGGCGAGGCGCGCCAGATCCACGTTATCGCAGCCCTGAAAGGCGAGCAGACCTTCGACAACATCGTCGGCTGGCGTGACGATCTCCTCAAGAAGGACCCTGACAGCTACGCCGCCTATGTAGAGCGTTTTCCGCAGATCGAAAAACTGCCGCGCTTCGGTTATGTGCCACAGGGTGATTTCAGCCTGGAAACGGCGATTACCCTTTCGCCCGATGTGATCACCCTCAATCTGGAAGCGGAAAAATCCGCCAAGGAAAGCGGTTTCGAAGAAAAGGCCGCCGCCGGGGGCATCAAGATCGTCTATCTCGATTTCCGTCTCGATCCCGAGAAGAACAGCGAAGCCTCGATTGAAATTCTTGGGAAAATGTTCGGCGCCGAAGAGCGCGCCAGGGAATTTATCGCCTATCGTCGCGCTGAAATTGCCCGCGTGACCGACCGGCTCGCCGGCGTCAAGGACCTGAAGCGTCCAGGCGTCTTCATCGAGCGTGCGCCCGGCATTTCCGGTGAGGACAATTGCTGCCGCACCTTCGGCCCGGTCAATTTCGGCGCGATGGTCGATCTGGCCGGCGGCCACAATATCGCCGACGGTATCATCAAGACCACCTTCGGCGATCTCAATCCGGAGCAGCTGGTGGTTGCCGACCCTGACCATGTCATCGTCACCGGCTCCAACTGGGCGGCGGAATCCGACATCAACCAGTTCGTTCCCGTAGGACGCGGAGCCGACATGGCTCTCTCCCGCAAGCGGCTGGCCAATCTGATGAAGCGTACGCCCTTTCCTGAACTGAAGGCCGTCCGACAGGGCAATGTCCATGCCGTCTGGCATCAGTTCTATGGCGCGCCCTATGAGTTTTTCCCGATCCAGCAATTCGCCAAGTGGTTCCATCCCGAACTCTTTGCTGATCTCGATCCGGAAAAGAATTTTGAGGAATTTCACCGGAAATTCCTGCCGGTCACCTACAGACCGGGCTACTTCGCATCCCTCGAAAAAGGTTCGAATGAATGAGTTCGTTGAATGAAAGCGCCGTTGGCGTGAGTGGGCGCGATCAATATCGCACCCTTGCCGCCCGCAGGATCGTCATTCTGTTCGGGCTTTTTATTGCCCTGTGTTTCAGCATGGCCGCCGACATGGCACTTGGTCCTGCGCGTTATACAATCTCAGAAGTTCTGGCGACGATCGCCGATCCGGCTGTTGCCGCAAACCAGCTTCGGGTGGTGATCTGGGATATCCGCATGCCAATCGCACTGATGGCGGTGACTGTCGGTGCGTCGCTTTCGGTTGCCGGCGCGCAGATGCAGACCATCCTGTCCAACCCTCTCGCCAGTCCGTTTACGCTCGGAATTTCGGCCGCCGCCAGTTTCGGTGCGGCGCTGGCCCTTGTCGGCGGCGTGGCGATCTTTCCGGGCGCCGTGCAATATATGGTGCCGATCAATGCCTTCATCATGGCGATGATTGCCGCCCTGTTCATACATTTCGCCTCGACGATGCGCGGCGTCACCGTTGAAACCATCGTCCTGCTCGGTATCGCGCTGGTGTTCACCTTCAATGCGGCTTTGTCGCTGCTCGAATATCTGGCCTCCGAACAGGCGCTCGCCGCCGTCGTCTTCTGGACAATGGGCAGCCTGACGAAGGCGACGTGGGAAAAGGTCTATGTTACCGGCGGCATTCTTCTCGTCACGGTGCCGATGTTCATGCGCAACGCCTGGGCGCTGACGGCGCTTCGGCTCGGCGACGACAAGGCGGCCAGCATGGGTATCAATGTGCGGCGCCTGCGGTTGCAGACCATGCTGACGGTCAGCCTTCTGGCCGCTATTCCGGTTTCCTTCGTTGGCACCATCGGTTTCGTCGGGCTTGTCGGCCCGCATATCGCCCGCATGGTGGTGGGTGAGGACCAGCGCTTCTTCCTGCCCGGTTCAGTGATCTGCGGAGCGCTGCTTTTGTCGGCAACCTCGGTCATCAGCAAAATCCTCATCCCCGGCGCCATTCTACCGATCGGGGTCATCACGGCGCTGGTTGGCGTACCGTTCTTTTTCGCGCTCATTTTCGGCAACAGGAGACGCGCATGGTAGCGCTTGCACTCAAGGATGTCGGCGCCGCCTATGGGCGCACAACCGTTCTTTCCAAGGTTGGCATCGATACGCTGGAAAGCGGCAGTGTCACGGCGGTCATCGGCCCCAACGCCGCCGGCAAGTCCACGCTTTTCAAGCGCATCGCCAGCCTGATCTCTGGTCCGGGGCTTGTTGAGCTGTCGGATACGGCGCGCGGCAACCGCGCCATCTGCTACATGCCGCAGGATACCGGCGCCAACGCCGTGCTGACGGTTTATGAATCCGTGCTGCTTTCCGCCAAGCAGGGCGGCGGCTGGCGTGTTCACGACGACGAACTGTTCGAGATCGATGCCATTCTCAAGGCATTGAAAATCCACGACCTTGCCTTCCGCGGGCTTGGCGAGTTGTCGGGCGGACAGCGGCAGCTGGTATCGCTGGCGCAGGCGCTGGCGCGCAAGCCGGAAGTGCTGTTGATGGACGAGCCGACATCGGCGCTTGATCTTCACCGGCAGGTCGAGGTTCTGGGCTTCGTCACCGATCTTGCACAGAAGACCGGCATGATCGTGCTGATTGCTCTGCACGACCTCAATCATGCGCTTCGTTATTGCGAGAATACGATGGTGATCGCCCGCGGCGAAATGGTGGTGAGCGGTAGCACCGAGACGGTGATAACCTCGGCCATGCTGCGTGATATCTATCGCATCGATGCGCGCATCGAACCCTGTTCGCAGGGCAGGCCGATGGTTATCGTCGACGGGGCTATCTGACGCGATCAAGACCCGGCCCGCAACCGCCGCCGGGTCTTGATGCGCGATCCTCGCTCGCACAAAATCTTGATAATAATAGTCATGAAATATCTGTTCGATCCGCGGTTTGGGTGCTAGAGGTTTGAACAGCAAAACTGCGCTGTCGTTTGGGGACTTGCAGCTTTGTTGATCCTTGAAATTTCTCTCGGTTGAGACATGGGCATACGGGAAGATGACAAGCGTTATAACGCTTACGTCACGCATAGGGTCGACCTGATCAAATACGCCACGCTTATCCTGGGATCGCGGGCGGATGCGGAGGACGTGGTTCAGGAAGCGTTCCTGAAATTCGTTCCCGAAGGGTCTGCCAATCCCTCCAACCTCAAATCCTATCTTTTCCGCATCGTTCGCAATCTCGCCCTCGACAATCGCCGGCGCAACCGGCAGGACCTGCGGGAGCGGCCGGACGATACCCCGTTCTGGGGCATGCCTCAGGATCACGGAACGCCCGAGGAACATGCCCTGTTCTGCGATGAAGTCCGGCAGATGCAGACTATTTTGGCCGCTTTGCCGGTTCAGTCACGCGTGGCATTGGAAATGCACAGATTTGGCGGTTACAATATGGAGGAGATCGCTCGTCACCTCGGCGTATCCGTGGCCACCGCTCACCGCCTAATCAAGGGCAGCATTGCTGCGATTACCAAAGAAATGCAGTAAAATAGCCTTCATTGTCCCATCTTGTGAAAAAAAACTCTCTCTCAAACGTCTTTATAGCAACACGGAAGACGAGGCGGCTCTTCCGCCTAGTCAAAGGAACTGGCCGGCTCAATGACCATTGATCCCGATAAAAAAATAGCATTGCCGACCGGGAAGGCGGAAGAGGCGGCCGACTGGCTGATCCGCCTGCAAAAGGGCTCGGCGGAACCGCAGTTGAAGGCGGAATTCGATCGATGGCTGGCCGCTTCACCGGCAAATCGTCTGGCCTGGGAGCGGACATGCAGGACATGGCGCAATCTCGGTCTTGTCGAACCCGCTTTAAAGAACCTCTGGGAAGACGCGCCGCACCTGCCTGGCAAGGCCGGAAAGCAGGTGTCGCGACGGCGCTGGTCCGTGCGGCATTATGCCGGCGTGGCCGTGGCGGCGGCGTCCCTCTGTCTTGCGGTGCTGTTCGTTCCCGCGCTTTTCGTCCGCATCGAGGCCGATTATCAGACCAGCACCGCCGAAAGCCGCAGCATAACCCTTGAAGACGGCAGCAGGGTGCAGCTTGCCGCGGCGAGCGCGCTTTCCACCGATTTTGCGAATGGCCGCCGCAATGTGAAGGTGCTGAAGGGCGAAGCCTTTTTTGATGTCGTGCCGGACAGCGCCCGCCCCTTCATTGTCGAGGCGAAAAACGTGACCGTTCAGGTGCTGGGCACGGCTTTCGATGTCGACCTGACGGATGGTGCAACGCAGGTCGCGCTCGCACATGGTTCCGTGGAAGCCTCCTTCCGCAATGCGGCGCCAACGCGGCTTGTTCCGGGCGAGATGCTGGTTGTCGACGCCTCCGGCGCGATCCGGAAAGAGAATGTTCCCGTCGAAGATATCGGCGGCTGGCGCAACGGCGAACTTTACGTGGTGGATGCAACGATCGGCTCGGTCGTCGAGCAAATCCAGCGCTATCATCCCGCGTGGCTGACGATGGCGGACAAGACTCTTGCCGAGCAGCGTGTGACGGGCTTCTATAATCTTCGCGACCCGGACCGCGCGCTGGAAGCGCTGGTGGAACCCTATAAGGGCAAGGTGCATGCGATTGCCGACACCGCCCGCATCATCACCCGCTTCTGAAGCAATAAATCGTATTTATTTTCATAGGCTTATGAAAATTCTTCCGAAACCCTGAAAAAAAACGCCGAGGCAATCGTCTTTTTGTTGAGTAATCCGGTCAAGATATAGCCGGAGCGAAGACAGGAAGACAAAAGCAGTATGCGCCTCCAGATACGTACGACCGGTTCCGGGAAAAAAGCGGCAAAGCAGACACGTATGAGCGTGCTGCTGGCGACGACGGCGGTCGTTGTTTCAATCTCGGCGCCGGGTTTTGCGCAGAGCGGACCGAATGCCGCAAATGGTCAGCGCCCGGGTGGCGAGCAGGGCGCGACGCGGCCTTTTAATATTCCCGCCCAATCACTGTCCTCTGTCGTTGGTGCCTTCGGACGGCAATCCGGTTTGCAGGTCACGCTTGCTACGCCGTCCGCCGGAAATGTGCGCACCAATGCCGTTACCGGCAGTTTCACGGTGCGGGAGGCGCTGTCCCGGCTTCTGGCCGGCACGGGCGTCAATTTCCGTATCGCTGGAAATGGCAGAACCGTCGTCATCGGCACCGGGCAGGCTGCCGTCGATCTTTCCGGGGCGGAAGGCACCACGGTTCTCGAAACCATCACCGTGGCCGGCAAAACCGGGCGCAATGCCGCCACCGGCTCCGGTTATCAGGGAACGCCGGACTGGGTTTACGAAACTCCCGCCAGCGTCAGCGTTGTCAGCCGAGAGGCGATCCAGTCCGCTGGCGTGCGCAACACGCGCGATGTCTTTAACCGCGTCTCCGGCGTTTATGCCGGTGAGGGCAATGGCAGCTTCCCGACCGTTTCGCCCAATGTGCGCGGTTTGCAGGAAAGCGGCCGCGTCGTCGTCTCCATTGATGGCGCGCGGCAAAATGCGCAGCGTGGTGCGGCTTTCGGCGGCAACGCAAGTTACACCGCAAGCGCCGGGCAGGGTTACGTCGATGTCGCCTTTATCCGTGCTGTCGAGATCGAGAAAATAACCAATGCGAGGTCGGGTAACGCGGGTTCGCTTGGCGGCAAGGTCGAGTTCCGCACCGTCAGCGCAGCCGATCTGATCCCCGAGGGTGCGAACAAGGGGGCTGAGGTGAATGTCTCCCGTGGCACCAATGGTTACGATTTTCAGGGTTCGGTTCTGGCCGCAGTTCGTGAGCCGGATGGCCCTCTCTCCTTCGTTGCCGGTTACAGCCGCACGATCATGGATGAATACAAGATCGGAACCAAGGGCGAGGCCCGAAGCACCGCTTTGACGATGAAGGACCTGCTCGGCCGGGACGGTTGGTCGACCTTTTTCAAGGGCGAAGGCGATTTCGGGGATGTGCAGACTTCGTTGTCATGGATGCATCAGCAGAATGATTTCGTTCAGGGTGCCGCCGAACAGATAGACCGGGAGAGCGTGCGCAACGACAGCGTTGTCGCCAAGCTGGACTGGGATCCCGCAAGCGAACTCATCGACTTCAAATCGTCGCTGTGGCTGAACGACAATATGACGCACGAGTTGCGATCGGCGCGCAGGGGATATGCTGTTGAAACGAACCTTGATATGGGCCTGCGCAGCTTCGGTGGCAGCCTGGAAAATACCAGTCGTTTCGACACCAAGGCGGGTGCGCTCAGCCTGAATTATGGGGCCGAAGCTTTCCGGGACATAGCCACATCCGTTGCTATGAGCTCCAAGATCAAGGAAAACCCCTCCTTTGCTACCAGCTACACGGCTTTCAGCCCCGCCGGGCGGCGCGATGTCGCGAGCCTGTTTTTAAACGGTGAGCTGGAGCCGGCGGATTGGATCACGCTAAGTGGCGGCGTGCGTTACGACTGGTCACGCCTGAAGGGATCGGCGACTTATTACAGTACCCGCAGCTATCTCGTCGACACCTCTGTCCCTTGCGATCCAGTCGGCAACCATTACACACCTCTCGACTATTTCAATCAGGTGTTCCTTCCCGCCAACCCGTCCTGGGCTGCGCGCTACGCGCTTTATCTGGCGCGTGCCTGGCCTAATGCTTCGGCAGGCTGCATGCCTGGAACTGGCACAACCACGCCACCGATACCTGTTACCGAATACCCGGAGCACAATGTCGATATCGACCGCACCTACAGTGCTTGGCTACCATCCGCCACGATTGAACTGAAACCCGTCGACTGGTTCCGTCCCTATGTGAGCTATTCCCAGAGCCTGCGTCCGCCGACAATTCTCGAGGCTCTTTTTGCCGGTGCCCGTCCGGGGGACAGTCCCGGATATGAATATGCCCCGAACACATCCCTGCGGGCCGAAAAAGCCACCACCTACGAAATCGGCGCGAATATGAGCTTTGACGGCGTGCTGCTGGACAACGATTCCGTCCGCATCAAAATGGCCGCCTTTCGCCGTGAGGTGAAGGATTACATCGCTCTCGGTTATCTCGTCACGGATCAGGTCGCGGATCGGACCTATACCAGCTTCGTCAATCTCGATGGCATGACCTATATGCGCGGGCTTGAATTCGAGGGCAATTACGATGCGCGCAGCTTCTGGCTCGGTGGCTCGGCGACGCTGCTGAAGACCGATTGGCCGGACAAAACCCAGGTTTTCTCTAACGGCACGACCACGACAAGCGGCGAGATCGTCGCATGGCCGGGTGACGTTGCACCCAAGGTGAAGCTGACGCTCGATGGCGGCATGCGTTTCTTCGAGGAAAAATTCTCTTTGGGGGCACGGCTGAACCACGTCACGCCCACCCAGTCACGTTCGCTCGATACGGAGGGCAATCTACGTGAGTTGACCGATCCCTACACGACGGTCGACCTCTACGGCTCTTATGCCTTCAACGACAGGGCGACGCTTCGTTTCGCGGTGAACAACCTGACGGACCGCAAATACATCCCGGCAGCGAGTGCCTATACGGCCCCGGGCCGCACCTTTATCGCGACGATGAACGTGAAGTTCTGATGCGCAGAAGAAATTCTCCGGGCTAGGGTTGCAGCCCGTCCCGGAGATGAAAGGCCTTCGTCACATGACCAAGGTATCTGTATTGGCCAGCAAAGGAGTACACCTATGGCTACCACAATTCAACTGACGCAGTCTTCCTCCGACCTGATCGGCTACCTCAACGGTTGGACTAGCGGTTTCGGTTCGACCTATGGTGCGTTTTACGACGCTCAGACCAGCACACTGGCAACGACGACCATCAACCCGAACACGACCTACGAGGCGTGGGGTGATGGCAGCAACGGCGGCAAGGGCATCGTCATGAGCGGCGCTCTGCAGTACTCCCAGGGCAACCTGACGGGTTCGGTCGACAGCATCGTTCTCGGCACTGGCTACAGCCAGTCCACCAGCGGCATCGCCGTCAGCCAGCAGGAACTGCTGATCGACCCCGACGGTTCCTACTCGCTCGCAGGCGCGCGCGATCTGCTTGATCTCGCCGTTTACCAGCTTGCCCGCTTCGGCTCGCTGGCCGGCTTCTATGACTACTTCGCGGCCACCGGCACGGTGATCGAGGATACGGCCGCTTCCAACACCCTGACGGGCTTTGCCGGCGCGGACACCTTCGTATTCTCCGGCGGCAATGACGTCGTGAAGGCTGGCCCGACCGGAACCTACGGTTATCAGGATGGTACGGATACGCTTGATGTTTCCGCCTGGGGTGCAACTTCGGTGAATGATTTGTTGTGGTATAACGATAACGGAAATGCCGTTATCCTTTCGGCAACAGACACGTCCGTATCCATCACGCTCAACGGTGTCGATGCAAGCGTACTCGACGCATCGGACTTCATTTTCGCCAGCGCATTGGCGCTTGCCGCTTAAAGGAAAATCAGGCTGTGGGCTTTCAAAACCAGCAGCAGACACCGCCGCAGTCCCTCACTGCGGCGGTTGTTTCGCCCCTTAAAAGCACGTTTCTTGGCGTGGCACTCGTCAGTGGTGTGGTCAACATCCTGGCGCTGACGTCGCCCCTGTTCATGCTTCAGGTTTACGACCGGGTGCTGGCCAGCGGCAGTTTGCCGACACTGGTCGGGATCGCCATTCTTGCGCTCGGCCTCTATGGCTTCCAGTGCCTGCTCGACATCATCCGCGCCCGGGTTCTGATCCGCATCGGTGAAGACTTCGACATGCGCCACTCCGGCAGGGTGCACGACGCCGTGGTCCGCCTGCCGCTGGTCAACCGGATGCCGGGCGATGGCCTGCAGCCGCTACGTGATCTCGACAATGTGCGCGGTTTTCTGTCCGGCACGGGGCCTACTGCGTTTTTCGATCTGCCGTGGATGCCGCTCTATCTCGGCATATGTTTTCTGTTTCATTTCTGGATCGGCGTGACGGCTCTTGCCGGTGCCGTTCTGCTGATATCGCTCACCGTCTTGACCAATATGTTTTCACAGAAGCCGATCCGCGACACGATGGTCGAGAATATGGCCCGCAACCGGCAGCTGGAGGCTTCGCGCCGCAACGCCGAGGTCGTGCAGGCCATGGGGCTTGGGCGCCGGCTCGGCAAACGCTGGCAAATCTCCAACGAGGCCTATCTTGCCGCCAACCGCAAGGCGGGCGATGTGGCCGGTGGCCTCGGCAATATTGCGAAATCTCTGCGGATCGTACTGCAATCGGCCATTCTCGCAGTCGGCGCGTGGCTGGTCATTCAGCAGGAGGCCTCGGGCGGTGTTATGATCGCCAGCTCGATCATGATGGGCCGCGCCTTGGCGCCCGTCGATCTTGCCATCTCCAACTGGAAGTCCTTCGTAGCCGCCCGCCAGAGCTGGGCCCGGCTAAGGGAGCTTTTCTCGCAGATGCCGGCCACGGCAACTGCAATGGCCCTGCCGAAGCCTGAAAAGGAACTGCGGGTCGAAAACGTCACCATCGTTCCGCCGGGCGAGAGAAAACCGACGGTCGCGGGGCTGGGTTTCGTCATGACCGCCGGGAACGCACTCGGCGTCATCGGTCCGTCTGGCTCGGGCAAATCCACCCTTTCGCGCATTCTCACTGGAGCCTGGATGCCCGCTGCCGGCAAGGTGCGGCTCGATGGCGCAAGCTTCGATCAATGGGATCGTGAGGCGCTCGGCCGCCATATCGGTTATCTGCCGCAGGGCGTGGAGCTTTTCGACGGTACGATCGGCGAAAATATTTCCCGTTTCGAGGATAATCCTGATCCCGAGATGATCATTGCCGCGGCAAAGGCCGCCGGTGCGCACGAGCTGATCCTGCGTTTCGAAAAGGGTTATGACAGCGACATCGGCGAGGCGGGTTCCGCGCTTTCGGCAGGACAGCGCCAGCGTATCGGCCTTGCCCGTGCGCTTTATGGCGATCCCTTCATCGTGGTGCTGGACGAGCCGAACGCCAATCTTGACGCGGAAGGTGAAGCCGCCGTGGTCAGGGCGATCGCGTCGGTCAAGGCGCGCAGGGGCATTGCCGTCGTCGTCGCCCATCGGCCAAGCGCGATCGGCGCCGTCGACTTCATCTTGATGATGGAGGACGGGCGAATGAAGGCCTTCGGCCCGCGCGACGATGTGTTGTCGAAAGTGCTGCGTACCCCGCATGCACAGGCAGCCAAGGGGTTCACCGCATCCGCCCACACGGTTTCGCCGCTGCGTGTCATCGCCAATACCCAACCCCAGGCGGTGGCATTGCAAGAGGATGGCGAAGAGGACGGACAGGAAGGAGAGACTGATGTCAAAAATTGACCAGCGCACCCAGGTGTCCCGTTCCATCCGCAAACATCTTCTTGCCGGTCTTGCCGCAAGCGTCGCGCTGCTGGCCGGTGTCGGCGGATGGGCTGCGACGACCAATCTTGCCGGCGCGGTCGTCGCGTCGGGTCATCTGGTGGTGGATTCCTATACCAAGAAGGTGCAGCACCCCAAAGGCGGCGTCGTCGGTGAAATTCTGGTGAGCGAGGGTGGCAGGGTCAAGGCTGGCGACGTCGTCATGCGTCTCGACGCGACCCAGACCCGCGCCAATCTCGCCATCGTGACCAAGCGGCTGGATGAGCTGAGCGCACGCATGGCAAGGCTGGAGGCCGAGCGGGACGATATGCCGGAGCTCGTTTTTCCGCCGGCTCTGGTAGCGCGTAAGGACCATCCCGATGTTGCCTCCGCCATGCGCAGCGAGACCAAGCTGTTCGAATTCCGCAAATCTTACCGCGAGGGGCGCAAAGCGCAGCTGGCCGAACGCATCACCCAGTTCGAGCATGAAATCGAAGGGTTGAAGGCGCAGGAAATCGCCTATGATAACGGCCTTGCGGTTTTGCAGGCTGAAATCACCTCGCAGAAATCGCTGCGGGAACAGGGTATCGTATCCGTGCAACGGTTGAACGGCCTGCAGACTCAAGCCGCGACATTTGGCGGCGAGCGCGGCGAAAAAATTGCCTATCAGGCGCAGACCGCGGGCCGGATCACCGAAACGAAACTGCAGATCCTGCAGATCGATCAGGAACTGCGCACCGAGGTCGGTCGCGAACTGCGCGAGATACAGGCGCAGACGGGTGAATATGTCGAGCGGAAGGTTGCTGCCGAAGACGAGTTGAAGCGTATCGATATCATCGCGCCGCAATCCGGCATGGTGCATGAAATGGCAGTGCATACCGTGGGCGGCGTGGTGACGCCGGCCGATCCGATCATGCTCATCGTGCCGGAAGGGGAAGAACTGGCGCTGGAGGTGCAGATCGTGCCGAAGGATATCGACCAGTTGCAGGTGGGGCAAAAAGCCATGCTGCGCATGACCGCCTTCAACCAGCGTGTCACGCCGGAACTGGAAGGCCATGTCAGTCGCATCGCGGCGGATATCACCACTGACCAGAGAACGGGTCTCTCCTATTATCTGGCGCGGATTTCCATGCCGGTTGCCGAGCGGGAAAAGCTGAACAATGCGCCGCTGGTGCCGGGCATGCCCGCCGAGGCATTCATCCAGACCAGCGAGCGCACCGCACTCTCCTATATCGTCAAGCCGCTGACGGACCAGATCAACCGCGCCTTCCGAGAGGAATAGGGTTTCGGAAGGGACTTGCTCTTCCGATCGGCGGTTCCGCGTGAGATCAGAGCCAACCCAGCGCCTTTGCCGCGCGGATCGCTTCCGCGCGGCGTTTGCAATCCAGCTTGCGGAACAGGTTTCCGAGATGGAATTTCACCGTCACTTCCGAGATGTTGAGCGTCTGCGCGATCTTCTTGTTCGACATGCCGCTGGCCAGCAGTTGCAGCATCTGCGCCTCCCGCTGTGAAAGCCCGCCATGCAGGGCGCGTGCCTGCGGCGAGTTGACCGAGGCGGCGAAAATCGACAGCGCGGCTCGGACATCGGAAGAGGTTTCGATGAAACTGCGGATACGGCGATTGTTCAGAAGCGGCGACAGGAATATGCGCTCCTCCGACAGGACGCCGTTGCAGCCAAGGCGCGTCGCCGATTCAAGAGCGGTGAGGATATGGGCGCGGGCGCCGGCATTGTCGCGGCGTTGGTGCGCGGCATAGCTCTGCCAGATTCTGAGCGCGACCTTTTCGCGGTTGGTAACCTTGGGGTTGGCGATCATCGCGTCGATCTGGCGGGAGAGATATGCGCGGGGCGTGAAAAGATGCACCGCGTCGCGCAGCCAGGCCATCACATAGGCGATTTCGTCCCGGCGCATCAGCCGAGACAGGTCCTCATGCGCACTTTCCACCCAGTTGCGGCCCATCGGCATGCGGATTGCCGAAAGCGTTGCAGCGGCGTCCGCCCAGCGGTTGGCGTTCTGGTAGGCGAGGGCCGTCCTGATCTCCATCATCGCATGGAATTGCAGCCCTTCCGAAAGATGGATCCACAGGCCGTCGAGAAAACCCGGACGAACGGTCATCGGAAAATGATCGATCAGCACCTGCGAGGCATAAAACAGGGCAAACTGCATAAGGCTCGGCCATATCTCGGCGGCGGCGAAATGAT
Organism: Agrobacterium arsenijevicii; assembly: GCA_000949895.1. GTDB lineage: Bacteria > Pseudomonadota > Alphaproteobacteria > Rhizobiales > Rhizobiaceae > Agrobacterium > Agrobacterium arsenijevicii. The sequence continues at coordinate 83,084 of JWIT01000007.1, read as the reverse complement.
CGAATTCATGCTCGACGAAATGCAGCAGATCGCGCGGCTTTCCGGCCTCGTAGGCGAGGCAGGCTTCCGCCAGCCGCAGCATCCGGAATTCCTGCGCGGCGTCATGCGACACCTGTTCGAGCCTTGTGCGGGCATCCTGCGCCGCACGGCGGGCCAACAGCACGTCACCGCTCATCAACCGCAGGACGATCTGATGCAGATGGATGAAGAATTCGAGCAGCGGCTGCCCGCCCATCTTGCGCAGATAGATAAGGGCGCGAGCGGCGGCGGCCTCGGCCTCGCGAAAATTGCGGCGGCGGATTTCGAATTCGAGCAGCGCATTGTAATAGGCCGCCCATTTACCGTGATCGTCCATCGGGTAATCGGCCATGAATTCCCCGAGACGCGTTATCACCGCGTCATTGGGGGTCAGGTCCTCGGCGATCATCAGGTTCAGCCGGAAAGTGCGGGCGGCAAAGGAAAAGCGTGAACCGCGAGAAAGCACCTTGAGTGGATCGAGATAATCCGAACCGAGGCTTTTGCCGAGCAGATGGCGCACGCGCTGCAATTCGCCCTGCTTCAGAAGCGCACGAGTGACGGCGAAGAGCACGGTTTCATTGGCCGTGATCATGTCCTGCGAAAACCGCATGATGATATCGCGAAACCTGTCGACGCTGCTTCGGTAGATCAGTTCGCGCCCATGGGCGCGTTCGAGAATTTGCGCGGCGTGGGTCTCATAGCCACGGTCGAGCAACATGGCCATTGCCGCAAGCGCCCGCCCTTCCTTCTCGAATGCCGAGGCGACCTCCACCACGGCGCTGCCTGCCTGCAATGTGGCAAGGCGTTCTTTCGCCGCCACGGTCAGGAGCCGTATCAACGTGCCGTGCTTTTCCGGGGTTGCGGTCAGGAAGGGCGGCAGGAGTTCGGCCCAGTCCGCACCGGGCTCCGCCGAGGGATTTTCGAGCCAGAGCGAAAGCGCAACCGTCTGGGCCGGCGACAGGTGTGGCAGATAATTTTCCCGCAGATAGTCGACGCATAGTTTTTCGTCGGCCAGGCGGGCGAGAGACAGAAAGGCTGGCCACCCCGCATAGTCATCAAGCGCCAGGCGCTTCTGTTCCGTTGGGAGGCACGATGCCTCATCTTGGCCGAAGACCAGTTCATCCGCTCCGATTGTCAGCGAGCCGCGATGCAGGATCTGCCGCGCCAGCCCGCTGACACGTTGATCCGGACGGCAGGCGATGACCACGAAACGCACGGTTTCCAGAATAGGGGCGGGCATGCGGACCGCGCGTGCGAAGACCGGCACATCCCATAGCAGACAGCCTTTTGCTGCATCATCACTTCTAGGCTGGTGTGTCCGGCATACCTCGGTTCCCAGCTCGTGTGCCAGCATATCCATGAGAACGCTTTTTCCCGCACCTGCGGGTGCGCGCAGAAAGATCACGCCAGCGGTTTCGCTGGCGATGCGGCGGCAGAGGTGGGGGCGCGGCAGAAGCGTCATTGAGAAAGGGATAGGCGATTTGAGCTCAAAAACCTATACTCATTCATCAAAAAACTATACCTTTAGACGATTGTTCGAAAGGACATGTGGTGAAAACTTGTGCTCAGGCAACTGATGCACAAGGAACGTTCCACCGATGCAGCAACATCCGCTGGTCGCGATTTTGAACAGGCTCGGCGCTTTCGTGCTGGTCATGATCGCCCTGTCCATCATGATTTTCGTTCTGGCTCGCGTGGTGCCGGGCGATCCCGCCCGCATGGCGCTCGGCCCCGCGGCAACGCAGGAACAGGTGGATGCGCTGCGCGGCGAGATGGGTCTCGATAAACCGCTCGCCGCCCAATATCTCGACTATATCGGCAATGCGCTTCACGGCGATCTGGGCTTCTCGCTGGTTTCCCAGCGCCCCGTCACTACAGATCTCGCGCAGACCGTTCCCGCGACCGTCGAACTGGTTCTGGTCTCGGTCATCTTCATGTTTGCCGTCGCCATCCCGCTCGGCGTCATCACCGCGCATTACCGCGACCGTCCGCTCGACCATATCGGCCGCATCCTGTCGCTCACCGGCGTGACGATCCCGAGCTTTCTCTTCGCCATCACGCTGCAATTGCTCGCCGCCCGCTTTCTCTCCGGCTGGCCGATCATCGGCAGGCTTGACCACGGGCTCGGCTGGCAGGGCGGCCCGACCGGCTTCATCCTGATCGACGGGACGCTGGCTGGACGCTTCGATGTGGTGCTGGATGCGCTGAAGCACCTTGCGCTGCCGGCCTTTGCGCTTTCCATGGCCGGTATCGGCCAGATCACCCGCATTACGCGATCCTCGATGATCGAGAACCAGCGCAAGGACCATGTGCTGACCCTGCAAAGCTTTGGCGTGCCGGAGCGGGTCATCATCTTCCGTTATCTCTTGAAGCTCTCCTCCATCGCGCCGCTGACGATCATGGGGCTCGAATTCGCCTCGCTGATCGGCAATGCCTTCGTGATCGAAATGGTCTTTGCCTGGGGCGGCTTCGCTTCCTACGGACTGAACGCCATCCTGCAGAAAGACCTCAATGCCGTGACCGCCGTGGTGCTGGTGGCCGGCCTGTTCTTCATCGTTGCGAACCTGATCGTTGATGTCCTGATCTCGATCATCGACCCGCGCCTGCGCCGCAAGGAGGCTCGCTGATGGCTGATATCAAAATGCTCGAACTCACCGATCGCGGCCTAAGCGCCGGTTACATGATGTGGTACCGCTTCAGCCGCAATCCGGCGGCGGTCATCGGTTCGCTGATCCTGTTGTCGGTGCTGATTCTGGCGATCTTTGCGCCCTGGCTCACACCCTATCCGAAACATATCGGCGCGGTCGTCGATTTCCGCGCCCGCCACATGCCGCCGGATCTGGAGCACTGGTTCGGCACCGACAAGGCCGGACGTGACATCTTTTCCCGTACTGTCTTCGGGCTCAGGGTCTCGTTGCTTCTTGTCATCGGCGTGCTGGGTATTTCGGTCCCAGTCGGCACGGTGCTTGGCCTGATGGCCGGTTATTTCGGCGGCTGGACTGAAAAAATCATCAGCGGCCTGACGAATGTGATGCTGGCCATGCCGCCACTCGTCATGGCGCTGGCGGTCTCCAACCTGCTGGAACCCACCTTGATGAACGCCATGATCGCGATCACGCTGCTGTGGTGGACCTGGCATGCGCGGCTGATCTATTCGGTATCGAAGTCCATCGCCTCTGAAGACTACATCGAGGCCGCGCGTCTTGCCGGGGCCGGCCCGCTGCACATTCTCTTTCGCGAAATCCTGCCCAATTGCGTCTCGGTCATATCGGTCAAGACGACGCTGGATGCCGCCTTTGTCATCCTGTTCGGTGCGACGCTGAGCTTCCTCGGTTTCGGCGTCAAGCCGCCGACCCCCGACCTTGGATCGATGGTTGCCGACGGGCGCCAGTTCATGCCGGATTTCTGGTGGGAAGTGCTCTGCCCCGGTGCAGCCGTGCTTTACGTGACGCTAGGTTTCAACCTGCTGGGCGACGGCCTGCGTGACATGTTCGACGTGGAAAGCTAAAGTCATGACTGAACCGCTTCTCAAGGTCGAAAACCTCAACGTCACCTTTACCAATTACGGCCGCACACGCCACGTGCTGCGCGATGTCGCCTTCACGGTTTCCGCGGGCGAGCGCGTTGCGCTGATCGGCGAAACCGGGTCGGGCAAATCGGTCACCGCCAAGACGATCATCGGCACCCTGCCGAAGAATGCCGCGATCACGTCCGGCGCGATCATCATCGATGGCCGGGATGTGCTTGCCCTGCCGCGCAGGGAACGGGAGGCCCTGAAGGGAACGGCGTTTTCGCTGATCATGCAGGACCCGCTATCCTCCTTCAATCCGGTCTTCAAGATCGGCACGCATCTCGATGATGTCATGCGCTTTGCTGACAAGCGCGATGGTATCAACTCGTCCAAGGCCGAGCGCCGCAACCGTATCGCGGCCGTGTTGCGCCGGGTACAGCTTGCCGATACCGAGCGGGTGATGAATGCCTATCCGTCCGAGCTTTCGGGCGGCATGCGCCAGCGCGTGCTGATCGGGCTTGCGCTGCTGCACCAGCCGAAGCTCCTGATCGCCGATGAGCCCGGCACGGCGCTCGACGTCACTACGCAGGATGAGATTCTCAACCTTATCAACCAGCTGGTTGCCGAAGAAAACATGGCGCTGCTGATGATAACCCACAATCTAGGCGTCGTGCGCAAGGTGGCGGATCGGGTCGTGGTCATGCATCACGGTGATATCGTTGAGACCGGCCCTTGCACGCAAATCCTGCATTCTCCCGCTGCGGATTACACGCGTTCGCTGCTGGATGCGGTGCCGCCGCTCTATGGCTCACGTGTCACGGATCTCGCGCAAAGCACGCGGCAGCCCATCATCACCATCGAAGGCCTGAACAAGATTTACGGCAGACGCAACGGCTACCATGCCGTGCGCGACGTGAACCTGACGCTGAAGCAAGGCGAGGTTTTCGGTCTTGCCGGTGAATCCGGTTCCGGCAAGACCTCGGTCGCCCGCATGATCATGGGCCTTTCGCGTCCCACGTCTGGCAATCTTGTCATCGACGCCCCGGCACCAGAGCGCGGCAAACGGCTGACGCAGATCGTCTATCAAAACCCAGGCACGTCCCTCAATCCGAAGCGCACGGTGAAACAGACGCTGACCCTGCCGCTGAAATCCATCGGCATGGATGGGCAGGCGCGCGAAAGCCGGATGCAGGAACTGATGGGGCTGGTGCGGTTGCCGCAATCCTATCTCGGCAAATACCCGCATGAGCTTTCCGGTGGACAGAAGCAGCGTGTCGCCATTGCCCGTGCGCTCGCGGCCGAACCGAAAATCCTCATCCTCGATGAGCCAACGGCGGCGCTGGACGTGTCAGTGCAAAAGACGGTGATCGACCTTCTGTTGCAGCTGCGTGAGGAGCTTGGCCTGACCTATCTGATGATCTCGCACGACCTGTCGCTGATGCGCAATTTCTGCTCGCGCATCGCCATCATGCTGCGTGGCGAGATCGTCGAGGAAGGGGTGACGTCCGCGGTCTTCGCCGAGCCGGAGCATCCCTATACCCGCGCGCTGATCGCGGCGATCCCCGTCGTCACCGACGAGGAAGAACGTCTGAAACCCACGGTGACGGAGGAAGAGCGCATGCGCTTCCTCGTAAAAACGACCGATTGATAAAAGAGGAGCCTGACGTGTATCGCGTTGGAATTGACGTCGGCGGCACGAATACCGATGCCGTTGTGTTACAGGAAAAGACCGTTCTGGCGGGGGTGAAAGCCTCCACCACCGAAGATGTGACGTCCGGTGTCATCGAAGCCCTTGAAAAGGTGATCGAGGCGTCGGGCATCGACAGGGCACGCATCGGCGCCGTAATGATCGGCACCACGCATTTCACCAATGCGGTGATCGAGCGGCGGCATATGGACGAGGTCGCCGCCATCCGGCTCGGCCTGCCTTCCGGCGCCGGTCTGCCGCCCATGGTCGACTGGCCGGATGACCTCAGGGAAATCGTCGGCAACCATGGGTATCAGGTTCGGGGCGGATATGAATTCGACGGTCGTGAAATCTCGCCGTTGGATGAGGACGAGATCGTCCGCATCGCCGCCGATATCCGCGCCAAGGGCCTGAAGGCCGCTGCCGTCACCTGCGTTTTCAGCGGCATCAACGATGCGATGGAAGTGCGGGCGAAGGAGATCCTGCAGGAGCGTTGCCCCGGTCTGCCGGTGGTCATGTCCAAGGATATCGGTCGGCACGGTCTGCTCGCTCGCGAGAGTGCTGCGATCATGAATGCCAGCCTCCTGTCGCTCGCCGACCGCACCGTTGCGGCTTTCGGCGAGGCGCTGAAGGCAGCGGGCATAACCTGCCCGTTTTATATCACCCAGAACGACGGCACGCTGATGGCAGCGGATGTGGTACGCGGTTTCCCCGTGCTCACCTTCGCCTCCGGTCCGACCAATTCCATGCGCGGTGCGGCCTTCCTCACCGGCCTCAAGGATGCCGTGGTGGTGGATGTCGGCGGCACCACCTCCGATGTCGGCTCGCTGTCGCACGGCTTCCCCCGCCAGGCTTCCACGACGGTGGATATTGGCGGCGTGCGCACCAATTTCCGCATGCCTGACGTCTTCTCCATCGGTCTTGGCGGTGGTTCGCTGGTGGTCAATGGCGATCATGGCCTGACCGTCGGACCGAAATCCGTCGGTTACCGTGTTCGCCGCGATGCGCTCTGCTTCGGCGGCTCGACCCTGACGGCAACCGATATTGCCGTTGCATCCGGCAAGGCGGATGTGGGTGAGAAGGCGCTGGTGTCCACTCTCGATAAAAGGTTGGTGGATGCTGCGGTCCAAAAGATCAACGACATGCTCGAGGCCTGTGTGGAACGCAGCCGCATCTCGTCGTCACCGGTGCCGGTGATTGCCGTCGGCGGCGGTTCGATCCTCATGCCGGATCGTATCGGCGACCTGGAGGTCATCCGGCCCGAGAATTTCGCGGTGGCGAATGCCGTCGGGGCGGCGATCGCGCAGATCAGCGGCGAGACCGATCGCGTCTTCTCGCTGGTCGAGGGGCGAACGCGCGAGAGCGCGCTGGCCGAGGCCGAGGCTGAGGCACGCGAGAAGGCGATTGCGGCAGGCGCACTGGCCGAGACGCTGGAAGTCATCGAGCGCGAGGACATGCCGCTTGCCTATCTGCCCGGCAATGCCACCCGCATTCATGTGAAAGTCGTTGGAGAAATGGGAGCCAATCATGGCTGAGACGCGCAAGCTGAAATATGACGAGGCGGCATTGCGTACGCTGACGCGGGAAGATCTCGACGCGCTGGAAATCGGTGCGGGCATTCTCGGCACGGGCGGCGGCGGCAATCCCTATCTGGGCAAGCTTCTGGCACTGGAGGCCATGAAGGCCGGTTACGAGTTGAAGATCCTCGCGACCGACGCTATCGAGCCGGACGCGCTTTGCATGTCCATCGGCGGCATCGGCGCGCCCGTGGTCGGCGTGGAGCGCATCCGCGAGGGCCGCGAAGGCCTGCGTTGCCTGCGCGCCATGGAAGAGCTGATCCGTACGCCAGTAGACGCGATCGTCTGCGAGGAAATCGGCGGTTCCAACTCCATGAACCCGCTGGTGACGGCCGCGCTCGGCGGCCTGCCGATCCTCGATTGCGACGGCATGGGCCGGGCCTTCCCTGAGATGCAGATGACGACCTTCTCCATCTACGGTCACAGTTCCACGCCATCGGTGATGTGCGACCTGCATGGCAATGCCGTGATCTTCAGCCACGCCGTTTCCGAAGTCTGGCACGAGCGCATGGCCCGCGCCTGCGTCGTTTCGCAGGGCGGTGGCGCGATGCTGGCGACCGCGCCGATGCAGGCGCATTACGTGCACCAATATGGCATTCCGAAAACCTACACCAAGGCGATCGCCATCGGTGAGGCGGTGATCCGCGCCCGCAAACAGCAGGAAGACCCGATTGCCGCTGTTTGCGCACTGGAAGGCGGGCGGCGCATCTTCAACGGCAAAATCACCGATCTGAAGCGCCATCTACGCGGCGGTTTTGCGGTTGGCGATCTCACGCTGTCCGGCTTTGATGATTGCGCGGGCCAGACGGCGGGCGTCGCCATCCAGAACGAGTTCCTGCTGTTTACCCGTGACGGCAAGGTGGAAGTGACGGTACCCGACCTGATCGTCCTGCTCGATGTCGACACCGGTTATCCGATCACCACTGAAGTGCTGCGCTACGGCCAGCGCGTGGCCGTCATCGCCATCCCCTGCCACGATCTGTTGCGCAGCGCACGCGCGCTTGAGGTCGTCGGGCCGGCGGCCTTCGGTTACCCCGACATTCCTTTCTCACCGCTGCCCGTCCCGGTCAGCAAGGCTGCCTAACCATAAGCGGGGCAAATGACCCGCAATAAAGAGGAGAACGAAAAATGAAAATGCCAGGACTTTCTTCCCGCCTTGCCGTGCTTGCGCTCGGCACGGCAATCGCGTTGCCGCTTGTTCCTTCCGCTGCTTTTGCGGAAGACAAGGTGTCGGTCGCGGTCAATACCATGCAGATATTCAGCTCGCTCGACCCGGCGAAGGTGACCGACTATACCGGCTACATGGCCATCGTGAACATGTATGACGGCCTGACGACGGTGAACGCCAAGGGCGAAATCGTGCCGCATCTGGCAAAGTCCTGGGATATTTCTGAAGACGGCCTGACCTATACCTTCCATCTCCGCGACGACGCAAAGTTCCAGGATGGCACGGCCGTGAAGGCTGCCGATCTCGCCTGGTCCGTGCAGCGCCTGCTCGGCATCAACAAGGGCCCGTCGAACCTCATCGTCGGCGTGCTGAAGCCCGAAAACGTCACCGCGCCTGACGATGCGACGCTCGTCATGAAGATCGAGCGCCAGTTTTCGCCCTTCATGGCCGCCACGCCGCTGATGATGGCGCTCAACAAGACGCTGATCGAAACCAATGCCAAGCCCGAAGACAAGTGGGGCGAGGCCTATGTCGGCGAACATTCCGCCGGTTCCGGCGCCTACAAGCTCGTCAGCTACAACCGTTCTGCCGATATGGTCATCGCCCGCAATGCGGACTATTTCCTTGGCTGGACCAAGGGCAAGCCGATTGACGAAGTGCGCTTCGTTCAGACGAGCGACGACGCCACCGTCAAGGCGCTTGCGGAAAAGGGTGAACTTGGCCTTTCCTCGCACGGTCTTGGCAACGACACCTACGAATCCATCGGCCGGATGAAGGGTTACAAACTGATCCAGACCCGCACCGCCGGCGGTTTCGTCATCAAGCTGAACACCAAGGTTTACCCGACCGACGACGTTCATGTTCGCCGCGCCATTGCCTATGCAACGGATTACAAGACGATCCAGGAAGTGATCTATCCCGGTTTCGACATGCAGGGACCGCTCTCCGACGCCTTCAAGGACGCGCATAATGGCGATATCCAGCCCGGCGTCTACGATCTGGAAAAGGCGAAGGAAGAACTGGCGAAGTCGAAATATGCCGGCCAGAAGATCACGCTCGTCAACAGCTATGTCGCTTCGTTGGCCTTCGAGGCGGAAGTGGCGCTGCTTTTGCAATCCAGCCTTGAGCAGATCGGCATTACGCTCGATATCAAGCCGGAGCCGTGGAACCGCATCGTGGAGCTTTCCTCCAAGCCTGAAACGACGCCGGCATCGACGCAGGTGAACATCTCGCCCACCTATCCGTCGCCGGATGCGATGTTCTACAACCAGTACCACTCCAAGGCTTCCGGCACCTGGATGTCGATGGAATGGCTGCAGAATGCGGAAATTGACGGGCTGATCGACAAGGTTCGCGCCACCACCGATGTCAACGAGCAGAACGCCACCTACAAGGAACTTCAGACGAAGATCGCCGATCTTCAGCCGGATGTCTGGGCGGTTGCACCGAACCGTCGTTATGCGGCGAACAAGTGCCTTCAGGGTTACGAGTTCATTCCCATGCAGAGCTGGGACCTGAACTTCTCCAACTTCCATTGGGACTGCAAGGCGGAGTGATTTCCGCCGCATGAAAACCGGTCCCGCCTGAGGGCGGGGCCGATGAGACTTGGGACTTCAAAGGGAAGGAGCATCGCTTGCGCCGGAACGGCTGCGGCATGCCCGAGGATGACGCATGATCCAGGAATTTTCCGAAGACGATATCGAACCTCTGGCCACCGGCGCCTGGATTCTGGGAACGGGTGGTGGAGGCAATCCCTATATCTCGACGCTCAATCTGCGCCGTCTTTATGCCGAGGGCAAACGAGTGAAGGTCATGGACCCGATGGCGCTTGCTGATGACGACATGGTCGCCGTCGTCTCCAAGATGGGAGCGCCGCTCGTTGGTCAGGAGCGGTTGGGAGACCCCGTTCATCTCGCCCGTGCTGTCGAGGTGATGGAGGATTATCTCGGTAAGCCGTTCCGGGCGATCATGAGCGTTGAGATCGGCGGTTCTAACGCGCTGTCGTCTTTCCTCGCCGCCGCCATGCTCGACCGGCCGGTCGTCAATGCGGATGCGATGGGACGCGCCTATCCCGAAGCGCAGATGACGTCCTTCGCCATCGGCAATCTGCCGATGTTTCCGCTGTCGCTGGTCGATGTGCGCGACAATGAGGTGATCGTAACGCGCGCTGCCTCCTGGAAGTGGATGGAGCGCATCTCGCGCAAGGTCTGCACGGAAGTCGGCTCCACCGCCGCCACCTGCAAGGCGCCGCGCACCGGCAAGGAAGTGAAGGAATGGGGCATTCATTACACCGTCACCAAGGCGACCGAACTCGGGCGCGCGGTGATGGAGGCGCGCGCGCGCCATGATGACCCGGTTCAGGCGGTTCTCAACCATGAGGGCGGCAAGCAGCTGTTCCGCGGCAAGGTGGTGGATGTCGCCCGCGAGACCACCGGCGGCTTCCTGCGCGGCAGCACCACTATTGAAGGTATCGATGCCGACAGGGGCTCGCGCCTGGAGCTTGCCTTCCAGAATGAATGGGCGGTCGCTTTCCGCGATGGCCAGCCGGTCGCCATGACGCCGGACCTGCTTTGCCTTCTAGACACTGTTTCGGGCAGCGCCATCGGCACGGAATCGGTGCGGTATGGCCAGCGTGTCACGGTTGTCGCCCTGCCGGCACCGGAACTCTTGACGACGCCTGCCGGCATCGCCGCCGTCGGCCCGCGCGCCTTCGGTTATGACATTGATTTCAGATCGGTATTCCCATGAAACGCATCGGTATTGACGTTGGCGGCACCAATACGGATGCCGTTTTGATCGATGAAGACACCATCGTCGCCTCCATCAAGGTTCCGACCACGCAGGACGTCCTTTCCGGCGTGAAGGCGGCATTGAGCCACGTGGCGGGCCATGTCGGCGCGGCGGATCGCCCGATCGACGCGGTGATGATCGGCACGACGCATTTCACCAATGCGGTGGTGGAGCGCGCCCGGCTGGAGCGGGTTGCGGCCATCCGCATCGCGCTGCCGACCGGTTCTTCGCTGCCGCCCATGTGCGACTGGCCGAAGGATCTGCACGAGGCCGTCGATCCGCTGATCTTCATGGTTCATGGCGGCCACGAATATGACGGCAGCCCGCTGGTGCCGATGATACCCGATGAAATTCGTGAAGCGGCGATGAAAATCCGCGATGCGGGCATCACCTCCATCGCCATTTCCGCAACCTTCTCGCCGCTGACCACGGAATGCGAGGTAAGGGCGGCGGAGATCGTCCGTTCGGTCATTCCCGACGCGCGCATCACGCTCTCCCACACGCTCGGCCGCATCGGCCTGCTGGAGCGCGAGAACGTCGCACTTTTGAATGCCGCTTTGCAGACATTGGGCAAGACGACGGTACAGGCATTTTCGGATGCGTTGCGCGAAGCGGGCGTGAAGGCGCCGTTCTATCTGACCCAGAACGATGGCACCGTGGCGCTTGCGGATGTGGCTGCCACAAACCCCGTGCACAGCTTCGCTTCCGGCCCGACCAATTCGATGCGCGGTGCTGCTTTCCTCACCGGGCTTTCCGATGCCATGGTGGTGGATGTCGGCGGCACCACTTCGGATATTGGTTGCCTTGTCGGCGGGTTCCCGCGTGAGGCGAACAATATCGTTCATATTGGCGGGGTGCGCACCCTTTTTCGCATGCCCGATCTTCTGCCGATCGCACTTGGCGGCGGCACCATTGTCGATCCGCAGACAGGCAAGATCGGCCCGCGCTCGGTGGGGTATCGCATCCTGACGGAGGCCCGCGTCTTCGGCGGCGAGACACTGACGACATCGGATATCGCCGTTGCCGCAGGCTTGATCGAGATGGGTGACAGGGACCGTGTGAAAGACCTCGATCCGGCATTCGTGAAAGCGACACTTCAACGCATTCGCGACATGGTGGCCGACAGTTTCGACCAGATGAAGACATCAGCCGAAGACGTGCCGCTGGTCGCGGTCGGCGGTGGGGCGTTCCTGATACCTGAACGGGTTCCGGGCGCTTCCGAGGTGCTGCGTGTGGAAAATGCAGGCGTTGCCAACGCGCTTGGCGCGGCGATGGCGCAGGTTTCGGGCGAAGTGGATCAGGTCTTTTCCGGATTGAGCCGCGACGAGGCCCTTGCGAAAGCCGAGACCGAAGCGCAGAACGCGGCGGTTGCTTCGGGAGCGGAGCGCGCGAGCCTCAAGACGCTTGAGGTGGAGGATATTCCGATCGCCTATCTGCCTGGCGGCGCTCGCAGGGTCCGCGTGCGTGTTATCGGCGATATCGGCTTTCATTGATGGTAAGAGGCCCTGCCGGCGGCGAGGCAACAGTGGAGTGAGGACATGACGAAGATCGCATTGGCCATTCACGGTGGTTGCGGCGTGATGCCGGAAGACAGCATGACTCCGGAGGAATGGGAGGCGGCGCGCCACGATTTGGCGGCGGCACTGCGCGCCGGTTATGGCGTGCTGAAGGCTGGCGGCACTGCGCTGGAAGCGGTTGAGGCGGCGGTCGTCGTCATGGAGGACAGCCCGCATTTCAATGCGGGGCATGGGGCAGCGCTCAACGAGAACGGCATTCACGAACTCGACGCGTCGATCATGGACGGCAAGACGCTGGCGGCGGGCGCGATCAGTGCCTCCCGCGCCATCCGAAACCCGGTAAAGGCGGCTCGCGCGCTGATGGTGGATGAACGGGCGGTCTATCTCACCGGCGAAGCGGCAGACCGGTTCGCGCAGGAGAAGGGGCTTGCAACGGAGCCTCAATCCTATTTCACCACGCAAAAACGTGTCGAGGCGCTGGCGGCCATGAAGGTCCATGCCGCCACTGGCACGGAAGCGACGGAAAACGAAAAACACGGAACCGTCGGCGCGGTGGCGCTCGATGCGGCGGGGCATCTTGCAGCCGCGACGTCGACCGGCGGCTACACCAACAAGCCTGACGGCCGGGTGGGTGACAGCCCGGTGATCGGGGCCGGCACCTATGCCCGTAACGGTGCCTGCGCCGTTTCCGGCACCGGCAAGGGTGAATTTTTCATCCGTTATGTCGTCGGCCATGAGATCGCGTCCCGTGTCGCCTATCTCGGGCAGGATCTGGAAACCGCTGCGGGCAACCTCGTCCACAAGGATCTGGCGCCCTACGATATCGGTGCGGGTCTGGTCGCCATCGATGCCGAAGGTAGCATTGCCGCGCCCTATAATACGCCTGGCATGTTCCGGGGCTGGGTGACCCCATCAGGAGAGGCTCGCGTTGCCACCCACGACAGGGTCTATGAGGTGGAATTGTAACCGGCGACCGATCGGGCCGCATGACAATGCTAAAAAAACCGGTGACATGAAGGTTCATCGGCGGCAAAACGTCTGAACCGAAACCGGTTCATTTTTCACCCATGGTGCTGGCCTCATGAACATCAAGCAGCTCGAAGTCCTGCGCACGCTTCTGTCCACCGGCTCGACCATCGCCACGGCCAAGGCGATGGGGCTTAGCCAATCCGGCATCAGCCGGCTTCTGGCGCAGCTCGAGGCGGACCTGTCGCTGACGCTGTTTGCCCGTGACAAGGGACGGCTGATCCCGACGCCGGAGGCGGCACTTCTTGCCCGGGATGCGGAAAACGTGCTGCTTGCCGTTGACCGCATGTCCGGCCACGCCGAAGATTTGCGTAATGGCGCTGCGGGTCCCGAAATTGTCCGCATCGGCCTGCCGAGTAGCATGTGGGAGAACTTCGCGCCCGCCATGCTGATCGACTACGTCAGGGATTTCCCCGGCGTGCGTATCGAGACGTTTTTCGAGACGACCACCGCCATCAACAAGCTGGTTGGTGAGCGGGTGATCGACCTCGGCTTCCTGCGAATGGAAGGCGAGATCGGGCCGGGCATCGATGTCGAACGGGTGGCGACCGGCAAGAGCGTCTGCGTGGTCCGGCAGGATCATCCGCTGGCCGCGCTTGCCGAGATAACGGTGAAGGACCTGCGCAACGTTCCGCTCATTCTGATCGGTCGGCAGAGGCCCAACCGCATGGCGCTCGATCAGGTCTTCAAGAAGGCGGGCGTCAAGCCGATGGTGAAAATCGAGACCCACACCAACAGTTCCGCATGCGCCTATGTCGCGCACGGGTTGGGCGTTACGATCATCAGTAGTTTTTATGCTAACCTCTACAGGCACCTTCCCGTCGTCGCGCGGCCCTTCATTCCGCAATCAACGCAGGAGTTCGGTCTTGCCCGGGCCTCGGGCGCACCGTTGTCCATCGCCGCGCAGGCACTCAGCGACGCCTTGAAGCAGCAAATCCAGCTTTCGCAAAAAATCGACTGAAAACAGCGTTTTTCGCGGGAACTCTCATTGTCCCTGTCAGGATGAAACGTGCCAGCATTCTGCATAGATATATGACGTTTATGCATAATATTGCGCGTTATTTATCAATCCGTCATAGTCATTCGCAACGAAACCGATAGAGGTGGGAACACGTTCCCGGCCATCAATCGTGGGGAACCGATGATAAGATTCATACTGAGCCGTCTTTTGATGGCGCTGCCGACGATCGCCTTTGTGTCGATCACAGTTTTTGCGCTCATCCGCTTCATTCCGGGTGATCCGGCTGCCCTGATGCTGGGCGACATGGCGCAACCCGAGCAGATCGAGGCGATGAGAACCGAACTCGGCCTGGACAAGTCCATGCCGCAACAGTTCCTCATCTGGGCCGGCAACGTGGTGCAGGGCGATTTCGGCCGGTCCATCGTCAATAACGAGGCAGTATTGCCGCTGGTCGTGTCGCGGTTCCTCGTCAGCGCCGAGATCGTTGTCGTCGCCGTGCTGCTCGCCAGCCTCATTGCGGTTCCGGCGGGTGTGATCGCCGCCTGGAAACAGAACAGTCTGACCGATCTCGCGCTGGTGGGAACGGCGACGCTGTTGCTGTCCATCCCGACATTCTGGCTCGGGCTTCTGCTTCTGTTGTTCTTCGGCCTCAAGCTCGGCTGGCTGCCGGTGCTGGGATATGTGTCGATCAGCGACAATCTCGTTGGCGGCATGCTCTATCTCGTCCTGCCTGTCATGACGCTGGTAATCCACGAAATGGGTGTTCTGATCCGCATGGCGCGCGCCTCCACGCTGGAAGTGCTGCGGTTGGATTACATCACCCATGCTCGCGCCAAGGGGCTTTCGGAAAGCGCCGTGCTCTGGCGGCACGCCTTCAAGAACGCGTTTGGCCCGACATGGACGATGATCGGTCTCATCCTCGGCAATCTTCTCGGCGGCATTGCCGTCATCGAGACGGTGTTCACCATTCCGGGACTGGGGCGGCTGATGGTCGACAGTATTTTTGCGCGCGACTACCCCGTCATACAGGGCTGCCTGCTGTTCGTTTCCCTGTCCTACGTGCTGGTCAACCTCTTCGTCGACCTTCTTTATCCCCTCTTCGATCCGCGTGTGGTTGCCGAATGAAAAAGTTCACACTCAACGGGCTTATCGGCGGCGTTCTCATCACCGTCCTGCTCATCACTGCCCTGACCGGCCTCTTCTGGACGCCCTATGATCCGATGAAGCTCGGTTTTGCCTCGCGTCTGGCCGCACCCGGCCCAAGCCATCTTCTCGGCACCGACGAGTTCGGGCGCGATGTTCTCAGCCGGCTGATGGTCGGCGCGCGCGCCAGCGTCTGGATCGGCTTTCTGACAGTCAGCTTCGCGACGATCTGCGGCACTTTGATCGGTCTCGTCAGCGGTTATGCACGCGGCTGGGTGGATGGTGTCATCATGGCCATCAACAATGCGCTTCTCGCCTTTCCGGGAATTCTGCTGGCGCTTGGCCTACTCGCAGTCTTCGGCGCCAACCAGTACGGCATCATCTTTGCGCTCGGCATCGCCTACACGCCGTCCATGGCTCGTGTGGTGCGTGGCGCGGTATTGTCGCTGCGTGAGCGCGAGTTCATCGAGGCATCGATGGTGATGGGCAATAGCGAGATCTACACCATGTTCCGCCATATCCTGCCCAACTGCATAGCGCCGATCACGGTTCTCGCCACCTCCATGTTCGGCTGGGCCATCCTCTCGGAAAGCGCGTTGTCCTTTCTCGGCCTCGGCGTGCCGCCACCGGCCCCCACCTGGGGCAACATGCTGGCCGCCGGCCGGCCCTTCATCCAGCAGGCCGTCTGGCTCGGGCTTTTCCCCGGCCTCTGCATCGCGCTGACGCTGCTTGGCATCAATCTTCTGGGCGATGCCCTTCGCGACAGGCTTGACCCGCGCATGAGAGGTCTCAAATGACGGACAATACTCTTCTTACTGTGCGCGGCCTTTCGCTGGAGGTCGCCAGAACCGGCCACCAAGTGGTCAAGAATGTCTCCTTCGATATTGCCGCTGGCGAAATCTTCGGCATCGTCGGCGAAAGCGGGTCGGGAAAGACGCTCGCCACCCGCGCGCTTATCTCGCTTCTGCCCCCGGCGATCGCCGTTACCGGCGGATCGGTTATCTACAAGGGCAAGGACGTTATGTCCCTGCCTCCAAGGGAACTTCGCCGCCTGCGCGGCGCGGAGATCGGCGTCGTTTTTCAGGAGCCGATGACCTCTCTCAATCCGTCGATGACGATCGGCCGGCAGCTGGAAGAAGGCCTGGTCCTTCACACGAAGCTGTCGCCGGAAGAGCGTCGCGAGAGAATTCTCGACATGCTGAAGCGGGTCGGTATCCGCGATCCCGAAGGCGCGCTTGCTGCCTATCCACATGAGTTTTCCGGCGGTATGCGCCAGCGTATTATGCTGGCCTCGGTCATGCTTTTGAAGCCGGCCTTGCTGATCGCCGACGAGCCGACGACGGCGCTCGATGCCGTCATCCAGCGCGACGTCATGGAACTGATGGTCGAGCTGACACGGGCGGAAGGGACTGCCGTCCTCCTCATCAGCCACGATCTGCCGATGGTAGCGCGTTATACCAGCCGCATCGTCGTCATGGAAAAAGGCGCAATCGTCGAACAGGGCCGAACCGAGGACCTGCTCGACGCGCCGCAGCATCCCTATACGAAAAAGCTGCTTTCCTCTCTGCCCTTCCGGGGTGAGCCGCGTGTCATCGACACCAGCAAGGCACCGATGGTTTCAGCCCGGAACATCGTCGTCGATTATGCCGGACGCAAGTCGCTGCTCAAGAAAGCCAAATCGAAGCGGGCGCTGCACGGCGTCAGCATCGATATTCACGAAGGCGAGGTCGTGGCGCTGGTCGGTGGTTCCGGTTCCGGCAAGACCACGCTTGGCCGCACCATTGCCGGTCTCGTGCAGGAAAGCGAAGGGCAGATCCAGTTTCAGGGGCGGCAGCGCAAAGAGGACTGGAATGACTATCGCCTGAATTGCCAGATGGTATTTCAGGATCCCTATTCCTCGCTCGATCCGCGCATGACCATTCAGGCGTTGGTGGAAGAGGCGTTGCGCCTCGTGCCCGGTCTCGATCAGGCCGCCAAGCGCAAACGGGCGCTGGAGACGCTGGAAGAGGTGGGACTTGGCGCCGACTATGCCGCGCGTTACCCGCACGAGCTTTCCGGCGGCCAGCGCCAGCGCGTGGCCATTGCCCGCGCCATTGCCCGTCGTCCCCTTTTCCTGATCGCGGACGAACCGGTTTCCGCGCTTGACGTGACGGTGCGGGCGCAGGTGCTCGATCTCTTTTCCGATCTGCAGAAACGCTACGGCTTTTCCTGCCTGTTCATCAGCCACGATCTCGGCGTGGTGGAGCAGGTGGCTGATCGTGTGGTCGTCATGCAGGACGGTCGCATCATCGAAGAAGGCGACCGCGACACGATTTTCGACAATCCGAGAGAGGCCTACACACGCCGGCTCCTCTCGGCCATTCCCGCCCTCGACCAGAATGAAAAGGGCGGTGTGACACTCAAATGGCGTCTGGAAGATGAAGTTTAACAGGACGATGACAATGACTGTGGCTGCCCAACTGAATGCTATCTGTGATGCACAGCCTTTCGTGACGCGCTTCATGGTGCGCAATCTCCTGACCGGCGAAGAGATCGGGCGGGGAGAAAACGAGGAGACGCCTTCGGGCAGCACCCGCAAGACGTCGATCATGATGGCCGTGCTCAAGGCCGCAAGTGAAGGGCGGATCGATCTCGACCAGCCTGTCACCTATGAGAAGCGGCTGGCGGAAGAAGTGGCCAGCGGCATGTTCCGCTATTTGACACCGGGTATCGTCATTTCCCTGCGCGACGCGCTCGCCGGCATGATGGTGTTGAGCGACAATGTCTGCACCAAGATGGTGCTGGAACGGCTGACGCTTGAGGAAGTGGACAGCTATTGCAAGACGCTCGGCATGGCCAACACGCACCACCGTTTCCTCATTCCGCCTTTGGCGCTGGCGGCCGACCATCCGCTGAAGACCGTCACCACCACGTCGGCGGCGGATCAGGTGCTGCTGCTTCAGACTATTCTCGATGCCCAGTCCTCGCCCGAGGCACAGGCAAAGCTCGGCTGCAGCCCGCAATTGTGCGAGTGGGCGATGCAGACGCTGAAAAACCAGATTTTGCGCTATGGAATCCGCTCCCGCCTGCCTTTCGAGGCGATGGTGGCCAGCAAAAGCGGACGCGGCAAGCGTGGGCGCATGGATGCCGGCATCGTCTACAGAAACGGCGCACCGTCTTTCATCATCACCGCCTATACCGATGAAGTGCCGCAGACCCTGCCGGACGGCACGCCGGGATACACCATCGCGCTCGAAACGATCGGCCGGCTGGCACAGGCCTGCTGGGACGGATTCCAACAATGACAATCAACAACAACAAAGAGGGTAGAACAGTGAAAAAACTTCTTCTCGCAGGCGCGGCCCTGCTTGTGACCGCCAATATCGCGGCGGCCCGCGATATCACCATCGCGCAAAGCTCCGATCTGCGCAGCAGCAATCCGGGCGTCAACCGCGACGGTAATACGGACGGCGTGATCCTGCACATCGTCGAGGGCCTCGTCGGTTACAACAATAGCGGTGAGGTGAAGCCGCTGCTTGCCGAGAGTTTCGACGTCTCGACCGATGGCCTGACCTATACATTCAAGCTGCGCGCGGATGTGAAATTCCACAATGGCAAGCCGCTCACCGCAGAGGATGTCGTCTGGAACTGGACGCGCTATCTGAAGCCGGAAACCAAATGGGCCTGCCTGAACGATTTTGCCGAGGGCGGGGCCGCGCATGTCACCGGCGTCAAGGCCACAGACGCGTCCACGGTTCAGATCACACTTGAAAAGCCGTCTGCTGTTTTCCTCGGCCTGATGTCACGGCCGGAATGCGGCTATACCGGCATGATCTCGCCGGAATCGGTTGCCGCCGATGGCAGCTTCGTCAAGCCCATCGGCACCGGTCCGTTCCAATGGAGCGAATGGAAGAAAGGCGAATATATCCGCCTTGCCAAATTCGCGGATTATGTTTCGCCGGCAAATGAGGGCAAGCCGGATGGCATGGTCGGTTCCAAGCGTCCGTTGGCCGACGGCATCAAGTTCATGGTTATTCCGGATGCCTCGACCGTGAAGGCCGGTCTTGAATCCGGCGTGCTCGACACGGCCGAGATTTCTCCCGATCTCATCCCGGAGTTCAAGACCAACGAGAAGATGCAGCTCATCGTCTCCCGCAACAATGGCAAGAACCTGTTCTATATCCAGACCCGCGACAAGGTGTTGAGCAACCCCGGCGTGCGCCGCGCCATGGCGATGGCGCTTGATCTCAACGAACTGGTCGCCGCCGCATCGAACGGCACGGGCGAAGCCAACGGCTCGATGGTCTCGCAGGACTCGGTCTATTTCGACGAGACCCAGAAGAAGCGCCCGGCCTATGACATCGAAGCGGCCAAGAAGGAACTGGCAGCTGCCGGTTACAAGGGTGAGCCGATCTCGATCATCGCCAACAAGCGCGGCAACGTGCCGAGCTTCCCGGCTGCCGTCATGGCGCAGGCCATGATGCAGCAGGCGGGTCTCAACGTGCAGATCGAGGTGCTGGACTATGCCACGCAGGTGGATCGCCGCCGTTCCGGCAACTATCAGGTGATCTCGCAGTCGGTTGCCCCGCGTCTCGATCCGGCCCTGATGTATGCCTTCTACGTCGGCAACAAGGACAAGAACGCCTCCCTGATGTGGGATGATCCGAAGGCAATCGAGCTGATGAAGGCCGCCTATGTCGAGGCCGACCAGACCAAGCGCCAGAAGATTTTTGACGAGTTTCACGAGCTGATGCTGAAGGAGATGCCGGGCATCTTCCTTTACGACATGGTCGATGTCTGGGGCGCAACGAAGAAGCTCAAGGGCCAGCCGGTCTGGCAGTCGAATGCCCGGCTCTGGGAAGTTTCGGTCGACGACTGATCCGCTATCGCCCGCGCCGGAAACGAAGTCCGGCGCGGGTATTTTTCATCATAGACCGTAATGATTTTGGCGGCCCGTCCGCCGAAGCGTTTGCGCACGCCCTTAAAGGGCATGAATGCGAGGACAAGCCATGAACCGTGAAGCCGTGATGTCGATTGCCGCCGAAGTTGAGGCGATGAAGCCGCATTTCACCACCCTGAGCGACAGCATCTGGGATTTTGCCGAACTCAAATTCGAGGAAAGGCAATCCGCCGGGGTTCTGGCGGGCGCGCTTGAGGAAAACGGCTTTGCGGTCCGGCGCGGGGTTGCGGGCATGGACACAGCCTTCATCGGCGAATTCGGCCAGGGCAAGCCGGTCATCGCCTTCCTTGGCGAATTCGATGCGCTGGCCGGCATGAGCCAGACGGCCGGTGTGGCCGAGGTAAAACCATTGGAGCCCGGCGCCACCGGCCATGGTTGCGGCCACAATCTGCTCGGTGTCGGTTCGCTGATGGCCGCCGTCGCGCTCGCCCGGCATCTGAAAACCAACAACCTGCCAGGCACGGTGCGTTATTACGGCTGCCCCGGCGAAGAGGGCGGGTCCGGCAAGACCTTCATGGTGCGTGCGGGCCTGTTCGATGATGTCGATGCGGCTTTGACATGGCATCCCGCGCCCTTCAACGGCGTGCGCTCCACCAACAACCTCGCGGTGCTGGAATATTTCTACCGTTTCAAAGGCATGGCTGCCCATGCCTCCAACGCCGCCCATCTCGGCCGCTCGGCGCTCGATGCCGTGGAACTGATGAATGTCGGCGTCAATTTCCTGCGGGAACACATGCCGCAGGATTGCCGAGTGCATTATGCGATCACCGATACCGGTGGCAAGGCGGCGAATGTGGTGCAGGCGAAGGCCGAAGTGCTCTATCTGATCCGCGCGCCGGAAATACGTCAGGCGCTCGATCTGGCAGCGCGGGTGGACAAGGTCGCGCGCGGCGCGGCCATGATGACCGAAACGGAGGTGGAGATCGTCTTCGACACCGCCTCCACTAATCTCCTGCCCAACATTACGCTTGAAACCGCGATGCATGAGAACATGGTGGCGCTTGGCCCTATCGCCTTCGACGAGGCCGATCAGGCCTTCGCCAAGGTCATTCAGGATACTTTCACGGAAGAGGCGATCAAGAGCAGCATCCGGCTCTATCAGATAAAGGGCGACGTCTTTTCCAATGGGAAGATCGACGGATCGACGCCTCTGCATCTCGGCCTGCGCGATTTCGAGGGCCAGTCGCATTTTCGTGCCGGCTCAACCGATGTTGGCGATGTCAGCTGGACAACACCGACGGCCCAGTGCTGGACGCCCGCTTGGGCGATCGGGACCAATCCGCACACATGGCAGGTGGTGGCGCAGGGCAAAAGCCCGGCCGCCCACAAGGCCATGGCGCATGCCGCCAAGACGCTTGCATCGACCGGTCTTTCGCTGATGACCTCGCCTGAACTGCTTGCAACAGTTAAAAAGGAATGGCTGGAGAAAACGGAAGGCAGTGATTATGTCTGCCCCATTCCTGCGGATGTGATGCCCGGCTCTCACGGGTAGCCAGCGGCGCTTCAGGGCCGTCCTTCCTTCTCAGATCGCACGGCACGCCATATCAATGTCCTTCTCGACAGAGGGGCTGCCCGCCCGATTTTGTACGCAAACCTTCACAACACGCCGCGTCATTCTCGGGCTCGACCCGAGGATCCATAATTGCAATGGTTTATGGTTGCCACCCCAGGGGTGAGGGTGGCGCAAAAGCGTTTTGGTATCTCGTTCGTCGATCCGTCCCCAAGAGCCCGTTCCTCCTGAAATCCCCGATCATCACCGCCTTGTGTGCCGCCTCGCTCCCCGGCTGCGAAGAAAGCATTGACGTTCGAACTAAAAATGGAATAAATATATCGAACAACGGAAATTCGGTTTCATTATTCCGTTTTCTGGATGTGAGGAGTTAGCGGCGGGCTCTTGGGTCCGTTTCCGGCTGGGAGAGGTGGCGCTGGACACCGAGGAGGAGAAAACAATGAAAAAGCTTATTATCAGTGCGGCTATGTCTGTGCTTTTGGGCACGGCGGCACATGCCGAGACCGTCGGTGTTTCGATGGCCCTGTTCGATGACAACTTCCTGACCGTGCTGCGCAACGGCATGCAGGATTATTCCAAGGAGCTGAAAGGCGTCACCCTGCAAGTTGAGGACGCGCAGAACGACGTTGCCAAGCAGCAGAGCCAGATCCAGAACTTCATCGCCTCCAAGGTCGACGCGATCATCGTCAATCCGGTTGATACGGATGCGACGGCGGCCATGTCGAAACTTGCTGCCGAAGCCAAGATTCCTCTGGTTTACGTCAACCGCCAGCCGGTAAACGTGGATGCCCTGCCGGACGGCCAGGCCTTCGTTGCATCGGAAGAAACCGTGGCCGGTACGCTTGAAACCAAGGAAGTCTGCCGACTTCTCGGTGGCAAGGGCAAGGCCGTGATCATGATGGGTGAACTGTCCAACCAGGGCGCGCGCATGCGCACGCAGGCCGTTCACGATGTTCTGAAAACCGACGAATGCAAGGGCATTTCCGTGGTTGAAGAGCAGACGGCGAACTGGCAGCGCACGCAGGGTTCCGACCTCGTTACCAACTGGCTGTCCAGCGGTATCGAGTTCAACGCCGTCATCGCCAACAACGATGAAATGGCGATCGGTGCCCTTCAGGCGCTGAAGGCTGCTGGCAAGGACATGAAGGACTATGTGGTTGCCGGTGTGGACGCCACGCAGGACGCTCTTGCCGCCATGCAGGCGGGCGATCTTGACGTGACGGTGTTCCAGGATGCGGCTGGCCAGGGCAAGGGCGCTCTCGATGCTGCGCTGAAGCTCGTCAAGGGCGACAAGGTGGAGAAGAAGGTCTACATTCCCTTCCAGCTCGTCACGCCGGCAAACGTCAAGGACTACGTAGCCAAGAACTGACGACCCCGACCGGCATTTGCGACCGTTTCAAGCAATATCGGAAGCAGATGCCGGTTCTGGACGGCAACCGGAGCACCGTGCTCCGGGGCCGAAGCAGGCTAAATAGAATTTCAGTGAATTCAAATTGTTACAGCGCTTTGTGTGTCGTGACCGGCACGGCGCTGTAAGCCTCCCCGGATGATGGGCGCCTTTTGGAGGAGCCTTTTTCTCCGGTCATTTTTGTCTATCGTGGAGGATGAGATGGTCGTCAGTCCATCGACAATGGCCGCCGTGCGCGCCAGCGGCGCCGTGCCCAATGCAGAATATCTTCTCGCGGCGGAAGGCATACGCAAGGAATTTCCCGGCGTCGTCGCGCTGGATGATGTTTCGTTCCACCTCAAGCGCGGCACCGTGCATGCGCTGATGGGCGAGAATGGCGCGGGCAAATCGACGCTGATGAAGATTCTCGCGGGTATCTATCAACCGGATATCGGTGAAATTCGCCTGAAGGGCGCCGCGATACGCCTCGATTCACCGCTCGACGCGCTCGAAAACGGTATTGCGATGATCCATCAGGAGCTCAACCTGATGGCCTATATGACGGTGGCGGAAAATATATGGATACGCCGCGAGCCGAAAAACCGGCTGGGCTTCATCGATCACGGTGAAATGTATCGCCGCACCCAGACATTGCTCGAAAGGCTCGGTATCGATCTCGATCCGGAAATGCGTGTCGGCGAACTATCGGTCGCAAGCCGGCAGATGGTTGAGATCGCCAAGGCGGTTTCCTACGATTCGGACGTTCTCATCATGGACGAACCGACGTCAGCACTGACGGAACGCGAGGTCGAGCATCTTTTCCGTATCATCCGTGACCTCAGGGAGCGCGGTATCGGCATCGTCTACATCACCCACAAGATGAATGAGCTGTTCGAGATAGCGGATGAGTTTTCCGTCTTTCGCGACGGCAAATATATCGGCACGCACGCTTCCACTGATGTGACGCGTGATGACATCATCCGCATGATGGTGGGGCGCGAAATCACCCAGATGTTCCCGAAGGAAGAGGTTCCGATCGGTGATGTGGTGCTTTCGGTCAAGAACCTGACGCTCCAGGGCGTGTTCCGCGATGTGTCATTCGATGTTCGTGCCGGCGAAATTCTAGGCGTCGCGGGCCTTGTCGGCTCCGGCCGCTCGAATGTGGCGGAAACGGTGTTCGGTGTCACGCCGGCATCTTCGGGCACGGTTGAAATCGAGGGCAAGCCGGTCTCGATCATGAGCCCGACGCAGGCGATTGCTCACCGCATGGCGTTCCTGACGGAAGACCGCAAGGATACCGGGTGCCTGCTGATCCTCAATATTCTGGAGAATATGCAGATCGCCGTCCTGCAGGACAAATATGTCGCCAACGGCTTCGTGCAGGAAAAAAACCTTTCAGAAGCCTGCGAGGACATGTGCCGCAAGCTCCGGGTCAAGACGCCAAATCTTTACGAACGTATTGAAAATCTGTCGGGCGGCAATCAGCAGAAGGTGCTGATCGGGCGCTGGATGCTGACCAAGCCGCGCATTCTCATTCTGGATGAGCCGACGCGCGGCATCGATGTCGGGGCCAAGGCGGAAATTCACAAGCTGGTTTGCGAGATGGCACGTAATGGCGTCGCCGTCATCATGATTTCCTCCGAAATGCCGGAGGTTCTGGGCATGAGCGACCGTATCATGGTCATGCATGAAGGTCGCGTGACGGGTTTCCTTGACAGAAGTGAAGCCACACAGGTGAAAGTGATGGATCTCGCATCGCGGTGAGGCGCGCCGGGATTTCTCGAGGAGGAATGACTATGACTACGAAGGCCGCCGCCAACGCAGAGTTGGATGCAAAATCCGGGCGCAAACCGCACAGGCGCATACCGCCGGAAGCAAATATATTTTTCGTGCTGATCGGCATCGCGCTGGTTTATGAAATACTCGGCTGGATCTTCATCGGCCAGAGCTTTCTGATGAACCAGCAGCGCCTGACGATCATGATCCTGCAGGTGTCGGTCATCGGCATTATTGCTGTCGGTGTCACGCAGGTCATCATCACTGGCGGCATCGATCTGTCCTCCGGTTCGGTCGTTGGCCTGACGGCGATGTTGTCCGCCAGCGTGGGGCAATCCTCCACATGGCCGCGCGCGCTTTATCCGGGTCTGACCGATCTGCCTTTCTTCATGCCGCTGGCTGTCGGCATTCTGGCTGGCGCTTTGGCCGGTTTCATCAACGGGCAGCTTATAGCGCGAACGAAAATCCCGCCCTTTATCGCAACGCTCGGCATGATGGTGACGGCGCGCGGTCTTTCCAAATGGTACACGAAGGGTCAGCCGATCTCGGGCCTGACCGATGGTTTCACCTTCATCGGCACGGGTGTCTGGCCGGTCGTGGTTTTCCTCGTCGTTGCCGTCATTTTCCACGTTGCGCTGCGTTACACGCGTTATGGCAAGTTCACCTATGCCATCGGTGCCAACCAACAGGCAGCCCGCGTTTCCGGTATCAATATCGAAGCGCACCTGATCAAGGTCTATGCCATTGCCGGCATGCTGGCCGGTCTTGCCGGTGTCGTCACCGCCGCCCGCGCGCAGACGGCGCAGGCCGGCATGGGCGTGATGTATGAACTCGACGCCATCGCCGCAGCCGTTATCGGCGGCACTTCGCTTGCCGGCGGTGCTGGCCGCATTACCGGAACGGTGATCGGCACTATCATTCTCGGTGTCATGACGTCCGGTTTCACGTTCCTCAGGGTCGACGCCTATTACCAGGAGATCGTCAAAGGCCTGATCATCGTGGCTGCGGTCGTTGCCGACGTATACCGCCAGAAGAAACGCGCAAAACGCTAACGCATCGGCCCGAAAGTCGGAACCGATTTTCGGAAAGCATGATGCGTCGCTTTAAGTAATCCTCCCGGACTTGGGGCAAGCTTTCAGGCTTGCCCCCTTTTTTGTCTGGAGACAGAGGCGCGATTTGCGCTGAAGGGGCAGGGGGCTGGTTTCAGGCCTTGCTGTTACGGTACTCGTGAACAGCCTTGCCGAAGGCCTCGAACAAGGCGCGCGAGGGCGCATCCGTCTCGGCCCAATATTCTGGATGCCATTGCACGCCGACGGCAAAGCCCTTGGCGTCGATGACGGAAACGGCCTCGATGGTGCCGTCTGCCGCCGTCGCCTCCACCTGCAAGCGCGGCGCGGTCTCGGCAATCGCCTGCCGGTGCAGCGAATTGATCTGGATTTCGCCCGATACGCCGAGATGCTGCGCAATGCAGGAGCCTTCGCGCACATGCACGGGCTGGCGGATGGCGAAGGCTACGTCGCGATCGTCATGTTCCGGCTTGCGGTGGTCCCAGATACCGGGCTGCTCCTGAATTTCGGAAGCCAGCGTGCCGCCCAGCGCCACGTTCAGCTCCTGAATGCCACGACAGATGGCAAGCATCGGAATGCCGCGTTCCAGCGCCCGGCGTATCAGCGGCAGGCTGGTGGCGTCGCGGGCCTGATCAAATGGGCCGTCGCTCTCCTGAGCCTCTTTGCCATAAAGGGAAGGGTGCACATTGGTGGCCGAGCCGGATACGAGCAGACCATCGACCCGGTCGAGGATGGCGTCGACCTCGTTACCGTCTTCGAAGGCCGGAACGATGAAGGACATGACGCCAGCCACTTTCAGCGCGGCGGACACATACTGGTTCTGCGCGGCGTGCCAGTCGGCTCCGGTGAAATGCCGGATGTCGGCGGGAACGGCGATAATCGGTTTTGGCATGGTGGCTCCGGGGACGAATCTTCAAAAATTTGTGCGACTGCCGGCGGGCCAAGTCAAGCGCGTGTTTTGTGTTCTTTGGGCAAGGTATGCGCCTAAAGTATAAGGCGGCGCGGTGATATTTCGATTGCAAATAAAATAGGGAAGAGACCGCCGGAAAAATCCCGAAAAGGCCGGTTTTTGCGTGATTAATTCTTGGTGCGGGTGCTTGTCAGCCGCCCGGTAACCGTGCTTACTTTGCTGCGATGCCTGAACAGCACGAGGGGAATTCAAGCTGCGGGCAGCGTTCATATCTGGGAGGATATAGATGGATCGCCGTTCCTTTATGAAAAAAGGTGCGCTTGCGGGGGCTGCTACGGCGGCCTTGGCCGCACCCGCCATTGCACAGCAGAATACCAAGATCAACTGGCGCCTGACGTCGTCGTTTCCGAAATCGCTCGATACGATCTACGGTGGCGCCGAAGATATTGCCAAACACGTTGCCGCTGCCACGGACGGCAATTTCACCATCCAGCCCTTTGCCGCCGGTGAAATCGTGCCAGGCCTGCAGGCGGCCGATGCCGTATCGTCAGGCACGGTGGAAATGTGCCACACCTGCTCCTATTATTACGTCGGCAAGGATCCGACCTTCGCCATCGGCACGGCGATACCATTTGGCCTGAACGCTCGTCTTACCAATTCCTGGTTCTACGAGGGCAACGGCAACAAGCTGCTCAATGAGTTTTACGCCAAGCACAATCTCTACGGTATGATATCAGGCAATACCGGCGCGCAGATGGGCGGCTGGTTCCGCAAGGAAATCAACACCGTCGACGACTTCAAGGGCGTGAAGATGCGCATTGCCGGTCTGGCCGGCAAGGTGGTGGAAAAGCTCGGCGTCGTGCCACAGCAGATCGCCGGCGGGGACATCTATCCGGCTCTGGAAAAAGGCACCATCGACGCTGCCGAATGGGTCGGCCCCTATGACGACCACAAGCTCGGTTTTCAGAAGGTGGCGAAGTATTATTATTATCCGGCCTTCTGGGAAGGCGGTCCGGTCATCCATTCCTTCGTCAATCTGGACAAGTGGAACAGCCTGCCGAAGAACTACCAGATGGTGCTGCAGGATGCCTGCGCCTTCGCCAATACCAGCATGATGGCGAAATACGACGCTAAAAACCCGATTGCCATCAAGCAGCTGGTTTCGGAAGGTGCCGTGCTGCGGCCATTCAGCCAGGAAATCCTTGAAGCCTGCTACAAGGCGGCCCTTGAAGTCTACGCGAATATTTCGGCTACGAACCCGGACTTCAAGAAGATCTACGAGGATCAGGTTGCCTTCAAGCGCGAGGGTTACCTGTGGATGCAGCTTGCGGAATACACTTTCGATACTTTCATGATGATCCAGCAGCGTAACGGCAAGCTCTGATTATTCGGTGCGGCGGACCGGGCAAAGGCCTCGGGGATTTCGGTCTCCGGGGTTTTTGTTTGCGCGCATGCCTTCATACGCCGGACAAGAAAGGGTGACTATATGTCATCCGATCTAAAATGATATCTCCTCGCTGAGGAGGCCGAGATACACCGGCTCGGGGTGAATCCGGTAGGCGACGATGTCCGTCATTAGGCCAAGGTGTATCCATCCTCCGCCAGGATTTTTCCGCCCGCCGATGCCTTTGGGCGAGCGGTAAAAGATGATGCGGCCGGATCTCAGCCAAACATCCACGGTGCCACCCTCGATTGGTCGAGGACCAGCATAGTGATCGCCGCCGAAGTGGGGAGTAGTGCCGCCGCGCCAAGGCAACCAGCCGTGGTTCGGGTCATCCCTGAAAATCGTCCACCGGCTATTTGGGTCGTTGACCATGTCCACCTCCCAAGTCGCGGACTTTTCCCGCAACTCATCCCAACTGGGGATGGGGTTGGTTCCGTCGGTCAAAGTCTCGTCCTTTCCCCGTTAGCGCCGAGGGGCGATTTTGATAAAACTTACAAGATGATGACGGTAGCGGTAACTGGTGTCGGTTTCGCTTAGGCAAACGGAAGACAGGGATGCAACCCTGTCTTCCACTCCGCAACTATAGGCTCTTCGCCAAATCCTTACACCACCTGTTACGGCCCGATCTTTGGCGGTTCGCCGAGATTCGGCATGCCCGGCAACCCGCCCGGCTGGCCGAAATTGGGCATGGTGTTGCCGCCCTGATTGCCGAAGGCGGGTATCTCGATCTTGATGGAATTCAGATCGACGTCCGGCGCCTTGTCCAGCCAGTAGGTTACCGATTCAGGCCAGAAGATCACGATGGCGACGAGAATGAGCTGCATGCCGAGCCATGGAATGGCGCCCATGTAGATATCCGAGGTCTTGACCGAGCGCGGCGCGATAGAGCGCAGGTAAAACAGCGCGAACCCGAAGGGCGGGTGCATGAAGCTCGTCTGCATGTTGATGCAGATCAGCACGCCGAACCAGATCAGGTCGATGCCGAGTGCCTGCGCGATGGGAGCCAGCATCGGAATGACGATGAAGGCGATCTCGAAGAAATCAAGGAAGAAGGCGAGGAAGAAGATGAAGATGTTGACGAAGATCAGGAAGCCGATCGGGCCGCCCGGAATGCCCGACAACATGTGCTCGATCCACAGCGAACCATCCATGCCCTGAAAGACGAGGGAAAAGCAGGTTGCACCCACCAGAATGAACACCACCATAGACGTGATGTGCATGGTGGAATGCATGCCCTGCTTGACGAGGTCCCAGGTAAGGCGGCGATGAGCGGCGGCCAGCACCATGGCGCCGACGACGCCAAGTGCACCGGCTTCGGTCGGCGTTGCAAGGCCGAGGAAAATCGTGCCGAGCACGAGGAAGATCAGCACGATGGAGGGGATCATGCCCGCCAGCACGCGGAAAACCAGTGCGCGATTGAGTTCACCCCGTGCCTCCGGCGGCAAGGCTGGCAAATCCTTCGGCCGCACGATCGACATGAACAGGATGAAGAGCATGAAGATGGCGACTTGCAGGATCGACGGGCCGATTGCGCCGAGATACATGTCGCCCACGGATTTACCGAGCTGGTCGGCAAGAACGATCAGAACGAGGGACGGCGGAATGACCTGCGTGATCGTTCCCGATGCGGCGATGACGCCGGTGGCAAGCCGCGGATTGTAACCGTATTTCAACATGATCGGCAGCGAGATGACGCCCATGGTGATGACGGAGGCTGCAACCGTGCCGGTGATAGCACCAAGGATCGCGCCGACGATGATGACGGCATAGGCGAGGCCGCCCGGAATGGCGCCGAACAGCTTGCCGGTTCCCTCAAGCAAATCTTCGGCAAGCCCGCATCGCTCGAGGATTGCGCCCATGAAGGTGAAGAAGGGAATGGCGAGCAGAAGGTCGTTCGAGATGATGCCGAAGATGCGCAGCGGCAACGCCTGAAGAAAGGCCGGCGAAAAATGCTCGGTGAAGATGCCGATGACGCCGAAAACCAGACCGACGGTGGCAAGCGAGAAAGCAACCGGAAATCCGTAAAGCATGAAGATGATCATGCCGAGGAACATCAGTGGCGGAAGAATACCATATTCAAACATGGGAAATATCCTGAAGGTTCAGATCGGGACGATCATTGCAGGGGCTTTTCGTACTTCGTATCGAGCGCATAGAGCCCGTTGAGGGCACCTATTCGCTTGATGAGTTCGGAAAATCCCTGAAGAACCAGCAGGGCGAAACCAGCGAAGATGACGAGTTTCACCGGCCAGCGGATGAGGCCGCCGGCATTGGAGGACATTTCGCCCTGATACCAGGAAAGCGTGAACATCGGCCAGGAAAGCCAGGCCAGATAAAAGCAGCCGGGCAGCAGGAAAAGCGTTATCCCGATGAGGTCAACCCAGATGCGGCTGCGCGAGGAGATCGCGCCATAGATGATGTCGACGCGCACATGTTCGTTCATGCGTAGCGTATAGGAAGCGCCGATCAGCACAATGAAGGCGAACATGTACCACTGAATTTCCAGCCAGCCGTTCGAACTGTAGTTGAAGGCATAACGGACCATGGCGTTGCCGGCGCTGACGAGGCAGCAGACGAGCACCAGATAACCGGCGACCTTGCCCAGAGCTTCGCTCACAAGGTCTATCAGCGCACTTATTTTTAAAAGCGGTTTCATGACTTTCCCCTCTTCCCTTGCCGGGCCCTTTGCGGGTTATGGTGGAAAGCAAAGCCGGTCGGCCATCACGGCGGGCGCGCCTCCACGCGTATCCGCACTGCCAAATTCCGGCGTTCCTCCCACAGAATCCCGTGTATGGGCAGGCTGTCCGAAAAGCAACAAAAACCACTATTAAACGGGCCTATCGACTGCCGTTTTCAACCGTTTGCGACGAGAATGTTGCCTCGTCGCACGCTTTGTCCGGCTCGCCGTTTGCCACGCCTGCCGTGGATGTTCTTTCGCGCGGAACGCATTGCACTTTTCGGCGACTTCATGTTACCTCTGGCTTCGGAGAATCCGGCATGGGCCCGTGATCGCCCGTGAGGCAAATCGTCTTGCGCGGCGGGTCTGTTGGATGGAGATACAAGGGGAAGCGGAATGAGCGAACACCATACAGGTCCGGTCGAAGTTGGCGCCGAGATGAACTACGCCGAGCACGAAAAGACCTATAACGGTTTTCTGACCATGACGAAGTACGGCACCATGCTGGTGTGCGTGCTGATGCTGGCCATGGTCGCCGGTTTCTTTACTTCTGTGGGTTTCCTTGGCGGCCTTATCGTGTTTGTCGCCCTTTCGGCCGCGGGCTTCATTCTGCTGCGCTGAACGAGCCCGTTCACGAGCGTTTCCCGGCGCGGGATGTGGTGATGCCGGGTAACCGGAAAGGCCAAACCCGGAGAGGCCAAGCGATGAAACGCCTGTTATCCTGTCTGTTGTTGCTGGCGGCGATGTCGCATCCCGCTTTGTCACGCGATCTGTTGCCGTCCGAACAGGACAGGCTGCAGACGCAGATAGAGCGGTTCAGCACGGCATTGAATGCGCAGGATTTCGAGGTCGTCGGTCGGACGGTGCCGCCGAAAATCTTTGAATTCATCGCAAAAGACGCGGGTGTTTCCGTCGAGCAGTTGCGCAGCGCTCTGACGACGCAGATGCAGATGGCGCTCGCGGCGGTCAAGATCACCGAGTTCACCATGGATGCAGGTGCGATCAGCCTGGAGCAGACGCCTGATGGAACGCCCTATGCGCTTATTCCGACAAAAACGGTGATGGAAACCGGAGGCCAGACGATTGAGGCAAGGTCCCACACTCTGGCGCTGATCGACGGTATGCAGTGGTATTTGCTGCGCGTGAGCGACCGGCAGCAGGTGACGATCCTGCGAAAGGTCTATCCGTCCTTCGCCACGGTGGAATTCCTGGAAGATTCCATGCAGCAGGTGAAATAGCGCAACGTTACCGCATGAACCGGAAGCACTCCAGCCGGTAACCCGGCTTGCCGCAGGCTCAGGAAAAACGCCCCGGACGGAACGGATCGACCGAGATTGCGGTTTCCTCGCCGCTTGCCAGTTGTGTCACGAGGCGGGCGGTTGCCGCCGATTGCGTCAGCCCCAGATGGCCGTGGCCGAAGGCATAGATGACGGAGGGTGTGGTGCGCGCCGTGCCGATAACGGGAAGACAGTCCGGCATCGAGGGGCGGAACCCCATCCATTGCTGGCCGCCCTCCACCTTGAGACCCGGCAGGAAACGCCCCGCCTTTTTGAGCATGGCTTCCGCGCGTTTGAAGTTCGGCTTCAGTTCCAGCCCACCCAACTCGACTGCGCCGCCGACGCGGATGCCGGAAGACAGCGGGGTGACGACAAAACCGTGGTCGTTGAAATAAAGCTGTCGGGTAAGGTTGAACGCACCGGCGGGCAGGGTGGTATTGTAACCGCGTTCGGTTTCCAGCGGCACGATGTTGCCAAGTGTTGCGGCAAGCGGCTTGGACCACGCGCCGCAGGCGATCACCACCTTGTCGGCGTCGATCTTGTCGCCGTTCTCCAGCGTCACGATCGTGCTTTCACCAACGGCGTCGATGCGTTCGGCCTCGCCCTTGCGAAGGCTGGCTCCTCGTGCAATCACCAGATCGAAAATGGCGCGGGTGAAATCGTAGGGATCGGAGACCTGCAGGCCATCAGGCGAGAACAAGGCGTGACGGAACTGCGGCGCAAGACCCGGCTGCAATTCGTCTATCTCGTTGCGGCCGACACGCTGGGAAGCGAAGCCTGCCTGTTCCTTTTCATCCCAGTCCTTGCTAGCGGCGTTGAGGCTTGCTTCGCTGTCGTAAAGATCGAGCGTGCCGGTTTTCGAAACGAAGGACGAAAGCTCCGGCATGGCGGCGACATGAGCCATTTCGGTGGCGGCCAGCCGGTTGATCTCGCTCAATGCCCTCAGCCCGTGGCGGAAGTTGCGTTCCGCGCTGGCGCGCCAGAAACGCCACAGCCAGGGCGCGATCTTCGGCGCATAGGCGGGCGGCACGCTGAGCGGGCCGAGCGGATCGAAAAGCCAACGCGGCGCTTTTCTCATGATGCCGGGGGCGGGAATGGGGATGATTTCGGGAAAGGCCAGAATGCCGGCATTGCCGGAACTTGCGCCCCGGGCAACCTCGCCGCGTTCCAGAAGAACGACTTCGCGCCCGGCATTTTGCAGGTAAAGCGCCGCCATGGAACCGACAATGCCGGTGCCAATCACCAGCACGTCGCATTTCAGGGTTTTGGTCATCGGCGCTCCTGCAACACAAATCTTTCAAGCCCGCCATAACAATGAATGCCGTACCGATGAAAGCCCGCATCGTTCCGCGGCCGCAGAAATATCAGCAGTGTGGCAAATAAGCGGTTCTCATATGGCGGTGTATGCGTCGGGTGATGGCCCGCGCCTGAAGCGGTTTTGTCGACTTATCCGGTAGTCGGATCGATAGTTATGGCGCATCATTAATCGCTATTTAACGGTGTTCCCTTAGCTTCGCGCGCAGGCAGACCGATCCGTTTTCACCTCTTCGATATCAAGGGTGGAGGAGGTCCGCATACGGGTCATTGTTGGGGGTTCAAAAAGGCATGTCTTACTTTTCCAAACTCGGTCTGGACGCATCTGCGGTGCTCGACGCCCTGAGCCGCTCGCAGGCCATCATCGAGTTCGATCTGGCCGGCAAAATTCTGAAAGCGAACGACAATTTCTGCAAAGCTGTCGGTTATCAGCCATCTGAAATCATCGGACGCCCGCACAGCATGTTCCTGTCCCCCGAAGATGCTGCGTCGCTGGAATACAAGACCTTCTGGGCGAAGCTTTCGCGCGGTGAATACGATCAGGGCCAGTATCGGCGGCGGTCGAAAAACGGCGAAGATATCTGGATCGAAGCCTCCTACAATCCGGTTTCGCGTTTCGGCAAACCTTACAAGGTCGTCAAAATCGCAACCGACATCACCTTGGTCAAGCGTAAGAGCACCGAGGATGACGGCAAGCTGGCGGCGCTTTCCCGGGCGCAGGCCATGATCGAATTTGCACCCGACGGTAAAATCCTCAGTGCCAACGAGAATTTTCTGACGGCGCTCGGTTACACGGCGGAAGAAATTGTCGGCAAACATCATTCGATGTTCTGCGATCCGGCCTACGCCCAATCCCAGGACTATCGCTCCTTCTGGGAGGAGCTTCGTGCTGGCCGCTTCTCGTCCGGGCAGTTCATGCGGCTTGGCAAGAACGGCAAGCGCATTTTCATTCAGGCGTCCTACAACCCCATTCTCGATGAACGGGGTAATGTCTTCAAGGTCACCAAAATCGCTTTCGACGTGACGGAGCGGATGCACGCGGTTGAAGAGCTCGGTGCTGCGCTTGAGCGGCTTTCACAGTGCAATATCCGCGTCACGCTGGACAAGCCGTTCGTAGGCGAGTTCGAAAGGCTGCGGCGAGACTTCAACAAATCCATCGCGGAATTTCAGAAGACGCTGGAGAATGTTCTCAGCCAGACCGATGAGCTGACCAGAAGCAGCCAGGAAGTCAGTGAGGCCTCCGTCAATCTTGCCGAACGCTCGCGCGAGCAGGCGGTGGCGCTGGAAGAAACCTCGGCAGCGCTTGAACAGATCACCTCCACGGTTCGGTCATCGACTGAAAACACGAGAGAGACGCGTAAACTGGTTCAGAGCGCACGCACATCGACGGCGGCCTCGACCGAAGTCGTCGAGCGGACCGTCAACGCCATGCAGCGTATCGAGACGGCATCGCGCGAGATCAGCCAGATCATCGGCGTCATCGACGAGATTGCCTTCCAGACCAACCTTCTGGCGCTGAATGCCGGCGTGGAAGCAGCGCGCGCAGGTGAAGCGGGCAAGGGCTTTGCCGTCGTCGCACAGGAAGTGCGCGAACTGGCGCAGCGCTCTGCCAATGCAGCCAAGGAAATCAAGGCGCTCATCAACAAGTCCGGTGCGGAAGTTCTCGAAGGCGTCAGGCTGGTGGGCGAGACCGGCGAGGCACTGAAGCAGATCGACGGGCTGGTGCGGCACATCGACGGCAATGTCGACATGATCGCGAAAGCCGCGGACGAACAGGCCATCGGCATCAGCGAAATCAACAAGGCGGTCAACCAGCTGGACCGGATGACGCAGGAAAACGCCGCCATGAGCGCTCGCACGACGGTGATCAGCACCACGCTCGCGCAAGGGGCCGATCTGCTTGCGCAGCTCGTCAGCCTGTTCAAACTGAACCGCCGCACGATTCAGCGCGAAGACGGATCGTCCGTCCGGTCGGAATTTTCGAAAGGTGGCCGGCCCGATCAGCAGGCGGGACGCGCCGCTGCATAAAAGAGGCGGGCTTATGCCCGCTTCAATGTGTTGACGAGTTTGGTAATGCGGATGCGTCAGGCATCCGCATTCCGTTTATCCCCGCAATACCGGCCGCGTGATGCCGAGATGGTCGCGCAGCGTTGAACCTTCATATTCCCTGCGGAACAGGCCGCGTTCCTGCAACAGCGGCACGACCTCGTTGTTAAATTCTTCCAGCCCGCCGGGGAAGAAGGGCGGCATGACGTTGAAGCCGTCTGCGGCACCGTTCTCGAACCATTGCTGCATGCGGTCAGCCACGTCTTTCGCCGTGCCCATGACGATGTGGTGGCCACGACCCGCTGCAACGCGCAGCGCCAGTTCACGGATCGTCAGTTTTTCACGGCGCGCCAGTTCGGTCAGAAGTTCGGCACGGCTGCGCAGCTGGTCGGAGATCGGCAGGTCCGGCAGCGGGCCGTCGAGATCGTATTCGGCAAGGCTGTGGCCGATGCGTTCCTCAAGCAGCGGCATGGCGCTCTTGATATCGGTCCAGCGGTTCAGCTCCTTCAGTTTTTCGCCGGCCTCTTCGAAGCTCCTGCCGATGATCGGCATGAAACCCGGCATCACGGCGACGCTTGCGGGATCGCGGCCGAATTTCGCCACCCGCGCCTTAAGGCTGGTGTAGAAGGCCTGCGCTTCGGAAATCGCCTGCTGGGCGGTGAAGACGATATCGGCGGTGCGGGCGGCAAGATCCTGCCCCGGTCCGGAAGAACCGGCCTGAATGAGAACCGGGTGCCCCTGCGGCGCGCGCGGGATGTTGAGCGGTCCCTTGACCGTGAAATATTTACCTTCGTGATCGAGAATATGGACCTTCTGCGGATCGACGTAACGGCCGCCTTCCTTGTCCTTGACGAAGGCGTCGTCATCCCAGCTGTCCCACAGGCCACGCACCACATTCACATATTCTTCCGCCACGGCATAACGCTCGTCATGCTCGGGATGGCTCTTGGAAAAATTCGCCGCCGTGCGGGCATAGGAGGTGGTGACTATGTTCCACGCCGCACGGCCATGGCTCAGGTGGTCGATGGAAGCGAAGGCGCGGGCTGTGTGATAGGGTTCGCCATAGGTGGTGGAGGCGGTGGCCGCCAGACCGATCTTGTTTGTTACCATGGCAAGCGCTGCAAGCAGGGTCAGCGGCTCGAAGCGGGCGATCATCGAGGGATGGGCATCGACGCCGCTGGTCAGGCCGTCGGCCAAGAACACCATGTCGAACTTCGCCGCTTCGGCCATTTTCGTGACACGGGTCAGGAGGTCGAAATTCTCGCTGCCGGCTTCCGCATCCGGGTGGCGCCAGCCGGAAACGTGGTGGCCTGCACCCTGCAGAAAAAGGCCCAGATGCATCTGTCTTTTGCGTGTTGTCGTGGTCATGGGAAACATGCCTTATGTCGGTCGAGTTATATTTGCGATACCAGAAGCGTTTCGAGCTTCCTGAGGTCGGCTGCGGTTTTCATGGTCCGCACCAGTGCCGGAATTCCGGCGAATTTTTCATTGCCGCCGGTGGCGTCGGCAAACTTCTCCGTCGGGTCGTCAATGCCGGGAAGACCGTCGATGCGGCGTGACAGCACCGTGCCATCCTTCTTCGTGACGTCGATGACCACGAAACGGGTGGTCGGATCGGGCGAGAGGCGACGGGCGGTCTCGTCGTGTCGGCGCGAGACTTTGGCGGAAAGCGCAAGCAGGTCGGCACGCACCGGGCGTTCGTCGAAATGGCCGATAGTAAGCGAGCCGTCTGTCAGTGCGGCGGCGAAAACATATTCGGCGCTGAAGCGCGCATCGATGCCGGTCTGAGGGGCGGGCGTGCCGATAAGTGCTGCATCGCCGCCGGGCGGAAAGGTGATGACAACAGTTTCGATCTCATCCGGCGTCAGATCGTAAGCGCTGCGAAGCGCAAGCGCGCCGACGGCGACGGGATGGCTGGCGGTGCAGCAGGGAAAGGCCTTGAGGGTGAGGCCGGGCGAGATGATCTGCCAGGGAGCACCCCAGCCAGAGAGGACCCGTTTTGGCTGTTCGGCGCCGAAGGCGAAGGCCGAATAAAATCCGATGGGATTTTCCAGAAAATCCGGTGCGCCCTGAAAACCGGCCCTTGCCAGCCGCGCGGCGGTGAGGCCGGCGCGCGTGGCAAGCCCGGCATGCAGCGGCTTGGCATCATAACCGAATTGCAGGCGAAGCCCGGCCGATTGCGTGGCGGCAAGGCCAAGTGCCACGGCCGTGGTTTGCGGATTAAATTTCAGAAGATGGGCGATGGCCGCCGCAGCACCGATGGGGCCGAGGGTGGCGGTGGCGTGGAAGCCGTTTTCATAGTGCTTGGTGCCGAGCGACAGGCCAAGCCGCGCCATGGTTTCCAGCCCGACGATATAAGCGGCGATGAAGGCGTCCGCGGTCGCGCCTTCCTCGACCGCGACGGCCAACAGCGCGGGAATGATGGCGACGGTCGGGTGGCCGCGCACGCTGCCATGCACGTCGTCATAGTCAAGCACATGTCCGGCATGACCGTTGATGAGCGCTGCGGTAAAGACATCCGTGTGCAGATCATGGCCGATAATGCCCGCTGTGCCTGACGTGCCTGGCGTAAATGCATTGATCAGTATTTTCGTGCTTCTGTCGGAGGCGCCGCCCAACACGCAGGCGAAAAAGTCGATCAGCGCCGTGCGGGCGATCGTCACCGCTTCTTCGTCGCGCGACGGATCTGAGGCGGCGATGGCCTCGGCTAGATGAAGAGTGAGCTTTTCGTCGGCGGTCATCGCATTAGATCCCTTCGCCGTCAGTAACCCGTGCCACCTGTCCGCCAAGACCCTTGACGAAGGCATTGATGCGCGGATTGGTCGACTTGTAGAAAATGTGTTCCGGCGTTCCCTGATCGACAATCAGGCCATTTTCGGTGAAGACGATATTATCACTGATTTCCTCGGCAAAGCGCATTTCGTGGGTAACGAGAATGCTGGTCATGCCGTCATTGACGAGATCGCGGATGACGGCGAGCACTTCGCCCACGGTTTCCGGGTCAAGCGCAGAAGTGACTTCGTCAAACAGCACCAGTTCCGGCCGCATGGCCAGCGCCCGGGCAATGGCCACACGTTGCTGCTGGCCGCCGGAAAGCTGGCCGGGATAGGCATCCACCTTCTGCGACAGGCGCACTTTTTCCAGCAATTCGCGGGCGTGGCGCTCAGCCTCCGCCTTCGGCGTGCCGAGGATTTTGATGGGCGCGATGGTGATGTTTTCCATGACAGTCAGATGCGGGAAGAGATTGAACTGTTGGAACACGATGCCGATGCGCTTGCGCAGCGTTATGCGCTCAGCCTCGGTCTTCAGCTGGTCGACACGGGTGCCGCCCACGGTGATCTTGCCGGATTGCGGAATGAGCAGGCCGTTGATGCAGCGCAGGATCGTGGATTTGCCGGAGCCGGACGGGCCGATGATGGAGACGGCGTCACCTTTGTTGACCGTAAGATCGATGCCTTTCAGGACCTGATTGTCGCCGAAGGACAGGTGTATGCCTTCCAGTTCAACCAAGGCTTGGGTGGCGGGGGCTTTAGCGGCGGTTTGCGGTGCGGATGCGGACATGGTGTATTCCAATCAGCGGGAAGCGAAGCGCCGCTCGAGGCGCTGCGTGAAACGGGACACGGGATAGCAGAACAGGAAGAACGCCATCAGGACGGTGAGATAAACGACCACGGTGAAATCGTTGCGCTGCACGGCGGTGCTGGCATCGGTTGCGGCATGCAATAGCTCATGCACGCCAACCAGCGAGGCGAGTGCCGTGCCCATGGTAATCGAGGAATAAAGGTTCATCCACGGTGGCAGCGAACGTTTCACGCATTGCGGCAGGATGATCCAGCGCAGCGTCTGGTTTCGCGAGAAGCCGAGGCCCTGCGCCGCTTCCCATTGCGCGGTCGGGATCGACTGGATCGCGCCACGGGTGATTTCGGCGATATGGGCGCTTGCCGGAATGGCAAGGCCGACGACGGCCTTGATCCAGTCCGGGAAGGGAATGTAATTGCCGAAGGCGACGATCTCGAAGGGGAAGATGTAGGTCGCGGCGAAAATCAGCACCAGATGCGGGGCATTGCGGAAGATTTGCACATAGGTGAGCGCTGGTGCACGTACGAGGCGATAAGGCGCAAGCTCCATGATGCCGAGCAGAACGCCGATGATGGTGCCGATGGCAATCGCGAGAACGCTGATCAGCACATTCATGGCGAAACCCTTGCCGAGATAGGGCAGCCATTCCAGCAGTACCTGGCCGAGCGAGGGATCGAGAACCAGCCACAGCACGACGGCAACCAGCACGCCGCACAGAAGAATGGTGCCGAAAGGCAGCTTCCTTGCCGCCTGTGTTGGAGAGACCACCGCGCTCATTGACCGAACCCCGGAACCGAAAGACGCCGCTCAAGCCACAGGCCCGCCCTTGCGACGATGAAATTGATGACGCTGAAAAAGATAAGGATCACCAGCATCAGCTCGACCACATTGTCACGCTGCGTCCAGATCAGGATCGAGGCATAGGTGATTTCACCGACCGCAATTGCCGAACCGACAGTGGTGAGTTTCACCAGATTGATGAGATTGTTGATGATGGAAGGCAGCGCTGTGCGGATCGCCAGCGGAAACTCCACATAGCGCAGAATCTCGAAGGAGCTGAAGCCGATAGCGCGTGCCGCCTCGATGGTGGTGGCCGGCACTGCCTCGATACCGCCGCGCAACGCTTCCGCATGGAAAGCGGCGACGTGCAGGCCGGTGATGGCGACGACCCAGAAGAACGGAGTGAGCGGATTGTTCTGCGCGCCCCCGAGCGCGTTGGAAATCAGCATGTTGAGCACGAGGAAACCGCACATCAGCTGCACCAGCGTCGGCGTGTTGCGCGTCAGTTCCACATAGGCGCGCACGGGGCCTGCGAGCCAGACCTTGCCGGACGTGAGCATCGCCGCGAAGATGAAGCCGAAAACGAGGCTGAGCGGCAGGGTGACGGCGACGAGGATCAACGTCATCTTCATGCCGTCGAGCCAGATCTGGACCTCGTAGCCGCTGTTCAGAAAATCATAGTTGAGGCCGATATGCGCGGCCAGTTCTATGAAGCGCGCTGTAAATCCATCCTGCATCGGAAATCCATGCTGTTGTCGCGAGTGCCGCCCGACAGGCGGCGCCAGAAAGACCTGTCTTGTTATAAAGCAGAAAAGAACGGCGGGCGAAACCGGCCGTTCTTGACGATTTGGGGAAACCGCTCCGCGTTGATATCGTCACCCCCGCCCTTGCGGTGGGGGGGGAGAAAACCCTGCGCCTGTCTTTTACTGCGCGGCGGAAAGCTTCTTCTGCTGCTCTTCCATAAAGCCGATGCTCGGCAGGCGGTTTGCCTTGGCAAATTCGATCATCTTGCCGGAAGCGTGCAGCTCCTTGATGATCTTGTCGAGGGCGGCCTGCGTGTCGGCCTCGCCCTTGCGCAGCCAGATCACGGAATCCGAAGGGATGAGGTCGGTCGGGATCAGGATGCCGTAATCCTTCCACTCGTCGGCGCGGTCCTGAAGCATCAGGCTCAGCGTGCCGTTGACGTGTACGGAGACGTCGCAATTGCCGCCCTTCAGTGCCAGCAGCGATTCCGGCTGGCTCGGCAGCGCCTTTACCTGCGCGCCATATTGCTCGATCAGCGGCTGGGTGTAGTTCGAGCCTTGCGAAACGCAGGCGATCTTGCCCTTCAGGTCCGACCAATCCTTGATGCCCGAATCCTTGCGGCCGATCGCGGCGCCACCCTGGCGGTCATAGGGGGTCGGCACGTAATCGAGCGTTTTGGCGCGCTCTTCTGTGTACTGCATGTTGGCGATCAGAATATCGACCTTGCCCTGCTGCAGGAACTGCACGCGGTTGGGCGGGGTCACGGTTTCGGTCACCAGCTCAACACCGAGACCGGCGGCCAGCGCCTTGGCGACGTCGATGTTGAGGCCCTTCTGCTCCTGCGTCTTCGGATCGATGAAACCGAAGGGCGCGCCGGACAGGATGACGCCGACGGTGAGCTTGCCGCGACCCTTGATACGGTCGAGCGTCGCATCCGCGTGTGCTGCGGTGGCCATCGAAGCGATGACGACAGTTCCGGCGATGAGTTTTGCGGCAAATCTGGAGAAGGAGAGGGCCATGGGTATTTCCTTTTGATGGTGGGTGGAAACTACATGAGGCGTCCGTCGAGAGCGAGAATTGGCATTGCGTCAAAAATCATATGAATAAAATTGCGTTCCAATAATTCATCTGAGCAGAAAAAATGTCCTAATAATTTGAAATCGTAGAATCTTGTTCTTTGTCGCATCTTATTGTGAGGGGATGAGGGGCGAGCGGCAGATCGCAGGCTTGCCCCTTCATCCGACCCTTCGGGCCACCTTCTCCCCGGCGGGGAGAAGAAATGCGCCGCAATGCTGCCCGTCTCACCGACCGGCGTTATAAGCGGCGATTGCCGCCATGTTGACGATATCGCTGTCCTTGGCGCCCATCGAGGTGATCTGCACCGATTTGTCGAGGCCGACGAGAAGCGGGCCGATGACGGTTGCGCCGCCCAGTTCCTGCAACATCTTGGTGGAGATGGAGGCGGAATGGATGGCGGGCATGACCAGCACGTTGGCCGCGCCGGAAAGGCGGGCGAAAGGAAACTGGCTCTGCATGCGATGATGGTTGAGCGCCACGTCGGCAGACATTTCGCCGTCAACCTCGAAATTGACATTGCGCTTGTCGAGGATTTTCACCGCCTCGCGCACCTTGTCGGAGCGTTCGCCGGTCGGCTGGCCAAAGGTGGAGTAGGCGAGCATGGCCACGCGCGGCTCATAGCCGAAACGGCGGGCGAGACCGGCTGCCTCTTCGGCGATATCGGCAAGGTCTTCCGCATTCGGCATGTCATGCACGGCGGTATCGGCTACGAAGACGGTGCGGTTGCGCGAGACGACCAGCGAAACGCCGATGACGCGATGGCCGGGCTTGGTGTTGATGCAACGGCGGATATCCTCGAGCGCCGTGGAGTAGTTGCGGGTGACGCCGGTGACCACGGCGTCCGCATCGCCCATCGCCACCATGC
Source organism: Agrobacterium arsenijevicii (assembly GCA_000949895.1). Classification (GTDB taxonomy): domain Bacteria; phylum Pseudomonadota; class Alphaproteobacteria; order Rhizobiales; family Rhizobiaceae; genus Agrobacterium; species Agrobacterium arsenijevicii. Next base: position 40,294 of record JWIT01000007.1, on the reverse strand, counting down.
AGGCGGCGAAGTGGTTGCGGTCGTTGTGGATCAGGCGCTGCACGTCGCGCAGCAGGAAGCCGCCACGCTGCAGGCGCGCATAGAGATAATCGACATAGGCATCAACGCGGCTGGAAAGGCGCGCATTGGTGATCTCGATATTGGCGCGGTCGAGATCGATGCCGGCGCGTTCCGCATTGGCCTTGATGATATCGTCACGGCCGAGCAGGATGGCGGTGCCAAGCCCTTGAGCGGTGAACGAGATCGCCGCGCGCATCACCTGCTCTTCTTCCGCCTCGGCAAAAACGACACGCTTCGGCGACCGGCGCACGCGTTCGTAAAGGCGCTGCGTGGTGGAGGCCATCGGGTCGCGGCGGGCGGAAAGCTCGCGGGCATAGGCATCGAGATCGGGCAGTTCCCGGCGGGCGACGCCGGTTTCGATGGCGGCTCTCGCCACGGCCACCGGAATGGCCGAGATCAGGCGCGGATCGAAGGGAACCGGAATGATGTATTGCGATCCGAAGCGCGGACGGTTGCCCTGATAGGCGGCGGCCACGTCGTCAGGCACGTCTTCACGGGCGAGATCGGCCAGCGCCTGCGCGGCGGCGATCTTCATTGCATCATTGATCTGGCTGGCGCGGACATCGAGCGCGCCGCGGAAGATATAGGGGAAGCCGAGGACGTTGTTGACCTGGTTCGGATAATCCGAACGTCCGGTCGCCATGATGGCGTCGTCGCGGATGCGAGATACTTCCTCGGGGGTGATTTCCGGGTCCGGGTTGGCCATTGCGAAGATGATCGGCTTCGGTGCCATCGAGCGGATCATTTCTTCGCTGAAGGCACCCTTCTGCGACAGACCGAACACCACGTCGGCACCCTTCATGGCTTCTGTCAACGTGCGGTTGTCGGTCTTCACCGCATGGGCGGATTTCCACTGGTTCATGCCTTCGGTGCGGCCCTGGTAGATCACGCCCTTGGTGTCGCAAAGCGTGATATTTTCAGGGTTGAAACCCATGGCCTTGATAAGGTCCATACAGGCGATGGCGGCAGCGCCGGCACCGTTGCAGACGAGTTTCGTCGTCTTGAAGTCGCGGCCGGTCAGTTCGATGGCGTTGATGAGGCCGGCGGCGGCGATGATGGCGGTGCCGTGCTGGTCGTCATGGAAGACGGGAATATCCATCAGCTCGCGCAGGCGGCTTTCGATGATGAAACATTCCGGTGCCTTGATGTCTTCCAGATTGATGCCGCCAAAGGAGGGGCCGAGGTAACGCACGCAATTGATGAATTCATCGGCATCTTCGGTATCGACCTCAAGGTCGATGGAATCGACGTCGGCAAAGCGCTTGAACAGCACCGATTTGCCCTCCATGACCGGCTTGGAGGCGAGCGCGCCTAGATTGCCGAGGCCGAGGATTGCCGTGCCGTTGGAAATGACGGCCACCATGTTGCCGCGCGTCGTATAATCGTAAGCGGTCGCCGGATTTTCGGCGATGGCTTTCACCGGCACGGCCACGCCAGGTGAATAGGCAAGCGACAGATCCCGCTGTGTCGCCATCGGCTTGGTCGGGGTGATTTCCAGTTTCCCCGGTCTGCCTTGCGCGTGGAAATCCAGTGCTTCCTGATCCGTAACCGATGTTCTGGGGCTGGCGGGCTTCGTCGTGTCGGACATGGGCTGAGCGTGCTTTCCTGTCGATAATCCTGTAAAAATATCCGTCGTTGTTATTGTATTTTTCGCGCGCCTGCCAAGCGTTGAATGTTGTTCAGTGCAGCAAATTTGGCCGCGAAGAAACTTGTGGCCGATTCAATCGATTAAGTCCGTATTGTCGGTGTTACAGGCTGGGCCGGTAGGCTTGGCGCGCCATGTTCACGAAGGCATCGACGTGGAGGGCAAGCTGGCCGCGCCTGACGACCAGGACGCAATCGGACCAGGCATCGGCGCTTTCCAGCGGCACACCGGTGATGCCCCTTGTGGAGCGTACCGTGCTTTCCGGCAGGATGGAAATTCCAGCACCCGCTTCCACAAGGGCTAGGATGGTATTGACGTTGGCGATGCGCATGCCGATTTCCGGCTCGCAGCCGGCATCCTCGAAAAGTGAAAGCGCGCTGCTGCTGAGGCCAAGGCCGATCTCGTCAACCGGCAGCAGCAGTTTTTCCCGCACGATATCGCCAACCGAAATTCTGGAGCGGGAAGCAAGCGGATGGCGTTCCGGCAGGGCGACACACAGTTTCGAGCGGTCGAAGGGCATGGCCCTCAGGCTCTGCGGCAGCTGGGGCAGGGGCGCGCGAATGAACGCGACATCGGTCTTGCGCGTCGCCACCTGCTCGATCAACTGTTCCATCGTCATGCCGGGCAGCAGTTCCAGTGTGACCTCCTTATGGTCGTTGCCATAACGGGTGATCAGCGCCGGCAATTTGCGTTCCGCCATCACGCTGGTGCCGAAGCCAATGCGCAACGTGCCGAGCTGGCCGCGCCTTATCTGATGCGCCTTTTCCAGCGCGCCCCTGGTGCGGGCAAGGATTTCCTCCGCATCGACCAGCATCGATTGGCCTGCCGGTGTGAGTTCCACGCCGCGATTGATACGGTGAAACAGCTTGAAGCCCAGATTTTCCTCCAATTGCCGGATACGTTGGGTGACGGCAGGCTGGGCAATGCCGAGCTGCAAGGCGGCAGCGCGGAAATTCCTGGCCCTTGCGGCTTCCACAAAAATTGCGAGCTGGCGAATATCCATCGGCGGAGAGGTCTTTGTGTTGTGGGTGTTGATATGATATAAGCACAGCTTATCAAAATTGCCCGTCTTGCGCATTGTCATCTTGTCGCGGGCGACGTTATACCGCAGCCAAGGTTTCGGTCGCGCAGTGCCCGCAAGTGGGCGTTTGCGATCCGGACCGGGGAGGATTTGTTCGAGCACCTTGTCCGTCGTCCATGGGGCCGGCGGTAACCTGCAGTGAATGGGTCAAAATGACAGTCACGACGGAAGTCTTCCCCACCATTGTTCCCCGTTCAGCCGCGCCGCCTTCATCGCATCTGCGCTCAGCCGAAAGTGCGGCGGACTGTCTGGCCTTGGCCGGGCTTTGAACGATAACCGGGCGTCAGCCTTCGCGGCGGCTCTCCTAACCGGATATTTAATTCATGAATAAACCAGCAACCTCAACGTCGGTTCCAGCCAGATTATGGCTGTTGCTGCTTGGCGTCGTCATCATCGCTGCGGGCCTGTTCTTCGCCATTGGCGGCGGGCAGCTCGCAGCACTCGGCGGCAGCCTTTATTTCGTCTCGGCGGGTATCGCGCTGATTATCTCCGGCCTGCTCATCATTTTGCGCAAGCCCGCCGGCGCGCTGCTGTTCGGCCTTGTTTTCATCCTCAGCGGTGTCTGGGCTGTCTGGGAGGCCGGATTGCACTTCTGGCCGCTCATCTCGCGCCTGCTGGCATTGGGTGTGGGCGCTACGGTTGTTGCGCTCTCCTATCCGTTGCTGCGCCGCGCGGTCGGCAAGACACCGGCTTACGGCACCTCTTTTGCGCTTGCTGCCGTTCTGGCCATTGCGTCCGGTGCCGGTTTTGCCGGCATGTTCGTGCCGCATCCGACGGTTGCCTTCACCGGCGAGGTTGCTGCGCTGACGCCGGTTACGCCGGAAAAGGAACAGAAGAACTGGGAACATTACGGCAATACGGCCGGCGGCAGCCGCTTCGTGGCGCTTGACGAAATCACCCGCGACAACGTCAAGAACCTTGAGGTTGCATGGACCTATCACACCGGCGACACCCCGATCAGCCCCGGCGCAAACGGTGCGGAAGATCAGGAAACGCCGTTGCAGGTGGGCGACACCGTGTTCCTGTGCACGCCGCATAACAACGTCATCGCTCTTGACGCCGATACTGGTGCGCAGAAGTGGAAGGCGGAAATCAATGCCAAATCCACCGTGTGGATGCGTTGCCGTGGCCTTGCCTATTTCGATGCCAAGGCGCCGCTGAAGCAGCCGACCGCGCCGGGCGCAACGCCTGTTACGCCGGCAATAGTGGCCGAAGGCGCGCTTTGCCAGCGCCGCATTCTGATGAACACCATCAATGCGGAACTCATCGCGCTCGACGCCGACACCGGCGCGTTTTGCCCTGACTTCGGCACCAATGGCCGCGTCGATCTGAAGATCGGTCTTGGCGATGCGCCGGACCCGCAATATGTGCTGACGTCGGCACCCACACTTGCCGGCACCACCGTCGTTGTTGGCGGACGTATCGCCGACAACGTGCAGGTGGATATGCCTGGCGGCGTGATGCGCGGTTTTGACGTGGTGACGGGTGAGCTTCGCTGGGCTTTCGACCCCGGTAACCCTGAAATCACCAAGCTGCCGCCTCCGGGCCAGACCTATACCCGTTCCACTCCGAACGTCTGGGCATCCATGTCATACGACCCGGACATGAACACGGTCTTCATGCCGGTCGGCAGCCCTTCGGTGGATCTTTATGGCGCGACGCGCACACCGCTCGACCATAAATACGGCGCTTCGATGCTGGCGCTCGATGCTACGACCGGCCGTGAAAAGTGGGTCTACCAGACGGTTCATAATGACCTCTGGGACTTCGACGTGCCGATGCAGCCGAGCTTCGTCGATTTCCCGAAGACGGACGGAACCACCGTTCCGGCTCTGGTCTTCGGCACCAAGGCCGGGCAGATCTACGTTCTGGATCGCGCCACGGGCAAGCCGCTGACCAAGGTGGAAGACGTTCCGGTCAAGGCCGGCAACATTCCTAACGAGCCATATGCACCGACGCAGCCGCGTTCGGTGGGCATGCCGCAGATCGGCGCTCAGACGCTGACGGAAGCCGATATGTGGGGCGCAACCCCGTTCGACCAGCTTTTGTGCCGTATCGCCTTCAAGGGTATGCGTTATGAGGGCCTCTACACGGCGCCGGGTACCGATCTCTCGCTCGCCTTCCCGGGTTCGCTCGGCGGCATGAACTGGGGCGGTATTTCGACCGATCCGACCACCAACACCATCTTTGTCAATGACATGCGTCTGGGTCTCTGGATCGAGATGAAGGAAGCCGCGCCCACCAAGGCAGTTGCGAGCGGTGGCGAAAGCGTCAACACCGGCATGGGCGTCGTTCCCATGAAGGGCACACCCTATGCGGTGAACAAGAACCGTTTCCTGTCGGCTCTCGGTATTCCCTGCCAGGCTCCGCCCTATGGCTCGATGACCGCGATCGACATGAAGACGCAGCAGATCAAGTGGCAGGTGCCGGTCGGCACAGTCGAGGATACGGGTCCGCTCGGTATCAAGATGGGCCTGCCGATCCCGATCGGCATGCCGACGCTCGGCGGCACGCTCGCCACCCAGGGCGGTCTCGTCTTCATCGCCGGCACGCAGGATTATTATCTGCGCGCCTTCGATACGGCGACCGGCAAGGAAGTCTGGAAGGCCCGCCTTCCGGTCGGCAGCCAAGGCGGACCGATGAGCTACAAGTCCCCGAAGACCGGCAAGCAATATGTCGTCATCTCGGCTGGTGGCGCACGCCAGTCTCCCGATCGCGGCGACTACGTCATCGCTTATGCGCTGCCGAACTGATCCTGACTTTTCGTCACTCTGAAAACGGAAACCCGGGCCATTGGCCCGGGTTTTTCTTTTTTCACCTGTCCACGCCACTGATCCTTCCGCGCGGAACCTCACCCTTTGCCTTGCGTTAGCAAAACGGGTCCGCCATTCACCAAGCTTTCACAAGGCGAACTTATGAGCTTGCGCTTATCCGCCCGCGAACCGATGATGGCGGTATTGGCAAATATGTATATTGTCCGGCCCGCCGGAAATTTTTTAAGTTGGAAAGGTTTTTTGCTGTGAAGGAACAATCTCGAAAGATCACGCCTGTTCTTCTGGCCGGAGGGGCGGGATCGCGGCTTTGGCCGGTATCGCGCGATCAGTTGCCCAAGCAGTTCCAGCCGCTGGTCGGCAATCTTTCGACCTATCAGCAGACACTCACGCGCGTGGCCGACAAGGGGCTTTATGCCGAGCCGCTGGTGATCACCAACGAGGATTTCCGCTTCTTCGCCCGCCGTCAGGCGGAAGAGATCGGCTTGCCGGCGACGGTGGTTCTCGAGCCCGCCCGTCGCGACAGCGCTGCCGCCATGGCCGCTGCCGCGGTGCTCGCTGAGCGCCGGGAGCCGGGATGTCTGGTTCTGGCGCTTGCCGCCGACCATGTGGTGCTGGATGCCGACAAATTCTCGGAGGCTGTGAGGCTCGGCGCCAAGGCTGCCGATCAGGGCAATATCGTCGTTTTCGGTCTGGTGCCGACCGAGCCGCGTACCTCCTACGGTTACATCAAGCCGGGTGAAGCGATCGATGGCGAAGCAGACCTCAGCATCGTTGAGGCCTTCGTGGAAAAGCCGGATGTGAAGACGGCGATCTCCTATCTGGAAAAAGGTTATCTCTGGAACTCCGGCAACTTCCTGTTCCGTTCCGACGTGATGATCGACGAGCTGAAGGCATTCGCGCCGGAGATTCTTGCGGCGGTAACGCAATCGGTCGAACAATATGAAAGCGACCTTGGTTTCGTGCGCCTGCATCAGGCAAGCTTCGAGGCCTCGCCGAAAAACTCCATCGACTATGCGGTTATCGAGAAAACGAAGCGCATGGCGGTGGTACACGGCCATTTCCGCTGGTCGGATATCGGCAGCTGGGATGCGATCTGGGAGATCGCCGACAAGCAAGGCAACGACAATGCACTCGAAGGCGATGGCGTCTTCGTCGATTCCGAGGGCTGCCTGATCCATTCCACGCAATTGCTGACGACGGTCGTTGGGGCGAAGGATCTGGTGGTGGTGGCGACCAAGGATGCCGTTCTGGTGGTACCGAAAAACCGGGTGCAGGACGTGAAGGGACTGGTGGAAAAGCTGAAGGATGGCGAACACGCACCGCAGACACAGTCGCATAAGCGTGTTTATCGTCCGTGGGGTTATATCGAACATATGTATGTGGACGAGCGCTACCGCGTCGGCCACATCACGGTCGATCCCGGCCATCGCATCTCGTTCCAGAAACACTATCACCGCTCGGAACACTGGATCATCGTCAAGGGAACCGCGACGGTGACTATTGGTGACGAAACCCGGCTGCTGACGGAAAACCAGTCGGTCTATATCCCGATCGGCCAGCCGCACCGGCTTGCCAATGAGGGGCAGATTCCGCTCGAGCTGGTGGAAATCCAGACCGGCGCCTATATCGGCGAAGACGACGTCATCCGCATCGAAGATGATTACAAGAGACAATAGGATTGTCGCCCGTACTGACGCGGCATTTTATCCCGGCCGGTGAGGCCGGGATCATAAACCCGTAGTTTCTCTGCCGTTCCGCCGGGTCAGGAGACCAGCGCATTCACGCAATGGGCGAAGGCATGGGAAAGCATTGCTGCCTCCAGCCCGCGCCGCCAGAACAACCATCCGAACAACAGTCCGGGGATAAAATTGGCGAGCAGGATCACCATGATCAGCGATGGTTGCGGATGAACGGCGATGGCAAACAGAAAGGGCAGGTGGCCCACGGCAAACAGGGCTGCCGCCATCAGAATGGCGGTCCGGAGAATGGCCGGACGTACCCGACCCCTTCCTGTCATGCGCCAGAGTCCCCACGCGAAAAACACCATCAAACCCCATCGGGTCAGCAGTTCTTCGGTTATCCCGCCATAGAGAAGCCGGGTGGCGAGTGGAACCTCAAATGCGGCCATTTTTTCCATTGTCGCCGTATCGGCAATGGAAGGCAGGATCACGGAGGAGTAAGCGATCATCAACATGCCGACGATGAGACCTGCCAGCAGGGCGGGCGGGGCCTGTCTGCGCAAGACTGGGCCAACCCCTGTTCCCTGCAGCCAGGCATCGATCAGTGGAGTGCCGAGCCCAACCCTGCCGGCGAGCGCTTGACCTGCCGCCACCGCAACGATGGTCAGGACTGCCGGCTGGATGAGCATCAGAAGACGGATCGCGAAGGAAAGGTTCTGTCCCGGTGCCAGCCGTTCAAACGGCGCAAGCAAAAGCGAGAGGACTCCCGCCAGTCCGATCATCAAAAGAATGTGCCAACGTTTCACTATCGCCCACCTGATCCTTGCCCGTCCCGGGTTTTTGCAATCTGAGTGCGGGAACCGGCGCCAAAGTCCAAAGTCATAGAGATGCTGCATTACATGCGGGTTACGGATGCGCCGTCCCCATTGCGCATTCGGCATTTTCCCATTCCCGCACCTTCCTTTTCCTGGCAAAAACCGGTCGTTCGGCACGTTTCATGACTGTTCAAAAGGCTTTGAGGAGCCGCCGCGAGATTCGTATCTTAGGCGGTTGCCTAATCAAAAATCTTCGCATACGTTCCAACTGCAACGTTTCAGTGAGGGAGGAGACTCATGCGAATGCGCGTTATTTCTGCGGCCTTTTTGGCCAGTGTTATGATTCCGGCGGGTATCGCTGGGGCTACCGATCTTGAAGTTACCCATTGGTGGACATCGGGCGGCGAAGCCGCCGCCGTCGCCGAACTTGCCAAGGCTTTTGATGCCACCGGCAACAAATGGGTGGACGGTGCCATTGCCGGCTCGGGCGGCACGGCCCGCCCGATCATGATCAGCCGTATCACCGGCGGCGACCCGATGGGTGCCACCCAATTCAACCACGGCCGTCAGGCGGAAGAGCTGGTGCAGGCCGGCCTGATGCGCGACCTTTCCGACGTTGCCGAAAAGGGCAAGTGGAAAGAGGTCATCAAGCCGGCAAGTCTACTCGACAGCTGCACCATCGACGGCAAGATCTATTGTGCACCCGTCAACATTCATTCCTGGCAATGGCTGTGGCTTTCCAACGAAGCCTTCAAGAAGGCGGGCGTTGAGGTTCCGAAGAACTGGACCGAGTTTGTCGCCGCAGCACCGGCGCTGAAAAAGGCCGGCATCCAGCCGCTCGCGCTCGGTGGCCAGGCATGGCAGGCGAACGGCATGTTCGACACGCTGACGCTTTCGATCGGTGGCAAAGACCTTTATCAGAAGGTTTATGGTGACAAGGATGCCGAAGCGGCGGCCGGTCCCGAAATGGCAAAGATTTTTGCGGCCGCCGTCGAGGCCCGCGACATGGCCAGGGGCACCAATGTTCAGGACTGGAACCAGGCCACCAACATGGTCATAACAGGCAAGGCCGGCGGCCAGATCATGGGCGACTGGGCGCAGGGTGAATTCCAGCTCGCCAACCAGAAGGCCGGCACGGATTATACCTGCCTGCCGGGCCTTGGCCTCAACGACTATCTCACGACAGGCGGCGACGCTTTCTATTTCCCGGTTCTGAAGGATGAGGCGAAAACCAAAGCGCAGGACGTTCTGGCCGCAACCATCGTCGATCCGAAAACGCAGGTCGCTTTCAACCTGAAAAAAGGCTCGCTGCCGATCCGCGGCGACGTGGACCTCAATGCAGCCAACGACTGCATGAAGAAGGGTCTGGAAATTTTGGCCAAGGGCAATGCGCTGACCAGCACAGACCAGCTGATTTCCGCGGATTCGCAGAAGCAGAAGGAAGACCTGATGGCGGAATTTTTCGCCAGCACCTCGATGACCGCCGAAGACGCGCAGAAGCGCTTTGCGAGCATCATCAGCTCGGCTGACTGACGTTACCTCCTGCGACGGGGGAGCGTCGCCGTTCCCCCGATCGGTCCGGTCCATCCAGCAACAGTCTGTTTGGCCGGGATGTTATGCGGCGGGTCTTTTTTGTGCTCGGCCGTCTACTGTAACGTTATAGGAGGAGGGTCATCCATGGCGGGTCAAGCGCGCTCCGGCCGCCCCAACCAACTTTTCCGCAATCTCAATTCGAAGATTGCATCCATTCCCATGATCCTGACTGCCGTCGTGATTTTTCTCGGTGGAACGGTCTGGACGGTGATTTATTCGTTTACCAATTCCAAGCTTCTGCCGCGTGCGACCTTCATCGGTTTCGACCAGTATGAGCGGTTGTGGGCCGCGCCGCGCTGGATCATTTCCATCCAGAATCTGGCGATCTACGGCATTCTGTCGCTGATCTTCAGCCTTGTCATCGGCTTCGTGCTGGCGGCGCTGATGGACCAGAAGATCCGTTTCGAAAACACTTTCCGCACGATCTTCCTTTATCCCTTTGCTTTGTCGTTCATCGTCACCGGCCTTGTCTGGCAATGGTTGTTGAACCCGGAATTCGGCATTCAGTCCGTGGTCCGTTCGCTTGGGTGGGAAAGCTTCACCTTCGATCCGCTCTATAATCCGCAGATCGTCATCTACGGCATTCTGATTGCGGCGCTCTGGCAGGGCACGGGGCTCGTCATGTGCCTGATGCTGGCCGGTCTTCGCGGTATCGACGAGGATATCTGGAAGGCGACGCGTGTCGACGGCATCCCGATGTGGAAGACCTATATTCTCATCATCATTCCCATGATGCGACCGGTTTTTATCACCACGCTCGTCATCATCGCCAGCGGCATCGTCAAGGTCTACGATCTGGTGGTGGCGCAGACCAGTGGCGGACCGGGCATCGCGTCCGAAGTGCCGGCGAAATATGTCTATGACTACATGTTCCAGGCGCAAAATCTGGGGCAGGGCTTCGCCGCCTCGACCATGATGCTTCTGACCGTCGCCATCATCGTCATCCCATGGGCCTACCTCGAATTTGGAGGCAAGAAGCGTGGCTAATATCAGCACATTGAATACGGGCGCCGCCGCAACCGATACGGTTGCCAGGGAGCTTTCCGGTCCGCGCGGCAAGAAACCGAGAAAAACATTTTCCCGCCGCAACATCATTCTTTACGGCACGCTGTTCGTTGCCGCCGCCTATTATCTGCTGCCGCTTTACGTGATGGTCGTCACCTCGCTGAAGGGCATGCCGGAAATCCGGCTCGGCAACATCTTCGCACCGCCGGTGGAGATTACATTCGAACCGTGGGTGAAAGCATGGGCAAATGCCTGCACAGGGTTGAACTGCGATGGGCTTTCGCGTGGCTTCTGGAACTCGGTACGCATCCTCGTGCCTTCGGTCGTCATCTCGATCATCGTCGCTTCCGTAAGCGGTTACGCCATCGCGAACTGGAAGTTCAAAGGGTCGGAACTGTTCTTCTCGATCCTCATCATCGGTGCCTTCATCCCCTATCAGGTAATGATCTATCCGATCGTCATCGTGCTGCGCGAAATGGGCGTTTATGGCACGCTGACCGGCCTCGTCATCGTGCACACCATCTTCGGCATGCCGATCCTGACGCTGCTCTTCCGCAACTATTTCGCTTCGTTGCCGGAAGAGCTGTTCAAGGCGGCACGCATTGATGGCGCCAATTTCTGGCAGATCTATCTCCGTATCATGCTGCCCATGTCACTGCCGATCTTCGTCGTGGCGATGATCCTGCAGGTGACCGGCATCTGGAACGACTTCCTGTTCGGCGTGGTGTTCACGCGGCCGGAATATTACCCGATGACCGTGCAGCTCAATAACATCGTCAACTCCGTGCAGGGCGTGAAGGAATACAACGTCAACATGGCCGCAACCCTTCTGACCGGGGCTGTGCCGCTGATCGTCTATTTCGTCTCCGGCAGGCTTTTCGTCCGCGGCATCGCTGCAGGCGCAGTAAAAGGTTGAGTTATATGAACAAAAGCGTTTCCATTCGCGATCTTTCCCTGTCCTTCGGTGCCGTTACCGTACTGAAAGACCTCAATCTCGATATTTACGACGGCGAATTCCTCGTGCTGCTCGGCTCTTCCGGTTGCGGCAAGTCGACGCTTCTCAATTGCATCGCCGGGCTTCTGGAGCCGACCGACGGGCAAATCTTCATCAAGGACCGTAACGTTACCTGGGAAGAACCCAAGGATCGCGGCATCGGCATGGTGTTCCAGTCCTATGCGCTTTATCCGCAGATGACGGTGGAGAAGAACCTGTCCTTCGGCCTTCAGGTCGCCAAGGTGCCGAGGGAGGAAATTGACCGGCGCGTCAAAAGGGCGGCGGGCATATTGCAGATCGAGCCGCTGTTGAAGCGCAAGCCCGCCGAGCTTTCCGGTGGCCAGCGCCAGCGTGTGGCGATTGGCCGGGCGCTGGTGCGCGACGTGGATGTGTTCCTGTTCGATGAACCGCTTTCCAACCTCGATGCCAAGCTGCGCTCGGAGCTGCGTGTCGAGATCAAGCGGCTGCACCAGTCGCTAAAGAACACCATGATTTATGTGACGCACGATCAGATCGAGGCGCTGACGCTGGCGGACCGTATCGCCATCATGAAAAGCGGCGTCATCCAGCAGCTGGCCGATCCAGTCACTATCTACAATAAGCCGAGGAACCTCTTCGTCGCCGGCTTCATCGGTTCGCCATCGATGAACTTTCTGCGCGGCGAGTTGATCGACAAGGATGGCAAGGTGGTGTTCACCACCAATGGCGTCAACTTCTCGCTGGATGGTTATCAGCCCGAGGCGCCGCTTGTTGCCGGCCGCGCCGTGGTTCTGGGCGTTCGCCCCGAACATGTACGCGTCGATGCCGACATTGTCAGTGGTGAGGTGCATGAGGCGATCGTGGATATCGAGGAGCCGATGGGCGCCGACAATCTGATCTGGCTGAAACATGCCGGCCATACCATGTCCGTGCGCGTTGGCGGCCACAGGCGGTTTGCGCCGGGCACCAGGGTTCGCCTCGGCCTCGACCTGACAATGGCCTCGTTGTTCGACGCGCAGAGCGAAGAGCGGCTTTAGAAAGACCCCGATTTTACCCCCACACAATCCCAAGCCCCAAATCTCTATGGAGGAGATAATGACAGAACTCGGTTTTCAGCTTTACAGCGCCCGCAATTTCCAGCCGTTTTCCAATATTCTGAAGAAGCTTTCGGCGGCGGGTTACAAACATGTCGAAGGTTACGGCGCCATGTACGCCTCGCTTGATGATGCCGGGCTTAAGAGCCTGCGTACTGAACTCGATGCCAACGGCCTTGCCATGCCGACCGGCCATTTCGGCCTCGACCTTCTTGAGGGTGATCCGAAAAAGGCCCTGAACATTGCCAAGGTGCTGGGCGTGGAGGCGATCTATTGCCCTTACCTGATGCCTGACCAGCGCCCGGCGGATGCAGCCGGATGGTTTGCCTTCGGCAAGCGCCTGCAGGAAGCGAGCAAGCCCTTCGTTGATGCCGGGCTGATCTTTGGCTGGCACAACCATGATTTCGAGTTCAAGGTGCTCCCCGACGGCTCCACACCGCAGGAGCAGATTTTTGCCGGTGGACCGGACCTGAAATGGGAAGCCGATATTGCCTGGATCATCCGCGGCAATGCTGATCCACTCGCCTGGATCGAAAGCTACGGCAAGCGCATCACTGCGGTACACGTCAAGGACATCGCACCGGCAGGTGAAAACACCGATGAGGATGGCTGGGCGGATGTCGGCCACGGCACCGTGGACTGGAAGGGCCTTATCGCCGCGCTGAAGGCGAAATCCGCCACGAAACATTTCGTGGTCGAGCACGATAACCCCAAGGACATCGACCGGCTGATCACCCGTTCGATCGCAGCCTTCAAAACCTATTGAGTTTCAATTTCCGGAGTTTTCATCATGCAAAGGGAACTTGGCGTCGGCATCATCGGATGCGGCAACATCTCGTCTGCTTACTTTTCGCTGGCGCCGCTCTTCAAGGGCATCAAGGTGCTGGCCTGCGCCGATCTCAACCGTAATGCCGCGGAACTGAGGGCGGAAGAATTTGGCGTTGTCGCGCAGTCCATCGAGGAGCTGCTCGCCAACAAGGACATCGACGTGGTGGTGAACCTCACCATTCCCGCCGCGCATTTTCCGGTGTCGAAGGCGGCACTTGAGGCGGGCAAACACGTCTATTCGGAAAAGCCGCTGGTGCTTTCGCTGGAGGAAGGTGAGGAACTGCGGCGTATCGCCCGGGAAAAGAACCTGTCCGTCGGCTGCGCGCCGGATACGTTCCTTGGCGGCGCTCACCAGCTCGCCCGGCAATATATCGACGAGGGCAAGGTCGGCCGCATCACATCAGGCACCTGCCATGTGATGAGCCCCGGCATGGAGATGTGGCACCCGAACCCGGGCTTCTTCTTCCTGAAGGGCGGTGGGCCGATCCTCGATCTCGGTCCCTATTACGTCGCCAATCTCATCAACCTCATCGGCCCGGTCAAGCGTGTTGGCGCCCTGACGTCAATGGCCAACCCCACCCGCACGGTAACCAGCCAGCCGCTGAACGGTGAGATCATCCCGGTCGAAACGCCGACCAATATCCATGCGCTGCTGGAATTTGTGAACGGTGCGACGATCACGCTTTCGGCCAGCTGGGACGTGTGGTCGCATCGCCACGCCAATATGGAGCTTTACGGCACGGAAGGCTCTATCTACGTGCCGGACCCCAACTTCTTCGGCGGCGTGGTGGAAGCGAGCGGGCGCGATAAGAATATCCAGCCACTTGAAGACTGGGCGCATCCCTTCGGCATTGCCAACCAGGAAAGCCCGAATGGCCCGCGCGCCAATTATCGCACTGCGGGCCTGGCCGACATGGCGATTGCCATTCTGGAAGGCCGTGACGCCCGCTGCTCGCTGGATCGTTCCCTGCATGGCATCGATGTGATGACCTCCATCCTCAAATCCGGGGAAGAAGGCCGCTTCATCGAGATGACCACAACCTGCACGCAGCCGGCAGCGCTTGGCATCGAGGAGGCGCAGGCGCTGCTGCGTTGATGTGATGAGCGATCAAACAGGCGGCGGAGGCGACTCCGCCGTTTTTTTGTTTCAGCGGCAACGGCGCGGCGGCGCTACTATCGTAAGCTCTTCACAATCCCTTCGCTTTGGTTTAAAGCCGCGCCGTATCCGGTCGCAGCCCACCCGGTCAAAACAAGGGATCCTAAATTATGAAAACCATCGTCATCTGCTCCGGCGGATTGGACTCCGTTTCGCTTGCGCATAAAATCGCGGCGGAACATGAACTTCTCGCTCTCGTCTCCTTCGATTATGGCCAGCGCCACAAGAAGGAACTGGATTTCGCCGCAGATTGCGCAAGGCGTCTCGGCGTGCCGCATCATGTCATCGATATCCGCACCATCGGCGCGCATCTCACCGGCTCGGCGCTGACAGACGACATTGCGGTGCCGGACGGGCATTATGCGGAAGAGACCATGCGCTCCACCGTGGTGCCGAACCGCAACGCCATCATGCTCACCATCGCCTTCGGGCTGGCTGCCGCGCAGCAGGCAGATGCGGTGGCAATCGCCGTACATGGCGGCGACCATTTCATCTATCCCGATTGCCGGCCGGGTTTCATCGACAGTTTCAACGCCATGCAGGCACATGCGCTGGAAGGTTACGCCGACGTCAAGCTTTTCGCGCCTTATGTCACGGTCTCCAAGGCGGCGATCGTTACCGATGGCGTGAAATACGGCACGCCCTTCGGCGAAACATGGTCCTGCTACAAGGGCGGCTTGCGTCATTGCGGCCGTTGCGGCACCTGCGTGGAGCGGCGCGAGGCGTTTCATCTGGCCGGTGTCACCGATCCTACCGACTATGAGGACCCTGATTTCTGGGTTGCGGCGACCCATGCCTATGCGGCACAGGAGGTGCGCTGATGTTCCGCATCACCAAGGAATTTCACTTTTCCGCCTCGCACCAGCTGAAAAGCCTGCCCGCCGACCACCAGTGCAGCCGCCTGCACGGACATAATTACATCGTTGAGATCGAACTATCAGGCGCGGAGCTGAACGAGCATGGTTTCGTGCGCGACTACCACGAGCTAGCGCCGCTGAAGCGCTATATCGACGATCATTTCGATCATCGTCACCTGAACGACGTTCTCGGCCATGACCGCGTGACGGCGGAATGTCTCGCGAAGCATTTTTACGACTGGTGCAAGCTCAGCCTGCCGGAAACCAGCGCCGTGCGGGTCAGCGAAACCGCCAAGACCTGGGCGGAATACCGGCCATGACGGCGGCTGCACAGAAGGTTGCAGCGAAGGAGACGGCGATCCGCATCAGCGAAATCTTTGGCCCGACCATTCAGGGCGAGGGGCCGCTGATCGGCCTGCCGACCGTATTCGTGCGCACCGGCGGCTGCGATTATCGCTGTTCCTGGTGCGATACGCTGCATGCCGTCGACAGCGAGTACCGCGATACGTGGAAACCGATGCCTGTCGAGACGATCTGGCAGGAGGTGCGGCAGCTTTCCGGCGGCGTGCCGCTGACGGTCTCACTGTCAGGCGGCAATCCCGCCATCCAGCCGCTCGGGGCCTTGATCGCGAAGGGGCATGGCGAGGGGTATCGTTTCGCGCTGGAAACACAGGGCAGCATCGCGAAAGACTGGTTTGCCAATCTCGATCACCTGGTGCTGAGCCCGAAACCGCCATCGAGTGGTATGGAAACGGACTGGCAGGCATTCGAGAACTGTCTTGCCGCCGCCGGTGACGAACCGCAGGTGGCGCTGAAGGTCGTGGTTTTCGATGATGCGGATTATGCCTATGCCAAGGCGGCATCGGCGCGTTTTCCGCATCTGCCGGTTTACCTTCAGCCCGGAAACCACACCCCGCCGCCGCCCGATGATGACGACGCGCGTGTGGACGTCGATGGGATCATGGACCGCATGTTGTGGCTGGTGGAGAAGGTCAGCGAAGACCGCTGGTTTTCCGCCCGCGTGCTGCCGCAGCTGCATGTGCTGTTGTGGGGGAACAAGCGCGGGGTGTGAGCGGCTGCCTGCAAGTATTCGGCATGCTCTACGCCGTTGTCCTTGCCCTGAGGAAAGGCATCATCTGGATCGAGCGGGTCCGTCTTGCTTTCTTCTCCCCGAGGGGGAGAAGGTCGCGGCAGCGGGATGAGGGGGCAAGCTCTCAGCCTATCGCTGGCGTTGCCCCCTCATCCGACCCTTCGGGCCACCTTCTCCCCGGCGGGGAGAAGAAATATGCGGCAACGTTGTGCCGCATGACGCCCTTTCGCATCAGGCCGAAACGGCCACCTCACGCCTCTCACGGTCGGCGATGATCGAGAGATCGAGCACCTTCTGCAAGTTTGCCGCATGGCGGAAGTCCGGGTCGGCAATGCCGCCTTGCATGACGGCCTTGGCGAATTTTTCGTAATTCGTCGCCACCGGGTCCACATCAATCGTCTTCCAGATCGCCTTCTCCACATCCTCGCCAATGCAGACCCGCAGGCTGGAATAGTCGGGCGTGTGGATGACTTCGAGTGCGCCCTTGTCGCCATGGATGCGCAGACGGAGTTCATTCAGATGCCCCGTCGCCCAGCGGCTGGCATGGATGACGCCCATGGCGCCGTTTTCCAGTTCGGCAGTCATGGTGAAGCTGTCATTGGCGTCGAGATCGTAGACGCCAATTTTATTGCCCTCATATTTGTCGAAGGTTTTCAGCCGCGTGAAGATGCGCTCCACATCGCTGCCCGCGCCATAGGAGGCGAAGTCGAGAATGTGGATGCCGACATCGCCGAGAACGCCGTTCGAGCCGTGCTTGGTGGAAAGCCGCCACAGCCATTTGCTCTCCGTCATCCAGTCACCCCAGGCCTTGGAAACGAGCCAGCTCTGCAGATAGGAAGCTTCGAGATGGCGCACCTTGCCGATCTTGCCCGCCAGCACCATTTCGCGTGCCGCCTGCAAGGGGGCGACATTGCGATAGGTGAGGTTGACCATGGCGACGAGGCCGGCCTTTTCGGCCGCATCGGCCATTTCTGCGGCCTTGGCGTAGTTTTCCGCCAGCGGCTTTTCGCAGAAGACGTGCTTGCCCGCCGCCAGCAGTTTAAGGCTGGTCGGGTGGTGGATCGCGTCCGGCGTGACGTTCGCCGCCGCGTCGAACTCGCCCCAGGCAATTGCGTCATCCAGCGAGGTGAAGGAGAGCGGAATGTTGTGGCGCAGCGCAAAGCCCCGCACCACCACATCGTCCACATCCACCGCCGCCACCAGTTCGACGCCGGGGATTTGCGCGAAATATGTGGCATGGTTGTTGGCCATGCCGCCAGTTCCGAGAATGAGAAGTCTCATGGCTAGTTACCTGTAACCTGCTTCGCCTGCCTTGTGCAGCTTGGGGCCGCGTTCTTCGATCGGCTCCAGCGCCTTGTCGACGGGAACATTGGGGGCCGCGTGGATGCTCGTCAGCGCACCGGCTGGATTATAGGCCCATTTCACGGAATTGCTGATGACCTTCTGCACATTGGCGTCGTGATAGGTCGGGTAGGTCTCGTGACCCGGACGGAAATAGAAGATGTTGCCCGCGCCGCGACGCCAGGTGAGGCCGGAACGGAAGACTTCACCGCCCTGGAACCAGGAGATGAAGACGGTTTCCAGCGGCTCCGGAACGGAGAACTGCTCGCCATACATTTCTTCGTTTTCCAGCTCGAAGTGCTCGGGCAGGCCGGCTGCGATCGGGTGGCGCGGATTGATCGTCCACAGACGCTCGCGTTCACCCGCCTCGCGCCATTTCAGCGCGCAGGGCGTGCCCATCAGCCGCTTGAACGGCTTGGAGAAGTGGCCGGAATGCAGGACGATGAGGCCCATGCCTTCCCAGACGCGCTTGGCGACGCGCTCGACGATTTCATCCTGAACAGCGCCGTGGTCCTTGTGGCCCCACCAGACGAGAACGTCGGTCTTGTCCAGACGCTCCTGCGAAAGACCGTGTTCCGGCTCCTGAAGCGTGGCGGTGGTGGCGTTGATCTCAGGGTTCTGGTTCAGCGCATCGGCAATGGTGTTGTGCATGCCGTTTGGATAGATCGAACGCACCGTCTCATTGATGTGTTCGTGGATATTTTCGCCCCATACAACGGTGTTGATGGTCATTTTCATGCTCCTCGGTGAAAGCCGGGACCTTGGGCGATCCCGGCGAAAGTTGAATATTCAGGCAGCACCCCGGGCGGGGTTGCGGGCTAATGCCCGGCCTTGCGCGTCGAAACGGTGAATTTGTGCCGCATCCGGCACGATGGCGATGCGTTCGCCCGCCTTGCGGCCGGTCACACCCTCCTCGCGAACGACGATGGGTTCGTCGGTACCAATCTCGACGTAGATGTAGCTGTCCGAACCGAGCATTTCCGAATGGACGATCTCGCCGCTCCATCCGTTCCCATCGGTGGTGATGGTAATGTGTTCGGGACGGATGCCAATGGTAGCTGCACCTTCCGTCTCGGCATATTTGCCGGCGAGGATGTTCATCTTCGGTGAGCCGATGAAGCCGGCAACGAAGGTGTTGACCGGGCTCTCGTAAAGCTCCAGCGGCGTGCCGATCTGCTCGACACGGCCGTCGCGCAATACGCAGATGCGGTCAGCCAGTGTCATTGCCTCCACCTGGTCGTGGGTGACGTAGATCATCGTCGTATCATGCATCGAGCGATGCAGCTTGGCGATTTCGAGACGGGTGGCGACGCGCAGTGCGGCGTCGAGGTTCGACAGGGGTTCATCGAACAGGAACACCTTCGGATCGCGCACGATGGCGCGGCCGATGGCGACACGCTGGCGCTGGCCGCCGGAAAGCTGCTTCGGCAGGCGCTCCAGATAGGGCGTGAGCTGCAGCATCTCGGCCGCCGCTTCCACGCGCTTGCGGCGCTGCTCCTTGTCCGCGCCTGACAGCTTCATGCCGAAGGCCATGTTCTCGAACACGGTCATGTGCGGATAAAGCGCATAGGACTGGAAGACCATGGCGACACCGCGCTTGGCGGGCGGCAGGCGGTTGACCGCCTCACCGCCGAAGGAAAGCGTGCCGCCGGTGATTTCCTCCAGCCCGCATATGAGGCGTAAAAGCGTGGACTTGCCGCAGCCGGAAGGGCCGACGAAGACCATGAATTCGCCGGAGCGGATGTCCATGTCGATGCCCTTGATGACATCGAAAGCGCCGAAGGATTTGCGAAGATTGCGCAGTTGAATGGTGGTCATGAGATTTCTCCTAGCCTTTGACGCCGCCGGCGGTGAGGCCGGAGATGATGCGTCGCTGGAAGATCAGAACGAGGACGACGAGCGGGGCAGTGACGATGACGGACGCGGCCATGATCGTTCCCCAGGGGATTTCAAACTGCGAGCCACCCGAGAGTAGTGCGATGGCGACCGGCACCGTGCGCTGTTCGTTCGATGAGGTGAAGGTGAGCGCGAAAAGGAACTCGTTCCATGCCGCGATGAAGGCGAGAAGCCCGGTAGTAACCAGCGCGGGCCACATCAGCGGCATGAACACCTGGGTGATGATGACCCACGGTGTCGCACCATCGACAATCGCCGCTTCCTCGATTTCGATCGGCAGGTCGCGCATGAAGGTTGTCAGCACCCACACCGTGAAGGGCAGGGTGAAGATCATGTAGGAAAAGATCAGCGCGAGCGGTGTGTTGAAGATGCCCGCCCAGCGGATCAGTTCGAACAGGCCGGCGAGAACGGCGATCTGCGGGAACATCGAAACCGACAGGATGGTGAGCAACAGCAGCGAGCGGCCCCGGAAGCGGACGCGAGCCAAGGCATATGACGCTGTTACCGCAAGGAACAGCGACAATACGACGACTGAAGATGCAACGAACAGCGAATTGCCGAGATTTCGCAGGAACGTGCCGTTGCCGATGACGAAGCTGTAATTGGTCAGCGAGAATTCGCGCGGCCAATAATTGACCTGGAACAGCGCCGAGCCGGATTTCAGGCTCGTCAGGATCGCATAATAGAACGGGAATACCGAAATCACCATGATGACGGCGACCAGCGCATAAAAGGCGGTGGTTTTCAGGATGCTTGGCAAGGTCATCGTGCGGCTCCATCGGTGTTGACGCGCCCGAGCCACATATAAACGACTGTTATCGAGGCGATGATGAGGAACAGCATGGTGGAGGCGGCGGCGCCATAGGCGAACTTGTCGAAATCGAACAGGTTCTCGCGCGCCAAGACCGACATGGTGCGTGTCTGAGCGTTGTTGGGCGTCAGAATATAAATGAGGTCGAAAACGCGCATCGCATCCAGCATGCGGAAGATGACCGCGACCATGAGCGCAGGGCGGATCATCGGCAAAGTGACACGGAAGAACACCTTTACGGGATGGATGCCGTCCACCTTTGCCGCCTCATACATGTCCTTCGGCACCATTTGCAGGCCGGCGAGAATGAGCAGCGCCATGAACGGCGTCGTCTTCCAGATGTCGACGATCAGCACGGCGACCATTGCGGTATCCGGATTGGCCGTCCATGCGATCTTGTGGGAGATCAGCCCGAGACTGAGGAAGAGGTCGTTCAATATGCCGAACTGGTCGTTCAGCATCCACGCCCACATCTGCGCCGAGACGATGGTGGGAATGGCCCATGGAACGAGGATGGCGGCACGTACGAGGCCACGCCCCTTGAATTCGGCGTTCAGCACCAGCGCGACGATGAGGCCGAGCACGGTTTCGAAGCTGACCGAGAGGATGGTGAATTTCAGCGTGTTGAGAACCGCACCCCACCAGGCGGGATCGGCCAATAGGCCACGATAGATGGTGCGGCCGCTGCTGAGTGTGATCCAGGTGAAGTAATTCTTGAGGCCGACGAACTGCGCACCCTCGAGATTGGTCAGCGACGCGTCGGTGAGGCTGAACCAGACGGTGCGCACCAGCGGCCAGCCGGCCACCAACGCCAGCACCAGAAATGTGGGGGCAAGAAACAGCCAGGCGGATTTCAGCCGTTCCGATTGAAGATCCGAACCGGTGCCGGATGCCGCGACCGGTTTTTGAAGGGTGGTGTCATTCATGGGGACATCTCGCGGTTGGGGCGCGGGAAACGGCCAGGCGAGGCCGCCTCCCGCGCGGGCCGGGTTACCAGCCGTTGCCTTTGAGATCGGTCAGTTCAACCTCGAGCAGCTCGAGATTTTCAGCCGCCGTGCCATTGCCGGAGAGCGTGTTGTGCACCGCGCCCCAGAACTTGGCCGAAACCTCGTTGTATTTCACTTTGGCTGAGGCGGAAGGACGGGGAACGGCGGTCTGGAAGATCGGCTTCCATGTCGGCATGAAGGGCTGGGCGGTCGCGACATCCTTGTCGTCATAAAGCGAGGCGATCGTCGGCATGTTGGAGAGCTGGATCGCACGCATCTTCTGGGTGTCTTTCGATGCCAGGAATTTCACCAGCTGGATAGCCGCGTCCTTGTCGTCGGAATATTTCGAAACGGCGAGGTTCCAGCCGCCGAGCGTCGACGCAGGGGCCGCACCTTCTTCGCCGGCCGGCAGCGGGGTGACGCCGAACTTGCCCTTGATGGCGCTGTCGGCGCCGTTTCCAAGAGCGTAGGCATAGGGCCAGTTGCGCATGAAGACGGAATTGCCGGTCTGCCAGACGCCCCGCGCTTCCTCTTCCTTGTAAGCGAGCACGCCCTGCGGTGCGATGCTGCCGACCCAGCCCTTGGCGGTTTCAATCGCGGCTGCTGCTTTCTCGTTGTTGATCGAGATGTCGCCGTTGGTCTCGACGATATGGCCGCCACCGGCGGATGCGATCCATTCGAGTGCGTTGCAGGTCAGGCCCTCATAGGCGCTGCCCTGGAAGACGAAGCCCCACAGGTCCTTCTGCCCGCCTGCACGTTCCTTGTCCTGAATTTCCTTGGCGGTCTCGCCCAGTTCCTTCCAGGTTTTCGGCGGCTGCTTGCCGTATTTTTCCAGAAGGTCCTTGCGGTAGAACAGAGCGGGTGCATCGGTGAACATCGGCATGGCGACAAGCTTGCCGTCCACGGTCTGTGACGCCACGATGGAGGGGAAATGATCGCCGATGACGTCCTTGGTCGCTTCGGTGAGATCCACGAATTGTTCGGCCAGCTGCGGTGCCCAGATCACATCGGTCTGGTAGACATCGACGTCCTTGTTGCCGGCGGCGAGCCACAGCCGATACTGGCTGAACTGTTCGCTGGACGACGACGGCATGGTGACGAGATTGACCTTATGGCCGGTCTCTTTTTCAAAGGCGGCGATGCGCTCCTTGAAAAATGCGATGTTCTTGCCGGTCGAATTGGCGGCGATGGAAAGCTCAGCCGCTTGGGCGGAAACTGCCGCGGACAGCACGCTGCCGCACAGGAACAAAGTCTTCATGGAAATATTCATTGTCAAACTCCTCCGTTGACGCTTCCAATCGTCCTCAAAATTGAAAGCGCTTTTGACTGGCGTGAGGCTCGCAAAAGCGGGGCAATCTGTCAATACTCTTTCTAATTGTGCGGAAATCTGGCGTTTCTGACTGTGGTTTTGAAGAGTTTGCCTTTCGAGACGGCGAAATGTAAGGTTTCAGGTGGATAAAAATTGAAATCGGTTTCAATTTTTGCGCGCTTGAAAAATCCGCGGCGGCAACGCATGCAGGAGCAGATTGGCAAAAAACATGAAGCTCAAGGAATTCGCAGAGAAGGTCGGGCTGTCGCCCACCACCGTCAGCCGTGCGCTTGGCGGCTATCCTGAGGTGCGCGAAGAAACGCGCCAGCGGGTGATGGATGCTGCGCTGAAATACGGTTACCGGCCCAACGCCAACGCCGTGCGGCTGGCAACCGGCAGGGCAGGCGCGATCGGCGTCGTGATGGGCCGCTCCGGCGGCGGGCATTTCTTTTCGGAATTCATGGGCGGCATGGCGACCCGGCTGGAAGGTGAAGAGACCGACATTCTCGTCAGCGTCACCGTCGACAACAATCTCGATGAGGAGCTGGCGATTTTCAGCCGGCTGGCGTCAAGCGGACGGGTGGATGGCATCATCGTGCATTCTCCGCGGCCGGAGGACGAGCGTATTGCGCTGCTCAACCGGCTGGGCGTGCCTTTCATCGTGCATGGCCGCTCAAAGACGCCGTTCGAACATGCCTGGCTCGATATCGACAATCACGATGTGACGTACCGGCCCACAATCCATTTTCTGGAGCGCGGCCATCGCCGTATTGCGCTTATCAACGGTCCGGTGGGTCGCACCTTCGTGCAGGACCGTGAGCAGGGTTTTCGCGACGCCCTGGCAAAACACGGCATTACCCCGGACCCGCGCCTGATGATGAGCGAGCATTTCAGCGAGGATGCCGCTTTCCGCTTTGCCCGCTCGCTGCTGGAGCAGACGCCGCGCCCGACCGCCTTTGTCGCTGGTGCGATGATGACGGCGCAGGGCGTTTATCGCGCCGCAAATCAGCTGGGTCTGACGATCGGCAAGGATGTCTCCGTCATCGCCCATGACGACGTGTTTCCTTATCTCACGCCGGAAAGCATGATGCCGCCGCTTTCCACCACCCGCTCGCCCATGCGAATGGCGGGCATGCGGGTGACGGACCTGCTGTTGCAGATCGTCGGCGGTCGTCCCGTCCGCGAGGTTCAGGAATTGTGGCCGGTTGAACTGATCCTGCGGGAATCGGTCGGCCCAGCTTGAGCCCGTCGCCATAGCTCACTGATTCCATTCCATTTTGTGAACGTCAATTGATTGCCGTTCGCCTTTCGTCGTCTATACGGCGGCGTCGTCTCATGTATAATCGGAACTGTCACGGGTGTTTTGGAACAGGGCCCGGATCGGCGCGTTTAGGGGACGTGTTGAAGGAGGAGGACGGATGTTTGGATTTTTAAAGCCGCAACAACAGACTGTGATCGATGACGTGGAGGCAACCGGCACCTATGCCGATGCACTGCTCAACGTGCCAAGCCCGGAGCTGACCCGCTCCACTGCCCGTGAGCATGGTCACGAGGCCCACTCCCGCGATTATTGCGAAACCCGCGATGTTTCGCGCACTGCGCTCGGTTTTGCCTGAGCCATCGCAAAAGCTTCCCTAAAAAACGGAACGGACCAACGTTCTCTGCGTTTCCCTGCACGACCCGCAGGGCGGCGCAACTGGACCGAAGGGACCTGACCGGCATTTGACCGGTGGGCAAATTGGGTGCTGCGCCGCCTGAATGGCGATGGCGCGATTGCGTTGTCCCAATAGATGAAAGCGCAGTCTCAGTCCGCGTCGGGCGAGGAGCGTTTTATATCAGGAGGCCGCGATGCCGACCGTTCCCGTCGAACCCTATCCAAACCCGCCAATGCCCGTACCGCCGCAGCCGGAGATACCGCCGGTCGAAGAGCCGGAACCCGACAGGTTGCCGGATGAGGTGCCGACCCCCAATCCCGATGAAAACGACGAACCACCGAAGGTGTTGTAGGTCTTTCAGGCCTTTTCGAATTTCTTGCTGACGAAAGCGGAGCCTTCAAGCCCGAAGCGCCACGGGTAATCCTGCGCGCGGCTGATACCGATGCGTCTGCCTGTAGTGATCGCGGCGGCTTCCTTCGGCAACCGCAGGAAAAACGGCGGGGCGTCCAGCGAAGCGCCGTCCATGTCTCCGGTAATGGCCAGCGCCTGACAAAGCCTGCCGGGACCGGAACATAAAAGTTTCGGCTTGTCAGTTCCCCGCCGTAGTTTCATCATGTCTATGCCGGTCATGGGTTCGATGGCGCGCAGAAGCACGGCCGAACCAGGAGCGCAGACGAAGTTGGCGCACCAGTGAATGCCATAGGACCGGTAGACATAAAGACGGCCGGCCGGGCCGAACATCGCCTTGTTGCGCGGGGTTTGCCCGTTGAAACTGTGGGATGCCGGGTCGTCCGGATGATAGGCTTCGGTTTCCACGATGATGCCGCCGGTATTGCCAAAGCGGAATTCCGCGCCGATGAGGGCGCGGGCCACATCCACCGCATCGCGCAGGAAGAATCTCTCCTGCATTTCCGGGCCAAAGGCCTGATCCATCTGGAACCCCTTCTGCTCTGCCATCGTTGTGAATTCAGGTTTTAGTGATCCAAACCGGAGGGCATGTCATGCAACTTTCTACGACCTATGTAAAACGGGATAACGGCGTGATCTCCGTGGAATTCGTCGGCAGCGACGGCGATCAGGTCTCGGTTCGCCTTGCCGCCGGTCTGGAAGGGATCACCGACGCGGAGGCCATCAAACGCGCCAGCGCACTGATGGTTCAGCTGACGACATTCGCAACGGCGCAGAATGAAGCCCCACACGGGCAGGCCAGCGCCCGCACATCGAAGGATCGCGACATTCTGGAAGAGGAACTGGACGAAGGGCTGGAGGACAGCTTTCCGGCCAGCGACCCGGTTTCGGCGATCGGCACCTCCATCGCTTCCAGAAAGGGAGGGGCGTGACATCGGCTCGCAGCCCGGCTTACGGTCGCCCACCCATCACAGGCTTGTGTGCCTATGATTAACGAAAGGGTAACGTCTGTTCACGAGACTTTGTCCAGATGCGAGGTTGCCGCCTTATGGCCACCTTCGTTAGTTAAGCGTCTGCCGGAAAGGCGGGCAAATCAGGCGGGCAAAACGATCCATGGACATGAAGGCATTGCTGGATCTCGCGGTTGCGGGGTTACGGCACAGGGTTAAGGCAGGGGTGAGAATAGCTGCGGTCGTCGCGATCGGCGGCAGTCTTGCCGCGTGCACTTCCATGGGTCTCGATAGCGTCAAGAAAGATCCGCCGAAGCTGTCATCCAAGATGATGGCGCAGATGTCCGCCAAAAGCATGCGCCCGGAAAGCCCGGTGCTCGTTCGCATTTTCAAGCAGGAAAGCGAGCTTGAGGTCTGGAAGATCGACAAGACCGGAAATTATGCGCTGCTCAAGACCTATCCGATGTGCCGCTGGTCCGGAAAGCTGGGTCCGAAGATGAAGACGGGCGACCGGCAGGCGCCGGAAGGTTTTTATCATGTCTCCGCGGGCATGCTGAATCCCAACTCGCAATATTTCGTCTCCTTCAATCTCGGTTATCCCAACCGGCTGGAATCGGCGCTCGGTTACACGGGCGAGGCGCTGATGGTGCATGGCGCCTGTTCGTCGTCGGGCTGTTACGCCATGACCGATCAACAGGTCGGCGAGATTTACGCCGTTGTGGCGCGCGCGCTGCAGGGCGGGCAGGACCGTTTCCAGGTGCAGGCCTATCCCTTCCGCATGAGTGCGCGGAACATGGTGGCGCATCGGGACGATCCCAACATGCCGTTCTGGAAGACACTGAAGGAAGGCTACGACTATTTTGAAGTGACACGCCGTCAGCCGAAGGTTTCCGTTTGCGGCCGGCGATATGTCTTCAATAGCGAATTTGCCGAAGGCGAACCTGCCGATCCGTTGGCCGCCTGCCCGCCTGCCATCAACCAGCCGGACCCGCAGGTGGCGTCGAAACTGGCCGAAGAGCAGCAAAAAATTGCCGCCGCGATGAACGAGGGAACTTCCGCTCCCCTCAGCGCGTATGTAGACGGCGGCATGCATCCGAGCTTCCGTGCCATTCTGAAATCCAGCGGTGCCAAGTCCATGGCATCTCAGGTTTCCGGCACGAAGTACCCTATCAGCCGCCCCGAGGCGGCGCTGGCAGATCCCTTTGCCAGTGCGAGATGACGTAAATGAGGTTTTTCAATTGAACGACAAGACAACGACCCGGCGGGGTTTCCTGCTTGGAGCAGGCGGACTGGCCCTTGCCGGCCTTGCGGGCTGCAACACCACGGCGCGCGAGGCTAGCCGGCCTGCCGCCCCCGCCGAAGACCCGATGTATGCCCTGATGTACGGTCCGAAGCCCGACGAGCAGTTTCCGCTGCCGGAAATTCCCTACAAGCGCATCCCGCGTCAGTTCCTGCGGCAGATGGTGGAAAACCCGACTGGTGAACGCCCCGGTATCATCGTGGTCGATACCGCCAACCATTTCCTCTATCTCACTTACGAGAACAATCAGGCCATGCGTTATGGCGTCGGTCTCGGCCGTGCCGGTTTCGAATGGGCCGGTCGTGGCGTTATCCAGTACAAGCGGCAATGGCCGCGCTGGACGCCGCCTGACGAGATGATCGCCCGCCAGCCGGAACTGGAACCCTATAGCGGCCGCAATGGCGGCATGGAGCCGGGCCTCAAGAACCCGCTCGGTGCGCGTGCGCTCTATATCTTCAAGGACGGCAAGGACACGATCTACCGTCTGCACGGCTCGCCGGAATGGTGGACGATCGGCAAATCCGTCTCCTCCGGCTGCGTGCGCCTGCTGAACCAGGATATCGTCGATCTCTATAATCGTGTGCCGGATGGGACGCCGATCGTGGTGACGGCGCTCGGACCGGCGCAGCAGGGTGTGCCGATCGGGCAGGCGGGCGTGCCGGTCGCGCAATATGGCGGCGGCGTGGTCGGTGACGGCCTTTCGCAGCCGACGCAGACCTATTGATAAATGAAGATTTCCAGCCGCCTGAGATGGCGGCTGGAAACGACGGGTGAATGAAGGTGCACTCGGTGCACTTCAGCTCAGGCTACGTGACGTATCACGTCGCGGCTACCGGCACTTTCCATCTCTAGACGGAAACGCGATACCAGCGCGCGCAGCTTTGCCGTTTCTGCGGCGAGCGTTGCCGAGGCTGCGGTGGATTGTTCCACCATGGCCGCATTTTGCTGGGTAGCGTGATCCATGGAGTTCACCGCTGCGTTGATTTCGGCAAGACCGGTCGATTGTTCGGCGGCCGATGTGGCG
This sequence comes from Agrobacterium arsenijevicii, assembly GCA_000949895.1. Classification (GTDB taxonomy): domain Bacteria; phylum Pseudomonadota; class Alphaproteobacteria; order Rhizobiales; family Rhizobiaceae; genus Agrobacterium; species Agrobacterium arsenijevicii. Next base: position 11,964 of record JWIT01000007.1, on the reverse strand, counting down.
ATGGCGGTCATATGGCGGTCGATGCCGGCGATACGCTCACCGATATCTTTCAGCGCCGTGCCGGTGTCGAGAACCAGTTTCACGCCGCTTTCCACCTCCGTCGACGATTGCCGGATATGGTCGCGGATTTCGCTTGCGGCCTTTGCCGCACGCTGGGCAAGATCGCGCACTTCCTGCGCCACCACGGCAAATCCCTTGCCGGCCTCACCGGCGCGGGCGGCCTCAACCCCGGCATTCAGTGCCAGAAGATTGGTCTGGAAAGCGATCTCGTCAATGACGCCGACAATGCTGGTAATCTGCCGGGACGATGTTTCGATGCGACGCATCGCCTCTTCGGCATGGCTGACCACCTCAACCGATTTCAGTGCGCTGTGATTGGCGTCGGTGGCGGCAAGGCGCGCTTCGGCGGTGCGCTTGTTGGCGTTTGAAACATTGACCGTGATTTCATCGAGTGCTGCGGCGGTCTGTTCCAGAGACGCGGCCTGATTTTCCGTGCGGCGGGAAAGATCGCCGGCACCGGCGGCGATTTCGCGGCTGCTGCCATCAATCGTGCCAATGCCATCAGAAATGGCAAAGAGCGTTTCGCCGAGTTGCCGCACCGAGCTGTTGAAATCGTGACGCAAGGCTTCGAACTGTGGTGCGAAGGCCTGATCGAGCTGAAAGGCCAGATCGCCCGATGCCAGCCGCTTCAGGCCGGCTGCAAGGCCGGACGTGGCAATGCGCAGCCGTTCGGAGGCATCTTCCTCCGCCTGTTGCCGCGCTGCCGCCTGATCGGCTTCTGCCTGCTGTCTGGCTGCTGCGGCCTGTTCTTCGAGCGCCCGATTGGCAATCGCTGCCTGCCGGAATATTTCGACCGCGCCGGACATGGTGCCGATCTCGTCCTTGCGGTCGATGCCGGAGGGCGGATGTGACGTGTCGCCGCCCGCAAGGGTTTCCATATTCCCCGACAATTGCAGGATGGGGCGGATGACAGATTTGCGGGTGAGGAGGAAAAGCCCGGCGGAGAAAAGTGCCGCCAGAACCAGCAGCCCCTTCAAAATGAGGTTGATTGTCGTCTTGGTCTTTTCGCTTTCGGCTGAGGCAGCGTTGGACAGGGCTTCGATCTGGTCGCCCGCCGTCTCCATTGCTTTTTCGAGGGTCGAAAACTGCCGCATGAATTCCGGCATCAGCTTGACCGCTTCTGCCGGGCGGGTGCCGGCAAGGCTGACAACCGCATTGGCGGCGTCGATATAGGCGAGAAGCGGTTTTTCGACACCATCGATGACCGGCTTGACGTTCGTACCAGCCGACAGAGACTTGTTCGCGTCGATCATCTCGCGGAAGGTCGTTTCATGTTCGGTAAGGTCGGCCTTTACCTCCTTGAGGTCCAGACCCATGCTGGCATCGGCGGAGAGAATGGAGGCGAGCACGTCGGAGCGCAGCGCGTCGTGCATCATGTCCGCCTGCATGTGCTTGCGCAGCACATCGCCTGAAAGCGAGACATATTCGCTGTTTCGATTGAGCGTCTCCGTCGCCCAGATGCCGATGCCGGCGGCACTTCCGGTAATAGAAAAAATAGCAATGCTGGCTAATATTATTTTGTTCTGAATCGACGCCATGGGGCCGTTCCTGCTGTTGGTTATACTGCAGGAACATAATAGAGTATGATTAATAAATGATATATCTCCTGGGCGGTCTCGACGAAGATAGAAAAAGGCTGCATTTTTATTGCAGCCTTTTCTTTATTGAATTTGTATACTTTTAATTCGCTCGTTTCAGCGCGTCGCCGAGGATGGAGACGATATCGTCGAAATGGGATTTCTCGGCGATCAACGGTGGCGAAAGGGCGATGATGTCGCCGGTGACGCGAATGAGCAGGCCGCGCTCGAAGCAATCCACAAAAACGTCATAGGCGCGTGCGCCGATGGCGCCGTCGCGCGGCTGCAACTCGATGCCGGCGATGGCGCCGATGGTGCGAATGTCGATGACGTTCGGCAGGCCCTTCAGCGAATGGATGGCGTCGTGCCACACGTCCTGCATTTCAGCAGCACGGGTGAAGAGCCCTTCGTCGCGGTAGATGTCGAGCGTGGCGATGCCGGCGGCGCAGGCGACGGGATGGCCGGAATAGGTATAGCCATGGAACAATTCGATCTGGTTGTCCGGCCCGTGCATCAGCGCATCGTGCACCTTGCGGCTGGTGAAGACCGCACCCATGGGGATCGCGCCGTTGGTCAGCCCCTTTGCGGTGGTGACAATATCCGGCGTCACACCGAAATAGTTGCTGGCGAAGGATGAGCCCATGCGGCCGAAACCGGTGATAACCTCATCGAAGATCAGCAGAATGCCATGCTTGTCGCAGATGGCGCGCAGGCGTTCCAGATAACCCTTCGGCGGCACCAGCACGCCGGTGGAGCCGGCTACCGGTTCCACGATGCAGGCGGCGATGGTTTCCGCGCCGTGCAGGGCAACCAGACGCTCCAGATCGTCGGCAAGCTCGGCGCCATGCTCGGGCTGGCCCTTCACGAAGCTGTTCTTTGCCAGATCATGGGTGTGACGCAGATGGTCGGCGGGGATTTGTGGGAAAACACGGCGGTTGTTGACGAGGCCGCCAACGGAGATGCCGCCGAAACCGACGCCGTGATAACCGCGCTCACGGCCGATCAGGCGGCTGCGGGTGCCCTGGCCGATGGCGCGCTGATAGGCAATTGCGATCTTCAGGGCTGTATCGACCGATTCCGAGCCGGAGCCGGTGTAGAACACGCGGTCAAGTTTCGCGCCTTCCGGACCGGGCGCGATTTCCGCCAGCCGCTCGGCGAATTCGAAGGCGATGGGATGGCCCATCTGGAAGGAGGGTGCGAAATCCATGGTCGAAAGCTGGTGTTTGACGGCGGATGCGATCTGGTGACGGCCGTGGCCGACATTAACGCACCACAGGCCAGCCGTGCCGTCGAGAACCTGACGGCCGTCATTGCTGGTGTAATACATGCCCTCGGCGCTCGCCAACAGGCGAGGATTGGCCTTGAACTGCCGGTTGGCGGTAAATGGCATCCAGTAGCTGTCGAGTGAGGTGGAATTGGATCGGCTCGGGTTGTCCATAACGGTTCTCCTGTTCGTTGCCGGTGATTGAAAGCTATTTTCCGGACTGAACAAGCCCTTTTCTCTCTGTGGCCAAGCCATTGAAAATGTTATAGGCGGGGAAGAGAGTTTTCGATATTTCGAACAACGGCAACGGGGCTGCGGTATGTCGGTGGATATAGGCGGGCGTTTGCGCCATTTGCGGCTGCGTCACAATATTTCCCAGCGTGAGCTGGCAAGACGCGCCGGTGTTACCAATTCGACGATTTCACTGATCGAATCCAACACCTCCAACCCGTCCGTGGGTGCGCTGAAACGCATTCTCGACGGTATACCGATCGGCCTCGCCGAGTTTTTCGCCTTCGAACCGGAGACGAACCGCAAGGCGTTTTATCGGGCGGACGAACTGGTCGAAATCGGCAAGGGGCCGATATCTTTCCGGCAGGTAGGCGACAATGTTTTCGGCCGCAGCCTGCAAATCCTGAAGGAATGTTACCAGCCGGGTGCCGATACCGGCAAAGTGCCGCTGGTCCATGACGGCGAAGAGGGGGGCATAATCCTCTCAGGGCGTCTGGAAGTGACTGTTGATGAGGAGAGGCGGGTGCTCGGGCCGGGGGACGCCTATTATTTCGAAAGCCGCAGGCCACATCGCTTCCGCTGCGTCGGCCCCGTGCCGTGCGAGGTCATCAGCGCCTGCACTCCGCCCACCTTCTGATTCCTTGGTTTTTTGCGTGAAGCGGTGCCGGGAGGGTGGCCAGGCCGTTGCGAACGGAGAGAATATGGTCGGGCGGAAAGATTTTCTACGATCTGACCCGACTTTAATATGGATTTTTGCCATTGTTTTGCCGCTTTTGCGCCGCGTTTGCAATTTTTCCATCGCTTTTTCTTGGCGAAGTTGGAGTGCCGACAAAAAAATCCCGGCTAATATGTCAAATTTTATATGCATTGCCACAATCTTGCTGCGATGCAAAAAAATTTAATATTCTGTCAGGCGCATGGCTGTTCTTGGCGTTCCTGTCTCACCTGATTAAGTCACAAGAAACATATAAGAAAAGACTATCTGATGTCGAAAACGCAATACATGCGGGAGCGACACCCATGCTCTCAACACATGGCCATCGGCGCATTTGTTGCTTTTTTATGCAACCGTTAATATTGCCCTGACGTTGATCGGTCGCTGTCGCAAGAAATCGCATAGACGGTCAGGGGCAATGTGCCTTACAAAAAATCCATTAGCATCAAATTCAGAACACAGACTTGTTATCTCTTTTAGACGGAAAGACACGCCTCCGGGCACCGACCAATCGCAAAACATAAATGGAGTTCTCTCTATGAAGTCCGCGACCCAATCGGCTGAACAGACACTCAGCAGTTCCGAAGATTTCGATGTCAGCTTCCCTATCGGGGGCATCGCAAAACGCAGCTTCGATATGACATCGGCCGTGCTTGCGCTGCTCGTCTTCAGCCCGATTTTCCTGTTGATCGCCGCGCTGGTGAAATTGACCGATCCCGGCCCGGTCTTTTATGGCCACCGACGTGTGGGACATAATGGCCGTTATTTCCATTGCCTGAAATTCAGGACGATGATGGTGAACGGTGACGAAGTGATGCGGCAATATCTTGCCGCCAATCCGGAAGCCGCCGAGGAATGGCGCGCTACCCGCAAACTCAAGAACGATCCGCGTGTGACCGCAGTTGGCGCCGTGCTGCGCAAGCTCAGCCTCGACGAGCTGCCGCAGCTCCTCAACATCATTCGCGGTGAAATGAGCGTCGTTGGCCCGCGCCCCGTCGTCGACGAGGAGCTGAGCTACTACGAAAGCGATGCCGCTTATTACCTCAGCACCCGTCCGGGCCTGACCGGCCTTTGGCAGATCAGCGGCCGCAATGACGTCAGCTACAAGACCCGCGTGGCTTTCGACACGCAATATGTTCAGAACTGGTCGATGCGGCAGGATGTCTTCATCATCGTCAAGACCATTCCAGCCGTGTGCCTTTCACGCGGAAGCTACTGAAAACCGATATTGAGTTTGGCTTTATCGATCTTTGTTTTGCCACGCACCCCGACCGGGATCCCAAGTCCGGTCTTCGGGTGAGTCATTGGTGCAAATCATAATGGCCGCTTTTTGCGGCGCTGCGCAGCCGGCACTGTCCGGCTGCTATATCGCCTGATCGCCCGCGCGGCGATCCGCAAACAGGGAGTTTCCCGATGAACGGCCTTCTTGCCACCACCAGCCGTCCGCTTGCTACGAAAACCGCCGGACAGATGTTCTCCGCTCTTTTGCTTGCCGCCTCCGTCGCATTCGGAGCGCCGCTTTCCGCAATGGCTGCGGATGGCACCCAATACAAGCTCGGCACCGCCGACAAGCTGCGCATCCGCGTTGCCGAATGGCAGCCGGCCGATGGCAGCATCCGCAACTGGGATGTCATCAACGGCGATTATTCCGTCGGTCCGTCCGGCGCGCTGTCCTTGCCCTTTATCGGCCAGCTCGACGTGGCGGGGAAAACCTCATCGGAAGTCGGCGAGGCGATCGGGGCGCAGCTTCAGAGCAAGTTCGCGCTTCGCAACCTGCCATCGGCTTCCGTCGAAATTGCCCAGTTCCGACCGATCTTTTTGAGCGGCGACGTTCAGACGCCCGGCGAATATCCCTATGCCGCCAATCTCACCGTGTTGAAGGCCGTCAGCCTTGCCGGTGGTCTGCGCCGCTCCGATGCCGGGCAGCGTTTTGCCCGCGACTTCATCAATGCGCGCGGCGATGCCGCCGTCTATGACAACCAGCGGGCAAGGCTGCTCGCCCGTCAGGCGCGTCTCGTTGCCGAGGTCAAGGGTGATACGACCATCGCGAAGACGCCGGAGATGGAAAAGATCACCGAGATCGATACGCTTCTGGCCAGCGAAAGCGCGCTGATGAAGTCCCGGACCGAGCGTTACACACTGCAGCTCAAGGCGTTGACGGATCTGCATGCCCTGTTGCAGAGCGAAGTCGAATCCCTGAACAAGAAATCGGAAACACAGAACCGCCAGCTTCAGCTTGCCAATGAAGACCGCGACCGCGTCAACCGACTGAACGAGCAGGGGCTCGCCCTGTCGCAGCGGCGTATTTCCGCGGAAGAGCGTGCGGCGGAGGTGGAATCCACCCTGCTCGATATCGATACGCAGTCGCTGCGCGCCAAGCAGGATATCAACAAGGCGACCCAGGACGAGATCAACCTGCGCAACGACTGGGTGGCGCAGCGCTCCAAGGAATTGCAGGACACGGAAGCGGAACTCGACAAGCTCAATCTGCAGCTGACCACCAGCCGCGAACTGATGTCGGAGGCGCTGGCGCAATCGGCAGAAGCAATCCGTTTCGATCCGTCGGGAAAATCGGCCACGATCAGCTACGTCGTGGTGCGTGAGGAAAACGGCAAGCCGAAGGACGTGAAGGTGGATGAAAACGCGCTTCTCCAGCCCGGCGACGTCATCAAGGTCGCGTCCGAAATCCTGATGCAGTGAGGTTTTCATGCGGATCGCCAAATCGGCGCTGATCGATCCCGAACGCAATGAAGTCTACGGAATGGCGGCGATCGCGCTGTCATTCTTCGTTTTCGCCTATTCGTCGCGTTTCGGACAAATCTCGGTTCTGGCCTATTATGGCATGTGGCTGCCGCTGGTGGTGGTCAACTACCGGCGCGTGCTGGGCAACTATCCGCGTTACCTATGGATATTCGCCTTCGGCATCCTCACCGTATTGTCGAGCTTCTGGTCGGAGGCAGCATCAGTGACGATGCGCGCTTCCATTCAGTATATGACGCATATCGTCTGTGCGCTTATCGCTATGCGGGTGATCTCCATCCGCACGCTGACGCGCGGCGCGTTGATCGGCATCACCGTCATTCTGCTCTACTCGCTGCTGTTCGGTGTCCACCTTTTCGATGCGCTTGATGGCACCTACAGTTTCGTCGGCGCTTTCTCATCGAAGAACCAGCTCGGCTTCTACGCCTCACTTGGCGTCATTTTTGCCGTCTCCTCCGTGTTGATCCTCAAGCAAAGGGGTATCTGGCTGCCTGTCGCTGGTGTCACCGGGCTTTTATCGGCCTACAGCCTCATCGCGTCGCAATCGGCCACATCCACCATTACCACGGCGGCAGTCGTTGCCCTCATCATCGGTTTCATCCCGATTGGCATGCTTTCACCGGCCAACCGCAAGATGACATTTTTCGCGCTCGGCGGTCTTGGTGTGTTGCTGGTGGTCGCTTCCCTGCAATTCGGCCTGCTTGATGCCATTCTCGGCCTTTTCGGTAAGGATTCGACGCTGACCGGCCGTACCTATCTCTGGCAGCAGGGCATCGAAGCGGCAAAACAGACGCCGATCCTCGGCGTCGGTTATCAGGGCTTCTGGGTGGTGGGTTTTGCCGATGCCGAGCGCCTGTGGAACGACTTCTTCATCACCGGACGCAGCGGCTTCCATTTTCACAATACCTATATCGAGACGGTGGTGGAGAACGGCATCGTCGGCATGGTTCTGCTCGGCATGGTGCTTTACGGAACGTTGCTCGGTCACCTGCGCTCGGTGCTGATGCGGGATAGCGATCCGCAGGGCGTCATTCTCTTCGCCATCTGCGCGCTGTTCGTCGTTCGCTCCTTCGTGGAGATCGATATCATCTTCCCCTTCCAGATCGGTTCGTTCCTGCTGTATTTCGCCGCCGGAAAACTCTGCCTTCCGGTGAAAGCCGCGCAAAACAGTGAAACCCACCCGGCTATTGGCGTGCGGTTGCAGACGAGAGCCTGAGCATTCGTTTGGGTCGAGCCATTGTTTTCACGTATTTTCCGGACGCAAAATCGCTAGGCACTTTGATTGCAAATGCTCTAGAGGTAATCCGCTGAAACATGCGGGCTGGCGTGGATGAAACTCCACATGTCCTTGCTGACCTCGACGATGTCCGCGATCGATTTTTCGAGATGTTCGATTTCTTTTTCGTCCATGCGTTCGACCTTGCCGTAACGCACCTGGCTGTCATCTTCCACGAGCCGCATCAGCTGGGTGCTGGCGATTTCGCCCTTCTCGTCGAAGGAGTAGATGCAATGATTGTATTTGTTGCGCGTCTTCGCTTCTTTCTTCAGCCGCGCCATGATGGAGAGAATGGTCTTGCGGTCTGACGCCGGGGTGGAAGGAAGTTTTGCCAGACGCTCGATGAGGTCCATGCGGGCCCGCGTGGTGTTGAGCGTCAGGAAGACGATGATGGCCGCCTCCTTCTCCACTTTCAGGAGATGGACGATCAGATAGATTATCAGGCTTTCGGTGTTGGTCCATACGTAATTCAGCCTGCCGACCATCAGCAATATATCCGACATCGCCGCCATGCTGCTTCTCCCGCCCCACCAGAAATATACTGGCATTCTATGCCGGCCTGCACGGGATTGACAGTGTAGGCCCTGTCTCTTTGTTTTCCGCATTTTCCGGGCGTAAAGACGCTACGCACTTTTACTGGAATTGCTCTATTTCTTTATCTTTCCTTGAAGGCGCGGGACATGCTGTCGGAGATAGGTTTGGTCAGATATTCGAAGAAGGTGCGCTCCGAAGTCTGGATCAGAACGTCGGCCGGCATGCCGGGCACAGGGTGGAAATTATGGACCTTGGCGATCTCCTCGTCGGAAACCTGCACACGCACGATATAGACGTCCTTGACCTGCAGGCCGGCATTTTCCTCGATGCTGTCGGCGGAGACGTAAAAGACCTTTCCGTTCAAAACCGGCGTGGTTCGGCGGTTCAGGGCAGAAAGGCGGATTGCGGCGGTCTGGCCCTCATGCAGCTGATCGATGGAGGTTCTGAGAACCTGCGCTTCAAGGATCAGGGGAACATGGGCGGGCAGGATTTCCATGATCGGTTTGCCGGTGGTGATGACGCCGCCTGGCGTATGATAATAGGCGCGCACCACCGTGCCGTTGACGGGGGAGCGGATGACGGTGCGTTCCAGCACTTCGGCGGCGCCGCGCACCTGTTCGCGCACGCTGTCTAGATCGGCTTCGGCGGTTTCGAGCGCGTCGAGAGCAGCCTGCTTGTTGGCGTTGATGGCAATGACCGCCTCCTGTTTGAACTTGGCGATTTCCGCCTCGCTCTGATTCATTTCGCCGGTCAGACGGGCGATATCGCCCATGGCATCGGCGATGGCGCGCTCCAGCGCCAGCATGTCGGTCTTGCGGATGACGCCGTCCTTGGCGAGCCTCTCCTTGGAGTCGCGCTCCTGCGTCAAAAGCGCCAGCTGCCGGTCGAAGGACTGTTTCTGTCCGTCATAGCCCGTATAGCGGAATTCCAGCGACCTGATGTTCTTTTCGATAAGGTTAAGCTGCTCGTCGAGTTTGACGATCTTGCTGTGGAACACAATGTTCTGGCTCTGGATGATGGATTTGATATCAGGATCGCTGGCTTCCTTCATGACGATATCAGGCACCTTGAAGCTCTTTTCGCCCTGCGCCTCGGCACGCAGGCGCGTGACGATGGTTTCGAGGCGGAGCCGCCTTAACTGCAACATGCGCTCGTTGGCGAGCGCCGTCGTCTTGTCGAGCGTCAACAGCACATCGCCTTCCTTGACGGTATCGCCTTCGCTGACCATCATTTCCTTGATGATGCCGCCTTCAAGATGCTGGACGATCTTGTTGTTGCCGGTGGCGACGAAGCTGCCCTGGGCAATGATGGCGGAGGAGAGCGGTGCCGTGCCTGCCCAGTACCCAAACCCGCCGAAGGAGGCGAGCAACACGGCAAGGCCGATGGAGCTATGCAGGCGAATGGAACGCGGCACTTCGCTGTACCATTCAAGCTGGCCCTCAGCTTTTACCTCTGCGACGGCGGTGGCGGTTTTTTTCCTGAACATGACGATCCTCAACCCTCGATCTGCGGAGACTGGCCACTTGGCCGGGCATTGCCGGAAATGGCCTTCAGCACGTCCATGCGTTCACCGAACATGGCGACCGATCCGTCCTTCAGCACCATGATCTTGTCGACGCACTGAAGAAGTGCCGGCCGCTGGGTAATGGTGACGGTGGTGATGCCCTGTTTCTTGGCGTGCAGAATGGCCTTTGCCAGCGCCTGTTCGCCCTGCGTGTCGAGGTTGGAGTTGGGCTCGTCCAGAACCACGAATTTGGGATCACCAAAGAAGGCGCGGGCAAGCGCGATGCGCTGTTTCTGGCCGCCGGAAAGCGGCGCGCCATCGGCCGCGACCACGGTTTCGTAGCCCTGCGGGAAACCGGCGATCAGTTCATGCACGTCGGCCAGTACGGCCGCCTCGTAGATCTGCCGGTCCTCGATATCGTCGCGCATGCGACAGATATTGGCCTTGATGGTGCCGGGGAACAGTTGCACGTCCTGTGGCAGGTAACCGATGCTTTCGCCGAATTGCCGCTGGTCCCAATTGCGCAGGTCCATGAGGTCGAGACGTACATTGCCTGATGTGGGCAGGATGGAGCCGACCAGCATCTTGCCGAGTGTCGTTTTGCCGGAGCCGGAATTGCCGATGATGGCGAGCGATTCACCCTTTTTCAGCGAAAAGGAAATGCCGTTCAAGATCACCTTCTTCTGCGGCGGCGGTACGAAGAGGATGCGCTCCACATCCAGACGGCCTTCCGGATTGGGCAGACGCAGGCGCGGGAAGTTCAGCGGCGAGTTGATGAGAAGCTGCTTGATGCGGCCGTAGGCGGCGGCGGATTTGTTGAACTGGTGCCAGCCCTCGATCGCCCCTTCGATGGGCGCCAGCGCGCGGCCGGAAATGATGGAGGCTGCAATCACCATACCGCCGGTCAGTTCACCGGAAAGCGACAGATGCGCGCCCCAGCCCAGCAATGCCACCTGGGTAATCATGCGGGCAGCCTTGGAGACGCCAGAAAACATGATGTTGCGATCCTGCGCTTCCACATGCGCTTTCAGCGATCCGGCTGTTTCGCGGCCCCACATCTTCACCGCCTCGGGGATCATCGCGAGTGCATTGATGATCTGCGAATTGCGCGACATGGAATCGAGATGGAAATTGGCGCGGCTCAGATAACCGGAAGCTTCGGAAAACTGTCTGGCGGTGAAACGCTGGTTGAGCCAGGCGATTATGAACAGCACCGCGCAGCAGACCATGATGATGATGCCGAGATGTGGATGGACGAGATAGACCACCACGATGAAAAGCGGCATCAACGGTGCATCGAGAAAGGCGATCAGGGTGCCGGAGGTGATGAAGGCGCGCAGCTGCTGCAGGTCCTGCAGGATCTGGTAGTCCTTGCCGCTGCCATGCAGGGAAGCACGGGCGGCGGCGGAAAGGATTGGCGCGCCAAGCTGCACTTCAAGCTCGACGGCGGTGCGCATCAGAATGAAACGCCGGATGGCGTCCATGAAAGCCTGCAGCAGAACCGCGCCGAGGACGGCAACCGTCAGCATGACAAGCGTATCCATCGAGCGGCTGGTCAGCACCCGGTCCGAAATCTGGAACAGATAAAGCGGAATGGCGAGCAGCAGCACGTTGATGGCGACGGTGAACAGCATCACCACCACCATGTTGCGGCGTACGGCAGCTATGCCCTTGGTGAGGCTTGCGGCGAAATTGATCGGCTCGCTGCGCTTGTGGAAACCGCTCTGGCTTCCACCGCCGCCTCCACCGCCGCCGCCGCCGCCATTGTCCGTCGGCTCCTTGCCGCCGCCGCCCGTCACCGGTCGGCGCTCGTTTTCGCGGATCGGTCCGTCATTGTTGTCGATCGTTTTGACGAAAGGCAGGTCGGGCGTGTTTTTCAGCTCGGTATTGTCCACCTTGGCCTGCGGCGCCGGCGGAGAAACGGGCTGCCGATCCTGTTGCGGTAAGGGTCTTTCCTGCGGAACGTCCCGAAATTGGGTCGGTTGTCCGGTCTTTGGGGACGGTTGCGGAAGGGGCGGCGGCGGTGTGATCTCAGGGGTGGGC
>JWIT01000069.1 GCA_000949895.1 Agrobacterium arsenijevicii | reverse complement strand
CCCGGCCCCAAATCAGTCGTAGAGTTAAGCTAATTCTCGGTTAGCCTGCAGATCTCGTGCTGGGGAAGTTCGTAATAACAGGGTCGTTGGTTCTAATCCCTTCAACTGCACGAAAGTGTCCAACTTTGGGGGCAGCCATGGTCCGCTAGTGGTCGCCCGGTGCGAAGAGGTGCTGCAAGAGCTGAAAGGGCCGGGAGAAACTAGGAGCTCCTCCAGCCGCTTTTAAATATTTATCCAAAGCGCGCACAGTTGGAAGCTTCCATACTTGGATCGCCTCAATCAACAACCGTCATTGCAATCCCGCTTGGTGATAAACATACAACTTGAAATCGAAATTTGATCTGATAACTTCCGAAGTTGTGAAGGGTATCAACGCTTTGTGGGCGGTATTGCGGGGGCAGTATGACGGTTTTTTTTAAGGACGAGTCTCAGCAGAAGTCTACATCCGATGCAATAAACGACGATGTGATCCAAAAACTTTCACAAGCAAAAGGGCAAATTTTTTCTGTTTTTGGGCAAGTCGTATTCGCACTTAGTTCCGTTCCCCGCTATCGCAGCCAGAGCCTCGCCGACCTCGGTCATTTGGTCATCGATCCGATCAGCCACGACCGCATCGTAATTGTATCGAAAAAAATGGAAGATGGAGCTGAGCAGGCGGGTTTGGCACCAAACGCTATCGCAATTTGGGCAAGCGTGAGTGCAGATGTTGATGCAAAGATCGTTGAGCAGATTAAGGCGGGGGTTTTTCCAGTACGCTTAAAGCCTGCTGATTGGAACAGTGGTGAAATCGTGTGGTTGCTGGATGTTATCGCACCGACGCGAGAGCTTGCTACCTCCGTGCTGTCGAATTTCCACACAGTTGCCAAGCAGAACCAGATAAAGGTTCATCCTCTTATAGGACGTTTGGTTGATAGCGACGTTTTACGCAGTCTTATCGCAAAATCTGATGACAAAAAGACGCTCCCAGTCGAGCAGCCCGTCAACTGATTTCTGAATGCCACTTCGTGTTCTCACGCGACTTTAAATCTGCGGAAATGCCACATTTATTTTGATCTGAAGTTTGGCTTGGAGGCCGAGTTTCGTTGGCCAGCATTTATTCTGCGGAACTGTTATCCGATGCAGCTATTTGGAATTCTACGGAAAATTCCGTTTTTATTCGTTCTGTTGTTGCTTGGCGGTTGCGATGACAGTTGGTCGTGGCATCAAAAGCTGACGGTTACGGTTGAGACCCCGTCGGGTCCAAAATCCGCGTCCAGTGTGATGACGGCCAGTTTGGAGCACAGAAAGGGTGGGCCGTTTATACCTCGGGAAGCAACTGGCGCGTTTTTCAAGCTTGAGGGTGAAGCAGTTGTTTTAGAGGTCGTGCCGGGTAAGTATTTATTTGTCCTGCTGACGGATCTGAGGAGACCCTATGGGCTTTTTTTCCCAGGAGAGGCTCCGCTCGACGTTGCTCCGAAATTGGAACGCATGTCAAAACCGGCAACGGCCACGCTCACCAGATCCGACTACCCGTTGTTGGTGACCTTCACCGATATCAACGATCCGAAGACGGTGAAGAAAGTAGATCCCGACAATCTCGAAGAATTCTTCGGTTCAGGCACTTCACTGACCTCAATCACCTTATCGATTACCCGAGATCGGGTGACGAAAGGTAAGGTCGAAAAGGTCCTGCCTTGGTTGAACGAATATTACGACAAGATGCTCGATAGCAATCGTTTTGAGACAATTTACGCAATTAACCGCTTTGCCAATTCGTTGAGCGCGGGCAGCTTCGATACGGAGAAAAATTAATGACCTCCCTAAAACCGTTTTCTGATGAATTATTTTTGGCGATCCTGTCTATGGACGCATACAATCGTGGTTACAACAGAGGCGTGGTGGATGGCGGGTTAGGCGGTGTCGGATCGTTAATTGGCACCGCCACAGTGACTCTACAAAGTGATACCCTTGCAGGCACTCCAGGTGTAGATGCCGGTTTTTACGCGATCGCCTATACATGGGGTACGGAAACGGTAATTTCTTACCGGGGCACGGACAACAAGAACATTTTAGACAGTGCGAACGATATGTGGAACGGTTGGACGCTCGGAGGCGGTTATGGCGCAGCCTCTCAGGCAACCCTGGCACTGGATTTTTACAAGCAGGTAATGAAGCATTCTGCCTTCGATGATACGGGGGCGCAGCCAATCCTCACAGGACATTCGCTCGGTGGTGGTCTCGCGGGGTTTGTGTCGTTTATCTCCGGTGCTACTGGTGTCGGTTTCGATCACATGCCCTTTGGTGAGGGAGCTATGGCGGCGATTGCGACCGAGTTGGCGCGGCGCACCGGCCTGTTTGATCCAGATATTGATACGGTAACACCCGAACTGCTCGAACTTATGGAAATGCATATTCCCAGCTTTGGGAGTTTTACGGGATACTTTGTCGAAGGCGAAGTGAATGTTGGACTTCGTGATGGCTCGATCGCGATGAACCTGTTTAACGTTCTCGCTTTTATCACGGGAAGTCCGCTGTTCAGTTCTTTGGGTGCCGGGATTGCAGCAGGGCAAACGGGCGCAGAGCAGTTTATTCCCAAAACAATGCTGGACACCCACAATTGGGATGCTCTCCCAATATTTGATACTTCGCGCCACAGCCAGGCATTGCTTGTCACGCTTAAATACGCTCAGGAAAAATCACACCTTGCGTGGTCTTCTGTTGCCAACGATCTGCTGACGTCGCTGTTCAGTAATGAAATCGCTTTGGCAGCGAAATTCCTGCCGGAAGATAGTGGAGGCCACTACAGCGCCGCGGATAAGATGCGGGTTTCGGTAATTCGCGGACAGGGATTTAATGGAATCCCTGTCCGCGAATTACCGAAACCCGCAAGAGGGTTCCTCTCTGCTGTTTCTGACTGAAAACTCAAGCACCGTTTCTGTTGGAGGGTCGCAAGGAGAATTGATGCGAAATGGGCTGAAGACGATCCTCGGGTGGAGGGACGCCGCTGAGAACGCAATCAGCGGCATACGCCTCGCGATTGCCCTGCATTTCCTCTTCTCCATTCACAACTACATGGCAGCAAGAACAGAACCGCCTGGAAGGCGGTGATCAGTGGAATCCGTGATCGAGACCACAATCGGGGATCGGGAAGTGGTTGCTGACAAGTTGTCCCTTGATCGTGTCCCTTGGCCGACATTAACTTCGTAAGCGTCCGGTTAACTG
>JWIT01000068.1 GCA_000949895.1 Agrobacterium arsenijevicii | reverse complement strand
ACGCCCTCATCTGGAACCGCCCGAAGCGGGAGGCCTGATCACCGCAACGAGCTCCGCCGAAAGGCGGGGCTCTTTTCGTGTCGCGATGGAGAGCCGGGCGCAGGCATCGAGCCTGCTTCCGGCTTTTCCGGTGCCATACGAGGAGTTGTGGGCTGCTCAGTTCGTCCAATGGTGCCATGGCGAAACGAAGGCGTCCAGCACGAGCGGCGCCTCCAATTTGCTCCTTCCGCCTATGGCGGCTCCCGCAAATCGGTTCCTCCCCTCGCCGCCTCCGGCGGTCGCGTCCCGCGATGCTGGACCCCTCCGCTCCGCCATGACGCGCGGCGTCGTCTTTCACAAACGTCAAGGAGCCGACGATGACGATTTCTCTCGAAATTCAGCGCGAAGAGCTTCGGGCCGAATTCAGGAATGCCTGCGATCCGGCCGAGCGCCGCCGGATTGCGGCGGAGCTGGAGATGGTACAGGCGGAGCTTGCAACGATCGAGGCCGAACAGGACGGACGCATCAGCGCGGAGCCTCCTTTCTAGGAGGCTTCCATCATGCTGCCGTTTCCGGCGGCGTGGTCGCTTCAGCCGTTCAGTGCGTCCTTGACCGCTTTGCCGGGCGTAAAGGTCAGCTTCTTCGATGCCGCGATCTTGATCGTAGCACCCGTCGCCGGATTGCGTCCCTCGCGCTCCGGAGTGTCCTTCAGCTTGAACTTTCCAAATGATGGGATCGACGTTTCTGCGCCAGCAAGCGCCGCGTCGGTGATCTGCTTGAAGACGCTCTCGACGATCGTCTTGGCCTGCGCCTTGGTCAGGCTCTGTTCGGCTGCGATCTTGTCGGCGATTTCGTTGGTCGTGGTCATATGGGACATTCCTCATGTTGTTTCGGTCCCTCAGCTTTGGCAATGAAGATGTGGCGAAGAAAGGGGCAGAAAGGCAGGAATCCCCGGAAGGAGCGCGTAAGCCACAGGAAATGCAGCAATGCGGTCGATTGAAACCGGCTATTCGGTGTTGCCCGCGTCCCGATAGCCACGTCGTCTCTTCGTTCGTTCGAGACAGGAGAGTGCTGTGTTCGCATCATCCGGATGATCGAAGGTCTGCATCATCGTCTGGCCGCCCGATCCGATCCGGCCCCAGTTGCGGATGACCGAAGCCCCGCCGAACAGTGTCGGCTGGATCGCCAGAATGTAGAAGCGTCGCATGTTCTGCGCCGTCTCGATGCGGTGAAGATGAACCGGGCATGTCTCCTTGTCTTCCATGCCCTCATTGTCGCTATCTCGGCAAGCAGCGTCCAACGAGTTATCTGAATCGATCCGGTGTCACCGATTCATCGCCGTGATGATTTCAGACAGGGAACTGGGCGAGGCGGCTTCAACGCATGGCTCTATGCGCAAGCGCACCGAACCCGCAAGCGGTTTCGGCCATCCGGTTGCGATCCTCTCGCGGCCGGTTCTACCGGCAGACGGACGCGCCCTGCAGGCGCGGGTCTCTCTTCTCTCTGACTTTGTATTTTGCACCCGCCACTCCGGCGTCAAGGACGTCGTAGCACCTCCAATTTGCAGCCGCCGTCCGCGACGGCTCTTGCAAATCGGCTCCTCCACTCGCCGCCTCCGGCGGTCGCAATGCGATCCCTGACCCCTCGCGTCTACGGCGCAGCCTCCTTGCGTCAGAAAGACGAAAGGAGATTGTCATGACAGAGCAGAAAATCAAATACATCGATGGTGGCAGCCCGGAATACTGGCGTCAGCGGGAAGAGGGTTTTCGGTTGATTCGAGAAGCCGAGCGTGCACATGACCGCGTCACGCGCGCGCCAATGTACATCTCAGGCGCCTATGACGATGACGGCGACGTCATCCCTGTCGAAAACCTCGGTCCATGGGATGCGATGGACGCGGCGATCAGTGCTATCGAGGCGAACGAAACGGCCGTCGATATTCTGGTTGCCCAGCGACGAACCGAGATTGGCGACTGGCGCATCGACACGGTGATCCGTGAACTCAACGTTAGCCCCGATTAATGTCGAGGACGAAAGGTGGTGGTGCCACCTTTCGTCCGTATCCCTGTCTGCGAGCCTCGTCAGCCGGATCGACCGGCCGGCATGGCTAACGAAAGGGGGGCTGCGCCGCCCCTCTCGCCGCTCACCCAATGAGGGAAGGGCAAGCCCCTCCCTCAAACACCCTCCCATGGGGAAAGGGGACGGTTCCCTCCACCC
>JWIT01000067.1 GCA_000949895.1 Agrobacterium arsenijevicii | reverse complement strand
TCGGCTTGGATCCGGATCTCAGCGACCGGCTGCGAGCGGAAAGCATCTTCTACGACCGTGACGAGCTCGGCGAGTATTTCCAGCTCTATTCCCACACCTATGGCGAAGGCTTTTTCTTCGAGATAGTCCAACGGCAAGACCATGTTTGATAGCCAACAACGCCATCTTTAGAATTGTCGCCTTCAAAAGGCAACTCAGGCCTGGAGGCATGCCGAAAAGCTGACAGGCACTTCTAATATCCTTCACGCTCTCAAGAGCGCCCGCCTCAACCTCTTCTGATCTCCCGGCTGCTGCCTTCGGTCGCCGGAGTTCCAGATTTTGAGGGATACCAACCGCCGCATTCTCGCTTTAGATGAGCGACCAACTGAATTCATTCATCAGATGAGTGATCTTAAAAGCCAAGCTTTAAAATAAACGCCTTCTGAGCGTCCGAAAACTTCGAAGCCTTCATGCTTCCTCTCCTTTTCCCAGGGGGAATACCGCGGAAAACTCCAGTTATGAACGTTCCAGTTTTTCGGGATCAGAGCAACTCCGCACCTTGCGAAGTTCTTCGGGCGCAAATGGAAAATCATATAGCAATTATTTTTCTTCTGCGCGATGTTGCCCAAGATCTTCTCCGTGTCGACTGCCGGCCATCCGATCAAGCGTTCCGTCTCTCCAAACAAGCTGGTGGACAATGACCATCGCTACATGTCCCGCCACGAATACAAGCAACAACCAAGCTAACGGTGAATGGAGAAGGCCACCAATCTCGGTCATCCAACGAATCTGATCACCGCCACCTTCGAGTAGATCCAATCCGAAAGGGGCGAAGGCACGCCCCGAGCCGATTTGCCGGATCAAAGCCAAACCTGGCACCGCTATCATCATGATATATAGGATGATGTGCCCTAACCTTGCTGACCTACCCAGCACTCCGGACTGTTGAGGCCGCGACGATAGGTTGATTAGTCCCCATGCACCGCGCACGATGACCATCACGAAGAGTAGAAAGCCGATATCGCGGTGAGAAGACCATATAAACTCGGCCGCCACGGTATCCTCTGCGAGTAGGTGAAGCGCCGCTCCAGTGAACTGCCAAGCAAATAGCAAAGCCATTATCCAGTGCAACACTCGACTAACGGAACCATATGCGGCCCGATCATCCCGTAAACTCTGAATCATCACATTGGTCTCTCATTTGAAGGATTTAAACATGACCGATGCTCAAATTTGCTGCAATGCAACAAAGTTCACGTCGTTCTCAAAATTTCGTGGGTAGGGTTCTTGTGAATTTGCGGATATTCATGTTCTAGATCAATGATAAAGGGCGCGTCTGGCGCTCTTTGCGCACCTGAAGCGCATCCTGCGGATGGCGCGTTTAAGGCTTCGAGGGCCATGTGGTGCGAGAGACGAATTCCTTCTTGCCGCGACGGCGCAGAACCTGAGGAGGCTCGCAAAACTTAGGCCCCAGATGCCGCCATGCGGTGCCATTGCCGCCTGAGGGCGGCATCGACCGATACCCTGCGCTGGGGCGCGGGGCAGATCGCCAAGCAATCCAGCGCCCACAACACCAAAAGGGCGAATAGAGAGATAATCGGACGAGTTTTTCAACGATATCCGCCAAAAGGCGTCTTCCTCTTCGCGCCAATAGGTGACGTTTTTGGCTGGTTCGGAAACCTCTCATGAAAACTATTCATGGAAGTGATAAGGGCGGCAAGCTGTACTTGACGGCTTGGCAGCAATATCGTCGGTCAGCTCAGATCAATCAAGCTTGTCAACGTGGGGATATCTCGCCGTTGCCCGGCAATCAGCCAGTCGAAAAGGATCTCCATGCCGCTCCTCGATGCGGACGCAATCCATCCAATCACTCTGCCTGACGGCCGGGTCCATTCGGACACGGTTTACCTGAAGAACGTCATCGACCATCCACGTATCGACGTCGGCAACTTCAGCTATTTCACGCATTCCGGAACATTGGAAGAAACGGCCCAGATACTGGCACCCTATCTCGGTCACGCGTGTCGCGAGCATCTGGTCATTGGCAAATTTGTGCAGATCGCTCGGGGCAGCTATTTCATAACCAGTTCGGCCAATCATCCGATGGCTGGTTTCACGACATATCCATTTCGAATCTTCAAGCCCGAGACATTCGGTTACAAGGACCTTCCTGTTCGAGACACTGTTGTTGGCCATGACGTTTGGATCGGCCACGACGCGGCAATTATGCCGGGCGTGCACATTGGTGCGGGCGCAATCGTGGCCGCAGCCTCAGTGGTCGCGCGCGATGTCCCACCTTACGCAGTGGTAGGCGGCAATCCAGCCAGCATCATTAGAATGCGTTATTCTGCCGAGGTGATAAACGACCTTCTTGATATCGCCTGGTGGGATTGGTCGATCGAGAAGATCGAAGCCAATTTGACATCCTTGAGCAATGGTGACTTGGCCGCTCTCAAGAGCGCCTAGCACGTCCGCTTCGGGCCAAACTTGGCCAACGGCACCAGATCTACTGATGTCGGCTTTAGTGTTTTGACACCCCAATATCAGACAGTCTCCTCCCGGCCCCAAATCAGTCGTAGAGTTAAGCTAATTCTCGGTTA
>JWIT01000066.1 GCA_000949895.1 Agrobacterium arsenijevicii | reverse complement strand
CACGCTTTTCCGCCACAGCAGTGGCTTCCGATGAAGTCGTCATTGGGCCGCAAGCTCCATGATCTTGACCTGATCAGCCTCGGCGCGATCAAGAATGCCGGCGACCCGTCCCTGACGCACCGTTACGACGCGATCGCTCATGCCCAGAACCTCCGGCAGTTCCGAGGAAATCATGATGACGGCGACGCCTTCGCCTGCAAGTGTGGAGATCATACGGTGAATTTCCGCCTTGGCACCGACATCGATCCCCCGCGTTGGTTCGTCCAGAATGAGAATACGTGGCTTCGTCAGTAGCCAGCGCCCGATCAGGACCTTTTGCTGATTGCCGCCCGACAGATTGATGATACGCTCGTCCATGCTCGACGTTTTGACGCGGAGCGCCTCTCTCATTGTCTCGCATTCATTCGAGAGGCGGGCCTGCTCTACAAATCCATGGCGCACATATCCGCTACGAAGCGCGGCCATTTGCATATTCGACTGAATGTCGAGAAGCAGAAAACAGCCTGATTCCTTTCGATCTTCCGTCAAAAATGCTATACCGTGCTCCATCGCAATACTGGGCGACCGCACGTCAACGCGCTTCCCCTTGATTTCGATTGTACCCGATGTTGCGGGGGTGACACCGAAGATCGTCTCGGCGATATTCGAGCGTCCGGCGCCGACGAGGCCCGCAATTCCTAAAATCTCCCCTTCTCTCAAGTCGAACGACACATCTTCAAACACACCGGCGAGACACAGGCTTTTAACGCTGAGCACAACCTCTCCGATTTTCGCCGGTATCTTCGGAAACATTTGCGAAATTTCGCGGCCAACCATCATCCGGATAACCGCGTCTCGGGTGATTTCATTGGCCGCTTTGGTCGTGATATGTTTTCCATCACGGAATATCGAGACCTCGTCGGCGATCTCAAACAATTCGTTCATCTTGTGGGTAATATAGATGATACCCTTCCCGCGTTCCCTGAGGGTTCGAATGATGCGGAAAAGGTGTTCGACCTCTCGCTCCGTCAGTGCAGAGGTCGGCTCGTCCATGATGAGCACGTCCGATTCATAGGAAACCGCCTTTGCGATCTCGACCATCTGTCGGCTTGCTACAGACAGATCACCCACACGTTCTTCAGGATCCAGGTCGATACCAAGTTCCAAGAAAAGCTTTTCAGTCCTTTTGGCCAGTTCGCTGTGATCGACCAATCCAAAGCGGTTTTTCGGCTCCCGCCTGATCCAGATGTTCTCCGCAACCGTCATGTGATTCATGAGGTTAAGTTCCTGGTGGATCATGGCGATACCATTATCCAACGCGTCGAGCGGGCTGCGAAGCCGAATGGGGAGCGCGTTTAAAAAGAACTCCCCGGCGTCCGGCGTATAAATTCCGGCGATGATCTTCATTAGGGTCGATTTGCCAGCGCCATTCTCACCCATTAGCGCGTGGACGGTACCTCTCTTCAGGCGGAAGGACACGTTATCCAATGCAACGTTCCCAGAAAACTCCTTTCGGACGTCTCGAACCTCCAGCAAATACTCGGCTGCGGGGACTGCGCCACTTTCGCGCACGGCCTTGATTGTCGACGGGGACACTTTTTCCATTTCGCTCTCCTCAAACTTGGCCACAGGAGGGGCACCGCACTTCGCACGCTTTGACGCTGAAGAGACCCGAAAATCCGACCAATATCCCAGGCGCCAGCTGGGCTGTGGAGCCTGTTTCAACAGCTTTGCAATTCATCTGGTATTCCCCTTTTTTTCCGCCAGCGGCTATCCTTCCGCCAGACACTATAATGTCGACCCCAAACCTAGGCCGACTGTCGCAATTGCAGAGAGAATGGCAGGATTACGTCTTTTGCCTGCTGCGGGTTGTCAGCGTGATGTGACGAGATCAGTTCGGCTATAGCCGGACCAAAATCCAAAGCCGGCACCCTTACGGTTGAAAGCCAGGGAGCAAGCCATTCGTTGAGGCGATTGTCGTCGAAGCCAAAGATTACGAGGTCTTCGGGTATATTGAGGCCCTTCTCGATTGCTGCGCGATGCACCCCATAGGCGATCATGTCGTTTGCACAAAAAATCGAATATTTCGCCGGCTCGTTTTCCAGAAGGGACTGCGCACAATCATATCCGGCCTGCATCGTGTAGGCGCATTCGAATTGACGCACTCTGGCCCCCTCTCCGAGGCCCGCAAGAAAACCATCGAGTCGGGCAGTGCTCCCCGAATAGTGCCGCGGCCCATGGATCGCGACCGGGTTGATGTACCCCCGCTCGACAAAGTACTTTCCCACGGACAATCCAGCCTGAAAATTATCGATGCCGACATATGGCGCAGCCATTCCCGAGGCAGGCATGCGATTAACGAAAATAAGGTTACGATGCTGTGCTACGAATTCGCGCAGCCGCGGCGTGTCAATCGCACCCTGCAGGATTATCGTCCGGGCGCGCAGCCCCTGGGCGTCTGACAACAATCGATCTTGCTGAGCGGCTTTTTCACCCGTATTGGCGAGGACCATGGAAAGGCCGATTTCTTTAAGGGCGCTTTCCACGGAGACCGCAACATCTGCTGTAAAATGGTTCGTCGCGTCAGGAACCAGCATCATGACGACGCGACTTTGTGAAAGGCGTAGGGATCTACCAATCTCAGACGGGGTATAACCAAGCACCTTTGCCGCTCGCTGCACGCTCTCGATCTTGCGCGGTGATACAGCATCGGCTTTTCCGGAAAAATACCTTGAGACCGTCGCTGTCGAGACACCTGACAGACGAGCAACGTCTCGGATAGTTGGAGGCTTTGCCATCGATCTGCACCGCGTCTCTGTGAAATTTCACCAGATAAATAACCAAGAAGGGCCTTACGCTGCCTTTTCCTGCGAGCCTGCTCCGGATTGTTCGATATTTTCCCAGGCACCGCTTTGTCCTGAGATGA
>JWIT01000065.1 GCA_000949895.1 Agrobacterium arsenijevicii | reverse complement strand
TTCTACCGCACACAGGCGGACCAAAGCCCGTGACCGTTTTTTAGAATGCCGTTGCCTACCTCATCTCTATGCTTGTCACAGAGATCCAGCCAGCCCAAGCCCTTGGGCAAAAAAACTCTCTCGCCGCACAGACGCGCATCGGCCGGATTCCTGTGACAAGCACAGGAATGAGGAGCCGGGGGTGAACCAACGTGAGAAAATCGCCTGTCGAGTACCGGGTTGGTTTTTTGTCGCCAATGAAGAAGCTGCGGCAGCGGCATTCGGACCGTCACGATGGCCGAATGCCGCTGGCCTATCAGACCCGCTCGAGCGCCACGGCAATACCCTGCCCGACACCGATGCACATGGTGGAAAGCGCATAACGCTTGCCGGTTAGCGACAGCTCAAGCGCTGCGGTGCCGGCAATGCGGGCACCGGACATGCCGAGCGGATGGCCGAGCGCAATTGCGCCGCCGTTGCGATTGACCCGCGCATCGTCATCGGCAATGCCGAGCTGGCGAAGCGTTGCGAGACCCTGGCTGGCGAAGGCCTCGTTGAGTTCGATCACATCGAGCTGTTCCTGCGTCAGGCCGAGCCGTGCCAGAAGTTTGGCCGAGGCCGGAGCCGGGCCGATGCCCATGACGCGCGGCGGAACGCCGGCGGCGGCACCGCCGAGAATGCGGGCAATCGGCGTCAGGCCGTATTTTTTGGCCGCCGCCGCAGAGGCGATGATGAGCGCTGCCGCACCGTCATTGACGCCGGACGCATTGCCCGCTGTCACCGTTGCGCCATCGCGCTTGTTCACCGGCTTCAGCTTTGCAAGCGACTCAAGGCTGGTGGCGCGCGGATGTTCGTCCTTGGAGACGACCAGCGGATCGCCCTTGCGCTGCGGGATCGTGACCGAGACGATTTCCTTGTCGAGGCGGCCATTGGCCTGCGCGTCGGCTGCCTTTTGCTGGCTGCGAACGGCAAAGGCGTCCTGATCTTCGCGGGAGACCTGATAATCGACGGCGACGTTATCACCGGTCTCCGGCATGGAATCGACGCCATATTGCGCCTTCATCAGCGGGTTGACGAAACGCCAGCCGATGGTGGTGTCGTAGATTTCGGCATTGCGCGAAAAGGCGCTTTCGGCCTTCGGCAGAACGAAAGGCGCGCGGCTCATGTTTTCGACGCCGCCGGCGATCATCAGTTCGGCCTCGCCGGATTTGACGGCGCGGGCAGCGGCGATGACAGCATCCATGCCCGAACCGCACAGGCGGTTGATAGTGGTTCCTGTCACCGAGACCGGCAGGCCAGCGAGCAGCAGCGACATGCGGGCAACATTGCGGTTGTCCTCGCCGGCCTGATTGGCGCAGCCGAAGATCACGTCCTCGACGGCTTCCCAATCGACGGAGGGGTTACGCTCGACAAGCGCCCGCAAAGGCACTGCACCGAGATCGTCGGCCCGCACTGAAGACAATGCGCCGCCGAAACGGCCGATCGGTGTGCGGATATAGTCGCAGATGAATGCATCGGTCATCGGTTGTTCCTCACAGTTCCGGGGCGACGAGATCGGCGACCTCGCCATCGACGGCCAAAGGCGCGCCGGTCATGGCCTGCAATTCATCGAAGCTCATCGCCGCCAGTTTTTCACGCAGCACGAAGCGGCCATCCACCACGTCAATCACCGCATGGCTGGTATAGATACGGGTGATGCAGCCGACGCCGGTCAGCGGAAAGACGCATTTTTCGACGAGCTTCGGCTCGCCGTTCTTCGTCACATGTTCGGTGATGACGAAAACCTGCTTGGCGCCATGCACCAGATCCATGGCGCCGCCAACGGCGGGCACGCCCTTGGAGCCAACGCGCCAATTGGCGAGATCACCATTCTGCGCCACTTGATAGGCGCCGAGGATCGCCACATCCAGATGCCCGCCGCGCACCATGGCGAAGCTGTCGGCATGATGGAAGAAGGAGGCACCCGGCTTCAGCGTCACGGCCTTCTTGCCGGCATTGATGAGGTTCCAGTCCTCTTCACCTTCCGGCGGCGCTTCGCCGAAATTCAGGATGCCGTTTTCGGTATGGAAGATCGCCTGACGGCCGGGCGGCTGGTAACGGGCGACCATTTCGGGAAAGCCGATGCCGAGATTGACGTAGGCGCCATCCTCGATGTCCTGCGCTGCGCGCCAGGCGATCTGGGCGTTGGAAAGCTTGATATCGTCGCGGGTGTTGATTGGCTGGGTCATGCGTAGGCTACTCCCGCGCGAATGAGGACTTCTTCCTGTTGCGGATCGGCGATCTGCACGACGCCGTTGACGAAGATGCCGGGGGTGACGACATGCTCAGGGTCGATCTCACCGGCAGCGACGATCTTCGAAACCTGCGCGATGGTGGTGACCGCCGCCATGCACATCAGCGGGTTAAAATTGCGCCCGGCCTTGTTGTAGGTGAGGTTGCCATAGGTATCGCCAAGCTCGGCCTTCACGATGGCGAAATCCGCCTTCAGCCAGCGTTCCTGAACATACGACCGGCCATCGAATTCGGCGATGACCTTGCCGTTGGCCAGTTCCGTGCCGAAGGCAGTCGGGGTGTAGAATGCCGGAATGCCGGCGCCACCGGCACGGATACGCTCGGCAAGTGTGCCCTGCGGCACAAGTTCCAGTTCGATTTCGCCGGCCAGATACCTGTCGGTAAAAGCCCGCGGATCGGAAGAGCGCGGAAACGAGCAGATCATCTTCTTGACCATGCCCGCATCGATCATTGCGGCAATGCCGATACGCCCATTGCCGGCGTTGTTGTTGATGACCGTCAGGTTTTTCGGTCCCTTGTCGATCAGGGCGTGGATCAGCTCGATGGGCGCGCCGGAGCCGCCAAAACCGCCGATCATCACCGTCGCGCCGTCGCCGATACCGGAAATGGCATCAGTCGCGCTCTTGATTGTCTTGTCCATATCAATCCTCCATCCAGCCGCACGGTTGAACCCGCAAGGCCGCTTGCCGGAGAGCTAAATCCGAATCCGCCTCGACGGCAAGAATTTTGTGCGTTATATGATTTTTGTTCGTATATCGCACAAATGGAGCCGCGACATGGCCGTCAACGAAAGAGACATGATGGGCGGTCTCGCCAAGGGGCTGAAGGTGATCGAGGCGTTCAGCGCCGAGCGCCCGCGCCTGTCCATATCAGATGCCGCTGACATCGCAGGCCTTGACCGCGCCACCACGCGGCGCTGTCTGCTGACACTGTCGGAAATGGGTTACGCCGCCTATGACGGCAAGTTCTTCACCGTCACACCCAAGGTGCTGCGGCTTGGAACCGGCTGCCTCGCCACCATGCCGTTGCCGCGCATCGTCCAGCCGCTGCTTGATCGCCTTTCGGAAGAGATCGGCCAGAGCACGTCCGTCTCCATTCTGGACGATACCGAAATCGTTTATGTGGCCCGCGCCGCCCAGCAGCGGGTCATGTCCATCGCACTGATGCCGGGCTCGCGCCTGCCCGCCTATTGCACTTCCATGGGCCGCGTTCTCCTCTCAGCCCTCACGCCCGAGCGTCAGCGCGAGGTGCTGGAAAACTCAAGGCTGGTGGCACGCACGGAAAAGACGATCACCGACACGGACGCACTGCTTGCCGAAATCGAGGCGACCCGTAATCGCGGTTATGCCCTGATCGATCAGGAGGTAGAGATCGGCCTTCGTTCCATCGCCGTGCCGGTGAAAACCGTGCGCGGGCAAACGGTCGCCGCGCTCAATGTCGGGCTTGCCGCCTCCATGGCGTCGATGGACGATCTGGTGGAACGTTATCTGCCGGCGCTTCTGGCCGTTCAGCGGGAACTGGAGAGAATGCTGGTCTGAGGCCAGGTCTGGGACAGGTTTTCCCGTACGCCGTCATCTCCCATTTTTCGCTGCTCAGCCAGCCGCCATGCCCGTGGCGTCACGCCGGTTTCCCGCTTGAAAAAGCGGTTGAAATAAGCCGGATCGGCAAAACCGAGACCTTCCGCGATCATCTGCACGGTCGATACCGTGAAGATCAACTCCTGCTGGGCAATCTCGATCTGGCGCCTGGCGACCAGCCGTTGCAGGCTGAGGCCGGACACGGAACGCACCAGCCGGTTGAGATGGGTCTCGGAAAGGCCGAGCTTCTGCGCATAAAACTCCGCCTTGCGCGGCTCACGAATATGGCGGGCAATCAGCGACAGCAAAAGCTCGAACCGCCGTTCAGCAAGCCC
>JWIT01000064.1 GCA_000949895.1 Agrobacterium arsenijevicii | reverse complement strand
TCAAGCGTATGCAGGAGAGCGATGCGGCGAGAGGTCTTGTCGCGCGTGCCGCAAACCGCCACCTCGGAAAATCCGATCGCGAAGCCGCAGGCGTTCTGTCCGCAGCCCAACGCCATACGCATTTTCTCGATTCACCGCGCATGACGGCCGTCCTCAGCCGCTCGGATTTCCGGTTTGGCGATCTCAAGCGCAGCAACGTGACGGTGTTCCTGGTCCTTCCCCCTGATCGCCTCTCGACCTATTCGCGCTGGCTGCGCCTGCTTGTCTCACAAAGCCTGCTCGAAATGGCCCGCGATACGACAAAGCCGGCGACACCGGTTCTCTATCTGCTCGATGAGTTCGCATCCCTTGGGCATTTGGCTCCAGTCGAACGCGCGATGGGTCTGATGGCGGGCTATGGTGTCCAGCTTTGGCCCATCCTCCAGGACATCCATCAACTGCGTGCCACATACGGTCATCGCGCCGGAACCTTCCTGTCAAACGCCGGCGTGCTGCAGGCCTTCGGCGTCAACGATCATGACAGCGCCCGCCTCATCTCTGATTTGCTCGGGCAGGAAACGGTCGTGTTCCAGACCATGGCCAGAGCGCTCGATTCCGATAAGACCGGGATCTCGTACAGCCAACAGCATACCGGCCGGCCGCTACTCACCCCTGATGAGGTGCGCAATCTGCCGGCGCATGGACAACTGCTGTTTCTGGCCGGGCAACGACCAATATTTGCTGAAAAGCTTGTCTATTTTACTGATCCGGAATTCAGGGAGATGTTCGACCCGGTCTGACGGGGGCGGTGACAAAAAGGCGGTTCGGCATCTCCATCACAACCTTGTATGTGCGGCCCTCCGGCTCTCTTTGGCGTGGACTTCCAATAATCATGACTGATAGTTCCAATCGCCAAGCAATTGGAAGCGGGTCGGTATGAACGTCTGCAGCAATCGACGCGGTGATCCAGCCTGTCCTGACGGGAACGCGCTCCCCATAGCGCCGAAGTGAGCGGCAGGACAGGCGTGCGTCTTGCTGCGAAGGGATAAAAACGGAGGCGTGCTTGCGGGTCTTCGGCGTCAACGACCATGAAAGCACCCGCTGTTTCTTTGGCGAGGCCCGGGTCGCATGCCCTGTCTTGTTCCTCCATGTCCCTACGCCTTGCCGAGACTGTCTACCGTGACACCACGGCGTTTGCCAACGCGAGCTTGCCGTTGTCCGGCATCAATATCAGATCCGACAGGATCCCTTTGATGACTTACCGCAGCAGGTGTTGCTGTGCCTCACTCGGGTAGAGGATTGCCATCTGTCGCTTTTGCTCAGTTTGGTTGAGTATTTGGAATATTTTTCAAACTTGAAAATGGTTTGAGAGTCATTTAATATACTCAGCATGACTGAGCGATCTGCATCACTGTTAAACCGGCTTGAGAAAGACCTTCCCGAAGGGCTGGTCGTGGATGCCGCTTGGCTGCAAGAGCGCGGTATCGCCAGTAGTTTGCGCGCCTACTACGTCAAGGCCGGCTGGCTGGAACAGCCGGTGCGTAGCGTCTACAAAAGGCCGCGCGGCACGCTGAGCTGGCAGCAAGTCGTCATCTCTCTTCAGAGCCTGCTCTTGCGAACGCCTTTCTATGTCGGTGGGCGCACGGCACTGGAGCTACAGGGCTTTGCGCATTACCTCTCGCACGAGACGAAGACCATTCATCTCTACGGGCCGGAAAAGCCGCCGACATGGTTGGACAAGCTGAACCTTCCTCAGCGCTTTGTCTATCACAACAGCGCGACCCTCTTCCGTAATGATCCCACAACAAAGGGGCTTGGCAGCCTTGCCTGGAATATCACGGACGGAAAAGGCCGCGATCTCACCCGCTTTCAGGGCAGTAGCCTGACCTCGCTTGCGTGGGGGCAATGGGATTGGCCATTGACGCTTTCCCAGCCTGAGCGCGCCTATCTCGAAATGCTCGATGAATTGCCGCGCCATGAGAGTTTCCATCAGGCCGACATGATCATGCAGAGTGCCGCAAATTTCAGCCCAAGGCGGCTGCAAAAGCTGCTGGTGGACTGTGACAGCGTCAAGGTGAAACGCCTGTTCTTCCTCTTCGCGGATCGTCACGGTCATGCGTGGCTCAAGCGTCTGGACAAGGATGCGATCGATCTGGGCAAGGGCAAACGCATGCTTGTTCCCGGAGGCAGGCTCGATCCGGTCTATCTGATAACCGTGCCGGAGGACCTTGATGCCGTTTCGTGACCAGTACCAGGCCCAGGTTCGGCTCCTTATGCGCCTTCTTCCCATTGTGGCGCGCGAAGCCTGTTTTGCTCTCAAGGGCGGAACGGCGATCAACCTCTTTGTTCGCAACCTACCGCGCCTCTCGGTCGATATCGATCTGATGTATCTGCCGGTACATGACAGGCCGGAGGCTTTGGCTGGGATTGATGCCTCCATGAAGCGCATCAAGGCGGCAGCTCTGGCGGAGCTGCCCGGCGCTCGCGTCACCGAAAACATCCACGACGGCGCCATCCTTCGTCTTCTCGTGATTGCGGAGGGCACGCAGGTCAAGATCGAAGTCTCGCCCGTATTGCGTGGCGTGGTTCATGAACCTTCCACCATTCCTGTCACCGAGGTGGTTGAAGAGGCGTTCGGCTTTGCGGAAACCAGCGTTGTTTCCTTCGAAGACCTGTTTGCGGGCAAGCTGGTTGCAGCACTGGACCGGCAGCACCCGCGCGATCTCTTCGACGTGCAAGGTCTGCTCGCCCATGAAGGGCTGAGCGATGACCTACGCGAAGCGTTCATCGTCTATCTGCTCAGTCACAACCGCCCCATGGGTGAAGTGCTATCAGGCCGCGTCAAGGACCTCGCAAACGAATACAGCAATGGCTTCGAAGGCATGACCGAGGAGACTGTCGCAATCGATGAACTGGTCCAAACCCAGCATGAAATGATCGAGATGCTGATCGGCGGCATGCCGAATCATCACCGTGAATTTTTGATCGGCTTCGAGCGCGGAGAACCGGACTGGTCCTTGCTGAAGATTGGTCACGTTGCTGAGCTTCCGGCCATCCGCTGGCGGCAGTATAATCTCGACAAACTCAAGCCGGACCAACGCTCACCCCTGATCGAATTGCTGCGAACTTCCCTCGAACGGCGTGCATAGAAACACCCGCTCTCTTGGCTTTGAACACGGGCAGAGGTGGCTCGGTTTGATTGAACAGTTTCGAGCGTTTCGCTAAGTGGATTACCGCTTCGATTATGCAGCTACCATCATTGGTGCCAGCGCGTTGAAGTAGGCTTGATCCGGCGTCTGCCGAAAAGCGTGGCTTACACGCCTTTTATGATGTCGCAGATACCCTTGCGGATGACGTCCTTGTCGGCGATCTGTCCTGCCTGAATGTTGAAAACAGCATCGATCCGGACAGCGGCGCCTTTCTGGCGGGCGACAACGCGCAGCGTCTGAATCCTGCCGCTTCCGCTGGTTTCCTGATGGGCATCGATTGACGACAGTGCCTTGTTGATCTGGATACCTGAAAAACCTTCTGCTGCGACGGCCTGGGCGAGCTTTTGGAGGACAGCGGGTGCTTTGGCTTTCGGCAGTTCCTGAAAGGATTTGTAAGAGACAGCCGTGACCATCGGCACGCCTGAGACTGTGAAGTTTTTCTCGCACGATGCTGCGAAGGCCGGGCTGGAGACGGTGATCAGACCGAGAATTGCGATGGCATGTTTCATATTGCGTAATCCGGTTGTTGGTGAAGGTTTTCAGCTGTTGGCCGCATCAGAATGTCGACCGTTTTCCTCTATAGGTTGATGGCGGTGGTAATGCTTCATGAGCTTGCGCAAGCGTTTCCAGCCATGTTGCTAGGCCATCGGGAACTGTATCGTTTCCTGCTTCCAGCGCCTCGATCCATGAGAGTTCACATTGCAAGGCAGAGGCAATATTGATTGGCGTCCAGCGGATCACCCGCAGGCATTCATTAAAGCGTTCTGGCGACATGATGATTTGTTATGTTCCCCGTATTTTCGCGCAGAGGCTCCCTCACGCAGCCGCGATAGTCAATCATTTTGTGCAACTTTTGATAGGCCGAACGATCCGTATTTACCTGTCATTCGAATGCGATGAGGGGAGCACGCGCTGCAGGGCGCGCAGGCGGAATATTATACCTTCGTAATTGCTATTAATACATATATTTGTATATTTATACTTGTTGATGGGAATGAATTCCCCCCCTTGGCGAGGGTGATTGGGTGGTTTGGTTAGGGTTGGATCAACGGCGGAGAGTGTCGGTAAAACATATAATTTATTCACTTTGGCGCGCAAAACATATAAATAAGCATAAACCAACCGCATTAAGGGGAGGATGGGGATTTGATTGGTAAAGTTCGTCTGTTTGCGCGCAGATAATTTTGGACCGCTATAGCCATGTGATTTTATATAGGTTTTTACAGCGAGGTGGATTTATTTATATGGGGAACCGGAAGGAATCTGATTGGGAAGTGGATTGAAAAGGCGATGAAAATTGGCGGCGATCGATTACAATAACAATATCATGATATTG
>JWIT01000063.1 GCA_000949895.1 Agrobacterium arsenijevicii | reverse complement strand
GCAAACCGATTGCCATCTGGACGGCCGCGTTGGGGTCGGGTCCAGTCGGGAGGCTGCGTTGGTGGCGGGCGCAAAGGTCATGGCCGGGGTGGGAGGCGCGCTTGCCAGCTTGTTTGCCGGATGCACCCAGCGATTGCTGCAGCAGCCCGAAATCCGGCCGCCCCTCATCGTCGAGCACGACGGCTTCCCCATCGATGATCATCGTCGCCGGCCCCAGCGCTCGGGCGGCCTGCTCTATGGCCGGAAACCGATGGGTCCAGTCGTGGCCGCCGCGGGTAAGGATCCGGATCCGCTGGGGCTCGATATGGACCGCAAGGCGATAGCCATCCCATTTCAGCTCCCAACTCCATTCGTTTCCGGTGGGAGGTTTAGCCTTCAATAGGGCCAGCGCCGGCTCGACGCGATCAGGTATGGGATCGAAGAGGAGCTGTGGTTGAGCTGGATTACGTTTCCTGCGCGGCTTTGAGCGGATCGGCGGCTCGGTGTCGCGAAGGAGGGGTTTTGATCTCGGAGGCCTCGTCATCCGGCCAGTTCATCAGAAAAACCTTAATAATACTGTGACGATCCTATATTGTCCCCGCTATTCACCGATCAGGACATAAGACTGTAGAAGCCAGCGAAATTTCTTTGTCGCAGCTATTTACCTGATTCTCATGAAGAATCTCGAACTTCTAATGTTCGGAACAATACTCGTACGTTTTTGCTGCCTTGACTCCTTTCTCAGATGGGAACAAAAACAGAACATCGACATTTGCACGACATGAAGTCGCCCTGCCAACACGACCTTGAAGGGAGCCGTGAACAATGACTGCTGCCCGCGAAAGGGTAATCTGCGATCTGCGGGAGCGTATTGCATCGCTCGAAACCAGCACGGCGAAAAAAGCCGGTTGGTTGCCATTTGGCGTGCCGGATATGGATGCGGTTCTGCCTGGCGGCGGCCTTGCTCATGGCGCGCTTCACGAATTTGCCGGTGGTGGATCGGGCACCGTCGATGGTGCGGCCGCTGCTCTTTTTGCAGCCGGCATAGCGGCACGGACGAAGGGGCCGATCGTGTGGTGTCTGACGCGACCAGATCTGTTTTTCCCCGCGCTTGCGCAGGTCGGACTGCATCACGACCGGATAATCTTCGTCGAGTCCGACAAGGAGGAAGACGTGCTCGCCAATATGGAGGAGGGGCTGTCCTTTGGTGGGCTCGGCGCCGTCGTCGGTGAACTCGTTCGCCTGCCGATGGTCAGCTCGCGCCGCCTGCAGCTGGCGGCCGAGCGCACGGGGACAATGGCATTGGCTGTGCGTCGTTGGAGGCGGCAGACAGAGGCCAATGATTTCGGGCAGCCGACGGCGTCGACCACGCGGTGGCGGGTGAGCGTGATGCCGTCGGAGGATTTGCCAGTGCCGGGTGTGGGGAGGGCCCAATGGTTGTTGGAATTGATGCGCGTGAAAGCGGGTGAATGTGCTGAGTTTCTCGTGAGGGCGTGCGATGACAAGGGTAGTCTCGATCTATCTTCCGGATCTGCCGACGGATCGCATTCGTCGCGCCGATCCATCCATTCCGCCTGAACAGGCGATCGCGGTGATCGCCAGGAGCGGCTCGAAACGCTGGGTATCGGCGGCCGACGCGGCCGCCAGACAAGCCGGCGTTCATGTCGGCATGCCGGCTGCGAAAGCACAGGCGCTGTTTCGCGGCCTGATGCTGGTCGATGCGGATCCTGCTATGGATGCCGCAGCACTCGAACGCATCACCCTCTGGGCGCTGACGCTTTATTCCCCGATCGTCGCGGTCGATGGGGTCGACGGCATCGTCATGGACACAGAGGGTGCCGATCACTTGCAGGGCGGAGAGCTGCCGATGGTGACGAAGATCGCCAATCAGTTCCTGGCAAGGAAACTCACTCCCCGGGTCGCGATCGCCGACACCTGGGGTGCCGCACACGCCTGCGCCCGTGCCATCAGCCGCGAAACGGTCATAGTGCCTTCAGGTGAGACCGTCCGCGCCGTCGAGAAGCTGCCGATATCGTTGCTGCGCCTTCCCGGGAAAGTCGTCAGCGATCTGCGCACGCTTGGCTTCCAGACCGTCGGCGAATTGGCCAACACGCCGCGCGCGCCGCTGACCCTTCGTTTCGGCCCGGAGATTGGCCGGCGGCTGGACCAGATGTTTGGCCGCGCCTGCGAACCGATCGATCCGATCCGCACCGCCGAGCTCATCGAGGTGAGCCGCGCCTTCGCCGAACCGATCGGTGCTGCCGAAACCATCAACAAATATGTCGGCCGGCTGGTCGTGCAACTGATCGAGGAGCTGCAAAGGCGCGGCCTTGGTGTCCGGCGCGCCGACCTGATCATCGACAAGGTCGATGGCACACGGCAGGCGATCCGCGCTGGCACCGTGAAGCCGGTGCGCGACGTCGCCTGGCTGACGAAGCTGTTTCGCGACCGGACGGAGAAGATCGAGCCGGGCTTCGGGATCGAAAAGCTCACTCTGGTCGCGGTGATGGCTGAGCCCCTGGAGGAGTGCCAGAAATCCTCCTCGCTGGTCGAGGAGGAAGTGAAGGACGTGACGCCGCTGATCGATATCTACGGCAACCGCGGGCAGCGCGTCTATCGGGTGGCACCGGTTGCCTCCGACGTTCCAGAGCGCTCCGTCCAGCGCATCAGTCCTGCTGCCGATCCGGTCGTGGTTACCTGGGTCAGCCATTGGCGCCGGCCGGTCCGGCTGCTGGCCCGTCCGGAGCTGATCGAGGCAATCGCCTTGCTACCGGACCGCCCGCCGGTTTCGATCACCTGGCGCGGCAAGCGGCGGAAGGTCAAGCGGGCCGATGGGCCCGAGCGGATCTTTGGCGAGTGGTGGCAGCGCGACGCGGAGATGGAGGCGGTGCGGGACTATTTCGTCATCGAAGACGAGGCCGGCGAGCGTCTCTGGGTGTTTCGCTCCGGTGATGGCATCGATCCTGAAACCGGAAGTCACCGCTGGTTCGTGCACGGGATCTTCGCATGAGCTATGCCGAGCTGCAGGTCACGACCCATTTTTCGTTCCTGCGCGGTGCAAGCTCGGCGCAGGAACTGTTCGAGACCGCGAAGGCTCTCGGCATCGAAGCCCTCGGCGTTGTCGATCGCAATTCGCTTGCCGGAATCGTCCGGGCGCTTGAAGCATCGCGCGCCACCGGCTTACGCCTCGTTGTCGGTTGCCGGCTTGATCTGGCCGACGGCATGTCGGTGCTGGTCTACCCGACCGACCGGGCTGGCTATTCCCGGCTGACCCGCCTCATCACGCTCGGCAAGTCGCGCGGCGGCAAGAACAACTGTATCCTCCACTGGGACGACGTCGTCGCATACAAAGACGGCATGATCGGCATTCTTGTGCCGGACCTGCCGGATGACACCTGCGGGATCCAGCTGCGCAAGATGGCGGAGGTGTTTGGTGATCGCGCCTATGTGTCGCTTTGTCTGCGCCGTCGGCAGAACGACCAGTTGCGCCTGCATGAGATTTCCAATCTTGCGGCGCGGTTCAAGGTGCGGTCGGTCGTCACCAATGATGTCCTCTTCCATGAGCCGGGCCGCCGGCAGTTGCAGGACATTGTCACCTGCATCCGAACCCGCACGACGATCGACGAAGTCGGCTTCGAACGCGAGCGCCACGCCGATCGCTACCTGAAGCCGGCAGAAGAAATGCAGCGGTTGTTTCCGCGATACCGGCAAGCCCTCGCGCGAACCATGGAGATCGTCCGTCGCTGCACGTTCTCGCTCGGGGAACTCACCTACCAATATCCGGAGGAGGCGATCGTGCCGGGCAAGGATGCTCAGGCCTCGCTGGAGCATTATGTCTGGCAATGCGTGCCCGACCGCTATCCGGAGGGACTACCGCCCGACGTGTTGAAGGTCGTGCGGCACGAGCTCGATCTCATCCGTACCATGAAATACGCCCCGTATTTTCTGACCGTCTTTTCGATCGTGCGTTATGCCCGGTCTCAAGGCATTCTCTGCCAGGGGAGGGGCTCCGCCGCCAACAGTGCCGTCTGCTACATCCTCGGCATTACCAGCATCGATCCCTCGACCAACGACCTTCTGTTCGAGCGTTTTGTATCCCAGGAGCGCGACGAGCCGCCGGACATCGATGTCGATTTCGAGCACGAGCGGCGCGAGGAGGTGATCCAGTGGATCTATCGAACCTATACCAGAGAAAAGGCAGCGCTCTGCGCCACCGTGACGCGCTACCGGGCGCGCGGCGCGATCCGCGATGTCGGCAAGGCGCTCGGCCTGCCGGAGGACGTGATCAAGGCGCTGTCATCCGGCATGTGGTCCTGGTCGGAAGAGGTCTGCGATCGCAATGTCCGCGAGCTCAATCTCAATCCAGACGACCGGCGTCTTGTGCTGACTTTGAAGCTCGCACAGCAACTGATGGGCGCCCCGCGCCATCTCGGCCAACACCCCGGCGGTTTTGTCCTCACTCATGATCGGCTCGACGATCTCGTGCCGATCGAACCGGCGACGATGAAGGACCGCCAGATCATCGAGTGGGACAAGGACGACGTCGAAGCCCTCAAATTCATGAAGGTGGACATCCTGGCGCTTGGAATGCTGACCTGCATGGCCAAGGCCTTCGATCTGATCCGCGAGCACAAGGACCGCGATCTTGATCTCTCGAAAATCGAGCAGGAGGATTCTGCGACCTATGCGATGATCCGCAAGGCCGATACGCTCGGCACGTTCCAGATAGAAAGCCGCGCGCAGATGGCGATGCTGCCGCGGTTGAAACCCCGGACCTTCTATGACCTTGTGGTACAAGTCGCAATTGTCCGGCCCGGTCCGATCCAGGGGGACATGGTGCATCCCTATCTGCGCCGACGAGAAGGCAAGGAGGCAGTCGAATATCCGACGCCGGAGCTCGAAGCGGTGCTCGGCAAGACGCTCGGCGTGCCGCTGTTTCAGGAGTCGGCGATGCGGGTCGCGATGGTCTGCGCCGGCTTTACCGGTGGCGAAGCCGACCAGCTGCGCAAGTCGATGGCGACTTTCAAGTTCACCGGCGGCGTCTCGCAGTTCAAGGACAAACTCGTGTCCGGCATGGTGAGGAACGGCTACGCGCCGGAATTCGCCGAAAAGACCTTCTCCCAGCTCGAAGGCTTTGGCTCCTATGGTTTTCCGGAGAGCCACGCGGCTTCGTTCGCGCTGATCGCCTATGCCTCGAGCTACATCAAATGCCATTATCCGGAAGCCTTTTGCGCGGCGCTCATCAATTCGCAGCCGATGGGTTTTTACGCGCCGGCGCAGATTGTCGGCGACGCGAGAGCCCACGGCGTCGAGGTGCGGCCGGTTTGCATCAACCGGTCGCGGTGGGACTGTACGCTGGAGCGGATCGGCAATTCCGATCGGCATGCTGTCCGGCTCGGTTTCCGGCAGGTGAAAGGACTGGCGGTCGCTGATGCGGCGCGCGTCGTCGCGGCACGCATGAACAATGCCTTTGTCTCGGTTGACGAC
>JWIT01000062.1 GCA_000949895.1 Agrobacterium arsenijevicii | reverse complement strand
CGGCAGCACCAAAACCGTGGCAGCCATTCGACCACCTTGAAGATTTTTGATGCCGACAGCCTGGCAATTCCCGCCGACAACAACAAAGCTGCCCCTGTTCGTGCCAGGCTCCGCTCCCGCAGCCGATGCCGCCTCTATTACAGCGTTCGCGAGGGTATCATTCATGCCGTAGATGCCATCAAGGCCACCCTTGCTTGCATAACGGGCCAACAACTGCCCGGTGCTACTCTCTGCCTTCACTGGATTCCACTTGACATCTTCGGTCGCGACAACCTCGAAACCAGGGTGCTTCGCCATTTCGGCGACGAATGCCTTTTGACGGAGGGGTGCTTTTCCCTCGTCCATCGAGCCAGCAATTATCGCAATGTTTGCTTTAGCGTGGCCGCTCTTCATCAACGCATCGACCATTGCCTCCGCAGCCATCTGTCCGACCACGGTGTCATCATACCCTGCATAGGTCAGATACAATTCCTCCGCGGACGAGCCTTCTAGGGGCACAACGACGAGAACAACCGGTATGCCAGCGGCTTTAGCCCTGAGCAGGGGCGGTACGACTGCCTTCTGGCTGATCGGCTGGACCACAAGCATGTCAAACTTCTGAGCGACCGCATCGTCTAGCTGTTGCGCTTGCAAAGCCGGATCGAACGGGCTCGAAAAGGTGGTGACTTTCATGCCTGCCGCTGTTGCCGTCGTTTCAAAACTACGGGTCAACGCGCCTAAATATTTATCTTGGGTCGGGCCCACAAATACCGCAACCCTCTTTCCTTCTTGCGCGGCGTGTCCCGGCGCTGCGGTGGCAGCAAGCCCGCAGACAGCAAGAAGGGCGAATCCAATCAAATGGCGAGCCGTCACTGTTTTTCCTCCTCAAGAAAATCCCATCGCGTTTTTCTACGATGCTCCGGAAGAGAGCCAACACAGCCGTGCGTATAGTTTCAAGCGTAAACTGCGGATATGGAGCGCCAGTGCACGCCTGTGGAAACGATTGTGCACCCCAGAGAAAATCCCGGCGGCATTAGGCGATAAAGCTCCCGCGAAGATCGCTCGGCGAGAGGCCGTACTGCTTTCGAAAGACGGTGGCGAAGTGCGATTGGCTACGAAAGCCGGACCCGAGCGCAATTTCCTTAACCGACACCTGAGGAGAGCCGGCACTGAGTATCTGATAGCACCGCTCCAAGCGCCGTGTTCTCAAGACGTCGCCCACACTTTGACCGGTCTCCTGAAAGATGCGGTGCAGGTAGCGGATGGAGATCCGGTTCGCTGCAGCGATTCTCGGAGCGTCGAGCTCACAGTCATGTAGATTGCCGTCAATGAAACGCAAGATTCTATCGTAGAGTGCCTTTCGGCTTGAAAAATCAGTTATCGGCATGCCATCATCTTCACGGGTTTCAAGCATGATCGTCGTCAGGTCGATAAAGCGGGAAGAAAGTTGCGCGCCGACGCGTTCAGAAAAGCCGGGTGCCTGGTTGGCGAATGATACGAGTGTATCACGCGTCACGCGTCCAACGCCCTGATTGGCACATCGGGCGACAGCCGTGTGATTGTGCGGCGTCTTTAGTCTCGCAGCCAACATCGCGGTAGGAAGCTTGATGCTGAGAATATCCGTCCAACCACTGTGCTGGTAGCTGTAAGGCCTGTCGAGATCAAAAAGAACGTAAGAACCGGCGCCGAGATCGCAATCGCGCCCGCCCTGCTGTAAGCTCAGGCTGCCATCCATCACAAAGGAAAGCGCAAAAAAGCCTTCGGCCGATTTGCCAATGTGGCTATTCGTGCGTTTTGCGTTTTCGTAGCTGCACCCAACGTTATTAATTTCTACTTTGCCGAATGCCGAACTTCTTATCTGGCCGGCAAAAGAATCTCGATCAGCAACGAAAAACTCCACGTCACCGAAAATCTCTTCGATTGTCCGCTCCCAAACCTCGGATGCGCCGGGTTCAACTGCGCCATCGAAATGACGGTAGATAGTCGCCAAACTTCCCTCCCGAAGCAAGAACTTACAATCTTATGGCTGGCCGTTCCTTGTCGTCTACGTTACAGCGTTCGATGAGATCAGCTATCCATGATGTATGACTTACGGTCTCTGTTGGAGAAACCTCTGGATGCTCCGATCTTCGCATTCGGACTTCGAAAGCGACCAATTCATTTAGGAGCGCAAGGTCACCTGCAGCCTGATGGGGCGACCGTTCATCCATGACCACTATCTGGCCAATGCGGTGGGCGCTTCTCTCATCGCGTCAGTTGGCAATGTGACATACAGCACCAGGTTTGAAGAAGTTCTCTGTCAGCGAGCTCGATCGGTTCGGCGCTAAGGCATCTAGGGACGAAAAACTTCAGTTATTCCTGAGGCGGGTTCCGGAACCGGCGAATAGCCCCGAGCGCATCATGATCGCCGCCGCCCATGGGCGATCGGAGCCGTAGGTCGTCTTCGTTCGCGTGGGTCAGATCGGGGAATGGGTGGCTCAGTCTTGTCGCCATAAGATTGCAGGCCTTGCTGGGTTCGAAGGTTCGGCCGGCAAGCGCAATCCTTACCCTGCACGAAGCCACCGGCTCCTGGCTATTTCAGCATGATCGGCTGATGATCAATCCCAAGCCCGCTTGTTGCGAGCATCCCCGGTTGCCGGATTAAGCCGAACTAACTCGCGGGATTCCGCCTTCGTCACGTTCTGCTGCATTACTGCCTCCCTTCGCTCATTAAACGACAAGTTTCGGCGCGGCACGGAACCCGACCTTCTCAATACCTGCAATGGCGCACAGCTCGTCATTGTCGCCAATATCACCTGAAATGCCGACCGCACCGATGACATTCCCCTCTCCGTCGACAATCAGCACGCCGCCGGGAGACGGCACCATCCGCCCGGCGCTGACCGAACCTAGGACGGTGATAAATGCGGGGCTCTTAGCGGCCCGCTCGGTTAGTTCACGTGTCCCGAAGCCCATGCCGAGCGACCCCCAGGCCTTGCCGTAGGCAATGTCGAAACGGACAATACCGGCACCGTCCTCGCGTTTGTAGGCGACCAGATGCCCTCCAGCGTCGAGGACCGCGACTACGAGCGGAGCGAGCGACCGGATACGGCCCTCGGCGAGCGCGGTATCGATGATTAGAGAGGCGTCGGAAAGTTTGAACATTTTAGATCCATTTCGCTCAAAGAAAAATTCGGCGGCTGACGGCTTGGTATCGTGGGAGTGCGCTGGCTCGGCTTGTCTGAACCGATGCCGGCGTTGATTATGAGATTTAGGCTCCTGCGACACTTTTGCTCGCATTAAAGATGAAGTGGAGTTTGCAACAGCCGTGGTACCTTCCGAACTTACGGCTGCCAGCTGGCCAATCTCAGCGGATCTCATCAACGATTGGGTTGTGAAGAACGCCCAATCTGTCAATCTCCACCTCTACGATATCGCCCGCCTTCATCCAGAGCGGCGGAGTACGCTTGGCGCCGACGCCGCCGGGGGTCCCACTGACGATGACGTCGCCCGCTTCGAGCCTAGTAAAAGTAGAGCAATATTCGATCTGTCGGGCGATATCGAAAATCATCTGAGAGAAATTCGCTTCCTGTACGACCTGCCCGTTCAAGCGAGTCTGGAGCCGAAGATCGTTCAGAGGTCCGAGTTCGTCAGGCGTCATCATCCAAGGACCGAAGGCACCGGTGTCCGGGAAATTCTTACCCGGCGTGAACTGGTGCGTGTGTCGCTGGAAATCGCGAATGCTGCCATCGTTGTAGCAGGCATAACCGGCCACATGGTTCATCGCCTCTGCGCGCGCGATATAGCGCCCCGGCCTGCCAATGATGACGGCCAGTTCGCCCTCGTAGTCGAGTTCGGTGGAGACCTTTGGGCGGACAATGGGTGCAAGATGACCGATCTGACTGTTAGCATAGCGGGCAAAGATCGTGGGGTTTTCAACCTCGGTACGACCAGTTTCCCGGCGATGCATTTCGTAGTTCAGACCAACGCAGATGATCTTGTCCGGATTGGGAACGACCGGCAGCCACTCGACTTCGGAAAGCGGCGTGGCTGAAGCGGAAGCCGCTGCCTCCGAAACTCCCGCAAGACCCGCGGCGATAGCAGACTTCAGGTCGGGATAATGCAATGCAAGCGCCGTACCCGCGTCGCGGAAAGTGTCGCCCTCGACAACGCCCCAGGTGGCGCGGCCGGCGATCTTGACGGTGGACAATCTCATAACTTTTCTCCTGTGATGAAAGCGATTTCATTAAGCGCGTCAGGCTCTCTGCATCGGTTCGGTAAGCTGCGTGTTGCGACCCAAACGGTTGATAGTACGGTCCGGGAAGATCAGCGCGAAAGCGGCGATCGCCCCGACGATCAGGATGCCGGCGGTGAACAGCATGGCATGCGCATAACCAAGCGATACGTGATGCGGTCCGGCCGCCTGCACGATCACACCGGTCACCGCATTTGAGGCGAGCGCCGAGACCGCGTTTGCGGAATAGATGACGACGATCAGCTTGCCGCGCTGGGCAGGCGGAGCAATCGACCCGAGCGTGATCGGACCGTAGATGGTCGTCAGGCTGGGCGCGGCGAAGGCGATGGCGATCAGTGCCAGTTGCAGCGACCCGCTGACCTCGACCGAGGCTATTAACGCAAGCCCGCTAATCAACAACGCATAACCTGAGGCGCTGCCGAGCGCGGTGCGCTTGCTGACACCCTTCTGGAGCATGCGCTGGGCGATCCAGGAGCCAAGTAAAAGAAGCGGCGACTGGAAAATGTAGACGGCCGAGATGATGGAGCCCGTCTGGCCCTGCGAGTAGCCGAGCCCCTGCTGAAGGAAAGGCGGTAGCCATGTGGCGCTCATGCCGACGATCCAGTAGGACATGGTGGACATGATGATGACGCCGATGACGGTCGGGTCCAGCCACAGCTTGCGTGATGGAATACGCATCTCAT
Source organism: Agrobacterium arsenijevicii (assembly GCA_000949895.1). GTDB lineage: Bacteria > Pseudomonadota > Alphaproteobacteria > Rhizobiales > Rhizobiaceae > Agrobacterium > Agrobacterium arsenijevicii. The sequence goes on along the minus strand of JWIT01000062.1, from coordinate 1,145 downwards.
TGGTAACCGACGTGCTCTTCAGATCGCTGGGTGCAACATGGGGCCCCTCGCCGCCGATCAGCATCCAGCCGATCATCCACACGATGCCGATCACGCCACAGAAGAGAAATCCCGAACGCCATCCGTATTGAACGATGATATAGGTGAGCAGCGGCCCGCCAACGAGCAGGCCGACGCTGATGCCCTGTAGGACCACCGCGCTGGGGACGCTACGCTTCTCCGGGCTGAACCAGTTGTGGCAGGCATGCAGCGCCGTCGGCAGGCCTGGACCTTCGCCAAGTCCGAGCAGAATGCGGCAGACGACCAGAACGGTGACCGAGTGGGTGAAGTATATCGGCAGCTGGGTCAGGGACCAGATGCCGGCAAGAACAAGCAGGATCCACTTGACGGGAAAACGGCCGATGACGAAAAGGCCGGTGATCACGCCTGAGATCGAAAACAGCAGAAAGAAGCTGCTGCCGATCAGGCCGAACTGCTGCGGCGAGATACCGAGCTCGGTCATCATCGGTACTGCAGACAGACCGAAAACAAGCTTGTCGAAGAAATTCAGTGTCTGGAACAGAAATAGCAGGAGCAGCACCGCGTAGGGGCGCCATCTCGTCGCTGAAGCCTGGGTATCGATCATATGCTCCTCCCGAACCGATCAAATTTGAAAATCGACTCTGCGTCAGGCGAGGCGCGTGCGCAGGTCAGATAGTTGTTGGCGGGCGGCATCGGTGTCTTGCGCCGCGCCGAAGACGTAGTGATCGGGGCGTACCAAGGCGGCGATGACGCCATGCCGGTCGAACCAGGCCGACAACACGCCGTCCTTTTCGCGAAGCACCGACGGATCGGCTGCGTCCTGGCCGAGAGGCACAACTGCCTCGACCACAAGCCCATCAATCCCCTCGGCCTTAGCGAGCGCCTCGCCCTCGGCCTTGCCGATCCGGCGACCGTCGAGGATGAAGCGCCAGGTCGGCCCTGTAAGGACATCGAGCAGGCGAGAGGCAGTCTCTTCAATGATCGCCGGTTGCGGAAACAACAGACCCCGCCCCGGCGTCCCTTCCTCAGCGATCAGGCCATCTTCGATCGGCGGAACGATTTCCTGCCGGGTGATGACCAGTGGCTGGCCGCCGCCCTCTGCCAGAATGCGGGCATCGCGGGCC
>JWIT01000061.1:2500-6461 GCA_000949895.1 Agrobacterium arsenijevicii | reverse complement strand
TTGGTTGCGGGGGCAGGATTTGAACCTGCGGCCTTCAGGTTATGAGCCTGACGAGCTACCGGGCTGCTCCACCCCGCGTTACCAGCGCATTCGGCTCTGCCGAATGTCGCGCCTACGTCTTTGCTTTAGCGAAGACGGATCTGTTGCGGAGCAAATTGCCGAAGGCGATTTGTCTCCTGTAAGGGACGCACGGGGCGTTTTCCTTATGTTTTTATGTTCCGCAATGCAAAAAGGCCGCTTATGGCGGCCCTTTGTATCGGCTGGGCCGAGGTATGTGAATGAGAAGATTTATTGTTGCGTTTTGCAGACCTGGCAGCGACCTACTCTCCCGCGTCTTGAGACGAAGTACCATTGGCGCTGGGGCGTTTCACGGCCGTGTTCGGAAAGGGAACGGGTGCAGCCGCCCCGCGATAACCACCAGGTCGGCAAAACGCAACGATTTCCATTTATGAGATGGAAACAGTTTTCGAGAAGCTGGGAAGCTTGCGCTTCATTTAATTTAACACGTCTTTCTCTGACTTGTCCGTTTGACTGCCTTGCTCAAGGTTGAGTTTGGCAGCCATACAGACCAGAGGTCGTCGCGCCCTGTGGCGCGGCCCGTCCGGAGCGCTTCGCGCGTCAGGACAGAACAGATGTCATCAAGCTTGGCTTGATGAACATGAACAATGGGAACGAAGAAGTCGATCGAGCTATTAGTAACGGTAAGCTTCACATGTTGCCATGCTTCCACACCCGTCCTATCAACGTGGTCGTCTTCCACGGCTCTGATAGGGAACACTCGTTTTCAGGTTGGTTTCCCGCTTAGATGCCTTCAGCGGTTATCCATTCCGTATATAGCTACTCTGCTATGCCCTTGGCAGGACAACAGATCCACCAGAGATACGTCCATCCCGGTCCTCTCGTACTAGGGACAGATCCTGTCAATATTCCTACACCCACGGCAGATAGGGACCGAACTGTCTCACGACGTTCTGAACCCAACTCACGTACCGCTTTAAATGGCGAACAGCCATACCCTTGGGACCTGCTCCAGCCCCAGGATGCGATGAGTCGACATCGAGGTGCCAAACAACCCCGTCGATATGGACTCTTGGGGGTCATCAGCCTGTTATCCCCGGCGTACCTTTTATCCGTTGAGCGATGGCCCTTCCACACGGGACCACCGGATCACTATGACCGACTTTCGTCTCTGCTCGACTTGTCAGTCTCGCAGTCAGGCGGGCTTATGCCATTGCACTCGACGACCGATTTCCGACCGGTCTGAGCCCACCATCGCGCGCCTCCGTTACTCTTTCGGAGGCGACCGCCCCAGTCAAACTACCCACCATACACTGTCCCGGATCCGGATAACGGACCGCGGTTAGACATCCACGAAGATAAGGGTGGTATTTCAAGGATGGCTCCACACGAACTGGCGTCCATGCTTCAAAGCCTACCACCTATCCTACACATGCCTTGGCGAATGCCAGTGTAAAGCTATAGTAAAGGTGCACGGGGTCTTTCCGTCTGACCGCAGGAACCCCGCATCTTCACGGGGAATTCAATTTCACTGAGTCTATGTTGGAGACAGCGGGGAAGTCGTTACGCCATTCGTGCAGGTCGGAACTTACCCGACAAGGAATTTCGCTACCTTAGGACCGTTATAGTTACGGCCGCCGTTTACTGGGGCTTCAGTTCAGAGCTTGCACCCCTCCCTTTAACCTTCCAGCACCGGGCAGGCGTCAGACCCTATACGTCGTATTGCTACTTCGCAGAGCCCTGTGTTTTTGATAAACAGTCGCTACCCCCTGGTCTGTGCCACCCCATCATACTTGCGTAAAATGGGGTCACGCTTCTTCCGAAGTTACGCGTGCAATTTGCCGAGTTCCTTCAACATAGTTCTCTCAAGCGCCTTGGTATACTCTACCTGACCACCTGTGTCGGTTTCGGGTACGGTCTATACGGTGGAGCTATTTCCTGGAACCTCTTCGCCGCACATTCAATCCAGTAAGAATGTACAACACACGAGATCCGTCACTACCACCAGGCCCACGAATATTAACGTGGTTCCCATCGACTACGCGTGTCCGCCTCGTCTTAGGGGCCGGCTAACCCTGCTCAGATTAACTTTAAGCAGGAACCCTTGGTCTTTCGGCGAGGGAGTCTCTCACTCCCTTTATCGTTACTCATGTCAACATTCGCACTTCCGATATCTCCAGGGCCCCTCACAGGTACCCCTTCACAGACTTACGGAACGCTCCGCTACCACATGCCTTACGGCATATCCTCAGCTTCGGTGCATGGCTTTAGCCCCGTTACATTTTCGGCGCAAAGACCCTTATTTAGACCAGTGAGCTGTTACGCTTTCTTTAAATGATGGCTGCTTCTAAGCCAACATCCTGGTTGTTTTGGGATCCTCACATCCTTTCCCACTTAGCCATGACTTGGGGACCTTAGCTGGAGGTCAGGGTTGTTGCCCTCTTCACGACGGACGTTAGCACCCGCCGTGTGTCTGCCGACTAGTACTCCTCGGTATTCGGAGTTTGGTTAGGATCAGTAAGACGGTGAGTCCCCATAGCCCATCCAGTGCTCTACCCCCGAGGGTATTCGGTCGACGCTCTACCTAAATAGATTTCGCGGAGAACCAGCTATTTCCGAGTTTGATTGGCCTTTCACCCCTAGCCACAAGTCATCCCAATCTATTGCAACAGATACGGGTTCGGCCCTCCAGTTGGTGTTACCCAACCTTCAGCCTGCTCATGGCTAGATCACTCGGTTTCGGGTCTAATGCAACTAACTAAATCGCCCTATTCAGACTCGCTTTCGCTGCGCCTACACCTACCGGCTTAAGCTTGCTAGTTACACTAAGTCGTTGACCCATTATACAAAAGGTACGCCGTCACCCTTGCGGGCTCCGACTGTTTGTAGGCATCCGGTTTCAGGTTCTATTTCACTCCCCTCGTCGGGGTGCTTTTCACCTTTCCCTCACGGTACTTGTTCGCTATCGGTCATGCACGAGTACTTAGGCTTGGAGAGTGGTCTCCCCATGTTCAGACAGGATTTCACGTGCCCCGCCCTACTCAAGGACAATGACTGTTCTACGCGTAAGGGGCTATCACCCTCTATGGCCGACTTTTCCAAATCGTTCCGCTTTATTCATCATTGCCACTGGCCTGGTCCGCGTTCGCTCGCCACTACTTACGGAGTCTCGGTTGATGTCCTTTCCTGCAGGTACTTAGATGTTTCAGTTCCCTGCGTTCGCTTCTTACCCCTATGTATTCGAAAGTAAGATACCTTATCACAATGCTTGGAAACCCAGGCCGTTCATAAAACAGACTGGATTTTCCAAGCATTTAAGGTGGGTTGCCCCATTCGGAGATCCATGGATCAAAGCTTATTCGCAGCTCCCCACGGCTTTTCGCAGCGTATCACGTCCTTCTTCGCCTGTGCATGCCAAGGCATCCACCAAATGCCCTTAATTCACTTCTTCGTTCTCATTGTCTATGCTCATCCATAGCCGTTCCGAAGGAACGGCAACCCGGTTACCTTTTACAACCAGGTCATTTCCTGATGACATCGACGTGTTCGATACAATCCTCATTTGAAGGCACGCCGGTGCACTTCGAGGTCGTATCATTAAGACCAGCTTCTCGAGATATCATCCGGTGATGCGCGGTCAGGCAACACCAATCCAGCATCTTCATCAGATGAAGGCCTAAACCTTCAAACAACAAAAATGCCTAGGACAAGCTTTCCTTCCTACCTCCAATCCCTCCACCAATTCCGGCCGACTAAGCCATCACATGGTTTCACTGAGACTGGGCTCGGACGTTTCAAACCAAAAGGCTTAAAACACCTGGAAGCTTCCAGACATATCTTCTCTTCACAATGTATTCAGAACAGGCATCAGTTCTTGCGAACGATGCAAACTTTTATTTCTTCAAAAGGATAACGCTTCGCGCCGATCAATCCGCCCATACAG
>JWIT01000060.1 GCA_000949895.1 Agrobacterium arsenijevicii | reverse complement strand
CGACCAGTACAGACGATCCAGGAAAATAAGGGCCTAGAGCGCGAGCCGATCTGGCCTGCCGCCTGCCCTAAGCACAAACTGTATCCACGAGGAAATTATGTCAGGACTTCAGTTACCGCACGACGAACTTATTTCGGTTTACCGCACGATGCGGACTATCCGGCGTTTCGAAGAGCGCGTGATGGACGAGATGGCGACCGGTGACATTCCCGGCAACACGCATCTCTATGCCGGCCAGGAGGCAAGCGCGGTTGGCGTCTGTCTGCACCTGAATGGAGACGATTACATCTCGTCGACCCATCGCGGCCACGGCCATTCGATCGCCAAGGGCGTCGACATCGACAGCATGATGGCGGAGCTTTTCGGCAAGGCCAGTGGCACCTGCGGCGGCAAGGGCGGGTCCCAACACATTGCGGATCTTCGCAAGGGCATGCTGGGAGCGAACGGCATTGTTGCGGCCGGTGCTCCGATCACCTGTGGCGCGGCCTTGAGTGCCAAAATTCAAGGGACAGGGCAGGTGGCGGTAGCCTTCGCCGGCGATGGGGCGATGAACGAGGGCGTGATGTCCGAGAGCTTCAACCTCGCCAAGATCTGGGACCTGCCGATTATCTTCGCCATTGAAGACAACGGATTTGGTGAGGCAACTGCAAACGAGCATGTTTCCGCTGGCAGCTTTATGCGGCGGGCCGAGAGCTATGACATTCCCGCGATCGAAGTTGATGGAACGGATGTATTCGCCGTTTATACCGCGGCAGGCGAGGCTGTCGCGCGCGCGCGCGCCGGAGGCGGGCCGACGATGCTGCATATCCATGTTCCGCGCTACTACGGCCACTACAGCGGCGATCCGGACAACTACCGGACGCCGGAAGAGAAGGCGGCGATGCGCCAGGATCGCGATTGCCTGATCAAATTCCGCAAGCACGTCAAGGATGTGTCGCTTCTTGATGCCGCCGAACTCGATGCCGTGGATCAGGCCGTGGAGGCTGAGATCGATCGCGCGGTCAGTGCTGCGCGCGCTGCGCCGTTTCCGCCGCTTTCGGCTCTCACGACCGACGTCTACGTCAAGTATCTGTAAGGACCACGATCATGGCCAAAAAATCTTTTCGCCAAGCTCTGAACGATGCGCTCCACGCGGAGATGGCACGAGACCCCCGCGTGATCATGATGGGCGAGGACCTGACCGGCGGCGCCGGGGCGAAGGGTGTGAAAGACGCCTGGGGCGGTCCGTTCGGGGTGACCAAGGGTCTGCTCGATGCCTTCGGGCCGGAGCGTATTCGCGACACGCCAATCAGCGAAGCGGCCTTCATCGGTGCGGCGGCCGGTGCAGCTCTGACGGGACTTCGGCCGATCGCAGAAATCATGTTCGTAGACTTTGCCGGTGTGTGTCTCGACCAGATCATGAACCAGGCTGCGAAGTTCCGGTACATGTTCGGTGGCCGCGCCAAGACGCCTCTGGTTATCCGTGCCACCTATGGCGCCGGAAGCCGCTCCGGTTCACAGCACACGCAGGCGCTCTATCCGATCTTCACCCATATTCCGGGTCTGAAGGTGGTCATCCCCTCCAACCCCTATGACGCCAAAGGCCTCCTTTTGCAGGCCATCCGGGATGACGATCCGGTGATCTTCCTGGAGCACAAGATGCTCTATGATACGGTCGGGGAAGTTCCGGACGGATCTTATACGATCCCGTTCGGCGAGGCGCGCGTGGTTCGTGATGGCAAGGATGTTCTGATCGTGGCCATCGGCCGGATGGTCGGTATAGCAGAAGAAGCGGCTCGCCAGCTTGCCGCAGAGGGTATTTCCGCTTGCATCATCGATCCGCGCACGACGTCGCCGCTCGATGAAGACACGCTGCTTGAGGAGGCCGAACGTATCGGTCGGATCGTCATCGTCGACGAGGCCAATCCGCGCTGCTCGGTTGCCACTGATATCTCGGCGCTCTTGGCGGACAAGTGCTTCGACGCCCTGAAGGCGCCGATCAAGCTCGTTACGGCCCCTCATACTCCAGTGCCCTATGCGCCCAATCTTGAGGACGCCTATGTGCCGACCCCCGACGCTGTGGCGAAGGCCGCAAAATCTATCGTGAAGAGGTAATCCGATGTCGCTTATCGAAGCCGTCACCGTTCCCAAATGGGGGATGACAATGACCGAGGGGAAAATCACCCAATGGATGGTGGGCGAAGGCGACGCCATCGTTCGAGGTCAGGAGATTCTTGAGATCGAAACGACCAAGGTCACCAATGTGGTCGAGTCCGCCGCCAACGGCACACTGCGGCGCATCGTCCTGAAGGAAGGCACAACGGCTCCAGTCGGTGCGCTTGCCGGCGTCGTCACCGACGACGCGGCAACACCGGACGAGATCGAAGCCTTCATCGCGAGTTATGCCGACAGGATGGGTGTCGGCGAGGAGGGTGACGGTAATGCAATCGTCCCGCGTTCTGTGGCTGTTGGCGGTGGTACGGTATATCTTCTTGAGGCTGGGGAAGGGGACAAGGACGTTGTGCTGTTCCTGCATGGTTTCGGCGGCGACCTGACCACCTGGCTCTTTAATCAGCCCGAGATCGCTCAGACGATGCGTACGATCGCGGTAGACCTGCCGGGGCACGGCAATTCCACCCCGATTGCAGGCCCTGATGTTCTTTCCGGAATCACATCGGCCGTGTTGGCGTCAATCCAAGATGTCGAATCAACCAGGATCCATCTCGTTGCGCATTCATTCGGTGGCGCCGTCGCAGCATCGATAGCGGCCAGGGAGCCGTCTCGCATTGCGTCGGTCACGTTGATTGCGCCGATCGGCTTGGGCAAGGGGATCAGTCGCGACTTTCTCATCGACTTCATCGCGGCTGAGCGCCGGCGACCGTTGCAGGGGGTTTTGGAACGGCTGTTTGCTGATCCGTCGAAAATCACCAATGACATGGTCGAGGGAACGTTGCGTTTCAAACGGCTCGAAGGCGTATCCGAGGCGCTTAGCGAGATTGCGGGCGTGATCGCCAATGAGACCGGGCAGGTCCAGGCGATCAGTGAAACGCTCTCTGCACTCTCGTGTCCAGTCTTGCTTATCTGGGGCCAGAACGACCAGATCGTGCCTTTGCCACGACGTGAGGACCTACCCGCAAACGTCGAGTTGCGCGTCATTCCATCCGTCGGACACATGCCGCAAATGGAGGCATCATCCACGGTCAACGAGGCAATCAGGGAAAATATACAGCGCGGTTGAACGACGTTCGTTTGCCGCTCGTATTTTTACCTAAACGAACTTAACTGGGAGATACCGAATGTCCGGAAGACTGTCAGGAAAACGCGTCCTTCTAACGGGAGGTGTCGCCAATATTGGCCTTGCTATTCTCAAGGCTTTTGTTGCCGAGGGTGCAACGGTGTCGGTTGTCGACATAGACTCGACACGCGGTGCGGATGTCGAGAAGCGGTTTGGTGAACGCGTCCGTTTTATTAAAGCGGATATTTCGAAGGAAGATGAAATCGAGGCTGCCATATCCCGGTCAGTAGACTGGATGGGCGGCTTGGACACGCTGTGCCTCAATGCGGGCATCCAATTGTCCGGAAAGCTCGAAGAGTTCACGACAAGTAATTGGGACAAGGTATTCGCGATCAATGTCCGTGCGAATTTCATTTTTGCACGGGAGTCCGTGAAGCATTTACGGGCGGCAAAAAAAGCCTCGATTGTAATGATGTCGTCTCTAGCTGGTAAGCGAGGTGCGCCGGGCCTTCTCAGTTATTCATCCTCCAAGGCCGCTGTTATCGGATTGACGACGACGCTTGCGCTCGAACTTGCTCGCGATGGCATACGCGTAAACGCGGTTTGCCCAGGTTGGATCGACACGCCGTTTAATCAGCCAGCCATCGAGTATCTCGGGGGCAGGGACAAACAGGAATCGCTGGTCCCGATCCTGATTCCGCTGGGGCGTCAGGCCTCACCGGAGGAGGTAGCGCCACTTTTTGTTTATTTGGCGTCAGATGAAGCTTCCTACGTCACCGCACAGGCCATCAACGTCGACGGCGGCATCTACAACTAGGCCCTTGGTCGGCCAATCAGAAGGAGAATGCGACAATGGCCTCTACGATTACCCATGAAGCTGCAATTAAGGCCATTATGGCCGGTGCTTCGAAGGCGCGAGAACTTGAAGAGCCGTCTTCGCTTGCGATTGTTGATGCTGGAGGCAATCTGCTGGCCTTTTTGCGGGTCGATGATGCGGCGCTTTCCACGGTTGAGATCGCACAAGGCAAGGCCTACACCGCACTCGCCTTGCGCTCACCTTCTGGCAACTGGCTTGATATCGTACAGCCAGGCCGCGAGCTTTATGGACTGGATTCTCTCGGCGGTCGGCGACCGTTCGTGGTTTTCGGCGGCGGCCTGCCGGTTCGCAACGGGAAGTCGGTAATTGGCGGAGTAGGCGCGTCGGGCGGACCGGTCGAAGTCGACCTTCAGATCGCGCAGGCTATGGTCGATGTGCTCGAACACGCCTGAAGGTCCGCGTCGCTGCGAGCTCTGCCAGCGATATTGAAGCAATTACAAAGGATACACGTTATGTCCGAGCACTCGGTTCGCGTCGAATGGAAGGCGCATCCCCATATCGAAAACGCAGAAACATATAGTCGTGACCATCACGCGCTATATAGTTCAAGCGTGTCTGTTCCGGTCTCTGCTGCGACGGAATACATGGGTAATGGCGAATTGGCGGACCCGGAACAGCTTCTCGTCAACGCGCTGGCCAGCTGCCACATGCTCTACTTTCTCGCGATATGCGAGGGAAGTGGTTACAAGGTCGAGACCTATCAGGACAATGCTGTAGGCAAAGTCTCGAAAGGATCGGACGGAGCGTTCTGGGTTTCCGAAATCACTCTCCATCCCAAAGCCACTTTCAGTTCAGAAAAACAGCCGGATCATACCGTACTTGAGCGCATGCATCATCGCGCGCACAAAGGCTGCTTTATTGCCAATTCGATCAAAACGCCGGTTTCAATTGAACCAAGCTGAAACGCGCGAACAGGAAACAACAACCACTTCGACGAAAGCGGATAAGTATTCCAAATGAAAGACAAGTTATTTGTTGTCGCAACAATCGTCGCCAAGAAAGAGTGGCGCTCGCAGCTTGGGGACGCACTGATCACTCTCGTCCCTATTGCCAAGACGGAGCCCGGATTTGTGCAATACGATCTGCATGAATCGATCGAGAATCCCGGTACTTTTGTATTTTATGAAATTTGGGAAGATGAGCCTTCTCTGGAAACTCACAATAACACTCCGTCGATGAAGGCCTTTGGTGAGAGAATTAGCGGGTGGGTCGATTCCGTAAAGCTTGAGAAATTTAAGCTGATCTCGTAGCCGCAAGAATAATCCAGCCCAAATCGCTACGCGTTTGGAATTTCAGGAAAAACCCGCAAATGAACGTGACGGAACCCCAGAATATTCGCGCCCATATTCGCGACGGTTTAATCGTGGATCAAACCTCGGGGATGGCGCCGGGTTTTGCGCAAGGCAATCTCGTTGTGCTTCCGAAGGTTTGGGCTACCGATTTTTTGCAGTTTTGCTTGGCAAACCCAAAACCCTGCCCTCTGCTTGCTGTGGGCAATCCTGGAGATCCTTCACTTCCCGGGGCTGGGGCAGGCATCGATATTCGTACCGATCTTCCGCGTTATCGCGTCTTTCGGGATGGCGCGCTGGTTGACGAGCTAAATGACATCCGTGCTCTTTGGCAGGATGATTTCGTTACGTTTTTGATTGGTTGTTCTTTTTCTTTTGAAGGGGCGTTGATGGATGCCGGAATTGGTGTTCGGCATATTGAACTCGGCACGAATGTGCCGATGTTCAGAACAAACATCCAGTGCCAGTCTGCCGGTCCATTCAAAGGGCGCTATGTCGTATCCATGCGACCATTTTCGCCGGCGGACGCTATCCGTGCGATCGAGATTACGGCCACGATGCCGCAGGTCCATGGTGCACCTGTGCATTTTGGGGATCCGTCAGCTATCGGGATTGCCGACTTATCGTCTCCCGACTTCGGAGATAGTGTACCGGTGCGCGATGGAGAGGTGCCTGTATTCTGGGCGTGTGGTGTAACACCGCAGGTGGCTTTGGAACAGGCGAGACCGCCAATCGCAATCACTCACAGTCCTGGATATATGTTGATAACCGATATTTGTGAACAGGATTTAAGGAGCGGTCAGTTTCAGTTTCAAAAACCCCCCGGGTGACATTTGGTCCACACTGCCTCTCAAGGCATTCGGGCATTTAACCGAAGAAGATATCGTTCGGACCATAAGGACGGTATATCGCACGTTAAAGTAAGTGCCGAAATTACTCATTTTATTCGATAAGTATGTTGTCTCCTCGTCGCATGGCCCAGTTTGTGGCACCTGTCGAGTATCTCTTGAATATATGAGTGCAAGGGCCCCTGCATTCAGTTGCCTTTAAGGGCAGCGTTAATCGAAGGATGCAAAACGCTCCGTTGGATTTTTAAGTTTGCCTCTAGTTGCTTAGATAAAGAAGCGCACTCACTGCGAGTCCGAACGCGATGATAAAGATTGTTTGGCGAGGTGAGATTTGACCGTTGTACCGCATTTGTGCGCTCCCCTTTTTTATTCATCCTACGCGTATGAACGCATTCGTCAACAAGAATGTAATCGTTGACATTATGATTTTTGTATTGTTGTATACGTT
>JWIT01000006.1 GCA_000949895.1 Agrobacterium arsenijevicii | reverse complement strand
CCCATCGGCACCAGCCGCACGGCCAATGTCTGGATGGCGCCCGGCGCAAAGCCCACTCGTGATGGCAAGGAGCGCAAGTCTTCCGCCCGCGCGGAAGCCGAAAGCCTGTTCAAGAAGCCATCCGCCCAGGCGGAAGCGCGCCGCAATGTCGTCAGGCATGCCGATGCCGAGGGCGAGTGGATCCGTTCGGATTCCCCCCGCGAAGAGGAAGGTGGTCGCGGACGCGGCGACCGTCCGCGTGGTGAAAAGAGCTTTGGAGATCGCGCCGGTCGTGGCGAGAAATCCTTTGGTGACCGCCCGTTCCGTGACAAGCCGCGCGAAGCGGGTGATCGCCCGCGTGGCGACCGTCCCCGCGGCGAGAAAAGCTTCGGAGATCGCACCGCACGCGGCGGAAAACCTTTTGGTGACCGTCCGTTCCGCGACAAGCCGCGTGAAGAGGGCGATCGCCCCCGCAGCGACCGCCCACGCGGCGAGAAGAGCTTCGGAGATCGCACCGCGCGTGGCGAGAAACCTTTCGGTGACCGTCCGTTCCGCGACAAGCCCCGTGAAGACGGCGATCGTCCTCGCGGCGACCGGCCTTTCGGAGACAAGCCGAGGGGCGCAAAGCCGGGTGGAAAACCGGGCGGCAGGCCCGCATCGGGCAAGCCTTCTTTTGGCAAATCGGGCGAACGTGGCGAACGTTCGGGTTTTTCGGGCAAGGGTAAAGGTCCCGGCGGCGGCAGTGGCGGCCCCGGTGGCGGCAAGCCGGGCGGCAAAGGCCCGGGTGGCAAACCTTCTGGTGGCAGGGGAATGACACGTAATGCGGATCGTAGGCGGTGAGTTCCGCGGCCGAAATCTGGCCGCGCCGAAAACAAATTCCATTCGTCCGACAATCGACAGGACACGGGAAAGCCTCTTCAACATTCTGAGCCACGCCTATCCGGAAAGTCTTGACGGTACGCGCGTTCTCGATGTTTTCGCCGGAACGGGCGCGGTCGGGCTCGAAGCCCTGTCGCGCGGTTGCCGTGTGGCGCTCTTCGTCGAAAACGGCGTCGAGGGCAGGGGGCTGTTGTGGGAAAATATCGATGCGCTGGGGCTGCACGGGCGTGCCCGCATCCTGCGGCGTGACGCGACCAAGCTTGGCGGCGTCAACAATATCGAGCCTTTCGATCTTCTGTTTGCCGATCCGCCCTATGGCCAGGGCCACGGGGAGAAGGCTTTCGCTGCTGCCCACGGCGGTGGCTGGCTGGCACCCGGCGCACTCGCCATTCTGGAAGAGCGCGGCGATGTCGTGGTCAGTGTCGAGCCGGTGTTCAAACCGCTCGAAAGCCGTATCTTCGGCGATACGAAAATGCATTTTTACCGCTACGAACCCTGACGGGCACTTGCCCGTCAGGCCACGGTCTTGTCTTGTTTGCGCAATAGGCAGAGCCTTTGCCGTGGAAAGAGTTTTGGGTATTTGGGCATGGAGCAGGCTGTAAACGAGAGCGTCACGATGGTCCGCGCCGGGGAAGAGGTTCTTGAAGCCAACCGGGAGGGCGGTCATGAGCCGACTTTCGGACTGGCGCTCGGCGGCGGCGGCGCACGCGGCATCTGCCATATCAACATCATCGAGGCTTTCGACGAACTCGGCATCCGCCCGGTGGCGCTCTCCGGCTCCTCCATCGGTTCCATCATAGCAGCAGGCATGGCGGCCGGCATGTCCGGCCGGGAAATCCGCGAATACACGCTCGAACTCATGGGGCGGAAGGGTTCGGTCGCAAACCGGCTCTGGAGCCTTGGCCCGGCATCGATGCGCCACGCGGTCGACGGTTTTCGTTTCGGCCAGTTCAATCTCGAACTCATTCTGCACGCCCTGATGCCGCAGGTCCTGCCAAAGGATTTCTCGGATTTCACCATTCCGCTGAAGGTGGTGATGACGGATTATTACGCGCAGACCGAAGTGGTGGTGGAAACCGGCGAGGTCATTCAGGCGCTGGCGGCCTCGGCGGCCATTCCGGCGCTGTTCATGCCGGTGCGCGTCAACGGCCGCATCATGATCGATGGCGGCATTTTTAATCCCGTGCCCTATGAGCACTTGATGGATCGGGCCGATATCATCGTCGGCGTCGATGTGGTCGGCGGTCCCGAAGGCGACGGCACCACCATGCCGAACCGGCTGGACAGCCTGTTCGGCGCCAGCCAGCTGATGATGCAGGCGGCAATCGCCCTGAAACTCAGGTTACGCCCGCCGCATATCTTCCTGCGCCCGCCGGTGCATCGTTTCGGCGTGCTGGATTTCCTCAAATCGGAAGAAGTGCTGAACGCCTCCGCCAGCATCAAGGACGATCTGAAACGACAGATCGAAATGCAGGTGGAGCTTTTTCATCGCGGGCAGGGCGTCGAGGCCTGACGGGACGAGCTAAACCGACGTTGCGGCTCGTTTCTCCCCGTCGGGGAAAAGAAACAAGCGGTGCGCTCCCAGCCAGTACCGTTAACGCATCTCATAGCGAAACTTCGGTCTCGCTGTCCTCAGTGTCCTCTTCCTCCTCGCGCTTTTCCGCCTTGTTCTTCGGCTTCATCAGCGGCTCGGGCTTCACCTCGCGCACGGGCTTGTTGTGCAGCATCTGCCTTCCGGCGGCGAGCCCTTCCACGGCCTGAAGCTCCAGCCTCTGTTCGTCGCGCTCGCGTATGTCGTCGGAGATGGCGAGCGCCCTTTCGCTTTCCATATCCAGCCCCTCCAGAATGCGTCTGCCGAACAGCAGGCCGGATTCCAGCGTCTCGCGGATTTCGTATTCCACTCCCTTTTTTCTGAGGTCAAGGGAATGCACGCGATCATAGGAGCGGGCATAGATGCGCACGCTCGGAAATTCCGACTGGATCATGTCGATGATACGGTCGGTGACTTCCTTCTTATGGGTGCAGACCGCCACCAGATCGGCGCGCTCTATGCCGGCCGCAATCAGCACATCCTTGCGGGTGCCATCGCCGAAGAAGATGCGGAAACCGAAACGGGAGGCCTGACGTACGCGGTCGGCTGAACTGTCGATGACAGTCACATCGCGTCCGCCCGCTAAAAGTATCTGCGAGGCGATCTGGCCGAAGCGTGAAAAGCCGATCATCAGCACGTCGGCTCCGGCGCCGTCGAAATCCTCTTCCAGAGTGTCCTCGTCGGCATCCTCCGCCGTCAGCCGGCGCGAAACTACGGCCAGCAGCGGCGTTAGCGCCATGGAAAGCGTCACAACGGCAACGAGGATGGACGCGGTCGCCTGCGGAAACAGGCGGGAGGCGGCGGCGGTGGTGAACAGTACGAAGCCGAATTCGCCGCCCTGCGCCAGAAGCAGCGCGATGCGGCTCGATGCATAACGGGACGAACCGGCGACGCGGCACAGGCCATAGATCACGGCCGCCTTCACCGCCATCATCGCCGGCACGGCGATCAGGATGAGAACAATGTGCTCGTAGACGATGTTGATGTGCAGCGACATGCCGACGGCCATGAAGAACAGCGCCAGAAACAGTCCGCGAAACGGCTCGATATCGGCCTCCAGCTCATGCCGATAGGAGGATTCCGACAGCATCAACCCGGCCAGAAGCGCGCCCATGCCCATCGAAAGCCCGACAGCTTCCATGATGGCGGCAGCGCCGATGACGACGAAGAGTGCGGCGGCGATCATTACCTCCCGCGCACCCGTGCGGGCGATGATCTGGAACATCGGTGTCAGCAGGTAACGTCCGGCCAGCACCATGCCCGCCACGGCGATGACGGAGGCGACGAGATCGTAGGCCATCGAATCCGTCGGCACGTCCGGGCGGTTGGAAAGAATGGTGACAAGGGCAAGAAGCGGTACGATGGCGAGATCCTGAAACAGCAGGATTGAGAAGGAGCGGTTACCATGCCGCGTGTTCATGTCGCCATCGTCTTCAAGGATTTGCAGCGCAAAGGCGGTGGAGGAGAGCGCAAGGCCGAAACCTGCAACGAGGCTGCCGCGCGCGTCGATCAATCCCGCCCACCAGGCTATCGCCGCCAGCACGCTGCCCGTCACCAGCACCTGCGCCAGCCCGAGGCCTAAAATATCCCGCCGCATCTGCCAGATGCGTGACGGCTTGAGTTCGAGGCCGATGATGAAGAGCAGGAAAACCACGCCCAGTTCCGAGACGTTGAAGATGTCCTTGGCATCCGTAACGAGATGCAGGAACGGCCCGATGATGATGCCCGCCACCAGATAACCGAGCACGGTGCCGAGACCGAGTTTGCGGAAAATCGACGCCGCGATGACCGCGCCCGCCAGAAGCAGCAATGGTTCGGAAAAGAGAGCGTCGTGCTCGGTCATGCTGGCTGACTTTCGAATATGGTGGCGACAAAGCCTTGCCGATGGAGAAAGCGGCGTTTCGCCCTTGATGCGGGGTTGATGGCACAATAAATGGAACAGGAATGAAAGGCCAACTCATGTCCTCAGAAATAGATTCTTCCAAACTTCTCGATCGCGCCAGCGAACTTGTCGATCTCGCCCGTGCCGCAGGCGCGGATGAGGCGGATGCCGTTGTCGTGCGCTCCCGCTCGCAATCGGTCGGCGTGCGGCTTGGCAAGGTGGAAAGCACCGAATCCTCCGAAAGCGATGATTTTTCCCTGCGCGTTTTCGTCGGGCGGCGGGTGGCAAGCGTTTCGGCCAATCCCGGCTTCGACCTGAAGACGCTGGCGGAACGGGCGGTGGCCATGGCGAAGGTCTCGCCGGAAGACCCCTTTGCCTGCCTGGCCGACAGGGAACGTCTCGCAACCTCCTACGACGATCTTGAGCTTTTCGATGCGACCGAGGTCTCGGCCGATCAGCTGCGTGAAGCGGCACTTGCTTCGGAAGAGGCCGCACTCGGCGTCAAGGGCGTCAGCAATTCCTCCGGTGCCGGCGCATCGAGCGGCATGGGCGGCCTTGTCCTTGCCACCTCGCACGGTTTTTCCGGCAGCTATATGGGCAGCCGCTTCAGCCGCTCCGTCAGCGTCATCGCCGGCGAAGGCACGAAGATGGAGCGCGACTACGATTTCGACAGCCGCCTTTATTACGCCGATCTCGACGCCGCCGAAGAAATCGGTCGCCGCGCCGGTGAAAAAGTCGTGCGACGGGTCGGTCCGCGCCAGGTCGATACCGGCAGCAACATCACTGTGGTTTTCGATCCCCGCATTGCCCGCGGTTTCGTTGGCGCCATTGCCGGCGCTATCAACGGTGCATCCGTTGCCCGCAAGACTAGCTTCCTGCGTGACAGGATGGGCGAGCAGGTGCTGAAAAAGGGACTTTACCTGACCGACGATCCGCAGATCGTGCGCGGCCCCTCATCGCGGCCCTTCGATGGCGAGGGTGTCAGGGGCGAGAAGATGACGATGATCGAGGACGGGGTGCTGAAACACTGGTTCCTCTCCACCTCGGCGGCGCGTGAACTTGGCCTTGAAACCAACGGTCGCGGCGTGCGCGGTGGCACTGCGGTATCGCCGGCCTCCACCAATCTGGCGCTGGAGCCGGGCGATATCTCGCCGGAAGACCTGCTGCGGGATGTCGGAACCGGTTTTTACGTCACCGAGCTGATCGGCCACGGCGCCAATATGATCACCGGTGAATATAGCTGTGGTGCGAGCGGTTTCTGGATCGAGAACGGCGAAAAGTCCTTCGCGGTTTCCGAGGTCACGATTGCGTCGAACCTGAAGGATATGTTCATGCGGGTGACGCCGGCTAACGATATCGACCGCAAATACGGCGTTGCCGCACCCACACTCGCCATCGAAGGCATGACGATCGCGGGCAAGTGAAGCCACCTGCGGGTTGTTTTCGCCAGCGCTTTGTGTGCAAGTGCGAAGAGAAAAACGGGCGCGCCGCCTGAGGCGCGTGGAAAAGACGGCAAAATGAACGACATTGCAGAGGCCCGCTGGGCTTCCGATTTGAGGCTTGTCCTCGAGGCCGCGCGCAAGGCGGGCGAGACGGCTTTCGGTTTCTTTCGCAAGGACCCCGAGGTCTGGTGGAAGAATGGCGGCCTTTCGCCAGTTAGCGCTGCCGACTACGCCGCAAACGAAATTCTCGAAACCATCCTGCGCACCGCCCGGCCGGACTATGGCTGGCTGTCGGAAGAGACGGATGACGACACGGAAAGGCTTACCCGCTCCACCGTCTTCGTCGTTGATCCCATCGACGGAACGCGCGCCTTCATCGGCGGGCGGGATACGTGGTGTGTCAGCGTTGCGGTCGTGCATGAGGGACGGCCCGTGGCCGCGGCTCTTGTCGCGCCAGCGCTTGCCGAGGAATTCACGGCACATGAAGGTGGTGAGGCGCTGAAGAACGGCAAGCCGATCTCAGCCGCGCGCGAAAACACCGGCGTCTTTCATCTGGCAGCACCGGAAGACGTGATTACGCATCTGCCGGAAGAGGTGCGCAGCACCGTCAAGCGCATTCCGCATGTGCCTTCGCTCGCCTATCGGCTGGCGATGGTGGCGGATGGCCGCATCGATGGAACGCTGGTCAAGGCGAACTCGCACGAGTGGGATCTGGCCGCCGCCGACCTGATCCTTGAAAGGGCGGGCGGCAGCCTGGTCGGGCTTGATGGAAAACCCCTGATGTATAATCGCCGTGAGGTAAACCACCCGACATTGTGCGCTGCAGCAGAATATGCGCTTCCCGCACTTTTGAAAGCGTTTTCACACCTGTCTGACAGTTGACGTTTGCCGGGAAATCCCGCAGATGAGGGGCTCTCAGAGCTTTAGAAAGAGACAAAGACATGACGGAATCTGGCAAACAGAAACAGCTGCTGCATCTGGTATTCGGCGGCGAACTGGAAAATCTTCAGGATGTTCAGTTCCGGGATTTGAATGCGCTCGATATCGTCGGCATCTATCCTGACTACGCTTCCGCGTTGACGGCGTGGAGATCCAAGGCGCAGATGACTGTTGATAACGCCCATATGCGTTATTTTATCGTGCATATGCACCGTCTTCTCAATCCGGACGATAAAATTTGAGTCCTTTTGCCCTTGCGTTGTAATACTATTGGGTGAAGGCGAGTTTTCCCGTGATTCCTGCCGAAGAACCGCAGGCTGGGAATTCGGTTGCGAGAAAACGTGATCGCGCTTTTGTCTCCGATGATAAAAAATGACGCAATTTGAGAAGAAGTAGGCGGCGATAACAACAAACAACAGGGGAAGGGCATTGCGCGGAATGATCAAGGGCAGAATGTCATGAGCAGCCGTCTCGCACGCTTCGCTCTTTCCGGTTACAGGATTGCCGGTATCGCCGCCTATCCGTTTGCCCGGCCCTATCTTTCCTATCGGGCCGCAAAGGGCAAGGAAGACAAGCGCCGCCGCCTTGAGCGTTTCGGTTACGCTAGCGCTGAGCGCCCCCGTGGCCCGCTCGTCTGGTTCCATGCCGCAAGCGTCGGCGAAACGCTTGCCCTCATTCCGCTGATCCGTGAAATTCGCAAGCGCGACATCTACGTGCTCTTGACCACCGGCACCGTCACCTCGGCCGAGTTGACACGCACCCGGCTTGGCGACGATGTGATCCACCAATATGTGCCGCTGGACATCAAGATTGCGGTCAACCGCTTCCTCGCCTATTGGGCGCCGGATGCCGCCATTACGGCTGAATCGGAAATCTGGCCGGTGACGATGATGGAGCTGGAGCGCCGGCACATTCCCCAGATCAGGGTCAATGCGCGCCTGTCCGACCGTTCCTTCGACCGTTGGAACAACCGCCACGATATTGCGGAATCGCTGTTTTCCAAGCTCGCCCTCGTCGTCGCGCAATCCGACGTCGATGCTGAACGCTTCCGTGATCTCGGCTCCTGGCCGGTGGTGATTTCCGGCAACCTCAAGGGCGATACCGATCCGCCACCCTGCGATGAGGCTCTTCTGGAGCACTATCGCAAGCAGGTCGGCACCCGCAAGACATGGGCGGCGATCTCCACCTTCGACGGTGAGGAGAAGGCAGCCGCTACCGTGCATGCGGCGATCAAGTCGCGCAACGGCCAATTGACCATCATCGTGCCGCGCCACCCCGAACGGGGCGACGATGTGGAGGCCATGCTGAAGGGCATGGGGCTGACCGTGGCACGCCGAAGCCGCAACGATGCGATTACGCCGGAAACCGATATTTTCCTTGGCGATTCCATCGGCGAAATGGGGCTTTACCTGCGGCTGACCGAGCTTGCCTTTGTCGGCCGGTCGCTGACGGCCGAGGGCGGACAGAACCCGCTGGAGCCGGCGATGCTCGGCTGCGCCGTATTGTCAGGCGCGCATGTGCAGAATTTCCGCGAAGCCTATCAAAAGCTTATTCGCGCAGGCGGCGGGCGTATCGTCCGCGATGTCGAGATGCTGGCCAAGGCGGTGCATTATCTCCTGGTCAACGACAATGAACGTTACAAGATGATCGATGCCGGCAACCGCGTCATTCAGGATATGCGCGGCGCGCTTTCCGCCACCGTCAAGGCGCTGGAGCCCTATATCAACCCGCTGACAGTGACTGCCAAGCTGCAACCGCGGAGCGCCATCGGTTCATGGTAGCGGATATCGAACTTGATGCGACGCAATCGATCGCCGCTGTCCTTTTCGACAAGGACGGCACGCTTTTAGGCTATGACGCAAGCTGGGGACCGGTTAACCGCGAGCTTGCGGCGATTGCCGCCAAGGGCGATCCCGTTCTTGCCGACCAGCTTCTCACCGCCTGCGGCATGGACCCGGTCACCGGGCATGTGGTGCCCGACAGCCTGCTGGCAGCCGGCAATACGGCGGAAATTGCCGCCGGTCTGGTTGCTGCCGGTTCACCCTGCGATGTCGGCGAACTGACTGCGCGGCTCGACCGGCTGTTCACCGAAGCGGCGGATAAATCCGTGCCGGTGACCGATCTCAAGGCATTTTTCGCCCGGCTCAAGGCACGCGGCTACAAGCTCGGCATTGCCTCCAGCGACAACGAAAACTCCATCCGCCAGACGGCCATCCGTTTCGGTTTCGAGAAAGATGTCGATTTCGTCGCGGGTTATGACAGCGGTTATGGCACCAAGCCGCAACCGGGCATGGTTCTCGGTTTCTGCGAGGCGATAGGTCTTGCACCTGCTCGAGTGGCGGTGGTCGGCGACAATAATCA
This sequence comes from Agrobacterium arsenijevicii, assembly GCA_000949895.1. Lineage (GTDB taxonomy): Bacteria > Pseudomonadota > Alphaproteobacteria > Rhizobiales > Rhizobiaceae > Agrobacterium > Agrobacterium arsenijevicii. The sequence continues at coordinate 223,373 of JWIT01000006.1, read as the reverse complement.
CGATCTGCACATGGCGAGGAACGCCGGGGCGGGCTTGCGCGTCGCCGTTCTGACCGGAACCGGTTCACGCGAAAGCCTGGGCGCCGATGCCCATTATTGTTTCGATGACATCACCGGGCTGGAAACCCTGCTGCCGGAACGCGTTCTTTAGGCCGCATCCTGAGGGGCGCGAGCCATATGTCGCGCAGAATGGGAAGAGACAAGCTGCGCATGTATGTCCTGATTTTGCAATTTAGGGTTTTTTCTGGCAAATACCCATGTGACTTGTCGAATTTAAGCGCAATGCCGTGGGCGATGCGGCCGGGAGCGGGCATAGATGGTTTCTGAAGCGCCGCCTTTCTGGTGGCAGAAGGCCGGCTGGCAAGCCTGGCTGTTATCACCTTTTTCCCTGCTCTACGGCAAGATCGCTGGACGGCGGATGCGCACGGCAAAACGGGCGAGCGTTCCTGTTCCGGTCATCTGCATCGGCAACTTCACCGTGGGCGGTGCCGGAAAGACGCCGACGGCGATGGCAATCGCCAGGGCCGCTGTCGCCAAAGGTCTGAAACCCGGTTTCCTCAGCCGTGGTTATGGCGGCACGCTTGACGTCACCACCCTTGTTGATCCCGGACAACACCGGTCCGCCGATGTCGGCGACGAGCCTCTGCTGCTGGCGCGTGAGGCGATAACGGTCATTTCCCGCAAAAGGGTGGAAGGCGCACACCGGCTGGTGAAGGAGGGCGTCGATCTCATCATCATGGATGACGGTTTCCAGAGCGCCCGCCTGACGCTGGATTATGCGCTTGTTGTCATCGATACGCTGCGCGGCATCGGCAACGGCCATCTCGTTCCGGGCGGCCCGGTCCGGGCGCCGCTTGCCGAGCAGATGCGGCATATGACCGGACTTTTGAAGGTCGGTAGCGGCCATGCGGCCGATCCGCTGGTCAGAACGGCGGCAAAGGCCGCCAAACCGGTTTTCGTAGCAGCGATCAAGCCGCAGGAACCGCAGGATTTTAAGGGAAGGCGCGTGCTGGCCTATGCGGGCATTGCCGATCCGGCCAAGTTTTATCGAACCGTCGAGGCGCTGGGCGGAGAAATCGTGCTGCAACGCTCTTTCCCGGATCATCACCATTTCAGTGAAGACGAGATTGCCGACCTTCTGCAGGATGCGGCCAAAGAGAATTTGCAGCTGGTCACGACGGCCAAGGATGCCGTGCGGCTCAACGGACACCATGGCCGTGCGGAAGAATTGCTGTGGAACAGCCTGGTGATCGAGATCGACATGGTGTTCGACGATCCCAATGCAGCGGCAACGATCATCGAGGCGGCGGTGGGGAACTGCCGCGCGCGCCTGCTGCGGGAAAATGCGCGGTCGTCAATTTAGGGCGTTTCAGTAAAACTTTCCCGTCATTCCGGCCTTGAGCCGGAATCCAGCCAGCCCAAGTCCTTGGACTGAAAAGAGTCTTTCCGCCGCGCAGACGCGCGTCGGCTGGGTTCCGGCTCAAGGCCGGAATGACGGAATAGGGATGTAGTCGCAAACCAATTCGTAGCGCGCCGTAGCGGCTCTTGCACTATGCCGGCAGATTGCCCGCCTTGCGTTCGGCTTCCAGCGAGGCGGCGGCATCCACATAGGCTTCCTGCCGTGCCACGTTCCAGTAACGCAGTTCATCGACCGGAATGGTCTTGCCCGTGATAGCGCAGATGACGTGCGAGCCCGTCTGCACGATCCGGAAGTCACCGTCGAGATATTCGATGACGGCGATGCGGTTTCCGCCTCCCTCAAATCTGTTCATCCGTTTTCGTCTCCTGCTATGTCCTGTCAGTGCATCCAGCCCGAAACGGCGCAACGTTCTCCTGAACAATCCGGATGCTCCAGTCCCTTGAATTTATATCGCCCGACGCGGCCCAAGGCCAGCCCGCCGGGTAACCGGCTCAGCTTCGGCCGAAGAGACGTTCTATATCGGAAAGTTTCAGCTCGATATAGGTCGGGCGGCCATGATTGCACTGCCCGGAGCCTGGCGTGTTTTCCATCTGCCGCAAAAGCGCGTTCATCTCCTCCGGTCGCATGCGTCGCCCGGAACGCACGGAGCCGTGGCAGGCCATGGTGGCAGCGACATATTCCAGCTTGTTGGCAAGCGTGGAGGCGGCGTCCCATTCGGCGATCTCGTCGGCAAGCTGCCGCACCAGCCCCTGCACATTGACCTCGCCCAGCATGGCTGGCGTTTCCCGGACCGCGACTGCCCCCGGCCCGAAACGCTCGATGACCAGACCCAAGGCATCAAAACCGGCAGCATGGTCCATCAGCCGGTCGCAATCCTCTTCCGGCAGATCGATGATCTCGGGAATGAGCAGCACCTGCGAAGGCGGGCGTCTGGAATGCAGCGCATTGCGCATTTCCTCGAACACCAGCCGCTCATGTGCTGCATGCTGATCGACGATAACGAGCCCATTTTCCGTCTGCGCGATGATGTAGTTCTCGTGAAGCTGCGCCCGCGCTGCCCCGAGCGGATATTGTGCCGGTTCCGGCGTTTGGCTCGCGGAGGCCTCGTAAACCTCGCGTGGTTCGGCCCGCGCCGTCGGCATGGTGATATCGGAGAAGCGCGATTGTACGGCTTCGGCAAATTGCATGTCCCCGGAAACGGCAAGCGGCCGGGAAGGCGAGGTTGCGGCAGACCATGTCGCAGCGGCGGAAGGCCGGAGATTGGACGGGCTGTAGCCGGGGCGGAAGGCGTTCACCATCTGGCTGGCGCCGGTCGTCGCTGCCCTGTCGCCGTCACGCGTCAGCGCCTGGCGGATCGCGCCGACGATCAGCCCACGAACGAGGCCGGGATCGCGAAAACGCACGTCGGATTTCGCCGGATGCACATTCACGTCCACAAAGGCGGGGTCGAGCGTCAACGACAGTACCGCGACCGGGTATCGCCCATGCGGCACGGTTTCGGCATAGGCGCCGCGAATGGCCGACAACAGCAATTTATCCTGCACCGGGCGGCCGTTGACGAAGACATATTGATGCGCCGAGTTGCCGCGGTTGAAGGTCGGAACACCTGCAAAACCGGAGAGCGTCACATCCTCGCGCCCGGCATCGATCTCGATGGCGTTGTCCTTGAACTCGGCGCCGAGAATCTGCGCCATGCGGGCAAGGTGGTCGTCGCCGGTCGAGGGGATTTCAAGCGTCGACCGGTCGGTGCCTGACAACACGAAGCGGATATGCGGAAAGGCAATCGCCATCCGCTTGACCACCTCGGTAATGGCGGCCGCCTCCGCCCGTTCCGTCTTCAGGAACTTCAGCCGCGCGGGCGTTGCGAAAAACAGGTCGCGCACCTCGACGATGGTGCCTGCATTGGAGGCGGCAGGCCGGACCTCGGAGACCTTGCCACCCGTGACCGAAATTACCGATCCCTGTTCCGCACCGTGTTGCCGGCTGGTGATCGAAAGCTTGGCGACCGAGCCGATGGAGGGCAGGGCCTCGCCGCGAAATCCGAGCGTGCGGATATCGTCGAGCGTCGTGGATATTTTCGAGGTGCAATGGCGCCGGACCGCAAGCTCCAGATCGGCGGGCGACATGCCGGAGCCGTTATCGGTAATGCGCACCAGCCCCTTGCCGCCACCTGCCGTGGCGATCTCGATCCGCGTTGCGCCGGCGTCTATGGCGTTTTCCACCAGCTCCTTCGTGGCGCTGGAGGGTCTTTCGATGACCTCGCCGGCGGCGATCTGGTTGATGAGGGTTTCTGAAAGCTGCTTGATGGCCATGATCGTCATTTTCGCGGATTCGTCACGGCTTCGAAAGCAAAAAACTCAAGTCGTGAAAGTTTGCACATGTTTTGCGGCCTGCCCGGCATTTGATCATTTCCGTCAACGTCAGGTTAAGCGTTAATCCGCCTTTAATCGGCCTTGACTATGGTGAGGCGGCTTGAAATGACCGCAGGAACGAGGCCCCCCTTTACCGGGTGGTGTGTGACGTCGAATATGGGTGAACGTCATCTTCTCCTCAAGACTGCTTCAAGTAGCGAACCCTGATGTCTCTTTTTCGGAATTTACCGTTTCATCCCGGCATTTGCCTCGGACGATTCCAATAGAAACATAAGCCTGACCCTGAAAACAGGTGGGAGTTTGCAGTTGAGTGATTTGGCGTCCTCCGGCGCGGGCGTTCATACGGTGATGCTTGATGCCCTTTGCGACGCGCTTGGCGCGGCGATCGTCGTTTATGACCGGAACGATCACATTGTTTTCGCAAGCCGGAAACTCCTGAGTTTTTTCCCGCTTGAAGCGGCGGTTATCGGGCCGGGCGCTCGGCTGCGGGATTATCTGAGTGCGCTTTACGATTGTTATCTTCTCGAGACGGAAAGCCTGTCCGCCAATGCCCGCCAGCTCGGACGCGAGGAATGGATCGGCGAGCGGCTGGCGCTGCACTGGAAGGAACGATCTGAAAAAACCGAGCGGCTGAAAGGGGAGCGTTTCCTGCGCTTCGTCATGAACCGCCTGCCTTCCGGCCTCGGCATCAGTGTCGTCGCCGATATTTCCGAACAGAAGAAAAGAGAAGAACAGTGGCGCATCGACCTTGAGCGTGTGCAGCTGATCGAGGACATTCTCGACAACCTGCCGTTTCCGGTCCTCGTCAAGGACCGGAACCTGGCCTATGCGGCCGTGAACAAAGCCGCCTGCACCATGGTGGAGACCAGCGCCGAGAGTATTCTTGGCCGCACCGTTTTCGATCTGCATTCGCGCAAGGTCGCAGGCCGGATCGACGCCGCCGATCGCATGGTGCTGGACAGCGGCACGCCGAGCATCATTCCCGAAAGGGTGAGGCGGGTGAATGGCGAAGAGGTGCTGACGATTACCCGCAAGCAGCGTGTGGGCCGTCCGGGCCGGTATTTCCTGGTGACGACGATGGAAGACGTGACCGCGCTCGCCACCATCGACGCGAACGGCATGCCCGTTATTCCCTCGCTCGAACATGTCAATTTCGTCGCCTCCGCCTATGGCAAGGATGAAGATCGCGATGCCGCAGGCGGCCTGCTGAAGAGCAAGGCGGTGCTGGTGGTGTCCGAAAACGGGCGCTTTGCCGAAGCCGCCGGCCGCCGGCTGACTGCGGGTGGCATGGACCACGCCGTGGTGACGAGCGAGGAAGAACAGCGCAGTTTCATCGATATAGCCGTCTCCGCAGGTGTGGGCATCGATGTCGTCGTCGTCGACGCCCAGATGAGCGTCACATGCCTCGATATTGCGGCCGCGCATGACCTGTCGGTCGTCACCATCGAGGAAGACGAGATCGACGCTTCCCTGCTGCATTATCTCGCCGTCGGCCTCAAATCGTCTCCGAAGGAGAAATCTTCCGACGAGGACTGGGAGATCATGACCGAAGACCTGCCGAAAATCCTCAAGACCGGTGGCGTCTGCGAAATTCTTCTCGTTGAGGACAACAGGGTCAACCAGATCGTCTTTTCGCAAATCCTCGAAGGGTTGGGGCTTTCCTATCGGCTCGCCACATCGGGTGAGGAGGCGTTGCGTCTTTTTGCGGAACAGGCGCCGTCCGTCGTCCTGCTCGACACCACGCTTGGCGATATTGACGGTTTCGAGGTTGCCCGACGCATGCGCGCATTGGTGGGTGACGAGCGCATTCCCATCGTCGGCGTCATCACCCACGCTTTCGAGGGTGATCTCGACAAATGCCTGGCGGCGGGCATGGATGACATGCTGCTGAAACCCGTCAGCCCCGATATGGTCGAGGCGGTTTTCCTGCGCCTTTTCGGCAAGGACGCGCTGCGGCTGCAAGCCTGAAACCTTTTCACACCGGCCTTTTTGTAAAAGCCGCTGGACTTCCAAAAACGCCGCCGCATTTTCGGTTCGCGGTTCTATGGCTTTTTTAATACTTGCCCTGCATTGTGATCGCGGTCGACACGGGATTCATGAGATGCAGGAATGAAACGGGCAGAGCCGCAAGCGTTGCACGTCAGCCAGAACGAGCTGCAAGCGATGGCTTACAGCGATCCGCTGACGGGGCTTGGCAATCGTTACCGTCTGCGGGACAAGATCCGCATGCTCGCCAGCGAGCGTTCCAGCGATCCCGCGCCCTTCACGGTCGGCATCGCGAATATAGACGGCTTCAAACCCATCAACGATCTTTTCGGCGTGCAGGCCGGTGACGAGATTTTGTGCCAGGTGGCGCACCGTCTTAAGGCTTGCATTCCCGATGGCGCCGTCGTGACGCGCCATGACGGCGACGAATTCGCTTTTGTGCTGCCGCTGGTGTTCGAGCGCATGGGTGCCGAGCGCATCGGCAACATGATCAAGGATGTGCTTTCCGCGCCTTACGATCTCGGCGACCGCAACGTCCGGCTTTCCTCCTCCTTCGGTTTTGCCATCTATCCCTTTGCCGGCGATGATTTCGAGGATCTGCTGAAAAGCGCCGAGACCGCGCTTTACCGGTCCAAGCGCCGCGGCCGCGGCCAGATAACGGTCTATTCGCGCGAGATTGCGCAGGAGATGAAGCGCGCCACCCAGCTGGAACAGGCTTTGCGAAACGCCATCATCACCGATTCGATCGATGTGCATTTCCAGCCCATCGTCAGGCTGGAAGAGGCGAAGGTCATCGGTTTTGAAGCGCTCGCCCGCTGGAACGACCCCGATCTCGGCTTCGTGTCACCCGCCGTTTTCGTGCCGCTGGCCGAAGAGCGCGGTTTTATCGACGCTCTCTCGGAAGCTCTGCTGAGGAAAGCGGCGGAAGCGGCGCTGTTCTGGCCGCGTGAGCTTTTCCTGTCCTTCAACCTGTCCTCCGCGCAATTGATGGACCCCGGTACGGCGGATAATATTCTCTCGATCCTGTCGCGTGTCGGCCTCGATCCACACCGGCTGGAGCTTGAAATCACCGAAACGGCTGTCATGACATCCGCCGACACCGCGCAGCGCATCATCAGCGAATTGCAGGGTGCGGGCGTGCGCATCTCGCTGGACGATTTCGGCACCGGCCAGTCGAGCCTTGGCCGCCTGCGCGACTTCACCTTCGACAAGGTCAAGATCGACCGCGCCTTCGTTTCCCGTATCAGCAGCGACCGTCCTTCGGAACATATCATCAAGGCCATCGTCGCCATGTGCGAAGGGCTCGATCTTGAGGTTGTGGCCGAGGGTATCGAGGAACGGGCGGAAGAAGAAAAGCTGCGCGCGCTCGGCTGCGCCATGGGGCAGGGCTATTTCTACGGCCGCCCCGCCGACGCCGCCGCGACCCAGCGTTACCTGCACGAAAATTATCGCGAGATCCTGTCGGATATTCCCTGAGGCATATGCAGGGGCCGCCGCGTATATTCAGCGGCCCCTGTGTTTCCTAGAGCCTGTAGAGCGGCTCAAACCTGCCCTTCACCTCGATGCCGAGTTCGAACGTCAACCCATGCTGCGGATTGGCGGCAATGGCGTCGTCGCCGAGATGTTCGCGGGCGGAGGTGACGAGAAGGCGTGATGCATCGGGGCCGATGAAGGCCGGGCAGGTCGTCTGTCCCCCCGGCACCAGATATCTTGCAAGGTGGTTGCCGTCCGTATCGTAATGATCGACCGCACCCATGCCCCAGCGGGCGTTCCAGATATGACCGTCGTTATCGCAGACCGATCCGTCTATGCCGCCGTCGATACCGGCGGAATCGATGAAGACCTCGGCCTTGCCGGATGGGAGGCCCGTCTCTGCGTCGAGCGGTACTCTCATCATCCGGTTGACCTTGGTGTCGACGTAATATCCGGTCTCGCCGTCGGGGGAGAAGCAGATGGAGTTCGGAATGCTGATTTCGGCAAACAGCTTCGTCACCGTTCCCCTGGCGACGTGGTAGATGCTGCCAGCGCCGGTTTCCGCATTCCGGCCCATCGTGCCGATCCACAGCGCGCCTGAGGGATGCATGCGACCGTCATTGGAACGGTTGCCGGGCGTGTCCTTTTCCAGTTCCGCATGTAGCGTCAGCACGCCTGTCGCCGTATCGCGAAGGAAAAGACCGTCATCCGACGCGATCAATTGTTTGCTGTCGCTGATCTTGGCCAATGCGCTGCCCATGAAGGGCAGGGCATGCACGGCCTTGCGGCCGGAGGCGAGATGCAGTTCGTGCAGTTCGCGCTCGAGAATATTGAACCACCAGGCGGTGCCGGTTGCCGGATCGAAGGTCGGGCCTTCCCCGAGCATCATCGGCGTTTCGTCAAGCACACGTCCGGCAAAGGGGAAAACGGTTGCCAAGCTCTTATCCTCCGATTGCTGCGTCATAGGCCGAAAGCGTGACGGTGGCGCGCTCGCGCACGTCCGCCGCCGTCATGCCCGGCTTGTAGAGACTGGTGCCAAGCCCGAAAGCAAGGATGCTGGCCTTGGTATATTCGGCGAAATTCTTGTCTGAGACGCCGCCGACGGCGGCAATGACCAGATCCTTCGGCAGGATCGTACGGATGGCGTTGATGCCGGCCGGGCCGATGATGCTGGCGGGAAAGAACTTCAGCCCCGTGGCCCCGGCCTTTGCGGCAACCAGAGCCTCGGTCGGGGTCAGAACGCCCGGCATTGTCACCATCCCCCTGACGCGGGCGGCAACGATCACGTCAGCATCGGCATTGGGGCTGACCATCAGCTTGCCGCCGGCCGCGTCGAGGGATTCCACATCTTCCACGCTGAGCACCGTGCCGGCGCCGATCAGGCAATCGGCGGGCGCCATCTTCGCGGCGATTTCGATCGAGCGGAACGGATCGGGCGAATTGAGCGGGATTTCGATGGCGCGGAAGCCGGTCTCGATCAGCGCGCCGACAACGCCTTCGGTTTCCTCGGGCTTAACGCCGCGCAGGATGGCGATCAGCGGATATTGCATGGAAGGGAAGGGAATACGCATGGTGGGTCTTTCGTCCTGGAGCGGAATGGCGAAAAAGTGTGAGCGGTTTTCGCCTGAAATCCCGCTCTGATGATATATTCTATGACCAGATGGCATTTGCGGCGGCCAGCAATCCGCGCCGCACGGCCTCATCTGCATCGATGACTGTATATTGAATCTCGAGGGCTGCGAATGCACCTTCGTAAAGTGCGCCGAGCGCGCCGGAGCCGATCAGCACCACCGGCGTGTCCCGCCGCGCGGTGGAATGTGCGCCGGCGATTTCCAGCCCGATCATGGTACCGGAAAGCTTGGCCTTGGCGTCGGTCGCGGTGAGGCCATGCAGCAATTGCCCGGAGCGTAGCGTGAACAGGCGGTTGGTCGCCAGCTGCGGGTTGGCGTAGATATCGCGCACGGCCGCCCTGAATGCCTCATGTTCGCCGGTAAAGGCTTCGGCCTCTGCAACCGCATGGGAAAGGATGGTCTGTTTGGAGACGACCTCGAACAGCTCACCCGTCATGAAGGTGGCAAAGCCCGTCACGTCGCTGCCATCGACCGTGACCCATTTGGAATGCGTGCCGGGCATGCAGACCAGCTTCTTGCCGGCACCCGAAGATGCGAGTGCGCCGAGCAATTGCGTTTCCTCGCCGCGCATTACGTCAGGTGCGTTTTTATCCCGCTGCGCCAGCCCCGGCAGAATGCGCACATCCCGCTCCTGACCCGGCACACGCACCGCGCCATCAAGAACCGCCGAAAGCGATGCCGGTACGTCGATATAACCGGCCTCGACCCAGCCCTGCCGCGCGCCCGCCATGCCACAGACGAGAACCGGCAGGTTTTCCGGTGCATTGACGGCATCGAGATGCGATTGCAGAACATCGGCAAAACCGGTCCGCATGGCGGTCGTCATGCCTTCCGCGCTTCTGCGCTCGGCCAGCACTGCGCCGGACCGGCTGAGCAGCCAGAGCCGGAAACTGGTCGTGCCCCAGTCGACGGCGATAAAAGCGGGTTCAGACATTATAATAGGCCTCCGTCTACGATTATGGATTGCGCGGTGATGGCGCTCGATGCCGATGATGCGAGAAACAGGCACGGGCCCACCAGATCGGCGGCGACCAGCGTGCGCTTGAGGCATTGCCGTGCCGTGGTCGAGGCGACGGCGTCGTCCGTCAGCCACAATTCCTTCTGCCGCTCCGTCACGATCATGCCCGGCAGCAACGTGTTGACGCGGATATTTTCCGGCCCCAGCCTGCCGGCGAGGCTTTTCGTCAGGCCGATGATACCGGCCTTGGCCGTCGCATAGGAGGGAAGTTCGCCCATGTTCAGCAGAAACGAGATCGAGGAAAAATTGATGATGGAGGCGTCCTGCGCCTGCCGCAGATGCGGAAGCGCGGCCTGAACGGTGAAGAACATCTGCTTGAGATTGACGGCCTGATTGGCATCCCAATAGGCCTCCGTCACGGTATCGATGTCATGGCGGTCGTCCCATGCGGCATTGTTGACGAGCACCTTGATGCCGCCGGTTGCAGACGCCGCCGCCTCCACCGTCTGCCGGATCGCGGCGATGTCGCGCAGATCGGCCTTGAAGAAATGGACCGGATGGCGGGCCGTGTCCGCAAGCCGTTGGACGAGCGCCACGCTTGGCTCTTCGGCGATATCGATGAACGCGACCTTCGCGCCCTGCGCCGCAAAAGCTTCCACCAGCGATGCCCCGATGCCGGAGCCGCCGCCGGTGACGAGCACGCCCGCGTCCTTGAGGTCAGGGAAATGGGCTTGCATCATCGGCGTCGTCTCGTCCAGTCAGGGGCTTGATTGTTCCATTATATGGAACTAGATTTTACTAAATGGAATTATTCTCTTGGCCGCAGGCTTATGTCAAGACAGATGACGGTGGATGTTGCCATGCCTGATCGTAAAAATCCCAATGGTAAAGAACATGAGGCCGTTGCTGCGCCGGAACGAAAAACGGAAAGCGCGACCGGCACGCTCGGAAAGGCCGTCTCGCTTCTGGAGCTTATCGCCTTTGCCGAAAAGCCGATGCGCTTTACCGATGTGGTCGAGGCTTGCGGCCAGCCGCGCGGCACGGTCCATCGCCAGCTCGCCCATCTCGTCGCCGAAGGCCTGATTGACCATGCCGCCGACCAGACCTATGCCGTGGGTCTGAGACTGCTGCAACTGGCCGCCAAAGCCTGGAGCGGTAACGATCTGCGCAGCGTCGCCGCTCCCCATCTGGCGGCGTTGCAGGAGGCGACACAGGAATCCGTGCATCTTGCCGTTCTGAACGGCGGGCAAGTCACCTATCTGGACAAGATGGAGGGCAGGCATACCTTGCGCATGCATTCGCAGGTGGGAAAGACCTCGCCAGCCTATTGCACGGGGGTGGGCAAGGCCGCGTTGTCCCTGCTCCCCGCCGATGACCTAGCGCAGCTTGCCGCCGGGCTGGACTTCCACCGCTTCACGGAAAACACGATTGTAACCCCGGAAGCGCTGGTGGCGGATGTGGTCGCCATTCGCAGCAACGGATACGGTTTCGACCTTCAGGAGCACGAGATCGGCATTCATTGTGTGGCCGCACCGGTCAAAGCGCCGGGGCGCAATTTTAACGCGGCGATTTCCGTGACCGGTCCGGCCTATCGCGTGGATGTGGAACAGCTGCGGAAATGGGCTCCGCTGGTGCGCGAAACGGCCGACAGGATTTCGGCAGAGCTTGCCTGCAGATTATCTCCGGTTGCGGATGATTGAGGAAACAAAAGCGTAAAGCTGTGGATTTTCGCCACGGAAACGGCGGATCGAGCGTCGTATTGTGTAAGTTTAATCTTATTTTCGATTATTCGGAATTAAGTTTCAACTTTTGTTTGCATGAATCGTTTTGGTGAGTAACATCCTCACAATTTCCGGGCAAAGGCAGACCTTTGCGGCGGTATTTCTCATTCTCGAAGAACAGCTTCATGCAGAAAACAGAGACGGCCGCCGTTCAGTCGATTGGTGTTGATTGCGTTCGCGAGATCGCCGGTCTGAACACGCAATTCGATATATTCCGGTTTCTGAAACGGCTGACGGAGGCCTGGGAATTCAGGGCCTTCATGGTGCTTGACCTGTCGTCCGAAATGGCAAGCGAATTGTCGCAATGTACCATCATCACCAGCTGGCCGGCCGAGCTTCTGCAACGTTACGATGAAGAGGGCATGCTGCAGCGAAGCAGGGTGATGGCGCAGTTGAAGAAATCGACCGCGCCCTTTTCCGTCTCCCTGGATTTTCTGGTCAAAGGCGACGAGCACGTCACGAAAAAACCGGTCATTGGCCTGTTTGAGCGGTTCGAGATGATCAACTCGGTGTGGTTTCCGGTTCATGACATCACCACGGCGCGGGGAGCTGTCTCCTTTTCCGGCAACAAAACGATCTTGCCCACCAGCCAGCTTGCGGAGCTTTTCTATATTTCCAGCCACATCTTTGCCCGGCTATCTGAAATCCGCCGCCTCGACCTGCGGGTTCCCGAGACATTGAACGAGAGGGAGATCGATTGTCTGAACTGGACGGCCGCCGGCAAGACCAGTGCCGAAATCGCTGAAATCATGAAGCTGTCGGAACATACCATCAATCATTACCTGAACCGCGCGACGAAAAAACTCGACACGGTCAACCGCACCCAGGCTGTTGCCAAGGCTCTCCGCGTTGGTCTGATTAAATAGCGAAACCGCAACTTTATCATTGTGATAAACGGGTTCCTGGGCGATCCTTCTTTCGAATCACCGGAAAAGGAGAAATCGTTTGCCGGAACGGCATAAGGTAAAAGCGGGGTTTTCTCCGACTGTCGATTGCGCCGTGCTGATAGCCGCTGCCGAAAAAGGCTTTGCTGCCGATGAAGGCGTAGAACTGGAACTTGTCCGAAAACAATCCGCACGCGCCGTCCTTGCGGCGCTTGGGGAGGATGAAGTTCAGATCGCACATTTGCCCGCCCCGGTTCCCGTCGGTTCCGCGGTTGGCCTCGATGACCTGCCGGCCGATATTGTCGGCGTCTTCACTCTTTCCCTTGGCGGATCGGCAACGACCGTTTCGCACGGATTTTACGACGAGCTTTACCGTGAAGGGCTGAAGCTGCCGGACCCGGCGGCCTTCGGGCGGGCGATGGCCCGTGTCTGCGCCGCGCGCCGGGCGGCGGGTGAAAAACCACCGGTATTTGCGGTCGAAGATATCGTGTCCACGCCGTTTTATGCGTTGCGTTATTTGTTCGGAAGCTGCGGCGTGCTGCTCGGCCGCGATATGGAAATTGTCGAAGCCCTGCCGAAGGCAATGCCGGCGCTGCTCAAAAGCGGCAAGGTCGATGCACTCTGTACCGCCGAACCGGCGGGCAGCGCCGCGGTGCTTGGTGGTACCGGGCGGATTGTCACCACCGGAGCACTGATCTGGCACAATGCGCCGGAGAAGATACTGGCCGTGAAGCGGCCATGGGCGGAAGAGAACGCCACCGTGCTGGAAGGGCTGCTGCGCGCGCTTTACCGTGCCGGCGAATGGTGCGCCAACTCCGCCAATATCGAGGAACTGACCGGCATCCTCGCTGCGCCCCATTATATTGACGAGAACGGCGAATTCCTGCTTCCGGCGCTGACGGGGTATATTTCCACCTCGCAACGGGACATGCAGCGTTTTCAGGAGTTTTTCGTAACGAGCGCGAAGGCCGCCAATTTCCCCTGGCAGAGTCAGGCCCTGTGGTTCTTCAGCCAGATGTTGCGCTGGGGCGAGGTTCCCGCCGACTGTCGGTTTGATCCGGTCGTGGTGGAGGCGGCACGCAACGCCTATCGGCCGGATATTTTCCGCAAGGCGATGAAGCCGCTTTTCGTGCCGGTGCCGGGCGCGAACCTGAAGCTGGAAGGCACGTTGCGGGAGCCGATCCACGTCGGCGCGTCGCGCACGGGTCTCGTCCTCGGCCCTGACTGTTTTTTCGACGGTCGCGTTTTCGATCCGGAAACACTCGATATGGACGATGAAATCTGAAACCGGGCGTTAAATCGTCGCTATTGTCGGTCGTATGCGCTTTGGCATTGGCGAAGCGCTCCGGCTTGGCTATGGATGACGCATAATGCAGCCCGTATCCGGCCGGATGATGTAGCGGAGTAAACATATGGCAGAGGTCAGCAAGCACCAGGTCGAAAAGGCTTTGGAGGCAGTCATCTATCCGGACAGCGGCAAAAGCATCGTGGCGCTTGGCATGGTTTCGGAAATCTTCATCTCCGACGCCAAGGCCTACTTCTCGATCACCGTCCCGGCCGACAAGGCAGCCGACATGGAACCGCTGAGGCTTTCCGCCGAGCGGGCGGCCAAGGGCGTTCCGGGTATCGCCGGCGCCGTCGTTGCGCTGACAGCGGATCGCAAACCCGGCACGCAGCAACCGGCACCGCCGCGTCCTGCCGCGCCTGCCGCTGCAACCGGTCGCCCGGCCGCGCAGCCCGGCTCGTCGAAGGTCGGCGTTCCCGGCGTTGGCGCCATCATCGCTGTCGCCTCGGGCAAGGGTGGGGTCGGCAAATCGACGACCGCCGTCAATCTGGCGCTCGGGTTACAGGCGCTCGGCCTCAAGGTCGGTATGCTCGACGCTGACATCTACGGCCCCTCGCTGCCGCGGCTTCTGAAAATTTCAGGCCGACCGAAGCAGCAGGAAGACCGCATCATCATTCCCATGGAAAATTATGGGCTGAAGGTCATGTCCATGGGTTTCCTGGTGGATGAAGAAGCGGCGATGATCTGGCGCGGGCCGATGGTTCAGTCCGCATTGATGCAAATGCTGCGCGAAGTCGCCTGGGGCAAACTCGATGTACTGGTGCTGGACATGCCGCCCGGCACTGGCGATGCGCAGCTCACCATCGCCCAGCAGGTGCCGCTCGCCGGCGCCGTCATCGTCTCCACGCCGCAGGATCTAGCGCTGATCGACGCGCGCAAGGGCATCACCATGTTCCGCAAGGTGGAAGTGCCGCTTCTCGGTGTTGTCGAAAACATGAGCTATTTCATCGCGCCTGATACCGGCGCGCGTTACGATATTTTCGGCCATGGCGGTGCAAAGGCGGAGGCGGAAAGGATCGGCGTGCCGTTCCTCGGCGAAGTCCCGCTCACCATTTCCATCCGCGAAATGTCGGATGCCGGAACGCCTGTTGTTGCCGCCGAGCCGGATGGCCCGCAGGCCGCCATCTACCGCGATATTGCCGAAAAAGTCTGGGCGCGCATCGGTGCGGGCGAAAGAAAAGCCGCGCCGAAGATCGTTTTCGAATAGCCTACCAACCGTGAAGGAAAATCGGCCGGACAGTTGTCCGGCTGAAATATTCTTTTTAAAACAGTATATTAACTGGCAGACACGCCAGAGATGCATTACCTGCAATGCTGTCGCGAGAAAATACTGCTTGATTGCGTCTCGCTTTGGGAGCATAGGCCTGCGCCGTTTAGTTCTTGGTCCGTCAGTTTGGTGGGATGTAAAAAATCCTGCACGTTCCGGTGTTCCCTGAAGTGTCGTCCAAAGGTTTGCCGACCTTGAACAGGATATGTTAAGCAGCATTGCGGCTGAAGCCAGCGATGCGGACCGGAGAAACGGATTGATAAAAGCCTATCGCGCCAATTGCGAGGCGATCAGCCTGTCGCCAGACGACGGCTCCGAACAGATTCCCGACGACATCGTCTGGATCGATCTCGTCAATCCGAGCAGGACGGAAGAGCAGCATGTTGAAAAGCTGCTGGGGCTTGATCTGCCCACCCGCGAGGATTTGAAGGATATCGAACCGTCGAGCCGCCTTTACATGGAGAACGGCAACGTCTTCATGACCGCCTCTCTGGTGTGGAAGGCGGATTCGGATGATGCGCGTCTGACCGATGTCGCCTTCATTCTTGCCGGCAAACGCCTCGTGACAATCCGTTATGCCGAGCCGAAATCATTCCACCTCTTCATCGCCGCCATCACCCGCGTGCCGCACGAGATGCGCAGCGGTACCGCGCTGCTGCTGAAACTGCTCGAAACCATCGTCGACCGCACGGCGGAAATCCTTGAAAATTCGGTGGCCGGCATCGACAATCTGTCCGCCGATCTTCTTGGCAGCCAGGCGCGCAGCAAGCGCAAGGCGCCGCGTTATCTCGAAGACCGCCTGACGAACATCGCCGCCTATCACCGGCTGATTTCGAAGGTTCGCGACAGCCTTGCATCGCTTGCGCGCGTGCAGACCTTTCTGAATACAAGCGCGCAGGTTCAAGAGGACAAGGATGCGCGGGAGCAGGGTAAGTCGATCGCGCGGGATATCCAGTCGCTGACCGAACATGCTTCTTTCGTTTCCGGCAATCTTACATTCCTGCTGGACGCCTCTCTCGGTATCATCAATATCGAGCAGAACGGCATCATCAAGATCTTCTCCATTGCCTCGGTCGTGTTCTTGCCGCCTACGCTGGTAGCTTCGATTTATGGAATGAACTTTCAGCTCATGCCGGAGTTGAACTGGACATTTGGTTATCCACTCGCGCTTGTCGTCATGCTGATGTCCGCAATCATCCCGTTTCTCTTTTTCCGTTGGAAGGGCTGGCTCTAAGGAGCCAGGATCATCATGTCTCAAATCGCAGACAAGGACGTTACCGAGAAACCGGATGCGGACGACAAGCATCAGAACAAGGGGCTTTATGCCGCGATCCTTGGTTCCATCGGCGTCGTTTACGGCGACATCGGCACCAGCCCGCTCTATGCCTTCCGCGAAGCCTTAAAGCCGATCGCTTATGATGGCGTGACGAGGAGCGAGGTCGTCGGCCTCACCTCCCTGATGATCTGGTCTTTGACGATCATCGTGACGTTCAAATACATCACGCTTCTGCTGCGCGCCGACAATGACGGCGAGGGTGGCACGCTTTCGCTTCTGGCGCTGTTGATGAAGACGGCGGGCACCCATCGCGGTGTTCTCATCATGCTCGGCCTTATCGGCGCGGCACTGTTCCTCGGCGATGCGATGATCACGCCGGCGCTATCAGTGCTTTCGGCGGTGGAGGGTCTGAAGCTCGTCACACCGGCCATGGATGAGTTTGTTATTCCGATATCCGTCTGCATTCTCATCGGCCTCTTCGCCATCCAGTCGCACGGCACGGGAACGGTGGCGAAATTCTTCGGACCGATCACGGCTGTCTGGTTCATCGTCATGGGTCTGGCGGGTCTCATTCACATCGCCGATGACTTCGGCATCCTCTACGCCTTCAACCCCTGGCACGCGGTGGAATTTCTGGCCGATGAAGGGTTTCATGGCTTTATTGTGCTCGGCGCGGTTTTCCTGACGATCACGGGTGCCGAAGCGCTTTATGCCGATCTCGGGCATTTCGGCCGCCGCCCCATCCAGTGGGCATGGTTCTGTCTGGTCTTCCCGGCATTGACGCTGAATTATCTGGGGCAGGGCGCGCTGGTGCTGAAAGACCCGGCGGCGATGGCCAATCCGTTCTATCTGATGTTCCCGCAATGGGCGATCCTGCCGGCCGTCATTCTGGCCACGGCGGCCACCATCATCGCCAGCCAGGCGGTCATAACAGGTGCGTTTTCGCTCGTGCGCCAAGCGATCCATCTCGGCTATCTGCCGCGTATGGAAATCCTCTTCACCTCCGAAACCAATACGGGGCAGATCTATCTTCCCGCCGTCAACACCATCCTGCTGTTCGGCGTCGTCGCGCTGGTATTCACCTTCAAGAGTTCGGATGCGCTGGCCACCGCCTATGGTATTTCCGTGACCGGTGCGATGGTCGTCACCAGCCTGATGTTCTTTGAATTCGTGCGCAAACGCTGGCAATGGTCGGTGTGGCTGGCAATTGCCGTACTGGCGCCGCTGCTGCTGCTTGAACTGATTTTCCTCGGCGCAAACCTACTCAAGATCCATGATGGCGGCTACGTGCCGGTGCTGCTGGCAATTGCCTTCACCGTCATCATGACCACCTGGCAGCGCGGTTCGAGAATCCTCTTCGCCAAGACCCGCCGCGGCGATGTGCCGCTGAAGGCTTTCGTCGCTTCGGTTGAAAAGGAAAGCGCCCATGCGCCGGTGCGTGTGCCCGGCACCGCGATTTTCCTGACTGGCGATCCGGAGGCCGCGCCGGCGGCATTGCTGCACAATCTCAAGCACAACCACGTCCTTCACGACAAGAACGTCATCCTGACGATCCGCACCGAGGACCAGCCGCGTGTGCACCATGAAGATCGTTATACGCTGACGAAACTCAGCGACCGCTTTGTCGTGGTCGAGCTGCATTTCGGCTTCATGGAAACACAGAACGTCACCCAGGCGCTCGGTTATCTGAGGCGCACCGGCTACAAGTTCGACATCATGTCAACTTCGTTCTATCTCGGCCGCCGCAAGCTGGTGCCGGATCCGAAATCGGGCATGCCGGGCTGGCAGAACCGCCTGTTCATCGCGCTTGCCGAAACGGCCGCTGATCCCTCGGATTACTTCCGTCTTCCGGCCAACCGTGTGGTGGAACTCGGCTCGCACGTCGTCGTCTGACTATTAGAAGGTGGTTACACATTAACGTGAAGCCGCGCCCGGGCGCGGCGTTAACCAAGCATCAAGGTTAATAAGAGATTCTCGAACACCTGTAACAAAGTTGGTTGTTGGTGTTCGGAGTGCTGGTTTTGCGTTCGAAAAGAGTAATGCGTCGTCGGTCCTTCGCGTCCCTTCAGGCATGGACCTCGCCCGTCGTCTTCGGCCTTGCCGCCTGGCTCGTTTTTCCTTCCATCGCCGCGCGTGCGGATCTGGCCTCCCTGCTGGCCGGGCTGGACAATGGCGGCGAGCAATGGCGTATGGTGCTGACCGCTTCTCCGGCAGGCTCCGTACATAATGCCTCGCTCACCTTTAATGATGTGGAAGGGGAGGCGGCGCTGCATGGCAGCGGCATGACCCTGCCAAATGGCAGCAAGGTGGCCTTCGTCACCAACAAGAAGGGTGACGAGACGACACCCGACAGCGAGCGCGTCAACCGCGCCGCCAAGAAGGGCCGCATCGTCGCCACCGAAATCATGCAGCCGCCAAAGGCCTTCACCGCCGGTTCCGTTCTGCAGCGCACCAGCATGCTGGATATGGAGCCGCTGAAGCGCAAGGATCGAACGGCTTTCGTGAAGCCTAAACGCGGCAAGGACGTCGAACTCGCCTCCTTCTATTTCCGCCGTGATGAAAAGAAGATGGACAAGAGCGTCTCGCCGATGCTGGCGGAACTCGTCACCAACAGGACCCCGGACATCCTCGCCACGGCTTACGCGCCGGCCGCACCCGATTTCGCCCGGGAATCGCCTTTCGACGCCATTCTCAAGAAACCGGAGGCTGGACGTTTCGTGCCGCAGATCAGCGGGGAAGACCACGCCTGGGCCGCGACCCCGCTTCCAGCCGAGGTATTTTCCGCAGCCGAACAGCAATGCCTCGCATCCGGCATCTATTTCGAGGCGCGCGGTGAATCGGTCAAGGGACAGGCGGCGGTGGCGCAGGTCATCCTCAACCGCGTGCGCAACCCCGCTTACCCGAAAACCATTTGCGGCGTGGTCTACCAGAACAAGGACTGGCGCAACCGCTGCCAGTTTTCCTTCGCCTGCGACAATATAAAGGACCGCGTGAACTCCGAACGCCATTGGAAAATGGCGCGCGAAGTGGCCATGGCCACCACCGCCGGCAAGATCTGGCTGACGGAAGTGGGTTCGGCGACTCATTATCATGCGGTCTATGTTCGTCCCGCCTGGGGAAAATCGATGAAGAAGGTCGGCAGGATTGGTCTGCACGTCTTTTATCGTACCTATGGTGGCGGTTGGAGCTGATACCACCGCCAATTTGTCGCAATTTGCGTGTCAAAAATGCCGATTCCCGCGGGAAACATCGCCATCAAACGGCGATTTGGCGTTAAGTATTTGTTTTTAAATGTTTAATTTGTGTCGAAACAAGCTTCGCCAGTGCCTTGACTAGCGAAGCCCCTAAAACTATGTTGCGCGCGACTTCAGAGCGGGCTGGAACAGGCTTAATCCCCCACCGTTTACAACTCCAAAGGGTTCTGGCATGGCTGGAACGGAGAAATTGGGTGGGATTTTAAGATGACTGGCAACCGTGACGATAGTCTGGACGAGCGTCGCAAGCGCCTTGCCGAAGAGTTGGCAAAGGTGAAGGCGGAGGATGAGGCGGAAGTGAGGGCGGAGACCAACGCTGCGGAAAACCGGAAAGGTTTTGCGATGGCGGTGAAGCTCTCATCGGAGTTCATTTCGGCCATCGTGGTCGGCGCTATGCTGGGTTATCTTCTGGACTATTTTGTCGGCACGACACCGTGGGGGATGATCGTTCTTCTTCTTCTCGGTTTTTGCGCAGGCGTATTGAATGTGTTGCGCTCGGCGGGCGTGGTGGCAAAGCCGCCGCTGCTTGAGAAGGCCAACAAGCAAGACGAGGGTGGAAAAGACGGCGTTTAAGCTGTTTTTTCTTGCAGTTGAGATGCCGCGCGGGCGCGGCGACAGGTAAAGAGGGCAGCCGGTGGCAAACGATCCGACCCATCAGTTCTTGGTGCAGCCGATCATTCCGATCGAAATTGGCGGCGTCGATTTTTCCTTCACCAATGCGTCGCTTTTCATGGTCGCGACCGTGGCTGCCGCTTCTGGTTTCCTTTATTTCGCGACGTCGAACCGCGGTCTGATCCCGACCCGCATGCAGTCCGTCGCCGAAATGTCCTATGAATTCATCGCCTCCATGCTGCGCGAAGGCGCCGGCAAAAAGGGCATGGTATTCTTTCCGTTCGTCTTTTCGCTGTTCATGTTCGTGCTGACGGCCAACCTGCTTGGCATGTTCCCGTATTTCTTCACGATCACCAGCCAGATCATCGTCACCTTCGCGCTTGCCTGCCTCGTCATCGGCACGGTCGTCGTTTACGGTTTCTACAAGCACGGTCTGCATTTCTTCGGCATCTTCGCCCCGACGGGTGTGCCCAAGGCGCTTTTGCCTCTGGTGTCGGCCATTGAAATGATTTCGTTCCTGTCGCGTCCGATCAGCCTCTCCGTTCGTCTTTTCGCGAACATGCTGGCCGGCCACATCACACTCAAGGTTTTCGCAGGCTTTGTTGCCTCGATGAGCGCTCTCGGCGCTCTCGGTGTCGGCGGCGCTGTCCTGCCTCTGCTCATGACGGTCGCTATGACCGCTCTCGAATTTCTCGTTGCCTTCCTGCAGGCTTATGTGTTCGCGGTACTGACTTGCATGTACCTGAACGATGCCGTGCATGGTGGTCACTGAGAAGTAAAGTCGCTGGCCCCGGCAACGGGCGCCAAAAAATAGCCGCAACAACCTATATCTCAAGGAGTCTCACATGGAAGCGGAAGCAGCAAAGTACATCGGCGCAGGTCTCGCATGCCTCGGCATGGCTGGTACGTCCCTCGCACTCGGCCGTATCTTCGGTGATTACCTCTCCGGCGCACTGCGCAACCCCTCTGCTGCCGACAGCCAGTTCGGCCGTCTGGTATTCGGCTTCGCCGTTACGGAAGCTCTGGGCATCTTCTCGCTGCTCGTAGCTCTTCTTCTCCTGTTCGCTGTCTAATAACAGCTCAGGTTCTGGATCACGGCTCGCGCTAATGGCGTGCCGTGATCCTTCGCATTTGCAGTCCCCCTGGAGGTGAGCATGTTCGTGACCGAGGCTTATGCCCAGTCAGCACCGACCGTAGGTGAAACGCATACGGAAACTCCGGTCGTCGGCCAGCCGCAACCGGAAGCCACGCACACGGAAACCGGTGTAGCGCACGGCGCCGAACACGGTGCTTCCGGCGTATTCCCGCCGTTTGACCACACTACTTATGCATCGCAGCTTCTGTGGCTGGCGATCACGTTCGGCCTTTTCTACTTGCTCATGCAGAAGGTCATCGTTCCTCGCGTCGGCGGCATTCTCGAAAACCGTCATGGGCGCATTGCACAGGATCTCGATGAAGCGGCGCGGCTGAAAAACGAAGCCGACGTAGCCGTCGAAACCTATGAAAAAGAACTCGCGGCAGCCCGCGCCAAGGCAAGCTCGATCGGCTCCGCGGCACGTGACGCCGCCAAGGCGAAGGCCGATGCCGACCGCGTCGCAATCGAGGCCGGACTTGCTGAAAAGCTCGCCGCCGCCGAAAAGCGCATTGCGGGCGTCAGAGATCAGGCATTTGCCGATGTCGGCGCTATTGCCGAGGAAACCGCGACCGCGATCGTCGACCAGCTGGTTGGCGCCAAGGTCAAGGACACCGACGTCAAGGCCGCCATTGCTGCCGCTTCTGACGTGAAGGGAGCCTGATATGGCGTTTGATGCATCATTTTTCGCTCTCGTCGGTCTTGTCCTTTTCTTCGTCCTGATCGCTTATCTCAAGGTTCCGGGCATGCTCTCCAAGTCTCTGGACGAGCGCGCGCAGAACATTCAGGACGAGCTGGCCGAAGCCAAGCGCCTGCGTGAAGAGGCCCAGCATCTGCTGGCCGAATACCAGCGCAAGCGCAAGGAAGCCGAAGCGGAAGCCGCAGGCATCCTCGCGGCCGCCGAGCGTGAAGCCGCCGCCTTTACGGCCGAAGCCAAGCAGAAGACGGAAGAATTCGTCGCCCGCCGCACGGCCCTGTCGGAACAGAAGATCAAGCAGGCCGAAGAAGACGCCATCGGCGCCGTTCGCGCCGCCGCTGTGGATATCGCCATTGCCGCTTCCGAGAAGCTCATTGCCGAAAAAACCACCGCTGCCGCAAAAGCCAAACTTTTCGCCAACACCATCGGCGAAGTGAAGTCAAAGCTGAACTAAGTTCATCTCGGACCATTCAAAACCCCTCCGGCTCCCGCCGTGAGGGGTTTTTTGTTTGCGTTGGTGAGGCTGGATGGAGAGGCCCCATCGGGGAGGGGATTGGCGCCTCTTTGGCTTTGACGTTCTCAATGGCGGATATTTGGTCGCGCTTTCCGCCTGTAACCGACATTGACACCTTTCCCAATGTACGTCGTGATGTGAAGCCGTACTTTCTCGGTCAGGGTTGAAGGATGGTTGCGTACGAATTCGAACAGTTACGAGGCAAGATCCAAGGCACATTTGTCGCAGGTCTCAAATCGAGCAAGACGGGCGTGGTTGTTCTTAGCGGCTCCAGTGGACGGGTTGACGCCGTCCGCGCCGGATTGTTTGCGCAAGCTGGAGCGCGATCGTTGGCTTTGCAATGGTTTGGTGGAGCCGCTCAATCGTCAGGAATATGCGAAGTCCCGATCGAGACTTTCATTAATGCAACTGACTTTCTGATATCCAGAGGATGTGAACGTATAGTCTTTGTCGGAACCTCTAAAGGAGCGGAAGCGGCTCTTCTCGCATCTACTATTGACCAACGTATAAATGCGGTTGTCGCAATAAATCCAAGTTCGGTGGTTTGGGGAAATATTGGCGCAGGCATCGATGGTATCGCCTGGCCTGAACGTTCCTCGTGGTCGTTCTGCGGCCAACCGCTAGATTTTGTTCCCGCTGTTCTTGACTGGCACAAAGTATATCGAAATGCCCTCGTCTCTTATCGATCGTTTTTTGAAAAATGCCTCACCGACAACGCTGGCGCTGCAAGACAGGCACGTATTCCAATCGAGAATGCAGCTGCTGACTTAGTCCTTATCGCCGGCGGTGACGACGCTTTGTGGCCTTCAGATATTTTTGCGCAGCACCTCGTTGAAATTCGGCAGGAACATAATAAATCGGCCTCGCTCATATTTGATCAAGACGCCGGGCATCGCGTTCTCTTTCCAGGTGAGACGACACCGAGATCAGCGCTCCATGCGCACGGAGGTAGTGATGAAGCCGATGCGAGGCTTGGGCAGATGGCTTGGCAAACGATAGCTACACTGCTTTAAGCTCGGCCAGATCGCACCAATAGCGGACATGCCTTTACGCGTTCATGATTTTCTGCTCTAGGCACCCATCGCGGACGTTGGCGCCGCTTAGTTCGATGACTGCAAGCCAACTCGCAAGATGAGGATGATCACGATGACCGAAGTGTTGGACGAGGGACCCTTCTTTCACGGCACGATCGCGGATTTGCGTGCGGGTGATTTCCTCACCGCAGGATACCGGTCGAACTATCGTCCTGAAGTGGTGATGAACCACATCTACTTCACTGCCATTGTGGACGGCGCCGGGCTTGCCGCTGAAATCGCGGCCGAACTCGCCGAAGGCGACGCAGTCCCGCGTGTTTACGTCGTGGAGCCGACCGGGACATTCGAGAACGACCCGAACGTGACCGACAGGAAATTTCCCGGCAACCCCACCCGGTCGTATCGCAGCAGCGCCCCGCTCAAGGTCATTGGCGAAATCACGCATTGGACCAGATTGACGCCCGAAGCACTACGGGTGTGGAAAGAACGACTGAGCGCACTGCGCTCGGACGAACGAGGCGAAATCATCAACTGATGCGAGGCGACACGCATCTCGGGCGTGTCCAGATCAGCGCTGCAATGACCGCTTTGGGGCCAATTGCAATCATCGTAATTCGACGGGACGTGACCTGCGAAACAACAAGCGGTTTCGATCAGGAAGATGGCGGGTCAACACAAAACCGGCCTTCTCTAGAACTCTCCTTGAGCCACCGTTATCTGGATGTGCCATCGCCCAGACTTCCGGGAGCTTGAGCTGATGATCCGAAAAACCTAATGCTGCGCGAACAAGCTCAGACGCATAACCCTTTCCCCATACCTCGGGTCGAAAGTAATATCCTATTTCGAAATCCCAGCCTGGATCGAAAGGGTCTTCGTATAAGCCGCCCCATCCTATGATGCGGCCGTCTTCACGACGCACCACCACCCAAGGTGCACAACCATCACGACGTCTTCGCCACTCGTGGACCAATACCCGTCGCTGGCACTCCCGCAGCGTTTTATCACTGTGGGTATGCTGCATTGCCGTGGGGTCTCCAAGGAATTCAAACAGCTCTGGAATGTCTGCCTTGCGTGATGGACGCAGGATCAATCGTTCGGTTTCCAGCATGATCACAACCTCCAGCAACTTCCGACACAATGAGCGGAAGAACATCGTAAGTGTGATGTATTCGTCAACTGATCTTTCGTTCGCTCATGTACGGAAAAGGGCTGGCAGGGGCGGTTATGGCCGAACCTCCATTACCCCGCCGCGATCACTCCTGCTTCAGCGGTCGGAAGCTCATGCGGTGCAGCGGGCAGGGGCCGTGGCTTTCGATGGCGCGAAGGTGGGCGGGCGTGCCGTAACCGGCATGGCCTTCGAAACCATAGGACGAATGCACAACGCCGGCCCGTTCCATCATCCGGTCGCGGGTCACTTTGGCGATGATCGAGGCGGCGGCGATGGAGAGAGAGCGGGAATCGCCCTTGATGACGGCCTTGGCTTCGCAGGTGATACCCGGTGGCTTGTCGCGGCCGTCGGCCAGCACGAGGGCGGGGGAGGTTTCGAGACCAAGCACGGCGCGGCGCATGGCGTCGAGGCTGGCGCGTAGAATATTCATGGTGTCGATCAGGCCGGGGCCGGAGGAGGCGACGGAAACGATCGATGTTTCCATAATCTGCAGGAACAGGCGTTCCCGTTTTAGCTTGGTCAGCTTCTTGGAATCGTCGAGGCCATCAGGAATATTGTCGGGATCGAGAATGACCGCCGCCGCGACCACCGGCCCGGCCAAGGGGCCACGGCCTGCCTCATCCGTGCCGGCCACGGGCCAGAGGCCCTTCTTTCTCGCTTCGAGCTCGAAGGAGAAATCCGGTCCGGTATCGGCAAGATCAAAGAGAGCAGGAGAATCGGGTGCCGTGCTGCGTTTCATGCGGCTGAAACTCGCACACACACCCGATCTCCTGCAAGCCCCCGGAAGCGGGCGATGACGGGCGCGGCCAGCCGGTCAAGGGGCGTGGCCGACCGTGCCCCTTAGGTCGTCATGACCTTTGATCCTCCAACGGGGCGGCGGAGGAAAAACGATCGCACGCGAGGCGGCGGGATCCGGGGGGGAATGTCCGGCGGGCCAGGGAAAACCCGCCGGGCATTTCGTCAAGAGTGCGGCCCTGTCAAAGGGCAGGGCCGTCACTCTTTATGGGTAGCACCGCCGGTTATCGGCCGCGCGCACAGCGCTGCGTCTTCGATCCAACAAGCGGGGTAATTTTCAAAGCAGTGACAATTGCACTCCTGTACCGCCCGGTGGCACGAAGAGGTCGTCGCGCAGGTGAATGCCGCGGCGGATGAGGCCAAGCCGTTTTGTCGCCATTTCGAAACGCCGGCCGATCTGCCAGGCATAGGGACCGGCGCCTTTCATGCGTTTTCCGAATTCCGCATCATAATCCTTGCCGTCGCGCATGGAGCGAACCAGCGACATGACATGCCGGTAGCGGTCCGGGTAATTGCGCAGCAGCCAGTCGCGGAAGAGGGGGCTGACCTCCAGTGGCAGACGCAGCAGCACATAGGAGGCTTCGCTGGCACCGGCGGCCTTACCGGCTTCCAACACCCGTTCGATCTCATGATCGTTGAGCGCCGGAATGACGGGCGCCATCATCACCGCCACGGGAATGCCGGCCTCCGTTAGCGTCTTGATGGCTTCCAGCCGCTTGTCGGGAGTGGCGGCACGCGGTTCCATGCTGCGCGCCAGCTTGCGATCCAGCGTCGTCACGGAAATACCCACCTTGGCGAGCCCCTTCCTGGCCATCGGTGCCAGAATGTCGATATCGCGTCTGATCAGGGCCGATTTGGTGACGATGGCGACGGGGTGGTCGGCCTTCGCCAGCACTTCCAGTATCTGCCGCATGATGCGCCACTCACGCTCGATGGGTTGATAGGGATCGGTATTGGTGCCGATGGCGATCACACGCGGCTTGTAGCCCGGCTTCGCCAGCTCTCTCTCCAGCAGCTTGGCCGCATCCGGCTTGGCAAACAGCTTCGCCTCGAAATCCAGCCCCGCCGAAAGCCCCATATAGCTGTGGGTGGGGCGGGCGAAGCAGTAGATGCAACCATGCTCGCAGCCGCGATAGGGATTGATGGAACGATCGAAAGGAATGTCGGGCGATTCGTTGCTGGTGATGATGCTGCGCGGCTTTTCCACCTGCACTTCGGTGCGGAACTCTGGCAGCTCCTCGAGCGTCTGCCAACCATCATCGAACACCTCCCGCTGCAGCGCCTCGAAGCGGCCGCCCGGATTAATCCCGGCACCACGTCCGCGGCGACGGTCGATCTCGATGCGCAGGCCCGATGCATCGGCCAGCGCATTGGCAATGTCAGGCGTATGGCTCGGCTGGAAGGCAGCCTGCCCCGAAAGCGTATGGTCTCTCATCTGGATGCTCCCAGGGTGTCGCGCGCCTCTCAAGGCACGTCCAACGCCCTAAACCGTTTCCGTTCGAACCGGCGTTTCATCGCCCTCTCGAATGATTAAATTCTTACCGCACAAATGAGAACAATACAAGAACAAAATTGCAAAATCGATATCTGTCCCATCAGCGACTGACGTGCGGTTTGTCTCAATCCAGCCTGAAAGGGAGGCGTCGCCGGGTACGGACCATCGCGGATTTTCTCGCGATGAGCGGAGTGGCAATTTATTGTGCGATGCGTTAGAGCTATGCATATGTTGACAGTCATAATGGAATGCCGGGATCAGGAACCGGAACTGGCGCATACGCTGTCTGCGCTTGTAACCGGGGCCGTGGAAGGGCTGGTAAGCGACGTGGTGATCCTCGATCACGGTTCGCGCGATGGATCGTCGCGCGTCGCCGATGCTGCCGGCTGCCGTTTTTATGAGCAATGGGATATTGAGGATGTCATGCGTTCAGTGCGCGGGCATTGGATCCTGCTGGTCGAGCCGGGTGCCCGTCCGCAGAGTGGCTGGATCGAGGAGATTCTCGAATATGTGACGGTGTGTGCGGAGCCTGCGCGGTTCTCGCCGTCCCGTTACCACAAGCGGCCGTTTTTCAGCCGGATAGTGCGTCGCCAGCCGCCGCTGGAATGCGGTTATCTGATGCCGAAGAAACATGCGGTGGCGATTGCGAAATCCGGCATGGGCCTGACGCAGCTCGTCCATGCGCAAAAGCCGCGCCGCCTGAATGCGGAACTGGTTCCGGCCTGGACGGCCCGCCCCTCGAACTGACCTGCCATAAAGACGATGTCGCCGTGCCTATCCGGCGGCGAGCACCTTGCCGGGGTTCATGATGCCGGCGGGGTCGAAGGCGTGTTTGATGCGCCGCATCAGTTCCATTTCGATGCCGGGCCGGATGGCGGCCAATTCGTCGCGCTTCAACTGGCCAATGCCGTGTTCTGCCGAAATCGAGCCGCCGAGCGATAGCACGATGCCGTGCACGATCTCGTTCATATCCCGCCAGCGACCGATGAATTCGGCTTTATCCGCACCAACAGGCTGGGAGATATTATAATGGATGTTGCCATCGCCCAAATGACCGAAGGCGCAGACGCGGGCGCCCGGAATGGCGGCGAGAACCGCCTTTTCCGCCGTCGCCATGAATTCCGGTATTTTTGATACGGGTACGGAAACATCGTGCTTGATCGATCCGCCTTCCGGCTTTTGAGCATCCGACATGCTTTCGCGCATGTGCCAGAGCGCCTGACGCTGCGCTTCCGATGTCGCGATCACGGCGTCTTCAACCAGCCCGGCCGAAAAGCCGCGCTCCAGCAGCGATTGCATCATGGTTTCGGCCGTTTCAGCCGAATCGGAGGTGGAAATATCGATCAGAGCGTACCAGTCATGCGGTTTTTCCAACGGGTCTCGCACGCCGGGAATATGTTTCGCGGTGAATTCGACGCCGATGCGCGGCATCAGTTCGAAACCGGTCAGCGCCGTGCCGCAGAGGTTCGAGGCCATTTCGAACAGCTTCAGCGCGTCGTCGGTAGAGCCAAGCCCGGCAAAACCTACCTGATGGCCAAGCGGCACGGGGAAAAGCTTCAGCACCGCGCCAGTGATGACGCCGAGCGTGCCTTCCGAGCCGATGAAGAGATCGCGCAGGTCGTAACCCGTATTGTCCTTTTTCAGCCGGCGCAGTCCGTTCCAGATTTCGCCTGTTGGCAGCACCACTTCCAGCCCGAGGCAAAGCTGGCGCATGTTGCCATAGGCCAGAACCGCAGTGCCGCCGGCATTGGTGGCCAGATTGCCGCCGATGCGGCAGGACCCCTGCGAACCGAGCGACAGCGGGAACATCCGTTCAACGGTTGCTGCGGCCTTGTGAATGTCATCGAGAATGCAGCCGGCATCCGCGACGATGGTATTGGCGACGGGATCAATGTCGCGGACGCGGTTCATGCGCTCAAGCGAGAGGATGATGTCGGTTCCGTCAGCACGCGGCGTCTGGCCGCCGACAAGGCCGGTATTGCCGGTCTGCGGCACGATGGGCGTGCCGGTCTCGCTGGCGAGTTTCAGGATGGCCGCAACCTCATCGACCGAACCGGGCTTGAGCAGCAGCGGCGAGGCACCACGGTAAAGCCCGCGATTTTCCACAAGGCGCGGTGCCATTTCTGCGGCGTCGCGCACCGCGTTCTTCTCACCGACAATAGCGGTGAAGCGGTCGAGGATGTCGGAGGAGGGGGCTGCGGTCGTGGTCATCGTCATGGGCTGCGTCTCGCTGTCTTTTGAAACATGGGCGAAAGGGTTGAGTGCCGTCAGCCTCGCGGCGCGGCGGCGCGGGAAAGGCGGTCGTTGATCGCCTCTCCGAGACCATGGGCAGGAATGGTAGTGACTGCGATTGTCGCAGCACCGCTTGCATCGGCGGCTTTCAGATAATCGAACAGATTGGCGGCGGCTTCGGCAAGATCGCCGGAAGGGCTGAGATCGAGAACGGCACGGGCCGTATCTTCGCCCGCAATGGCGATACCACCGAAGCGGATCAGCGCCTCGCCGGGAGAAACGGAGATGGCATCGAGGCGAACGGCAGCGCCGGGCGCATAATGCGAGGCGAGCATTCCGGGCGCTTCGATGGCGGCGGATGCTTTTTCCGGCCGCTCTAGTCGCGTGCCGGCAGTCCGTTCGATATCCTCGGTGACGATACCGCCGGGGCGAAGCAGCCGCACCCGGCCATCTTCTTCCACCTTGACGATGGTGGATTCGACGCCGACGGATGCCGCGCCGCCATCGAGAATGAGGTTGATCTTCTGGCCGAGATCGGCCTCGACATGGGCCGCACTCGTCGGGCTGATCTTGCCGGAACTATTGGCGCTGGGTGCCGCGAGCGGCTTGTCGAACCGGCGGATCAGGTCACCGGCGAAACCCTGCGGCACGCGAATGCCGACGGTATCGAGACCGGCCGTCGCGAGGGAATGGATGTCGCTTGCGGGTTTTAGCGGTAGAACCAACGTCAGCGGGCCGGGCCAGAAGGCTTCTGCGAGCTTGCGGGATACGGGATCGAAAATCGCGTAACGTTCGGCCATGGCGATGTCGGCCATATGGCAGATCAGCGGATTGAACTGCGGCCGGCCTTTCGTTTCGTAAATACGGGTAATGGCCGCTGGATCGGTGGCATCGGCAGCAAGGCCGTAAACGGTTTCCGTAGGCAGGGCGATGGGCAGGCCGTGGGAAAGCTCCTCGACGGCCGCTTGCAGGGCGGTTTCCCGCTCGTTTTCGATATCGATATGACGCGCCATGATGCTGCCTTTCAGGGCGCTCAATAGCGTATTCGAGGCCGTTATGGAAAGCGATAATGCATGTCGCCCGAAAGTGCGCAGCGGTTTCGGGATAACGACATGCATAAAACAAGAAGATAAAGCGCGTCACTGAATCTGATGGAATGCGACACGCTTTATCGCGGCTTTTATATCGCCTTGATGATCTTGCGCATCTCTTCCGAGCGCGCACCGAGCATCAGCACGTTTTTGAGCGCCACGCGCGGATCGTGGGTCTGGAACAGCAGGCCGCCGCGATGGAAGGAGGTATCGATGGCGACGTTCTTATTGGGAAGTGCGTTGATGGCCACGGCGAAATACATCCGCGAATAACGCGCATCGATGTTTTCGAAGAAGTTTTCAGCCCCGCTCAGCTCGGCGAAGAAATTCGCGAAATAGAAGGACCAGAGTACATGACGCTCGGCATCGAAACTGGTTTTCGCCGCCGTGACATGGCAATAGCCGAGATGCGGCCGGTCGTTGAGCAGATGGGGGAAAACCATCTTGGGAAAACGGATGGACTGGTGAAAGGCGTTGAGGCGGCTATGGGTGGCATCGGCGGCGGCCTCGAG
Source organism: Agrobacterium arsenijevicii (assembly GCA_000949895.1). Lineage (GTDB taxonomy): Bacteria > Pseudomonadota > Alphaproteobacteria > Rhizobiales > Rhizobiaceae > Agrobacterium > Agrobacterium arsenijevicii. The sequence goes on along the minus strand of JWIT01000006.1, from coordinate 192,444 downwards.
CTTGCGCCCGGTCATCGCCGCCACTTCGTCATGGCTGTAATAGACACGTTCTTTCGGCAGCCAGCGTTCTTCGTAGCGGCTGATCCGCCCGGTCCGCAGGAAATCCGAATGCGCGGTCTTGGAACGTATCGGCGTGACCGAATGTTTGCCCGCATCGAAATAACGTATGCGTGTCGCCTTCTCCACCCGGAACGCCCTCGTTGCTGTCGATCAGGCAATATAGTTTAGGGCATGTTAAAACTCCGTTGCGCCGTTACCCCCGTTTTTTAACGGGTAGAGAGACGGAACAGCGCGACATCATGCGTCATATTGCGACGTGGTTTCGCGCGTGGAATAGCTGCCGGATTTCGCAGCAGAATGGCGCGCGGCGGCCTTTGGCGCATGTCGCAATTTGTCGCCAATGCGGAAGCCGATGTCGCTGTCTGCGCTACCGCAAATGAACGCTGGTGTTTAGATGGGATCATACTTCCGCAGCCCCATAAATGGTGTGGGGCAGGGCGGTTTGATCGAGGATTTGGCCATGGAATTGCGTGATACCGTATTGCGCCAGCTGAAGAACCGCCGTGAAGGTTTCAGCCTGGAACAGCCCTTCTACACGGACCCTGATTATTTCCAGCTCGATATGGAAACGATCTGGTATCGCGACTGGCTGTTTGTCGGCCACGATTGCGAGGTGCCGAAATCCGGTAACTACATGACCGTTCAGGTCGGAGCCTACTCGGTGGTCATCGTTCGCGGCCGCGACGGGCAGATCCGCGCTATGCACAATTCCTGTCGCCATCGCGGTTCCCGCGTTTGCAGCGCCCAGAAGGGCCAGTCCGCCCGCCTCGTCTGTCCCTATCACCAGTGGACCTACGATCTGGACGGCAAGCTGCTGTTCGCCCGCCATATGGGCGATGATTTCGACAAGGCGGAATTCGGCCTGAAGCAGGTCGCCTGCGAGACCGTTGCCGGTTATGTCTTCATCTGCCTTGCCGATCAGCCCGCCGATTTCGCGCCGATGCGCGCCGAGGTCGAAAGCTACATGGCCCCGCACCGCATCTGGGAAGCCAAGGTCGCGCACGAAAGCACGATCATCGAAAAGGGCAACTGGAAGCTCGTCTGGGAAAACAACCGCGAGTGCTACCATTGCGCCGCCAACCATCCGGAACTCTGCCGCACCTACCCTGAAAACCCGAGTGTTACGGGAACGGATGGTGGTGCGAGCGATCCCGAGATCGGTGGCCACTGGGCACGTTGCGAGGCTGCCGGCCTGCCGAGCCGTTTCAAGATCGATCCGAATGGCCAGTTCCGTGTCGCCCGCATGCCGCTGATCGGTGAAGCCGAAAGCTACACCATGTCCGGTAAACGCGCTGTGCGCCGGCCGCTTTCGGAAGATGTGAGCATCAGCCATATCGGCGCGCTGCTCCTGTTCCATTATCCGACGACCTGGAACCACTTCCTCGGCGACCACACCATTTCTTTCCGGGTGCTGCCGCTCAACGCCAACGAGACCATGGTCACCACCAAATGGCTGGTGCACAAGGACGCGGTGGAAGGCGTGGATTACGATCTCGAGGACCTCACCCACGTCTGGAACGAAACCAACGATCAGGACCGTCGCATCGTCGAAGAAAACGCCTTCGGCATCCGTTCACCCGCTTACCAGCCCGGCCCCTATTCCATGGAAGACGAGGGCGGTGTGATGCAGTTCGTCAACTGGTATGCCGATTTCATGGTTGACCGGCTGTCGGGCGACAAGGCCCGCCTGTCGGCAGTAGCGTAACGCGAAGATGAATATGGCTGTGACCTACAAACACGTAGACGAGATGAAGCCGTGGAGCGACAAGCTCCACATGCTGGAATGCATTTCGGTGACTCCCGAGACGCCTGATGTGATGACATTCCTGTTCCGCTCCGAGGATCAGAACTGGTTCCGTTACATTCCGGGCCAGTTCGTGACGCTGGAATTGCCAGTGGGGCCGGAGCCGCTCTATCGAACCTATACATTGTCGTCCAGCCCATCACGGCCCTATGCCCTGTCGGTCACGGTCAAGGCGCAGGCCACCAGCATCGGCACGCGCTGGATGTTCGACAATCTGAAGCCCGGAATGAAAATCCGGGCGCTCGGTCCGCTCGGTGATTTCTCCTATGTGCGGCATCCGGGTGAGAAATATCTGTTCATCTCGGCCGGTTCGGGCGTCACGCCGATGATGTCGATGGTGCGCGACATGAGCGACCGTGCGCCGCAAAGCGACATCGCCTTCATCAACTGCTCGCGCTCGCCGTCCGATATCGTGTTCCGGCACGAGCTGGAATATCTTGCCCGTTTCATGCCGAAACTGTCGCTCGGTTTCATCGTGGAAAATTGCGGCCGCACCGATCTCTGGTCCGGCCTGAAGGGCATGGTCGACAAGGCCAAGATCGCGCTTCTGGCTCCTGATTTCATGGACCGCACCGTCTTCTGTTGCGGGCCGGGGCCTTTCATGGCTGCCATCAGCTCCATGCTGGATGCTTCCGGCTTCGACATGAGCCGTTACCATCAGGAAAGCTTCTCGCCGGCCGCCCCCGTCGCCGTGGGTGAAAGCGTTCACACCGCTGCGGATGGCGAGGCGCTGTCGATGGTGGGGTTCACGCTTTCCGGCAAGGAAGTGCCGTGCCAGCCCGGCCAGACCGTTCTGATGACGGCGCGCGCTGCCGGGGTTCGTATCGGCGCTGCCTGCGAATCGGGGATCTGCGGCACCTGCCGGGTGTTGAAGCTTTCCGGCGAGGTGGAGATGCACCACAATGGTGGCATTCTCGATGATGAAATCGAGGAAGGCTATATCCTCGCCTGCTGCTCGCGGCCCTTGACCGACGTGAAGGTGGAAGCCTGATCGGCGGATACCCTCTTCATCTCCTTGTTCTGAAACCGTTTTTTTGCTTGGGAACCAATCTTCCTTGAACGCGTTTTCATCGCGTCAAATTCTTTTCGGGTGTTTTAAATGGGGGCTGACCCATATCTCCGACAAGAGTGAGTGGGTGAAGCGCGGCTCAACGCGCGCGAGCAAACGGAGGAAGACCATGATGAATTTCCGGACAACGAGTGTCGCCACGGCGATCGTCCTGTTCCTGACAAGCTTTACGCCGTCGCAGGCGTTCCAGGTGCCTGTTCCGATGCCGAAGCCGGCGATCACGGCCGACAATAATGTTGTGCCGGTGCAGTACCGCGAATGGGACCGCAGAGGCGACCGCAGGTACGGGGACCGCATGTATCGTCCGCGCCCGTCGCGTGACGGATATTATAACGGCCATCGCGGTTATCGCGATCGCCGTCCGGGCTACCGTTATCACAACGGAATGTGGTTTCCGCTGGCGGCCTTCGCCACTGGCGCAATCATTGGCGGCGCCATGGCGCAGCCGAGACCGGCCTATGGCGGCAGCCACGTCTCCTGGTGCCAGAACCGTTGGCGCTCGTACCGCGCTTACGACAACAGCTACCAGCCGAGCAACGGCCCGCGCCGCGTGTGCGTGTCTCCCTACAGCCGTTAAAGACGGTTTTCGAAAGCCCGGATCCGATCCGGGCTTTTGCTTTCAGGCAGCCAATTTCGATAAACGAAGCGTGATAACGCCGTTAATGCTGGGTTCAGGCGAAAACGCCTAGCCTGCAACCTGTGATGTTTCAGCCAGCACCGACAAACTGGCCGGATGAAAGAAAAAGGTGTTATTATTCACGTGCAACGGCCTGTCGACCGTCGTGAATGGAGGAAGTCAGATGAGAAGCTATGTGAAAAATATCCTGGCTGTCGGTCTTTCTGCAATCGTGGTTGCAGGAGCAATTGTTCCCGCTGAGGCAATGCCATTGCCGGTGGCGCCGAAGAGCGTCGAGGCGCAGGGCAATGACGCCGGCAATAATATCGTGAATGTTCAATACTGGCGCGATCGTGGCGATTGGGGCGGTCGTGGTGACTGGGGTGATCGTCGTGGCTGGTATGGCGGCCATCGCGGTTATCGCGATTACCGTCCCGGCTATCGTCACCATGACGGCTACTGGTTCCCGCTCGCAGCCTTTGCGACGGGTGCGATCATCGGCGGCGCCCTGTCGCAGCCGCGCGAGGTCTACCGCCCCGTGCCGGAATATCGTCCGCGTCCGGTCTATCGCGAATACCGCCCGATCCGTCGCGGCGGCATGAGCCAGGCGCATGTGAACTGGTGCTATGGCCGCTATCGGTCTTACGATGCCTATAGCAACACGTTCCAGCCCTACCACGGCCCACGCCAGCCCTGCTATTCGCCTTACAGCTGATAGAAGGACGAATTGAACCGACAAGAGCCGCCCGGCACCGAGCCGGGCGGCTTTTTGTTGTCAGAGAATGCGCGCCCGCTTCAGTACGAACCAGGCAAGCATGACCGAAATCACGATGAAGATGCTGGCCGCCATCGTGCCGCCGGTGCCGACCGTAAACGGCAACTCGTCCGTATTCATGCCGAAGAAACCGGTCACCAGCGATGGCGGCAGCAGGAACGCCGTCATCAGCGACAGGATATAAAGGTGCCGGTTGGTTTCGGATGAGAGTTTGGAATCGATTTCCTCGTGCAGCAGCCTCGCGCGCTCCTGCAGGGCGTAGACATCGTGATCCACGGCCTCGAGACGGCCCATCAGCCGTGAGGCGACATCCTCGAAACCATCAGGCATCTCGTCCTCGTCGGCGGCCGACGCCCGCCGCATCAGGGTCAGCACGGTGCGCAGATGCCGGTGAAGGCGAACGACGGTGCGGCGCAGCGGCGCAAGGCGCCGGCGCTCGTCGCGGTTCTCGCTGTCATAGACCATGTCCTCGATGGCATTCAGCTCTTCGGTCGTCTCCATCACCAGGTTGATGAGCGAGCGCTGGAATTCCGCAACGAGGCCCTCGAAGACATGGGCCGGCGTGAGGTAACGGTTGGAATTCTTGTCGACTGCCGCTTTCAGCCGATCCACTGAGCGCAGCGGCTGCAAACGGGTGGTGATGATAAAACGGTCGCTCACCGCAAAATGCAGCCAGCCGAAATCGCGCGTCTCCTTGTCGAATTCGCGCTGGAAATCGACCAGCGTGCCATAGAGCGATTTTTCATCCACGGTGATGGAGGGATGGGTCTCATGGGTGGTGAGGCTTGCCAGCGCCGCCGGATCGAGCCCCTCGATCGTTTCGAGAAAACCCGCCACCCGCTGATCCGCGAGATTGAGATGCAGCCAGAAGAAGCCCTCGCATTCGGCCATCTCGCCGAAGCCCGCATCGGGCGCAAGCCGCCTGCACGGCGCTGTTCCGGGGTGGAATTGATAGGCCCAGACAAGGCCGGGGATAGCGGGCGTTATGAGATCCATCGTGGCAGTCCTGACCGGCGGGGAGGGAGTGGGAGGCGTCCGTCGCCCCATGACGGGAACGGCAGCGGTGGCACAGCACCTTTCAGCGCATGCTGAGCAAATTCATATGACAGTTTTATAACAATCCCGCGGAAATGGCGGGAATTTTCAAATTGACGTTTACGTAAAAATCATTTAGCCCGAAGAACAGCACGATAGGCAAAAGCTTCGGGAGGAGGCAGCATGTATACCGCGCCGGTGGATGATATCGCCTTTACACTCAAATATGTGGCGGGTCTTCAAGACGCGTTGTCCGGGGGTGCTCTGGGAGACCTCGGTGAAGATGTCGTGGATGCAATCTTGCAGGAAGCCGGCCGTTTCGCCACCGAGCAGGTCGCGCCGCTTGCCGATATCGGCGACCGCCAGGGCGCAAGGATTGCCGATGGCAAGGTCACGACGCCGGATGGTTGGGCCGATCTTTACCGGCGCTGGGCGGAAGCAGGCTGGAACAGCCTGACTGCGCCTGAGGAATTCGGCGGCCAGAACCTGCCGCATATGCTGAATGTCGCCGCACTCGAAATGTGGAATTCCGGTTCCATGGCCTTTGCGCTGGCGCCGACACTCACCATGGGCGCGGTGGAAGCCCTAGTCGCCCACGGCAGCAACGATCTGAAACGTACCTATCTTCCGAAACTCGTGTCCGGCGAATGGACCGGCACGATGAACCTTACCGAACCGCATGCGGGATCGGACCTTGGCGTCCTGAAGGCCCGTGCGGAGCGCAATGGTGACGGCACTTATCGCATCTTCGGGCAGAAGATTTTCATTACCTGGGGCGAACATGACGCGGCGGACAATATCATCCACCTCGTTCTCGCCCGCCTGCCGGATGCGCCTGCGGGTACGCGCGGCATATCGCTGTTCCTCGTGCCGAAGTTTCTCCCCAACGACGACGGTACGCCGGGCAGCAGAAACGATATCTTCTGCCATTCGCTGGAACACAAGCTCGGCATTCACGGTTCGCCCACCTGCACGATGATCTTCGGCGACGGCAAATTCGGCGAAGAGAAGGGTGCGCTGGGTTGGCTGATCGGCGAGGAGAACAAGGGTCTCGCCTGCATGTTCACCATGATGAACAACGCCCGCCTTGCCGTTGGCATGCAGGGCGTGGCGATCTGCGAAGCGGCCACCCAGAAGGCAATCGAATACGCCAGAGAGCGCACGCAGGGCAAGGCGCCCGGCTGGCAGGGTTCCGGCATGAGCCCGATCATCGAGCATCCGGATATCGCCCGCACGCTTCTGACGATGAAGGCGCTGACGCAGGGGTCGCGAGCGATCTCCTTCAGCTGTGCTCACGCCATCGATATGGCGCATGCCACGGAGGACGCGACCGAGCGTGCCCATTGGCAGGAGCGCGCAGCACTTTTGACGCCTATCGCCAAATCCTTCTCCACCGATGCCGGTGTCGATGTCGCTTCCATGGGCATTCAAGTGCATGGCGGCATGGGCTTCATCGAGGAAACCGGTGCCGCGCGTTATCTGCGTGATGCTCGCATCGCGCCGATCTACGAAGGCACCAACGGTATTCAGGCCATCGATCTGGTGGTGCGCAAGCTGCCGCTTTCCGATGGCGCGCAGGTGCGCGGTTTCATCGCCGAATTGCGCGAGATCGCCGCCCGGACAGCCGCTTCGAACCGCGCCGATCTCGGCGAGACCGCCCGTTATCTGGAGACGAGCCTGAACGATCTGGAAGCGGCGACCGACTGGCTGCTGGAACGCCTGAAATCCGGCGAGACCGAAACCGCTCTCGCCGGTGCTACGCCCTATCAGCGTCTCTTCGGACTGGCGCTCACCGGCGCCTATCTTGCCAAGGGCGCATTGGCCTCCGTGGATGACGGCAGGGGCGGACAACGCGCCTCACTTTGCCGGTTTGCGGCGGAAAACCTGCTGGCGGAAACGGCAGCACTCAAGGACCGTGTCATTGCAGGTGCGGCAAGCCTTGTCGCTGCCCGCGCCGTGTTGGCTTCCTGACTGGATTGAGGAAATAGCTATGTCGGACGATCATATTCTCGTCGAGCGGGTCGGCCATGCGCCTGACGTTCTGACCATCCGCTTCAACCGGCCGGAAAAGAAAAACGCCATCACCGATGCGATGTATCTGCGCATGGCTGAGGCGTTGCAGGCCGCGAATGCGGACCCGGATATTCGTGTTGTCGCTTTTCTTGGCACGGAAGGCTGCTTTTCCGCCGGCAACGACATGGCCGATTTCCTTGCCTTCGCCATGTCGGGCGCAAAGGGAAAGCTTGCGGTGCTCGATCTTCTGAAGGCGCTGGCGACCTTCGAAAAACCGCTGGTTTCGGGCGTTGACGGGCTGGCCATCGGCATCGGCACGACGCTGAACCTGCATTGCGATCTGACCGTCGCCTCCAATCGCAGCCTGTTCAAGACACCCTTCGTGGATCTGGCGTTGGTGCCGGAAGCCGCGTCCAGCCTGCTTGCACCGAGGCTCATCGGCCATCAACGTGCCTTTGCGCTGCTTGCCATGGGCGAAGGTTTTAGCGCCGAACAGGCGTTGCAGGCCGGGATGATCTGGAAAGTTGTTGCCCCCGAACATGTCGAGAGCGAAACGCTGGCGCTCGCCACGCGGCTTGCCGCCAAGCCGCAGCAGGCACTGAAGATCGCCCGCGATCTCGTGTGCGGCAACCCGGAGGACGTGCTGGCCCGCATCGACGAGGAAGCCCGCCATTTCATAGCGCAATTGCAAAGTGCTGAAGCGCGCGCCGCCTTCGAGGCATTTATGCACCGTTAAGCGTTCCGGCAGGAATTCCTTGCGGTTAAGGAACCGGGTAATATGGCTTGGGTTAAATAACGCAACGTCATTGTCCGAAGGCCACCCGCATGCGTCACTTCGTTTTCGCCCTGACCCTCTTGCTCTCCGCCGCGACTGTTGCAGAGGCGGCGGCGCTCACGCCCTTGCCGCCAGCCGGTTCCGGCAACAACGTCATTCTGGCGCAGTCCACGCAAGACGATAGCCCGAACTACTATTCCGGCAATTCCCGCGAGCGCCAGCGCCGCGCGCGTTTCGTTTGCGTCATCACGCCACCGGACAGTTCCAATCGGCGCCGGCCCTATATCTGCCCCATCGAGCAGGGCCGCGTTGGCGGCGCCTGCCGTTGCTCGGGCGTGGTCGGTAACGGCACGGTCGATACTGCCTGGTGATTATTTCTCCAGCGTTGCCACGGCTTCCACATGCGGCGACCAGAGGAACTGGTCGACCGGGGTGACGCGCGTGACGCGATAACCGCCCTCCACCAGAATGGCGAGGTCACGCGCAAGCGTCAGCGGATTACAGCTGACGGCGACGATCTTCTTTACCGTGCTGCGGGCAAGCTCCTTGCATTGGACTTCCGCACCGGCGCGCGGCGGATCGAACACAACGGCATCGAAATTCTTCATCTCGCTCGTCATCAGCGGGCGGCGGAAGAGATCGCGTTTCTCGATGCTGACGGGCTTTAGTCCCTGCGTGTTGCGGGCGGCGAAATCCAGCGCCTTCAGCGGCTTGTCCTCCGCCTCCACCGCATGCACCCTGCCGATGCGCGCGAGCCGCAGCGCAAACGTGCCGGAACCGCAGAACAGATCGGCGATGCGTTTGGATTTGCCGACATGGGCAAGCACCAGTTCCGCCATGGCGTCTTCCGCCTGTTTTGTCGCCTGGGTGAAACCGCCGGCCGGCGGCGAGACCGGAATGCCACCAAATTCGATGATCGGCTTTTGTGGTTCGATCAGGATTTCGCCGGATAGCGCGACACGGGCGATGCCGCGCATGGCAAGCACCGTTTCCGTCAATGTGCGTCGTTGTTTGTCGCCAACGGATTTGATGCCTTCGACTGAAATGTCGAGGCCCGAGAGCGTCTCAAGAACGGTCATGCGGAACGGCTCGGCGTTCGACGCAAGGGAAAGGCCGATGGCGCGGATGGCGTCCAGCCGCGCGACGATACCGGGCGAGGTGACGGGACATTCCTCGATGGCGACGATGTGATGGCTGTTCGCCTGGTTGAAGCCGAGCAACAGACCCTTTTCCGTCTTGCGGGCGGCAAACACCGCACGGCGGCGCTCGCCGGGGCGACAGATGACGAGATCGTCTACCGGTGGCGTCAGACCCTTCGATCTCAGCGCCGAAACCACCAGCTCCCGCTTGAAGGCGTGGTAGGGCTGGTCGGCAAAATGCTGCAGCGAACAGCCGCCACAGGTGCCGTTAACGCCCTCGGGGCCAAAGTGGCGGCAGACGGGTTCGCGGCGGTCCGTGGAGGCTTCCGCAATCGAGATGATGGTGCCGGTATCCTTGACCTTGGCAATGGCCACCGTTTCGCCGGGCAGGGCGAAGGGCACATAGACCGGGCCGTCGGGACAGTGCGCAATGCCGTCGCCCTGGGCGCCAAGGCTCTTGATGCTGACGGTCTGCGTGGTCATGGCTTTTCGCCTCCGAGAAGAAATTCGATATTGCCGTCGCCGCCGGAAATAGGTGAAGGAATGAGGCCAAGGCTCTTCCAGCCCATGTCTTCAACGAGCCAGCGCTCCAGTTCGGCGGCAACGGCGGGGGCCGTTTCCGGCTCTTTCAACAGACCGGCCTTGCTGATGGCATCACGGCCCGCCTCGAATTGCGGCTTGACCAGCAGAACCGCGAGCGCGCCGGAGGCGGCAAGGTCGAGCGCCGGGGCAAGGGCGAGCTTTATGGAAATGAAGGACACGTCGGAGACGATGAAGCCGATCTCCCGGTCATCGATATCGTCCGCAGTGAGAAACCGTGCATTCAGTCCTTCCAGACTGGTGACACGCGGATTGTTCTCGATCCGTGGGTGGATTTGCCCGTGGCCGACATCGATGGCGACAACGTGTTTCGCGCCACGGTGAAGCAGCACCTCGGTGAAGCCGCCGGTGGAGGCACCGACGTCGAGACATTCGTGGCCCTTCGGATCGAGCCCGAAATGATCGAGTGCGGCGGTGAGCTTGAGGGCAGCGCGGGAAACATAGGCCTGCGCCGGATCGGTAATAGTGATCTTGACGTTTCCGGCGACGGTTTGGCTGGGCTTGGTGGCGGTTTTCCCGTTGACGCTCACGGTGCCGCGCGCAATCGCATCGCGCGCGCGCGAGCGGCTGGCGAAGTGGCCGAGCGAAACAAGAAGCTGGTCAAGCCGTTCATTTTCAGGTGTTTTGGACATGGTCCCGTGTCAATGACCGTCAAACCCCGCAGATGCAAGCGATTTATCGTTCTCACCGCTTTCCAACGGTGCCATTTTGCCGCAGCGGATGGTCATTCAGGGCCGTGAAACAGCATATGCGATTAATCCAATATAAAGGCTTGTATTGCACTTTGTGTGCAAGGCCCGTGCGGCCAGTCGGAACCTGCCATGACGGCATCTCCTCCCATTCCCAAAATTGCGACCGTTGCAGCGCAGACGCTTGCTCCGAGGCATCAGGTCGCCGAGAGAGTTTGCGATGTCGCTGAAAAATTTCCCCATCAACATTAAGCTCATTGTCACCTTCTGCGTCTTGATGGGCGTGTGCCTGCTCGCCTCCGCGGTGGTCTTCTGGCAGACGCTGGGGAGCGAGCATGTCACGGTCCAGAACAACAGGGCCAACAACATCATGCATGCGGTGGATGGTGCCACAGCCGCGATGCTGGAACAGGCCGTCAACCAGCGCGGCTTCCTGTTGTTTCGCAGCGACAGCACCTACAATGATGTTTTCGCCCAGCGCGACCTGATGCTGAAGAAGCTTGACGAAGCCCGCGCGCTCGCCGTCGGCCAGCCGGACATCCTGAAATCCATCGACGATATGCAGAAATCCGCCACCGTGTTCTTCAAGGAACTGGCGGAACCGCAGATCGCCGCACGCAAGACGACCGAAGCGCCGATTTTCGAAATCATCGAGATCGGCCGCAATCAGGCCAAGGGCCAGCTCGATGGCTTCCGCGCCTCCGCCGCCAAGATCAAGGACCAGCTGAACGGATTGTCGGCAAGCTACGCCGCGCAGCAGGATGCCGCCGCACTCAACCTCAAGCTCGCGCTTCTGGGTGGCGGCGCTGTCGCCGGTCTTCTCGCCTGCGCTCTCATCTGGGCGCTGTCGCGCTCCATCGTCACACCGATCGTCGGCATGACGGCGGCGATGAGCAGGCTTGCCGATGGCGACATGACCACGGAAGTTCCGGCCCTCGACCGCAAGGACGAAGTCGGCAAGATGGCGAAGGCCGTTCTCGTCTTCAAGGAAGCCGGGCTGGAGAAGTCCCGCCTTGCCGGCGAGACCGAGCGCATGCGCTCAGCAACCGAGACCGAGCGCCGCCGCAACGAGGAAGAGAAGGCGCAGGACGAAGCCGCCAACGCCCTTGCGCGTGACGAGCTTGGCAAGGGTCTTTCGGCTCTGGCGGAAGGCGATCTCGCCTACCGTATCGAAACGCCGTTCGCCTCCTACATCGATCCCATCCGTATCGATTTCAACAGCGCCGTCGAAAAGCTCCAGCATGCCATGCGTGCGGTTGGCGAGAACGCGGCAGCAATCAACGCCGGCGCTTCGGAAATGCTGTCTGCCGCTGACGACCTGTCGCGCCGTACCGAACAGCAGGCCGCCTCCATCGAGGAAACCGCCGCAGCTCTGGAAGAAGTAACCACCACCGTGCGCGATAGCGCCAGGGGTGCGGAGGATGCCGGCAATCTGGTCCAGCGCGCCCGCACCGGTGCGGAAAAATCCGGCGTCGTGGTGCGCAAGGCGGTTGCCGCCATGCGCGAGATCGAAAAGTCCTCGGGCGAGATCGGCAACATCATCGGTGTCATCGACGATATCGCTTTCCAGACCAATCTTCTGGCGCTGAACGCGGGTGTGGAAGCCGCGCGTGCGGGTGATGCGGGCAAGGGTTTTGCCGTCGTTGCCCAGGAAGTACGCGAACTCGCCCAGCGTTCCGCCAATGCCGCCAAGGAAATCAAGACGCTGATCGGCGCCTCCAGCCAGCAGGTGGAAAACGGCGTCAACCTCGTCGACGAGACCGGCAAGGCGCTGGAACTCATCGTGGCGGAAGTCGAAGAAATCAACGCCCATGTCAGTGCCATCGTCGTCGCCGCCCGCGAACAGGCGACGGGTCTGCAGGAAATCAACACGGCCGTGAACACCATGGATCACGGCACGCAGCAGAATGCCGCGATGGTGGAGCAGCAGACCGCCGCCAGCCATTCGCTCGCCCGCGAGGCGGAAGCGCTCAACAGCCTGCTCGGCCAGTTCAGGGTGGGCGGCGTTCATGGCGCCGTTGCCAGCAATGGTGGATATTCTGCACCCCGCCAGTCCTCGGCTAAGCCGACCTTCCAGCCTGCGCCCGTCGCAGCGCCGGTCAGAAAAGCGCCGGTAAAACCGGCCTCCGCAACCGCAAGGCCGGTCGCCTCGCCAGCCCGTGCGCTTGGCCAGAGCCTCGCCCGCGCCTTCGGCGGCAATCAGGAAGCGCCTGCCGCCAAGGATCAGGATTGGACGGAGTTCTGAGCCAGGCGGTCACGATCGTTGAGTGAGAATTGGGAGCTGTGAAGCCCCCTTTTTGTTGCTAGATGTACGGGTGCGAGCATTCAGCCGCGCGTTTGTCGCGGTTTTCCAGCAAAGGTGATTTCGAGATGGCTCCTCGCATCAAGTTGAAAGTCCTTGACGGTGCATATGGGGTGGCCCGGCTCCACGCCTCTGAAGCCATTCCGGCCTGGGCCGATGGCGGTGGTTTCGTCAGCATCACCCGGACTGATGACGAACTTTCCGTCGTCTGCCGGGAGGATCGTATCCCCGGGGATGTGCGATCCGATACCGGTTGGTCCTGTTTGAAGTTGCAGGGTCCATTTGCCTTCGATGAAACGGGCATCGTCTTGTCCGTGATCGAGCCGCTGTCGACCAATGAGATCGGAATATTTGTGGTTTCGACTTTCGACGGCGACCACCTGCTTGTGAAATCGAACGATCTGGAAAAAGCTTTCCTTCTGCTGAAAAATGCAGGGCACACCCTCATTTAGGGATCCATTTGCCACGACGACTTCTCCTAGGAGGAGCGTTGTGAAGAGTGAAATGGAAGAATTCAATCGAGCCGAATAGCCGTTTCCTCTTTCGCCGTTCGTATGACGACCATGGTAAAAAAGCGTGCGACATTGTTCTGGTCGCGGAACAGCCTGTCGCATAGTGCGTCGAACTCCTCCATGTCGCGCAACCGCAGCATCAGAACGACATCGGTGGCACCGGTAACGGAATAGGCGTGTGAAACTGCGTCCTCGGCGCTCGCCAGGTCGAGAAAACGGCGCATATGCTGCTCGCCGTGCAATTTCAGCTCCACCGTCACCAGCGCCTTGATCGCCCGTCCGGCTCTGGCGGGATTGAGGATCGCGACAATGCGGTCGATCACGCCCGATTTGCGCAGCCGTTGCAGACGGCGCAGGCAGCTGGAGGGCGACAGCCCCACCGCGTCGGCCATGTCCACATTGGTACGCGATGCATCGCGCTGCATGAGGTTTAAAAGTTTGCGGTCGATACGGTCCATTGCCGCAGCATAATCTCCAATGGTCAACTTGCAATAAAATTGCACAAAGCTGCAATCTTTGACCACAAATGCGAACCGGCTCGAGCTAGTGGATGGAGACAATCTTTAAGGAGTCTCAGATGCCATTGCTGATGCCGGTCTGGCGTAAAACGCGGGAAACGCTTGAAATCTATTGGGTGCTTGTCCGGATCACCGTTCCGATTGCGATCCTCACCGAACTGTTGTCGAGGATGGGCGCGATCGAGGCCGTGGCCCCGGTCTTTGCACCGGTCATGAACCTGATCGGGCTTCCGCCGGAGCTGGGGCTGGCCTGGCTGACGGGAATGCTGGTGGGAATATGGGGTGCTGTGCCGCTGGTTTTCACGCTGGTTCCGGTATCCTCGCTCAGCGTGGCGGATGTCACGGTTTTCTCGGCACTCATCCTGTTCGCGCATGGGCTGCCCATCGAGCAGAAGATCATTGAAAAGGCTGGCCCCGGCGTGATCGCAACGACGCTGCTGCGTATCGGGGGCGGATTGCTCTATGCCTTTCTCCTGCACCATTTTCTGGAGGTGACAGGGTGGCTGTCGGCCCCGGTGAACCCGGTCTGGACTGCCATGGGCGCCACACCCGACTGGGCAGACTATTTCTGGGGCCTTGGCGAAACCATGCTTTCGATGCTCGTCATCCTTCTGGTCCTGTCCTTTGGCCTTGAAATTCTCAGGCTGACCGGCGTCCTGGCATTGATGATGAAAGCGCTTTCGCCCGTGCTGCGTCTTGCCGGCATTCGCGGTGAGGCCGAACATCTCACTGCCATCGGCTTGTTCCTCGGTATCTCCTATGGCGCCGGTCTTCTTATCCGCGAGGCGCAATCGGGAGCGATATCGCCGCGTCAGGTCTTTCTGTCATGCGTGTTCATGGGTTTTGCGCATAGCGTCATTGAGGACACGATTGTCGTGATGTCGCTGGGGGCCGATGTCTACGGCGTTCTGGTCGGGCGGCTCGTTTTCGCCATTGTGGCAACCGCCGCTATTGCAGCCTTGCTGCACCGTCTGTCCGACAAAGTGTTCTTCGCGCGGATGTTCAGGCCGCAGGGTACATAGGCGGAGAGTTACCAAGCTTCGCCGCCGGACCGGCATGATCGGCCCGCATGGGGTGCCAGACGGAAATGTCGCGCGGGGCATCCAGAAGCTCGGGCAGGGCATCGTGCCAAGCCTGCCGATAGGGACGATGAACCTGAACGTCGAGCACGTCCTGATGGTCGCTCCAGGTCTCGTGCAGCAGGAAGTGGTTTTCGTTCTCGCCGTCCCGATGCAGGGTCGCGTTCACAAAGGTGTTCTCGTGTCGCATGGCGTCGAGCAGATCGTTCAGCAATGCCAGAAAACGTTCGCGCTGGTCGGCACGGACCTTGAAGCCGATGAGATAGGTGGTGTGCATGGATGCTTACTCCTTTGTGCCGTACATCAGGGCGGCGCGGGTCTCCGCGTCGGCCGGGTAGAAACATTCAAGCACCAGCTCGGACAGCGTCACATCCGTTGCGGTTCCGAAAACCGTGGTGGTCGAGATGAAGCGCAGCACGCCCCCAGACGACGGATCGCGCAGTTCAAGCGGTATCGCCAACGGATCGGTCCCGGCGACATGCCGCGGAGCCGCCGGCGCCGGATAGGCGGAAAGTTCCGCATGTAACCGGGAGAGCGTCTCGTCGCCGGTCTCCTCGACCTGCCGTCGCAGGCGATCCAGAAGGTGATGTCGCCATTCGGCAAGATTGACGATGCGTGAACTCAAGCCATCCGGATGCAGGCTCAGCCGCAATACATTGAGGGGCGGGTGAAGCAGGTCTTCGGATATGCCGGCGAGAAGCGATTTGATCGCATCATTGGCAAGCACGAGATTCCAGTGGCGGTCGACGGCAAGTGCCGGGAAGGGCATGTGCCCCTGCACCACGGTTTCGACGGCCTTGCGGGCTGCTGTCATGTCCGGCGCATCCAGCGATCGTTCGGAATGGATCGGCGCATAACCAGCGGCCAGCATCAGCCGGTTGGTGGCACGGGCGGGCATCGATAGCTGCTCCGCCAGCCGCGTCAGCATCTCGCGGCTGGGCGATGACCGCCCGCTTTCCACAAAGCTCAGATGGCGCGCCGATATCTCCGCATCTGACGCCAGATCGAGCTGGCTTAATCTGCGGCGGGCCCGCCATTCCTTCAGCACCTGGCCGACATGTTCTTGGTGATGTGTCATGCCCCGCAGCCTAGCAGAAGATATCCGCAATGCGATTACCCCTGAGGTAATTGTTCTGCGTCACAGCCCCCGGCATGCTCAGGCCGTCAACCAAAAGGAGCGCAATCATGACGCAACATCTCGCAATCGCCGAAACCTATCTCGCGGTCTGGAACGAGGAGGACGGTGAACGCCGCCAGCACCTCGTCAACAAGGCGTGGACCGAAACGGCGCGCTACGTGGATCCTATGATGCAGGGTGAGGGGCAACAGGGGATTGCCGCGATGATCGACGCGGCGCGCCAGAACTTTCCGGGCTTTCGCTTCGTTCTGACAGGCACCCCGGATGGCCACGGCGTCTTTACCCGGTTCTCATGGCGTCTGGTCTCGCCAGCGGGAGAAGATGTGGCCGGCGGCACCGATGTCGTCAGCCGCGATGCCGAGGGGCGGATTGAAAATGTCGTCGGTTTCCTCGACGGCGCCGCAGCATAATGCGACGAGGCGGCGTGGTTGTCCCCGCGCCGCCTCATCGTAAGAAATGTGCTCTCAGCCAGCGAAACCCATATCCACCCGGCGCTGGCCGAGGGCATCAAATACCGTGGAAACGATGCCGGCACGGTCGAGGCCGGCATTGGCATACATGGTCTCGGGCTTGGCCTGCTCGACCCATTGGTCAGGCAAAGTGAGCGTCCGAACCTTGGGGCCATGGTCGAGCAATCCCGCACTTGCCATGAAATGCAGCACATGTGCGCCGAAACCGCCGACGGAGCCTTCCTCGATCGTCACCAGAATTTCGTGATGGGCGGCAAGCTGGCGAATGAGGTCGAGATCGAGCGGCTTGGCGAAGCGCGCATCGGCAACCGTGGTTGAAAGTCCTGCGGCATCGAGGTCTTCGGCCGCCGCCAGGCATTCGGCAAGGCGCGTGCCGAAGGAGAGCAGTGCAACCTTGGTGCCTTCCTTGATGATACGGCCCTTGCCGATCTGCAGGATCTCGCCGCGCACCGGCATCTCGACGCCCACGCCTTCGCCGCGCGGATAACGGAAGGAAATCGGGCCTTCGTCATAGGCTGCGGCAGTGCGGACCATATGTTTCAGCTCGGCCTCGTCTGCCGCCGCCATCACCACCATGCCGGGCAGGGTGGCAAGGAAGGTGGTGTCGAAGGAACCGGCATGGGTCGGTCCATCCGCACCGACGAAACCGGCCCGGTCGATCGGGAAGCGCACGGGCAGGCTCTGGATGGCCACATCATGCACCAGCTGGTCGTAACCGCGTTGCAGGAAGGTGGAATAAAGCGCGCAGAACGGCTTGTAGCCATCGGCCGCAAGCCCCGCCGCGAAGGTAACGGCGTGCTGTTCGGCAATGCCGACATCGAAGGTGCGAGCCGGGAAAAGCTCGGCCATCTTGTCGAGACCGGTACCATTAGGCATGGCGGCGGTGACGCCGATGATCTTGTCGTCGAGGGTGGCTTCCTGGATCAGCGCTTCGGCAAAGACGCTGGTATAGCTCGGCGCATTCGGCTTGGCTTTCGCCTGTGCACCGGTGATGACGTCGAACTTGTTGACGCCGTGATATTTGTCCGCTGCCGCTTCCGCCGGCGCATAACCCTTGCCCTTCTGCGTCACCACATGGATGAGGACAGGACCTTTCTGGTTGTCGCGCACATTGCGCAGCACCGGCAGCAGGTGATCGAAGGAATGACCGTCGATCGGGCCGATGTGATAGAAGCCAAGTTCCTCGAACAGTGTGCCGCCGGTCACGTAACCACGCGCATGGGTCACGGCGCGGGTAATGGCGCGGTCGATGGTCTTGCCGAGATAGGCGGTGAGTTTCTTGCCGAAATCACGGAAGCCCATATAGGTGCGGCCGGATGCGAGACGCGCCAGATAGGCGCTCATCGCGCCCGTCGGCGGCGCAATCGACATGTCGTTGTCGTTGAGAATGACGATCAGCCGGGCATCAAGCGCACCGGCATTGTTGAGCGCCTCAAACGCCATGCCCGCCGACATGGAGCCGTCACCGATGACGGCGATGACCTTGCGGTCGCTCTGATCCAACCCCGCCGCCACCGCCATGCCGAGACCGGCGGAAATGGAGGTGGAGGAATGGCCGGCGCCGAAATCGTCATATTCGCTTTCGGCCCGCCGGGTGAAGCCGGAAAGACCGCCTTCCTGGCGCAGCGTGCGAATGCGCTCGCGACGGCCGGTCAGGATTTTGTGCGGGTAACATTGGTGGCCGACATCGAAGATCAGCCGGTCTTCCGGTGTGTTGAAGACCTTGTGGATGGCAATCGTCAGTTCCACCACACCAAGGCCCGCACCCAGATGCCCGCCGGTTTTCGACACCGCGTCGATCATCTCGTCGCGTAGTTCCCTTGCCAGTTCCGGCAGGTCGCGATCGTCGATCTCCTTGAGATCGGATGGAAAATTCACCCGGTCAAGCAATGGGGTCTGTGGCATTCCGGTCAATCGTTCGGCCTTTTCTCGTGGTCAGCGGCGGCGCCAGAGCGTCTTTCATATGGAAAGCCGACGGTCCAGTCCTGCATGTCGTTCACTTCTATAGAATTTCAACCCTCCGGCAAAGGGACAAACTCTTCTTCGTCGCCGGGAACGATATCGAAGCGTCCGGTTCTCCACTCCTGTTTGGCCTGCTCTATGCGTTCTTTTGATGACGAAACGAAGTTCCACCAGATGTAGCGACGCTGATTGAGTGCAGCCCCGTCGAAGATCATGATGTGACAGCCGCCGCTGCCGCCCTGAAGCGTGATATCGTCGCCGGGCCGGAAAACGAGCAGCTGATCGGCAGCAAAAACGTCGCCCGCGACATCCAGAGAGCCGGAAAGAATGTAGATCGCCCGTTCCTCATGGTCGGCGGAGAATGGGAATTTCACACCCGGTTCCAGCGTCAGGTCGACATAAAGCGTATCGGTGAAGGCCGAAACGGGAGAGGTGAGGCCTTCGAACTCGCCAACCACGACCCGACCGGACGCGCCCTTGAGGTCGATCAGCGGCATGTCTTCCCTTGCCGTGTGGGAAAAGGCCGGGGCGATTTCTTCCATATGATCGGGCAGGGCAAGCCAGGTTTGCAGGCCGGACATGGAAAGCGGATGGCCGCGCAGGTTTTCCGGCGTGCGTTCCGAATGCACGATGCCGCGCCCGGCCGTCATCAGGTTGATATCGCCGGGGCGAATCACGAGCTCGGTGCCGAGACTGTCGCGATGTTTGATCTCGCCGTCGAACAGATAGGTGACGGTGGAAAGCCCGATATGCGGATGCGGCTTGACGTCGAGCGCTTCGCCCGCCTTCAGGATGGCCGGTCCCATGCGATCGAAAAAGATGAAGGGGCCGACGAGACGCCGCTGCCGTGTCGGCAGCGCGCGCCGCACCGCAAAGCCGCCAATATCGCTGGTGCGCGGAATGATGAGGTTTTCGATGGCGTCGCAGGCGAAAGCATCACCCGCGACAGGATCGTTGCCGGGAAAAAAGGACATCGGAAGCTCCTCGTATCGTTACCCGGAAGCCTATCACGAACGGCACAATATGGCAGCGCCGAGATGTTGAACGCTGTGTCGCTCCGTTCAACAGGACGTGTTTATTCGCCGTCCAGCGGCTCCACGCCCTGCGGTTTTCCGGCGCGGTCGAGACGGATTTTCTCGATGCGCTTTTCAGCGGCATTCAGAAGCGTCTCGCAATGTTTCTTCAGGGCTTCGCCGCGCTCGTAGATGGCGATCGATTCGTCGAGAGCCACGTCGCCGCGTTCCAGGCGTGCTACAATGCTTTCCAGCTCGGCGACGGCCTTTTCGAAGGAATAACCGCTGACATCGGCTGTGTTGGCATTTTCCGTCATTTTCAACCCTTCATCATTCTCAAAATATGCATGGCTGCCGATTCCGCCAGCCCTTCCAGATCATAACCACCTTCAAGCAGGCTGACGACCCGGTTCGATGCGTATTTGTCGGCCATTTCCAGAAGCCGGCCCGTGGCCCAGTCGAAATCTTCGCCGACCAGATTGATCTGCGCCAGCGGATCGCGGTGGTGTGCGTCGAAACCGGCGGAGATGAGGATGAGATCAGGCGAAAAATCGGCAATCGCCGGCAGGACGCGGGATTTGAACGCCTCGCGAAAATGATCGCTTCCGGTATTGGGCGAAAGCGGCGCGTTGACGACGTTGTTCTTCACGCCGGTTTCATTTTTATCGCCGCTCCACGGGTAAAGCGGCATCTGGTGGGTGGAACAGAACAGCACTGATGTGTCGTTCCAGAAGATATCCTGCGTGCCGTTGCCGTGATGCACGTCCCAGTCGATGATGGCGACGCGTTCCGCGCCATGCACCTTCTGCGCATGGCGGGCGGCGATTGCGGCATTGTTGAAGAGACAGAAGCCCATGGCCTTTGCGGTTTCCGCATGGTGGCCGGGCGGGCGGGCGGCAACGAAGACGTTGTCGGCAGCACCGGTAAACACGTCATCCACCGCGGCCATCGCAGCACCTATGCCGGTCAGCGCTGCCTGCAGGCTCTTCGGCGAGACATAGGTGTCGGCCTCGATGCGATTGATCTCGCCATCCTCTTCGGGGATCTGGCGCATGACGGCAAGCAGATGCTCCTCCGGATGCGCCAGAAGCACGGCGTCCTCATTGGCCTGCGGCGCTTGCTTCCGGACCAGCCGCTCGAAATTCGGATGTTCGAGCGCGATGTTCAGCGACCGCAGACGATCCGGCCGCTCGGGGTGGCCTTCGGGCGTGATGTGTTCGAGGAAGATCGGATGTTCGTAAAGACGGGTCGCCATTCTTTTCCTCCCGGAGAAATCGCGCTCAGGCGCGCTGCGGCAGAAGCGGATAACCCGCCATCACGGCGCGGCCGGCAAGTGCGGCGAGCACGGCCTTCAGCGCATCGCCCGGAATGAAGAGCAGCGAACCCATGAATGCCTTCTCGAAACCAAGCCCGACGACCAGCGCCAGATAGGTGATGCCGAAAGCGTAAAGCACGACCACGCCGCCGATCAGGCTGGCGATGAAGAAACCGATACCCTGCGTCAGTGCGGACTGGCTGCGATTGACGAATTTTTCCGAGAGAGTGCCGGTGACGAAAACGGCTGCGATCCAGCCGATCAGGAAGCCCGTGGTCGGCGTGGTGAAGATGGAAAGGCCGCCGCGTCCGCCCGAAAGGACAGGAAGACCGATGGCGGCAATCAGGATCGTCAGGAGGACCGCAAGCGTGCCGCGTTTTGCCCCCAGCACGACGCCGGCTAGCATGACGCCGAGCGACTGCGCGGTGATCGGTACGGGGATGAAGCCAAGGGTGATCGGTGGCAGAAGACCGAGCGCGATGATGATGGCGGAAAACAGCGAAATCAGCACAAGGTCGCGGGTCGTCATGGCTCGGAAACTCCGGATGGTTGTTTTGCCGTCAGCTTTGGCCTCTGAAACCGCGCGCGTCAATGGCGTCGGCAATGGCATCGGCATCCTTCAACGTCATAATCACCAGCGGCACGATGATCGTCGCAAACCGAACGGGAAGGCCGCGCGCCCGGTGCGCATCGCGCACGGCGTGGTAACGATTGACGATCTCAGGCACGAACCGCACCACAAGCCCAACGGCCAGCCCGATATCCGCAGCCTTGACCAGCCCCAGCTTCTCCAGCGGGGCGGCGGCAAGGGCGATCTCATCCATGAACTGCGAGATGCTGACGGTGATGGTGACGGCGGTGGCGAGAAGTGCCAGCGCCGTCAGCCGGAAAAGATTGACACTCGCATCATTGGCCGGGAGCAGCAGATAGCTGAAAGCGGCGACAAGCACGATGGTCAGCATCACCGGGCGCAGCCGCAGGCCGATCTCGCGAAAGGGCAGCCGCGTCTCGCGCAGAATGATGGCGGCCAAGATTACGGCGCATCCTAGAAACAGCAGGTCGCGGGTGAGGAACAGCGCAATGCTGAAGCCCATCAGCGTCACGAGCTTGAGGCGTGGTGAGACGCGGTACAGCCAGCCGGTGCCTTCGACATGCAGAGACTTCATCGTGACGCCACCTCCAGATAACGGGCAACCGCCTCTTCGGGTGCCGCGTCTGCAATCAAGGCGCCCTCGTGGAACACGAGTACACGGTCGAAGCCTGCGATCAGCGGCAGATCGTGGGTGATGACGATCAGCGCCTGCGATAGCGCCGCAATCGTTTTTTCCACGATAGCACGGTTCTTCAGATCGAGCTGGTTGGTCGGTTCATCGAGAATGAGGATTTGCGGGTCGGTGACCAGAAGCGCTGCCAGCGCCGCAAGCTGCAATTCCCCGCCGGAAAGCTCATGCGCGCGCCGTTCTTCCAGATGCGCGATACCGAGCCGCGCCAGCACGGCTTTCACTCTTGTTTCGGTTTCCGCCTTGCCGATGCCGAGCCGCTTGAGACCGAAGGCGACATCGTCGCGCACGATTGGCAGGATGATCTGGTTCTGCGGATTCTGGAAAATGAAGCCGACCGTCTGCAACACCGCCTTCGCATCTTTTACGGTGTCGAGGCCGTTGACGGACACCTTGCCCTCGGTCGGCTTGGTCAGTCCGTTGATCAGCCGCGCGAAAGTGGTCTTGCCCGAGCCGTTGAGGCCGATCACGCCGATACGTCTCTCCGTCAATGTCAGGGACAGTGGCTGCAAGGCCTGCCTGCCCTCGAAGGTCTCACCGGCGGTGTCGAAACGGATTTCCAAGATTGATGCATCCCTCTGTCGCTTTCCGGTTCTATATCGTGTCATCAACAGAAGTGAAACAAAGAACAAAAAAAGAACATTGCAATCCTGAAAAAGCCGTCATACCTTCAGCGCCATGACGATCAAGGTTTCGAATGAAGCGGCAAGGCGGATTTTTCTGGCGCGGCAGGGGCTTTCCTCCCCGCCCGGCAAGGCGCTTTCCAAGGATGGCCTGTTGCAGCTCATCACCGATATCGGTTTTGTGCAGGTGGACAGTATCGGCACGGTGGAGCGCGCCCACCACCAGATCCTTTTTTCCCGCAACCAGACCTACAGGCGTGAACATCTGACCACGCTGCTGGAAAAGGACCGTGCGCTTTTCGAGCACTGGACACATGACGCCTCCATCGTGCCGACGGAATTTTACCCCTATTGGAAACACCGCTTCCGCCGCCGCGAGCCGATCATTCAGGAACGCTGGCGCAAATGGCATGGCGAGGGTTTCGATGCGGCTTTTGCTGAAACGCTGGAGCGCATTTCCGCCACCGGTCCGGTTCTGGCTCGGGAGTTGAAGGAGGAGGGGCATCAGTCCGGCGGTTGGTGGAACTGGCATCCTTCCAAGACCGCACTCGAATATCTGTGGCATACCGGCAAGCTTGCCATATCAGGCCGCGTGAATTTCCAGAAGGTCTACGACCTGGCGGAACGGGTCATTCCGGGCGAGCATCACGAAGGTGAAGTGGAGCATGCGGAGTTCGTTGACTGGGCCTGCCGGCAGGCGCTCACCCGGCTTGGTTTCGCCACCCATGGCGAAATCGCCGCCTTTTTCGATCTCGTCACCCCGCAGGAGGCGAGGGACTGGGTCAAGAGCCATCGTGACGAGCTGTGCGAGGTCTCGCTTCTCGCAAGCGATGGCGGCAATGCCCGCCCGTCTTACGCCTTTGCGGATTTCAGTGCCGATATCTCTGATCTGCCGGAACCGTCCTCCCGCGTCCGCGTCCTCAGCCCTTTCGATCCGCTTTTGCGCGACCGCAACCGAACGGAAAGGCTGTTCGGCTTTTATTACCGCATCGAGGTCTTCGTACCCGAGCCGAAACGGCAATATGGCTATTACGTCTTCCCGCTGCTGGAGGGCGACCGGCTGATCGGCCGCATTGACATGAAGGCGGACCGTAAGCGCAGCATGCTGGATGTGCGTCGCCTGTGGCTGGAACCGGGCGTACGTGCCTCGGCGGGAAGGCTCGAGAAACTCGACGCGGAATTGTCGCGGCTTGCGAAGTTTACCGGGGTTGAGAGCGTGAATTATCTGGAGGGATGGCGGGAGTAGAACCTCCCGTCATGCCGGGCTTGACCCGGCATCCAGCCGCCGCACGTCCGTGCGGCTAAGAGAGCCTTTAGCGATCAAGGACTTGATCGCACTGGACCCCGGATCAAGTCCGGGGTGACGGCACCTTTAGTGCCCTAAATCACCCGATATCCGTCGCCGAAATCTTGATGCCGAAACCTTCGAGACCAACATAATGACGCTCGCGCGTCGTCATCAGCTTGATCGAGCTGATGCCGAGGTCCTTGAGGATCTGCGCGCCGAGACCGATTTCCAGCCATTCGTTTTCGCGGGAGCGGGCCTGTGCATGCGCCTCGTCGGGATCACGCGCCTTGCGCCGTCCGGCCACCTGGCCAACACCGACCGAGCCTTCGCGCAGGTAGACGATGACGCCACGGCCTTCTTCGGCGATCTTCTGCATATAGTGCTGCACCGGCTGGCGGTCGCCGAACACGTCGTCGGCAACGTTTTCCGGGTGCAGGCGAACGGGAATATCGACGCCGTCGCGGATATCGCCGAAAATCACCGCCATATGCTGCATCCGGTCCCAGGGCAGGGAATAGGTCTGCGCCTTGGCAGGCCCGAACGGCGTTTCGATGGTGAAGGAGGATTCCATCTCCACCAGCGTTTCCTTGCGCTGGCGGTAGGCGATGAGGTCGGCGACGGAAACCTGCTTAAGCTTGTGTTTTTCCGCAAAGGCGGTGACCTGCGGCCCGCGCGTGACGGTGCCGTCATCATTGACGAGTTCGCAGATGACGCCGATGGGCGGCAGGCCCGCCAGCTTGCAGAGATCGACAGCCGCTTCGGTATGGCCGGAGCGCATCAACACACCGCCTTCGCGGGCAATCAGCGGGAAGATGTGGCCCGGGCGGGTGAAATCGGCGGCGCCGGCGTTGGGGTTGGCGAGATTGCGCACCGTCAGCGTGCGGTCGTCGGCGGAAATGCCGGTCGTGGTGCCGTGCTTGAAATCGACGCTGACGGTAAAGGCCGTCGTATGCGCGCTGTCGTTTTCCGCCACCATGGCGTTGAGGTTCAGCCGCTTGGCTTCTTCGCGCGGCATGGGCGCGCAGACGATGCCGGAGGTATGGCGCACGATGAAGGCCATATTTTCCGCCGTGCAATGCACCGCGGAAATAATCAGATCGCCTTCGTTCTCGCGGTCGTCGTCATCGGTCACGACAACGATTTCACCGGCTTCGAAAGCGCGGATGGCGTCCACGACACGTTTCTGATCATATGCCATTTCTAGTCTACCTCACTTTAGCCGGCCGGTCTGGCCGCGGTCTCTCAGATAGTGGTCGGCAACGGTGCAGGCGATCATCGCCTCGCCGATCGGCACGGCGCGGATGCCGACGCAGGGGTCGTGGCGACCCTTGGTGCGCACATCGACATTATTGCCGTCAGTATCGATGGACAGGCGCTCCGTCAGAATGGAGGAGGTCGGCTTGATGGCGAAGCGGGCGATAACAGGCTCGCCGGTGGCGATGCCACCCAGAATGCCGCCCGCATGGTTGGACAGGAAAATCGGTTTCCCGTCATTGCCCATGCGCATCTCGTCGGCATTTTCTTCGCCGGAAAGCTCGGCGGAGGCAAATCCCTCACCAATTTCCACGCCCTTGACGGCATTGATCGACATCAGGCTGGAAGCGATATCCTGGTCGAGCTTGGCATAGATCGGCGCGCCGATGCCGGCCGGAACACCTTCCGCCACGACTTCGATGACGGCGCCGATCGACGATCCCGCCTTACGGATGCCGTCAAGATATTCTTCCCACACGGGCACCATGGCCGGATCCGGGCAGAAGAACGGGTTCTGGTCGACCTGATCCCAGTCCCAGTTGTCACGATTGATCTTGTGTTTGCCGATCTGCACCAGCGCACCGCGCACATTGAGGCTCGGCACCACCTTGCGGGCGATTGCGCCGGCTGCGACACGCGCCGCCGTTTCGCGGGCGGAGGAGCGTCCACCGCCACGATAATCGCGAATGCCGTATTTCAGGTCATAGGTGAAGTCGGCATGGCCGGGGCGGAAACGTTTGGCAATCTCGCCGTAATCCTTGGAACGCTGGTCGGTATTCTCGATCAGCATGGAGATCGGCGTGCCGGTGGTTATCATCGTCTCGCCGTCCTCATCCAGCATCACGCCGGAGAGGACCTTTACGATGTCATCTTCACGGCGCTGGGTGACGAAGCGGCTCTGGCCGGGCTTGCGCTTGTCCATCCAGTGCTGCACCTCGGCCAGCGTGAAGCGAATGCCGGGCGGGCAACCGTCCACCACGCAGCCCAAAGCGGGCCCATGGCTTTCTCCCCAGGTGGTAACGCGAAAAAGATGACCGAAGCTGTTATGCGACATATTTCTCTAGACCGGAAAACAGGGCACGCCTGCGGACAGGGGCCGTTTAAAACAAGCGGACTTGTCATAGTAGAAAATCGGACCAAGGCAAAAGCCTTTCTTTCATCGCAAGTCCGATAAGAAGGTGACGCACCGTTCACGACGCGGAGCACACCGGAAAACGACAGGCTTCGACTTGGGAACCGACCGGGTGGGGGAAATGATTCGGCGGCAATGGCCAGGTTTTTCCAGATGACAGAAGTGTAAAAACGCCGGCGTTTTCCACGCTATTCCGCAGTTTTCCAATATTGCTGTGAAATGCGGTGTAAAAATCACTAACGACTTGAACACGATCCCAAATCCGTTCATCAATTGGGCCGAAAATGTCATGGTTGCGGGCAATTTCCGCCACATTCGAAAGGCAATTCTTCATGCATGTAAGGTTTTCACGCAAATCCACGAAAGCTAGATCGATGCGTATGATGATTGCCGCCCTTCTGGCCACCGCCAACCTGCTGATGCCCATCAACAGCTACGCCCAGAGCGTCGATGTCGAGGGAACGATCAGCAAGATCGACGTGAATGCGCTGACGATTACGCTCAACGACGGAAAGAACTACCGGGTGCCGGAAGAGTTCAACTTCGAAGGCCTGAAAGCAGGCGTGAAGGTCGTTGTTTTCTACACCGAAGTGGACGGAAAACGCGTGGTCGACGATCTCGAGGTCGTGCAGTAAGGGCCGCGTTGCGGCTCTGTCTCTTGACGGTGCGAACCTCTCTAATCTTGTTCAGGAAGCACCAACATTTCCGTCATGCCGGACTTGATCCGGCATCCAGACGACGTGCGTCTGCGCGGCGGGATGAGCTTTTTCAGCCAAGGACTTGGGCTGGCTAGATTCCGGCTCAAGGCCGGAATGACGAGGAGAGGGGTTGCAGCGCTTCCCTTAAGAAATCCAGTCCGCAATATTCCTGTCGATCTCGACTTTCAAAATCCGGTCCTGCGGGATTTGCGTCGTGGAGGCCTCGTCCTTGTCCATGCCGGAAACCAGCCGGAAGATCGAGCGGATGACGCCGCCGTGGCAGACGCATACCGTTGGCATCTCGACGGAGGAAAGCCATGCGCCGATGCGCCAGGACAGGATTTCGTAGCTTTCGGCGTCCTGTCCGGGGGGAATGAAATCCCACTTGTTGGCCTTGCGAGCCCTTACCCGGTCGGGGAATTCTTTTTTCAGTTCCGGAAGCGTCTGACCTTCCCAGTCGCCGAAGGAAACTTCAACGAGGCGGTCATCGGTGCGGTAGGCGAGGGGATCGAGCCCCATCGCCCCGCGCATCAGTTCCATGGTCTCGCGCGTGCGCCCGAGCGGGCTTGCCACGTAATCAAATTCTTCGGCGGAAGCGCCGAGAATCTGCGCGAGAACCTTGCCGTTGCCGACCGCCTGTTCGCGGCCGAAATCATTGAGCGGAATGTCTTTCTGGCCCTGAAGCCGGCGTATCGCATTCCAGTCCGTTTGTCCGTGCCGGATCACATAGACGAGCAAGGCGATACCCCTGTTTCAAGCTTCCGCGGTGGTCAGTCCTTGACCACCGAAATATCCGGCGCGTCCACTGCCTTCATGCCGATGGTGTGATAACCGGAATCGACATGGTGGATTTCGCCGGTCACAGCCGTCGAAAGGTCGGACAGCAGGTAAAGCGCCGACTTGCCGACTTCCTCGATGGAAACGGTGCGCTTCAGCGGCGCGTTATATTCGTTCCATTTCAGAATGTAACGGAAGTCGCCGATGCCGGAGGCGGCAAGCGTCTTGATCGGGCCGGCGGAAACGGCGTTGACGCGGATGCCGCGATTGCCGAGGTCGACGGCGAGATAACGCACGCTGGCCTCAAGTGCCGCCTTGGCCACGCCCATGACGTTGTAGTTCGGCATGACCTTTTCAGCGCCGTAATAGGTCAGCGTGATGATCGAACCGCCATCGTTCATGATCGGCTCTGCCCGCTTGGCAACGGCGGCCAGCGAGAAGACGGAAATGTCCATGGTGCGGTTGAAGTTGTCACGGCTGGTGTCGAGATAACGGCCGGTCAGCTCGTCCTTGTCGGAAAAGGCGATGGCGTGCACGACGAAGTCGATCTTGCCCCAGTGCTTTTCCAGCCCGGCAAACACCGCATCGATCGTCTCGAGATCGGTCACGTCACAGTGGCCGGCCATGAAGGCGCCCAGTTCCTGCGCCAGCGGTTCAACACGCTTCTTCAGCGCGTCGCCCTGCCAGGTGAGCGCGATTTCCGCGCCCGCGTCCGCGCAAGCCTTGGCAATGCCCCAAGCGATTGAACGATTATTGGCGACACCCAAGATGATGCCGCGTTTGCCAGCCATAAGGCCGGATGCCTGAGCCATTGTATGCTCCCTGATACTTTCGATTGATCCTGCCTATGGCATAGGCTGCAATCCTGTTCAAGATTGCCGGGGATCATCTACTGTTAGGGAGCGTAACAAAGGGTGCGTTGTCCCGCCTATTCGCAAAACTTTCACAAATAGAGGCCTTCGCGCATGTGCCGCATGAGATCGGTCACCTTCTCATCCGGCTTTTCCAGCAGGATTATGCGCAATTCGACGACGAGATCGCCATATTCGCCCTTGCCATCGGCAAGGCCCTTGCCGGTAAGCCGGAGCACGCGGTCGGAGCCAGACCAGGCCGGAATGGTGACGGTTTCCTCGCCAAGCGGCGTGCGGATCTTGGTTTCGCACCCCAGAACCGCGTCACCGAGCGAGATCGGCAATGTCGTATGAATATCGAAGCCGCGCAGGGAAAAGGCGTCGTCGCGTGCCGCGAGCAACGTTACGGAGAGATCGCCACGCGCCATGCCGGGAAGTTTCAGTCCCTGTCCCTTCAGCCGCACCACATGGCCGTCGGTCATTCCGGGTTCAAGCTGGAAACGGGCTTCGCGGTCCTCGGCAAGCGCAACGGTGATCCATTTGCGCTCTAGCAGGTCAGCAACCGTGACGGTGGCTTCCGCCGTGATATCGGGTGCCTTTTCTGCCGCCGGCTGGGCGGGGCGGAAGCGGCGCACGAGCGCGCTGAAGAGATTGGCGGCAAGCGAGACGGGGGCGGATTTGTCGTCGGCAGCGCCCGGCTGTCCCGTTTCACCGGCACCCGGCACATCACCTCTGGCACTGCTGGCTGCGGCTTTCGCCGCTTCCGCTGCCTGCTGCACCTTGGGGTCGTTCTGCGCCTCGGCGCCAAAAATCCGCTCGACGATATCCTCGGCCGTTTCCGGCTTGGCATCGGCTTTCTGGCCGGTCTGCGCCCTGTTACGGGCATCCGCACGGGCCAGTTCTTCCATCAGTTTTTCAGCCGCCCTGGCGCGCTCGGCGGCCTCGCGTGCCGCCTCCCGCTGCTGCATGATGGTTTCGCCGCGCTGCTTCTTTTCTGCGGCCTTGCGGGCCTGATCGTAAAGATCGCGCTTTTTGGGGTCTTTCAGAAGATCATAAGCCTGCCCTACCTCGGCGAATCGCGCCGAGGCGTCGGGGTCGTCGCGATTGGCGTCCGGATGGACGGTTTTCGCCTTCGTGCGCCAGGCGGCCTTGATGTCCTCGTGGCGGGCGTCACGTTTCACGCCGAGGATGGAATACGGATCGCGCATGCGAAACACCAGTTACGTTGGCTCAGGCGCGTGCCGCCGCTCATGGCGCAATCCTGAAACAAACCCCTCCGAAAAGGGATGCCGCGATCATTCGCAAGCACGCCCTCGGTTTACTCAACGTCGACTGTTGCAATAAGTTGCTAATCAGTTCTTTACGGGGAATGCGCGCCGCCATGCGGCCGGCTTTATTCCACGCACCAGGGTAAACAGTTTATTTCTGCTCGAAGCGGGTGAGTAACCATTCGCCGGTTTCCGACATGCAGGCCTGTCCGGTGTAGCTTGCAACACCTTCGAAGGAATGACGTGTCGTCTTGAAATCGCGGCAGACGAAACCGCTGGACTTGTCTTCGCGGATGGTGGTGACGACGCCGGCGCTGCCGGTTGCGGCATTGGCCCAGGGCAGGGGCTGCTCTGCGAGTTTGGTGAGATCCGCCGACGTCACCGCATTGCGGATTGTCGCGTCGTCGGTCTGCGGGCCGTTGCTCAATTGATTGGGGACCGAAGCGGTGGAAAGTGAACGGTCGATCTTGTCGCCGCCGAACAAATCGAGGCTGACGCATCCGCTCAGCACCACGAGCATTGACACGATGGCGGAAACTTCCGCTATCGACGAAAGGAGGCCCTTTGTTCGACTGTTCGACTTTGCTATGACGGTCACCATCTTTCACCAGAGATCATCTCTGGGGTCCAAATCAGCTCGGGAGCATTTTAGTCAATATGTCGGAAACGGGGTTAACATCCAGTGACTTCACTGAAGAAAATGAACCGTTCACGCTTTTTGCCGAGTGGCTGAAGGATGCGGCGGCTTCCGAAATCAACGATCCGAACGCTGTTGCGCTTGCAACCGTCGATGAAAACGGCCTGCCGAATGTACGCATGGTGCTGCTGAAAGACGTCGACGATCGCGGCTTCGTTTTCTACACGAATTTCGAAAGCCAGAAGGGCAGGGAAATTCTGGGGCAGAAAAAAGCGGCCATGTGTTTCCATTGGAAAAGCCTGCGCCGACAGGTGCGGCTACGTGGTGAAGTGGAGATAGTCACCGACGTCGAAGCGGACGCCTATTACGCCTCGCGTCCACGCGGAAGCCGCATCGGCGCCTGGGCGTCAAAGCAGTCGCGGCCGCTCGAAGGCCGTTTCGCGCTGGAAAAAGCCGTCGCCGAATATACCGCCAGGTATGCGATCGGCGATATTCCGCGCCCGCCTTATTGGTCGGGTTTCCGCATTCGCCCCGTCAGCATCGAGTTCTGGCACGACCGCAAGTTCCGCCTGCACGACCGCGTCGAATTCCGCCGCGAGACGCCGGATGAACCGTGGTCCAAGGTCCGCATGTATCCTTGAGGGCGGGGGAGGCAGGCCGCTCCGGCCTGCCTATTTCAACAGCGAATCAAACAACGGCAGTCCGATGACGGCTGAAATGGCGATCAGGCCGTAGCAGATGCGCCTGAATGCCGCCTCGTCGGCAAGCCCGTGCAGGCGCGCCCCGGCATAAAGACCCGCCCCGTAAAACGGCAGGGCCAGCAGGAAAAAAACGAAGACATCTGCGGTGAACAGACCACCGAAAAAATAGCTGGCGGTGGAAATCACCGTCGAAATCGCGAAATAGAGAATGACATTGGCGCGCACGAAGGCGCCTTTGAGGGCGCCGCCAAGCCAATAGGCGACGATGGGTGGACCACCCAATTGTGCCGCGCCGGAAAACAGCCCGGCAACAAGCCCGGTGAACAGGGTCAGCGGCGTTTTCGGCCGGCCGCTGTAACGCCAGCCGGACACCAGAAACAGCAGCAGCACGACGACCACGACGGAAATGATCCAGCGCAGGGTCAGGGGATCTCCGTTGGAAAGCAGGAGTGTGCCGAGCGGCACGCCGACAAGCGCTCCGGCCGCCATGGTGAAGACTTCGCGCCGATCCGCCATGCGCCAGGCGGGCGGTATCATGCCGAGCGTCAGGACACCGTCCACCACCAGCAGAACCGCCGAGGCGATGCGTGGCCCGACAATGGCGCTCGCCAGCGGAATGAAGATGAGGGCAGCACCGAAACCCGAAAAACCGCGGGCAAGGCCGGCGAGAAAGGCAGCGCCCGCAAACATCGCAAGCAGCGACGGGCTATGCGCGGTGATGAGAGCCGAGAAAAAATCGAGGTGGGACATGGGCGATGGCACGGTTGTTCGAATACCTTTTCTCTATCTCGCTTGCAGGCGCATGTCGCGAAAATTTCCGTTCATGGTTGCACGACGCCCTTAAGGGTCGACGCCGTTGGAGAATCATGATTAGAGTTGTAGCGCAGGAACAAAGGATGAACAAATGCTTACTGACATGATGCGTCGGTTTGAAGAGGCCTCGCAAAAATATGCCGCTGAAAACGGAATATTCCGTGACCCGGACTGGTACATGCTGAAGCTTCAGGAAGAGGTTGGCGAGGTCACGCAGGCCTGGAGCCGGCTGACGGGGCGGGGACGCATAAAGGGCAGGAGCAAAGAGGAGATGAAGCGGGATCTTGCCGATGAAACCGCCGATCTCCTCGGCCATGTGCTGTTGCTGGCCCATTATAACGGTCTCGACATCAAAGCTTCGATAGAGCGCAAGTGGCGTTTTACGCCACCGGCATGACAGTGTGCGGCGAGGCATCCAACCTTTGCGCTACCGGTTCTGTCACCGCTGTGATTATGAGAGCGAGACGATAAAGAACAGAATAGCGAGAATGGCGGCCACGGGCGTCATGACCCGCCGCTCCGCACGGCTTCGCGACATGGCGTTCAATCCGATGCTCACTGCAAGAGTGCAGGCGATGATCCAGATGCCGGCTTCGATCCAGCCTGCCGGCCAAAGAGTAATGAAGCCTGCCTTTTGCAACGGAAATGATGCGGCAAGGGCGTAGATCGCGACAGATGCCACGCTGGCAATGCGCTGCGTGGCGGGGAGGACCCTGTGCTCGCCGCCCCAGGCGAAGCGGCCGAGGGGCGCACCCGCGGCAAGGGCAATCTGAAATGCGCAAAGAGCGAGCAGTATAAGCGTCGCGAGCGATACGGCGACAAGCAACATGACCACTCCGTTTATGGATGCGCCGACAAATGAATTCGAACAGGATCGGCCTGTCAGCCGATATGCGCGTTACCATAAGGACCAATGGCTAAAGGCATGTGACGCGCTTTCATACCTCTGATGACGGCGCCTTTTGCAGGAGGCCTGCAACCGCATGAAGGTCACTTGAAACGGCGATACATTTTCCCCGCATTTCATCCGTCGGCGGTGCGACGTCAGGCACCATGATCGTCATCATGCCCGCCGAAGAGGCAGACCGCACGCCGTGCCAGGAATCCTCCAGCGCGAGGCAACGACCCGGCTCGATGTCGAGACGCTTTGCTGCGGTCAGATAGGGCATGGGCGAGGGCTTCGGTTCTGCATAATCACCGCGGGCGACGATGGTGTCGAAACGTTTGAGAAGATCGTAGGGCCCGAGATGGCGCGTAACCGAATCGTGCCGGGAGGAGGTGGCGATGGCGCGGCGGATATCGAGCCTGTCGAGAAGATCGAGAATTTCGACGACACCGGGTTTCAGCGCCACGCCTTCCGCCATCAGCACGGCAAGATGCCTGAGCCACGCGTCGCGGAAGGTATCAATGGGAAAATCAGCGCCATAATCGGCAAAGATGGTTCCGGTGATGACATCCCACGGGCTGCCGCAGACCTTTTGATAGGTCTCGACCCGCATTCCGTGGCCGCCTTCATCCGACGCGGCCAGAAAGGAATCGCGATAAAGCGTCTCGCTTTCGATCAGCAATCCGTCCATGTCGAAAACGACAGCATGCGGGAGAAAAGGCAGCATGGTGGCTTAACCGAACCGGAAGGGGCGTTCGCCAAGGCTCTCGAAGGGCCGGATCAGGTAACCGTCCGGATCGGCCACGATGAACTGCCGGTTGCCGACTTCAACGGTGCCGCGCCTGTACCATTTTTCCTCCGGTGCTAGGACAAGATCGACCGAGGATCGCTCCAGCCGCGCGAGGATGGGCAGCAGAGAAGGAACGGCAAGTTGCAGGTTCATGCCGCGACCCAGCGGAAACTCAAGTGCTGCATTTTCCGCCACGAAAGTCCGGGTCGCACCGATCTGGTCGATCATCAGCTGCGCGTCACCCAGCGCCAGATAGGCAAAGCCCTCTTCGGCGCGCTCGTAGACCACATGAAAACCGATCAGGTCGCAATAAAAAGCGCGGCTTCTCTGCCAGTCGCTGACGGCAAGTTCCGGGACGAGGGCATTTCGTATGATGGTCATGGTCTCCTTTGCCGCGCAGGCCCGGCAATGGGAGGAGGGGCCTGCCGTGATGGTGCGATCTTAGCGTCTTCTCGGCGGCGTGCCAGAGGAATCCTCATCATGGCAGCCATGTGCGATGCTGTGGGCTGAGATTATTGCGGCAGGTTCAGCTTTTCGACTGGCCGCAACTCTCCCTCCCGTCATGCCGGACCTGATCCGGCATCCAGCCAGCCCAAGTCTTTGGGCTGAAAGGGGATATTCACGCCGCGCCGACGCGTACCGGGTGGATTCCGGCTCAAGGCCGGAATGACGGATGTGGGGATACGCCGCCAAGGACTACTGACAGTAATTATCAGCAGGCCGGCAGATTTACGCCTTCGTGCCGCCAACGGTGATCTGGTCCATGCGCAGATGCGGCTGGCCGACGCCGACAGGCACCCATTGTCCAGCCTTGCCGCAATTGCCGATGCCCGTATCGAGCTTGGAATCGTTGCCGATCATCGAGACGCGCTTCATCGCATCCGGGCCGTTGCCGATCAGCATCGCGCCCTTGACCGGTGCGCCGATCTTGCCGTTCTCGATCAGATAGGCCTCGGTGCAGCCGAACACGAATTTGCCTGAGGTGATGTCCACCTGTCCGCCGCCGAAGGAAACGGCATAGATACCCTTTTTGACGGAGGCGATGATTTCCTCGGGCGTCTTGTCGCCGGATAGCATGTAGGTGTTGGTCATGCGCGGCATCGGCACATAGGCATAACCCTGACGGCGGCCGTTGCCGGTGGCTTTCGCGCCCATCAGCCGGGCATTCTGGCGGTCCTGCATGTAGCCCACCAGCCTGCCGTTCTCGATCAGCACATTATAGGCCGACGGCGTGCCCTCGTCATCGACGGTCAGCGAGCCGCGGCGATTGTCGATTGTGCCGTCATCCACGACAGTCACGCCGGGGGCCGCAACCATTTCGCCCATCAGGCCGGCAAAGGCCGAGGTCTTCTTGCGGTTGAAATCGCCTTCGAGGCCGTGTCCGACAGCCTCATGCAGCATGACGCCGGGCCAGCCGGAGCCGAGCACCACATCCATGGTGCCGGCCGGCGCATCGATGGCAGTGAGGTTGACGAGCGCCTGACGCAGTGCCTCGTCGGCGCCGTGCTGCCAGCTTTCCGTCGTGATGAAATCACCGAAACCGACACGACCGCCAATGCCGTAGGAACCACTTTCCTGCCGGTCGCCTTCACCCGCCACCACGGAAATGTTGATACGGGTCATAGGCCTGATATCGCTGACGCGATGACCGTCAGCACGCAGAATATCCACCATCTGCCAGCTTGCGGAAATCGTTGCCGTCACCTGCCGGACATTCGGGTCCTTGTCGCGCAGATAGGCGTCGATCTCGGTGAGAAGCTTTACCTTCTCCTCGAAGCTGGGGCTGCCGATGGGGTTTTCGTCGCCATAAAGCTTCTTGTTGGTGCGCTGCGGCGCTGCGGCATAGGAGCCGGAATATCCTCTGGTCACGGCACCGACGGCGTCGGACGCACGTTTCAGTGCGGCCTGCGAAAGCTCGCCCGCATGGGCATATCCAACCGTCTCGCCGGCGACGGCGCGCAGGCCAAAACCCTGGTCGGTGTTGAAGGAGCCGCCCTTCAGGCGGCCATTGTCGAAGGTCAGCGATTCGGCCTGGGCATGTTCGATGAACAGCTCGCCATCGTCAGCGCCGGTGAGCGCTTCTGCGACCAGCTTGCGCAACTGCGTCTCGTCGCAATCGAAGAGATTTACAAGGTCGTTGGTCATCGAAGGCTCCAGTCTTTATCGTTATGACCGATTTAGGCACTGGAGCCGTCAGACGCAAGGCTGTCTCTTTATGACAAGCCTCAGGGAAGCGCGTCATAACCCTCGGCAAAGCCGGTCAGCTCGATCGGAATGCCGACACGATCCTGATCGACGGATTCACGCAGCGCGAAAACCGCATTCTTGCCGGCGCGCAGAACCTTCAGCAGCTCGTCGTCGATATCGACCTCGACATAGCAGCCTTCGGAGAAGCAGCGGGTGAAATAGGCGCGGCCGATATTATTATTGTCGATATAAAGCTCCATGCCGTCCTTCAGGAGCACGCCGAGCGGCGCCAGAATGCGCAGGATGCGCGACTTGCGGTCGGCAGTCTTCAGCACTACCACCGAAAGCCCGACTTCCGGGCGGTCGTCGGCGATCACGTTCTGCATCAGGGCGCATTGATCTTCGGACGCGCCAGCCGGCTTGTCGCAGATCACCGACCATGCTCCATGCGTCGACTTCGGCGTTCCGGGCGGCTGCTGTTGCGCCAGCGCCGATGCGGCTGGAGCGATGATGGCAAGACCGGCGGCGGCAAGAAAAGTGCGCGCGAGCGGGGAAAGACGCATGGATACCTCTGGGATTCGAATCAGTGCAGCTATTTTGACGCCATAATCCGGAAAAAAAAGCCTTGGTACCTCAATTCCAGCCGAGTTGGGCGGAAATAGGACCTGTCCGCTGATACCGGCACCTGATTTGGCCGTCAATCAGCCGGTGTCCGGCGGCTGGCGCCGGCCGTAAAAGCGGCTGACAGCAGGGGCTGTGCCGGATTTTGACCATTGCAAAGCGCGTCCGAAATATCTGGCAGGATGCGGGACGTGGGAAGCTCGACCACGATGAAAAATGGCGAAATTGCCAGACATCCGTGTCCTTACGCATATTGCGGCAGAGGACAAACTGTGGTTTGAAGATTAGTACCATTAGCATGGATTCTGCGTCTGTTATTGATCAAGATCAGACGCGTGAGGGAGAGGGTACCGTGACGAATAGGATTTACGCAGCACTGGCGGGGATGACCTGTCTGCTCACGGCTGTCGGCGCCCACGCCGATCAGCCGGTGCATTGGCAAATGGGCATGCAGGAGGCCGCCACGCCGATCATGCACGAAATACGCTGGTTTGAACAATATACACTGTGGTTCATTGTTCCGGTTACGCTTTTCGTTCTTGCGCTGCTCATTATCGTCGCCTTGAAATTCCGCGCCGCGAAAAATCCGGTGCCTTCCAAGACCAGCCACAATACGACGATCGAGGTGGTGTGGACGCTCGCGCCGGTTCTCATTCTTCTGTTCCTCGCCTTCCCGTCGTTCAATCTTCTGAACGCGCAGCTGACGCAGCCGGAAAACCCGGACCTGACGCTGAAGGCGACTGCGACGCAGTGGCTCTGGAGCTACGAATACAAGGCTGCTGAGGGCGCCGAGCCGCTCTCCTTCGACAGCTACCTGCTGAAAGAGCAGGATCGTGCTGCTGCGGGCAAGGAGGACAAGGCCCGCTATCCGCGTCTTCTTGCGGTAGACAATGAAATGGTGGTTCCGGTCGGCAAGACCGTTCGCCTTCTGGTGACGGCGGCGCCGACGGATGTCATTCACGCCTTCGCCATGCCCGCTTTCGGCGTCAAGATTGATGCCGTTCCGGGTCGCCTCAACGAAACATGGTTCAAGCCGGAGAAGGAAGGCCTTTATTACGGCCAATGTTCCGAGCTTTGCGGCAAGGACCACGCCTTCATGCCGATCGCCATTCGGGTGGTTTCCGAACAGCAGTACAACGCCTGGCACGCCGCCGCCGCTTCAGATCTGAACGGCGCGAACCGGGCACTGATGGCCTCCGTCGATGGCGCTCCGCGCACGGTCGACGTTGCCGCCAACGAAACCAACTGAGACCTGGAGTGACGACAATGGCTGGACCTTCCGCACACGACGATCATCACTCGCATGGTCAATCCGCTCACGATGGGCATGCTCATGACGATCATTCGCATGATCATTCCCATAAGCCGGGCTTTTTCGCCCGCTGGTTCCTGTCGACCAACCATAAGGACATCGGCACGCTCTATCTGATCTTCGCCATCATGGCGGGCATCATCGGCGGCGGGCTTTCGGTTGTCATGCGCATGGAGCTGCAGGAACCGGGCATCCAGATCTTCCACG
Organism: Agrobacterium arsenijevicii; assembly: GCA_000949895.1. Lineage (GTDB taxonomy): Bacteria > Pseudomonadota > Alphaproteobacteria > Rhizobiales > Rhizobiaceae > Agrobacterium > Agrobacterium arsenijevicii. The sequence goes on along the minus strand of JWIT01000006.1, from coordinate 154,235 downwards.
GTCTGGCTTCCATGGTCTACGGCTTCGAGGGCGACGCTGCCATCGACGGCGGCAAGCACATGTTCAACGTGTTCACGACAGCGCACGCGCTCATCATGATCTTCTTCATGGTCATGCCGGCGATGATCGGCGGTTTTGCCAACTGGATGATCCCGATCATGATCGGTGCTCCGGATATGGCTTTCCCGCGCCTCAACAATATTTCCTTCTGGCTGATCGTTCCGGCCTTCATCCTGCTGCTCCTGTCGCTCTTCGTTGAAGGTCCGGCGGGCGGTTACGGCGTGGGTGGCGGCTGGACGATGTATCCGCCGCTTTCGACCAACGGCATGCCGGGACCGGCAGTGGATCTCGCGATCTTCTCGCTGCACGTTGCCGGCGCGTCCTCGATCCTTGGCGCCATCAACTTCATCACCACCATCCTGAACATGCGCGCTCCGGGCATGACGCTGCACAAGATGCCGCTTTTCGCCTGGTCGGTTCTGGTCACCGCATTCCTGCTGCTGCTTTCGCTGCCGGTTCTGGCTGGCGGCATCACCATGCTTCTGACCGACCGTAACTTCGGCACGGCATTCTTCTCGCCGGAAGGCGGCGGTGATCCGATCCTCTACCAGCACCTGTTCTGGTTCTTCGGCCACCCGGAAGTGTACATCCTGATCCTGCCCGGTTTCGGCATCATCAGCCACATCGTGTCCACCTTCTCCAAGAAGCCGGTCTTCGGTTATCTCGGCATGGCCTATGCCATGGTCGCCATCGGCGCGGTCGGCTTCATCGTGTGGGCACACCACATGTACACGGTTGGCCTCTCGCTCGAAGCGCAGCGTTACTTCGTTTTCGCAACCATGGTCATTGCGGTGCCGACGGGGATCAAGATCTTCTCGTGGATTGCGACGATGTGGGGCGGTTCGCTGACCTTCTCGACCCCGATGGTCTGGGCGATCGGCTTCATCTTCCTGTTCACCGTCGGCGGTGTTACCGGCGTCCAGCTCGCCAATGCCGGTCTCGACCGTTCGCTGCACGACACCTATTACGTCGTGGCGCACTTCCATTACGTGCTGTCGCTCGGCGCCGTCTTCGCGATCTTCGCCGGCTGGTATTACTGGTTCCCGAAGATCACCGGCTACATGTACAACGAGTTCATCGGCAAGCTGCACTTCTGGGTGATGTTCGTCGGCGTGAACCTGATCTTCTTCCCGCAGCACTTCCTCGGTCTTGCCGGCATGCCGCGTCGTTATATCGATTATCCCGATGCCTATGCCGGCTGGAACCTGGTATCTTCCTACGGTTCCTATATCTCGGCCGTTGCCGTGTTGATCTTCCTGTTCGGTGTTTGGGAAGCCTTCGCCAAGAAGCGGATCGCTGGCAACAATCCCTGGGGTGAGGGTGCGACGACGCTCGAATGGCAGCTGTCCTCGCCGCCGCCTTACCACCAGTGGGAGCAGCTTCCGCGCATTCGCTGAATGCCGGACCGGGAAGCGCGGGCGGGGCTCGCGATTTCCGGCAGCTGAAAAAAAGGGGATGGTGTGGGGCTGCCCGCACCGTTTCTCCCAGATGGACGGCATCTGCTGCGGTATGAGGCATTTTGTCCAAGCGAAGCTTTTCGCGTGACATGATAATGGACATGATAAATGCCAAGTGCTGCCGCTATAATTAAGCGGACGCAGCAGAATGATGGAACGGGGCATGGTATTATGCCGGGCGTATGACATCGGGTCTTATCCCCCGGAGCTGATCCTGCCGGAACGTTCCGTCCAGTGAATTGCCGCCGAAAACGACATCCGGTTCAAGGACCGGTGCAAGGGATGCCGCGACAAGCGGCATCTACAAGAAAAACAGGACAAGAAATGACCGTCATCGACAATCGCGAAATGCTTGCCGTAGAAAGCTCCGAACCTTCGGAAGCCGGCGCGCGCGATTATTTCGAATTGCTGAAACCGCGCGTCATGTCGCTCGTCGTCTTCACGGCGTTTGCGGGCCTCGTGCTGGCGCCGGGGCATATCAACCCGGTCCTCGGCGTCATCGCCATTCTCTGTATCGCCGTCGGTGCTGGCGCATCCGGCGCGCTCAACATGTGGTACGATGCCGATATCGACGCCGTGATGAGCCGCACCGCCAAGCGGCCGATCCCTTCGGGCCGCGTGGCACCCGGCGAGGCGCTGGCCTTCGGACTGACGCTCTCGGCCTTTTCGGTGGTCATCCTCGGACTTGCGGTCAACTGGTTCTCCGCCGGTCTGCTCGCCTTCACCATCTTCTTCTACGCCGTCGTTTATACGATGTGGCTGAAGCGCTCGACGCCGCAGAACATCGTCATCGGCGGTGCTGCCGGTGCTTTCCCGCCCATGCTTGGCTGGGCCTGCGTTACCGGCGGCGTTTCGCTCGACAGCGTTATCCTCTTCCTCATCATCTTCCTGTGGACACCAGCGCATTTCTGGGCGCTGGCACTGTTCAAGATGCGTGATTACGGCGCCGTCGGCATTCCGATGATGCCGAACGTGGCGGGTGAGCGCTCCACCAAGAACCAGATGATCGTTTACGCCGTCCTGACCGCCGCTGCCGCCGTCGCCCCGTATTTCACGGGTCTGGCGAGCTTCGGTTACGGTATTTTTGCCGCCGTGCTGAGCGCGATCTTTGTGTACTGTTCGTTCGATGTCCGGCGTATGCCGGAGGGTGACGAAAAAATGCTGCCCGCCAAGAAGATGTTCGCCTATTCGGTGCTTTACCTCTTCGCCATCTTCTCCGGCCTTTTGGCCGATCATTTCGCTCCGGCCCTGAAGGCCGTGATTTCGGGAGTTTTTTGATGGAAACGGTGGAACTGAGCGCGGCGCAGAAAAAATCGAGGCGCGGGCGCAACATCGCGCTCGGTGTCCTGCTCGCCGGTCTGGTGGTGCTGTTTTACGTCATCACCATCATCAAGATCGGCTCGCATTGACGGCCTGACAGCGAGAGCATGATCGGAGGAGAGGAGGGGGACATGGCAAATATGGGAGCAGATACGGGAAGTTCCGGCACGCAGCGGGTGAGCAATCGCTCGATCCTCGTGCTCTGTCTCGTGTTTTTCTGCGCTATGATCGGCATGGCCTATGCCGCCGTTCCGCTATACAGCCTGTTCTGCCGCGTCACCGGCTATAACGGCACGACCCAGCGCGTCGAGCAATATTCCGACGTCATTCTCGACAAGACCATCAACGTCACCTTCGACGCCAATACGTCGAATGGTCTCAACTGGGATTTCCGCCCGGTCGACAAGCTGGTCACGCCGAAAATCGGCGAAACGGTGCAGATCAACTTCAAGGCGACGAACCGCTCACCGGTGGCAACCACGGGCACGGCGGTCTTCAACGTCACGCCCATGGAAGCGGGCGCCTACTTCAACAAGGTGGAGTGTTTCTGCTTCACCGAAACGACGCTTCAGCCGGGCGAAACGCTCGAAATGCCGGTGGTGTTTTTCATCGATCCGGATATCGCCACGGCGCGCGAAACGAAGAACATTCATACGTTGACGCTGTCCTATACGTTTTATCCGGCCAAAACCGAAAAACCGGTTGCGTCCTTGCCGGTAAAAACTGAATCTGGCGAAAGCAAATTGTGAGAGGAGATCGGGCCTTTTCAGGAAGGCCGGATCAGGGAAGAGATACCAGGGGATTGTCGCACATGGCAGATACGCATCAGAAGAACCACGATTACCACATCATAGATCCAAGCCCCTGGCCGCTTCTGGCCTCGATCGGCGCCTTCATTCTGACCTTCGGCGGCGTCTGTTACATGCGTTACCTGTCGGCCGGCTCCTTCAAGCTGTTCGGTATGGAACTGGCCAATCCCTGGCTGTTTTACATCGGTCTCGTCATCGTGCTCTACACCATGTACGCATGGTGGGCAGACACGATCAAGGAAGCCAACGAGGGTAGCCACACCCGCGTCGTCTCGCTTCACCTGCGTTACGGCATGATCATGTTCATCGCCTCGGAGGTGATGTTCTTCGTTGCGTGGTTCTGGGCTTACTTCGATGCCAGCCTGTTTCCGCACGAGGCCATCCAGGCGTCGCGCCTCGAATATACCGGCGGGCAATGGCCGCCAAAGGGCATCGAGGTCATCGATCCATGGCACCTGCCGCTCTACAACACCGTCATCCTGCTTTTGTCGGGCACCTGCGTCACCTGGGCGCACCATGCCCTGCTGCACAATGACCGCAAGGGCCTGATCACCGGTCTCGTGCTGACAGTTGCGCTCGGCATCCTGTTCTCGACCGTGCAGGTTTACGAATACATGCACGCCCCGTTCGACTTCAAGAATTCGATCTATGGCGCGACCTTCTTCATGGCGACCGGTTTCCACGGTTTCCACGTTTTCGTCGGCACGGTTTTCCTGCTGGTCTGCCTGTTCCGGGCCATTGCCGGCGGTTTTACGCCCAAGCAGCATTTCGGTTTCGAAGCGGCGGCCTGGTACTGGCACTTCGTTGACGTCGTCTGGCTGTTCCTGTTCTTCGCCATCTATATCTGGGGTGGCTGGGGCGCGCCGGTGCACGGTTAATCGCATCGCGGAGGGGCGGCGGCTTGCCGCCCTTGGTCCAGAGCGAGCTTCCCGCACGCTCGGCGTCATCCTTGGGCTTGGGCCCGAGGGTATAAACCAGCGGCGTCGTTTGTCCTCGGGCCAAGCCTGGGGATGACGGAGGAGGGGGAGTACCTTCGTCACGACGCCACGGGCGGCGATTGTCGCCCTTCATGCTTGGGGTGCCGCTCCTGCGGAGAGCGGTTTGCAAGCGGAAGCGGGAGGCCTTCCATGTCTGAACAATCGAACGACGGTTTTGCGCCGGTGGATCCGATAAAAGTCGGGCTGAAGGGCTGCTGCCCGCGTTGCGGCAATGGCAAGCTGTTCGACGGCTTCCTGACCCCGAAACCCGCATGCAGCGCCTGCGGGCTGGATTACGGCTTTGCCGATGCGGGCGAGGGGCCTGCCGTGTTTGTCATGCTGATTGTCGGTTTTCTGGTCGTCGGGTTGGCGCTGTGGTTCGATCAGCGTTTTGCGCCGCCCGTCTGGGTGCATGTCATGCTCTGGTTGCCGTTTACGGTGATTGTCTCCCTCGTGCTGCTGCGCAAGCTGAAGGGGATCATGATTGCGCTGCAATACCGCAACAATGCAAGCGAAGGCAGGCTTGATCGTGAATGACGTTTCCCACATGAAGGCGGCGGAAAGACGCATCTGGTTCGCCGCACCGCTCGTCCTGCTGGCACTGGCCATCCTTCTCGGGCTTGGCACATGGCAGGTGAAGCGGCTTTACTGGAAAGAGGCGCTGATTGCCGATATCGAGGAGCGGCGTAATGCAAGCCCGGCCACGCTTGCCCAGATCGAGGCGATTGCCAAAAGCGGCGGCGAAATAGAATATCGCAGGGTCAACCTGTCAGGTACGTTCGATCATGCCCGCGAGCGGCATTTCTTCGCCACCCATCAGGGCAGAACCGGTTATTACATCTACACGCCGCTTTCGCTTGCCGATGGGCGTATCCTCTTCGTCAATCGCGGTTTCGTGCCTTTCGAAATGAAGGAGGCGGCCAAGCGGCCGGATGGGCAGGTGGCGGGCGAGGTTGAGATCAAGGGGCTGGCGCGTGCGCCGCTCGTTGCAAAACCGTCTTCTCTGCTGCCGGACAACGATATCGCCAAGAACATCTTCTACTGGAAGGATCTGGCGGCGATGGCTTCGAGCGCCGATGTCCCTCCCGGCCGGCTGGTCAACCTGTTCGTGGATGCCGACAATACGCCGAACCCCGGCGGTTGGCCTGAGGGCGGCGTGACGCTGATAGATTTGCCCAACAATCACCTGCAATATGCGATAACGTGGTATGGCCTGGCGGCGGCCCTTGTCATCGTCGTCGGTTTTGCCTATTTCCGGAACGGTAAGGCGCAAGGTGAATAAAGCGCGCCCTGACCGGCAAGGCAGGTTATAGGGCAAGGCCCAGGAGCAGGCCAAGGAGCACGAATGAACATCGCCGTTTCCAAACCCCCTTTGACGATAAGGCTGTGCGGACCGCGCGGCTTTTGCGCGGGCGTGGACAGGGCGATCCAGATCGTCGTGCTGGCACTCAAGGCCTACGGCGCACCGGTCTATGTCCGTCACGAAATCGTACATAACCGCTATGTGGTCGAGGGGCTGGAAGCCAAGGGTGCGATCTTCGTCGAGGAACTGCACGAAATTCCCACCGAACATCGCGAGCAGCCGGTGGTCTTTTCCGCCCATGGCGTGCCGAAATCCGTGCCGGCCGACGCCGAAGCGCGCAACCTGTTTTATCTCGATGCCACATGCCCGCTGGTCTCCAAGGTCCACAAGCAGGCCATGCGCCATCAGCGTCTTGGCCGCCATGTCGTATTGATCGGCCATGCCGGTCACCCTGAGGTCATCGGCACCATGGGCCAGCTGCCCGAAGGCACCGTCTCGCTGGTTGAAACGGTGGAAGATGCCGGCATTTACGAACCGGTGGACCGCGAAAACCTCGGCTTCGTCACCCAGACAACGTTATCCGTCGACGATACGGCAGGCGTGATCGCGAGGTTGCAGGAACGTTTTCCGGCCATTCAGGCGCCTGCCGCCGACAGCATTTGTTATGCCACCACCAACCGTCAGGATGCGGTGAAGCAGGCGGCTCCCGGCTGTGATCTGTTCATCGTGGTCGGCGCGCCCAACTCCTCCAATTCGAAGCGGCTGGTGGAAGTGGCACTGCGTGCGGGCGCCAAACACTCCGTTCTCGTGCAGCGGGCCGCGGAAATCGACTGGGATGCGATCGGTGATATCCGCACCGTCGGTCTTTCGGCTGGCGCTTCCGCGCCTGAAGTCATCGTTGACGAGATCATCGAAGCCTTCAAGGCGCGCTTCGATACGACGCTCGATCTGGCTGTCACGGTCGAGGAAACGGAACATTTCCTCGTCAACCGCGAGCTGCGCAGCATCGAGCTGACGACGGACGACATGGCGTTCGTCAACGGCAATGCCAGCAATGCCTTGCCACCGAAAACAGCCACTGGCGCCTAAGTAAGATGGCGAGATATGTGAGGGGTTTTCCCCTCGCATCCGCTATCCTCCTCTAAGATTTCCATTCCATCCTTCATCAAGAGATTTGAAATTGGCAGTTTATACGGACATCACCGAAGATGATCTGAGGAATTTCCTCATACAATACGACGTCGGCACGCTCACATCCTACAAGGGCATTGCCGAAGGTGTCGAAAACACCAATTTCCTGCTGCACACCACCAAGGACCCGCTGATCCTGACGCTTTACGAAAAGCGCGTGGAAAAATCCGATCTGCCGTTCTTCCTTGGCCTCATGCAGCATCTGGCCGCCAAGGGCCTGTCCTGCCCCTTGCCGCTGCCGCGCAAGGATGGCGAATTGCTGGGCGAATTGTCGGGCCGCCCGGCGGCGCTGATCTCCTTCCTTGAAGGCATGTGGCTGAGGAAACCGGAAGCGAAACATTGCCGGGAAGTCGGCAAGGCGCTGGCCGCCATGCATCTGGCTGGTGAGGGTTTCGAGATCAAGCGCCCGAATGCGCTCTCCGTCGAAGGCTGGAAGGTGCTTTGGGACAAGTCCGAAGCCCGCGCTGACGAGGTGGAGAAGGGCCTGAAGGACGAGATCCGCCCGGAAATCGATTATCTCGCCGCCCATTGGCCGAAGGATTTGCCCGCCGGCGTCATCCATGCGGACCTGTTTCAGGACAACGTGTTCTTCCTCGGCGACGAGCTGTCCGGCCTGATCGATTTTTACTTCGCCTGCAACGACCTGCTCGCTTATGACGTGTCGATCTGCCTCAATGCCTGGTGCTTCGAAAAGGATGGCGCTTACAACGTCACCAAGGGCAAGGCACTTCTGGAAGGTTACCAGTCGGTGCGTCCGCTGAGTGCAGCAGAGCTGGATGCGCTGCCGCTTCTGGCGCGCGGTTCGGCGCTGCGGTTTTTCCTGACAAGGCTTTATGACTGGCTGACGACGCCGGAAGGCGCGCTGGTGGTGAAGAAGGACCCGCTGGAATATCTGCGCAAGCTGCGGTTCCACCGCTCCATCGGCCATGTTGCCGAATATGGGCTGGTTGGCGAATGAAACACGTTGATATCTTTACCGATGGCGCCTGCTCCGGCAATCCCGGTCCGGGCGGCTGGGGCGCCGTGCTGCGTTATGGCGAGACCGAAAAGGAATTGTCCGGCGGCGAGGCCGACACCACCAACAACCGCATGGAGCTGCTGGCGGCAATCTCGGCGCTCAACGCGCTGAAAAGCCCCTGCGAAGTCGATCTTTATACCGACAGCGCCTACGTCAAGGACGGCATCACCAAGTGGATTTTCGGCTGGAAAAAGAAGGGCTGGAAAACCGCCGATAACAAACCGGTCAAGAATGTCGAGTTGTGGCAGGCACTGGAAGCGGCGCAGGAGCGCCACAAGGTCACCCTGCACTGGGTCAAGGGCCATGCCGGCCATCCGGAAAACGAGCGCGCCGATGAATTGGCACGCAAGGGCATGGAGCCTTTCAAACGCCGGTAACGGAAGCCTGATTTATTATAGGCGGTTTTAAGCCGGACCAATCCTGATCCGGGGTTGTGAAAACTCAAACCCGATCTATCTTGTCGTCAAACAGCTGGACGATGTTCCAGCGGAGGAGAGACACTCGGATGATCCAGCATTGTGTATTTCTACGGTTCAAGGCCGCGACGGCAACCTCTGAAAAACATGCGGTGTTTGAGGCGATTGCGGCCCTGAAGGACGTGATACCCGGCATAATCGATGTGAAATACGGCCAGAATGTTTCGCCGGAAGGGCTGAACGGCGGTTTCGTCGATGGCTTCATCGTGACGCTGGAAAGCCCGGAAGCCCGCGACGAATATCTCGCGCACCCGCAGCATATGGAAGTCGGGCAACGTCTGGTTTCGTTGACCGATGGCGGTCTGGCCGGGCTTCTGGTGTTTGACATGAACGTATGAAAAAGGGCGGTTTTACCGCCCTTTAATCTGTCTTTTGCTCCATCCTCGGGTCTAGCCCGAGGATGACGTCGGTGAGGTGGCTTAAAGCTGCTCGATCATCGCCGCGGCGGCCGAGACGGTCGCCTGACCGGGGTTTTCTTCGACGTTGAGCGACGTTACCACGCCGTCTTTCACCAGCATCGAATAGCGCTTGGAGCGCACGCCGAGGCCGCCGCCGGAGAGGTCGGCATCGAGGCCGAGCGCCTTGGTGAAGCCGGCATCCCAGTCAGCGAGGAAGTGGATTTTGCCCTGACCGCCGGAAGATTGCGCCCATGCGCCCATGACGTGCCAGTCGTTGACAGAGACGACGGCGATGTCATCCACGCCCTTGGCGAGAATGGCGTCACGGTTTTCGAGGTAGCCCGGCAGGTGGTTCAGCGAGCAGGTGGGGGTGAAAGCGCCGGGCACGGCGAAAAGAACCACCGTCTTGCCGCCGAAAAGCGCATCGGTGGTGGTTTCCACCGGGCCGTCGGCCGTCTTTTCCTTGAAGGTTGCGGAAGGCAGTTTTTCGCCGATCTTGATGGTCATGTCCATGCTCCTGTGGCCGTTCGGTTCGCGCGACTATAGAGCACGGAAATGAAATCTGTCATGCGGTTTTCGCGGTAAATTCCATGGCCGGGACGGTCGCTCAGGCTCGGTCGCCGGTGAGCTTACGGCTTTGGAAAATTGAGCACCGTTTCCATCGACCGGTCACCGGATTTGACCAGAATGGGCCAGCTGTTGCCCTGCACCTGATAGGTTTTCGGCAAGCCCTTGATGTTCATGTAGAAGGATAGCTTGCGCTTGTCGCGTACCATGTTCTGCGGCTCGTAATAGGCAAAGCCGGAAGGGCCGGCGATGAATATCTCGGTTTCCTTCGGCGCGTTTTCCGGCAGTTGCAGCTGCACGCCGAGCATGGTCTTGTCAGGCGTGATGTGGAAATCCGTGACCTTGAAATCGTCGGATGCCGCTTCGGGCAGCGTCTCGCGTGCCTCTTCCAGCAATCGCCGTTCCTCGTGGTCGTCATCACCCGCATTGCCGCGGCTGATCGAAAACGTCGCCTCGAAGGGAATGCAGATATTCTGGCAGACGCCGATGAAGGCGGTGAGGTCGATGTTGCCGCCCGCCTGGGCGTCCACGGCTCTCAGCTGAAAGGGAATGCTGACGGCATGATCGTAGCCGATATCGGTGATATCGCCGTTTTCGATGAGCTTTGGAACAGGATAGGCCATTGAGGTCAGGTTTACGCCGCTTGCCGGATCAGGCGTGATCTTGGGCGGTATTCCGGCTTCACCCGGTTCGCGCCAATAGGTTATCCAGCCGTCTTTCGGCTCGATCTGCAGCACGCCGCGCACCACGCCGTCGCCGTCCATGGCAAGGCTTGCCACGCGCATCTGGCCGCCTTCGCTTCTGGCCCAGTCGGTAATTTCGGCCCGCGCGGCTTGCCCGCCACCGAGAAGGGCGGCGAATGCGACGGCAAGGCGAAGATGTGAAAATCGAAAGAATGTCCTGACGCTCATTCTTTCCGTCTAACCCAACATCGTCTGGTCGGCCAGTTACGAATTCGTGCGGTTCATCATTTTCGGTTGATTGATTGGGCGCTATGCCGCATCCTGTATCCTGTCGAGGTGCGAACGCCGTTTTCCGTTTGGTGATGGAACTCGGCCTGCTGGAGGCGCCGGTGAGCTTTTCAACCCTGATGGACAAACGCGAACGTGGTTTTTTCGACAGCCAGTTCCTCATCGCGATGCCGGGGCTGGACGACGGCAATTTTGCCCGTTCGGTAATCTATATCTGCGCCCATTCGGATGCCGGCGCCATGGGCTTCATCATCAACCGGCCGCAGCAGATCACCTTCACGGACATTCTGCTGCATCTGAAACTGGTGGACAGCAACGACGCCATCATGCTGCCCAACCGCACCCGCGAATTTCCGATCCAGTGCGGCGGCCCGGTCGAATCCGGCCGGGGTTTCGTGCTGCATTCGGATGATTACGTCAGCGAATCCAGCATTCCGGTCAGCGACGACATTTCGCTGACGGCGACGCTAGATATCGTGCGCGCCATTTCCAACGGCCGCGGCCCGCAAAAGGCCACCATGATGCTCGGTTATGCCGGCTGGGGTCCGGGCCAGCTGGAAAACGAGATCGCCAACAATGGCTGGCTGAGTTGCCCGGCTGCGGAAGAGCTGATTTTCGACCGTGGACTGGACAATAAATACGAGCGGGCGCTTGCGCTGATGGGCGTTGATGCCCGCATGCTCTCCCCGGATGCCGGACACGCCTGAATTACACGCCTGAATTACACGCCGGAATTTTCCGCTGTCACCAGCCGCTTGCCGGCTGGAACCAAACCTTGCCGCTGACGTTACCCACCCGGAAGGCCAGACAGCCAGTCTGGCTCAACCAGGGAGTAGTAACATGGGTAGCACATCAGACAAGATTGCCGGTAAAGCCAACGAAGTTGCAGGCAAGGTGAAGAAGAGCGTCGGTGAAGCGACCGGCAATGACGAGTTGCGCGCCAAGGGTGCGGTCCAGGAAGCCAAGGGCAAGGTCCAGAGCACCGTCGGCAAGGCCAAAGATGCCGTCAAGGGTGCCGTCGACCGTATGTGATATCGCCTGACGAGATTGCGCCTCTCTGATGAGGCGGCGCTATGGAGCGCATGTGTTTTCGCACATGCGCTCCTGTCGTCTGGGATGCCGGAATGGCGAGCTTGTTACGCCGTTCACGTTGGCATCATAGGTTTACCTCTGCCCAACTCATCCATCGCAAGGGTTTCATGAATGAAGCTTTTCTCCTGCGCTTCCTGTGGCCAGCCGGTCCACTTCGACAATCGTTTCTGCGTTTCCTGCGGCCATCGTCTGGCCTTCGTGCCGGAGCGCCTTTCCATGGAAGCTTTGGCGCCTGCGGGCGAGCCGAACTGGCAACTTGTCGCTCAGCCGGAAAGACAGGTGCGGTTTTGCGCTAATGAGGCGAACGATATCTGCAACTGGTCGGTGCCTGCGGAAAGCCAGAACGCCTTTTGCCCTGCCTGCAGCCACAATCGTCTGGTGCCGGATATCGCAACAGAGCAGGGCATCGAACAATGGCGGGGCATCAGCCAGGCGCAGCGGCATCTGTTTTATTCAATATTGCGGCTCGGCCTGCCGCATCCGAACCGGGATGCAGATCCGGTTGGCGGGCTTGTCTTCGACTTTCTGGTCGATGAGGTCGCGCCCGACGGTTCGGTCATTCCCGCCATGACCGGCCACGACGAGGGCCTGATCGCCATTCGCGCAGCGGAAGTGGACGATGCGACGCGTGAGCAGGTGCGCGCCAACATGAACGAGCCCTATCGCACCATGCTCGGTCATTTCCGCCATGAGGTCGGACATTTCGTCTGGAACAAGCTGGTGCGCGACGAGAACCGTCTCGAGGCTTGCCGCGCGGTATTCGGTGACGAGCGCGAGGATTACGCTGCAGCCCTGCAACGCAACTACGAGCAGGGACCGCGCCCCGGATGGCAGGAAACCTTCATAAGCGCCTATGCCTCCGTCCACCCCTGGGAGGATTTCGCCGAATGTTTCGCGCATTATCTGCACATCGTCGATACGCTGGAAACCGCGCGTGCCTTCGGCGTGGCGATAGACCCGGACGGACATGAGGAAATGGCGGCGGAGGTTACTTTCGATCCCTACAATGCCCGCAGCGCCGCGCAACTGGTCAGGGCCTGGGTCCCGCTCAGCGTTGCCATCAACTCGATCCAGCGCAGCATGGGGGAGGCGGACCTTTATCCCTTCGTGCTGGCGCCTCCGGTGGTGACCAAGATGGAATTCATTCACGAGCTGCTGCGCGGCAGGGTGGCTGCGATGCCTCAACAGCAGATGCAGCAGTTTGCGATAGTGCAGTGAATACGGCCCGCCACTATTTTGGCACGCCATCGAAAAAATCCGAGGCGTAGAAGAGGACTACCACCTCTCCTCCGTCATCCTCGGGCTTGTCCCGAGGATCTGCCGCCGGTTGATTATGATACGTGATTAGATCCTCGGGACAGGCCCGAGGATGACGTGGCGCGTGAGGCATGGCGTCGCGCACTGGGAGAAGAGGGCGCATCTTAGCCCCATCTAACTTACGAAGCCCGCTTCGTCGGTTGGAACCGCTCCCGCAGAAGCTTCAGCGCGGCATCGCCGGAAACCGGGGTGCCGAACAGGAAGCTTTGGCCGAAATGGCAGTTCATGCGTGAAAGTTCAGCCGCATCCTCCGGCGTTTCGATGCCTTCCGCCACCACCTGCATGTCGAGCGCGCGCGCCATGGCGATGACGGAGCGCAGCAGCACGTTGCGCTTGTCGCTGGTATTGGCCACCAGCGCCTTGTCGAGCTTGATCGTGTCGAAGGGGAAGCGGGTGAGATAGGCAAGCGACGAATAGCCGGTGCCGAAATCGTCCATGGCGAGGCTGAGGCCCGTTTCCTTCAGCTTGGAAAGCACCAGCCGTGCCTGTTCAGGGTTCTCCATGACAACGGATTCCGTCAGTTCCAGCTTCAGCTGCTGCGGATTGCAGCGCGTACGCGTCAGCATGCCGCGCACATCGTTGTACAATTCGTTGTTCAGCAATTGCGCGCTGGAAATGTTGACGGAAATGAAGATCGGCATCTTCTCGATGGCGTGCTGCCAGTCCATCAGATCGGTCGCGGCCCGTTCCAGTGCGAACATGCCGAGTGGTTCGATCAGGCCGGAGGCTTCCGCGATGGGAATGAATTCGCTCGGCGGAATATTGCCACGCTTGGGGTGCTCCCACCGCATCAGAGCCTCGAAACCGGCCAGCGCACCATCATCAAGCTTGACGATCGGCTGATAGGCGAGCGACAGCTCCTTGCGCTCGATGGCGCGGCGAAGGTCGCTTTCCATTTGCAGACGATCAGTGCCGGAGGTGCGGAAGGCGGGGCGGAAGGGCTCGACGCGGTTTCCGCCAGCCCGTTTGGCGCGGTACATGGCCAGTTCCGCATCGCTCAAGAGACCGGCGGCACTTTCCTGCTGGTCGATCCACGAGACGAGGCCGATGGAAGCGGTGAGGATGATTTCGCGATTGGCGAAATTGATCGGCACCATGATCGCCTTGTTCACCGCGTCGGCGAAGTCCGCCACTCGCTGCGGATCGCGCTCCGAGGTCAGGATCAGGCCGAATTCGTCGCCGCCGAGACGCGCCAGCGTATCCTGCGGTTTCAACAGACGGCGCAGACGCCGTGTCAGCGCGATGAGGATATTGTCACCCGCGGCAATGCCAAGCGTATCGTTGACCAGCTTGTAACGGTCGATATCGATCGCCATCACCGTTGGGCGCACGCCGTCGCTTTCAGGAGAGAGGTTGAGGATCGATTGCAGGCGGTCGAGGAAGACCTGCCGGTTTGGTAGCCCGGTCAGATTGTCATTCATCGCATCCTGCAACAGCCGCTCCACCGAGTTCTTCTGCTCGGTGATGTCGGTGATGGTGCCGACGCAGCGGATGATTTCGCCGTTGGAGCCGAGAACCGGGCGGGCGCGGATTTGCAGCCAATGGAAATGTCCGTCTTCAGCGCGAATGCGGAATTCGTGATTGAGGCGGCCCTTGCGATGGTCGAGCAGCACGTCGAGCGTTGCCTTGAACCGGTCGCGATCGTCAGGATGCAGGCGCGGCAACCAGTTGCGCGCCGCCCCATGCATCGTGCCGGGCTCCAGCCCCAGACGGTTGGAAATGTCAGGTGTGGTGACGATGCGGTCGCGCGTCACGTCCCAGTCCCACACGGTATCGCCGCTGCCCGTCAGCGCCAGCGATTGCCGTTCGAGATCGGAGAACAGGCCCTGCTGATAGGCGCTGCCGGCAAAGGCGTGCTGGATGACGGTGAAGCCGATCAGAAGCACGATCAGCACCAGCCCGCCGCCGAGCGCCGGCTGCACGATGTCGTTGTCCAATTGTCCCGTCACCGTCAGCCAGCTGCCGAACAGCCAGACGAGGATGAGCGCCCAGGAGGGAACGAGCAAAATCGCCCGGTCGTAACGGTTGAAGCCGAGATAGATGATGAGCGCGATACCGGCGGTCGCTGTCAGCGCGAAGGACACGCGGGCGATGCCTGACGCGACCGAAGGATCGTAGATCGCGACGCCGAAAAGCAGCGCCAGACCCACCACCCAGGCAAAGGTCGCGTAACCCAGATGCGCATGCCAGCGGTTGAGATTGAGATAGGTGAACAGGAAGACCACGAAGCTGGAGGCGAGAGCCACTTCGGCGCCCGCCCTCCATATTCGCTGATCGCTTGAGGTGACGGTTATAAGTTTTTCAAGGAAGCCGAAATCGACGCAGATATAGGCCAGCACCGCCCAGGCAAGTGCGGCGGAAGCCGGCAGGACCGAGGTTCCCTTGACCACGAAAAGAATGGTCAAAAGCACGGCGAGAAGACCGGCGATACCGAGCACGATGCCGCGATAAAGCGTGAACGCGTTGATCGTGTCCTTGTAGGCTTCCGGTTCCCACAGATAGATCTGCGGCAGCTGCGGCGTGGAAAGCTCGGCGACGAAGGTGATGACGGAGCCGGGATTGAGCGTGATGCGGAACACGTCGGCATCCGGGCTCGGTTGCCGGTCTAGCGCGAAGCCTTCGCTCGGCGTGATCGCGATGATGCGCTGCGAGCCGAGATCGGGCCAGAACAGTTTCGAGTTCACCAGACGGAAATGCGGGGCGACGATAACGCGCTCCAGCTGCTCTTCCGAGACGTTGGCGAGCGCGAAGACGGCCCAGTCGCCCTGATGGTCGGTGGAGCTGGCGCGCACCTCGATACGGCGGCGGATGCCATCCGGACCGGGTGCGGTCGAGACCTGAAAGGCCTCGCCCTGATTGGCATAGATATCGGTGGTCGCGGTGAGGTCGAGCGCCGTGTCGTCACGGGAAATCTTCACCGGCTCGAAGGCGTAGGAATGAGAGGCAACAAGCAGGAAAAACAGGAAGAACGGTGCAGCCAGTGCAAATGCCGCCAGACGTTTCGACAGGCACGGCGCAGAGTGATTGTAAGTCATGTATCGTACTTCGTTCCACTGGAGCTTTGCTTGTCGGCAAGAAGGGAAAACATCGTATGATCCCGCCATTGGCCGTTGATTTTCAGATATTCCCGCAAGAGGCCTTCCCGCTGGAACCCGGCATTTTCGAGAAGCCGGATGCTTTTGAAGTTTTCCGGAATACAGGCTGCCTCGATACGGTGCAACTGAAGTCCGTTGAAGATATAGGGTATTACCAATTTTAATGCGGCAGACATATGGCCTTGCGCGGCGTAGCGTTCGCCCACCCAATATCCGATCATGCAGCTTTGCGCGGCACCCCGGCGGATGTATCCGATGGTGATACCGCCAACGAGCAGCGTCTCCTTCTCGAACAGCAGAAACGACACGGCCGTGCCGGAGGAAAACTCCTGGCCGTTGCGCACCACGCGCGTGCGGAAGGAGCCTTCCGTTAATTCGTCCGGCCGCCAGGTGGGTTCCCAGGGCTGGAGAAACTGCCGGCTCTCGGAGCGCAGGACGTGCCATTGCCTGAAATCGGCATAGCGCGGCAGTCTGAGAAGATGGTTGGCGCTGCGCAATTCGGGCGTGTCGTTATGTCGGGAAAGAAAACGCAGCATTCACCATCCCTGTGCGGAAGAAACCGCCACCCTCAGCCGTTCGCCTTTATCCTTGCGGGCTGCTGCGCGGAAAGCGCGGCAGTGATGTCTGAAAGAGGCGGCAGCTGTTCGAGCGGGCCAATTGCGGACAATGTCGGAACTGTATCGAAAAACAGCCGTCCTGCAAGATCGGTCAGGCGTTGCTGCGTGATGTGCTCGAGGCGCTCCATCATCTCCTCGTTGGGGATGGGGCGGCCGTAAAGCATCATCTGCCGGGCCATCTGGCCGGCACGGGCGGCGGGGCTTTCCTGACCCATCAGCAATTGCGCGCGGATTTGCGCGCGGGCGCGGTCGATTTCTTCCTGATGGATGGTCTGCGAAGACTTGCGCAATTCCTCCAGAATGACCGGCACCAGTTCCGGCAGGTCGTTGCCGCCGGTGGCCGCATGCACGCCGAAGATGCCGGTATCGGAGAAACCCCAATGGAAGGCATAAACGGAATAACAAAGGCCGCGAGCTTCGCGCACTTCCTGGAAGAGGCGAGACGACATGCCGCCGCCGAGAATATTGGCGAGAATTTGCGAACAGTAGAAATCGCGGGCGTGATAGGCCTTGCCCTCGAAGCCGAGAAGCACCTGCGCGTCCATCAGGTCGCGCGTCTCGCGGATTTCACCGCCGGTATAGATTGCCTTTTCGAGAACCGGCGTAGTGACCGGCAGCTGCGGCAGCGAGGCGAAACGTTCTTCCACCTGCTTCACGAAGCTCTGGTGATCGACAGCACCGGCCGCAACGACGAAGATGCGGTCCGTCGTGTAGTTGCGGGCGAGATAATGCCGTATCTGGGCGCTGGTGAAGGATTGTACGGTGTCCGGCGTACCGAGGATCGGGCGACCGATCGTCTGGTCGCGATAGGCGACGCCGGAAAAATTGTCGAAGATCACGTCATCAGGTGTGTCGGTCGCGGCGCCGATTTCCTGGAGGATGACGTTTTTCTCCCGCTCCAGCTCGTCTTCGTCGAAGAGCGATTCCGTCAGAATGTCGGCGAGGATATCGACGGCGAGCGGAACATGGTCTTTGAGGACGCGGGCATAATAGGAGGTTGTTTCTGTCGATGTCGCGGCGTTGACTTCGCCGCCGACATTTTCGATCTCTTCGGCGATCTGCCGGGCGGTGCGGCGCGCCGTGCCCTTGAAGGCCATATGTTCGAGAAGATGGGCGATGCCGTGCTCGGCAGTCGTCTCGTTGCGGGACCCGGATTTGATCCACACCCCAAGAGCGACGCTTTCGAGATGTGGCATTTTTTCCGTGACAACGGTCAACCCGGACGAAAGCCGGGTCACATTAACTCTCATACTCAACGTCTTTCCGCGTCTCTATTTGCCGGCGCGTGCATGGCTGCCGATGAAGGTTTCTACGGCTTTCAGCTCTGCGTCCAGAATGTCGAAACGCTCCTCCCGGTTCATAATGTCAGCTAACCATACTGGAAGCGCCGGGTCGATTGCGCAAGCGGATTTTACGGCGGCCGGGAATTTAGCCGGATGGGCGGTAGACAGGACCACCATCGGGCTGGACGCCTTTTCGTGCTTTTCCGCCACGAAAACGCCGGTCGCGGTATGCGGATCGATCAGGTAACCGGTCTTTTCAAGCGTATCGCGGATGGTAGCAGCCACCTGTTTTTCGGTGGCACGGCCGGCACGGAAATCCTTCTTGATGAATTTCAGCGCATGCGGCGGAATTTCAAACGCGCCGGACTGCTTGAGGCCGTCCATCGATGCCTTCACGGCGGCGGAATCGCGGCCATAGGCTTCAAACAGCAGCCGCTCGAAATTGGACGAAATCTGAATGTCCATCGAAGGCGAGGTGGTGGGCGTGACGCCGCGCATCTCGTAACGGCCGGTCTTCAGCGTGCGTGCCAGAATGTCGTTGTCATTGGTGGCGATGACCAGCTTGTCGATCGGCAGGCCCATCTTCTTGGCAACATAACCGGCGAAGATATCGCCGAAATTGCCTGTGGGAACGGTGAAGGAAATCTTCCGGTCCGGGCCGCCGAGTGACAGGGACGCCGTGAAATAATACACGACCTGCGCCATGATGCGCGCCCAGTTGATGGAGTTCACACCGGAAAGCTTCACGCCGTCGCGGAACTTCGCATCGTTGAACATTTCTTTGACGAGGTTCTGGCAATCGTCGAAATTGCCGTTGATCGCCAGCGCATGCACGTTGGATGCTGTCGAGGTCGTCATCTGGCGCTGCTGCACCGGAGAGACCTTGCCATTTGGGAAAAGGATGAAGATATCGGTGCGCTCGCGCCCGGCAAAGGCGTCGATGGCAGCACCACCCGTGTCGCCGGAGGTGGCGCCGACAATGGTGGCGCGCTCGCCGCGCTCAGCCAGCGTATAATCCATCAGGCGGGCGAGAAGCTGCATCGCCACGTCCTTGAAGGCGAGCGTGGTGCCGTGGAAAAGTTCGAGCACGTAGGTGTTCGGGCCGGTCTGCGTCAGCGGCGCGACGGCCGGATGGCGGAAGGTCGAATAGGCGTCGTCGATCATCGCCTTGAACTTGTCGGCCGGAATTTCACCGCCGGTGAAACGATAGAGAACCTCAAACGCGATGTCCTGATAGGATTTGCCGCGCAGGTTGCGGATTTCCTTCTTCGACATGGAAGGCCATTCGCGCGGCACGTAAAGCCCGCCGTCACGGCCAAGACCCGCCAGAAGCGCGTCGCAGAAACCAAGCGAAGGGGCCGCACCCCTGGTCGACACATATTTCACGAGATAGTCCCCTGTCTTTTACCGATCTGTCCGTTACCGATTTACCGGCGTCTTCTTCAGCAGCGTCTCACCGAAATGAGGCGATTGGCGAGGTAATGAAGGGCTTTTTTGAAAATTCAAGCAAAACCGAACATGCCAATCGATTTTTTCCGGCGTCGCTGCTATAGACCATCGCCAACCTGCGTGAAAGGTCAATAAACAGCGTCTCCGGTTCGGTTCCGGGACAATGGAGAGGAATTAGAAGAGTGTCAGGGAATTTCTTGCGTTTGTCCGCCGCGATGTCGCTTCTGGCCGTCGTTGCAGGATGTAATTCCTCCAATCCGTCGGACTCGCTTGCCGTCAACCCTCCAACGGCGCAGGCCAATCCGGTCGGCGCAGTGGTCCAGGCCAATTGCCCGACGGTCACGGTTCTCGATGCCAACGCCGTTCACCGGGTTTATGCCGGCGGTGCCAAGGACGATCCGCAGAAACTCGCCTATCAGGTTTCGCTCTCCGATACGACGCGTTCGTGCACCGCGAACGAATCCACGCTGACGGTAAACGTGCTGGCGCAGGGCCGCCTCGTTCCCGGCCCGATGTCGAAGCCCGGCCGCGTTACCGTGCCAATCCGTGTCACCGTTAAGGACGGCAACGGCGAGATTTACGGCGAAACGACCAATTTCGCCATCGACGTCGCCGCAGGTTCGGCCGGCACGCAGTTCATCTTCAACAACGATCATGTCGCCATTCCCAACGGACCGGGCGGTGCGCCGAAGTCTGTCAGCGTCTATATCGGTTTTGCCGAGCAGGGCGCAAAGGCCAAGACCAAGCGCCGGTAATCCGGCCGACGGGATGTAAAAACCGGAGGCTGCTGGGCGGGCTCCGGTTCAATACGTTCAAAGCTCTCCCCGCACGCAACGTCATCCTCGGGCCTGACCCGAGGATCCATTCTCTCAGTGGTTTTATGGATCCTCGCCTCAAGGGCGAGGATGACCCGGGAGCGTCAGACGTCCCTTCACAACTCAGAAAGCGCCTTCCCACTCCGCCATCGCCGCAATGACGGCGGGCAGGTCCTGCATGCGCGAAATCACCGTTTCCGCGCCCGCATCCGTCAACCGGTCGGCGTGGCTCGGATAGGTGTGGGATGCGCCGGTGAAGCCGATGACCCGCATGCCGGCGGCTCTGGCGCCATGGACGCCATGCACGGAATCCTCGATTACCACGACGCGGTCGGGGGAGACGCCAAACTGTGCTGCGCCGTGCAGGAAGATATCCGGCTTCGGCTTGACGCGGTCGGCGCCGAGATCCTTGGCAGAGTAGATATGCGGCGCGAAATAGGGTTTCAGGCCCACCTTCGTCAGCATCATGTCGAGGCGATGGCTGGAGGAATTCGAGCAGATGCAGCGCGGCGTCGTCAGGCGCGACAGCGCGAACTTGACGCCCTCGATGATCTTCACGTCGCGTTCCAGCCGCGCATCGAGCAGCTTTTCCGACTTGTCGAGCAGGGACGCGGATAGCGGGATACTGGCTTCGCTTTCCACCTGCAAAAGAATGTTCTTCCAGGTCATGCCGGCGAAACGCTCACCCATTTCCTCGACGGAGATCGGATAACCGGCCTCGGTCAAAAGGCGGGATTCCACCTGTGCTGCGATGATTTCGGAATCGACCAGAACGCCGTCACAGTCGAAAATAATGAGATCGAAGCCGCTCATGGGCGCTCCCTGTATCGAATTTGTTTGGAAGAAAGTGATGCCGGGGCTTTTAGCCCAAGTCCGCGCCAAGCTCAACCGGTTGGTCCGCAAGGGTCCATCAGGCTCATAGCTTGGTCGGGCTTGTGTAAGCGGCTGTGCCGCCTTGAATATTTGGTTTCGCCCAGCTCTTTCGCGCAAAAACTTCTACACACATTCGCGCCATATGCGTTATGGGATGTTATGCCCAAGACAGTGAAAACCGCGCCCGAAGACACCATTGCCGCACGCATCAGCCGCACGCTCGCCGACCGTATCGTTCGCGGTGAGCTGTCGCCGGGCGAACGCCTGAGGCAGGATCATATCGCGGCCGAATTCGGCGCCTCGCATGTGCCGGTGCGCGAGGCATTCCGCCGGCTGGAGGCGCAGGGGCTGGCGGCGAGCATTCCGCGCCGTGGTGTGCGGGTTGCGGATTTCGGCCTTGCCGATGTGCGCGAGGTGGCGGAAATGCGCGCAGCCCTTGAGGTTCTGGCGCTGCGTCACGCCATTCCCAACATGACTTCAGCCATTCTCGACCAGGCGGAGGCCGCGACGCTCGAAGGTGATAGCGCGGTTGACGTGCAGCACTGGGAGGAGGCCAATCGCCGCTTCCACCGCCTCATCACCGCGCCCTGCAACATGCCGCGCCTGATGGAGGCGATCGACGGCCTGCATGCGGCGAGCGCCCGGTTTCTGTTTTCCGCCTGGCGGGCCGGCTGGGAGCGCCGCACCGATACCGATCACCGCGCGATCCTCGACGCATTGCGCGGCGGCCGTGCAGAGGAGGCGGTGCGCATCCTCGACGGCCATGTGCAATGGATCGGCCGCAAGGCGATCCGCACCTCTTCCGGCTCGGTGCACGACGCCTTCGCGATTGTCGGATAGGCCGGAGGCTATCGGCTGCGCTGGTTTGGACTCCGCCGGAAAAGTCGGTTATCGATATCCGCCCGCGATGACGATCCGCGGTTTGCGAAGGGAGCATGGATGGCAGCTGATACGGCGAAATCACGGAGCAGATTTTTCCTCTGTCCGCTGATCTGTTTCCTTCATCGGAAACGCGCCCTGTGACGGTCCGCCTTCGCCCCCATCACCTTCTCTGCATGCTGACCTATGTCGGGAAGGGATACACGTCCGGCTTCGTCGAAAATTACGATCGTGTCGCAGCCCGCCTGAATGCGGGCGAGGAAGATATCGAGCTGGTGGATGGCCCTGACGATATCTGCGTCGGCCTGTTGTGCGAAAGCCATGCCCACTGTTTCAACGAGGGCGTGGTGCAGAGGGACGAGGCGGCCCGGCTTTCGGTTTCGACGCTTTTGAACGAGACAATCACTGCCGGAAAGCGGCTGCCGGCAACGCCGGAGCTGCTGGCGAAAATGCGTCTGGCCTTCGCCGCCGGAGACATCCGGCAGGCCTGTCGCGGTTGCCAGTGGATAAGGCTGTGCGATCGTATCGCGGCATCAGGATTCACTGGCGTGAAGATTGGCGAGCCGCCGGCGCGCCCAACCGGGCAGCGGCTTGCACCTACTCCGGCACATTCGTCTCGGTTCTCTCGGCGGCCTTGACCGTCGCCTTGATCTCCTTCGGGTCGCGGCCGGATTTCTGGTCATAGCTCACCTTCACCGAATAGTCGCCGGGATGCAGCGTCTCCTGATGCCGGGTGCCGTAACGGCCGGAAATCTCCTTTTGCGTGCCCTGAAGGTCTTTGGTCGTTTCGACGATATCGATCCGCTCCGCGCCCGGAGCTGTGATCGCCAGAACGCCCGCATCGAGGTTGACGTTGATCTCTGTGCGTTTGCCGGCCGTCACGGTGAAGGGCTGCTCCACTGTGACCTTGCCCAGACGCGCACGCATCACGAAATCGCCAGCGGGCATCTCCATGGTCTTGCCGGTGCCGTAAGTGCCGTTGATGGTCTGGCGGGTGCCATCAAGTGTCTCCTTGGCGGAAAGCGCCTCGAAACGGATGTCGTCCGTCTCCACCGCCTTGCCGCCATCGGCATAGACCGCCCGGGCGATGACTACGCCGCTCGGGATGACAAGCTCGTGGCTGGTGGTCTCGCCAGCCTTGATGGCAAGGGTTTCCTGCGCGCGGGCCGGGCCGATGCTGCCGGTGAGCAGGACTTCGCCCGCCGGCACGAAGGTCGCATTCTGGCCGTAGACGCTGTCCTTGAAGTCACCCTTGGTGATTTCGGTTTTCGCCTGGCTTTCCACATCGCCGCCGGGGCTGCGTTTCGGCACCACCGTCAGTTCCGCCGCGTCGAAATTCGCTTTTGGCCTTGCTACGCTTCCGTCCTTCACCTCGAAGGGTATTTCGCGGCGGATGTTGCCCAGCGCCGCCACGGCGACATATTTGCCCGCGGGCAGCTTCGCCTCGAAAGTGGCGTCGTAGGAGCCGCCGGCATTGACATCGCTGCGCGCTCCGGCCCGGTCGGCCTTGTAAAAATCCCACCGCACCCGGTCGCTGTTGCCGAGCGAGGGGCCGCCATCGAACAGCATCGCATCGGTGACGACGTTAAATTGCGCTGCCGGCTGCTGCGCCCACAATGGTGACGGCAGCGTGGCCACGAGGAGAACGGCGGAAATGATTTTCGTCATGGACCCCATTTGCGAATTACCCCCTGAATTGCCGGTCTTCCTGCCGCACCAATATACGGAACAGGACAACCCGTTGTGCACAACGTTTTTGCGCGACTTCAGGTTCCCCGCCCGCCGCCGCAAATCCGGCGAACAGGGCGTAATTGCCATTTATTTTGCATTTTCCGTGACTTGTTCAGGCTTTGATAACCATCTTCGGTAACCATAAGCATCAGTAGAGAGTAAGCGTATGGAGCGAGTACCAATGGCAGCAGTTTTTCCGCTGGCCGATTTTCGGCGTGCCGGTTTTGATCGTGCGGGCGAGAGTGACGCCTGGAAAGACAGCATAATCAAAGGTGATTGTGTTGCTGCCTTGGATGCCCTTCCGAGCCAGTCGGTGGATGCCATATTCGCCGATCCGCCCTATAATCTCCAGCTTGGCGGCACGCTTCACCGGCCCGATCAGTCGCTGGTTGATGCCGTCGATGACGAGTGGGACCAGTTCTCGTCCTTCGAGGCTTATGACGCCTTCACCCGCGCCTGGCTGCTCGCCTGCCGCCGCGTGCTGAAACCGAATGGTACCATCTGGGTCATCGGCTCCTATCACAATATCTTCCGCGTCGGCTCCATGCTCCAGAACCTCGATTTCTGGATCCTCAACGATATCGTCTGGCGCAAGACCAACCCCATGCCCAATTTCAAGGGCCGCCGGTTCCAGAACGCCCATGAGACCATGATCTGGGCGAGCCGCGATCCGAAAGCCAAGGGCTACACCTTCAACTACGAAGCGCTGAAGGCATCCAACGACGACGTGCAGATGCGCTCCGACTGGCTGTTCCCGATCTGCAGCGGCCATGAGCGGCTGAAGGGCGACGACGGCAAGAAGGTGCATCCGACCCAGAAGCCGGAGGCATTGCTGGCGCGTATCATCATGGCTTCCACCAAGCCGGGCGATATTGTGCTCGACCCGTTCTTCGGTTCCGGCACCACGGGTGCGGTTGCAAAACGTCTCGGCCGCCACTTTGTCGGCATCGAGCGTGAACAGGATTATATCGACGCGGCCTCTGCCCGCATCGCCGCCGTCGAGCCGCTCGGCAAGGCGGAACTGACCGTCATGACCGGTAAGAGGGCCGAACCGCGCGTTGCCTTCAATACCCTGGTGGAAAGCGGCCTCGTTCGCCCCGGCCAGGTTCTGACGGATGCGAAGCGCCGTTATAGTGCCATTATTCGTGCCGATGGTACGGTTGCATCCGGCGGGACCGCCGGCTCCATTCACCGCCTCGGTGCAAAGGTGCAGGGTCTCGACGCATGCAACGGATGGACGTTCTGGCACTTCGAGGATGGCGACCAGTTGAAGCCTATCGACGATCTGAGAACGATCATCCGCAGTGAACTGGCAAAGGCCTAATAGTCAAAAGCCCTAAAGGCTGAAGGCAACGATCCACCGCCCGCCATTGTCAGCATACGTCTCCACCCGGTTTAGTACCTTCAGTCCCGGATGGAGAACGACCAACGCCCGGCACCTCGGTGTCGGGCGTTGGTATATTCGCACATCTAAATTTAGCCAGACAAGTTTCGCGCAAGAGAACGGTCATAAAGTCTGACGCAAAGCAATGGTTGTGAAAATCCGGTTCGGATATTCACGAAAACATTGCTGTCCCATGCCGCTTGCGGCAGGACTGGCGCAGGCCGGAGACCGCCATTTCCGCCTGCGCCAACTTCTTTTGGGCTCCGCGCACTTTCATCAGCCCTTTATGGCGGCCCGTCCGGCCAAGACGAATTCCCCAGCCTTAACAATAGATGTCCTGCGCGTTACGGAAGATTAACGTGACGCTATACATGGCGGGGAGTACATATTCTTCCAGGCTGAGTGTCGCCGGCGATTAAACAGGATCGCGACGCGACGATGCGAGACAGCCGGATTCGTGGGCCATTACCTGCGATGAACAAGGAGGCGTGCCATGCGCTCGCTTTTCAAGACAGTCACAATAACAGCCTTCATTCTGGCGACCGCCACGGGCGGCGCTTTCGCGGACGGACATTCGCACGGTGAGCATTCCGGCTCCGGTGGAATGCATGGCGAACGCTCCCACGACTTCGACCGGGGTGGGAGACATTTCTTCCGCCATAACGATGACGACATGTTCATGAATGATATGTCCATGAACTATACCGCCCCCGCCGCTTACGGGCAGAGGCCGCATCTGGTCCGTGTACTTCATGAGCTTCGTGTCGCCGACCACCGGATCGATTTCGAACGCCAGCAGGCCAGGTTGAGCGCAAGCGCTTTCAACAGGCTCGAAAATGAATCTTCCGCAATCCGTACCCAGGCGCTGAAAACCGCCGACATGCATGGTGGCTATATTCCCATGAAGGCATTTGCCACCCTCCAGAACGAAGTCCGGCAACTTGATCGGAACATCGTCCGCATGAGCTGACCTGGGCACGAACCCGCTCTCCCGCCTTCAGGATTGACCCCAAGGGCTGCGCGGATTTCGAAAGAACGATTGGAAACTCAAAAAACCATGCGCCTGAACGGCTGAATGGGGTGCGGCTCAGTCTGCTCCCCTGACGGCCAGGGCCGTGGGCAAGTCCCTGAAAGGAAAAACGTCATGCCCAGTATTCTTCGCAGATATCGCATCGCAGCTTTGCTTGGTGCAGCCTTTATTGCCGCACCGCTTGCGATGCCTATTTTCCTGCACAACACGCCCGCTTATGCCCAGGCCGGATTGTCGGCCGTCCCCGGCCCGGTAACATCCGGCGGTTCCTTCGCGGGTATCGTCGCCGCCGACAAACCGGCGGTGGTGACGATCACCACTGAAATGAAAACGCAGAAGCAGGCGACGGACGATACCACCCCGTTCGAGGAGCAGTTCCGCCAGTTCTTCGGTGAGCAGGGTATTCCCCTGCCGCAGCAGCAACCCAAGCAACAACCGTCGCAGCAGACGGAGGCACTGGGATCCGGTTTCATCATCTCGCCGGACGGCTACATCGTCACCAACAATCACGTCATCGACAATGCCACCTCCATCAAGGTGACGCTGGATGATGGCACGGAGCTTCCCGCCACACTTGTCGGCGCCGACGCGAAATCCGATCTCGCCGTCGTCAAGATCACGTCGCCCAAGCCCCTGCCGGTCATTTCATGGGGTGATTCCGACAGGCTTAAAACTGGCGATCAGATATTGGCCATCGGCAATCCGTTCGGCATCGGCACCACGGTCACCGCCGGCATCGTTTCGGCCCGCGGCCGCGATCTGCACAGCGGACCCTATGACGACTTCATTCAGATCGACGCACCGATCAATCACGGCAATTCCGGTGGCCCGCTGGTCGATGTCGAGGGTCAGGTGGTTGGCATCAACACCGCGATCTATTCGCCAAACGGCGGCAGCGTCGGTGTCGGTTTCGCCATTCCGTCCGATCAGGCGCAAAAGGTCGTCGTCCGTCTCATGAAGGACGGCTCGATCCGGCACGGTTTCATCGGTGTCCAGATACAGCCGGTGACGCCGGATGTGGCGAACGCGATCGGGCTGGCGACGGCGGAAGGCGCACTGGTCGCCAAGGTTGAAACCGATACACCGGCAGGCCGTGCCGGCATAAAGACCGGTGACGTGATCACCGCACTTGACGGGCAGGCGATCAAGTCTCCGCGCGACCTGTCGCGCATGGTCGCCGATCTCTCGCCTGGCCAGAAGGAGCATGTCACGGTCTGGCGGCAGGGAGAGAATAGGGACCTTCTTGTCACCGTGGGCGGAAACGACCCCCAGGGCGGGCAGGCCGCCGCTGATAACGGCGGGCAACAGGGCGATGCCTCGTCGCAATCCCTGCCAATGATCGGTCTTGGTCTGGCTGACATAACGCCGGCCATCCGGCAGGCTCTCAACCTGCCGAAGGGCGAGACCGGAACGGTGGTTGAAAGCATCGCGCCTTCGAAACCAGCCGCCAATGCCGGTCTGCAGGTGGGGGATGTGATCGTTTCGGTCAACCAGACCGCGGTGAAATCGGCAAGCGAAGCCAAAGCGGCCATTTCGCAGGCTGGGAAAGCCGGGCGCAAATCCGTTCTGTTTCTGGTTCAGCGCGGCGATTCGCAGACCTACCTTGCCGTGCCCTTTGCAAATGGCTGAAACGTGATTTCTGGTGAGAACCGGACAAGGGCAGCTCCGCCGGAGCTGCCCTTTCTGTCATTCTCAGGCATCTATCCCGTAGGCCCGCAAATCCTGCCGCAGTTTTTCCGCCCCGGTAAAATGCAGCGCCTGCCAGCCGGCGGCCTTGGCGCCTTCCACATTGGCGAGCGTATCGTCGATGAAGATGCTGGCGGCGGGGTTGAGGCCGAATTCCTTCGCATGCAGCTCGTAGATCGCCACATCCGGTTTCAACAGCTTCACGTCGCCAGAGACCGTCACGCCGCGTGGCAGGGTGAGGAAGGGGAACATCTTCTGCGCCTCGCGAAACGTGTCGGAGGCGAAATTGGTCAGCATCGTCACGTCGTGGCCGCTGTCGATCAGGCCGGTCATGATCGCGACGCTATCGTCGTAGGAAGGCGAGACCATCTCGTGCCAGAACTTGCGGAAGGCGCGGATGTGCTCTTCCCGCTCGGGAAACCGTTCCATCAGCAGTGCCTCGGCGTCTTCCCAGCGGCGT
Source organism: Agrobacterium arsenijevicii (assembly GCA_000949895.1). Taxonomy (GTDB): domain Bacteria; phylum Pseudomonadota; class Alphaproteobacteria; order Rhizobiales; family Rhizobiaceae; genus Agrobacterium; species Agrobacterium arsenijevicii. The sequence goes on along the minus strand of JWIT01000006.1, from coordinate 125,977 downwards.
CCGCGATCCTGTTCGAGGTTCCAGTCATGGGTGCAGACGTTTTCGAAGAACCATTTGCGCTCGTCGGCATCGGGAATGAGACGGCTGTAGGGAATATGCGGATCGTAGTGGATCAGTACCTTGCCGATGTCGAATACGATATGCTCAATCTTGGTCATCGAAACTTCCTGCTTTCATCGAATGCGGATGGAATAGCTTGGGCGATGACTTTTTTCATCACCGTCGGCAAGGCTTGTGCGTCAAGATTTGTAACCGGCTCCCACCATCCGTCATCCGGGCCTGTACGAAGGCCGTCCGGCACCTGCGCACGGTAGACCGTGAGCCGCAGCTCGAAATGGGTGAAGACATGCACGATGATACCCGCCGCCTGCCAGGAGGCGGCAAAGGGCGCGTGGCTGGTATCGGTGCCGCCATCCACGCGGGCGGTCCATGCCGTTGTCGGCACCTCGGTCATGCCGCCGAGAAGGCCACTTTCGATGCGCCGCCTGAGCAGGATTTCGCCGCTTGCATTCACCGCCACGAAGGCGGCACCGAGCCGCACCGGTTTTGCCTTTTTTGCGGCCTTGACCGGAAAACGCTCCGGCTCGTCATGGGCAAGCGCAAGACAGCAACCGTTGAACGGACAGAGCGCGCAGGCCGGACGCTTGGGCGTGCAGATCGTTGCGCCGAGATCCATCATCGCCTGCGCAAAATCGCCGGGGCGGTCTGCGGGAGTGAGTTCGGCCACCTTGGCCTTCATGGCAGATTTCGAGCCGGGCAGGGGGGCATCGATGGTAAAGAGGCGGGAAATGACCCGCTCGACATTGCCGTCCATCACCGCCGCCTGCCGGTTAAACGCGATGGCGGCTACGGCAGCGGACGTATAATCGCCGATGCCGGGCAGTTTCTTCAGGCCCTCTTCGGTATCCGGAAAGACGCCGCCATGTTCTTTCGCCACGGCTTCCGCGCATTTTTTAAGGTTGCGGGCGCGTGCGTAATAACCAAGCCCGGCCCATGCGGCCATCACATCCTCTACCGGCGCCGCCGCCAGATCGTTGACATCAGGCCAGGCGGCGAGGAATTTCAGGAAGTAGGGTTTGACCGCCTGCACCGTCGTCTGCTGAAGCATGACTTCGGACAGCCAGACATGATAGGGATCGGCACGTTTTCCCTGTGTCGCCATGGCCGGAGAGGTGCGCCATGGCAGCTCGCGATGGTGGCGGTCATACCATGCGAGCAGCATTTGCGCCTGAGGCGCCGGGGCGGTTTTTTGAAGCATGGTTTGCCGTTTCTCTTCGATTCGGCCTATAGTTGGGCCATTCATACCGACCTATCAAGCAGCTCCGGGCCTGTCCGGTCCTGAAACCCGAGTGAAAAATGCGATATCCACGCAAAGGCGTCATCCAGATCGCCGAAATAGCCAATGGCATCATGGATCCCCTCCTGTCGAAACGGGCGGGCATCAACACGGCGCTGCTCGGCTCGTGGGACGAGATCGCCGGCGATGATTTTGCCGATTGCACCCGGCCGGAGAAAATTACTTGGCCGCGCCGCGACGAGGGGCCGGATCGCGGCGGTTACCAGCCGGGCGTGTTGACGATTGCCTGCGAAGGCGCGCGCGCTCTGTTTCTCACCCATGCGCAGGGCGAACTGATTGCCCGCATCAACGGCTTTTTCGGCTTCCCGGCCGTGCGTCAGATCAGGATCGTGCAGAAGCCGGTCTCGCCGCCCGTCACCCGCAGGCGAAAGCCGCCGCCGTTGCGCGGCGATGCGGCAAAGCGCCTTGACGATATGATGGACGGCATAGAGAGCGAGGCGCTGCGCAAGGCAGTGGAAAGGCTCGGCACGGCGGTCATGCAGAAGAAGCCACCGCGGCCGGGTTTGAAATAGGAAGAAATTTCACCGGCGGTTTATAGCTGGACGGAAAATAGAATTTCATTCTCTATTTCAATTTGTTGGCCGCCTATTTCCGAATTACTCCATGGTCCAAAGGAGTATGCGGATGGAAATCAAGGAAACAGCTGAAATGTGGGTCCTGCGCATGGCCAAGCGCCTGCGGATACCCGACGTCAGACACGCGGCTGCCGAATATGCGCCGATAATAGAAAAGCAGATTGCCGATTATGGACTGGAGGCCGAAGGCCCGTGGCTTTTCATTTCCCGTAGTCTGCCGAGAGACAGTAAAACCCTCTTCGATTGGGAAATATGCCGACCGGTAAGAAGGCCCGCGCAGCCTGACGAAGCAATCGGGCTTCATCACCTCGAACCAATCATGGTTGCAAGCGCGGTGCATCAGGGATCGCTGAGATCGTTGTTTACCAAGGGATATGCTCCGCTGGTCGCGGAAATAGAAATGTCCCGTCACCATTTCTCAGGCGAAAGCCGTGAAATTTATCACGGCTGGAACGGCCATGGTTCATCCTACCACAATATCGAAATACAGTTTGGGCTGTCCCGTTGAGGTCACGAAAGGTATCCGCCCGCTGCGACCATTGTTCGCGCCTCTGTATTTTGATGCTTTCGCCTTCTCGAAGTCACGATTCTTTGACAATGAAGTTCCAGAGCCCGCTTGTCGTGCTGCCAGTGCTGGTGGTATCGGGTTAGCGAATTGCGCATCAGGCAGTTTCAAATCAACACGGGTGTTTCCATGCCGATTTCCGAATTGAATATTACCAGACGCAGCCTGCTTGGCGGCGTTGCTCTTGCAGCTGTTGCCACGGCGCTGCCGTTTGCCTTCACGCCCGGCGTCGCTGAGGCGCAGGAATTGCCTGAATCCACCGGTGATGTGGACATGGCTGCCGTGTTGAAGCCCGGCCCGCTGCCGGAAGCGGCGCTCGGCGATGCGAACGCGCCCGTCAAGATCGTCGAATACATGTCGATGACCTGCCCGCATTGCGCGAACTTCCACAACAAGACCTTTGACGAGATCAAGAAGAAGTACATCGACACTGGCAAGGTCTACTTCGTCATCCGCGAATTCCCGTTCGATCCGCGTGCGGCGGCAGCCTTCATGCTGGCGCGCTGCGCACCGGAAGGACAGTATTTCCCGTTCGTTTCCATGCTGTTCAAGCAGCAGCAGAGCTGGGCAACGGCGCAGGATGCCCGTGTGGCCCTGCTGCAATTGTCGAAAATGGCCGGTTTCTCACAGGAGTCTTTCGAGGCCTGCTTGACGAACCAGAAACTTCTGGATGATGTGAACGCAACGATGCAACGCGGTGCGACGGAATTTGGCGTCAACTCCACGCCGACTTTCATCATCAACGGCAAGAAATACGCGGGAGACATGTCGGTTGAAACCATGTCGGCTGTCATCGACAAGCTGCTCTGATCGCCGAACCCTTAAAGGAACGGGCGGCGGATACTTCCGTTCGCCCGTTTTTTATTGCCGTATTTCTGTCCGGAGCGTTGCGGCATGAAGTTCAACAAGCTCCGCGTCGTTGGTTTCAAGTCCTTCGTTGAACCCTCGGAATTCATCATCGAGCCTGGCCTGACCGGTGTCGTCGGCCCGAACGGCTGCGGCAAGTCCAATCTGGTGGAAGCGCTTCGCTGGGTGATGGGCGAAAATTCCTACAAGAACATGCGCGCATCCGGCATGGATGACGTCATCTTCTCCGGTTCCGGCAACCGCCCAGCCAGAAACACCGCTGAAGTCGGCCTTTATCTCGACAATTCCGATCGCACCGCACCCGCCGCCTTCAACGATGCCGACGAAATTCAGGTGACGCGCCGCATCGAGCGCGAAAACGGCTCCGTCTACCGCATCAACGGCAAGGAGGCGCGCGCCAAGGATGTGCAGCTTCTGTTTGCGGATGCCTCCACCGGCGCGCGCTCGCCTTCCATGGTGGGGCAGGGGCGCATCGGCGAACTCATCAATGCCAAACCGCAGGCCCGCCGCCAGCTTCTGGAAGAGGCGGCCGGCATTTCGGGCCTTCATTCCCGCCGCCACGAGGCCGAACTGCGCCTGCGGGCAGCCGAGACCAATCTGGAGCGGCTGGAGGACGTCACCGCCCAGCTTGAAAGCCAGATCGAAAGCCTGAAACGGCAGGCACGGCAGGCAAGCCGTTTCAAGATGCTGTCTGCGGATATCCGCGCCCGCGAGGCAACGCTTTTGCACATTCGCTGGGTCGAGGCGAAAGAGGCAGAGGGCGAGGCGGAAAGCGCGCTCAATCAGGCTACGAACATCGTTGCCGAAAAGGCGCAGGCGCAGATGGAAGCGGCAAAGCAGCAGGGCATTGCCAGCCTGAAGCTGCCGGAACTGCGCGAGGATGAAGCGCGTGTCGCCGCCGCCCTGCAACGCCTGCAGATTGCCCGCACCCAGCTGGACGACGAGGCGAACCGCCTGCTGCGCCGCCGCGACGAGCTGGCGCGCCGTCTCTCGCAGCTTGGCGAAGACATCGTTCGCGAAGAACGGCTTGTCTCTGATAACGCCCAGATTCTTGCGCGGCTCGATGAGGAAGAGGCAGACCTTCTCGAAATCCTCGCCGATTCCGGTCGTCATGCCGAAGAGATGCGCGAAGCCTTCGAGGCCGCCGCCGCCAAGCTCACCGAAAGCGAAACCATTTTCACCGCCATCACCGCCGAGCGCGCCGAGGCCGCAGCCGGGCGCCAGCAGCTGGAACGGGCGATCCGCGAGCTTTCCGACCGCAAGCTCCGGCTGGAACGCCAATCACAGGAAGCATCCTCCGAGATCGATGCCGTCGATGAAAAACTCTCCGGACTTCCCGATCCTTCGGAGCGCCGCGAGGCGGTGGAGGCTGCCGAGATCGCGGTCGAGGATGCGCTGATCGTGGCGGAGGAGGCGGAAGCCGCCGTTGCCGCCGCACGTTCCGCCGAAGCGCTGGCGCGCGGGCCGCTGGAAACGGCGAGAAACCGGCTGAACGCGCTGGACACGGAAGCGCGCACCATCACCAAAATCCTCGCCTCCAGCGCTGCCGCCAATGGCAGCTTCACGCCGGTAGCGGAAGAAATGACGGTCGAGCGTGGTTTCGAGGCGGCACTCGGTGCCGCCCTTGGCGACGATCTTGAAAGCTCGCTCGATCCAGCCGCTGCCGCCTATTGGGCCGGCAATGGCGACGGTGCTGGCGATCCCGCCTTGCCGCAGGGTGTGAAGCCGATTCTGGATTACGCACAGGCGCCGGATGCCCTGCGGCGCGGCCTCGCCCAGATCGGCGTTGCAGCCGATACTGTGCAGGCCCTGCGCCTGATGCCATCGCTGAAAACCGGCCAGCGGCTGGTGACGCGCGAGGGCGCGCTGTTCCGCTGGGATGGCCACATCGCCAGCGCCGATGCACCGGGTGCCGCCGCCCTTCGTCTGGCACAAAAGAACCGCCTTGCCGAAATCGAGACCGAACTGGACGAAGCCCGTTTCGGTCTGGAGGAGGCCGAAGAACAGCTCTCCATCAGAACCGATGAAATCCGCAGCGCCGAGCAGCGGCTTTCGGAGGTGCGCGACAGAAGCCGGTTGGCGACACGCCATCTTGCCGAAGCGCGCGAGGCTCTGACCGCTGCCGAACGCGCTTCGGGCGATCTTCTGCGCCGTCGCGATATCGTCTCCGAGGCGCTGAACCAGATCGGCGCGCAGATCGACGAGATCGTTGTTCAGGAAGAAAACGCCCGCATCGAAATGGAGGATGCGCCGGATCTTTCCGTGCTCGATCTCAAGCTGCGTGAAAGCCAGCTCGAAGTCGCGACCGACCGTGGCCTGCTGGCGGAAGCACGCGCCCGCCACGAGGGGATGAGCCGCGAGGCGGAAAGCCGCCAGCGCAGGCTTCAAGCAATTGCGCAGGAGCGCTCTACTTGGACATCGCGGGCGGCAAGTGCAGCCGATCATATCGCCACCCTGCGGGAACGCGAGGAAGAGGCGCGCGAGGAGATAGCCGAACTGGACATAGCGCCGGAGGAATTCGACGAGAAACGCCGCAACCTCCTCTCCGAGCTTCAGAAAACCGAAGATGCCCGCCGTATGGCAGCTGACCGTCTGGTGGAGGCGGAAAACCTGCAACGCGCTGCCGACCGGGTTGCCACAACGGCGCTTTCCGAACTGGCCGAAGCCCGCGAAAAGCGTGGACGTGCCGAAGAACGTCTGGTTTCCGCTCGCGAGAAGCGGCAGGAAACCGAACATCGCATCCGCGAAACGCTGAATACCGAGCCGCATATGGCGCTGCGCCTGACCGGCCTTGGCCCCGACCAGCCGAAGCCCGATATTCGCGACGTCGAGCGCGACCTCGACCGGCTGAAGATTGAGCGCGAGAGGCTTGGCGCGGTCAATCTGCGCGCGGAAGAGGAGCAGGCTGAGCTTTCCGCCAAGCTCGCGGCGCTCATCAAGGAGCGCGACGATATCATCGACGCCGTGCGCAAGCTGCGCGCCGGTATCCAAAACCTCAACCGCGAAGGTCGCGAACGGCTGATTGCGGCCTTTGATGTGGTCAATTCGCAGTTCCAGCGGCTTTTCACCCATCTTTTCGGCGGTGGCACGGCGGAATTGCAGCTGATCGAATCCGACGATCCGCTGGAGGCGGGGCTGGAAATTCTCGCCCGCCCGCCCGGCAAGAAGCCCCAGACCATGACGCTGCTTTCCGGCGGCGAGCAGGCGCTGACGGCCATGGCGCTGATCTTTGCGGTCTTCCTTACCAATCCGGCGCCAATCTGCGTGCTGGACGAGGTGGACGCGCCGCTGGACGACCATAATGTCGAGCGTTATTGCAACCTGATGGACGAAATGGTGGCCTCCACCGAAACGCGTTTCGTCATCATCACCCACAATCCCATCACCATGGCGCGCATGAACCGCCTCTTCGGCGTCACAATGGCCGAGCAGGGCGTCTCGCAACTGGTGTCGGTGGATTTGCAGACCGCCGAACAATTGCGCGAAGCCGTCTAACACCACAACCCCGGTCATTGCGAATTTATATGAAGGCATCACCCATTCGGGTGAGCGACAATGCGTGGCGTTTTGCTATGTCTTTTTGAAAGCAATCAGGGTTATTTCCAGACCCCCCATCCGGTTTCCTGTACCCGGATGGAATGCCTTGCGAGGCTGCTGCCGCGGCCTCGCAAGGCTTTCTTTTTTGGGTGAACCGTACCGGTAAAAATTGAGGCCACGGTTTTGTGACCGGAATTGCGTGGACGCGCGTCGGCTGGTTTCCGGCTCAAGGCCGGAATGACGGATGGAGGGGACACTACGAACCCCGGTAAACGCCGAACTTGCCATAGCTGCCAATCGTGTGGAGCGCTACCACCCACTCACACCGGCACCAGCCGCAGCCTTGTCCCCCAGGGATCAATCGCTTCCACGACATTGTTTTCCATCTCCACCAGCACGTAACCCGCAGCCCGCAATCGCGTCTTTTGCGCTTCACGGTCGGTGGTATTTCGGACGGCGAGTGAAAACCAGTCGAGGCCGGTTTCGGTGGCGTTGCGTTGCTTGGCGCCCCGGCTGTTCCAGGTATTCATCGCCAGATGGTGATGATATCCACCCGAAGACAGGAAGGACGCATCGGTGCGGGCGTCCTGTGTCGGTTGCAGGCCGATGGCCTCTTCGTAAAAGGCGCGGGCGGTGGCAATCTCGCCGACCCGCAGGTGAATATGGCCGATGCGCATCCCCGTGGGTGCGGCTTCAAAATCGCTTTTCTTGGTGTCGGTCAGTGCCACGAGATCATCGACGTCGAGCGGTTCGGTGCCCATTTTCACCACACGGCCGTTCCAGACCCATGTGTCCTTCGGCCGGTCGCTGTAAACCTCGATGCCGTTGCCTTCGGGATCGTTGAGATAGACCGCTTCGCTGACATTATGGTCGGCAAAGCCCGTAAGCGGCACCTGCCGCAAGGCCGCATGCACCAGCCACCGTGCCAGATCCTTGCGGCTGGGCATTAGGTAGGCGATGTGGAACAGGCCGGCGGAGGTCGGGCTTTCATAATCAGCCGTCGGTTTGTGGACGAGATCGAGCAGCGGAACGGTGCCGACGCCGAGTGTCACGCCGCGCGATGTGCGCTCCACCTCGTTCAAACCCAGCACGGAACGGTAATAGTCGATCATCGGATCGAGATCGCGGACCCGAAGCGCCGCCTGGCCGATATGCATCGGGGTCGTCAGCGCAAAGGGAAGGGCCGCGCCGGCATTTGCGACGGGTGAACCGCCTTCTGCTCTCAGAGCACCGGCAAGGGCGGTGGCGGCGCAAGAAATTCCGGCAAATTTCAACGTGTGACGGCGAGTAAATTGCATGAATAATCTCTTTTGGGCGATGTGAATGGCTTAGGGAACACTCCGTTTCTCCGCACTACACGAATGCGTCAGTAAAGCTGTTATTTTGCTTTTGCGGCAATTCTGGCGCGCAATTCGCCGCAATTATGCTGCACTGCGATGTAAACTGCACGTTGCGGCGTTTCCAACATGGCGGCAATGCTGTAGATGATAGAAAAATGACAACGCTTCTGGGTGGAGAGCGTGGAATGAAAAAGTGGGTTTATACCTTCGGCAACGGTGCTGCCGAAGGAAGGGCAGGTGACGTTGCTATATTGGGCGGCAAGGGTGCAAACCTTGCCGAAATGGCAAGTCTCGGCCTTCCCGTCCCCCCCGGTCTCACCATCATCACCGATGCCTGCGCGCTCTATCACAAGAGCGGCCGCGATCTTCCCGAGGAGCTGAAGCTGCAGGTCATGGCCGGGCTTCATGGCATGGAGACCGTGACCGGCAAGACATTTGGCGGCAGCCAGACGCCGCTGCTTCTGTCGGTCCGATCAGGCGCGCGCGCCTCCATGCCGGGCATGATGGACACCGTTCTCAATCTCGGCCTCAACGACCGCACGGTGCAGGCGCTGGGTCACGATGCGGGTGACGCCCGTTTCGCCTGGGACAGCTACCGCCGTTTCATCCAGATGTATGCCGATGTCGTCATGGGCCTCGATCACGAGCTGTTCGAGGAAATTCTCGAGGACGAAAAAGGCCGTCTCGGCCATGAATACGATACCGATATGTCGGCGGTTGAATGGCAGCATGTCGTTGCGCTTTACAAGCAGCTGATCGAGGACGAGCTGGGGGAAGCCTTCCCGCAGGATTGTCACGTCCAGCTCTGGGGCGCGATTGGTGCTGTTTTCGCCAGCTGGACGAACCACCGCGCCGTGACCTACCGGCATCTGCACAATATTCCGGGCGATTGGGGCACGGCGGTCAACGTTCAGGCCATGGTCTTCGGCAATCTCGGCTCGTCATCGGCAACCGGCGTCGCCTTTACCCGCAATCCCTCCACCGGTGAGGCGGAGCTTTACGGCGAATTCCTCGTCAACGCCCAGGGTGAAGATGTGGTGGCGGGCATTCGCACACCGCAATCCATCACTGAGGCCGCGCGACTGGCGTCGGGCTCCGACAAGCCTTCGATGGAAAAGCTGATGCCCGAGGCTTTCGGCGAGTTCCTGGCGATCTGCAAGCGGTTGGAAAACCATTATCGCGAGATGCAGGATCTGGAATTCACCATCGAGCGTGGCAAGCTCTGGATGCTGCAGACCCGTTCCGGCAAGCGCACCACGCGCGCTGCCATGAAGATCGCCGTCGATATGGTCGAGGATGGGCTGATCTCGCAGGAGGAGGCCGTCTGCCGCATCGAGCCGTCTTCGCTCGACCAGCTGCTGCACCCGACCATCGATCCCGGCGTTTCCCGCCCCATCATCGGCTCAGGCCTGCCTGCCTCTCCGGGGGCGGCAACCGGCGAAATCGTCTTTACCTCGGAAGAGGCGGTTGCGGCCGAAGCCGAAGGGCGCCGCGTCATTCTGGTGCGCATCGAAACCAGCCCGGAAGATATTCACGGCATGCATGCCGCCGAAGGTATTCTGACGACGCGCGGTGGCATGACCAGCCACGCCGCCGTGGTGGCGCGCGGCATGGGCATTCCCTGCGTCACCGGCGCGGGCTCCATGCGTGTCGACATGCGCAACAAGGTGCTGATCGGCGTTGGCTGCATGCTGAAACGCGGCGATGTCATCACCATCGACGGTTCGTCAGGCCGGGTGCTGAAGGGCGAAGTGCCGATGACGCAGCCGGAACTGTCAGGCGATTTCGGCAAGCTGATGCAATGGGCCGATGGTCTGCGCCGCATGACGGTGCGCACCAATGCCGATACGCCGGCTGACGCCCGCGCCGCCCGCGCCTTCGGTGCCGAGGGTATCGGCCTTTGCCGAACCGAACATATGTTCTTCGAGGGTGACCGCATTCATGTGATGCGCGAGATGATCCTTGCTGAAAGCGAAAAGGGCAGGCGGGCAGCGCTCGACCAGCTTTTGCCGATGCAGCGTTCGGATTTCACCGAACTGTTCCAGATCATGCACGGTCTGCCGGTGACGATCCGCCTGCTCGATCCGCCGCTGCACGAATTCCTGCCGAAGACCGATGGCGAGATCGTCGAGGTGGCCGCCGCCATGGGTATGCCGCAAACGGTGTTCCGCCAGCGGCTGGATGCGCTGCACGAATTCAACCCCATGCTCGGCCATCGCGGCTGCCGGTTGGCGATTTCCTATCCCGAAATCGCGGAAATGCAGGCGCGCGCCATTTTTGAAGCCGCCGTTGCGGCGGCGCGCATTACAGGTGCGCCGGTTGTGCCTGAGATCATGGTGCCGCTGGTCGGCCTCCGGTCTGAGCTTGATTACGTCAAGGCCGTCATCGACACAGTGGCCGCCGAGGTGGCGGAAGAGACCGGCATGACGCTCGAATATCTGACCGGCACGATGATCGAACTGCCGCGCGCGGCCCTGCGCGCCCATGTTATTGCTGAAGCAGCGGAGTTCTTCTCCTTCGGTACCAACGATCTGACGCAGACGACTTTCGGCATTTCCCGCGATGACGCGGCGCGTTTCATCAATACCTATCAGCGTAAGGGCATCATCGAACGAGACCCGTTCATTTCGCTCGATTTCGACGGTGTGGGGGAGTTGATCCGCATCGCCGCCGAACGCGGTCGCCAGACACGGCCGGAGCTGAAGCTCGGCATTTGCGGCGAACATGGCGGCGATCCGGCCTCGATCCATTTCTGCGAGGATGCGGATCTCGACTACGTATCCTGCTCGCCCTTCCGCGTGCCCATCGCCCGCCTCGCGGCAGCGCAGGCGACGCTTGCCGCAAAGTCCCGGCAGGGTGAGCCCGCGAGCAATGTCGCCTTCATTCCGGTCAGGGGTTTGGTTGGACGATGATCCGCCGCTCCACCACCACCGGCCGGTAGAACATGTCGCGGTTCATCTGCGCCTGCCAGGCGCGGTTGTCGGCGCGGCGGTCCATTTCCAGATCGAGAAGGCAACCCGCCATCGGGTCGGTGCCGGGGCGGAAACCATAACCCCGGCATGTCGCCTCATCCCGTGCCCGGCGCTCTTCCGGCGTCAGCGTCTGGCAGGCGGTGAGCGCCATGAGGGCGGCAAGCGAACCTAAGACGATGGAAACGCGCATTTTGTTTCTCCCTGGAACATGACAGGCGGACGGCACTTTTATTGCCGCGATTGATACGCCTGTTTTCATGCGGGGAAAAGTCGTGTTGGGGTGGAAAGTTGCACTGGTCGGTTGTTGCAAGATTGGTCTTGCAGGCGGCCGCAGAATACGGCCGCCTTGAACGTCACTTCACTCAGGCCACCACCGCGTCGCGGTCATCGAGCGCCTCGATGTCCTTGGCGTTGTTATAGACGGCCTCATCCAGAATGCCCTCGCGCTTGGCGACGATGGTGGGCACCAGCGCCTGACCGGCGACGTTGACCGCCGTGCGGCCCATGTCGAGGATCGGGTCGATGGCGAGCAGTAAGCCCACACCTTCGAGCGGCAGGCCGAGCGTGGAAAGCGTCAGCGTCAGCATGACCACAGCACCCGTCAGGCCGGCTGTCGCGGCCGAGCCGAGCACCGAGACGAAGACGATCAGCACATAGTCCTGAATGCCGAGCGGCACCTGGAAGAACTGGGCGATGAAGATCGCCGAAATCGCCGGATAGATGGCGGCGCAACCGTCCATCTTGGTGGTGGCGCCGAGAGGCACGGAGAAGGCGGCATATTCACGCGGCACGCCGAGGCTCTTTTCCGTCACGGTTTCGGTGACGGGCAGGGTACCGATGGACGAGCGCGAGACGAAGGCGAGCTGGATGGCCGGCCAAGCGCCCGCAAAGAAGCGCGAGGGCTTCAGACCGTGGGCGAGAAGCAGGGCCGGATAGACCACGAACAGCACCAGAGCCAGACCGATATAAACGGCCGCCGCATACCAGCCGAGCTGCGAAAGCGTCGTCCAGCCATATTGGTCAACCGCACGGCCAAGCAGCCCGATGGTGCCGATGGGGGTGAGGCGGATGACCCACCACAGGATTTTGCGCACGATGGCAAGCAGCGACTGGTTGAAGGCGAGGAACGGTTCTGCCGCCTTGCCCGCTTTCAGCGCGGCGACACCAAAGGCAATCGACACCACGAGCAGTTGCAACACGTTGAAGTTCAGCGACGTGCTGGCGGAACCGTTGTTGACCTTGGTCGAAGCCTCAAGACCAAAGACGTTGGCCGGGACGAGACCCTTCAGGAAGTCGAGCCAGGAGCCGGTGGAGGAGGGGGCGGCCGCTGCCGTATTGGCAATCGCCGTGTTGACGCCCGGCTGGATGACGAGGCCGAGCACGATGCCGATGACCACGGCGATGAGCGCGGTGATGGCGAACCACAGAAGCGTCTGCCAGACCAGCTTTGCCGCATTGCTGAGGTTCTTGAGATTGGCGATGGAGGCAACGATGGCCGTGAAAATCAGCGGCGGCACCAAAGCGCGCAATAGCTGCACGAAGATGCTGCCGATGGTCTGCAGCGTCACGGAAAGCCAGTTCGCGCTGCCGGCGGCATCAGGACCGATGTTGCGCGCAACGAGCCCGAGCAGCAGACCGATGACCATGGCGATCAGAACCTGAAAGCCGAAATTGCGATAAAAGGGTTTTGGCCCGGATGAGCGGGCGGGCGTCGTTGCCTGTGACATGGCTTGTCTCTTTTTTATGCAAGAAAACGAGAATGATGCACGTTTTACACGCATTCTCAAAGGAAGGGACGGAGAATACGCCGATTTCCTCAGCAATTAAGGGATGAGCTTGCGTATTCGTTGCGCTACCGGTGCATTATTCTCTTAAGTTGAGGTGAAGCGGAAAAATATTTCAACATCTCTTCGCCCTGGCTTCTCGCGGGGGCGATGCGTCGTGGCTGGATGCCGGATCGTCCTCGGGCCTGACCCGAGGATGGGCGTGGCGGAGGCAAGGTTCGCACGCTTTACCGGCAGATCGAACCCGTCCTTTGTTTTCCTCGCCGCAAATCCGGTCTATGACATCATATGCAGGTGATTCCCTTGCCAGATTTCGGGTGCAACGCTTTCAAGCCAATGCGATCTTACGGATATCCGCTTCCATGACAGTGCGTTTCGTCCGGCCTTTTTCGGTTGCTGCCTATCTTTCCCGCTATCTTGGACTAGTGGCGCTTGCGCTTTTTCTTGTCGCCGCCGGCATCCACCGTTTTGGGCCGCTGACGACGCCTGACCTTGTCGGACTGCTCATCATTGCCGCTGGCATTGCGCTGGTGGCGGTGCTTCTGGCGCTGGTTGGCCTTGAACGGCTGTGGACCAAGGGCGCGCGGGGCGGTCTCTCGGCACTTGCGGCGCTGCTTCTGTCGGCGCTGCCGCTCGGTGTCGTCGGTTACGGTGCTTTTCTCTACTGGCAGCAGCCGAAGATTTACGACATCTCCACCGATCTTGCCGATGTGCCGGAATGGCTGGTGCCGCCGGTTGCCAACCAGCAATGGCTGACAAGACCCGCGACCGTTGCCAAAGAGGACCGCGACGCGCAGGCCGTGGCCTATGCGAGCCTTGCCGGCCGCCGCTATGAAGGCGCGATCGACCGCATCTACACCGCCGCCAAAAAAATGACCGCCGCCCAGAATATCCGCATCACCCATACCAAAGGTGTCATCGGCGCGGTGGAGCCGCCGCCCGTGGTCATTCCCGAACAGGGCAAAACACCGCCCGCCGAGGAATCGCCAGTAGAAGATCTGCCCTCCATCGTGCCGGTTCCCATGGCCCGGCCGCTTGAGGCGCCGCAGCCCACTTTCTTTAATGGCAGCGGTGTGGTGCTGATGCAGGGCGAAACGCGCACGCGCATCTGGGGCCTGCGTTTCGACATCCTCATCCGCCTGAAGGAAGAAGCGGAAACCACCATCGTCGACATGCGCGTGGCCTCCCGCTACGGCCCGCACGATCTCGGCATGGGTGCGGCGATCGCCGAAGCCTATCTCGATGCGCTGGATGCGGAAATGCAGGGGTTGAACGACAATTAGGCCTCTAGAGGGTGAAGACTGACCAAGAGGCCCCGAAACCTCGCTGCCGTCATGCTCGGGCCTGTCCCGAGCATCTGCCACGTCTCGATTGAATGAAACGTGATTGGATCCTCGGGACAAGCCCGAGCATGACGTCGCGGGTGAGGGGCTGTAATTGGGGCATCACAGGCTCGATGACTGCTGCCGTCCCTGTCGTTTCTTCACGCCGGAAAATATTCCCCCAGCAGCGAAGGCGCACCCTCGGTCCGCACCTCACCCTTTTCAATCAGGTCCTCGATATGGGCGAGCACGGAAAGTGCCGCCGCGCCGTGCAGGCGCTTGTCGGTGCTGGCATAGATCACCTTCACCATGTCGGCAATCCAGCGGTCGCCCTCCCGGATACGCTTCAGAACGGCCCTTTCCCGCATGCGGCGGTGGGCGCGAAGCCCGCGCATGAAGGCGGCCGGATCGTTGACCGGGCCGCCGTGGCCGGGCAGGAACAGCCGGTCGTCGCGGATAAGCAGCCGCTCCAGCGAGGCCATGTAATCGCTCATCGCCCCATCCGGCGGCGCGACGATGGTGGTGGCCCAGGCCATGACGTGATCGGCGGAAAAGACGATGCCACTGCCCTCCAGCGCAAACGCAGCGTGGTTGGCGGTGTGCCCCGGCGTATGCAACGCCGTGAGTGTCCAGCCGTCGCCGGAAAGGCTCTGCCCGTCACCAAGCGCCATGTCAGGCACAAAAGCCGTATCGGAACTTTCGGCAAAGGGATTGGTCTCGCCCACATGCAGCGGCCGGGCGGCCCGGTGCGGGCCTTCCGCCACCGTTAGCGCCCCGGTCGCCTCGCTCAGTCGCCGGGCAAGTGGCGAGTGGTCGCGATGGGTGTGGCTGACGAAGATATGGGTGACCTCGCGGCCATCAAGCGCCGCCATCAGCGCCTGAAAATGGGCTTCGTCCTCCGGGCCGGGATCGATGACGGCGACGGAACGGTCGCCGACGATATAGCTGTTGGTGCCGTGGAAGGTGAAGGCGGAAGGATTGTTGACGGTGATGCGTTGGATAAGCGGGGCGACAGGAACCGCCTCGCCATAGGCCGGCCTGAAATCGAGATCGAATGCCGGGTCCGCCATCGAGACCTCCTGAGATAATGCCATGCTAACTAAAGCCACAGCCTCGGCCGCGCAATCGCCAAGCCCTAACATGCCATGTCAGGCACGGCACCCAAAAAGCTTGGATTTTGTGAAAAAATAAGCCGATAGGTCATTGCCGCGTCGGGCAGGCTTTGCTAATCAGGCCCGGTTCAGGCAGCGGCGTTTCGCCCATGCTGCCCTGTTGGGGCGTCGCCAAGCGGTAAGGCACCGGTTTTTGGTACCGGCATTCCCAGGTTCGAATCCTGGCGCCCCAGCCAAGTTTCTCATTTTTGGACGATCGTCCATCGTGCCTTACGCGTGATGGGCTTGGTCATCATCGACCAAGCTGAATTGTCTGTACCACGCACTTTTCAGCCCAGATCAGATATAGGGGATCCCAGCTTCACCTTGGAGACTATCGACGCCGAGCGTGGAAAATTAGCTCAAGCGCAGCTTCGACGTCATCAGGACCACGCACCTTGAAGCGTGTATTTCCTCGATCGTCTTTGATCTCCAACTTCGATACACGAGAAAAATGATCAACCGTGCCGCGAACGGTAATAGACAGTTTCTCCGCTCGAGGTTGCACAATGACGTACCAAAAGTTATCCGGGGTTTCGCTGAAGTTGCGAGATAGACCACGCTTCAGTTCTCCCGGATAGCGTTTCCGAACGCCTTCGAGCAATTGCTCGGCAGTTCTTTGCATTGGTTCGGGTAACTCTCTGTGGACCAATTGCAGAAATTCGCGATCGCCTGCAGGCATTGATATCGAATAACCATCGATAGGTTTCTCAATCTCGCGGCGTACTAAAGAAACCTCGGCGGCCGATAACAGAACGATAGTTTCCTGCTGTGTCCCTACATTCAACGCAGAGGCGTCGCCGATATCGAAGTCTAACGTGCCTGTTGCGGGCTCGTATTTCCCCTCGCGAAGTAACAAAATGCTGCGCTCGCCAATGGCGCTAGGGGGATTGCCCAGCAGTCTCACCTGATGAGGCGGCATATCTAGCCGCCATATACCATCTGCTAGCTTTTGTACGCCGGTAGCCGTCATTCTAAGTGTCATAACACTTTCTCCAGATAGAATTCTATCTGTACAGATAAATCTGCAGATCGTCAACTTCGAGCTAAACAGATGACGCGACATGGGTGTAATTGTCTGATGCTAGCCACTTATAAAAACGTTCAAAATTTTGGACGGCGATGGAAGACGACGGTGCGAGCGGAGAAGTCGTCTCTAACAAAAACGCCGCGCATCCAAAGACACGCGGCGTCCAAACTCGACAATCGCGGCTAAGCCTTAAAGCGCGATATCCGGAACCTTCTTCACCGGCGCACCAGCAGGTGCCGCTCCCGCACCCTTCAGCGCATCAAGATCGATCTGCGGCGGGGTGGGCAGTTGCAGGTGTTCGGCGGTGTAGGCCCATTCCTGCTGTACCTTTTCCGGGTTGTCATTGAGCTTGGTGCCGTAGCTTGGCACGATCTGGCGGATCTTGGCCTGCCATTCCGGGGTTGCCACCTTGTCCTTGAAGACCTTTTCCAGAACGCTCAGCATGATCGGTGCTGCGGTAGAAGCGCCCGGCGAAGCGCCGAGCAGGCCGGCGATGCTGCCATCCTGCGCGGCGACGATTTCCGTGCCAAGCCTGAGTACACCGCCCTTTTCCTCGTCGCGCTTGATGATCTGCACGCGTTGGCCCGCCTGCCACAGGCGCCATTCGCCCTGCTTGGCATTGGGGAAATATTCCTTCAGCGCCGCAAAACGGTCGTCGTCCGACATCATCAGCTGGCCGGCGAGATATTCCACCAGCGGATATTCATCGATGCCGACGCGCACCATCGGCCAGGCATTGCTTGTCGTGACGGAGGAGACGAGATCGAAATAGGATCCTTCCTTCAGGAACTTGGTCGAGAAGGTGGCGAAAGGTCCAAACAGGATGACACGCTTGCCGCCAAGCACGCGGGTATCCAGATGCGGAACCGACATGGGCGGCGAGCCGACCGAGGCCTTGCCATAAGCCTTGGCCAGATGCTGCATTGTCACGTCAGGATTGTCGTTGATGAGGAACGAACCGCCGACGGGGAAGCCGGCATAGTTTTCGCCTTCCGGAATGCCGGACATCTGCAACAGATGCAGCGCGCCGCCGCCGGCGCCGATGAATACGAATTTCGCATCCACGGTCTGCTCAGTGTCGGTCTTCAGGTTGCTATAGGTCACGCGCCAGCTGCCATCCGCATTGCGCTGGATGTCGGAAACCTCGCTGTTGACCTGAAGGTCGAAATTCCGGTCGCTTTGCAGGTGCGATACGAACTGGCGGGTGATTTCGCCAAATTCCATGTCGGTGCCGAGCGGCGACCAGGTCGCGCCGATCTTCTGGGAAGGATCGCGGCCTTCCATCATCAGCGGCACCCATTTCTTGAGCTGCTCGGGGTCGCTGGAATATTCCATGCCGGCGAAAAGCGGGCTTGCCTTCAGCGCCTGGTAGCGCTTTTCCAGATAGGCGATGTTCTCATCGCCCCAGACGAAGCTCATATGCGGCGTGTGGTTGATGAAGGAGCGCGGGTTCTTCAAAACGCCGTTGCGCACCTGCCATGCCCAGAACTGCCGGGAAATCTGGAAGGATTCGTTGATGTTGACGGCCTGGGTGATCTTGATGTTGCCGTTGTCGTCTTCCGGTGTGTAGTTCAGCTCGGCGAGAGCCGAATGGCCGGTGCCGGCATTGTTCCAGCCGTTGGAGCTTTCAAGCGCCACGCCGTCCAGCCGCTCGAGCATCTGCATCGACCAGGTCGGCTCCAGTTCGCGCAGCCAGACACCGAGCGTCGCGCTCATGATGCCGCCGCCGATCAGAAGCACGTCGACCTTTTTGGCCGCCGTCGTATTGGCGAGAAGCGAAGATGTCGGCAGCGCTGCCGTCGCGAGCCCTGCGAGCGCAGTGCCGAGAACCTGTCTGCGGTTCATGGGAAGCGCATGTGTGGAAAGATCAGTGAGCTGGGATTTGTCTTGATCGATGGGAGTCACGGCCATACCTGATTCTTGTTTTGTGTTAAAAACACTCCTCCCAATTGCCCCGTTATAGCAAAGCTCAAACCGGCACAACCCTGACTTCTTCACTCCAGTTCAAGCGCTTTTACAGGGATTTTGCCGGGACATAAGGTCGCAACGGCGATTTGCACGGCTTTGCCGATTGTCATTTTTATGGTTGCGAAGATTAGACGGTGCTTTCAAACGGTTGAAAGTGTCCTAAGTGCGCAATATTGCGGAAAGGCCTGCAATCCAGCGTTTGCAGCGCGTGGCGGGTCGGACCGTGCCGTTTCGGGTAGAAAATTTTTCAGAAAATGACAATAATCTCGAAAAAGTGAAAAGGCCCACCGGTTCAGGCGGGCCTTGGTTCGTTCCGTTTTCTGGTCGAAAACTTTAGTTTGCGGCGAGGAATTCCGCGCAATAGCTCGGGCCGTTCACGCCGGGGCGGTCGGAGACCGTGCGCACCGAAGTGATCGTGTAATCGCTGGAAACGGTCAGCTGAACCGTGCAGGAGAGCGAGGCGGTTCGGGCAGGCGAGATCTGGCGACCCTTCTTGCCGTCCTTGCCTTCTTCGAACTTGGCCGGAACAGTGGCCTTCTTGTAACCGCCGCGCCAGTTATAGATGGTCGAGCTGCCGGTTTCGGTGTCGCTCAGCGGCGGGCCGAATTTTGCGAAGAAAATACCCGCGGACTGACCGACCCACCGCGTCTCAACGGGGCTCTTCTGGGTGAAGGAAGGGGCAGAGCCCGTCGATGTCGTGCAGGCGGAGAGCGCAATGGCGAGCCCTGCGAGCGTTACGCTGCGAAATAGCATGGTGAAATGTCCTTTGTGCCGTGTCCGGCTTCCCGCCGGTCATTCCGTTCCCCTAGCAGATTTGGCGGCGACGGGCAGGGGAGGTGTGCCGCTTGACGAAAATTTCCTGCCACAATTGCTTTTTTGTAACGTTTTCCGGCATCCCACCCCACACGACAGGCGCTTTGCGACCACCCTTCGCCGTGCTGCGAAAACTTGTCATAAAAAATGCAATATGCCGCTTGTCGAATGCCGGAGGCTGGTCTATAGAAGCGCCGCTGGTCACGGAGTGTAGCGCAGTCTGGTAGCGCACGTCGTTCGGGACGACGGGGTCGGAGGTTCGAATCCTCTCACTCCGACCAGCTTAAGCCCAATATTTCCCGGGGCTTGCAACTGACCCCGATATTTCCTGAAAATGCCTAAATCATAGTATCGCACCGAAACCGGACTGTTTAAAACCCGGACCGGTTAGAATGCATTCGCTGTCTGTGCCTGCAAACCAGGGCTTTGGCGGCTGCACGGAGGGTCAATTTCTCATTCTCGCCAGCGCGAAAATGAGAAAAACGCAAACAACAGCCGTCGGCCAGCTGTCAGTCAAGCCATCCCACGACCAATTCCAGAAGTAATAGCCTTATGTAAGTCCAGTCGATCATCGTTAGCGGTAGCGGTTATCACCACGCCAGTCGCGACGATCGCGCCAATCCCGACGATCACCACGCCAATCCCTTCGGTCGCGCCAGTCGCGACGGTCATAATCGCGGTAGTAGCGATCACGGTCATAGGTGCGGTAATACACGCCTGTCGTATAATATCCGCCGCTACGGTATCCTTGATCGTCGACACAGCCGCTCAGGATGCCGACCGAAACCAGGCAAATCGCTGCAGTCAAAATTTTCATAATCTTCATCTCCCAATGACGGACTCTAACGTGCATTTGCATTCGCAGTTCCATCGCTGAGAGAGTGACGTGTCGGCTATTAACCGGGCCTGAACGCAGTTCCACGGGTTTCCCCTGTGATGAATGGTCATGGCTGGACGATCCGGGTCACGGCGTAGGCAGTAGCGCCAATGTGAAACGGTACCATGGCACTCGCCATCTTCTCGGCCCTGCCCACGTTTGCAAACTTGATGCGTTTGTCGTTATCGGCTGCAATGAAGAGATTGTCAGCGCAGCCGCAGGGAACGCAACGCTTCCTCAGCCGTTCTCCATTCACAACAACAATGGAGGATAACATGCTGAAGGGTATTGCGCTGTGGGCTATGGGCGTTCCGATCTTTGTGATCATTCTGCTTTATATGTTTGTTTTTTAAACTGCATTCGACCACAGGCCCCACAACGAAAAAAGGCGACCGCAGAGTGCAGTCGCCTTTTTTGTTTTATGCGGGTTTCTCAGTCGAGATCGCCGATCAGGCGCGATGCCGTAGCACCATCGGTGCGGCGGATGTCGATTTCGTCGCGGTGCTTGGCCAGCAACTCGCTCGCCAGCAGCTTTTCCGCGAGATCGGCGGGCAGGGAGAGGATGACCCTGTCGCCCTGTTCCTCGGTCGCGCCAACGCTGCGCTTGCCGGTGATCATGCCGCCCGCCACCGTGTTGTTGGTGTCGGGGTCGATCAGGATGAAGGAGCCGGTCGCCCGGTTCTGCTCATAGGCATCGAAGATCGCCGTCTCGTCAAAGGAGAGCCGCACCTTGCCGATGGCGTTCATCGGTAGCGACGTCTCGTGCGACTGCCATTCACCTTCTTTCAGGTTAAGTTGGCTCACTGGCTGTACGCTGACGCGCTGGCGGCGGCTGCCGCTTTTCAGCCAGTAGCGCTTGCCCGCTTCGATGCCGCCCGGCTGCAAAGCCACGATCTGCGCGTCAAAGGAAAGACCTGTCTGCGGCTGCGCCTCGATGGAGACGATCATGTCGCCGCGCGATACGTCCACCTGACGGTCGAGAACCAGCGTGACCGCGTCACCCGCAACGGCAGCGTTGCGCAGCAGATCGAAGGTGACGATCTGCTTGACGTTGGCGACCATGCCGGATGGCAGGACAACGACACTGTCGCCCGGCTTGACCGAACCGCCGGCAACCGTGCCCTGATAGCCGCGGAAGCTTTCGCCGGGGCGCGAGACGCGCTGTACGGGGAAGCGGAAGCCACCCGATTGCGCCGAGCGCACCGTGGCAAGCTCCAGCGTTTCAACCAGCGTCGGGCCTTCATACCAGGGCATGGAAGCCTTGCCTGACAGCACGACGTTTTCGCCCTTCAGCGCCGACATCGGAATGGCGGTGATCTGCTTGATACCGAGATCGGAGGCGAAATCGCGGAACTCGTGGGCAATCAGTTCAAAACCGGCCTTGTCGTAATTCGTCAGGTCGATCTTGTTGATGGCCAGCACGAATTGCCGGATGCCCATCAGCGCCGCAATGGTGGCGTGGCGGCGTGTCTGTTCCAGAATGCCGGTGCGCGCATCGACCAGCAGCACGGCGAGATCGGCGGTCGAAGCGCCGGTCGCCATGTTGCGGGTATATTGCTCGTGGCCGGGCGTGTCGGCCACGATGAAGGCGCGCCTGTCGGTGGAGAAATAACGATAGGCGACATCAATGGTGATGCCCTGTTCGCGCTCGGCCTGCAGACCGTCGAGCAGCAGCGCGAAATCGGGCAGGCCGAGATCGTTCTGTTTGCCGCTATCACGGTGCAGGGTGGCAGCCTGATCTTCCTTTACGGCCTTGGTGTCCCACAAAAGACGGCCGATCAGGGTCGATTTGCCGTCATCCACGCTGCCGCAGGTGATGAGACGAAGCGGGCGCGTGTCGCGCGTCGCTTTCGAATGTTCGGCAAAGGGCAGAATGGTGGCCGTGGAGGCGTTGTTGGTGGCAGCGGCGGTCATCAGAAATAGCCCTCGCGCTTCTTCTTCTCCATCGAGCCGGACTGGTCGCGGTCAATCGCGCGGCCCTGACGTTCGGAAACGGTGGCGATTTCCAGCTCAGCAATGACCTCCTGAAGCGTCGCCGCTTCGGAACGGATCGCGCCGGTCAGCGGGAAGCAACCGAGTGTGCGGAAGCGGATCGAGCCGTGCTGAACCTCTTCGCCGGGCAGCAATTCAAGGCGCTCATCCTCGGCCAGGATCATCATGCCGTCGCGCTCGATGTAAGGACGCTCGGCAGCGTAATAGAGCGGCACCAGCGGAATGTTTTCCGCCTCGATGTAACGCCAGATATCGACTTCGGTCCAGTTGGAGAGCGGGAAAGCGCGAACGCTTTCGCCCTTGCGGACCATGCCGTTATAGATGTTCCACAGTTCCGGGCGCTGGTTGCGCGGGTCCCATTTGTGGTCGGGCGTGCGGAAGGAATAGATGCGCTCCTTGGCGCGGCTTGCCTCTTCGTCGCGGCGTGCGCCACCGAAGGCGGCGTCGAACTGGCCGGCATCAAGCGCCTGACGCAGCGCTTCGGTCTTCATGATGTCGGTGTAAAGCGCCGATCCGTGGGAGAAGGGCGTCACGTTTTCCGTCTCGCCGCGCGGGTTGGTGTAGGAGATCAGGTCGAGATCATATTCCTTGACGATCTTGTCGCGGAATTCGATCATTTCCTTGAACTTCCAGCCCGTATTGACGTGCAGCAGCGGGAAGGGCACGCGGCCGGGGAAGAAGGCCTTGCGCGCCAGGTGCAGCAGCACGGATGAATCCTTGCCGATCGAATACAGCATCACGGGATTGTCGAATTCGGCGGCAACTTCGCGGAAGATGTGAATGGCTTCGTTTTCAAGCGCCTTCAGATGGGGATCGAGCGGCGGCTTGGATGCGACAGTATTCTTGCTGTCCGTCTCGTGGACTGCGTTGGACATTGTGAACTCCGGAAAATGTACTGAATGATTATCGTTGCGGGATGGCGGAAACGGCGGGTGTCTGTTCCGCACCGGCGACGTGAAGACCGCATTCGCGCTTCTCGTCGTTTTCCCACCACCATCGACCGGCGCGCTCAGGCTCGCCGGGCTTGATGGCGCGTGTACACGGCTCGCAGCCGATGGAGGGGTACCCACGCGCATGCAACGGATTGACGGGAATGTTTTCAGACGCGACATAGGCCTGGATCTGGTCGATGTCCCAGTCCGCCAGAGCATTGATCTTGATGAGATTACGCTCGGCGTCGAACTCGGCGAAAGGCGTCGTCGCGCGGTTGCCCGACTGGCCGCGCCTGAGACCGGTGATCCAGAAGGCAGCGCCATCAAGCGCCTTGCCAAGCGGGATCAGCTTTCTGACATGACAGCAGGCGTGACGCGCCTCGATGCTTTCGTAAAACCCATTGAGGCCGTATTTCGCGGCATAGGCGTCGATGTCATCCTGCTCGGGCCGGAAGCGACGGATTTCAATGCCGAAACGTTCCTCGGTTTCATCGATGAGATCGACGGTTTCCTTGAACAGACGGCCGGTTTCCAGCGTCACGACATCGATTGGCAACCGGTGCGTACCGATGGCGGCGGTGATGACCTGATCTTCGATGCCGAGGCTGGTGGTAAAGACCGCACGGCCGCCGAGACCGGCGATGAAGGAAAGTCGTCCCGCAAGATCGAGCCCGGCAAGCGTGGCGTCGAGGGATGCGGTATCGGCAGAGGCATTTGCTGAATTGATCGTCATTGTCACGTCCGGGATTTCCATGGCCGATTATTGTTGAAATCCGGCCTCTGGAACAGAAATGACAGTCTTTGTGCGCTGCACTTGAGAGCAAAAATGCCTCACGCGCGCTTTGTATGAGCAAAAGATGCCCGTTCACCTTCTTTGCAGCTTGGATTTGAATTGTGACAACTTCTGCGCTAAGCCGGAATTGCCGGGTTTCCGGGCTTGTGGTCTACTGGTTTTACGATGATTTCGCAGAAGGCAAAATATGCGCTGAGGGCGCTTCTTTCGCTGGCAAAGGCCGACGGCGGCTGTCCTGTGCAAATTTCCGATATTGCCCGCGAACAGGCCATTCCGAAAAAATTCCTGGAACAGATCCTTCTCGAAATGAAGAAGGAACGCATCGTCGAAAGCAGACGTGGCAAGCAGGGTGGTTATCTCTTGGCACGGCCGGCCTCGGACATCACCTTCGGCGAGGTGCTGCGCCTGATCGACGGGCCGCTTGCCCCCTTGCCCTGCCTGTCGCAGACTGCCTATCGCCGCTGCGAGGATTGCGATGGCGAGAAGCAGTGCGAGATACGACACGTCTTCGCCCGCGTGGCCGATGCTACCCGCAATATCCTTTTCAACACCACCGTCGCGGATGCCGTTGCCGGTGTGGAAGTGCCCGAGCTTTTGACGGCCTGACGAAAAAATCGTCTAAAAGGCCGTAATATTTTTCGTCTCGGGCGCAAAAAATCGTCAAAAATGTGAAACGGTTTTGCATTCAGCAAAGTTTTACACGACGCTTGTTGCGTGATTAGCTTATGGTGCGCTGTATTTGTTGCCCGGGGAAACGCTCTCGGGAAACACTTTTTCGATCGTATTCGGCCTCATTGACCAACTCTACCGGTCCAGTAGAGTTAAGCCATATTCATCAGGAGGGAATACCGATGTCTAAGCTTCTGTCCGGTTTGAGCGTTGTTGCTCTCGGCCTTTCTTTGGCTCTTGGGGGTGTTGGTTCGGCTGTAGCGCAAACCAAGCTGCTCAACGTGTCCTATGATCCCACCCGCGAACTCTACAAGGATTTCAACGAAGCCTTCGCCAAGAAGTGGAAGGCCGATACCGGTGAAGACGTCACGATCCAGCAGTCGCATGGCGGTTCCGGCAAGCAGGCGCGCTCGGTCATCGACGGTCTGGAAGCCGATGTGGTGACGCTGGCGCTGCAGAGCGACATCGATGCCATCGTTCAGAATTCCGGCAAGATCAACAAGGACTGGCGCGGCCGCCTGCCGCACAATTCCTCGCCTTACACCTCCACCATCGTGTTTCTTGTCCGCAAGGGCAACCCGAAGGGCATCCATAACTGGGGTGATCTGGTGAAGGGCGACATCCAGATCGTCACGCCGAACCCCAAGACATCTGGCGGGGCGCGCTGGAATTATCTCGCCGCCTGGGCCTGGGCGAATGAAGAGTTCAAGGGCGATCAAGACAAGATCAAGGCCTATGTCGGCGAGCTCTATAAGCGCGCCCCGGTTCTCGACACCGGCGCCCGCGGCTCCACGGTGACCTTCGCGCAGCGCCAGATCGGCGACGTGCTGCTGGCCTGGGAAAACGAGGCCTATCTCGCAGGTCAGGAATTCGGTGCGGATGCCTTCGATATCGTCGTGCCGCCGATCTCGATCCTTGCCGAACCGCCGGTCGCCGTGGTTGACGCCAACGTCGATGCCAAGGGCACCCGCAAGGTAGCCGAGGCCTATCTGCAATATCTCTATTCCGACGAAGGCCAGAATATTGCGGCCAAGCACTTCTATCGCCCGTCGAACCCTGCGGTCGTCTCCAAGGATCTGCTGAAGCAACTGCCTGAGATCAAGCTCGTCACCATCGACGATCCGATCTTCGGTGGCTGGGCCAAGGCGCAGCCCGAGCATTTCGGTGACGGCGGCATCTTCGACCAGATTTACAAGCCCGCCAAGTAAGCGGATGATGGGCTGACGAGAAATAGCCCGCCCGCAAGGGACGTTGAAAAACAGCAACTCGATCGACCGGACACCGTGCCGGTCGATCCTTTATAACAAGGCCGGGGAACACCGGCTCCCAGAGAGCATTTCCAGGAAAAGTGGATCCCGGTTTTCTGTCAGGAAATGCGCCAAACAAAGATTATCCGGAGCCTTGATGAGCAATAATACATCCGGAAACAGGTGGAAGTGGCGGCAGTCGAGCGTAATTCCGGGCTTCGGCCTGACGTTCGGTTACACGGTAACCTATCTGTTTCTCATCATTCTTATTCCGCTCGGCGGCCTTGTCTGGTCCACGGCGAAACTTGGTTTTGCAGATTTTATTACGATTGCCACCGACAGCCGCACGCTGAACGCGCTGCGCGTCAGTTTCGGTACGGCCTTTATCGCCGCGCTGGTGAATGCGTTTTTCGGCGTCATCGTTGCCTGGGTTCTGACGCGTTACCGTTTTCCCGGCCGCCGGTTCGTTGATGCCATCGTGGATTTGCCCTTTGCCCTGCCGACGGCGGTTGCCGGTATCGCGCTCACCACGCTTTATGCCAATCGCGGCTGGGTCGGTTCGCTGTTCGAACCCTTCGGTATCAAGATCGCGTTTACCCCGACCGGTATCGTCATTGCGCTGATCTTCATCGGCCTGCCATTCGTGGTCCGCACCGTGCAGCCGGTCATGGAGGAAATTGACCGGCAGGTGGAGGAGGTGGCGGCAACGCTTGGCGCCAACCGTTTCCAGACCATCACCCGGGTGCTGCTGCCAAGCCTGACGCCGGCAATATTGACCGGCTTCGCGCTCGCCTTTGCCCGCGGTGTCGGAGAATATGGCTCGGTCATCTTCATCGCCGGCAATATTCCTTACGTCTCGGAAATCGCGCCGCTGCTCATCGTCATCCGGCTGGAGGAGTTCAACTATGCGGGCGCGACCGCCATCGCCACCATCATGCTGATCATCTCCTTCGCCATGCTGTTCCTCATCAATCTCATTCAGGCCTGGAGCCGCAAGAGGTACGGTTATGTCTGACGCTTCCCGCACCTCATCCCGGCCGTTCCGCGATCCCGCCAGCGAGAGCCTGCCCGCCCGGCTGGCGCTGCTCGCCATCGCTTTCCTTTTCCTTGCCGCCTTCCTCGTGCTGCCGCTGATATCGGTATTCTTCGAAGCTTTCCGGAAGGGCGCGGACGCCTTCTGGCAGGCGATTGTCGAGCCGGATGCGCTCTCCGCAATCCGCCTGACGCTGCTTGTCGCCGCCATTTCGGTGCCGCTCAACCTTATCTTCGGTGTCGCGGCCGCCTGGGCGATCGCGAAATTCGAGTTCAAGGGCAAGGCGTTCCTGATAACGCTGATCGACCTGCCGTTCTCGATCTCGCCGGTTATTTCCGGTCTGGTCTATGTCATCCTGTTTTCCGCGCATAGCGTGCTCGGGCCGTGGCTGAAGGGTTACGGCATCGAAATCCTGTTCGCCGTTCCGGGCATCGTGCTCGCCACCATCTTCGTGACCTTTCCCTTCGTCGCGCGTGAACTGATCCCCCTGATGCAGGAGCAGGGTAATGGCGACGAGGAGGCGGCGATCTCGCTTGGCGCAACCGGCTGGCAGACCTTCTGGTACGTCACGCTGCCCAATATCAAATGGGGCCTGCTCTATGGGGTGCTGCTCTGCAACGCCCGCGCCATGGGCGAGTTCGGCGCCGTCTCGGTGGTATCAGGCCATATTCGCGGCGAGACCAACACCATGCCGCTACATGTCGAGATACTCTATAACGAGTACAATCTTGGCGCGGCCTTTGCGGTGGCGACGCTGCTCGCGGGTCTGGCGCTCGTGACGCTCGTTCTCAAAACCATTCTCGAAATACGCTTTGGCGCGGGCAACGCAGCCGGCAAGCATTGAAAGGCATATTCATGGAAGTGAAAGTTTCCGGCATCACCAAGCAGTTCGATCGCTTTCCCGCGCTGAACGACGTGTCGCTCGACATTCGTTCCGGTGAGCTGATCGCGCTGCTCGGTCCCTCCGGTTCCGGCAAGACGACACTGCTGCGCCTCATCGCGGGCCTTGAACAGCCGACCAAAGGCCACATCTTCTTCGGGGATGAGGACGCCTCGCACCGCACGGTGCAGGAACGCAATGTCGGTTTCGTTTTTCAGCATTACGCACTGTTCCGCCACATGACGGTGGCGGAGAACATTGCCTTCGGGCTGAAGGTGCGTCCCTCCGCCAAGCGTCCGCCAAAGGCTGAAATCCGCAGGCGGGTGTCCGAACTTCTCGACATGGTGCATCTCTCCGGTCTCGAAAAACGCTACCCCACACAGCTTTCCGGTGGCCAGCGTCAGCGTGTGGCGCTTGCCCGCGCGGTCGCTATCGAGCCGAAGGTCCTGCTTCTCGATGAACCCTTTGGCGCGCTCGACGCCAAGGTCCGCAAGGAGCTGCGTCGCTGGCTGCGCGAATTCCATGACCGCACCGGCCACACAACCGTCTTCGTCACCCACGATCAGGAAGAGGCGCTGGAACTGGCCGACCGCGTCGTCGTCATGAGCCAGGGCAAGATCGAGCAGGTCGGCACGGCGGATGATGTCTACGACACGCCCAATTCTCCCTTCGTTTTCTCCTTCATCGGCGAATCCTCCAGCCTGCCGGTGACGATTCGCGACGGCCAGGTGGTGTTTCAGGGCGAAAGTATCGGTGTCTCCGAAACCGGCTCGGGCGAAGGCGAGCTTTTCTTCCGTCCGGAAGATGTGGTGCTGACCGACGAGAAAAACGCGCTTTACGGTAAGGTCACCACCTGTCGCCGCCTTGCCGGCACCCGCATCGCCGAAATCGACATCGCCAATAACGGCCATGAACCCTATCACCTCGAGATCGAAGTGCCGCTGAACGCCGCCGTGGCAGTGGGAGCCGAGCTGCGCTTTCGCCCGACGCGGTGGAAGGTGTTCGGCAAGAAGTAGGGAGAGGATCACGGGTGGAGTGCCACCTGACGCGCGCGCGTGATGATATGCGACGCGAAGAGTGACTGATCCGGCGACTAACACCCCCGTCATTCCGGCCTCGAGCCGGAATCCAACCGACACGCGTCTGCGTAGCGGAAAGACACCCTTCAGCCCAAGGACTTGGGCTGGCTGGATGCCGGGTCAAGCCCGGCATGACGGAAGGAGAGTGTCACGGGCGGAATCAAGCGTTGAACTCGCGGTGCCGTTCTCAATCGATACCCAGATTTTAATACTGGGCCGCTGAACCCACAAACGGAAAAGGGTCGCCAGAGGCGACCCTTCCATGAGCTTGGTCCTGTTTACAGACCCGGGACTGTTTCTCAACGTTCCGAAGGCAAGAGGTTTTTACGCCGAGGGCTGCCCCGTCGAAAACCTACCCTTTCCATTGCCTGCACCAGAGACCGAAATCTCATTAGACATTGGATCACCTCCTTCCGATACGTTGAACATAACTAGAAGGTAGTACGATTCGCCATTAATGCAAGAGGTGTGATTAGGACACCCGCATCACGATCTTGCCGATGTGATTGCTGCTTTCCATCAGCCGGTGAGCCTCCACGACCTCGTCCAGGATGAAGACCCTGTTGATAACAGGCGCCACTTGGCCACTTTCAATCAGCGGCCAGACCTGCTCGATGAGGTCGTCGCGGATGGCGCGTTTCTCGTCGGCGGTGCGGGGGCGCATGGTGGAGCCGGTGACGGTGAGGCGTTTGACCATGATCGGCGCGAGGTTGACCTTGTCGGCAACCGCACCGCCCAGAAAGGCGATGATGGACAGGCAGCCATCCTTGGCGAGGGCGGCAATGTTCTTTTCGAAATAGGCAGCGCCGATCATGTCGAGAATGACATCGACGCCCTTGCCATCGGTCTCGGCCTTGATGACGGCTGTGAAGTCCTCGTCGCGATAGTTGATGGCACGTTTGGCGCCGAGCTTGACGCAGGCCTCGCATTTTTCCGCAGAGCCCGCCGTGGCGTAGACGTCAGCGCCAAAAGCCTTTGCAAGCTGGATGGCCGTCGTACCGATGCCGCTTGTGCCGCCGTGGATAAGCACGCTTTCGCCTTCGGTCAGGCCCGCCATCTGGAAGAGGTTGGCCCAGACGGTGAAGAAGGTTTCCGGTAACGCGGCGGCCTTGACGGCGTCGTAGCCCTTGGGGAAGGGCAGGGCCTGCCCGGCCGGCACGGTGCAATATTCGGCGTAACCGCCGCCATTGGCGAGTGCACAGACCTTGTCGCCCGGCTTGAATTCGCTGACGCCTTCACCCAGCGCAACCACTTCTCCGGCGATTTCGAGGCCGAGGATCGGGCTTGCGTCCTTCGGTGGCGGATAGATGCCCTGCCTCTGCGCGACATCGGGGCGATTGACGCCCGCCGCCTCGACCCTCACGAGAATCTCGCCTTTGGCGGGGGTCGGCAAAGGCGCTTGCGAAAGCTGCATCACTTCCGGGCCACCATGGGAGGGAAGGTCGATGAAGCGCATCTTTTCGGGCAGGGCCAAATTCTGGAGCGGGGTCACGGGCAATTCCTCAATTGTCGGCGTCATCAGGAGATTTAGGGCAGATGCACCACTTAGGGAAGGAGGCCGTTTGTCGCTGGAACGCCACGCGTCCTTTGAGAGACGCCAAAGACGTTCTATCCATTTGAAACTGCGTATTGTTCCCGCCGAAAATCGATGCCGATTTTTGGCGGGAACGATGCGCATGTATCAATTTTTCTCGCCGAACACCCGGATGACGAGGCCGCCTTCGTTTTCTTTCGCGGCCGTCTTGATGCCGGCGATTTCGCTGCCGATGCGCTCGGGATTGGCGATGATCAGCCCTTTCGGCAGCGTGAGAACACCGATGGAGCAGCGTAACAGGGCAAAATCCCGTTCATTGCCACGGCGGTCCAGCCCGACCATGCGGCCGGCCTGACGGTCTTCCGGCGAATAGAGTTCGGCCACCTCGGCGTGGAAATCGCTGAGCAGCCGCTCGAGGATTTCCGTCAGTTCCTCCATCGCCCAGTCACGCACGCCGACGAAAAAGTCGTCACCGCCGATATGGCCGAGAAAGCAGTCGCCGGCGAAGAAGTAACGGCGCATCAGGGCCGAAAACAGGGTGATGGCATGGTCGCCGGCGTTGAAGCCGTATTTGTCGTTGAAGGGCTTGAAGTTGTCGAAGTCGCAATAGCAGAAGAAGCGCGTCTCATCGCCATCGCCGCAACTGTCGGCAATGAAGCCGCCGATGGCGCGGTTGCCGGGCAGCGCCGTCAGCGGGTTCTGGTCCTGCGCCATCTTGAGCTGTTTTTCGTTGATAACCTTGATCAGCGAAGCCGCCGAAACGATGCCGGCATAACGCATATTCTCGGTCAGGATGATGCAGGCGCTGCCACCCATGCTGGCGAACATGTTCATCAGCTGGTCGGCATCCGCATCAAGGCCGACGATCGGCGCGGGGTCGACGAAGTGGGATATGGTGCGCTCATATATCTTGTTCTTGAGCAGGTCGCGGCCGAAAGGCCGATAGATATATTCCTTGAGGTGATATTCGTTGATGACGCCGCGCGGTTCGCCATTGGCGTTGAGAACCGGGAAAAACGCCTGCTGCGGGTTTCTGCGGAACAGTTCGAAGACGCTGTCGACGCTGTCATGCTCATAGACGGTGGGAAGACGCTCTATTTCGCGGCGGATGAGGATTTCGTCCAGCGACTGGCTGCTGCGCCGCGCCACGCCCATGCGGTTGAGGTGCGGAAAACTCTCAGGCAACTCGCTGGTGAAGACCGTCGGTTTGGCGATCAGCCAGCCCTGTACCAGATCGACGCCATATTCGCGGCAGGTCAGGAATTCTGCTTCGGTTTCGATGCCTTCCGCAATGACCCGGACACCGAGAACATGGGCGATGTTGACGATGTTGCGGACCAGGTGCTGCTTGCGCGGAAGATGGTCGACGCCGTGGATGAAATGCCGGTCGATCTTCAGGTAATCCAGCGGATAGTCGCATAGAAGCTTCATCTCGCCGTGACCAGCGCCGAAATCGTCGATCGCCAGCTTGAAGCCTTCCTTGCGCATTCGGGCAATCAGCGCCGTGAATTCCGGCACGCTGGTATTGTCGAAACGTTCGGAAAGTTCAAAGCAGATGGAGGAGGCCGGAATTCCCGCCCGCGCCAGGTGGCCGACAAGCTTGTCGAGAATGGCATCGCCATGCGGGATAAGCCGCACATCGAGATTGAGGAAGAGGGTGGTGGTGGAAAAATCCGCCAGGGTGGAGAATTTCGCGAGCGCGCGACTTGCCAGCATCTGCTCGAAAGCCTTCAGCTCGCCATCCTCGGCAGCCTGATCGAGAAGCGCCAGCGGATTGGAAAACCCTAGCCGGTCGTGGCCGCGCATCAGCGATTCATAACCGAAAATCGTGCCCGTCGTCGCTTCGACAATCGGCTGAAACGCGGTTTCAAGTACAAGTTTCGCCATGGGAAACATGTGCCCGGAGGCAAACCGCCTTATGACATCGTTCTCCAGCGTAACGGCCGGCATTTCTGTTCTCCGCTATTGCCGGTTCCCGTTGGTGGCATGACACATGAAATGCACACACGGAAACCTGTCTCTTTTGCAGCCGACAATCGCAGATTACAGGTCAACAAAAGCTTTCACGACTGTGAAGCTTTGATGAAGGTTTTGTCACGGGCCCCTCGAAAGCCACGGGTCTTCAGGCCCGGCGCGCATGCCCGGTGTGAGCGGCGTAAAGTTCCGCAACATTCAGGCGTTCGCGGTCTGCCTCGACAGGCGTTGCGGGCGTGGTGTCTGTGCCGGTTGCGGCAGAGGCCGCCCATAGTCTCAGCGCGGCCCTGACGACCTCGCTGCCGGATGCGTAAGCGCCGCAATTGACGGCCTCGCGCATTCTTGCTGCCTGTTCCGGGGAAATCGATACTGTTACCATTGGCATGATATCACTCCCTTGTTCAACCGTTGCGAAGGCATCTCCGGTCCATGGGGCGGACAGCGTGCGATCGCGGTCTTGCGGGCGTTTTTTCATCTTTCGTCTGGCGCCGCTTCCAGCGAAATTTGTATCATGCTGCATATTAGCACGAAACGTGTTCCATTCCCAATTTGCAGTATATCACGGTTTAGTTTTTCCCCCGTGAGCCGGGCCGCAGCATGCTTATGGGTAGCCATATCAGGCTGTGCCGGGTTTTCTTTGATCCATGGCAAATCCGCGACATGAAATGGCGTGTTTTTTATTGATTGATTGATCAATCAAGAATATTTTGCCCGCCATCAAGGAGACCCTTATGCCCAAGATCGGAATGGAGCCTGTGCGCCGGAAGGCGCTTGTGGATGCGGCGTTACGCACCATAGGCCACCATGGTTCGCTGAATGTGACAATGTCGGATATCGCCCGGGAAGCGGGCGTATCGGCCGCACTTGCGCATCATTATTTCGGCAGCAAGCAGCAGCTTCTTCTGGAAACCATCCGCAGCCTGCTGCGGGATCTGAGACGTGACGCGGTGGCGGCGCTGACCCGCGCCAACGGCCCGCGTGAAAGACTGAGCGCCATCGTGCACGTCTCCTTCCAGAGCGACCAGTTCACGCCCGAGACGGTGGCGGCATGGCTTGCCTTTTACGTCGAGGCGCAGCGCTCGGAAGAAACGCGCCGTCTGCTCGTGCTTTATTCCCGCCGCCTGCGCTCGAACCTGATGGCAAGCCTTAACCGGCTCTGCCCGCCGGACGATGCCGCGCGCATCGCGGAAGGGGCCGCGGCCCTGATCGACGGGCTTTATATCAGGCACAGCCTGCGTTCGGCCCCGCTCGGCCTTGCCTCCGCGCCGGCCCTTGTCGAAGATTATTTCGACATGCAGCTCAAACCCTTTCCCGATGGACAGCGCCCGAAGCCGTCCGTCCGCATTCTCTAGGAGTATTCGACATGACCATCGCGACGTCTCTCCGGGCGCAGCCCAAAGCCTCGCATTTCATTGACGGCGAGTATGTCGAAGACAATGCCGGCACGCTTTTCGAAAGCGTCTTTCCGGCAACCGGCGAGGTCATCGCAAGGCTGCATGCGGCAACGCCGGCGATTGTAGAGCGCGCCATCGCTTCTGCCAAACGCGCCCAGAAGGAATGGGCGGCGATGAGCCCCATGGCGCGCGGACGCATATTGAAGCATGCCGCCGAGATCATGCGCGAACGCAACGAGGCGCTCTCCACGCTCGAGACGCTGGATACCGGCAAGCCGATCCAGGAAACCATCGTCGCCGATCCGACCTCCGGCGCGGATGCCTTCGAATTTTTCGGCGGTATCGCGCCTTCTGCTCTCAACGGCGATTACATCCCGCTCGGTGGCGATTTCGCCTATACCAAGCGTGTGCCGCTCGGCGTCTGTGTCGGCATCGGCGCATGGAACTATCCGCAGCAGATCGCCTGCTGGAAGGCCGCACCTGCGCTCGTCGCCGGCAACGCCATGGTCTTCAAGCCATCGGAAAACACGCCCCTCGGCGCCCTGAAGATCGCCGAAATCCTGATCGAGGCGGGTCTGCCCAAGGGCCTGTTCAACGTCATTCAGGGTGATCGTGATACCGGGCCGCTTTTGGTCAACCACCCGGATGTCGCCAAGGTTTCGCTCACCGGCTCTGTTCCGACCGGGCGCAAGGTTGCCGCCGCCGCTGCCGGACATTTGAAACATGTGACGATGGAACTCGGCGGCAAGTCGCCGATGATCGTGTTCGACGATGCCGATATCGAAAGCGCTGTTGGTGGTGCCATGCTCGGCAACTTTTATTCCTCCGGTCAGGTCTGCTCCAACGGCACGCGTGTCTTCGTGCAGAAAAAGGCAAAAGCCCGCTTCCTCGAAAACCTGAAGCGCCGCACCGAAGCGATGATCCTCGGTGATCCCCTCGATTACGCCACCCATCTCGGCCCGCTGGTCTCCAAGGCCCAGCAGGAAAAGGTTCTCGGTTACATCGAAAAGGGCAAGGCGGAAGGCGCGACCCTCGTGACCGGCGGCGGCATTCCCAACAATGTTGCGGGTGAGGGCGCTTACGTGCAGCCGACCGTGTTTGCCGATGTGACGGATGGCATGACCATCGCGCGCGAGGAAATCTTCGGACCGGTCATGTGTGTGCTGGATTTCGACGATGAGGACGAGGTTATCGCCCGCGCCAACGCAACCGAATTCGGCCTTGCCGGCGGCGTCTTCACCGCCGATCTCGCCCGCGCCCATCGCGTGGTCGACCAGCTTGAGGCGGGCACGCTGTGGATCAACACCTACAATCTCTGCCCGGTGGAAATGCCCTTCGGCGGCTCGAAACAATCCGGCTTCGGCCGCGAGAATTCGGCGGCGGCGCTTAACCACTACAGTGAATTGAAGACGGTTTATGTGAGCACGGGGAAGGTGGACGCGCCTTATTGAAATTGGGCGGTTGGGGTTTACCCCCCTCTGTCCTGCCGGACATCTCCCCCACAAGGGGGGAGATCGACCTGCGGCAAGGTCTCACCCATCTCGGTGTTTGAGAATGAAGTTGCGGTAGTGCGCCTTGCCGATCTCCCCCCTTGAGGGGGAGATGCCCGGCAGGGCAGAGGGGGGTGAAGCCCCACCCGCTGACAGTCAATCGGAACCAACGCTCATTGGAGAGCACAATTATGCAGGCAGATTACATCATCGTCGGTTCCGGTTCCGCAGGCTCCGCCATCGCCTATCGCCTGTCGGAAGACGGCCGTTATTCGGTGATCGTCATCGAGGCGGGCGGTTCCGATTTCGGCCCCTTCATCCAGATGCCGGCGGCGCTCGCCTGGCCGATGAGCATGAAGCGCTACAATTGGGGCTACCTCTCCGAGCCTGAGCCGAACCTCGACAATCGCCGTATCACAGCACCGCGCGGCAAGGTCATCGGCGGCTCGTCCTCCATCAACGGCCTCGTTTACGTGCGCGGCCATGCGGAGGATTTCAACCGCTGGGAAGAGCTTGGCGCGCACGGCTGGGCCTATGCGGATGTGCTGCCTTACTTCAAGCGCATGGAACACAGCCATGGCGGCGAAGAGGGCTGGCGCGGCACGGATGGGCCGCTGCATGTTCAGCGCGGGCCGGTCAATAATCCCCTGTTTCATGCCTTCATTCAGGCCGGCTCACAGGCAGACTTCGAACTCACTGACGATTATAACGGCTCCAAGCAGGAAGGTTTCGGCCTGATGGAGCAGACGATCCACCATGGCCGCCGCTGGTCTGCCGCCAATGCCTATCTGCGGCCGGCGCTGAAGCGCGGCAACGTTACGCTGGTCAACGGCTTCGCCCGCAGGATCGTCATCGAGAACGGCCGCGCCGTAGGCGTTGAGATCGAGCGCAAGGGTGTGGTGGAAACCATCACGGCCAATCGCGAGGTCATCCTTTCCGCATCCTCGTTCAACTCGCCGAAACTGCTGATGCTTTCGGGCATCGGCCCCGCTGCGCATCTGAAAGACATGGGCATTGAGGTGAAGGCGGATCGTCCGGGCGTGGGCGCAAATCTTCAGGACCATATGGAGTTTTATTTCCAGCAGGTCTCCACCAAGCCGGTCTCGCTTTACTCCTGGCTGCCTTGGTTCTGGCAGGGCGTGGCGGGCGCACAATGGCTGCTGTCGAAGGGTGGGTTAGGGGCCTCCAACCAGTTCGAGGCCTGCGCCTTCCTGCGCTCCGCACCGGGTCTGAAACAGCCTGATATCCAGTATCATTTCCTGCCCGTCGCCATTTCCTATGACGGCAAGGCGGCTGCGAAAAGCCATGGTTTTCAGGTGCATGTGGGTTACAACCTGTCGAAATCGCGCGGCAACGTCACCCTGCGTTCCGCAGATCCGCATGACGATCCGGTCATCCGCTTCAACTATATGAGCCACCCCGAAGACTGGGAGAAATTCCGCCACTGCGTGCGCCTGACGCGCGAGATTTTCAGCCAGAAAGCCTTTGACGATTTTCGCGGGCCGGAAATTCAGCCGGGCGAACATGTCGCGACGGACGAGGAGATCGACACCTTTTTGCGAGAGCATCTGGAAAGCGCCTATCACCCCTGCGGCACCTGCCGGATGGGCGAGCGCAACGACCCGATGGCGGTCGTCGATCCCGAATGCCGGGTGATTGGCGTTGAGGGATTGAGGGTCGCCGACAGCTCGATCTTCCCGCATGTGACCTATGGCAACCTCAACGGCCCATCGATCATGACCGGTGAAAAGGCGGCCGATCATATTCTCGGCAAAACCCCGCTGCCGCGTTCCAATCAGGAACCGTGGATCAACCCGCGCGCGGCCGTCAGCGACCGGTGAGGATCAATGGTAATCGTCCTCGCGCTGGTGGCGGACGGCGGCGATGGTGACGGTTTCAGGGCCGTCGATGCGGAACAGCACGATATAGCCTGACGAGCCGAACGGCACGAGCAGTTCGCGTATCAGGCTGTTTTCCGCAGATGCCTTGCGGCAACTGAAGGGAAAGTCTGTCAAAAGTTGCAGCCCTGCCTTGATGGCATGGATCGCTTTTGCCGCCACATCGATGTCGTAGGCGATCAGAAAGTCGTAGATTCGGTCGAAATCGCCCAACGCTTCCTCGGTGTAACGAAGCGTATATGTCATTTCCGCTTTTCTGCCTTCGCGGCATCAAGCTTTCTTTGCATCATCGAAAGAACGTCGTCGGTGGTATAATAAACTCCCGTGCGTTCCGCCTCTTCGAGCGACGCCAACCCGCGCGCAATGAACTCCGCCTGAGATTTGCGGATTTCCACCTGCCTGCGCACGGAATCCTCGACGAAGGAGGAAAGCGTCTCGCCATCCTTCAGCACGCTTTCCGCCGCCTCGCGAAAATCCGCCGTTACCCGCAGCGAAGGGATCGTTGCCGTTTTCATGGGTCATCTCCTTGCGTTGCAATTGCGATGCGTAAGATCGAACATTGGCGTCGGCGAGTCAAATGCTAAACCTTGCAATCCCGGACCGTGAGGCAGATAAACGGGTTTCCCGCCTGATGATGAATAGCAAAATTACCGATCTGGATCGCCATGCCCGTCGATTACAAGAAGCTGAAGATGCTCCGCCGTTCCCGTGTCGTCTGGGGCTCCTGGCGGGTGTGGAAGCCACGGGCGGTATTCTGGATCGGCGCGCTTGCGGTCGGTATCATCAGCGTCGGGTTTGCATGGGCGGCGGATCGCGCCCAGCATCTTTTCTTCACGGCAACCTCTTCAGGTGAGTGGGCCTTCCTGCTGCCCCTCATCATAACGCCGCTCGGTTTCACGCTGTGCGCCTGGCTGGCCTTGACGGTTTTTCCCAATGCCGGCGGTAGCGGCATCCCCCAGGCGATTGCGGCTCGGCACCTGCGCGACGATGCGGACCGTTCGCGGCTTCTGTCGCTGAAACTCGCTTTCGGCAAGGTGGTGCTAACGGTCGTCGGACTTTTGTCCGGTGCCTCCATTGGCCGTGAGGGACCGACTGTTCAGGTTGGTGCTTCGATCATGCTGCAGGCGGCGCGCTGGGGCGGCATGGCGCAGGCAAAGGGGCTTATTCTCGCGGGATCGGCGGCGGGCATCGCGGCCGCATTCAACACGCCGCTGGCGGGCATCGTCTTTGCCATCGAGGAAATGAGCAAGACCTATGAATCGCGGGCAAACGGCCTCGTCCTCACCGCCGTCATCCTGTCCGGCCTCGCCTCCCTGGCGCTGGTCGGCAGCTATACCTATTTCGGTACCAGTTCCGTGATGGCGCAAACGATGAAGGACTGGCTGCTTGTGCTGGTCTGCGGCATTGGCGGCGGCGCATTCGGCGCGTTGTTCAGCGCCGGCGCTCTTCGCTTGTCAGCCCGCATCCGCCGCTTTGCGCAGACCATGCCGTTGAAGCGGATGCTGGCGGTCGCGGCAGCCTGCGGCCTTGCCTCCGCCATTATCGGCATTGCGACGGATGGCGCGACCTTCGGAACGGGTTACGAACAGGCCCGTGCGGCGATCGAAGGGCAGGCAGCACCGGCATTCTTCTTCATCGAAAAGCTGGCCGCCACTTTTCTCGCGATGATGTCAGGCATTCCCGGCGGTATCTTCGCGCCGTCGCTGTCGGTGGGCGCGGGTTTTGGTAGCACGATGGCGACTTTGCTTGGTACGAGCATCGGCCTTGGCGCCATTGTCGGCATGGCGGGATATTTCGCGGGCGTGGTGCAGGCGCCGATGACGGCTTTCGTGATCATCCTCGAAATGACCGGCAATCACGAGGGGGTAATCCCCATCATGGTCGCATCGATGCTGGGATATCTAACCTCACGCCTGTTTTCCCGCGAGCCGCTCTATCACGGCCTGTCGCGCGTTTTCATCGCCCAGGCCATCCGCGCAAAACGGGCAAGTCATGCCGCCGATGCCTGATGGCGTCAGACGCGGATACCCGCCACCCCGAAATAACCCAGCCCCGGTATCTTCACGCCGGGCCGGATGAAATCGACACCTGCGACCAGACCGAGGAAATTGACCTCGAAGCCGCTGCGTGCGCCTGCGGAAATGCCGAACAGGCCGCCCAGCGAAACACTCGCATCCCTCCAGTCATCGGCAACGTGATAAAACGCACCGTTGGGCAGATAGTCACGGCCCACCGCGTCTGATGGCAGAACCACGCCGAGTTCCGGCACGCTGCGCAGCACATGGGCGACGAAGGTGTTGGAGTTCGGGCCGGGATAGATGCGATAGCCGCCCGGTTTGCCATAGGGATAATCGGCAATCGCCCGTTCGATTTTCGGGATCAGCTTTTCCGCCTCCGCGCCATGGATCGCCACCACCTGACGCGGCGTGTTGGAATACCAATAGGCATCCGCCGCGTACCCATTGCGGCGGATCGGCATTCCCCAGCCCACCTTGTCGTAGCGATCGTAAGCCGTTGCGCCCGGCTTTTTCAGCACGATCCAGGCGTGGCTGGCGACGGAGCCTTTAAAGCCACCGGTCATGGCGGAAAAGACGTAGACGGCAGCCTCTCTGTCCGCAGCGGCTTGCGGAAGGGTGCCTGAAGAAGACCAGCGGGCATCACGCCAACCTTGCGGATGATCGCGCATGGCCCACAACCCGGCTGATGCCAGTGCGGGAAGCAGATAGATAACGGCAATCGCCAGCAGCAGACGTTTTGCAAATTTCACTGATAGCCCCGTGCATCGAAAAATCAATTGCGCTATCAACGACATAAAATCAGAATTTTTTGAGGCCGTGAACATGAACAATCCCGTTACCGTCGAAGTCGTCAGAGGTAATCTGGTCGAAAGCCGCCATCAGGGCCTTGCCGTGGTGGTGGATGGCGATGGCGGCGTCGTGTTTTCAGCGGGTGATGTCGAGCGCGGTGTCTTCCCGCGTTCCGCCTGCAAGGCCATGCAGGCGCTGCCGCTGGTGGAAAGTGGTGCTGCGGATGCCTATGGCTTCGGCAATCGCGAACTGGCGCTTGCCTGCTCCTCCCATTCCGGCGAGGACGAACACGCGGCGCTCGCCGCCTCCATGCTCGCCAGGGCGGGCAGGGATGTCGATACGCTGGAATGCGGCGCGCACTGGTCGTCCGACCAGAAAACCATCATCCATCAGGCCCGCACGCTGGAAAAGCCGACGGCGCTTCACAATAATTGTTCCGGCAAGCACTCCGGCTTCATCTGCGCCTGCTGCCACACCGGCACCGACCCCAAGGGCTATGTCGGTTACGATCATCCCCTGCAGCGGGAAATCCGCGCCACGATGGAAAGCCTGACGGGCGCGACACTCGGTCACGACAATTGTGGAGTGGATGGCTGCTCGATCCCGACTTATGCCGTGCCACTGAAAGGCTTGGCGCATGGTTTTGCCAAAATGGCGACGGGCAGGGGGCTGGAGGCCGGTCGTGCCAAAGCGTCCCGTCGCCTCTTCGAGGCCTGCATGGCGGAACCGTTTTATGTGGCGGGCACCGGTCGCGCCTGCACGAAGCTGATGCAGATCGCACCGGGCAAGATTTTTGCCAAGACCGGTGCGGAAGGCGTGTTCGTGGCAGCATTGCCGGAAAAGGGCATCGCCATGGCGGTGAAATGCGAGGACGGCACGGCGCGTGCGGCCGAAGCAATGATCGCCGCCATGCTGGCGAAATATTTCGATGGCGCCGAGAACGAGGCGCTTCTTGCCATGGCAAACCGGCAGATGCGCAACTGGAACGGCATCCATGTCGGCGATATCCGCGTCGTTGGCCTCTAGGGCATTTCCAGTAAAACTGCGCAGCGGTTTTGCGTCCCGAAAATGCGTAAAAACAAAAATTTAAAGCGCGTCGCATGCGTTCGACTAAACTCGACGCGCTTCAGAAATAACCTTTGACGCGGCCGGCTGTCGGCAGGATGATGGCTTGCCCTTGCGTGTGATGGCCGACCCCTGGCCGCTGGCAGGAGCCGGCGTCCGCAACAGGAAAAGGTGGACGCCTTCATTGCCCTGGAGGTCGCATATCGATGTTCACACTGTTTTTCTCCCCCGGTTCCTGCTCCCGCGCCAGCCATATCGTGCTTGAGGAATCCGGCCTGCCTTACACGGCCCATCGCGTCAATTTCGCCGAGGGCGAGCAGCGCTCCGAGACGTTCCTGAAGATCAATCCAAAGGGTCGCGTCCCGGCGCTGGCAACGGCAAGCGGGGTGCTGACCGAGACGCCCGCCATTCTCGCCTTCATCGCGCAGATGGCCCCGGAGAAGAAACTCGCACCGCTCGACGATCCCTTTGAATTTGCCCTGATGCAATCCTTCAACGCCTTCATTTCCTCCACGGTGCATGTTGCCCATGCGCATGGCCGGCGCGGCAGCCGCTGGGCGAGTGAGGAGGCATCTCTGGCGGACATGAAGGCGAAGGTGCCGCAGACCATGACCGAATGTTTCGACCTGATCGAACACGGCATGCTGCACGGCCCATGGGTTCTGGGCACCGCATATTCAGTTGCCGATCCCTATCTTTTCGTCATGTCCGGCTGGCTGGCAAGCGATGGCGTGGATATTGCCCGCTTCCCGAAGGTGCACGACCATTTCCTGCGCATGAACGAACGGCCCGCGGTTCAGAGGGCGCTTGCAGCCGAAAAGGCTTGAAACGCTTGCTTTCGTCATCCTCGGGCTTGACCCGAGGATGACGTCGAATGGGGAGGCACGGTTACTTCCGGCTATCGCCCAAGGCTTTGGCTCAAGCCGCCTCGGCAGTGCGGCTATCCCACATGGACTTGAATGCCGTGCGGGCCTGGCAGCGCTCCAGCCAGGCCTTGAGCGCCGGATGGGCGTCAAACAGCGGCTGGTGGCCCTGCGCGTAACGGACGATTTCCGCGACGTTGAGATCGGCGACGGTGAAACGGTCGCCAACCAGATAATCGTGGCTGGAAAGATGCTGTTCCAGCACCCGGAACGGGCGCTTCAAAAGGCGCGCGGCGACATCGATTACCGCTTTGCCGGTATCGCTGTCCGCCAGACCTTCGGCGATGGCGGAGGAAATCTTCAGCGAATTGGTCTCGACTTCGGTAGCGGCGAAGAAGGACCATTGCAGCATCGCTGCATCTTCCTTCAAATCGACAGGGGCGAGCGGTCCACCATATTTGCGGGCGAGATAGAGATTGATGGCCATGGATTCGTAAAGCACCATGCCGTCATCTTCGATGCAGGGGATGGTGCCCATCGGGTTGATGGCCAGAAACGCGGGGGACAACGTGTTGAGCGGCGCGTCCGCTGCCAGAGGATCGGCAACGCGGCGGGCCTGCACGACAGGCACATGCTTGAATTCCATGCCCAGTTCCCCGGCAAGCCAGAGCGTGCGCGTGGCGCGGGAACGGTAAACACCATAGATCGTCAACATCGAAGTTACCCCCTTAAGAGCATTTCCAGTAAAACTGCGCCGCAGTTTTACGTCCGGACAATGCGGAAAACAAAAAGCAGGGCACGGCCGACGATGTCGGCAAACAGGACGTGCTCCGGCCTTCTCGATGGCGGCACGTTAAGGTCTCGTCCTTTTAAAGTGAAGTTGCTGATGGTGAGGCCAACTATGATTTTTTCTGATCCGTCAGGAGGTCCGTATCCGGTGACAGCCGGTACTCGAAACGGTCGATGAACCGTTCGAAAAGCCGTGCGAATGTCTCGACATCCTCCTCCGGCCAGCCATCCATCACATCCTGGATGACGCTCATCTTGGTCCTGCGCATTTCCTGAAGCAGATCGGTTCCAAGCGGCGTGATCTCGACGATGCTGCGGCGGGCATCCTCCTGCGAGACGCCACGTTTCAACAGGCCGCGCCCGACCATATCCGCCACCACCCGGCTGCCGCGCGAAGGGTCGATGCGCATGCCCTCCGCAATCGCGCCAACGGTGACATCGCCGTCTGCACGGCGCAATATATCGAGAACGTCGATATGGGAGAGTTCGAGACCCGGAGCCACCTTGGCAAGCGCCATGCGGCCGATGATGCGCCGCCCGATCATGATCCGCATGCGCGTCATCGTATTGCCGATACGCCTGATGTCGTCGGGCAGATCCTCGTTCCAGTCTTCCTCAGTCGCCACGCTTCGCCGTTCCTTTCGATGCCAGTTCGCGATCACATTTAGCGTCATTACCATGGATGTCAAAAACTTGCCATTGACATATATGTGCTGATAGCACACAAATTGCCGCAGCAAAACCGCCGAAACTCAACGAGATTTTTCATGGATATGTCCGCAGCCCCCGTGGCGCCGCTTGTGTCGGATCATCGGCGCAGGCTCATCGTCTTTCTGTTTCTGATGCTGGCCATGTTCATGGCGACACTCGACAACCAGATCGTATCGACAGCACTTCCCACCATCGTCGGCGAGTTCGGCGCGCTGGAGCGTTTCGGCTGGATCGGCTCGGCCTATCTTTTGGCAACAAGTGCGGTGATGCCGGTCTATGGCAAGCTTGGAGACCTGTTCGGACGAAAATATGTGATGATCGCGGCGGTCATCATCTTCACGGTCGGGTCGCTTGCCTGCGGGCTGGCCTGGTCGATGGATAGCCTGATCGCGGCCCGCGTGCTTCAGGGGCTTGGCGGCGGCGGCATCATGGTGTCGATCTTCTCGGTCAATGCGGATCTGTTCGAACCGCGTGAAAGAGCCCGTTACCAGAGCTATTCCAGCCTCACCATCATGGCATCGGGCAGCGTCGGGCCAATTCTCGGCGGTACCATGAGCGATCTGTTCGGCTGGCGGTCGATCTTCCTCATCAACCTGCCGCTCGGGCTGATCGTCATTGCCGGCCTTGTTTTCATGCTGCCTTA
Source organism: Agrobacterium arsenijevicii (assembly GCA_000949895.1). Lineage (GTDB taxonomy): Bacteria > Pseudomonadota > Alphaproteobacteria > Rhizobiales > Rhizobiaceae > Agrobacterium > Agrobacterium arsenijevicii. The sequence goes on along the minus strand of JWIT01000006.1, from coordinate 82,026 downwards.
CCGCCGCCCCGCGCGTCAGCCGAAGATCGACTATCTCGGCGCGGCGTTGCTGGCAGCAACGATTGCGAGCGTAGTGTTCTGGGCCGATAGCAGCCAATTGTTCGGTTCGCTTGTCGCCGGCCCCAGCCTCGGCATCATCGCTTTTGCCGTTATCGCGGCCTTCCTCTGGGTGCAGGTGGAGCGCCGTGCGCCGGAACCCGTGGTGCCGCTGCGCCTCTTCAAGGACAGCACCTTTCCCCTGTTGATGATCGTTTCGCTGACAAGCGGCGGCATCGGCATCGGCATGGTCAATTATTATGCCCTGTTCCTGCAGACCACGACCGGGCTTTCCCCCTCCCATGCCGGGCTGTTCTTCATCGCGGTCACCGGCGGCATCGTCATGGGGTCGCTGTCGGCGGGCCGGCTGATCTCGATCACCGGCGTCTACAAGCCGTTTTCGGTGGCGGGGCTGACGCTCAATCTTCTCGCCATGCTCTGCTTTACGCAGGTCCATGCCGGCACGCCGCTGGTGCTGATCGGCGCGCTGATGCTGGTGCAGGGTTTCGCCGTCGGTCTCGGCCAGCAGGCGCCGATCATCGGTGTGCAGAATTCGGCACCCAAGGCGGATATCGGTGCCGCCAGCGGCGCGGTGACGCTGACCCGCATGGGTGGTGCTGCCATCGCCATCTCGGTCTATGGTGCGATCATCACCTCGAGCCTGAAGGGCGTGCCCGCCAACATTCCGGGCATCGGCAGGATCGAGGAACTGACGCCGAAAATGCTGTCCGAACTGCCCGCAGCCTCACAGACGGCGGTTGCGGCTCTCTATTCGGATGCCTTCACCCCGCTGTTTTTCGCAGCCGCCGCAACGGCCGCCATCGGCCTTGCCGCAGCACTGATGCTGAAACCGGTCCGGTTGCCGGTGGCGGCGCAGGCGGCGAAGCCGGCAGAGAGTGCGGTGGAGTAGGGGCGAGACTTTGCTTGGATAAGAAAATCGTTGAATGCCAACTTTACGCGGCATTCAACGATTTTTCGACGGCCAAGCGGAAGCCCAGCGCATGCACGACTTTCTGCACTGTTTCGTAGCGAAGCTTCGATCCCGGCTTGAGGGCCTTGTAGAGGCTTTCTCGACCAAGACCCGAAACTTCCGCAATGTGCGACATTCCGCGAGCCTTGGCGACTGCGCCAAGGGCGGCAATGAAGACATCGGGGTTTTCATCTTCCATTGCGACGGCCAGATATTCGATCATGGTTTCATCGCTGTCGAGGTAATCTGACACATCAAATTTGCTAAGTTCCGTCATGGTCATTTCTTTCCAATTGTTTGTGCCATCTCGATAGCAAGCTTTATGTCCCGCCTCTGGGAAGACTTGTCCCCGCCGATCAGAAGGAAATAAACTTTTTTGCCAATGCGGGTGAAATAGACCCGATAACCCGGACCGTAGTGGATGCGCATTTCTGAAACGCCGCCACCTACTGGCTCGGAATCGCCGAAATTTCCATGCTCGGCCGCCGTAAGACGGTGAAGGATTCGCACCTTTCCGGTGCGATCCTTCAAAGCCTTCAGCCATTCGTCGAACTCAGCCGATCTCTCAAAACTATTCATAAAAATATGTATCCGAGTGGATACGTTTTGCAAGCGCAAAAAACATCATTTCCCTCTGAGATAAGCGAATGGGTCGCGCGTAGGAATTCCACCCTCGATCTCTATACCGGGACTGTGACACACGGCTGCCGGGGCAACGCCGGAATGATGGGAGGTGACGGCAAAACAAAAACCGCACCCCTGGAAATTTAACGCCCGTTCCGCGTTATGCTTGCAGCACTTTAAATTTGCGCGGGCGGCCCTATCTCCATGAATATGAAGCCGGAACAGCTCCTCAACTCCACGCCCAAGGGCCTTTATTGCCCGCCGGGCGATTTTTATATCGATCCCGTTCGCCCGGTGGTGCGCGCGTTGATAACCCACGGCCATTCCGATCACGCCCGCGCCGGTCACGGTGCAGTGCTGGCCACGCGCCAGACGCTGGATATCATGCGCATCCGCTACGGCGAGGATTTCTGTGGCAGCGAACAGGCGGTCGCATTTGGCGAGAAGGTGGAGGTGAACGGTGTGACCGTCGGTTTCCATCCGGCTGGCCATGTGCTGGGCTCGGCGCAAGTCTCCGTAGAAATGAACGGCATGCGCATCGTCGCCTCCGGCGATTACAAGCGCGGCATCGATCCCACCTGCACGCCCTTCGAGACAGTGCCCTGTGATGTCTTCATCACCGAGGCCACCTTCGGGCTACCGGTGTTTCACCATCCGCTGCCGCGTGTGGAAATCGGCAAGCTGCTCACCTCCATCAGGCAATTTCCCGAGCGCACCCATCTGGTCGGGGCCTATTCGCTCGGCAAGGCGCAGCGCGTCATCCGGCTTTTGCGCGACAACGGCTACACTGACCCGATCTACATCCACGGTGCACTGGCGCGGCTCTGTGATTATTACGTTTCGCAGGGCATCGATCTCGGTGATCTGAGGCCCGCTACGCTCGAGAAAAGCGATCCCACCGACTTCAGGGGTGCGATCGTCGTCGGCCCGCCCTCGGCCTTTCAGGAACGCTGGGCGCGGCGTTTCAACGAGCCGCTGATCGCATTCGCGTCCGGCTGGATGATGGTGCGGCAACGGGCAAAACAGGGCGGCGTGGAACTGCCGCTGGTCATATCAGACCATTGCGATTGGCCGGAACTGCTGGAGACCATCAGGGAAATTGGCTCGCAAGCCGTATGGGTCACCCATGGCCGCGAAGAGGCGCTGGTGCGCTGGTGCGAGTTGCAGGGCATAGCCGCCAAGCCGCTGCATCTTGTCGGTTACGAGGACGAGGGGGATTGAGATGAAAGCCTTCGCCACTCTTCTCGACCGCCTCGTTCTCACCCCGTCGCGCAACGGTAAGCTGAAACTGCTGACCGATTATTTCCGCGATACGCCCGATCCCGACCGGGGTTACGGGCTGGCGGCGATTGCCGGCACGCTCGATCTCAAAAGCGTCAAGCCCGCCATGCTGCGCGAGCTGGTGCTGGAGCGGATGGACGAGGTGTTGTTCCGTTATTCCTATGATTATGTCGGCGATCTTGCCGAGACCATATCGCTGGTTTGGGGCAACATCGGCGGTGCCGATGATTCCGAGGCGCAGGATCCCCGTCTTGGCGACGTCGTGACGCTGATGAATTCACTTGGCCGCACCGAGGTGCGCAGCGCGGTGCGCAGCGCGGTGCGCGATCTGCTCGACCGGCTCGATACATCCTCGCGTTTCGCCTTTCTCAAACTTGCCACCGGCAGCCTGCGCATCGGCGTTTCGGCGCGGCTGGCACGTCAGGCATTGGCGGATTTTGCCGGCAAGGATATCACCGAAATCGAGACCCTCTGGCACGGTTTGACACCTCCCTACACATCGCTTTTCGCATGGCTGGAAGGCAGGGCTGATCGCCCCGTGCTGGCCACGCCCGCCATTTTCCACTCGGTGATGCTGGCGACACCAGTTGCCGATGGCGATCTCGATGCGCTGGACCCGGCCGACTATGCAGCCGAATGGAAGTGGGACGGCATTCGTGTGCAGCTATCGCGCGCCGGCACCACGCGCAAACTCTATTCCCGTTCCGGTGATGATATTTCCGGCGCCTTCCCGGATGTGCTCGATGCCATCGATTTCGAAGGCGTGATGGATGGCGAATTGCTGATCGGTGGCACGGCGCGGTCCAACAATCTCACCCGCACCTTTTCCGACCTGCAGCAGCGGCTGAACCGCAAGACGGTGACGGCAAAGATGTTGGACGATTATCCGGCCTTCATCCGTGCCTATGACCTGCTGTTCGATGGCGAGAGTGACATTCGCGCGCAGACCTATCTGCAACGCCGTGGCCGCCTGTCGGAGATCATCGAACACGCGCCGCACGACCGCTTCGACCTGTCGCCGCTGATCGGTTTCTCGACATGGCCGGAACTGGACGCGCTACGCGCCGCGCCGCCCGATCCTGTCATCGAAGGGGTGATGATCAAGCGTCGTGACAGCACCTATCAGGCCGGGCGCGCCAAGGGACCGTGGTTCAAGTGGAAACGCGATCCCTATAATATCGACGCTGTCATGATGTACGCGCAGCGCGGCCACGGCAAACGCTCGAGTTATTATTCCGATTTCACCTTCGGCGTATGGGCGGAAGGTGAGGATGGCGAACAGCTCGTGCCTGTTGGCAAAGCCTATTTCGGTTTCACCGATGCGGAGCTGGAAGTGCTGGACAAGTTCGTGCGCGACAACACCGTCGAGCGTTTCGGCCCCGTGCGCGCGGTGCGCGCCACGCCCGATTTCGGTTTCGTGTTGGAGGTGGCCTTTGAGGGCATCAATCGTTCCACCCGCCACAAATCCGGCGTCGCCATGCGGTTTCCGCGCATCGCGAGGTTGCGCGCCGATAAATTGCCGGCGGAGGCTGACCGTCTTTCGACGCTGATCGCGATGATCGATGGTGGGGAAGGTTAGGGCGCTTGCCGCTGGACGAGGCATCAATTTCGCTCATTCCTGTGCGTGTTGCAGGAATGAGGAAATGTTTGTCCAGAAATTGCCACGATGGCTGCGAATACATTGTTGTCATTCGCGAATCCGTGATTGGACAGTATCCCGCCGCAGTGATGAACTGCTTCTAATGTTTTGATCGCTCAGGTGCGCATATGCCAGACAAACGCTTTCTTTCCCCAGCCTTCGGACAGGAAGAGAGCGGCGTGATTTCAGGGAGCCTGACGCGGCGCAGCCTTCTGGCCGGTGCCGTGGGCCTGTCAGCGGCCGCACTTTTGCCGCGGGGCGCGAAAGCGGGCATTCCTGCGCCTGTGATTCTGCCGCTGGAAAAGCAGGATTATGGTGAGGCGCGCAAACGTTTCCACACCCATCTGCTGCACAAAATGGCCGCGCCGGAAAAATCATCGCCGCTCGGCACGCCGCCGGGCGCCGAACGGGTGACCTATCGCGGCGGGCCGGATGGTTCGATCGAGCTTGTGGCCTGGCTTTCCCATTATCAGCCCTCGACGGTGCTGAAACCCGCAGTGCTGTTCCTGCATGGTGGCAATGCCACCGGTGATGGCCATTGGGCGATGATGAGACCCTATTGGGAGGCGGGTTATGTCGTGCTTCTGCCGTCCTTCCGGGGGGAGAACGGCCAGAGCGGCAATTATTCCGGTTTCTACGATGAAACGGCGGATGCGCTGGCGGCGGCCGCCTATCTGGAAAGCCTGCCCGGCATCGATAAAAAGCGGTTCTTCATCGCCGGCCATTCCAATGGCGGCACGCTGACGATTTTGGCGGCCATGAGCCGCAAGTTCCGGGCTGCCGCGCCGATCTCTGCGGGCGTCAATTCATGGCGTTATTTTAACCGCTATTCGGAAGAACTTTGTTTCGACGACACCGATGAGCGGGAATTCATCATGCGCTCGTCGGTCTGTTTCGGCCCTAGCCTCAAATGTCCAACGCTGTTGCTGCGCGGCACGGAGGAGCGACCGTTCGATGCCGATCACCAGCTTTTCGTGGATCGCGCTTTGACGTCCGGGTTCAAGGTGGACAAGCAATTGCTGCCCGGCACGCATAATGGCGTTGTCCCGGGCGCGGTGGCGGAAAGCATTCGCTTCTTCAATGAATTTGGTTGAAAGGCGCCGTGAAGCAGGGCGTAGCTCTCAGTTCTTGACGATGGACGTCTTGGCCTGCTCCGCCCACCATGCGCCGTCTTTTTTGTCGGCATATTGCGCGCGCTTGTTGGTGAATTGCCCCTGGGTGCACATCTCGCGGTAATTGCGAACCGGCAGCCCGAGTTCCTTGACAACGGCATGCACCACCGTCGGGCCGGTCATGTCATAGACGCTGACGAGCGTTCCCTCTTCGATATTCTGGGCAATACGATCGGCTATCAGCCGCAGCGCCGGGTGGCCGGGTTTGGAAGCCATGAAGTAATTTGTGATTTCGCCATCTTTCATGGCAATGAAAACGGCTTCTTCATCCGTGCCAATCACATCTTCCGGGCGGGCCGCAAAATTGGAATCGATATCCAGATAGATACCGCCTTCCTGCAGAAGAACGAGAATACGCCAGAAATCCGCCTTGGCGGCACCGACCTGCAATCGGCGGAAGGCATCGGCATAACGTCCAGGAAAATGTCGGTCGATATAGGTCTGGCACGCCTCGTCATCATGGTAGCGATATTCGAATTCCGGGGTCAGCCAACGGTTGAACAGGAAATTCGCATAGATCGGCGTCGTCACCCTGTTGGAATAATTCGTCTGCCAGATGATGCGGGGAATGGCTTTTTCCGCTTTTGCGCTGCGTTTGGCCGGCAAGAACTCGGGAAGCGTTTTTCTTCTGCCGGGCCTTATAAACAGATCGATCGAGAAGATGACCTTGACGATATTGCCGCCAATCTTGATCGCGCGGTACGCAATGCGGTTATAGCCATGCTTTGCCAAGTTCAGCGCTCCCTCGCGTGGATTCGTTTTCACGCGCGTAGAAAACGGCGGTACGCGGTATTTATTGGACGCAATTAGTTTGTCAATACGCTGAAAATGAGATCGGCCGAGCCCGGATTAACGGGGCTCGGCCGGTTTGGGAGGGCTTGTGATCAGGCTTTGTTGCGGTTGAAATAACCGAGCAGCCGCATGGCATTGGCAGTGACGAGAACCGTGGCACCGGTATCGGCAAAGACGGCAAGCCACAGGCCGGAAAGACCGGTGACGGTTGTCACCAGAAACACTGCCTTCAGACCGAGTGCGATGGTCACGTTCTGGCGGATATTCGCCATCGTGGCGCGCGAAAGGCCGATGAGGCGGGCGGCATCACCGACATTGTTGCGCATCAGCGCCGCATCCGCCGCTTCCATCGCCACGTCAGTACCCGAGCCGATGGCGACACCGACGCTGGCCGCCGCAAGGGCAGGCGCATCATTGATGCCGTCGCCGACCATCACTACGGTTTTCTTCTGGGCAAGCTTGCGGATTTCCTCGACCTTGTTCTGCGGCAGCAATTCGCCACGCGCTTCAAGCCCAAGCTTGTTGCCAATGGCCTTTGCCGTGCGGGCATTGTCGCCCGACAGCATCAGCGAGGAGATACCCATCTCCTTCAGCGCCTTGATGCCATCAGCCGCATCCTTGCGTGGCTCGTCGCGCATGGCGAAGAGACCGCTTGCCCCACCGCCGGCCATGACGACGGCCACCGTCTTGCCTTCGCTTTCCAGTGCGGAAATGCGATCGGCGAGGTCCTTCGAGAGTGTGCCGACTTCGGTTGCAAAACGCGGTGCACCGATGAACAGGCGCTTACCGCCGACGGTACCCTGCATGCCGCGACCGGAAATCGCCTTGATGTCCGAACCGGGCAGGGGCTTCACGCCGGCCTTGTTGGCATGGTTGACGATGGCTCGTGCCAGCGGATGGCTCGATTCGTGCTCGATGGTCGCGGCTTCAGCGATCAGCCCGGCCTCGTTGCCGTCAAGCGCCACCACGTCAGTTACCACGGGTTCGCCGAGCGTCAGCGTGCCGGTCTTGTCGAAGGCGACGGTTTCGGTGCGTGCCAGCATTTCGATAACCGCGCCGCCTTTGACCAGCATGCCGTGCCGTGCCGCAGCCGAAAGACTGGAGGCGATGGCCGCGGGAACGGAAATGACGAGCGCGCAGGGGCAACCGATCAGCAGCAATGCGAGACCGCGATAAATCCAGGTGTCCCAGTCGCCAAGGCCGACAAGCGGCGGCACGACGATGGTGAGCGCCGAAATCGCTACGATCAGCGGCATGTAATAACGCGAGAAGTTCTGGATGAAGCGCTCGGTCGGGGCGCGGGCATCCTGCGCTTCTTCGACAAGCGTGATGATGCGGGCAATGGTGTTGTCTTCCGGCGCCCGGTCGACCCGGATGCGCAGCGAACCGTCATGGTTGATCGAACCCGCAAAGACGCGCGCGCCCTTTTCCTTGGCGACCGGAATGCTTTCGCCGGTCATCGGCGATTCGTCGACGCTGGATTCTCCGTCCATCACCACGCCATCGGCGGCGATGCGGTCACCCGGCCGCGCCACGACTACCTGGCCGATGCGGACCTGATCGGCAGCCACCTGCCGAAGGGAGCCGTTTTCTTCCACCAGCGCGGTCTTCGGCAAAAGTGAGCCGAGAGCCTTGATGCCCGAACGCGCACGAGCGGCCGCAAAGCCCTCCAACAACTCGCCGACGGAGAAGAGCAGCACGACGATGGCCGCTTCTTCCGCCTCGCCGATGATGATGGCGCCGATGGCGGCAATCGTCATCAACATCTCGATGGTGAAGATCGCGCCGAAACGTGCGGCGTTGAAGGCGTTGCGCGCAATGGGAAACAGCGTGACCAGCGTTGCGACGATGAAGGCGTAACCGCCCCATGCCGGAAAGGTCAGTTCCGCCGCATAGGCGGCCGCGACCAGAATGGTGCCGGTGAAGGTGTTACGGGCCTTGGCGGTGCGCCACCATGCACCTTTTTCATCCGCGCCATGCGCATGTCCGACCTCAGTGCTTTGGGCTGCCTGCTCCGTCTGCGCGTGATCATGCGAATGCTTGGCGTGATCATGGTCGTGGCCGCCGCAATTGGCGTGGTCGTGATCCGAATGATCATGTCCGGCGTGATCGTGGCCCGAATGATCGTGACTTGAGTGATCATGCCCCGAATGATCGTGGTCATGATGGTCGCCGCTGCACGATCCATGATCATGCTCGTGATCTTCCACCTTTCCGCGCGCAGCCTTTTCCTGCGGCAGCAAGGCGGGCTTGAACCCGAGCTTGCGCAGCGTGTCCTCGATTTTTTCGACCGGGGTTTTGCTTTCGGTGAGCGACAGGTTCAGTCTTTCGCGTGCAACCGAGACCTTGACGTCGGCAACGCCGGGCAGGCGGGACAGCGCGGTCTCGATCTTCGCCGCGCAGCTGCCGCAATCCATGCCGCCGACCGAAAAGATCAACGCATTGCTATCGCTGCTGTTGCTGGTGTTCGTGCTTGCTGGAGTGTCGATCTCGGCATGATGACCTCCGCACGTCGAATGGTCGTGATGGTCATGATCTGCTTCGACTTTTGCCCGGGGAGCCTTCTCCTGCGGCAGCAAAGCCGGTTTGAATCCGAGCTTGCGCAGCGTATCCTCGATTTTTTCGACCGGCGTTTTGTTCTCGGCCAGCGACAGGTTCAGTCTTTCCCGTGCAACGGACACCTTTACGTCGGCAACACCGGGCAGGCGGGAGAGTGCGGTCTCGATCTTCGCCGCGCAGCTGCCGCAATCCATGCCGCCGACGGAGAAGGTCAGTTGCTCGCTGTCGTCTGGCTTGATGTTCATGCCTGTCGAAATATTCATGATTTCCGCTCCTGAATTCCACTCGACAGCCAATCTGGCACCTCTAGCAACTAGAGGTTCAAGGGCAAAAATGCGCTTTTCCGATTTTTTTTGAAAAGCGCACACCAGCCTCGCGCCAGCCGCGCCATGCATCATGCGGTCAAACTTGGTTTCATGAAGCGGTTCAGATGACAGCACTCCTATTGAAAACTTGCCGCCGGGCGGCCTCCCTGGCGGGTCTCGCGCTGCTGCCTCTCCTGAGCGGCTGCCTTTTCGTGACGGATACGAGCCGGATGAACCCGGATGTCTTCGTGCAGGAAACGGCGCCGGTCTTCAATTTCAATTCCGTCAGCTCCAATCGCCAGCCAGAACTGCCGCCGCAGCCGGGCCAGCTTTCCACGCGTCCGCCGGATCTGTTCAGAACCCGCTTCCATCAGGAATACGGCCCGCCGGTGCGCGGGCAGGGCCTCAGCGCGCCGCAGGTGCAGGGCCTGAATGTGCCGCAGGCGCAGGGACAGACGATGGCCTATGGCCTGCCGGTCTCCAATCCGCTGCATCGGGTCATGTATGGTCCGATCCGCGACGAGGACCGCTCCCTGCCGGCTATTCCCTATGGTCGCATCGATTCGCGTTACCTGAGGCAAGAGGTGAGCTACCAGACGGCGGAAGCGCCGGGCACCATCATCGTGGATACGAAACAGCATTTCCTTTATCTCGTGCAGTCGGGTGGCAAGGCGATCCGTTATGGCGTCGGCCTCGGGCGTGACGGTTATGCCTGGTCGGGTCGCGGCAAGATCCAGTGGAAGGCGAAATGGCCGCGCTGGACGCCGCCGGACGAAATGGTCAAGCGCCAGCCGGAACTCACCTCAATCTCCGCCAAAAATGGCGGCATGACACCGGGTCTCAACAATCCGCTCGGTGCCCGCGCGCTCTATATTTTCAAGGACGGCAAGGACACGCTTTACCGCGTACACGGCACGCCCGACTGGCAGTCCGTCGGAAAGGCGACCTCGTCCGGCTGCGTGCGCATGCTCAATCAGGATGTGATCGACCTCTACGAGCGCGTGCCGCAGGGCGCACAGATTGTGGTTATCTGACCACTTTCTAAAAGAAAGCGCTGCATCGTGGGGTTCCTCCAGCGCCTTGTGACTGGCTTTTAGCGGTCGGTTAACTATTTTCGCAATACGCCTGTGTACGTGGAACAAACGATGTACAACGGCGATTTAGCCGTTCGAAATGTGGGACAATCCGGCCTTATGACAAGCACCGACACAGATCTTTCCAGACGCACTTTCCTTTCCCTTCTGGGTATTTCCTCCGCTTCGTTGCTGGCAGGTTGCGCTTCCTCCGGCACGGGTGAAGCCATTCGCCAGCAGGCGAGCAGCATCGGCAGCGATTTCCGCCAGATGTTCTCGTCTGGTGTCAGCGATGCGGAACTGGCCGTCATGTACGGCTCCGTCGAGGATGGCGGTTACGTCATTCCGGCAATCCCTTATCAGAAAATCGACCGGCGCTTTTATCGCCAGCGCGTCGTCGATCCGACCGGCGAGCGCCCCGGCACTGTCGTCGTGGATACGCGCTCGCGCTTCCTCTATGTCGTGGAGCAGGGCGGCAGCGCCATGCGTTACGGCGTCGGCATCGGCCGCGATGGTTTCGCCTGGTCGGGTGAAGGCGTCATCCAGTGGCGCCAGAAGTGGCCGAAATGGACCCCGCCGGACGAAATGGTCGCCCGCCAGCCGGAACTGGTCAAATATTCCTCCAAGAACGGCGGCATGCCGCCGGGGCTGAAGAACCCGCTCGGCGCCCGCGCGCTCTACATCTTCCAGAACGGCAAGGACACGCTTTACCGCCTGCACGGCTCGCCGGAATGGAACTCCATCGGCAAGGCCGTCTCTTCCGGCTGCGTACGCCTGATGAACCAGGACGTCATCGACCTCTACGACCGCGTGCCGCAGAAGGCGCGTGTGGTGGTGTGGCAGTAAGCCAAAGCCCATTTGTATGAAAAGGCGGCCTTGTGCCGCCTTTTTTTCGGGATCACGGCCGGGTGAGGCCATCCTTCAACGCGTTCACCTGGTCGCGCAGTTGCGCCAATTCCTCCAGCCCGCAGCCGGTGGCGCCGCCGATTGCGGCCATGATCTTGACGCCCTCTTTCTTGAGGTCGGCGCCCTTCGGCGTCACGGCCACCAGCACCTGCCGCTCGTCTACCGTGCCGCGTTTGCGGGTAATCAATCCCGCATGTTCCAGCCGCTTCAGCAACGGGGAGAGCGTGCCTGAATCGAGGCCCAGCATTTCGCCGAGCGCCTTGACGGTGGCGGTTTCCTTTTCCCATAACGCCATCATGACCAGATATTGCGGATAGGTCAGGCCGATCGGGTCCAGCAGCGGCTTGTAGGCGCGCGTGAAGGCGTGCGCCGCGCCGTAAAGGGCAAAGCATATCTGCTGGTCCAGCCTCAGCAGGCTTTCCATATTCATGTCGTTGCCCTCTGCGCCCATTGTTCTGCTCCAAAAATCAACCGGGAAGGGAACAATCAGCCCTGCCTTTCGGTTCCTGCCACATGGATGCGCGGCGAAATTTCGTGAAATTATCGCAAAAAACGATTTTTTATTCAATGCGCAAAATTATATTGCGCACAATTGAATTGCGCGTTATAAGAAGCTCAACACCAACCCAAAGGGAGTAAATGCCATGCCTATTCTCTACACGACCAAAGCATCCGCCACCGGTGGCCGCGCCGGCAACGCCAAGTCCGAGGACGGCGTTCTCGACGTTACGCTCACCGTTCCGAAGGAACTGGGCGGCGATGGCGCCGTTGGCACCAATCCGGAACAGCTTTTCGCAGCCGGTTATTCCGCCTGCTTCCTGGGCGCGCTGAAATTTGTCGCCGGCAAGGAAAAGGTAAAGATTCCTGAAGACACCACTGTGACGGCAACCGTCGGTATCGGCCCGCGCGAAGATGGCGGCGGTTTCGGCATCGAAGTGTCGCTGAAGGCAAATATTCCGGGCGTCGAGCGCGAAGTCGCTGAAAAGCTGGTTGCTGCCGCTCACATCGTCTGCCCTTACAGCCACGCCATGCGCACCTCCACGGAAGTGCCGGTCTCGGTGGCCTGATCCAATCCGCGTGAGCAATTCCATGTGAGCAATAAGGCCGGGTTCATCCCGGCCTTCTTGTTTGTGGAAAGAAATATGATATATTCTTTCCAAGGAAAGGATGTGCGCCATGAATATTCACGCCAAGACCGCCATGGATCCTGCTTCGCAGAGCAGGGTCGTCACCAAGGCCGTTATGACCGCTGCCGAGCGGCTGGGCCTGAATGCTGCCCGCACGGCGGATATTCTCGGTGTTTCCGCGCCGACGGTGTCGCGCATGAAACGGCTCGATTTCCTGCTGGAGCCGGGGGCCAAGTCCTTCGAGCTTGCAGTACTGCTGATCCGGGTCTTTCGCTCGCTGGATGCGATTACCGGCGGCGATGAGGCGGTGGCCAAAAACTGGCTGCGCAATCACAATACGGCGCTTGATGCCGTGCCTGCCGAGAGGCTCACCACCATTACCGGATTGATCGATGTCCTCTCCTATCTGGACGCCCGACGCGCTCCTGTCTGAAAAACGCACCGCATCGGGAAAATACTGGCGGCTGGTGGAAGCGCAGCATCAGGTGTCCACCATGAAACTGGTGGATACGGTCGAGGAGCAATCGCTGCTGGAAGATATTCTGGAGGCGAGCAAACGGCCGTTTCCGCCGGAATGCGCCGGTTTCGATTATCTTCTTGCGACGCCCTTCCGTTATGGCGCCGCCTATCCGCACGGCTCGCGGTTCCGCCGGGCGGGCTTTACCGAAGGCGTTTATTACGCCGCCGCGAAGGTGGAAACCGCGCTTGCCGAAATGGCCTTCTACCGGCTGCTGTTTTATGCGGAATCCCCTGGCACGCCGCTGCCCGCCAACCCCGCCGATTATTCCGCCTTCGCCGCCCGTATCGCCACCGATGCGGCGCTGGATTTGACGAAACCGGAACTGAACCGCGACGAGGCGCTGTGGACCGATCTGCAAAATTACGAGCCATGCCAGGCGCTGGCCGAGCAGGCACGTGTGGCCAAGATCGAGGCGATCCTTTACCGCTCGGTGCGCGATCCCGCTGGCGGCCTCAATATCGCGATCCTGTCGCCAAAGGCCTTTGCCGAAAAAGCGCCGGTGGAACGGATGAGCTGGCGCATTCGTCTGTCGAAAACCGGGGTGCAGGCACTGTGTGAATTCCCGATGCGCAGAACGGGGTTTGCGGTCTCGGATTTCGCCGGCGATCCACGCCTCGCCAGCCTTTTGGGCTGACGAGCGTTTGCTTATTTTACCCTCGGTCTATTTGAGAGTTGTCACGCCGAAGCGAAAAACGCTTCGGGATCGTCGACTTCCACCAGCCTGCGCTTGTCGATCAGCCAGAAGCGGGTTCCGACCGTCCGCACGAAACTTCTGTCGTGCGAGACGAACACGCAGCTGGCCTCACGGTTGATGATTTCCGCCTCCAGCGCTTCCTGCCCGTCTATATCAAGATGGTTGGTGGGTTCGTCCAGCAGGTAGAAATTCGGCTCCGCCAGCCGCAGCGCCAGCATGGCAAGCCGCGCCTTCTGCCCGCCGGAAAGCGTTGCGATGCGGCGTTTCTGCATTTCCATGTCGATCCCGGCACCCGCGAGCAGGCCATGGATGCGCTGATCGCCAATATCGAAGCGACGGGTCATGAACGCGGCCGGCGTGCTGTCGTCGTCGATTTCGGCAAGCGACTGATCGACATATCCGGCCACGAGAGAGGGCGTGGCCTTGACGCCCTCCTGTATCTGGCCCGCGCCCGATACCGCCGCCTGCAGAAGCGACATCAGCCGCGTCTTGCCGACGCCGTTGCGGCCGAGAATGACAATGCGGTCGCCCTGGCGGATGAATTGCCGGCCGGTGCGGAACAGCACTGTTCCGTCCGGCGTCGAAACGGGGACATCTTCCAGCGTCACCAGAACCTTGGCATGGGTGCCGCGATTGGCGAGCTGGATCTTGCCGGCGGAACGCTCGGCATGGGCGGGCCGCGCCTTCTCCTCCAGCTTTTCGGCGGCTGGCGCAATTGCTTGGTCTTGACGGTCAGAAGATCGCTGCCGGAATTGATGCCGATATTGTTGAGTTTGGCGGCCTGCCGGCGCAATTGCTGCGCGGTTTTCATGTCGCGCTGGAAACGCCGCTCATCGGCGGCATCCTCCTCTTCCAGTGCTAGCCGCGCATGGCCGTAGGGCAACCGGAACAGTGCCGAATTTTCCGGCCGCAGGAACAGCGTGGTCTTCGTGACATTGTCGAGAAAGGCACGGTCATGGCTGACGATGATAACTGCGGTATCGCGCGGCAACTCACCGAGCCAGTTCTCCAGCACATTGATTTTTTCAAGGTCGAGATGGTTGGTCGGCTCATCGAGCAGCAGGACGTCAGGCTCGGTGATCCATGCCCGCGCCAGCATGGCGAGCCTCTGCCAGCCACCGCTCAGCTCTTTCAGGCGGCGCTCGCGGAACGGCTCCGGCACCAGCATCGCGTCGAAAATAATGTCGGCGCGCCAGCTTTCACTGTCGATCGTGTCCGCCGGAAGGGCGGAAAGCACGGCGTCCCGCATCGTCTGTTCCATAAGGGCGGAGGGGAGATGCTGGTGGACGATGGACTGCGTCAGCCCGCGCAGCCGGGTGATATCGCCACTGGTGGCGTCCAGCTCACCGGCAAGGCAATTGAGCAGGGTGGATTTGCCGCAGCCATTGGCGGCGACGATACCGATGCGGTCTCCCGCATTCACGGTGAGGCTGAGATTGGAAAAAAGCGGCTTGCCCAGAATGATTCCGAGGTTTCGAAGCGTGATAATGGTCATGAAGTCGTCTCTGGCAAAACGGACCCGCGACGAACCGTGGTCTGCGACAATGCAGTACGGGTTTTCGGTTCGGGATGATCCGTCGTGAAAACATGCGCAACGGCAGACAAGCTGCATTCTGCGCGGCCTTTTGGGCAAACCAGAGTTTTGGTGTTCCGGTCAGCCCTGCAAACGCGTCTGCAGGGCAAAAAGGTGGCAGAGCTGACGATTGCGCCAGAAGCAGGAAATATCCATGCGAAGCCTCCTTTCTTGATACGTGTTGAACCGGTTCAACAATTAGCAGCGGCGGCTGTTCAAGGCAATGGTTTTTGGAAGGGGACGCCGTGCGGGAGAATGCGGCAGGCCCGCACGCTCCTGTTTCAATCAACTCTCGATCTTGAGCGGCTTTTACTGCTTCGCGACACGCGCCCGCAGCTCTTCGACATGGGCGGCAATTTCAGGCGTCACCACATCGCCGAAATCCTCCATTTCGAACATCGGGCGGATTTCGATCTCGCTGCGCTCCAGCATCGGGTTCGGGCAACGTTTCACCCATTCCACGGCCTCGTCCATGTCCTTCACCGTCCAGATCCAGAAACCGGCGACCAGCTCGTTGGTGTGCGGGAAGGGGCCGTCGACGACAGTGCGGCTATCGCCGTCGAAAATGACCCTCTTGCCCTTGGAGGAGGGGTGCAGGCCGTCGCCGGATTGCATGATGCCGGCATTGACCAGTTCCTCGTTGAATTTTCCCATTGCCTCCATGAGTTCGGTCGTGGGCATGACGCCATCTTCGCTGCTCTTGGTGGCTTTTACAAAAACGATTGCACGCATGATCTTTCCTCCTTGATCGCGTTTTCCGTGTAGTTTCGCTCCCCGGCACGACGGCCAGATGACATTCTGGCGCACAAAAGTGACGCTATGCCGTCATCCTGTCAGCCGAGATCGATAAGATCGCGGCGCAGCCGGTTTGGGTCGCCGCTGCCGATGCGGGCCTCGATTTCGGCATGGGTCTGTTCCCAGATCGGAAATGCGGCGACGAGCACAGCCATGCCCTCGGCCGTCAGCCGCAGACGCTTGCCACGCTTGTCCTTCGGGTCCTGTTCGATGCTGATCAGCCCGCGCCGCTCCAGCGGTTTCAGTGCCGCCGTCAGCGTCGTGCGGTCCATGGCCAGAAGATTGGCGACCGGTCCCATCGGCGGCGGCTCCGGCCGGTTGAGCGACATCAGCAGGGAGAACTGGCCATTGTTGATGCCAACGGGTTTCAGCGCATTGTCGAACAGCCGTGCCAGCGCCCGCGCCGCACGTTGCGCATGCAGGCAAAGGCAGGAGTCCCGCACGGAAAGAGTTGCTGAAAAAGGAATCACACTGGCGTTTGACATGGGATTAATATGTTGATATCAACCTAATTAGTCAAGCGGAACTTGTTGGCCTGCTGGCGGTTTTCTTGGCTTTCAATGCAGAAATAAGCGGCGTCCTCCACGGAAGTGGAGCTGTGCCGTGGTGAAAGACGGATCCAAGGAGGAAAGATCATGTCTCATCCCGTCGTTTCGAAGGAGGAGTGGCTTGCGGCCCGCCGCGATCTGCTGGTGAAGGAAAAGGAACTGACCCGCGCCCGTGACAGGCTGAACGACGCGCGGCGCGCATTGCCCTGGGAAGAGGTGACGAAGGATTATATTTTCGACGCACCTTCCTGCCCGAAATCGCTGAAGGAGCTGTTCGGCGATTGCAGCCAGCTCATCGTCTACCATTTCATGCTGGCACCCGACTGGGAGGAGGGCTGCACCGGTTGCTCCTTTTTCGCCGACCATGTTGATGGCGCTCTGATCCATCTGAAACATGGCGATGCCGGTTTCGTCGCGGTTTCGCGCGCGCCACTCGAAAAGATCGAGGCCTATAGAAGCCGCATGGGCTGGCAGTTCCCGTGGGTTTCGGCTGAACGCAGCGACTTCAACTATGATTATCAGGCCTCCTTCCGCGACGAGGATATCGAGAGCGGGGCGATCACCTATAATTATCGTGAGATCGAGCCGATGGGCGACCTGAAGGACCTGCACGGCGTCAGCGTTTTTGCCAAAGGCGAGGACGGCAAAATTTACCACAGCTATTCCGCCTATGCCCGCGGCATGGAGCAGACGGTCGGCACATTGATGCTGCTCGATCTGGTGCCAAAAGGCCGTAATGAAGAGGGTGTAATGGATTGGGTGCGCCGGCACGACCAGTATGAGGACGAGCCGAAGGCCGCGTCTTGCTGCCACTGAACCACAGACGAGGAGGAGGAGACGAAAATGGAAAGTGCCAAGCCGCAGAAGGAACACGAGTTCCTGAGCAGGATCGTCGGCGATTGGGTCATGACCGCCAGTTCAGGCTACGAGGGATACGATCCCACTGACCCCGCCCAGCGGTTCACCGAAACCGTCAGCTCCGTCGGTGGGCTGTGGATCATCGGGAACGGCTCCGGCAAGATGCCTGATGGCTCGATAATGACGGCCGTCATCACGGTGGGTTTCGACCCGGCCAAGGGCCATTTCGTCGGCACCTGGGTCGGATCGATGATGACCTATCTCTGGATCTACAAGGGCTGGCTGGAAGACGACGGCAAGACGCTGACACTGGAAGCGGAAGGGCCATCCTTCGACGGTTCCGGCCGCGTCGATACCTACCACGATGTGCTGGTGCTGCATGACGACAACCACCGCGGCTTTTCCGGCAGCGTCCGCCAACCGGACGGCAGCTTCAAGACCTTCATGACATCGGAATTCCGGCGCAAGGCGTGATGCCACGCCGTAACTGCCCGACCACGCCGAATGACGCGCCGCCGCCCCCCTGCGGCGGCCGATTGCCAAAACACTCACGTCATAACCCCGGAGAGACAAAATGTCCGATACACACGGAAACTTCATATGGGTCGAACTGATGACGCCTGACATGGAGGCGGGCGCCCGCTTTTATGGCCACGTCGTCGGCTGGCAGACCAAGGATTTCGGTTCGCCGGAAATGCCCTATCTGGTGCTGGAGGCCGATGGCAAAGGCATGGGCGGCGTCATGGAACTGACCGAGGAGCACAAGGGTCAGGGCATTCCGCCGAACTGGACCGGCTATGTCGATGTTGACGATGTCGACGCCACGGCAAAACTTTTCGCGGAAAAGGGCGGCTCGGTCAGACGTCCGCCGCAGGACATTCCCGAGATCGGCCGTTTCGCCGTGGTGGCGGATCCTTTCGGTGCGGTTATCTGCATCATGACGACACTGCCGATGGAAACCGGCGGCTTCCCCGAGGATACCCAGAGCAAGCAGGGCCATGTCGGCTGGCATGAACTCTTCACCGACAATGTCGATGAAGCCATCGCCTTTTACGGCGAGGTCTTCGGCTGGACCAAGGACCATGATTTCGACATGGGCGGTGAAATGGGCCCGTATCGCATCTTCGCCCACAAGGGCAAGGGAATCGGCGGCATGATGAAACGCATGCCGCAGATGCCCGTCTGCCATTGGAGTTATTACTTCAATGTCGACGGCATCGAGGAAGCCATCACCCGCGTCAGCACCGGCGGCGGCAAGGTCGTCAACGGCCCGATGGAGGTTCCCGGCGACAGCTGGATCGTCAATTGCCAGGACCCGCAGGGCGCGTTCTTCTCGCTGCTGTCGCAGAAGAAATAACCCTTTCGCCTGACATACCGATCTGCCGGAGGCCGCTCCGGCAGATTATCTGTTTCTCGGCAGGCGAACGTGATCGATAAAAGCGCGCAGCTTCGGCGCGAGATTACGGCGATTGGGATAATAGAGATAAAATCCCGCAAAGGTCGGCGAATGGTCTTCCAGCATGGAAACGAGCTGGCCGCTCTCCAGATAGGGACGGAACGTCTCTTCCATGCCGAATGTGATGCCGGCGCCGGCGCAGGCCAGCTTTATCATCAGCTGCATGTCATTGGTGGTGAAGTCCGGCTGCACCGCCACCGCGAACTCACGGCCATTTTCAGCAAATTCCCACCGATACGGCGCAACACCGGGACGAGGCCGCCAGCCGATACATCTGTGATGCATCAAGTCGCGGGGCTGCGTCGGTAAGGCGAAACGGTCCCGGTATTGCGGAGAACAGACGGCGAGCTGCCGCTGTGGTGCGGAAACCGGAACTGCAATCATATCCTGCGCGATCAGCTCCCCCAGACGCACGCCGGCATCGTAATGTTCGGCAACAATGTCGAATTCCTCGTCCGTCACGACGATATCGAGCTGCACTTCCGGATGCGCTTCGGCAAAGCTCGCAAGCAATGGCCCGGACAAGAAGCGCTCCGCTATCGAGGAGACGGCAAGCCGCAATTGCCCCCGCGGAGTTCCGCTGAGGGAAGAGGCGGCCTGTGTTGCTTGCACGAGGTTGCCGATGGATGGCGACACATCGGCGTAAAGCTGCTGTCCCGCTTCCGTCAGGCTGACGCTGCGTGTCGTGCGCTGCACCAGCGCTATTCCCATCGTTTCCTCAAGTTTGCGGATGGTCTGGCTGACGGCGGATCGCGTTACGCCGAGCCTGTCCGCCGCGGCCCGGAAACTGCGTTCCTCGGCAACCATGCAGAAGGTGGAAAGCGCGTTGAGATCGACATTCATTGATTAGAAAATCTATCCATAGAGGTAATGATTGAGGCGATTATCACGACAATGGCAAAGCTTTATCTTTCCTGCAACGGCCGCTTCAAAAAAAAGCGGGCCGTAACGGCAAGGAGAAAGCCATGACATTGAACAAAGTTGTTCTCATCACAGGTGCATCGAGCGGGATAGGTGAGGGTATTGCAAGGGAACTTGCCGCCGCGGGTGCGAAACTGGTTCTGGGTGCGCGTCGAATGGATCGTTTGCAGGCTTTGGCCGAAGAACTGCGCCAGACGGGCGCCGAAGTTGTCGTCCATCCGCTTGATGTAACGGAAAGGCAGAGTGTCGAAGCCTTTGCGGAGGCCGGGCGCAAGGCTTTCGGCCAGATCGACGCCATCGTCAACAATGCCGGTATCATGCCACTTTCGCTGATGTCATCGCTCAAGGTCGATGAATGGGACCGAATGATCGACGTCAACATCAAAGGCGTGCTTTACGGGGTTGCCGCCGTTCTGCCTGATATGACCGCGCGTGCTTCCGGCCACATCGTCAACATCGCCTCCATCGGCGCACTGGCCGTTTCACCCACCGCTGCCGTCTATTGCGCGACGAAATTTGCGGTACGCGCCATTTCGGATGGGCTGCGGCAGGAAAACCGCAATTTGCGCGTCACCTGCATTCATCCCGGCGTGGTGGAAAGCGAACTCGCCGGTACCATCACCGATCCGGCTGCTGCGGAGTTGATGCAAAGCTACCGGGCCGTCGCCCTGAAGCCGGACGCCATCGGCCGCGCAGTCCGCTACGCCATCGAACAACCCGACGACGTGGACGTCAATGAAATCGTCGTCCGCCCGGTGGCCGCATAGGAGGATCGGGCGAATGAATATTGTTTCGACATCGGTTGCCCTTGTGCTCGCAGCGGCCGCCGCCGATGCCGGCCACCACCAGGACGGTCGTGCCGTGAAAGGGAATACGGACAGGATGGTCCAGACCGAAAGCCACCCCTATATCGGCATGTGGGTCACCGGCGATGGCCATGTCCGTCAGGAGCTTTTGCCTGATGGTCGTTACGATGAGGCCCGCGGCCAGCGCAAAAGCGCCTATCAGGGGCGGTATGAGGTAAAAGGCAACCGTATCGACTATTGGGACGATACCGGTTTTACCGCCGACGGCGAATTCGTTGATGATGTGCTCTATCACGGCGGCATGATCTTCTATCGCCAGAAATAGGCCGCCACGCCAACAAGGCGCCGCTCGCCCCATCGAGGGCGGGCGGCGTATATGTTCTATCGCTTCAGGCTTCCCAATATGCCGCGCACGATGGCGCGGCCCACGGAGGTGGCAACAGAGCGGGCAGCGCTTTTCATTGCCGCCTCGATCACCGTTTCGCGCTGATAACCGCTCGTCTTGCGGGCACCAGTGGTGGAGGCTTTTGTGGGTTCCTCGTCGCCGAAGCCGGGCAGGCGCCAGCGTCCAGAGGCGTTGTCGGACTGGCTGGAGGCGTTTTCCTCTTCCGCACGTTTGGCGGCTTCAGCCTCGGCCGCCTTCTGGGCGCGTCCGGCAAGGATTTCGAAAGCCGATTCCCGGTCGATATCCTGATCGTATTGTCCAGCGACCGGACCGGTATCGATTAGCGCTTTGCGCTCCGCATCGGTGAGCGGCCCGACGCGGCCCGATGGCGGCCGCACGAGGGTACGCTCGACGATGGAGGGCGCGCCCTTGTCATGCAGGGTGGAAATCAGCGCTTCACCCGTACCGAGCGTCGTGATGATGTCGGCCGTATTGAAGGCCGGGTTCTGGCGGAAGGTGTCGGCAGCGGTGCGCACGGCCTTCTGCTCACGCGGCGTATAGGCGCGAAGCGCGTGCTGTACGCGGTTGCCGAGCTGGGCGAGAACGGTTTCCGGCACGTCGAGCGGGTTCTGCGTCACGAAATAGACGCCCACACCCTTGGAACGGATAAGCCGCACCACCTGCTCCACACGCTCGACCAGCACCCGCGGTGCATCGTTGAACAGCAGATGCGCCTCGTCGAAAAAGAACACCAGACGCGGCTTTTCAGGGTCGCCCACTTCCGGCAGTTCCTCGAACAGTTCCGAAAGCATCCACAGCAGGAAGGTGGCGTAAAGGCGTGGGTTCATCATCAGCCTGTCGGCGGCGAGAACCGAAACCGTGCCACGCCCGTCCGTGCCGACGCGCATGATGTCGGCGATCTTCAGCGCTGGCTCACCGAAGAAGTTTGCGGCACCCTGCTGTTCGAGAACCAGCAGCCCGCGTTGCAGCGAACCGACCGAGGTCTTGGAAATCAGGCCGAACTGGCTGGACAGCGCGCTCGCGTTCTCGCCCATGTAGTTCAAGAGCGATTGCAGGTCTTTCAGATCAAGCAGCGGCAACCCGCCCTGGTCGGCGATCTTGAAGGCGATGTTGAGCACACCTTCCTGCGCTTCGGAGGCGTCCATCAGCCGGGCCAGCAGCAGCGGGCCCATTTCGGCGATGGTGGCGCGCACGCGATGGCCTTTTTCACCGTAGAGATCCCAGAAGATCACCGGCGACTTGCCATAGGAAAAATCCGTGAAGCCGATCTGTTCGGCGCGTTTTTGCACCCAATCCTTGGCTTCGCCTTGGGCGGCGATGCCGGAAAGGTCACCCTTGATATCGGCGCAGAAGACGGGAACGCCGGCCTGCGAAAAACCTTCGGCGAGAACCTGCAAGGTCACGGTCTTGCCCGTGCCCGTTGCGCCGGTGATCAGGCCGTGGCGGTTGCCGAATTTCAGCTCCAGATATTCACCCTTGTTCAGGCTGTCGTCCGGATTGCGGCTGGTCCCGATATAGATCTGTCCGTCCTGCAACATCGACCATTTTCTCCTGCGACTGATGCGTGACCCTTAAAATCGGGATCGATTTAACGAAGGTCATGTCCGAATTGAATGTTTTACAGCATCCTCTGACCGCTGCTGCCAAAGCGGCCTTTTCATAGTATGGTTGTGATGATCTTATAAGGACAGTTTCAAGGCGCAACAACTGCTTGATGGCGATGAGGAAAAACCGCTTCCTGAAAGTTGCCGCGCCGGCCGCTTGTATGCGGCATGAGATTGTTTTACCTTGACGTTAACGTCAGTTATTCGGTGTTGACGTCGTTTTTCAACAGGAGGCAAGAATGAACGAAGTCGTGGACCAGATCGCCGCAAAGGCGGGTATAGACCCTGAACTGGCCGAAAAGGCTGTTGGCATGATTCTCGGGTTTCTCCAGCGCGAGGCGGCAGACGGTCCGATTGCCCATATGATCGAATCCATCCCCGGCGCCAGCGATCTCGTGGCGCAGTATAACGGTGAGGGCGCCACTGGTGGCGGCGGTCTGCTGGGCGGCCTGATGAGCGCGATCGGCGGCGGCGGCATCATGGGTCTTGGCCAGCAGCTTATGAGCCAGGGCATCGGCATGAGCGAAATCGGCACGCTCGCCAAGGAAACCATCGCTGTTGCCCGCCAGCACGCGGGCGATGAAACCGTCGATAAGGTGATCGCCTCGGTTCCGGGCCTCAGCCAGTTCGTTTGAAGCATTTCCAGCCGGACGTGCTCTAAGCGGCAGTTTATTCCATTGCGGGGCGTGGCGGTTGTTCGTTGAACAGTCGCCGCGCCTCTTCTATTTCCGCATGGTGGGTTTCCGCCCAGATCCACACGCCGCAAAAGGCGCTGCCGAGCGTCTTGCCGAGTGTGGTGAGGCTGTAATCCACATGCGGCGGAATGACCGGATGCACGGTGCGGCGCACCAGCCCGTCGCTCTCCATCTGCCTCAGTGTTTTCGTCAGCATCTTCTGGCTGATGGTGCCGACCAGCCTGCCGATCTGCGTAAAACGCAGCGTGCCATGCTCTTCCAGCACCTCAAGGATCAGCATCGTCCATTTGTCCGCGACTTTCGCGATAATGTCCTGAACCAGCGCCTCGATGACCGGATCGGCTTCGGTGGGCGGCGGAGACTTGCGCCTGTTCTCGATCATGGGATCGGCGGCATGCCGTTTCATCTTACACTCTCCTTTGGGTAAGTATAAATCTTTTGGGTGCCTACTTTCGAATGGAGAGTATAGCCGCTAATTTCCTTTCATCCAACAGGGAAAGGATTTTCCGATGAAAACGACAGGCAACACCATTCTCATCACCGGCGGCGGCTCCGGCATCGGGCGGGCGCTGGCGGAAGCGTTTCACCGTCTGGGCAACAAGGTCATCATTTCCGGCCGCCGTCAGGCCGTGCTCGACGAGGTCACAGCCGCCAACCCCGGCATGGCTTCGATGGTGATGGATGCGACCGACGCCGAAGGCGTCCGCACTTTCGCTGATAGTCTCGTCAAGGCGCATCCGACGCTCAACGCCGTCATCAACAATGCCGGCATCATGCGGCCGGAGGATATCGCCTCGGCCCCGGACTATCTGGACACGGCGGAAGAAACCATCGCCACCAACCTGCTGGCACCGATCCGGCTGACGGCGGCGCTGCTGCCGCATTTCCTGAAACAACCCGATGCCACGGTGCTGACGGTGTCCTCCGGTCTCGCCTTCGTGCCGATGGTGCTGACCCCCACCTACAGCGCCACCAAATCGGCCATCCATGCCTATTCGGTCGCACTGCGCGAGCAGCTCAAAGAAACCTCGGTCGATGTCATCGAAATCGTGCCGCCCTATGTGCAGACGACGCTGATGGGCGAAGGTCAGGCAAATGACGAAAGAGCCATGCCGCTCGAAGCCTTCATTTCCGAGGTGATGGATATTCTTGACCGCCGCCCGGATGAAAAGGAAGTGGTGGTGGAGCGCTGCAAGCCACTGCGTTTTGCCGCCCAGAACGGCAATTTCGATCAGGTGTTTTCGATGATCAACGGCATGCACCCGTAAGCGTCCCTGTCCGGGGCACATTGCCTGTGATAGCCTGGCGCTCTTGCAAGGGAGCGTCAGGCTTTTCATGAACGGTCGTCAATTCCGGATGCCGAAAACGGTCATGCCCGGTATCTCCGCCGTGGTGGCAGATAGCGACCGCGCCTTCCCGCGCCACATGCACGACCAGTTCGGCATCGGCCTTGTGGAGCGCGGCGCGCAAAAATCGCTGAGCGGGCGCGGCATGGTGGAGGCAGAGGCCGGCCATGTCATCACCGTCAATCCCGGTGAGATACATGACGGCATTTCACTGGGGCAGGGTGGTCGCGCCTGGCGCATGCTCTATCTCGACATTGATATCGTGCAGGACGCCATTGCCGATATCAGCGAAAAGGATCACGGCACATTCGAATTCGCCTATCCTGTCGACATCAGGCCTCTGGCAGACCGGTTCCGGATGCTTTTCTCAGCCATGACCGCAACGGATCGCCCGGACGATACTCTGCACTGCGACGAGACCCTGCTGATGCTGCTGGCGGGAGCGATGGAGACGGTATCAACGCCGCGCGAAACGGTGGCACCCGACAGCATAAGGCGGGCGAAGAGCAGGATCGATGACGATCCCGCCCGGCCGTTCCGCCTAACCGATCTGGCGCAGGAGGCTGGCATGAGCCAGTTCCGCTTTCTGCGATCCTTCGCCAGGGCCACGGGGCTGACCCCGCACAGCTACCTTCTGCAGCGACGCCTGCATCTGGCACGGGGTGCGCTGAGCAAAGGTGCGCCACCCGCCGATGTGGCCTTTTCCGCCGGTTTTTCCGACCAGAGCCACCTGAACCGGCTTTTCGTTCGGCAGTTCGGGGTGACACCGGCGGCCTATAGGGCGGCGGTTTCGTAAAAGCTATCCTCCCTCATTCCTGTGCTTGTCACAGGAATCCAGCCAGCCCAAGTCTTTGGGCTGAAAGGACACCTGCCCGCCGCGCAGACGCGCGTCGACTGGATTCCTGTGACAAGCACAGGAATGAGGGGGGTGGGTGCGTCTCGCATGTCATCGAATTGCAATTTCATCCAAGACACCCACACCATCTCCCGCCATGCTCAAGCCTCCATCCCACAGGACTTGCAGCTTCCATGACCCTCGAATTTCTCGTCACATCCCTCGTCGTCGTCGCCTCTCCCGGAACCGGTGTGGTTTACACGCTCGCCGCCGGTCTTTCCCAAGGGGCGAGGGCGAGCGTTATCGCGGCGTTTGGCTGTACGCTTGGCATCGTGCCGCATCTGCTGGCCGCCATCACCGGTCTTGCTGCTATCCTGCACGCCAGTGCGCTGGCTTTCGGCGTGATCAAATATCTGGGCGTTGCTTACCTACTCTACATGGCATGGAACACGCTTCGGGAAGATGGCGCGCTGAAGATCGATGATGGTCAGGCGCCCCGCAAGGCCACGCGGGTGATCGGCGAGGCGATCCTCATCAATCTCCTGAACCCGAAACTGTCGATCTTCTTTTTCGCGTTCCTGCCGCAATTCATCGCGCCGGAGGAGGTCTCTCCGACATGGCGCATGGTCGATCTCGGGCTGATCTTCATGGCCATGACGTTTCTGGTGTTTGCGCTCTACGGCTGCTTTGCCGCCTCGGTAAGGCGGCAGGTGGTGGCGCGCCCGGCCGTGCTCACCTGGCTGAGACGCAGTTTCGCCGCCGCTTTTGTGGCGCTCGGGGCGAAACTGGCTTTGACCCAGCGGTGAGACGGAACCGGGTGCAACTGGTCAGTCGTCCCAATCGGGTGCGAGATGACCGGGGTTGACGATGCGGCCGTTCGGTTTGGCAAGTGCGTGGATCGCCTGCATTTCCTCTTCCGTCAGCGCGAAATCGAAAACGTCGAAGTTTTCCTTGAGACGGCTTTCCGTCGCCGTCTTGGAAAGCGCCACGACATCCGGCTGCTGCACGGCCCAGCGCAACACCACCTGCGCCGCCGTCTTGCCGTGCTTTGCGCCGATATCTTTGAGTACCGGATCGTTCGGCACCCGGCCATCGGCCATCAGGTAATAGGCGGTGATCGAAAGCCCGTGTTTGCGCGCGGCGGCAATCACCTTGGTCTGGTCGAGATAGGGGTGGTATTCGATCTGGTTGGTGGCAAGCGGCGTATCGGAAAGTTTTACCGCCTCTTCGGTCAGTGCCACGTTGAAGTTGGAAATGCCGATATTGCGCACCTTTCCGGCCTTGCGAACTTCGTTCAGCGCGCCGATGCGTTCGGCCAGCGGCACATCGCTTTGCGGCCAGTGCAGCAGCAGGAGATCGACATAGTCAGTCTTCAGCTTCTGAAGGCTTTCATCGACGGAGGTGAGAAAATCATCGTGACGGTAGCGGTCCACCCAGACCTTGGTGGTCAGGAAAATATCGTGCCGGGAAATGCCGGAGTGAGCGATTACGTCACCAACGGCACCTTCGTTCTTGTAGATCTGCGCGGTGTCGACATGGCGGAAACCGAGCTTCAGCGCTTCCGGCAGAATGCGCCTGATATCGTCTTCCGGAATGCGGAAGGTGCCGAAACCGAGGGCGGGGATATTCGCACCATTGGCGTTGACGTGATACATGGGTGTCTCTCCTGTTTCGTGAAAACATGGCCGGCTGGGGATGCCGGACGGGAAGGCGTCTTTTATTAACTGGTGTCCGCGCCATCGGTTTCAACCGGGCAGGGCGAGATTACATCAGCACGTAATCCACCGGGCGCGGATCGGCCGGAAGGTCGGTTTCGCCCATCGCCTCGCGCAGATTGATCTCGATGACGGTGGCAAGCGAATTGATCGGCAGCGCGTTTAAGCCGCTGCCGAAGGGTTCTTCCAGCTCGTCGGACAGGGCATCGAGACCGAAGAATGTGTAAGCGATCAGCGTGCTGGTAAAGGGCGTGGCCCAGCCGAGCAGATCGGTGAAACCGAACGGCAGCAACAGGCAGAAGAGATGCGCGGTGCGGTGCAGCAGCAGCGAATAACCGAAGGGAACCGGCGTGTGGCGGATGCGCTCGCAGGAGGCAAGTGCGGCCCCCATCTGCTGCACGGTGGCATCCAGCATTTGCAGCTGGATATCGCTGATCTGCCCTTTTGCGTTGGCGGCGAACAGATCGCTGGAAATCGCGCGCAGCAGCATTTCCGGCCTGTTTCGGCTATGGGCGTAATTTTCCGCCAGATCATCCGGGATGAGGCTGGCAACGGTGGGCTTTGCCTCGCCGGGGCGCAGATGTGAAACCAGTTCGTGGCTAAAGACGATGGCGAGATCGATGATCCGCCGGCGCGAAACGGGATCGGTCACGTCTGACCGGCTTTCCAGCATGGCGCTCTGGCGCGCCAGCGTGCGCGCCACGGTAATCAGCGCACCCCATTGTTTGCGCGCCTCCCACCACCGGTCGTAACAGGCATTGGCACGAAAACCGAGGAAGACCGAAAGCGCTATGCCCATCAGGGAAAACGGTGCGCCATTCAGCGCCTGCACCAGATCTGGGCGGTCCTTGTGCGCCCAGACGACGAGCGTCGACAGCAGGAAAACCGCAAGCACCTGCGGAAAGATGCGGACGATGATCGATCCGCGCACGATGACGAAAAGTTGCAGCAGGTTCGGCTTTGGGCGAACGATCATGGCGGGAACTCAAAAGGCCTGTGACGTTGGTGGCGATATCTACATAATGACGGGCCGGTATTGTCCACCCTTTTTTACGCGATTGCACCCGGCGGCAGGCGGCGTTACCTGTCGGGCACGAAAGATCGCCAACGGCAGATCGGAATGTGGAGGAATGTCGCGTGTCGCGCTCACAACGGCTTCTTGATCTGTTGCAGATATTGCGCTCGCACCGCATGCCGGTCAGCGGCACGGCGCTTGCCACACAAACCGGCGTCAGCCTGCGCACGCTTTACCGCGATATAGCAACGCTGCAGGCGCAGGGTGCGGACATTGAGGGCGAGGCGGGTGTGGGTTACGTGTTGCGTCCCGGCTTCCTGTTGCCGCCGCTGATGTTTTCACAGCAGGAGATCGAAGCGCTGGTGCTCGGGTCGCGCTGGGTGGCGGGCCGCGCCGATGCGGGGCTGGCTGAGGCCGCGCGTGGCGCACTTGTGAAGATCGGTGCCGTTTTGCCCGATGTCCTGCGCGAAGAACTCGACAATTCCACCCTGCTCGTCGGCCCCGGACAGGCCATGGCTACCATCTGCGTCGATCTCGCCGCCATCCGCGATATCATCCGCAAGGAGAGCAAGGTTGTGCTGACCTATCGCGACGAAAAGGGGGAGCTGACGGAGCGGGTGATCTGGCCCTTCGCGCTCGCTTTTTTCGATCTGGTGCGGGTGGTGTTGGCATGGTGCGAGACGCGGCAGGATTTCCGCAGTTTCCGGGCCGACCGCATCGAGAGTTTTCAGCCCATGGACAAGCGTTATCCCCGTCGTCGTCAGGTCCTTCTGAAAGAATGGCGCGAGCGGGAAAAACGGCGACGGCAACAAAACCATGCTGACAAAAACTGACAGCACCGGGGTCTAGAACCTGTTCATCCGCAACCAAGGAGAACAACCATGACCCACCCCGATTTCACCATTCTTTACGTCGACAACCCACCGGCCAGCACCGAATTTTACAAGGCGCTGCTGGGTGCGGAGCCGGTCGAGGCCTCTCCGACATTCTCCCTGTTCGTGCTTGCGAACGGCATGAAGCTCGGCCTCTGGTCACAGCACACGGTAGAGCCGAAGGCATCGGTCACCGGCGGTGGCGGCGAGCTTGCCTTCCGCGTTGAAACCGACGCGCAGGTGGATGAAACCTTTGCCGGCTGGAAGGCGAAGGGCATTACCATTCTGCAGCAGCCCGCCAGAATGGAATTCGGCCACACATTCACCGCCGCCGACCCCGACGGCCACCGCCTCCGGGTCTATGCCTTCGCGGGCTAGCCCTATTTCTTCACCGCCAGCACGAACAGGCGGGGAAAGCGCAACAGCAGCCGGCCGTCCGCCATCGGCGGATAGGCGGCCGCAATGCGGCTCGTATAGTCGGAGAGGAAGGCCTCGCGGTTTTCCTCGCCGGCGGCGGCGAGATAGGGGCGCAGGCCCGTGCCCTTGACCCATTCCACAATGCTTGCTGCATCCTTCATGGGGTGGTTGTAGATGGTGTGCCACACATCCACCCGTGCGGATTTCGGTGCCAGCGCATCGAAATAGGCTGATGGCGCGGGCAGGGGTTTGCGGCGCAATTTGCCATCCGCAAAGGTGTCTTTCCAGGGGCCGTTCGCGCCCGTTTCCTCCATGGCGCGATGCGTCGGCTCCTCCAGATTATCAGGCATCTGCACGGCAAGAACACCGCCGCTTTCCAGCTGGTCCATCAGTTGCGAAAGAACGGGGAGATGATCCGGCACCCACTGGAAAACTGCATTGGCATAGAGCAGGTCCGCCTTCTGGGTGGGGCGCCAGTTGCCAAGGTCGGCCTTGCCGAAACGGGTGTTGGGCAGCCGGTCCACGGCCTTCTCAAGCATGTCGTCGTCGCTGTCGATGCCGGTGATGACGTTGACGCCGTAACGGTCGGTCAGAAGCTCGGTGGAATTGCCGGGGCCGCAGCCGAGATCGAAGCCGTTCAACACGCGCTCCAGCGGCACCTGCGCCAGAAGATCCCGTGCGGGCCGTGTCCGCTCATCTTCGAATTTCAGATATTGGTGGGCGGACCAAGCCATGATTTCCTCCTGCGGAAACGTCGCATCCGGATGGGCGAACTGGGACGGGTAGAAAGCGCTGCAAGCGCCATCAGAGCCACAGCATCGCATGCGCGAAATCGCGCCGCCATCGTCCGATGCATGAATTATTGTGATGGATCTATTCATCAACCTTTTGTTTCGCCTCACAAAACGTCTTTGTCAGGGCCTGCATTTGTTATTTTCCATCAAAATCAGATATGGCGGCAATTAAAACTTGACCTCGTCCGGTCAGAGGCATTCACTCCGCCCGATTTTGAAAGCATTTCCAGCAAAAGTGCGCAGCGGTTTTGCGTCCGGGAATGCACCAGGACAGAGAGACAGAGCATCTTCGCTTTTCAAAGAAAAAGCGGAGATGCTCAAGACAGGAGCCACTATGAGCGTCGATACAGCACCCCGATCAACCACCTGGACCTATGTTGACGGTCAATGGCTGCCCGGCAATCCGCCGCTTATCGGCCCGACCTCACATGCCATGTGGCTGGCCTCCACGGTGTTTGACGGCGCGCGCTGGTTCGATGGCGTGGCTCCCGATCTCGATCTGCATTGCCAGCGTGTCAACCGTTCGGCCACCAACATGGGCATGAAGCCGACCATGACGGCGGAAGAGATCGAGGCGCTGGCGCTGGAAGGCGTCAACAAATTCGACGGCAAGACCGAAATCTACATAAAGCCGATGTATTGGGCCGAACACGGTTCGCCGGGCAGCGTTGTAGCGCCGGACGCCAATTCCACCCGTTTTGCGCTGTGCCTTTTCGAAGCGCCGATGAATGCCGGCGCATCGTTGACGCTCACCGTCTCGCCGCTGCGCCGCCCTTCGCCGGAAACCGCGATGACGGATGCCAAGGCCGGCAGCCTTTACCCCAATAGCGGCCGCGCCATTCTGGAAGCCCGCTCGCGCGGTTTCGACAATGCCCTGATGCGCGACATGAACGGCAATGTCGCCGAATCCGCGTCTTCCAACATCTTCATGGTTAAGGATGGCGTCGTCTTCACACCGGTTCCGAACCGCACCTTTCTTGCCGGCATCACCCGTTCGCGCGTGATCGGTCTACTCCGACAGGCCGGTTTTGAGGTTCGCGAGGCGACCCTGTCGGTCGAGGATTTCCGCGAGGCGGATGAAATCTTCTGCTCGGGCAATTATTCCAAGGTTTCGCCTGTCGTGAAGCTGGATGACCGCGAGTTGCAGGCAGGTCCGGTCGCGCGCAAGGCGCTCGATCTTTACATGGAGTGGGCGCGTCTCGGCGCAGACGTCTGAGGTCCGGTAAAACCAATGGTTTCAAAAGCCGTGACAGGATCGCACCTGTCGCGGCTTTTATTTTGCACTGCAATATCTCCCATAAAATTTGAGGGGAATTTAATCTAATTTTAGAAATGCACCCTGTAGCTTGCAGCATTACAGTTTTAGGCTACGGGGGCCGCCAAATGTCTTTCAGCATACGCAATATACTTGTGGGCTTTTTTCTGCTCGTTGGCATCGCGCTCGCGGGTTTCGTGGGCAACGGCATGTGGCAGTCCGTCAATCGCGCCCGCACTTTTTCGGAGGTCGCGCAGCTCGTTTCGCTCGACAAGCTTCTCTTTAACGCATTGCTGAATTTTCGCAGCGAACGCGGCAATAGCGCCTCGGCGCTGACCGTCGATCCGGCAAAGACGGCGAGCACCATCGCCAGCGTTCAGGCCTCGCGCCAGAAGGTGGATGCGGCCATGGGCGCCTTCCTCGAGCAGGCCGCTGCGCTCGATCAGGCCGGGCTGAAGGCGCCGCTCAGCCGCGTGAAGGATATCTACACGCAGTTCCTCGAACTGCGCAAAAAGGTCGACGCCAACGTCACCTTGCCGATCGACCGCCGCGAAAGCGGGCTGGACAAGACCGTGCTGGCGCTCGGCGCGGATTTCCTGAGCGCGCTTGAGACGGGCTCGACGGCGGTGGAGGGCGAGGTCCGTTCGCTGGACCAGAGCCTCACCGGTCTCATACAACTCAGGTCCTATGGCTGGTCGGCGCGTGCGCTCGGCGGCAGCGCCACCGTGGTCATCAATGCGGTGGTTGCCCAGCAGCGCCCGCTGACGGCGCAGGAAACCCAGCAGCTCAACAATTTCGATGCCGGCGCTGCCTTTGCCTGGAAAGCCACCGGCGAACTCGTCGCCCATGAATCGACGCCGCAATCGCTGAAGGACATCTATGCGGTTGCCGACAGGACCTATTTCAAGGGAGACTTCATCACCCAGCGCGCGAAGCTTATCGACGATCTGAACAACGGCCGCACGCCGACCTTCACCATCGACACTTGGCGCAACACGGTCACGGAAAATCTCGACACGGTCGCGAAAATCGCTTCCGAAGCGATGAATATTCTCAACGCCAACGCTGAAAAAGCCAAACAGGACGCCTTTATCGGCTCCATGGTCTATCTTGCGGCCTTCATCTTCACGCTGGCACTCTGCATTCTCTCGCTTGCCGTCATCGTCGGCCGCGTCACCCGGCCGATCAGCCGCCTGACCAATGCGATGATGGAACTTTCGGGCGGCAATCTTGCAATCGATGTCGTCGGCGCAAAGCGCTCCGACGAGATCGGCGAGATGGCCCGTGCCGTGGAAATCTTCCGCGAGGCGGCAATCCGCAACAAGCAGCTGGAGGCGGAAGCCATCGCCAACCGCGAGCGGGCCGAACGGGACCGTATCGAGCTGCAGCAGCGCGCCGAGGCCGAAGCGGAAGAACGGCTCAATCAGGCCACGGGTTCGCTGGCTGGCGGTCTTCGCCGCCTTGCCTCCGGCGACATGGCCTGCGAGATCGCCACGCCGTTCGCACCGCAATTCGAGGCGCTGCGGCACGATTTCAACAGCTCCGTGCATCAGCTGCGCGAAGCGCTCACAAGCGTCGGCCAGTCCGTGCAGACGGTAAATGGCGGCGCTCACGAGGTGTCGTCGGCATCCGACGATCTTTCCCGCCGCACCGAACAGCAGGCCGCTTCTCTGGAAGAGACCGCCGCCGCGCTGGAAGAGATCACCGCCAATGTTTCCGCCACCTCCAAGCGGGCCGGCGAGGCGCGCGACACGGTGCGTGAAGCAAGGACAAAGGCCGATCTTTCCGGCAAGGTGGTGCGCGATGCCGTCTCCGCCATGGAACGCATCGAGCACTCCTCGCGCCAGATCGGCCAGATCATCGGCGTCATCGACGAAATCGCCTTCCAGACCAACCTTCTCGCCTTGAATGCAGGTGTCGAGGCTGCACGCGCGGGCGATGCGGGCAAGGGCTTTGCCGTCGTCGCACAGGAAGTGCGCGAACTCGCCCAGCGTTCCGCCAATGCCGCCAAGGAAATCAAGCAGCTCATCAACACCTCTGCCGTTGCGGTGGGTGAGGGCGTGAAGCTGGTCGCCGATACCGGCGTCGGGCTTTCCGAGATCGAGCAGCTGGTGCTTTCCGTCAACACCCATATGGACGCCATCGCCACTGCGGCGCAGGAACAGTCGGCTGGCCTTTCCGAGGTCAACACCGCCGTCAACCACATGGATCAGGCCACGCAGCAGAACGCCGCCATGGTCGAGGAAATGAATGCGGCGGGCGCCGGTCTCGCACAGGAATGCGCCAATCTCCACGCCCTTCTTGCGCAATTCCAGCTCGGCCAGCAGACCTCGGCATTGCGGGAAACGGCAAGGCACATGCAGCGCGCTGCAAGCCCCGCCCGCGCGCCTGCCGCACCCGTCGCTGCACCTTCAAGACCCCGCCCGGTCGCTGCCGCGCGCGGCAATGCGGCGCTGGCCGTGAAGGGCGACGACTGGACGGAGTTCTGAGGTTTACAAATGGAGCCCGCGCCATCAGATGGCGCAGGAGAAATCGAGCCCGCGCCTGAAACCGGCGCGGGCTTTATCGTTTCTGCAAGCTCGGTAATGCCGCCGCGAGTGCCCGCAGCGGCGCGGTCATGTGCTTGTCGCGTCTGAGAGCAAGGGCGAG
The DNA here is from genome assembly GCA_000949895.1 of Agrobacterium arsenijevicii. Taxonomy (GTDB): domain Bacteria; phylum Pseudomonadota; class Alphaproteobacteria; order Rhizobiales; family Rhizobiaceae; genus Agrobacterium; species Agrobacterium arsenijevicii. The sequence continues at coordinate 47,768 of JWIT01000006.1, read as the reverse complement.
CCGCCGTTCGAGCGGCGGTTCGAGCGCGCGCCATTCAAGCTCTGACACCGCACCTTCGTGCTCCATTGCCATGCGCGGCACGATGGCGAGGCCAAGGCCGGCACCCGCCAGTTTCTTGATGGCCTCGACGCTGCCCAGTTCCATGGCGGGCTGCACGGTACGTCCGCTCGCCGAAAACCATTGATCCACCAGCCTGCGCGTATTGCCGCCCTCGTAAAGCAGCAGGGGCCGCGCCGAGAGCGTCTCGGCATCCAGGACTGTTGTGTCGCTGACGGTGCCGTGCGGGAAAACCGCGACGAGTTCATCGAGATGGATGTCGCTGATATTGAGGCTGCGGCCGCTGGCGGGCAGGGCCACTACCGCCGCATCGATCGTATTGGCCTCCAGAAGCCGCAGGATATCGTGGGTATTGCCGGTCTGCACGACGATTTCGATACCCGGCATCGCCTGGCGGATTTTGCCCAGCACCGGCGGCAGGAGATAGATGCAGGCGGTGGCGCCCGTGCCGATGCGCAGGCGTCCCGTCACCCCGCTGCGATGCGGTGCGACGGTATCGATGGCATGCGCCACTTCTTCCGCGATCCGCCTTGCATGGATGAGAAAATCCCGACCCGCCGCCGTCGGCTGCGCGCGCCTGCCAACCCGTTCGATCAACCTAACGCCGAGTTGTTTTTCGAGAAGCCGGATATGCAGGCTGATGGCCGGCTGGGTCAGCCCCGCCTTGTCGGCGGCGGCGGAAAAGCTGCCGAGATCGGCCACATCCATGAAGCTGCGCACCTGCCGCAGATCGAGATCCATTATCAAAGAAAACCTTATCGTTTGTATAAGATAGATAATCTTTATTTTGACTGAGCCGCAATGCACAATGGGGCCGTGAATGACCACAGGACGAGATTATGACCCTTCCCACAGTATCCAGTTGCACCATCCGCCCTTGCGAGGAGGCGGATATTCCAGCCATTACCGAAATTTACCGGGATGCCGTGCTGAACGGCCGCGCCAGCTTCGAGATCGATCCGCCGGGCGTGGATATGATGCTTGAGCGCCGTCGCCTCTTGGTGGAGGGCAATTATTCCTATCTCGTCGCCGAAATCGATGGAAAGATAGCCGGATATGCCTATGCCGGGGCCTATCGTCCGCGCCCGGCCTATGGCGCGGCGGTTGAGAATTCCGTTTATGTCGATCCGGCCATGAAGGGCATGGGGATTGGCCGCAAACTACTCGATGCGCTGATTGAGGATGCGACCTCGCGCGGCTTCCGGCAGATGCTCGCCGTCATCGGCGATAGCGGCAACGCCGCCTCGATCGGCCTGCACCGTGCGGCCGGTTTCGAGCATGTCGGCACGTTCAAATCCATCGGTTGGAAACACGGCCAGTGGCTGGATACCGTGCTGATGCAGCGCGCGCTGGGCGAGGGCGACACCACGCCCCGTTTTTGATCCGCTGGAGCATTTCCGGGAAATCTGGAGCCCGGTTTTCCGTCTGGAAATGCGACAAAACAAAAGTTTGAGCGGGATGGCGAAAACTGTGAGCGGTTTTCGCCATCTTGCTGTTTTTATATGATTTAGGGCTGGGTGGAGCCGGGGATTTCCACTTTCAGCGTATCGCCGGCAAGCTCGCTGCCCAGTTCGACGGCCTTGGTTTTCTTGTCGTAGACGCAGATATGGCTGATGGTCGCATCCGCACCCTTTGCCTTGCCGGTGAGGATGGCGAGGCCGTAATTCTCGCTGCCGACCGGATCGACCACCACCTTGGCATCCTCGATCATGTCCTGGCTCGCGGTAAGGCATGCCGTCTGCACATCCGCCACGAATTCCTTCCACGCATCGTCCGACGACGCGGCGGCGGGCATGGTGAGTGAAGAGAGCGCGAGCGAGGAGAAGGCGGCGAGCAGCAGCGCGCGTTGGATCATGGGGCGGGTCATGGAATTTCCTTCCTGCAATGTCATCAAAAGCGAACCGATAGGGTGGAAAACGGTACGCCAGGGTTGTGAAACAAATGTGGTGATGGCTGGCTTGAGAGGAATTTTCTCTTTTGTCGGAACATTTTGATATTTCACAGGTTGCCCAAACAGAGGTTCGCTCCTATGGTCCGCTCACACGGTTTCTAGGAGCGGTAACCCGCTGCAAAAAGGAGTAAAAACCATGGCCTTCGAACTTCCTGAACTCCCCTACGACTACGACGCGCTTGCACCTTACATGTCGCGCGAGACGCTTGAGTTCCATCACGACAAGCACCACAAGGCATATGTCGACAACGGCAACAAGCTGGCGGCAGAAGCCGGTCTCTCCGACCTTTCGCTCGAAGAAGTCGTGAAGAAGTCCTTTGGCACCAATGCCGGTCTCTTCAATAATGCTGCCCAGCATTACAACCACGTCCATTTCTGGAAGTGGCTGAAGAAGGACGGCGGCGGCAACAAGCTGCCGGGCAAGCTGGAACAGGCATTCGCCTCCGATCTCGGCGGTTACGACAAGTTCAAGGCTGATTTCATCGCTGCCGGCACCACGCAGTTCGGCTCCGGCTGGGCATGGGTTTCCGTCAAGAACGGCAAGCTCGAAATCTCCAAGACCCCGAACGGCGAAAACCCGCTGGTTCATGGCGCAGAGCCGATCCTCGGCGTCGACGTATGGGAACACTCCTACTACATCGATTACCGCAACCTGCGTCCGAAGTACCTCGAAGCCTTCGTTGATAACCTCATCAACTGGGACTACGTACTCGAGCGTTACGAAGCTGCTTCCAAGTAAGCTTTGCGGACTGGAATTTTTTGGAACACCCGGCTTTCAGGCCGGGTGTTCTGCTTTTGGGGGCTGACATTCCAACCTGTCGCCCCGGCTTGTCACAAGCCTGTCATCAGCCCGGTTTATCGCGGCGCATCATGACTGAAAAAACCAGCCCTCTCTTCTCCTTCGGCATCGTTGCCGACCCCCAATATGCCGACGCCGATCCCCGTCCGGATATGGGCCGGTATTATGCCGAAAGCCCAAAAAAGCTTGGCGAAGCAATCGATGCCTTCAACCGCGAGGAACTTGCCTTCGTGGTGACGCTGGGCGACATCATCGACCGTGGCTTTGAGAATTTCGATGCGATCCTTGGTGTTTACGAGCAGCTTCGCCACCCTTCGGTGATGCTGCCGGGCAACCACGATTTTGCCGTAGCACCTGAACATCTGCCCGCCATCCATGCCCGTCTCGGCATGTCGGCGCCCTGGCATGATTTCGCCATCGGCGGGATACGCTTCGTGGTGCTTGATGGTAACGAGGTCAGCCTGTTCGCCCCGCCGCCCGGTGATCTGCGTCGTGCGATTGCGCAGGAGCGGTTGCAGCGCCTGCAGGAAATGGGCGCGATCAATGCGCAGGACTGGAACGCTTCGCTCAGCGACGAGCAATTCGAATGGCTGCAGACCGTTCTGCAAAAGGCGGATGTGGCGGCCGAAAAAGTGGTCGTTCTCTGCCATTATCCGGTCTATCCGGAAAACGCCCATAATATGTGGGATGCACCGCGCATCCTCGATCTTCTGGATGTGCATCCTTCGGTCGTCGCATGGTTCAGCGGCCATAATCACGAAGGCAATTACGGCGTGCAGGGCAACACCCACTTCGTCAACTTCAAGGGCATGGTGGATACGCCCGACCAGAACACCTTTGCCATCGCCGATGTCTTCGCTGACCGAATCGTTGTCCGCGGTTTCGGGCGTGAAGAGGATCGCCTGTTAAATCTGTGAGGCGAGGCTGGCCGGCTGGTTGCTCTGCCAGCCGCTCATCCACAATTGCCGCAGCTTTTCGCCTTCCATCTTGAAGAAACTGCCGGTGGTTTTGCAGGCGAGCACCCGGTCTGAGCGGAAGTTGCGGATCGCCTGCCGCAACTCGCACCAGGCGACGATATTGGTCGTCTCCGAATAATAGATCATGGCAACGGGCCGGATCTGCCGCCGGGTTTCCTGACCAGCCTCATCGCGATAGCTGATATCCAGTCTCTCCTCGTCGCGCACTGCCCGCCTCACCGTGGAGAGATCGATGCCGGCGGGTGAGGGCGCGATGCTGCCCCAGGCGTGCAGGGCATTGGCGGACAGGGTTTTCGACAGGGGTTCGGGCAGGGATGCGGCGATCTTGTCGCTGACCTTTTTCGCCGCCTGCCGCAATTCGGTATCGCCGGTGCGGGCGACCATGGCGAGCGCAAGCACAATTGCCTCTGTCTCCTCGATGGAAAACATCAGCGGCGGCAGGTTGAAGCCGGGGCGCAGGATGTAACCGACGCCGCGCTCCCCTTCGATCGGCACACGCATGGTCTGAAGGGCCGCTATATCGCGATAGACCGAGCGCGCTGTAACCTCCAGCGCCTCCGCAATCGTCTGCGCGGTAACCGGCCTGCGCGCCACCCGCAGGATCTGGATGATCTCGAACAGTCTCGATGCCTTGCGCATGGCCGTTTTCCCGGTTGCTTTCTTAACGCAACTGACACAACGCTGTCAGTTGGCTTTTCCTATAAACAGAAAAACACATTGAGAAACATCAGCTTTCCCGAATGTGCCGCAAACTGTCTTGGGAGATACTGACATGAGTTACGCCGAAAATCTCTGGCTTTTCTTTCTGGTCCTGTTCGGCATCATCATCCTGCCGGGCATGGACATGCTGTTCGTGCTGGCAAGCGCGCTGACGGGCGGCAAGAGAACGGGGCTGTCCGCCGCAAGCGGCATGAGCGCCGGCGGCATCGTGCATTCGCTTTATGGCGCGGTTGGCGTCGGCATGCTCGCCGCCTGGATGCCGTCGCTGTTCCTGCCGCTTCTGGTTGGAGGCGCTGCTTACATGGTCTGGATCGGCATCGGCCTGATGCGCAGCGCAATCGTGGTGAATGGCGATGAGGCGGAGGCGAGCGCTTCGGTCCGAAAGGCGTTCTGGCGGGCGGTGCTGACCTGCCTTTCCAATCCGAAGGCCTATCTGTTCATGATGGCGATCTATCCGCAATTCCTCAAACCCGCCTATGGTCCGATCTGGATGCAGGGGCTGGTGATGGGCGCGATGGTGGCGGTCACCCAGTTCACGGTCTACGGCGCGGTGGCGCTGACGGCGGATAAAAGCCGGGCGTGGCTGGTTTCATCGCCTGCCGCAACGATTTTCATCGGCCGCGCCGCCGGTTGCATGCTGATTGCCGCAGCCCTGCTGACGCTTTGGGAAGCCTTGTCCTAGCGCCGCGCAAGATGAGATGGAAGAGGTCCTGCCACTCCAGGTTTTGTTTGCGCACCGGGTGATCCGGAAAGTGCGGCGCTCTTTTCGGTTCTATGCCCTAGACTTCTGTTTTCACGGAAAAATTCACCGCAATGTGACTTCTTTTCGCCAAGCGGAAAGGGCATCCTCCCGCCGTTGCGTCAAGCGTCCGGCGCCCGCCGGAATCAAGGAGAGAATGTATGAAACTGAAAACCATCGCGGCGGCCATGCTTTTCGGCTGTCTTTGCGCCGGAGCGGTTTACGCTGCCGGCGAAGTCGAAAAGCGTGAAGGCATGATGAAGCAGATCGGCGGCTCCATGGGTGCGCTCGCCGCTATCTCCAAGGGCGAGAAGCCTTACGACGCCGAAGTCGTCAAGGCTGCCGTGACAACCATCAGCACCAATGCCAAGGCTTTCCCCGACCAGTTTCCGCAAGGCAGCGAGACCGGCAGTGCTGCGGCACCCGCCATCTGGGAAAATTTCGAGGACTTCAAGTCCAAGGCCGCCAAGCTCGGCGCGGATGCGGATACGGTTCTCGCCGGTCTCCCTGCCGATCAGGCCGGTGTCGCCACCGCCATGAAGACGCTGGGAGCCGATTGCGGCACCTGCCACCAGACATACCGTCTGAAGAAGTAATATTCATTGTGTCGGGAAGACTGCTTTCGAGTGGTCTTTTCCCGGTCGCGGGCAAGCCGCAGACCTCTCCAGCGTCATCCTCGCCCATGAGGCGAGGATCCATAATCCGTCGAATTGTGGATCCTCGGGTCACGCCCGAGGAAGACGTCCAGCAAGCGAGAGGGCTATCGACAATATCGACCGCCTTAGGGCGGCCAAACATGCTCAGCCGGGCAAAAAGGGGAGAGGGGTCATGTCCTCCATTTGGACGAAGCTCGCGGGCGGGGTCGCGATGGCGGCGATTGCCGGTTTCGGCATTTTTGCCTGGGTCACGGCACCCGTACGTCAGGCGCCGAGCCATTGGGTAAGCCTTGGCGAACCGGATCTGGCCAATGGCGAAACGCTGTTCTGGGCGGGCGGCTGCGCAAGCTGCCATGCAGCGCCCGATGCCAAGGGCGATGCGCTGTTGACGCTTTCGGGCGGGCAGGCGCTGAAAAGCCCCTTCGGCACCTTCCATGTGCCCAATATTTCTTCCGATCCGCAGCATGGCATCGGCAGCTGGACGCTGGCGGAATTCGGCGATGCGATGACGCGTGGCGTCGGCAGGAACGGCGAACATCTGTACCCGTCCTTCCCCTATGCCTCCTATGCCCGCATGACGCAGAAGGACATCAACGACCTCTACGGTTATCTGCGGGTCCTGCCCGCCAGCCAGAATGACGCGCCGGATCACGAGCTGCCGTTCCCTTTCAACATGCGAATGGCGCTGGGCGGCTGGAAGTTCCTCTATTTCGATACGTCCGCACCACCCCGTGTTGAACTTGCCGATGCCAATGCCGAATTGCTGCGCGGCCAATATCTGGTGGAAGGGCCGGGCCATTGCGGCGAATGCCACACGCCACGCAATGCGCTCGGTGGTTTTCTGGAAGGCAAATGGCTGGCCGGCGGCCCCAACCCGGAAGGCGAGGGCCGCATTCCCGATATTACCCCCGGTTCCAAAAGTATCGGAAGCTGGGCGACGGCCGATATTGCCAACTATCTTGAAACCGGCTTCACCCCGGAATTCGACAGCGTCGGCGGCTCCATGGTCAAGGTGCAGCAGAACATGGCGCATCTGAGCGCCGACGACCGTAACGCGATTGCCGCCTATCTGAAGGCGATCCCGTTGCGGTAGGGCGCGATATCTCTCCTCCGTCATCCTCGGGCTTGACCCGAGGATCCACCGCCGCACGCTCGACCATGGATCCTCGGGTCAAGCCCGAGGACGACGCCGAGAGGGTAGCGTCGTGAGGCGTCAGACGAGCGCCCGCCATTGACTCCCGCACCCACCCGACAGATAACAATCCTGTGATGGTTCCTTCCGGGCGTTCCGGAAGGTGAAAAGGGAACACGATAGGGAGAAATCCTCATTCGTGGCTGCCCCCGCAACTGTGAGCGGAGAGCCTGAAACGAAGTGCCACTGGTAAGCTGTCTCGCCGGATCTGGGCGAGGGCGATGCCGGGAAGGTGTTTCAGGTTTTGACCCGCAAGCCAGGAGACCTGCCATCACGGAAATGTCCATGCCGGCGGGGTGTCCGGAAGAGCGGAATTTCAGGGTGGCAATGCTGCTTCCCTGTGTCAGTCTCGTATCCCCGTGGTGAAGTGTATCGCATGCGGCTGTCCGGCTTTTGCCGTTCCGCCGCGTCTAAAGGCGCGGGGTCGCGCCGGGAGAGGGGTCACCATGTCCATCAACCAGAATACGGCAAATGCTGCCGTTTCAGCCAAAACGGGCAGCTTTGCGCAATCGCTGACGGCGATCATGCTTGGTCTGTTCGTCGTCGGTTTTGTCGGCTTTTCGCATGTGGAAGCCGTTCACAATGCCGCGCATGACACACGTCATGCCAATGCTTTTCCCTGCCATTGAGGGGTGAGGCATGTCGTTTTTTCGTAATATCGTTTTTACCGCCGTTCTCGTCGGTATCGTCGGTGGTGTTGCCGTCTCGGCCATGCAGGCTTTCGGCACCACGCCGCTGATCCTGAAGGCGGAAACCTATGAAAATGCCGGCGGTGAAGCGCCTCACAGCCATGATGCTGCGGCCACGACCGGCGCAGACGCCGCTGCGGTTCCCGCCCATGAGCACAATGAGGAAGCCTGGGCTCCGGCCGATGGCTTCGAGCGCACCGCCTATACCTTGGCTGCCAATGTTCTGACCGCGATTGGTTATGCGCTGGTGCTGACCGGCCTCATCTCGCTGCGTGGCACCAATGCCGGCTGGCGCGAAGGTCTTCTGTGGGGCGTGGCCGGTTTTGCCGCCGTCATGCTCGCACCGATGATCGGCCTGCCGCCGGAACTGCCGGGAAGCCCGGCTGCGGCGCTTGAAGCGCGGCAGATCTGGTGGCTTTCGACGGTTGCCGCAACCGCGGGCGGCATTGCGCTCATCGCATTCCGCCGCGAACCCTGGGCCATCGTGCTGGCGCTGGTGTTGATCGTTGCCCCTCATGTCGTGGGTGCGCCCCTGCCGCCGGAAGGCGAACACGCGCTGGCACCGCTGCCGCTGGAACGTCAGTTCATCGTTGCCGCTACTGTGACCAGCTTTGTTTTCTGGGCCTTGCTCGGAACATTGAGCGCGTTTTTCCTGAAGCGTTTCCAGTCGGCTTAAATCCATGCAGGACGCAGCCGAATGGAGTGACGAACTCGATGCGCTGCGTTTTGCCGTTCCCGGTCACGGCGCCTTCTGCGCCGTGCACCGCCTTGCCTTCAAGGCAGTTCTTGGCGCAAACCCCGACCGGGAAGCGGCGCTCGCTTTTTTTCAAGATCACGAGGCCGCCTTTACGGCTGCGGCACTTGCGAAGATAAAACGCTCGGCCTTGCCCGCCGGTCGCAGCCTGCATCTCAACAGCCGCGATATCCGCCGGGCAATTGCGGGTGAGGTCGGTGAGCCAGCGCCTCGTGTCTGCCGCGTACTTGACGAGCGGTGAGCCTTACCGGTGTTCCGCCGCGAAAATTCCAAGTTCAGCTTCGGCTTCCGGACCAAAGAGGCCGAGGCTTTTCAGAATTTCCGCTGCGAAACTGACCGGCGCGCTGCCGGGAGCCGTGACGATGCCACCATCGATCACCGCCTTCGGCTGGTCGCGATAAAGCGCTTCGCCGCGATAGGACGGATAGGCCTTGTGCGAGGTCAGCGAATTGCCGGTATGGGCGACGTTATCAAGGACGCCCGTGCCAGCAAGCGCGCTTGCCGCCGCGCAGATGCCGGCAACCAGCCGGTCCTTCTCGCGAAACCGGTGCACCAGCCCGCCAAGATCGGCAGCCGTTCCCTTTTCCCAGCTCAAACCGCCTGGAATGACCAGCGCATCGATGTTGTCAGGATCAAGCGCGTCATAGGTTGTGTCGGGCGTAACGTTGAGCCCGCCCATCGAAGTCACGGGGCGTCCGTCCGGGGTTGCATAAACGATATCGACGCCGAGATAGCTGCGCGCGGCGGCGGCAAGCAGCGCCGGTTCCCAGTCCGCAAAATCCTGCGCGAGCGCGATGGCAATCCGTGTCATATCTGTCTCCGTCGGTTTAATCAGGCGATCGACTGCATGTAGCGCATGCCGGTGACCGGGCGGGGCGCGAAATCCATGCTTTCGTAGAAACGATGTGCCGCAACATTCCCGGTTGTGGCGCTGACGGAAAGATAGTCACAACCGAGACGCTTGGCTATATCGCGGGCGCGGGAAACGAGGTGCTGGCCAGTGCCATGGCCGCGATGGCCATCACGCACGAAAAGATGGTGCAGCTCAAGCCCGCGGCGGCCTTCCTGCGCCCTGTAGAGCGGCAGCATCAGGGCGTAGCCGATCAGTTCGCCATCGGCTTCCGCCACGAGACCATGCACCCAGGGAAGCGGGCCGAACAGATCGCGTTCCAGTTTCGCCGGCGTAATCGCCGCCGCATCGCCATGATAGGTGGCAAGCAGCGTGATCATCTCGTTGAGCTCAGGCAAATCTGTCTTGCGCGCGCCACGAATGATGACGACGGGCGGTCTTTCCAGTGTAAGGGAGCTATCTTCGGTCATTTTTCTGGTCCTTCGGTTTTATCGGTGCCGTCAGGACGCTTGAAAAACAACAAAGCCGCCTGACGGCGGCTTGTTGACAAAATGATCTGTCGAGCCGCCCTTTACAGGTAGGCCCAAAAATACGAGCAGGAGATGGGTGCGCGTTCGTTGATCATGCGGATGTGATGCGCTCGAATCCGAAATCTGTCAAGCGGGTCAATTCGCAAATCGCGCGATTGCCGAAACGATGGCCTCTTCCATCCCCACATCCCCCGTGGAATGTCCGGCTCCGTCGATCATGATCAACTCGCTTCCCGGCCATGCGGCGGCAAGCTCGTAAGCGGTAACCGGCGGTCCCTGCAGGTCACGCATGCCCTGAATGAGTATGCCGGGAATGCCTGCCAACCTGCCGGCGTTGCGGATAAGCACCCCATCGTCCAGCCATGCCGCGTGGTGGAAATAGTGTGTGCAAAGACGCGCCCGCGTGAACCTGTAGTCCTCATCGCGCCATTTTTCGGGAAAGGCCGAAGTGCTCTCTGCGGTAATCGAACCGGCTTCCCACAGATGCCATTCATAAGCCGCCTTTGCGCGGACAGCGGTATCGGCATCGTTCAGAAGTTGGTAATAGGCACCGACCGGATCTTCCTTCGGCATGTGGTCCGGGATAACCGCAATGAAACGTTGCCACTGCTGCGGCAGGAACATCGCCATCCCCTTGTATAGCCAGTCGATCTCCTTTTGCCGCGTCGTCGTAACACCCGCCAGCACCATGGCACGCACCCGCTGGGGGTGGCGCTGGGCATAAGCGAGGGCAAGGGTGGAACCCCACGAGGTGCCAAAAACCAGCCAGTCGTCTAACGCCAGCGCGACACGAATGGCCTCCATGTCGTCGATCAGATGATGCGTGGTGTTGTGCTCAAGGCTCTCGGCGGCATTCGGCGTGCTTTGCCCACATCCGCGCTGGTCGAACTGGATGATGCGGTAACGCTCGGGGTCGAAATGACGTCGCGCCGTTGCCGATATTCCGGAGCCCGGGCCGCCGTGAAGCAGGATCGCCGGCTGTCCCTCCGGGTTACCCGCTATCGTCACGTGCAGCCTGTGGCCATCGGAAACATCAATGAAAATAGTGTCGAAGGGGGTGATTTCGGCAAGGTTGTCAGGCATCCGGCATGTCTTTTTGAGGCAGGTGGGACGCGCATATATCGTTCGGGTGACAGCTGCATGTCACCGTCTCAATCTTGCGGACGCCTCAATGCTCGCCTTCGCACATGCCGTGGTTGGAAAGCGCGCGGATGACGTAACAATCCTCGATCGAATGGCCGTCGCAATGGGCGACGATGCGTTCCAGCTCGTATTCCAGCTTCTTCAGCTTGGCGATTTTTTCGCGCACATCGGCCAGATGTTCGGCGGCAATACGGTCGGCGCCCTCGCACGGCATCTGCCGGTGCTGGCTAAGCGCGATGAGTTCGCGGATCGCATCGATGTTGAGGCCAAGATCGCGCGCATGGCGTATGAAGGCCAGTCTTTCGAGATCGGATTTTTCGTAACGGCGCTGGTTGCCGTCCGAGCGGTCCGCCTCGCGGATGAGACCCATCTGCTCGTAATAGCGGATCGTCGGCACCTTGACGCCGGTACGTTTGGACAGTTCACCGATGGACAGCATGGCTTTCTCCATATCTCCAGAGCAGCCGAGACAACAACGGACCCGATGCTCTAGTCTCTAGAGATATAGCTTTTCAGCCCGCCGTTCAATGGCTGTCAGGCGGCTTCATCCACGCCGAGCGCCTGCGCCAGTGCTTTCAGAACTTGGGACTCGATGCCGGAGGCGGCTTCAGGCTGTGCGGATGCGGTCATATCCAGGGCAGGCTCGGCTTTGGCGGAAGCGCCGCTATCGAGGTTCCAGAGTGCGGCGGCAAGGCCGGCGGAAGCGCTGGCGGCAGCCGGTGCGGCGGCCATGGCAACGCTCTCGGCGCTCGAAATGGCGCGATGTGCGGTGCGGGTCAGTTCCAGCAGGGCCTCGGTGGTGGCGTTGGTTTCCTTGGCTTTTGCCGGTTCAAGGCTCCGGACCGGAGTGGCGTAAAGGCTGCTGGTGGTTGCTGCAATAGTCGTCATGACTGATTCCCCCTTAGTTCTGATGGGGTATTTCTAGGGTCCGAAACATTCGCGAAGATTGCGTTCTCCGGGGCTTGAACGGAAATTCGTCGCAATATACTATACCCCCCTATAGTATATGAGGTGCTCATGTCCCATACGATCCGCAACAAGGCAAAACTTCTGGCCCGCATCCGTCGCCTGAAAGGGCAGATGGAGGCGGTGGAACGGGCGCTTGATGATGCCAAGCCCTGCGGCGAGGTGCTGCAATTGCTGGCCTCGGTGCGCGGCGCGCTTTCCGGCCTGACGGGTGAGGTGATGCAGGAGCATCTGCACGAGCATGTCGTGCATGCCGAAAACGAAGACGAGCGGGCGCGGGCAGCGGAAGAGCTGGCCCAGGTGCTGAAGACTTACATCCGCTAAAATTAAACAGGATTGAGCGACATGACGACGACATCCGAATTCTCGGCCACAGCCGGCCACGACCATGTTTTCCTCGGCCAGAACCATAAACGCAACGAAAGGCGCGTCTGGATGGTGATTGCGCTGACCACCGTCATGATGGTGGCGGAGATCGTCGCCGGCCATTGGTATGGCTCCATGGCGCTGACGGCGGATGGTTGGCACATGTCCACCCATGCGGGCGCAATGCTCATCTCGGCGCTGGCTTACCTTTATGCCCGGCGCGAGGCGCGCAATCCGCGCTTCACCTTCGGCACCGGCAAGTTCGGCGATCTCGCCGGCTTTGCCAGCGCCATCGTGCTGGCGGTGGTGGCGCTGCTTATCGCCTCCGAAAGCGCCATGCGTCTCATCAATCCGGTCGAGATCGATTTCAATCAGGCGATTTTCGTCGCTGCCATCGGTCTTGCCGTCAATCTCGTCAGCGCCGTGCTGCTGAAGGACAACCACCATCATGGACATGACCATGGCGGCTCGCATGCCCATCACGGCCAAGGCAGCCAAGCCCATCACGATCACGGCTCCCATGCCGGTCATCATGGTGCTCACGCGCATCACGATGACCAAGATGCAAAGGGTGGCAGGGACAATAATCTGCGCGCGGCCTATCTGCATGTGCTGGCGGATGCGCTGACCTCGGTGCTTGCCATCGTCGCGCTGCTGCTCGGCAAGTGGAACGGCTGGTCCTTCCTCGATCCGGCAATGGGTATTGTTGGCGGTCTGGTCATCGCCCACTGGTCATGGGGGCTGATCCGCCTGACAGCGGCGACCCTGCTCGATGCGGTGCCGCAGGCGGAGGACTTGCCGCAGGAAATCCGTCGAAGCGTGGAAACGGAAGAGGATCGCATCACCGACCTGCACGTCTGGCAGGTGGGGCCGGGGCATCATGCCGCCATCGTCGCCATCCACTCGCACGCGCCAAAAGCGCCGGCCTTCTACAAGCAGAAGCTTGCCACCATACATGAACTCTCGCATGTGACGGTGGAGGTCAGCCCGGCAAGGGCCTGATGGGTAAGTTTATTCGTATTCGGAATAGGCGCTGCGCACCCATTCGGCCTGCGCTTCCGCCTTGTCTTCGGCAGAGGCTGCCGCCGGCGTATCCTGATAGGCTGGCGCGCTGCCATTGCCCACCGCCCACAGCACATTGGCCAGCGAATGGGAAAGAATGGTGCTGGAAACGGTCGGGTTGCCGGGTCCGCGTTTCACGGCCTGCTCCTCGGGCGCGCTTTGCGCGCTGCCGGGTTTTTCGACGTCGCGGACACGAGCCTGATAGTTGTATCCGCCAATATTGCTTTCGATCTGCATGCTGGTGATTCCGCGTTCAAAAGTTAACAAATGGTTAACGGCAGCGACTTGCCTGAAACTTGCGCTTGCTGCATTGCAACGACGTTCCCGGCTTGACAGGTGGCAAAGGGGTGCTTCGTTTTTTAGATGGTGCGCAGATATGCGGGGGGAGACTTGTGCGACGGAGACGGGGGAAGGGTCCTTGGCGTGCCCCCACACTCGACGTCATCCTCGCCCTTGAGGCGAGGATCCATTTTACGACAATAAGTTCCCGGCCATGGATCCTCGCCTCAAGGGCGAGGATGACGGAGGAGAGGTTTGCGATCTGACGAACCCAGAATACCGGGTTAAGCCGTCTCCTTCTCCACCTGGGTAACCGGTTCCCGTATTTTCCCCGGTTCCGGCATCGCCTCAACCTCGGCCTCGGGCTGCTGCGCTGCGGGCGTCACCATCGCCGCCACCAGCGTATCGAGGCCGATGCTGCCGACCGGCTTGCCGTCCTCGTCCACCACATGGGCGTTGGTTTCATTGGCCTCCGACATGTCGCGGGCAATGGTTTCCAGCGTTGCACTTTCCGGCACGGACATGCCTTCGGGCTTTGCCGTCAGTGGCTCCATGACCGTGGTGGCCTGCAGCACGCGGCCGCGATTGACGTCGCGCACGAAGTCGGTGACGTAACCATCCGCAGGGGACAGGATGATGCTCTGGCCGTCGCCCTGCTGCACCACTTCGCCGTCTTTCAATATGGCGATATGGTCGCCGAGGCGTAGGGCCTCGTCCAGATCGTGGGTGATGAACACCACGGTCTTTTGCAACTCCTGCTGAAGGTCGAGCAGCATCGTCTGCATATCGACACGGATCAGCGGATCGAGCGCCGAATAGGCCTCATCCATCAGGAGAATATCGGCATCATTGGCAAGCGCGCGGGCAAGGCCAACGCGCTGCTGCATGCCGCCGGAAAGCTGGTTCGGATAATAATCCGCGTATCCGGAAAGACCGACACGATCCAGCCAGTAACGGCCCTTTTCCTCGCTCTCTTTGCGCGGCACGCCCTGGATGTCGAGACCGTAGACGCTGTTTTCCAGCACGGTGCGATGTGGCAGAAGGCCGAATTTCTGGAACACCATCGCCGTTTTGTGGCGGCGGAATTGCCGGAGCGCCGAAGTGCTCATGCCGCAAATGTCCTCGCAGTCATAGAGAACCTCACCCGCCGTCGGGTCGATCAGCCGGTTGATGTGGCGGATCAGCGTCGATTTTCCGGAGCCGGAAAGCCCCATGACGACGGTGATCTTGCCGCCCGGCATGGTGATGTTGATATCGTTGAGGCCGAGCACGTGGTTGTGCCTGTCGTTCAGCTCGACCTTGTCCATGCCGGATCGCACCGCTTCGAGGTATTTCTCGGGATGCTTGCCGAAGATCTTGTAAAGATTCCTGATTTCGATGCTTTTAGCCATGGGAGACCTCGCGGTATTTCTGCAGGCGTTTGCCGAAAGCCTGGCTTGCCCGGTCGAACATGATGGCGATGGCGACCAGAGCGAAACCGTTCAGGAAGCCCACCGTGAAAAACTGGTTGTTGATGGCTTGCAGCACATTCTTGCCGAGCCCGCCGACACCGACCATGGAGGCGACGACGACCATGGCGAGCGCCATCATGATGGTCTGGTTGATACCGGTCATGATGGTCGGCAGCGCCAGCGGCAGTTGCACGTTGAACAGCTTCTGGCCATTGGAGGAGCCGAAGGCATCTGCCGCCTCCAGCACTTCCCGGTCCACCAGACGGATGCCGAGGCTGGTGAGGCGGATGACGGGTGGAATGGCATAGATCACCACTGCGATCAGGCCCGGCACCTTGCCGATGCCGAAAATCACCACCACGGGGATGAGATAAACGAAGCTCGGCAGGGTCTGCATCACGTCTAGCACGGGATTGATGAGGCGCTGCAGACGTTCCGAGCGTCCCATCAGGATGCCGAGCGGCAGGCCGATGACGATGGCGATCAGCGTGGCAATGGCGACGATGGAGAGCGTCGTCATGGCATCGTGCCACAGGCCGACGGCGCCGATCAGGAAGAGGGAGATGGCAGTGCCACCGGTGATCTTGAAGCTGCGCCCGGCCAGATGCACGATGGCGAGAATGGTGAGCATCGTGATGATCCACGGCGTCTGGATGAACAGCCGCTCCGAGGCGTTGAGGAACAGCTGCAGCGGATGCACGACCACGTCGATCGCATCGCCATAATTGCGCACGATGTCGCGAAAACCGTCATCGATGGTCTTGCGTGCCACACGCATCGTGGAGTTGTCGATGGCCGGGAACTTGCAGAGCATGTCCGGCAGGTAATTGCAGAGGGCCATTATTGTTGTTTTCCCTTTGGGTTAGATGGGATGGTGCGGCGGGCAACGGAGCGTGGGGCACCCCCCTCTGTCCTGCCGGACATCTCCCCCTCAAGGGGGAGATCGGCAAGACGAACCGCATCGCATCATCCGCAAAGTTGGAGTGGGGCGAGGTCTCGCCTCAGATCGATCTCCCCCCTTGAGGGGGAGATGCCCGGCAGGGCAGAGGGGGGTATGACGCTTGCGCCAACCCCATCAGCCAATCACATCGAAGCCTTGATTTTCTCCGCCACCTCGGCCGGAACCCACTTCATCCAGATTTCCTCGTGGCTCTCGAGGAAATACTCCGCACCGTCCTCGTTGGTGCCCTGGTTTTCATCCATCCAGGCGAGGATTTCGGCGACGGTCTTGTTGTCCCAGCTGCGGGCCTTGATGTAATCCATCGTCACACCCGCCTTGCTTTCGAAATCCTTGGTGATGACGGTATAGACATCGGCCACCGGATAGGCGTTTACCTTGGGATCGGCGCAATCGACCTTGGCGGTGCAATCGTCGAAATGGGCGCGGTCGAGTTCGACGCCGTCGTCCAGCTTCACCATCTCGTATTTGCCGAGAATGGCGGTGGGCGACCAGTAATAGCCGAGCCAGCCCTGCTTCTTTTCAAAAGCGTTGGCGATAGAGCCGTCAAGACCGGCGGCCGAACCCGTGTCGACCAGCGTGAAGCCCTTTTTGTCGCCTTCGCGCGCCTTGTAGAGATTGGCGGTCGTCACCTGGCAGTTCCAGCCAGACGGGCAATTGTGCACGGCGCCCTTGCTGGCGTCTTCCGGGGCGGGGAAGAGTTCGGGATGCTTCAGCGCGTCTTCGACGGTCTTGATGTCGGGGTGTGCGTCGGCGATGAATTTCGGGATCCACCAGCCTTCGATGCCGCCTTCACTCAGGATTTTCGATGCCTCGATCATGCGGCCGTCCTTGACGGCGGCGCTGAGCGGCTCGCGCACGGCATTCACCCATAATTCGGGCGCCATGTCCGGCTGGCCCTTTTCGTTCATGGAAGCGAAGGTCGGCATGGTATCGCCGCTGATGACGTTGACCGTGCAATCATAGCCGTTTTCCATGATGAACTTGTCGACGTAAGCCGCCACACCGGCGGATGCCCAGTTCATTTCGGCGATGGTGACGTTGCCGCATGTGTCTGCGGCGTTGGCGGAATTTGCTGCACCGGCAGCGATGGTAAAGCCCGTTACGAGAATGGTCGAGGCCAGGAGTTTCTTCATAGGAGACCTCCAAGTCTGATGCAGTGTTTTCAGTTGGCAAAGCGGGAGCACTGCAAAGCCCGAATTGCCAAGGGCGAACTGACATGGCGCGTGGAAAAGCCGAAAAAATCCGGCGAAAAGAATATCCGCAAGACGTGCTGCAGGATTACCGCAAGAGGGGCGGCGAAAAGGCGCATAAATATGTCAACGACCGGCATAATACGGCCAAAAAGTGATATTGCAATGCGAAATGGCGCATCGCAGCCATGCGTTCAATTTTCGGAACATTTTCTCATGTCGAATAATACATGAGTGTTATTCGGAATTATGCTGGATATATTTAGAGTTGCAGTAACTGGAAATAAAAATTCATTAGTGGTGTAAGTGGTATTTTCAGAAAAGACATGAGTGAGATTTTGCGGAAAAAATATTCGTAAAGAAGATTTTTACGGGTATTTTCGTCCACATTGAGGCCGGGCGGCGACGGAATCGCCGCCCGTTTCCGTAATCAGGCCGTCACACGGCGTCCTTGCCCGCCACCTTCAGTGCGAAGGCATATTCGAAGGCGACTTCCTCCAGCCGCTGGAAACGGCCAGACTTGCCGCCATGGCCCGCCGCCATGTTGGTTTTCAGCAGGATGGGGGCCGTACCCGTCGTTTTCTCGCGCAGCTTCGCCACCCATTTGGTCGGCTCCCAATAGGTCACGCGCGGATCGGTGAGACCGGAAAGCGCAAGCAGCGGCGGGTAGGGCTTGTTCCCGACATTGTCATAGGGGCTGTAGGCGGCGATCCAGCCGTATTCCTCTTCCGATTCCAGCGGATTGCCCCATTCCGGCCATTCCGGCGGTGTCAGCGGCAGCGTGTCATCAAGCATGGTTGTCAGCACGTCCACGAAGGGAACGGCAGCGATGATGCCGGCGAACTTCTCCGGCGCCATGTTGACGACAGCGCCCATCAGCATGCCACCGGCCGAACCGCCCTCGGCGATGATACGGTTATAGGAGGTGAAGCCTTCCTGAACCAGATGATCGGCAGCGGCGATGAAGTCTTTGAAAGTGTTCTGCTTGCCTTCCATCTTGCCGTTTTCGTACCACTCGAAACCCTTGTCCTTGCCGCCGCGAATATGGGCGATGGCATAGATGAAACCACGATCGGCCAGCGACAGCGTGGTGGTAGAAAAGGAGGCGGGAATGGTGATGCCGTAAGCGCCGTAACCGTAAAGCAGGCAGGGTGCGGAACCGTCCAGGGCCACATCCTTGCGGTAAAGCAGGGAGACCGGCACCAGTTCGCCGTCATGCGCAGGCGCCATGATACGGCGGGTGATGTAATCATCAGGATTGTGGCCGGACGGCACTTCCTGGGTTTTCAGCAGCGTGCGGTCGCGCGTCACCATATTGTAGTCGAACAGCTGGCTCGGCGTCGTCATCGAGGAATAGGAAAAGCGGATGACATCGGTGTCGTATTCGGCAGCACCGTGCAGACCGAGTGAATAGGCCTCTTCGGCAAAGGCGATGGAATGTTCCTCGCCGGACCTCCGGTCACGGATGACGATGCGCGGCAGGCCGTCGCGGCGCTCCAGCCAGATCAGGTGACGGGCATAGGCATCGACGGAGAGAATGAGACGGCCCGGCTCGTGCGGGACGATCTCTTTCCAGTTTTCCTTGCCCGGTGCGGTGACCGGCGTTTCCATGATGCGGAAATCCTTGGCATCGCCGTCATTGGTGAGGATGTAGAAGACGTCGCCGCCTTCGCACATCGAATATTCGATGCCTTCCTCGCGCTCCGCCACCACGACAGGCTCGGCCGTCAGGTCCTTGGTGGAAAGAATGCGGTATTCGCTGGTCTCGTGGTCGTGAATGTCGATGAAGATGAAATCATCGAGAACCGACGCGCCGACACCCATGAAGAAGCCGGGGTCCTTTTCCTCATAGACCAGCCGGTCGGCCGATTGTGGCTCGCCGATGATGTGGTGGAAGACCTTCGAAGGACGATGGTTCTCGTCCTGCAGCGTATAGAAAAAGCTCTTGCCATCAGGCGCCCATGCGCCGCCACCGCCGGTGTTTTCCACGACATCGGCAAGGTCTTCGTCGGTTTCGAGGTTGCGGATGCGCAGCGTGAAATATTCCGAGCCCTTGTCGTCGTAACCCCAGATGCCGTGACTGTGATCGGAGGACTGGTCGAGGCCGGCAAGACGGAAATAATCCTTGCCTTCCGCTTCCTTGTCGCCGTTCAACAGCACATGTTTTTCGCCGCCGTCACGCGGGGTGCGAAAATAATGCGGCTGCTCGCCGCCGGTCACGAACAGCGTGCCATAGGCATAGGGACCGTCATTCACCGGCACGGAGGAATCATCCTGCTTGATGCGGCCCTTCATCTCCTCGAACAGCTTTTCCTGAAGCGCCTTGGTGTCGCCCATGGCGGCTTCCATATAGGCGTTCTCGGCCTCCAGATGGGCGCGGATGGCCGGGTCGAGCAGGGTGGGGTCCTTGAACATGGCCTGCCAGTTATCGGCCCGGAACCATGCGTAGTCGTCGGTGCGGGTTATGCCGTGATGCGTATCCTGGACGGGCCGTTTTTCGGCGGTCGGAGCAATGGGCAGGTTCTTGAAAATCGGCAAGGGAAACTCGCTTTCCTATAAAAATCCGTGGGCGTACCAAGGTGCGGCACCAAGATGTAGAGTGCCCCCCTCGGCCGATCAAGTTTCAAATCTCCACAGGTGAAATGAGGCTTGGGCACAATTTCGTCAGCTTTCGATCACATTTTGGCAATATCCGGCAAATCAGCGATGATGCGCGCCGGCCATCGGCCTGCCGCCCATCGACAAGAACAAACGAAAACTGACAGGATTCCATGCGAAAGCTTCTTCCCGCTGCCCTTTCTGCCTTTTTCCTTGCCTTGCAGGCCTTCACGCCTGCTTTCGCAATAGACGCCAACGTCATGCGGGAGCTGAACGTGCTTGCTCCCGAGGAACGCCTGGAGCAGCGTTGCGATATCGAGGCGATGGAGAGAATAGCGACGGAGCAGAAGGGGATGCGGCCGGACAAGGTCATCGCCTACACCTTCGGCGATCCAGAAGTTGGCAAGAATTCCATCAAGGCGTCGGGTGCGGTCTTCAGAAGCTCGGGCGAATGGTTCAAGCTGAAATACAAGTGTCAGCTCAAGAGCGACAGCCTCAGCATCCAGTCCTTCGAATATCATGTCGGCGACAGGATCCCCGAAGAGCAGTGGAAGAAGTTGTATCTTTATGACTGACCGCGGAATTCTTCATCCGCAATCGCGGGTTTAGCCCCGCTTTTCTTGCCGCCATGCCGACGGCTCTGTAACCCTGTCCTTCGATCGAAATGAGGGACATGGGCATGGCAAAGCGATTCAAGGGACTTTCGGCTTTTCCGATCACGCCGGCCGACGAGGCCGGGCAGGTGGATAGCCAAGCCTTTTCCGCTCTCGTCGAACGGCTGGATGCGGCGGAGGTCGATTCCATCGGCATTCTCGGCAGCACCGGCACCTATATGTATCTGTCGCGCGCGGAAAGGCGACGGGCGATCGAGGCGGCCGCGGCGGTCCTCAAGGGCAGGCGCACGCTGATGGCAGGCGTCGGCGCGCTGCGCACCGATGAGGCCGTGGCGCTGGCTAAGGACGCGGAAGCCGCCGGTGCCGACGCGCTGCTTCTCGCACCCGTTTCCTACACGCCGTTGACGCAGGAAGAGGCCTATCACCATTTCGCCGCCGTTGCCGGCGCAACGGGCCTGCCGCTTGCCATCTACAACAACCCGACGACGACGCGGTTTTCCTTTAGTGACGAGCTTCTGGTGCGGCTTGCCTATATCCCCAATATCCGCGCCATCAAGATGCCGCTGCCGGCCGATTCGGACTATGCGGGCGAGCTTGCGCGGCTGCGGTCGAAGCTGACGGACGATTTCGCCATTGGTTACAGCGGTGACTGGGGATGCGCCGAGGCGACGCTTGCCGGAGGTGATGCATGGTACAGCGTCGTTGCGGGCCTGCTGCCGGTTCCTGCTTTGCGGTTGATGCGGGCGGCGCAAGCTGGTGACGCAGACGAGGCACGCAGGCTCGACGCGGCCTTCCAGCCGCTCTGGGCGCTGTTCAAGGAATTTGGCAGCATCCGCGTGGTTTATGCCGCCGCCAACGCATTGTCGGTAACGGCGTGCGAACCGCCCCGGCCGATCCTGTCGCTCACCAGCGCGGAACGCCAGCGGGTGGAAGAGGTGCTGAGTGCTTTGTCCACGCTGGAAGCCGCGCCATAATTCGGGCGTTTTGCAGGCGGATTGCCACACCTTACCCTTCGGAAACTGAAAAATGCTGCGTAGCCTGCCCTTTGCCGCTCTCTTCCTGTCGCTTGCGACCTCCGCTTTCGCGGGGACGGGCCTTGTCGAGCCGACGCTAAAAATGACGCCGAAGCATGACGGCAAGGTGCGGGTGGCGATGACGCTGGATGCCTGCATGGGCAAGACCGACCACCGCATTCTCGATACGCTGGTGAAGGAAAAAATCCCGGCAACCATCTTCGTGACAGCCCGCTGGTTGAAGCACAACAGCGAGGCGCTCGCCGTGCTGATGGCGCATCCGGATCTGTTCGAGATCGAAAATCACGGCGAAAACCATGTACCGGCGGTGGACAAGCCCGTTTCGATTTACGGCATAGCCGCTGCCGGTTCCGAGGCTGCTGTCGAGCAGGAGGTCGAAGGCGGCAGGCAGGCCATCGTCGCGGCCACCGGCCTTCAGCCACAATGGTTCCGCGGTGCGACGGCAAAATATACCGCCTCGTCCATGACGACGATCAACAGGCTCGGTATGCGGGTGGCGGGTTATTCCGTCAACGGTGACGGCGGCTCACTTCTGGGCGCTGCCACCACGGCAAAACACATTGCCTCTGCCAAGGACGGTGACGTCATCATTTCCCACATCAACCAGCCCACCCATGAAGCGGGCGAGGGCGTGGTCAAGGGCCTTCTGGCGTTGAAAGCGCGCGGCGTGGTGTTCACAAGGCTGGACGACCCGTCCTTTTTGCCGCCGGGGAATTGAGCTGGGCTTATAGAAACGCCCTCGTTCCGTCACCCCGGACTTGATCCGGGGTCCAGCGCGATCAAGTCTTTGATCGCGTAAGACTCTTTCACGGCACAGACGCGCCGTGGCTGGATGCCGGATCAAGTCCGGCATGACGGAGGAAAGGTCATCGGCCTGATTACACATTCCAGTGACAGGCACGGGATACATTGCCCCACATCCACGCCCGTTTTTCGGCGGCGCGCTGCTGCAATTTGCGTTAGCATCTTCCCATGCTGTTCAAACGCCCCGACACCGAAACCCTATATTCCGCCCTTGTGAACAAGGACCCCGCCTATGAGGGCGTGGCCTATGTGTGCGTGACTTCGACTAAGATTTTCTGTCGTTTCACCTGCACGGCGCGAAAGCCGAAGATCGAAAATTGCCGATTCCGCGAAACCATCGCCGAATGTCTGGAGGCGGGCTTCCGCCCCTGCAAGCGCTGCAAGCCCATGCTGTCCTATGGCACTGCCGATGAGACCGTGACCACGCTGCTGACGGCGCTGGAAAGTGAACCGACGCGCCGCTGGCGCGAGGAGGACGTGGTGGCGATGGGGCATGACCCTTCCACCGTGCGCCGCACCTTCAAACGCCGTTTCGGCATGAGTTTTCTGGAAATCGCAAGATTGCGACGTCTCGGCGATGCGGCGACGAGCCTTGCCTTGGGCGAAGCGGTGATCGGCGCGCAGATCGATGCCGGTTATGAATCGGGCAGCGGTTTCCGCTCGGCGATCAACCAGTTCTTCGGCACATCACCCGCCGCCATGAAGGGCAAGGGGTTCCTGAAGGGCGACTGGATCGACACCCCGATCGGCCCGATGCTGGCCGTTGCCGACGACCATGCCCTGCACCTTCTCGAGTTCGCCGACAGGCCGGCGCTTCCGGCCGAGCTGAAACGGCTGAAGACGCGCACCGGTGCGGACATGGTGCTGGGGCGGACGCCCGTGATCGACCAGATTGCGGCGGAACTCGCGGTCTATTTCACCGGTCGCTCGGCGGCCTTCGAAACCCGGCTCGCAGGCCATGGCACACCGTTTGAGCGTGACGTCTGGCGCGCATTGCGGGAGATCCCGGCGGGAGATATCGTCAGCTACTCTTCGCTTGCCGTATCGATGGAGAGGGCGACCGCCGTACGTGCCGTTGCCCGTGCCAATGGCGCCAACCAGATTGCCATCGTCGTGCCCTGCCACCGGGTGCTGGGGGCGGATGGCAGCCTGACCGGTTATGGCGGCGGGCTGTGGCGCAAGAAATGGCTGATCGAGCACGAGCGCCGCATGGCGCACAGGGCGGCCTTGTCACTGGCATCCTGAGCGGCGTTGGAGCGTTTCCGCTTTTGGTAGAAATACTTCAATCCGGCAGATTGGGAACGACCCGGCGCGATGGAAACAGTTCGCGCGTCAACGTCATGGCGATCAGCGACAGCGGCAGCGCCAGCATGGCGCCCGCAGCGCCCCACATCCATGTCCAGAAGATGATCATCACGAAGACGAGGAACGGGTTGATCTCCATGTTGCGGCCAATCACCGCCGGAAAGGCAAGGTTTTCCATCAACAGGTGAATGGTGAAGAAGATCGCCGCCGGCAACAGCGCCAGAATGATGTTGTCGTGGGTGATGATGCCCGCCACCGTCAGCGATATCGTCATCAGGGTGATGCCGAGAAACGGCACGAAGCTGGAGAGGAAGGCGAACAGCCCCCACAAAAGCGGCATGGCCAGCCCGCCCAAATAGGCGATGACCACCATCGTCACGCCGAGGCCGGCATAGATCAGCGCCGCCGTCGCAAAATAGGTGCCGAGCACCTCTTCCACCGCACCGATGATGCGGATGGCTCGCAGCCGCTGGTGCCGGGCCGGAAAGGCCATGATGATCGCCTTGCGCAAGCGCAGGCGGCTGTAGAGGAACATCAACAACGCGGCGAGGAAAATCATGCCCTGAATGACGGCGGGGGTGACGTTGGAGCCGAGCACGGAAATGATCTCGCCGCTGCGCGAAATCAGCGATTCCATCGACATCGACCCCATGCTGAAGGTTGCTGCCGAAATGTTCAGCCATCGGATGCTTTGCAAATAGGGGAGGAAGCGGTCCATACTGCGCTCGATCAGCGCCGGGCCTTCCGAGGCGAGCTGCGATAGCGGGTCGATCAGAGAATTGACCACGAAGAACATCACCGCCGCCACGAGGGTGGAGAGAATGAGTGCAACGCCGAAGCCGGGAATGCCGTAGGAACCGAGTTTTTCCGCGGCGATGCCGAGGATCATGCCCACCACGATCGCCATCACCACCGGGATGAGGATGAGCGACAATTCGTGGATGACCGCCATCGATACGATGAGGAAGATGCCGATCACCGACCATGCGACGACCACATCCAGGGCTTCGCGGCCAAGCGGTTGCTGGCTGCGCGCATCGTCGCGGCGCGAACCGTGCGCGTGAGCTTCCAGCGGATCGGCTCGCGTCACCGCAACGGCCCCGCTACCGGCACCAATTTTGGTGTCATTGCTGGCCAAAGCGCCGGTTTTGTCCGGTCTGGCATTTTCATTCATCGAACGTTCCCCCAATAAAATGAGAAACGTTCGAAGAATGTGGCGGTTCCGGGGCAGCAGCAAATTTCTGCCGCCCCGTTTTTCGTTAGGCAGAAAGCCTGAGGCCGATACCCCACGGGTCTTTCAGGACGATGCCGTCGCTTTGCCGCTCGGTTTTGATCTCCAGCCGGTCGAGTGCGGCAATTGCATTGTCGAGAGCCGCAGGTTCGTTGAATTTCAACGAGTAGCCGGAAAGGCCGGTCATATTGTCCTTGCGAGCAGTGGCGCCACGGCTGTTCCAGATATTGGCCGCGACATGGTGGTGATAGGCCCCGGAGCCGAAAAAGCTGGCCCCCGGATAACGCGCCATGATCTTCAGCCCCAGCACATCTTGATAAAACTCATCCGCCTGCGGAATATTGCCGACCTGCAGATGGATATGGCCGATCGCCGTTCCTTCTGCCGCACCGTTGAAGGCCGTCTTCGGCGCGTCGTCGTAAAGCGCCTGAAGATCGAGGCGGAGCGTGGCCATCTCCACCGTGCCGTCCTGCTGGTATGTCCATTCGGACGGCGACCGGTCGCGATAGACCTCGATGCCGTTGCCTTCGGGGTCGGCGAGATAGATCGCCTCGCTGACCAGATGGTCGGATGCACCCTGAAGCTGGATGTTGTTGTGGGCGGCATGCGCCAGCCAGTGCGCCAGATCCTTCCGGCCCGGCATCAGGAAGGCGGTGTGGAACAGGCCTGCGGCATTGCGCGGCGCGCGTTCAGCAACGCCTGAGGTGGAAAGCGTCAGCAGCGGCTGGCCGTTGGCACCAAGAACCTCGCCGCTCGGACTTTTTTCGATGACGGAAAGACCGATGATTTTCTGGTAGAAATCCGAAACGCGCGGCAGATCGTGAACGACGAGATGAGCCTGGCCGACATAAGCCGGCCGCGTCAGGGCGAATTGTTTGATTTCACTCATCATAATCTCCATATTGAATCCGACGCACCGAGGCGTGGATCGCCGGTCGCCGACATCGGCCGACGCCGCTTCGCGGCGTTCGTTTGAGGTGAATATGGGCGGATTTCGTCGTTCAGCAAAGACCACCGTCTGGCGATTGACCGTCCACTATTCATTGACAATGCCCGGTTCCGGCACTCGTCCCGGCTTTGACTTCGATCAAGGCGAAGGGCGTGCCGGCGGGGAAATATGAGCTTGAGCCCGACACGCGAAACGGCAGATTACGCCAAAGGAGACAACCATGTACAAAAAGATCATCGTACCGGTAGACCTCAGCGCCATCGACAAGGGAGAAAAAATCCTCGCCAAGGCCAAGGCGTTGCTGGATGTGGACGGCGAGATCGTCCTCATCAACGTGGTCGAGGAACTGCCCGGCTATATGGCGATCGATCTGCCTGTCGACCTCATCGAAAATGCCATCAAGGACGCCAAGACGAAACTTTCCGACATTCAGGCAAAGGCCGGCTTCAAGGGCCAGCACGAGATCAGAAGCGGCGCGCCCGCGCGTGAAATCATTGCCGCTGCCGAAGAGCACAAGGCCGATCTCATCATCATCGCATCGCATATGCCTGATTTTACCAACTATTTCATCGGCGCCACCGCCGACCGCGTGGTGCGCCACGCCAAGTGCTCGGTGCTGATCGATCGGTAAAGTGTGAAGTTGCAGGGTTGCGGGCGAATCTTCGCCCGCACCGGCTGGAGGAGAAGAAGACCATGAATGTCGAGAGTTACGAGAAAATCCTGCGTGACCGCCAGCGCGAGCTTGATAGCCGCCTGCACCGGATCGAGGCCGATTTCGAGGAGCCGCGCAACCCCGATGACAACGACCGCGCCGTCGAGCGCAACAATGACGAGGTGCTGGACGAGCTGGGGCAGGTGGGCCAGGACGAGCTGCGCGCCATCGACGCAGCCCTCGACCGCATCGCGAACAGCACTTTCGGCATCTGCGTCAAATGCGGCAAGCGGATTTCGGACGAACGCCTGAAAGCCGTGCCCTATACGCCGTTCTGCCAGGAATGTGCTGCGGCGTTGTGAGGGGCGTTCTTTCTCTTCCTTCCTCATTCTTGTGACAAGCACAGGAATGGGGGAAACGATGAAGCCGTCGCTCGCCACCTCTCATTTCACAACAGCATCGAACGCAATTTGATTGCCGTTAACCTGCCGCTGTCTTGTTCCTGTCTAATATTGCCGTCATGCTTGGTCATAAGCAGGCAAACGGGTATGGACTATGAATAACGTGTGGCGGTTTGGACGCCAGTATGATTTTCACGAGATCGTCGCCGATGGCATCGTGCACGGCGTCGGCATCGTGTTTGCGCTGGTTGGCGCCACGGCGCTGATTTTTTACGCGACCGTCTGGGGCACCCTCAGCGCCATTGCGGCCGCCTGGATTTACGGTCTCGGTCTGGTTGCCTGTCTTTCCGTGTCCTTCACCTACAATATCTGGCCGCACTCCAACGTAAAATGGTTCCTGCGCCGGCTGGATCATTCGGCGATCTTCATCCTGATTGCCGCCACCTACACGCCCTTCCTGATGCGCGGCATTCATGATCCGCTGATCGCCACCATGCTGGGGCTGATCTGGCTTGCAGCCATCTGCGGCATATTGCTGAAATGCCTGTTTCCCGGCCGTTATGACCGCGTCGCCATCGGCCTTTATCTCGCCATGGGCTGGAGCGGCATCATGGTGGTGCAGCCGCTCTCGTCGCATCTGGCCCCCGTCACGATCTGGTTGATCATTGCCGGCGGCGTCATCTACTCGCTCGGTGTGGTCTTCCATGTCTGGGAAAAGCTGCGGTTCCAGAACGCCATCTGGCACGGTTTCGTTGTTGCCGCCGCCGTTGTCCATTATTTTGCGGTGGTCACCTCCTTCAGCCTCGCTCCCCTGACTTCCTGAAGAGTGACTTCCTGATATTGCGGGCACTGGACAGCCATCCACGCCATCGCCTAATGCTCGCCTGAAGATCGCGCCCGGAGAATGACGGGCGCGGTGCAGGCAAGAACGAGGGCGAAGGAAATGACCGTGGAACTGCGCGATGCGACCGTGGATGATCTCTCCGGCATCATGGAGATTTACAACGACGCGGTCCTGAATACGACGGCGATCTGGAACGAGGTGCTGGTTGATCTGGATAACCGCAAGGAATGGTTCGCCGCCCGCACGTCACGCGGCTTCCCGGTCCTCGTCGCGATCCTCGATGGCAAGGTTGCCGGTTATGCCTCCTATGGCGACTGGCGCTCCTTCGACGGTTATCGCCATACCCGCGAACACTCCGTTTATGTGCATAAGGATGCCCGCGGCCACGGCATCGGCAAGCGGCTGATGCAGGCGCTGATCGACCATGCATCCGGCAATGACGTGCATGTGCTGATCGCCGCAATCGAGTCGGAAAACGTCGCCTCCATCCGCCTGCACGAAAGCCTCGGTTTTACGGTTGCAGGCCGGTTTTCGGAAGTCGGCATCAAGTTCGGCCGCTGGCTGGACCTGACCTGCATGGAGCTGAAATTAAGCATTTCCAGTAAAAGTGCGTAGCGGTTTTACGTCCGGAAAATGCGTAAAATCAAAGACCTAATACGCTAGCGGGGACTTCTTTCAGGCCGGACGCCGGGCGAAGGCGAGCATGACGCCAAAGGCCATCATCATCGAGCCGCTGATCCGGTTGACGCGCTTCAGGGCGCGCGCATTGCGCATGAGACCGGACAGCCGCGAGCCGACAAAGGCGTAAACGGTGATCGCCACCACTTCGAGCAGCAGGAAAATTCCGCCGAGCGTGGCGAAACTCTGCCAATAGGCGTCCTGCTGGATGAATTGCGGGAAAAAGGCCGTAAAGATCAGGATAGCTTTCGGATTGCCGGAGGCGACGAAAAACTCCTGCCGCAGATAGGTTTTGAGGACATTGCCGTTGCCCGAGGATACATCGGGAGCGGTCACGTCAGCCTTTGAGCGGATGAGCTTGAAGCCGATCCACAGCAGGTAAAGCACGCCGATCCATTTGATCAGCGAGAACATCATTTCGGAGGCCATCAAAAGCGCGCCGAGCCCGAGTGCTGCAATCGCGATCATGCCCGCAAAAGCGACCAGCCTGCCGCTTGCCGCCATCACCGCCGTCGCCATGCCGTAGCGCGCACCGACCGTCATCGACAGCAGATTGTTCGGCCCGAACGCCATGTTCAGGGCAAAGCAGGCGGGAATGAAAATGAGGATGGTTTCGAGCGCCATGGTAGTGATCCGGAAAGAGTGAGATGGCGATGATCTCACTCTCCGGCCCGGCTGTCGAGATAGCCGTTTCAGCGATGAAGGCCGGTGAGGATAACCGGCCTTTCACCTGTCTTTTATCAAACCGGCTCGAACACCATCGAATGGCCGTTGATGCAATAACGCAGGCCGGTGGGCGGCGGGCCGTCGGGGAAGACGTGGCCGAGATGACCGCCGCAGTTGGCACAGCGGATTTCGGTGCGCACCATGCCCAGCGTCGCATCGCGATGTTCGGTCACGGCACCCGGTTTCACGGGCTCGAAATAGCTCGGCCAGCCGCAGCCCGCATCGAACTTGGTGTCGGAGAGGAACAGCGGTTCGTCGCAGGCAGCGCAGCGATAGAGGCCTTTCTGGAATGTGTCCCAGTAGGGACCGGTAAAGGCGCGCTCGGTGCCGTGTTCGCGCAAGATGCGATATTGCTCCGGCGTCAGCTGCTCGCGCCAGTCGGCATCGCTCTTGTTCACTTTCGGGGATGTCAGATCGCTCATGGAATGATCCTTTCTGTTCCTGCCAGAAATAGTCATCGTCGCTACCGATTGGAAGAGGGCAGCTGTCATAACGAGTACGTTACGGGCAGGGGAGGGAGTCGATTTGGGTTGAGATGGCGGTGTCTATGCCTTAACTGAAAACTCGATTTGAAAAAAAGAACGCCAGTCATTGGCGCGCAGGGGTGGGGGACACCCCGGGAGATGTGAATGACATCAGATGTCACGCAGCTGACATTCCTGTCGCTGTTCTTGCCGTTTCTGGCAGCGCTTGCCGCACCGGTGCTGGTGAAGAAGTTCGGTCACAATGCCGCGTGGATCCTCGCGATCGCGCCGGCGCTGGCCTTTGTCCATTTCGCGCTGATGCTGCCGCAGGTGGCGGCGGGTGGCGTGGTGACGGGCGGTTACGTCTGGGTTCCGAGTTTCAACCTCAGCTTCTCCTGGTTCATCGACGGCCTGTCGCTGACCTTCGCGCTTCTCATCACCGGTATCGGTCTGCTGATCGTGCTTTATGCCGGCGGATACATGAAGGGGCACCCGCAGCAGGGTCGCTTCCTGTCCTTCCTGCTGCTGTTCATGGGCGCGATGCTGGGCGTCGTCGTTTCCGACAGCCTGTTGATGCTGTTTGTTTATTGGGAACTGACCTCGATAACCTCCTTCCTGCTGATCGGCTTTGACCATACGCGTCCCGCCGCGCGCCGCGCCGCCTTGCAGGCGCTGGTGGTAACGGGTGGCGGCGGTCTGCTGCTGCTCGCCGGGCTGATCTTCATCTGGGACATGAGCGGCATGACGCAATTGTCGATGCTGGTGCGTGGCGGCGATATATTGCGCGACAGCCCGTTTTATCTGGCCGCACTGCTTCTGGTTCTCGGCGGCGCCTTCACCAAATCGGCGCAGTTTCCCTTCCATTTCTGGCTGCCCAACGCCATGGAAGCGCCGACACCGGTTTCGGCCTATCTGCATTCGGCAACCATGGTGAAGGCCGGCGTCTATCTTCTGATGCGCCTCAATCCGGTTCTCGGCGATACCGCCGCCTGGCAAATCCTGCTGCCGTTCTTCGGCGGACTGACGATGCTGACCGGCGCGCTGCTGGCCGTGCGCCAGACCGATCTGAAGCTGATGCTCGCCTATACCACGGTGTCCTCGCTCGGCCTTTTGGTGATGCTGACGGGCTTCGGCTCGGACCACGCCATCGAGGCAGCGGTGCTTTATCTGGTGGCGCATTCGCTGTTCAAGGGCGCGCTGTTCATGGTCGCCGGTATCATCGACCATGAGACCGGCACCCGGGACGTGACGAAGCTAGGTGGCTTGCGAAAAGCCATGCCGATAACCTTCGCAGCAGCACTTGCGGCAGCGATTTCCATGGCCGGCCTGCCTCCCTTCTTCGGCTTTCTCGCCAAGGAGGAGATTTATTATGCGCTGGCGCATGGCAATCCGCGCGCCGTGCTGTTCACCGGCATCGCCATTCTCGGCAACGGGCTGATGTTCGCCGTCGCCTTTGCCGTGGGATTGAAACCCTTCCTCGGCAAGCCGGTGAAAACGCCGAAACATGCGCATGAGGGACCGGTGCTGCTCTGGCTCGGCCCGGCGCTTCTGGCGGTGAAGGGGCTGACCATCGCGCTTTTTTCCGGCATCGCGCATTTCTACATCTCGACACCCATGGCAAGCGCGATTGCGGGCAAGGCGCGGCCGGTGGAAATCTCGCTCATTCCCCATATCGGCGTGCCACTCGGCCTGTCGCTGCTGACGATCGCGCTCGGCATCGCCCTCTATACGCAGCTTTCCGCCGTCCGTGGCCTGATGGTGCGCACCTTCAAGGCGATGGGGCCGGGGCCGGACAGGGGCTTTGATGTTTTCATCACAGCACTCGTCAAAGTCTCGTTCCATATCACCCGGCTCATCCAGCCCGGCAGGCTGGAATTTTACGTCACCGCCACCTTCGCCATCGTTGCCGTCGTGCTGCTTGCGCCGCTGTTTCTTTATGGCGAACTTCCGTCCATGCCGGCCTGGCCGCGCGACATGAAGATCCATGAACTGACCTTCATCGCCATTGCGGTTGCGGGCCTTGTCGCGGTGCTCACGGCTTCGAGCCGGCTTACCGCCATCATCGCGCTCGGCATTCAGGGTTTTGCCGTGGCGGTCATCTTCCTGCTGTTCGGTGCGCCCGATCTTTCCTTCACGCAGTTCATGGTCGAAACGCTGTCGGTGGTCATCCTGACGCTGGTGATGACGCGGCTTCGCCTGTCGCCGTCAGACCATCGCGGCCTTGGCCAGACGTTGCTGGACAGCACCATCGCCCTTGCCTGCGGAACCGGCTTTGCGTTGTTCCTGATGCGGGCGACGGAGGCGAGTTTCGACAATCGCCTCACCGATTTCTACAACACCTATTCCAAGGTCATCGCCCACGGCGCCAATGTGGTGAATGTCATCATCGTTGATTTCCGCGGCACGGATACGCTGGGCGAGATCGCGGTGGTGATGATAACCGGCCTTGCCATCCTCGCGCTCATCCGCATCCGTCCGGCGGTCGTCAAGGGGCCGGCGAAGATCGCCAAGAAAAAGGGAGCGCGGGCATGAACACGCTGATCCTGCGCACAGTTGCCCCTGTTGTCACCAGCCTGATGGTGCTGTTTTCCATCTTCGTGCTGCTGCGCGGCCATAACGAGCCGGGTGGCGGTTTCATCGGCGGGTTGATCGCGGTCTCGGCGCTGGCGATCTACGGCATCGCTTACGGCGTGGCGGCGGTTCGGCGCGCCATCGTGTTTCATCCGCTGTCCATCGCCGGTGCCGGGCTATTGATGGCGATGCTGTCCGGCCTCGTATCGATTGCTGCGGGCGTACCCTTCATGACCGGGCTCTGGGTCTATCCGAGCCTTCTGGGCGTCGAAGTGCCGCTCTCCACCGTCATGTCCTTCGATATCGGCGTTTATCTCGTCGTGGTCGGCGCCATCACCTCCATTGCGCTTGCGCTGGAAGAAAGGGAAAGCGACTGATGGAAGCGGTCTTCTCCATTCTCGTCGGCATCTTCTTCTCGGTGGCGATCTATCTCATGCTGTCGCGCCACAGCATCCGCATGCTGCTCGGCATCGCCATTCTCGGCAACGCGGTCAACCTCCTGCTGTTTACGGCGGGCAGGCTGACGCGCGAGGTGCCGCCGATCATTCCGCCCGGCATGGACACCCTGCCCGCAGGTGCGGCCAATCCGCTGCCGCAGGCGCTGATCCTGACGGCAATCGTCATTTCCTTTTCCTTCTTCTGTTTCCTTCTGGTGTTGACCTGGCGCGCATTCCAGGAATTGCAGACCGATGACACGGACGAAATGCGCACCGCAGAACCGGCAGGCGAGCCTTTGCCGCCGCTCGGTTATTGAGCGGGCGAGGCGTAAACAGACATGGCTTCATCCACCACTTCCGCAATATCCGATCTTTCCGCAGCGCTCGTCACGGCACCCGTGCCCTTGTCCGACTGGCTGATCATTCTCCCCGTCGCGCTCTCAATCGGCGCGGGCGCGGTGCTGATGATGCTGCGCCACTCCATGCGTCTGCACGCGCCCATCGCGATCACGGCGCTCGTCCTGCTGGTGCTGCTCGATGCCGCCCTTTTGTGGGAGGTGGTGACCGAGGGACCGTTCACCATGGTCATGGGCCGCTGGCTACCGCCCTTCGGCATCGCCTTTACCGCTGATCTCACCGGCACGCTGCTCTCACTCGCCGCCGCCATTGTGGCGCTTGCCGGCGCTATCCATGCCAGCGCCGATATCGACGCCGCCGGCAGGCGATACGGGTTTTATCCCTTCCTGATGCTGTTGATGGCGGGCGTCACCGGCGCGTTCCTGACTGGCGACCTCTTCAACCTCTATGTCTGGTTCGAGGTGCTGCTGATCTCGTCCTTCGGGCTGATCGTGCTTGGCTCCACGCGCGAGCAGATCGACGGCGCGCTGAAATACGCCATTCTGAACCTCATCGGCACGACGCTGTTCCTGATTGCGGTCGGTTATCTCTATGCCATCTTCGGCACGCTCAACATGGCCGATATCGCGCTGAAGGCGACACAGCTGCGCGGCACGGCACCGCTGATGACGCTGACCAGCCTGTTTGCTCTCGCCTTTGCCATGAAGGCGGCGGCCTTTCCGGTGAATTTCTGGCTGCCTGCCTCCTATCACACGCCACGTATCGTCGTTTCCGCCCTGTTCGGCGGGTTGCTCACCAAGGTCGGTATCTACGCACTGCTGCGCGTCATGGTCATGCTGTTTCCGGTCGAGCGGGAGGAGCTGAGCATCGTCATCGCCGTCTCTGCGGCATTGACCATGGTGCTGGGGGCCATGGGCGCGCTGGCCCAAAACGATATCCGCCGCATGCTCGGTTATATCGTCATATCAGGCATCGGTTACATGATGGCGGGCATCGCCATCGGCACGCCCTCCGGTGTGTCAGGGGCGATCCTTTACGCGCTGCACTCCATGGTGCTGATGACGGCGCTTTATCTCGCTGCCGGCCATACGGCCCGTCTCGGCGGCAGTTTCGCCCTGACCTCGCTCGGTGGCCTTTACCGGCAGGCGCCGTGGTTTTCGGGCCTCGCGCTCGCGCTGTTTTTCGCCGGTTCCGGCCTGCCGCCCTTTTCCGGCTTCTGGCCGAAGGTCGTTCTCGTCAAATCGGCGATCGATATCGGTGCCTGGTGGCTCGCTGCCTCCATTCTCGCCTCCGGTTTCATTACCACCATCGCCTTCGGGCGGGTCTTCCTTCTGTGCTTCTGGCGTCCGGCATCGACCGGGCAAGCTCCGGCGCAGCCTTCGTCGCCTCTGGCGGCCCCGTCTTTCACGCCGCTGGTGGGGCTGACATTGCTGGTGGTATTTTTCGGCCTGTTCCCGGAAAGCCTGCTCAATCTCAGCCAGCAAGCGGCGGCGGGCCTTGGCAATCCTGAAGCCTATATCCAGTCGGTGTTTTCCGAAGGGGGCAACCCATGAGCCGCTACGTCTTGATATTGCTCTTTGTCGCCGTGTGGCTTGCCGTAACCGGCAGCGTCACTCCGGCCAACATCTTCTTCGGCCTCATCGTCTCGGGCCTGGCGCTCGGCCTTATCCGTCACCAGATACCTGGCGGCGCCAGCCATCGGCTGCGTCCCGTCCGCGTGCTGTCGCTGCTGCTGCTGTTCTTCAAGGAATTGGCGCTGTCGGCCTGGAAGGTCGCGGTGATGGTGACGCGGCGCAAGCTGGATGTGCAGCCCGGCATCTTCGCCTATCCGCTGAGGCTGACGACGGATTTCCAGATCACGCTGCTTGCCAATCTCATCACGCTGACTCCCGGCACGCTGTCGGTCGATGTTTCCGACGATAAAAAGACGCTCTACGTCCACGCGATCGATTGCAGCAATATCGAAGCAGCAAAGAACGACATCAGGAACGGCTTCGAAAAAAAGATCATGGAGGCGTTTCAGGGATGACGCCGGAACAAATAGTTTCATTTGCAACTATACTTGCCACGGTTGTACTGTCGGCTGCGTTTTTGCTGACAGTATATCGCGTTGTCGTCGGTCCGACCTTGCCGGACCGGATCGTCGCGCTCGACATGCTGGTCGGCATCGCCATCGGCTTCATCGCGGTCATCGCCATCCGCACCGGCTTCGATCTTTACGTCGATATTGCCATTGCGCTAGGGCTGGTGGGTTTTCTGGCAACGGTGGCCTTTGCCCGCTTCGTGTTGTCGCGCGGCGCAGATGGCAGGCGCGGGACAAAGGCGGTTCTGGACGGGGAGAGGGCATCAGAAGACATTGAAAAGCCTACGAAAACCGGGCCGAAGCGTGGAAAGAGAAGGGGCGGACGATGATGGGCTGGATCGTGGCTATTTTGGTTGCGGCGCTGACGGTTTCAGGCGCTGCCTTCTCGCTGATTGCGGCAATCGGGCTCAATCGCCTGCCGGATGTCTATACCCGCATGCATGCAGCCTCCAAAGCGGGCACGGTGGGTTCCGGCCTGCTGCTTCTGGCTGTGGGCATTCATTCCATGGAAATATCGACCTTGGCGCGGGCGCTTGCCGGTTTCTTTTTCTTTGTTCTGACAGCACCCGTCTCTGCACATCTTCTTGCTATGGCTGCACACAAGGCAGGTTATCCGCTTGCCGATAAATCGGTAGTTGATGACCTAAAGAAAATTTGAAGTTGAATTACCCCCTAATAATAGGGGGTCTTCGGTTTCCATTACTACTTGGCATAGTATTTTATTACCCGTGATTTTTTGTATTCCAATTAGACTGTTTTGAACTGAAAAATTCATAATAGGAATTTGACTTTTGCTGTTTTGATGCTATCCAAATTAAGTGTAAAGTTGCTTATCGCGATTTGCATCTAGCCTCTTCATGGTCGACATAGGCATTTTATTAATGTCTAATCTATGGTTGATCAGACCATTGTTGGCCATGTCGCGGGCTACAAGTTGAATCTCGGATCAATTCGTTTCCGGTTTCGCTTGAAATCTAGGGGTAGATTTCACGTTGGTTTCAACAGGCGAAGGTGGGGCACCGGGTAACTTCACATCGCTCGATGCGGCGTTCGCTCGCGTCTGGAGATCAATAACAGGAGATACTTAAATGACGGAAACTGCATACGGTAACGCCCAGGATCTGCTGGTCGAACTGACGGCGGATATTGTGGCTGCCTATGTTAGCAACCACGTCGTTCCGGTAACTGAGCTTCCCGGCCTTATTTCGGATGTTCATACGGCACTCAGCGGAACATCGGCACCGGCATCGGTGGCGGTCAATGTTGAAAAGCAGAAGCCTGCCGTGTCCGTTCGCAAGTCGGTTCAGGACGATCACATCGTCTGTTTGGAATGTGGCGGCTCGTTCAAGTCGCTCAAGCGCCACCTGACGACGCATCACAGCATGACGCCGGAAGAATATCGCGAAAAATGGGATCTGCCGGTCGACTATCCGATGGTTGCTCCCGCCTATGCCGAAGCCCGTTCGCGGCTCGCCAAGGAAATGGGTCTC
Organism: Agrobacterium arsenijevicii; assembly: GCA_000949895.1. Taxonomy (GTDB): domain Bacteria; phylum Pseudomonadota; class Alphaproteobacteria; order Rhizobiales; family Rhizobiaceae; genus Agrobacterium; species Agrobacterium arsenijevicii. The sequence continues at coordinate 11,198 of JWIT01000006.1, read as the reverse complement.
GGTCAGCGCCGCAAGGCGAACCGTTGATTTTCTAAAAACGGATCGGTCTGGCCGGTTCTTCTCCCCGCTGGGGAGAAGGTGGCCTGAAGGGCCGGACGAGGGGCACTCTCGCAGCATATTGCTGGCCTTGCCCTTTCAATCCGCTGCTGCGACCTTCTCCCCCGCGGGGAGAAGGCGGCAGGACGCAAACGTCTGCTCCAGATGTAACCAAGCTTTATGCCCAGCCGGTCCTTCGACCGGCTTTTTTATTGCCGCGCGTAATTTCGGTAGAGGAAAAGAATCCTTCTCCGAAGCTCGTCAATCTTCAAAAATAAAGCAAAATCAATTGCATGTTTTCCGACGTCAAATTCGCACTTCCCCATGGTCGTTCTCAGGTGTATGAATTAATTCCTATTCGTAGAGGAGTTGCATATGCCGCCGGATATGTCGTCTTTGCCTGCCCCGTTGCGACCTTGCGTGCAGGTCGACCATCGCAATTTTCGCCGCTTTTCACCCGTGGCCGGGCGGGATGAGATTTCGCGGATTTGCCGGCTGATCCGGCAACTGACCGGCGAAATGGTGCAATTGACCGGCGATCGTGTGGCCACGCGCCGGGACAGGCGGCGCAGTGAATGCCATATCCGCCAGATCGCCATGTATGTGTGCCATGTGCAGCTTGGTATTCCCATGTCGGATATCGGCCCCTGTTTCGGCAGGGACAGAACGACGGTCGGTCATGCCTGCCAGGTGGTGGAGGACCGTCGCGACGAGCCGGCCTTCGACGAGTTCGTTGCCATGCTGGAGCGGCTTGCCGGCAGCATTTTCAATGTGATGAAGGGTGTGCGGGATGAGTGAGGCGAAAAGCGCAGCAGCCATGCCTCCCGATCCTGCCCTGTTACGGCTCCTGCGTTTCATTGCTGCGGGCATGGCTGAAATCTTCGAGGATGGCGGCGATATGGTGCTGCGACGGTCCGAGGCCGGGAAAGACAGGGCAGGGCATCCAGCCTTGCGGTTTCCGGCCGCAACCGTGCGGCTCGCCGTCTCTGCGGGATTGATCGGAACGCAGGGAAACACGCTCGCCGCCGCTCCGCCGCTCGCCGCATATCTCAAGCGCGCGATAGCCAAGGACCGAGACGAGATTTTTCAGGAACAGCATTGGGATTTGCAGGCGGTGGTTCTGGATGTCGGCGAAGGCAGGCAGCCGGCCCGGCGCAACCTCAATACCTCGCCGCTGACAAGCCTTTCACGCCTGAAGGAGCGGGATGGTACGGCATTTTTTCCCATTGACGCCTTGCAGGCGGGCGAACGCCTCGCCGCCGATTTTCATCGCGCGCAATTGAACCCGAGGATAACGGCAACGTGGGAGCCGAAAACAGCGAGCCGCACGAAGGGGGAGGCGGGTGGTGCACTCGATCTCACCGAGGCGGCGATGGCTGCACGGACGCGGTTTTCCCGTGCGGCCGACGCGATGGGGCCTGAACTGTCGGGCGTCGCCATCGATGTCTGCTGTTTCGAAAAGGGGCTGGAGGCGGTGGAGCGGGAGCGGCAATGGCCGGCGCGTTCGGCAAAACTGCTGTTGCGGGCCGCACTTTTGTCCCTTGCCCGGCACTATGCGCCGCAAGCGCAACGCACCACAAGGACGAGCCACCACTGGGGCGACGAAGACTATCGCCCGCCGATGGCAACAACGGTGGCAACAGGGTGAGGGGTCAGGCGGCCAGAAGCCGCGCTTCTTCGCGGATACGCTTGATCATGGAGCGCAGGCCATTGGCACGCTGCGAGGACAGATGTTCCACCAACCCGATCTTGTCGAACACCTTGATGGCGTCGAGATCGGCGATATCGGAAGCTTTCTTGCCGGAATAAACGGCGAGAACGATGGCGACGAGGCCGCGCACGATATGCGCATCGGAATCGCCCTCGAAGGTCATGAGAGGATCTTCCGCACCGTCGCTATGGCTGACGAGCCAGACCTGACTTGCACAACCCTGCACCTTGTTCTCGGACGTGCGCTTGTCTTCCGGCAGATCGGGCAGCGCCTTGCCGAGTTCGATGACGTAACGATAGCGATCCTCCCAGTCGTCGAGGAAGGCGAAATCGTCAAGGATCGTATCGAGAGAGGCCATGTTGTGCGCCGTATTGTCCGTTATTGCATGTCTTCGCTAGGATATAGGTGAATTGTGGTCGCTTTTGAACCATGCAGGCCATGAAAAAGCCCACGGAAAACAGGTTTCCGTGGGCAAGTTTGGCAGGCAGTCTCGCAGACGGACATATCCGGCTGCAGGAATGGGGTGGCGCGGCGATGCGCGGCCGGGAAAAAAATCAGGGTGCGGGGCGCTTCAGCGGCAGGGGAATGATGGTACCGGTCTTCAGCGTGTCGGTATCCCCAGGGAATTCGACGCTGATCGCCGGCGCTTCGGCCAGTTTTTCGCCCTCGTTGACGAGCTTGGCGACGGGAGCCGTCTTGTCACCGGAGGCAAGCTGCTTGTCGAGTAATTCATAAGCGACCTTGGCGCCTTCCTTTGCCCGTTCGCCGAGCGCGTGGAAGGTTTCGGTGCCCTTGACGCAGACATCGGGTTTTTCGATGCAGATGGCGCTGACATAACGATAGGCCTCACCGGCTGCCGAAACGGCGCTGGGAAGATCGAATGCCGAAGGTTCCTTGGCGGGATCGTTGCTGCTGCCGATATAGGACAGCGCCACGAGTACCAGCGAAAACCAGAATGTTCCTTTGATCAGAAACCACATTGTCAGACACCCTGCCAGATGATCTTTGTTTTGAAGCCCCGCCCGTTTCGGGTCATCGGCCTTTGTCCCGTTTTTCGGGCTTGGGGAGAAGCTACAGGCGACCGGCGAACAGCCAATTGCAAAAAGCAGCGCAATTTAATTCAAATTGTATCTATTCTCCTCGCATCGGGACCGGCTTCAGCAATTGCGTTGCATTTTAACAGTCCATGTTAAGCATAATTGCGACAGATGCCGCCTGTTCCCGGCGAAAGCTGGGGCCCCAGTTGCCACAAAGGTTAACGCGATGGCAAAAATGAAGCGAAATCCGTCGCTTACCCGTCATTAACCATGATTGGCAAAGCTTGGTTGAAATGCTCCGTATTGGGACTGCGGCGCATTTGACGGGCGTTTGGCGCCATTCTTTTTATCCATTCCTTAAGCCGCGGCCTTCTATTGTCGGAGCCGTTAGATCCGTCTCAGGGATTCGGTATTGGTATTGCGTAATATGAGAGAAAAAGCGGTCGCATTGGTCGACCATGCCGCAGGCAGATGGCTTGCGCGTATGGAGGAGGACGCCGAAAGGCGCGCCGGAACCGTTGCGCGCCTGCGCCGTCTGTTTGCCTTCAGCGCCGTCGGCCTTGTGGTTGTTCCCGCCCTCTTCAGCCTTGTCTTCAGCCCCGCCATCGCGCTGCCAATCGGTGCCGCTCTGGTGCTGGCGCTCTATCTGGCAGCCGCCGCCCTGCTGATTGCCTTTTCGCGTCCCGCGCGTGGTGTTGCGTCTCTCTCCGCCCATGCCGGCGATGATGATCTCGTTGCGGCATCGCAGGTGCCCGGCCTCGTGCTGACGATCAATGAAAACGGTCTCGTCGAGCGTGTCTCCGGCCGTGACCTCGAAAAGTTTCCGGCCGATCTTCAGGCCTGCAAGGACCATGTCTTTGCCGAATATGTCTATGTCTCGGATCGTATCGAGCTGATGCAGGCTTTCGATCTGCTGCGGCAGGGCGAGGACAAGGCCAGCGTGGAACTGCGGTTCGAAACCGGCGCGAAATCGCGCCCGCTACAGTTCATTCACGCGCGTATGGAAATGACGGCGATCCGTAGTACGGCCGGTCGGCTGCGCCGCATCGTCGCCCAGCTCTCCGATGTCACCGAGATGGAGCTTCTGCGCCGCGATGTCGCCCGCAAGGCGGCGGAGGCGGAATCGGCCAACGACGCCAAGTCGCGTTTCCTCGCCGCCGTCAGCCACGAATTGCGCACGCCGCTCAACGCCGTCCTCGGCTTTTCCGACATTCTGGCGGGCGAATATTTCGGTCGGCTGGAAAATGATCGTCAGCGGGAATATGTCGGCTTGATCCGCCAGTCCGGCGCGCATCTCCTGTCGGTGGTCAACACCATGCTGGATATGAGTAAGCTGGAAGCCGGTCGTTACGAGCTGATGATGGAAAGCTTCCCGATTGCCGAGACCATCGCGTCCTGCGAGGCTATGCTCGGCTTGCAGGCGAAGGAAAAAGGCCTGACGTTGACCAGCCGCATCCAGCGCGGTATCGGCGAAATCGCAGCCGACCAGCGCGCCATCCGCCAGGTTCTCATCAATCTGGCCGGTAACGCCATCAAATTCACCGATGCCGGCGGCGTGGTGTCCATCGATGCTGCGCGTGAAGGCAGGATGCTGAAACTGACGGTCAGCGATACCGGCATCGGTATCGCGTCCGACAAGATTGAACTGCTGGGCCAGCCTTTCATGCAGGTTCAGAATGAATATACCCGTCGCTATGAGGGCACGGGTCTGGGATTGTCCCTGGTCAAGGGTCTGGTGGCACTGCATGGCGGCACGTTCGTCATCACCAGCCAGCCCGGCGAGGGGACGGTCGTAACAATCATGTTGCCTGCCGACGGTTCCGGCATGGCAGGTGGCGAAAACGCTGAAACCGAATGCATGGTGGAGTTTCCGCCGCGCATCAAACGGCTCGGTGAAATGGCCGCGATTATGAAGAAGGATGGTGACGATGGCCCCGCGAAAGCGAAAATCGCCTAAGAAAACAACGGCCCAGATCGGCGCCGGGATTGTTTCCTTGGTGGTTTCGGCCATCGGGCGCGAACTCCTGCGCCGTCCGAAACTGGTGGGCGGCTGCGGTGCCTTCGCGGTCGTCTTCGGTTTTGTCGCCGCCAATGCGCTCTGGTACCAGCCAGGTGTCCACCCGTCGCCTTTCCTGCGTACCCGCGATGCGGCAAACCCGAACGGTATTGCCGGTTATCGCGCGGCAGAGCCGCTCGGCGCGCAGGGCAACGTCACCACCTTCCGTATAGAACGTCCAAGCGAGACCGACACGGCACAGCAACCGGCAGCCGGAACGGCACAGCCTGCGACTTCGCTTGCGGCTGACAATCAGAAACCGCAGCAGATCGTCGCCGATATTCAGGCCGAACTTAAAAAACGCGGACTTTACGAAGGTGAGGCGGATGGCCGGATGGGACCGCGCACGGCCGCCGCCATCATGTTCTTTGAGGAAACGCTCGGCATGGAACAGACCGGCGAGCCGACGACACGGGTTCTGGCGGCGCTCCGGATCGACGGCGCAACCGTTGCGGCAATCCCGAAGGACCGGCCTTCCGATACCGGCGGTGGTGTCGAGATCGATCCTGTCGCGGCCGCCATCCGCAAAGCGGAAACCCCGCGCCCCAAGGCCGAACCGGTTTCCCTGAGCAGCGCGGCGGCGACTGCGAAGCCGGTAAGCCGCGAACTGATCGCCAAGATCCAGCAGGGGCTGATCAATATCGCCTATGCCGACGTGAAGGTAGACGGCGTAGCCGGCGAGCAGACCCGCAACGCCATCCGCCACTTCGAAAAACACTACCGCCTGCCGGAAACCGGCGTGCCGAGCGAAGTGGTGCTGAAGAAGCTGAAATCGATCGGAGCGCTTTAGGGGCTTAAGCTTCCGGAGGTTGTCGATTGACAGCGGCTGAAGGTGCGTGGGGCTTACCCCCCTCTGCCCTGCCGGGCATCTCCCCCTCAAGGGGGGAGATCGATCTGCGGCAAGCGCTCGCCCTTCTCAACGCTTGAAAGTGAAACAGTAAAAGAGCCTCCTGCCGATCTCCCCCCTTGAGGGGGAGATGCCCGGCAGGGCAGAGGGGGGTAAAACCCCACGCACCTTCGGCAGCGTAAAATCGAAAGCACACCCATGCGCCTCAAATCCGAAATCTTCGTTTCAGCCCTTATCCGCCGGGTCTTTTCCGCCGGTGGATTTGCCGCTGTCGAAAAGAAGGGTGCGGAAGAGGCGGGGGCGATCTTCATCCGCCAGCGTCTGCGCGATGGTCGTGAAAACCTCTACGGACCCGCGCCGCAAAGTTTTTCAGATGACGGGGAAATTCGTGCCGAGCGCCGCTTCGAGACACGCCTTGCCGGTGTGGAGGGTGAGGAAAGTGCCGCCCTTCTGGAAAGGGAACGGCGTTTCGACAGCGATCTGTGGGTCGTAGAGATTGAAACTGACGAGATCGGCGATCTCCTGACGCTGGTGGACCAGCCGCAGCCCTAGAACGCGTCGGGAGACGTGGGCGGGGTTAACCCTGCGTCCCCGTTCTGTGGACGACAGGTGCGCTGCGGTTCGGCCGTTCCTTGCCATGCGTGTAGCTGTCGGCGCGCCGCCAGCTTTCCACCCGCTCTTCGCATTCGATGATTTCCAGGCGGTCGAGCAGGGCTTCGGCGCGGCTCATGTCGCCTTCGGCGGCGGCAAGATGCGGATAGAAACATTGCAGGATGAATGCGGCCTCGGAGAATTCCATGCCAAGCCCGATCAGCGTGGTGGCGAGCTGCGCGCCTGATATATCGAGCATGATCCGCTCAGACAGCCAGTAGCTGGACGACAGCGCATCCGCCAGCGCCACCGCAAACTGCCGCGCATCGCGCTCACGGGCGAACCGCACCAGCAGGGCTTCCTGCACGTCGCTCAGGCGGCGAAGGCCAAGAACGTCGCTTTCCGGGCGGTTGAGGTGGTGCGCCATCTGTTTGATCCGCTGGCGCATTTCTTCTTCGAGCGCGGATGCGGTCTCGATGCGGGTGGGCTTTTCTTCCACCTTCGTTTCTTCGGTTTCGGCAACCGCCTGCTGCGGGGCAACGTCCATTTCCTCGTTCGGCCGCTTCAGATCCTCCATATGCCGCAGGCCGACAAGCGCATCGATGACGGTCGGCGACAGGTCCTCGCGCCGGACGATGGCGCGGGCATGGGCGGCCCCTTGCGTGCGGGCAATGGTGATCAGCGTGTCGTCGTCGAGGCACTTCGACGAAATGAGGAAGGGAGCGGCAATCGAAATCGGCTGGCAGGCGATGAAGAAGGCGACGGCCGAAGGCACGCTCGGATGCTGGGAGAGCGCAGCGATGGCTTCCCGCTTGGCTTCTTCGGTGGAGGCGTTGAAAAGCGGCATGAAAAGTTCGGCGAACTGCCGAAGGTCCGTTTTTGACGGATGGGGAACGGTCTCAAAATTCGTAACAGTGGCCATCAGCACCACATCTTTCTTCCTCACGGCTCTTGGCCTCTCAAGTTCTCGAAACCGGTCGGTCAACGCACTACCCAACAAAAACGCAAACACAATATCGGTTCAAATTAGAGCAAATCCATTGACGCCCTGTTAACTATGGGGGGTGGCAAGAGAGATTCCGCATTTATCAACAAGGAAATTTTAAAACCTTCGTGACGGAAAAAACGTCATGGAACTTTGCCGCCTCGCCTTTGTTTTCAGCGCATGCGGCTTTGTGAGGGATAAGTCGGCGTCCGGCGGTTAGGGTTAACGGATCATTAACCTCTGTCTGTTTGTAATTTCATGGGCAGTATTAGGATTCCATGTTATTCTGATCGATAGAATAAATTCGAAAATGGCATGCCGAAGCCTTAATCTGCGCATGATCCCTGATAAAATCGCCATCGGTTTTTGGGTCATGCGAAACCAGTCCGTGGACTGGAATATGCGCAATGTGATGGTGATGAAATTCCCGACGCAAGACGAGGCTTGCGCGGTTCCCATGGGCAACATTGACTCCCGAAGAGGAGACGAGCATGGCAGTTATTATTCCAATCGGCGAAGCCCGACGAAGCCTGCGCCACACCGGCGTGGCCGGCAAGGTGATGGGCCCGGCGAAGGTCGTGCTGTTTACCGGCGTGCGTTATGAAAAGCGCGATACCGAACCGGCCGGCAAGGACGCGCGCAAGCGCAAGCCCGCACCGGAAACCGCCTTCAAATCCTGATTATGCTTGAGAGATCGGCGTTATTTCCACGGCGTCGGCTGGCATTTCGCCTCGTTCAGGAACCGCTCCGCTTCTTCCCCGAAACTCGGCTGCGGCACCATTGTCCGCAACACCACATATCCTTCCGTCTGATCCGATTCCGCCAGAATGGCCTGTGAGAGCGCTGGCGGCTGCGCCTTGCGTATGGCCGCGATCTGGACAGCATCCGCCACCAAAATATCCATCACTCCGCCGGCGGACGTGCGGTCGTTCATGCTGAACACCTCGTTCGAGGCCTTGTCGTAAACCGCGACGGACCAGAAGGGCACGGCACCGATTGCAGTCAGACGAACCGGCTTTTCCTCGATATCGAAGGTGCAGACGGCAACCCGCATGAAGGGATCGCCGCTTCCCAGCGCCTTTTTCTCCGCGGTCTCCTCAAGCAGATGAAACTGATGCGGCTTTCCTTCAGCAACAGCACGTGTATAGGCGTCGCGGTTGCTGAAATGCGGTATCGCCAGAAGAATGATGACATGCAGCACGGCGGCGGCGACAAGACCGGTGAGGATGGCGAGCAGAATCCTAAGCATTGCCACACCCCAGCTTGCGGATTTGCGGCATGGCGATGTCGATCAGGCCGGAACTGCCCGCGACCGGCGTATCGAGCAGCGTCATGACCAGCTTGAAGGTCTGGCCCTGCGGCACCGCCAGCCAATTATAGGTCTGGGCATCGGGGGCGATGGTGATGTCTATGCCGCCATCGGCGCTGCGCAGAAGCGTGCGGGAATTGAGCGCGAAGGGCCGCCCGGCATCTTCCGCCAGCACATTGCCCTGCTGGTCGGCGGTATATAGCGTCCAGAACCGAGAGGGTGGCACGGCGCCAGCCAGCCGGTAACGGCATTCGCCGGTCAGGCGCTGGCCGTCGCTGTCGACGGAGGCGGTGAAGGCCAGTCCCTCGGCCGTTCCATAAAGCAGCTTGCCGGCATCCGCGCGGTGCGACTTGGCGTAGGGGTCAGCTTCAATTGTCTGCGCCTCCGGGAAGGCATCCCATGAGCCGATGCGGATCGAGCCGAAGCCGGATGTCGCCTCAAGCGCTGCCAGCGTCGCGGCAATGCCGCCGCCGAAGGCGATCAATAGGGCGATGCCGACAAGGAATGGAACTCGAAACACGCTGTTTTCCCGTTTTTGTACAGGTCGAGGACTATCACTGATTCCCTGTTTGGAAAATGGTACGCCTTGTCTAGTCTTTGTGGAAATGATCGAAACCGGGGATTCCCTGGCTCAGGCCCCCGCCACCAGCTTGAAGGCGATGGCCCACATGGTGACGGCGATGACGCCTTCGAGGATTCGCCAGGCGGAAGGTTTTTCGAAAATCGGCCGCAGCCAGCGCGCGCCGTAACCCAGCGAGAAGAAGAACAGCAGCGAGCCGGTGGCAGCACCCGCCGCAAAAGTCTTTTCGAAGCCGGGAAATTGCGTCGAGATGGTGCCGAGCAGCACGACGGTATCGAGATAGACATGCGGATTGAGAAAGGTCAGCGCCAGGCAGATGGCAAGCGTCTGCCACAGGCTTGCCTCCCGCCTTTCCGCCACCGAAAGCGTCTCCGACGAGCGCAGCGCCGAATGCAGGCTCTTGGCGCCATACCAGACGAGGAAGGCCGCACCGGCATAACGCATGATGGGATCTAGCGCCGGCATGACGGCGCTTATCCGCTGAAAGCCGAACACGCCAACGGTGATCAGCAGCGCATCGGAAATCGCGCAGGTCGCGCAGACGGCAAAGACATGCGAGCGCGCCAGCCCCTGCTTCAGAACGAAAGCATTCTGCGCGCCAATGGCGACGATGAGGCTCAGACCCATCGTCAGGCCGGTGAAGAAGATTTGTATGTCCATGCTGGCTGCTGCCCTTTTGTCTCTGCCCGAGCGGATGGATGCCCCACCGCTTCCAGACCGAGTGCTTGGATATTTCCTTCATATGCATTAATCCAATTAAATAAACTCATTCCAAGTAAGCAAAGCTAATGATCGGTCGAACGATACAGCAGGGCGATTTTCTGTGCCATCGCCTCCTCACCACCCTCATTCCTGTGCCTGTCACAGGAATCCAGCCAGCCCAAGTCCTTGGGCTGGAAGGGCTCTCCCGCCGCGCAGACGCGCGTCGACTGGATTCCTGTGACGAGCACAGGAATGAGGGTGGTGGGGTGCGCAGCGAAAGACTGAATGCTTTGCGCCTACCCCACCCATATCAGCCTCCGCATGGAGGCCTCTAATGCTTGACTATCCCTCCATGCGGGCCGTGGCGCTCGTTGCCCAGACCGGCAGTTTCGAAAAGGCGGCGCAGGTACTGTGTGTCACGCCGTCTGCTGTTTCCCAGCGCATCAAGCAGCTGGAGGAGCGGCTCGGTGTGGTGCTGATCGTGCGCGGTAACCCTTGTGTGGCGACGGAAAAGGGCGAGTGGCTCTGCCGGCATATGGATCATGTCGGCATGCTGGAAAGCGAGCTGTTCCGCCAGCTTCCGGCGCTAGCGGAAGCTGGGGATGCGCAGGAGCGCGTCACGCTCAACATCGCCACCAATGCCGATAGCCTCGGCACATGGTTTCTGGATGCGGTTTCAAAATTCACCGGTCATTCCGATTATCTCGTCAACATCGCCGTGGACGATCAGGATCACACGGTGGAATGGCTGCGTGGGGGCAGGGTGCTTGCTGCCGTCACCGCCCATGCGAAACCGGTGCAGGGCTGCCGGGTCACACCGCTCGGCGTGCTGCGCTATCACGCCACCGCCAGCCCGGATTTCATGGCTCGCCATTTTGCCGGTGGGGTGACGCCCGCCACGCTTGCCCACGCGCCGGGCCTCACCTTCAACCAGAAGGACAGGCTGCAGGCCAGCTGGATCAAAAAAGCGCTGGGTGAGGATATCTCCTATCCCACCCACTGGCTGCCCTCGACCGATGGTTTCGTGAAGGCGGGCCTTACCGGCATGGGCTGGGGCCTCAACCCGGTGCAACTCGTCGGGGAGCATCTGAAAGCGGGCCGGCTTGTGGAACTCATTCCCGGCACGCCGCTCGATATCCCGCTCTACTGGCAGGTCAACCGGCTCGCCGCCGACCGTCTTGGCGCGCTGACGTCGCATGTGGTGGAAACGGCGAGGGCGGCGCTAAGCCCGATGCCGTGAAGTATCTTGCCATGCTGGATTGCGGTTTTTCGATTTGGAGAGACGGGGAGGGGTGGTGGGTGCGGCTTACCCCCCTCTGTCCTGCCGGACATCTCCCCCTCAAG
>JWIT01000059.1 GCA_000949895.1 Agrobacterium arsenijevicii | reverse complement strand
TCAAGCGTATGCAGGAGAGCGATGCGGCGAGAGGTCTTGTCGCCCGCGCCGCGAACCGCCACCTCGGAAAATCCGATCGCGAAGCCGCAGGCGTTCTTTCCGCAGCTCAACGCCATACTCATTTTCTCGATTCACCGCGCATGACGGACGTACTCAGCCGCTCGGATTTCCGGTTTGCCGATCTCAAGCGCAGCAACGTGACGGTGTTCCTCGTCCTTCCCCCTGATCGCCTCTCGACCTATTCGCGCTGGCTGCGCCTGCTTGTCTCACAAAGCCTGCTCGAAATGGCCCGCGATCCGACAAAGCCGGCGACACCGGTTCTCTATCTGCTCGATGAGTTCGCATCCCTTGGGCATTTGGCTCCAGTCGAACGCGCGATGGGTCTGATGGCGGGCTATGGTGTCCAGCTTTGGCCCATCCTCCAGGACATCCATCAGCTGCGTGCCACATACGGTCACCGCGCCGGAACCTTCCTCTCAAACGCCGGCGCGCTGCAGGCTTTCGGCGTCAACGATCATGACAGCGCCCGCCTCATCTCTGATTTGCTCGGACAGGAAACGGTCGTGTTCCAGACCATGGCCAGAGCGCTCGATTCCGATAAGACGGGAATCTCCTATAGCCAACAGCATACCGGCCGCCCGCTGCTCACCCCTGATGAGGTGCGCAATCTGCCGGCGCATGGACAACTGCTGTTCCTGGCCGGACAACGACCAATATTTGCTGAAAAGCTTGTCTATTTTACTGATCCGGAATTCAGGGAGATGTTCGACCCAGTCTAACGGAACGGTGAGAAAAGGGCGGCTCGGGATCTCCATCACAACCTTGTTGTAAAGCCCTAGCGGGCGTATGGCGCGTACAAATCTGGATCCGATGATGCTCATCGCCGCAGCAATACTCGGTGATGCCAGTCTTCCATACCGGCGCGATCGTTGTCGATCCGTGGCAGGGCTGATTTTTGAAATACAGTCATGCGTATCCCTCTGCCGAACACTCTGGTGTCCGGGGTCTGCCGCCAGGTTTACCTTTTCCAATATAGCTGTTGCGACGAGTTACACGCCGACTTTCGTGTATTTTTAAATGCTATTATATTGGCATTAAAGTTTGATATTAGCGGTTAGGTGGCAATATGTTGGCATTTAACATGTCATCCCCGGTGGGAAGTTATCAGGGGGGGTGGCGGACAGAATGAAGCGCCGGCGGATTGAGGGGGCTGCCAGCAGCTGTGTTATTCAGGCAGTACGCGTCAGGGCTTTTCGATCTCTGACCCAATGTCAGCTCTCATCTTTTTCCCAGATCTGCGACGGGAACGCCGAGCGCGGCTGCCAGAGGCAACCTGGCTTTATCCGGCATCATGGCAAGTCCCGAAGTGATCGCTTCCTGCCACGCGGGACCACGTTCCCACGCCTCGTTCCAGGCGTCGGCCAGCGAATATCCCTGCCGTGTCTCCACCAGGGCTTCCGACAACAGGGATGCCTGTTGAAGATCCTTGTCACGCTTCGCTCTCCCCAGGGCATCGTTGCGCCTCCGGGACGCGACAATCAACTTGTGAACGGCATAGCGCTCGGGAGCGGGGACATTGACGCTCACGCCCTCTCTGTACAGCAGCACCGTTCTCACGGGTTCGTAGATCAGATAGTCCAGGAAGCGAAGGTTTTCCGCCGACGCGCCGCCAAGAGCAGGCATGGGTGACGGCTTGCCTGTATGTTCATCCGACCCCCGGTTCCCCGTCAGAAACTCTACGCGATAGTTGTCCGAGTTCACGAAGGCGACCACACGCGCCTTGTCCGCCTGATGCGGTACTGCCCTGAAGGACGGATCAACGGTATGCAAGACGTCCAGGATCGGTGGCAGGGTGTCCCCGACCTCCGAGCTGATTGCGAAATCCTGGGCGTAGTCGGCGTCGCCCGTCTGGAGTGCGGCATTTGGAAGGCGAACCCCCAGCAGCCCTGAATAGCAGCTGAATGCAACCGAGCCGATGATAAGCGCTCGAAGGCGAAACAATCCGGCATCGGCGAGAGCTTTGGTTACTTCGCCTGCAAAACGTTCAGGCGACGCCATGCCGCCAGTTCGTGTAAGCGCGTTAACGAGCCGACGCCGCTCCCTGAGGTCGTCTTTGACTTCCCTGTGGGCGTGTACCCTCGCGGTTATTTCTTCGTCTGCTTCCGGTCCTACATAGCGGCGCTTGTCGCCATCAGGTGTCGGATACTCGAAGTACCAGTACCCCTTGCCTTTGACGGGGACGTTCACAAACCGTCCATTATGGGGGAAGTCGGTGGAGAACTGTGCGTCGAATGATCGCTGTGCCAGTTCCGCGAATATTGTCCGGTATGCGAGGTCTATCTGTTTCATGACATGCGATCCTTGCGGCGGACTTGTGTTGTTATAAGGTCTCCATCTGTTCCTTATAACCGGGATCGCCATAGATGGCGCAGTCGTTATAAGGAAAAATGAAATTCCTTATAACTGCTTCTGCCTGCTTTGACAACCGGCCGCTTTGGTGCTGGCCGTGGTTTGCTCCACCAGGCGTGCCCGCTCCGGTTTTGATGTTTACAGGCCAGGTTGCTGCTGAAGCCTGGATGCCGTCAGGTCGGGGCCTTACACGCCTTTTATGATGTCGCAGATACCCTTGCGGATGACGTCCTTGTCGGCGATCTGTCCTGCCTGAATGTTGAAGACAGCATCGATCCGGACAGCGGCGCCTTTCTGGCGGGCGACAACCCGCAGGGTCTGAATTCTACCGCTTCCGCTGGTTTCCTGGTGGGCATCGATTGACGACAGTGCCTTGTTGATCTGGATACCTGAAAAACCTTCTGCTGCGTTCGATCGACAGGGCGACGGTGTGGATGTCGACGACACTGTCGCGACCGGGACCTGAGGGAATTCCGATCGTTTCGCGCATGTCGCGGATTGTCGTTACTGCCCGTTCGAGCATACGGCGCTTCTGATAGTCGTCGAGGTTCTCGAGCCGGTTGGCGTCACGGACGAGTTCGGCAATGAAACTGTTGGTCACGGTCATGGCATTGAGGTTGCCGGGTCGACTTGGCGGCGTCAACAGAAGACCGGCAGTGTGGGCTTCAGACTGCGGTTTTGAGGTGTTGCTGTGATGCCAGTGCATCAGGGTCGAACGCGAGGCGAAATGGATTGTGCCGTTTATTCGTGTGATACTTTGTAATTAAATCTCATAGAGTTATGTGATATTTCGGATGTAAAACATGAATATCATAGTCATGGCCGGTGTATCAATTTATCGGGCAATGATGATGAAACAATAGGCCCGTGAGACGGGGAAAAAACCCTTGCTCCTGCTAGGTGCGATCCCACAGAGATTCCCGATCAGAATGATTTGGCGCGGTCAAGTGGGAGACTTGCCGATCGGGAAGCAATGCCTTCATCCATTGGAAGTCTTCCTGTACGGTAAGTCGCCAGATGGAGGTTGACGATGTTCAGGTCCGCGCGTGATTTCGGTGCTGCTATCAGGGAGAGACGCAAAGCGCTTGTGGGAACATACCTTGTTCCGACCCCTGGTCTGCTGCAAGCACGATCTGCGATTTTTGCTTCATCTGACATGCCCTGTTTGGATCGGGAATTTGCATAAGTTCCGGAAATCCCGTATATTCCGGAACAAAGGAGTTCTGCCATGACATCCACTGTCACCGCTGCGACGGTTTCGAAAAATTTTGGAGCCTATCAGGACGCTGCAGTCCGCGAGCCCGTCATTATCACCAAGAACGGTCGGCCTCGCACCGTTCTGATTGCCTATGAGGACTATATGCGCCTGGCAAAGCGTGATCGCCGGGTCGAACTTTCGACGACGCTCGGCGACGATGACCTCGCCGCCATTGAAGCATCGCAGATGGAGCCGGGTCTGGAACATCTCGACGCCGAACTGTTGACTGACAAGCATGCTGCCGATCAGATATTCGTACCTTTGGCATTGGCAGCATCTAGAAGGCCGTGAAGAGGGCAACAAGGATCGCCCGGTGCTGGTTCTGGCGATTGTTGCCACACTGGAAGATGGAACGCCGGCGGTGTGGGTTTTGCCTGTCACGCATTCGCCGCCATCTGATCCGCAAGACGCTGTTGAAATCCCGGCGGCCACCAAGCGGCGCCTGGGACTTGACGACGAGCGGTCGTGGATTGTCCTGACGGAGAGCAACCGCTTTGTCTGGCCCGGACCGGACGTCAGGGCAATCGAAAGCGAAAGCGGCTATTACGGAGCATTGCCACCAGCTCTGTTCGAAGAGGTCAAACGCCGGTTTGTCGAACAGGCTCGAGCGCAACGTCACCGAGCGATGGCCCGAAGCGAGTAGCCGGTGCGTGGCGGTGGGCATGTCGTTCCGACTGGATTTGGTGCCCGTCATTTCCGCCGCTGCTAGTTCAGTAGCAGCGGACATTAGCAGGTTGGTTTCCTGTGCACGAGGGCTCGTGCTGCTGGACCGGGGTGTCTTCAAGCCGTGGCTTACACGCCTTTTATGATGTCGCAGATGCCCTTGCGGATGACGTCCTTGTCGGCGATCTGTCCTGCCTGAATGTTGAAGACAGCATCGATCCGGACAGCGGCGCCTTTCTGGCGGGCGACAACCCGCAGCGTCTGAATTCTGCCGCTTCCGCTGGTTTCCTGATGGGCATCGATTGACGACAGTGCCTTGTTGATCTGGATGCCTGAAAAACCTTCTGCTGCGACGGCCTGGGCGAGCTTTTGAAGGACAGCGGGTGCTTTGGCTTTCGGCAATTCCTGAAAGGATTTGTAAGAGACAGCCGTGACCATCGGTACGCCTGAGACGGTGAAGTTTTTCTCGCACGATGCTGCGAAGGCCGGGCTGGAGAAGATGATCAGACCGAGAACTGCGATGGTATGTTTCATGTTGCGTAATCCGGTTTTTGGTGGAGGTTTTCAGCTGTTGGCCGCATCAGACTGTCGACCGTTTTCCTCTGTACGTCGATGGCGGCGGCAGTGCTTCATGGGCTTGTGCAAGCGTTTCCAGCCATGTTGCGAGGCCGTCAGGAACGCCTTCATTGCCGGCTTCCAGCGCCTCTATCCATGAGAGTTCGCATTGCAAGGCAGAGGCAATATTGATTGGCGTCCAGCGGATCACCCGCAGGCATTCATTAAAGCGTTCTGGCGACATGATGATTTGTTATGTTCCCCGTCGTTGTCTCACCGAGGCTCACCCACGTGGCTCAGAGAGTCAATCATTTATGCAACTTTTGATTGGCGTTACTCTGGTTGCTCTTTGTTTGCTTTTTGGGTTACCTGGCATCGTTATGATGCCTATGCGGTGAAACAAGAAATTCCTGAAGCTTTCAAAAATTGGAGGTTTTGAGAAATTGCGTTCTCGTTGGCGTACAGTGATGCCGGTCAGTATCTTACATGACCGAGAGGTGAAGGCAGATTGACATGATCAGAGTGGGCTTCGACGAGGATTCTGAGCGTTTGAAGCGGCAATCGGATCCTCGTGCGGGTGGAACTCTCGAGAGGATGTCAGACGCTTTGCTGGACGAGTTCGAGGGGGCTGTCGAGGCTTATGCGGCAACGGAAGAGACGGTTCGTTGAGCAGTTGGAGGACATCCCGACTGCAGCTGTCATTCGCTACCCGTATTTTTGAAGCCGTAAGACTTCCGGAGACAAAACTGATGGTCGCAAGGATCGGCCAGTTGTCGTGGACGTGAGAATGGCTCGGCCGGACGGCCAGGGTAAACTCACGCCAGGTCGTCAATCTCGACGTTGAGAGCCTGAGCGATCTTTCGCATAACGGCGAGGCTGCCATCTTTTTTGCCGCTTTCAATCTCCGACAGGTAGGGCGCGCTTATCGAGGCTTTTGTGGCAAGGTCTTTGGCGGTCAGACCACGATGTTCGCGCCAGACTTTTACGGGGATTTCTCCGGAAAGAAGGCGATTGACGACAGTGGCAGGAACGAGTTCGTCATGCCCGGCTGCGATATCGGTTTTGATCTTCTCGGCAGATGCAAGGTCTGCCTTGTCCACAAGGTTTTCATATTCAGACAGGGGAAGGACGACGAGCGTTTCCCCGTTTGGAGTGGTGATGGTTTGCATTATTTGTCTCCTATTCGTAGATACTGCCGCGGGCTCCGATCTTGAGGACCTCCAGGACATTCCCCTGGTCGTCCATAATGATGCGCCAGTCGGCAACGCGTAGACGAATAAATTGTGAGCCAATCAGTGTTTTCACATTGTTGGCAAGAGATTTTGGATCGCTTGCATATTGCTCTATTTTGGCTGTGATCCGCGTTGCCTCATTGGTTGGAAGCCGGCGGAGAACCTTCAGAGAAGATTTGCTGTAAGCGATCTTTTTCATTTGATATTGATAGCATATAGCGAATTAAGCGCAAGACTTTCAGGGCACATTTTTGCGGTCAGGTCCTGCTGTCCGGATTCTGCGGTGAAACGAGATGCCGGAATATTATATCCATTCGTTACTTAATTATACTTAGTTTTGTTGGTTTGTTTCTTATGTTAGGAAAATTATTCCGGATCCAATGTAGCTAATTTTTGATTGAATGCAGGAAAGGTGGCAGCGATCATATATTTTCACACGATTGCTCAAGAAAACATATAAATAACACGTGGATATTTTGCGAGCATACAGCTTGACTGTCCGGGAGGGAGCTTTCTGGTGGGTGGCTGGTTGTTGCGAACAACTTATTGAGGATCGCGATAAAGCCCTGATTTTATATAGTTTTGGGGAGCGATGTGAAGGTATTTATAAGTGAAGCCGGCAAGAATCTGATTGAGAATGGATTGAAATGGGTGGTGAAAATCGATGGCGGCCAATTATAATAACAATATCATGATATTGTTATTATAATTGG
>JWIT01000058.1 GCA_000949895.1 Agrobacterium arsenijevicii | reverse complement strand
GTCCGGCCGCAAGGCGGGCGTCAAGGTCAAGTCGGTCGCCGAGTTGGTCGACAAGCTGAAAAACGAAGCTGGCGTCCTCTAAGGTCCAGGAAAAGGAGACTTCATCATGGCCATTCTTCTTCTGGCTGATCACGACAATGCCCATCTCTCCGACCAGACCGCCAAGACGCTGACGGCAGCAGTCAAGATCGCCAAGGAAACGGAAAGCGATGTGCATGTGCTCGTCGCAGGTGCTGGTGCGAAAGCCGCAGCCGAACAGGCGGCAAAACTTTCAGGCGTCTCCAAGGTGCTGGTTGCCGAGGATGCGAGCCTTGCCAACAATCTCGCAGAACCGCTGGCAGCGCTGATCGTATCGCTGGCCGGTTCCTACGACACCATCATCGGGGCTGCGACCTCTGTCGGCAAGAACGTGCTGCCGCGCGTTGCTGCCTTGCTCGATGTCGCCCAGGTCTCGGAAATCATCGAAGTGGTTTCCGCCGATACCTTCAAGCGGCCGATCTATGCCGGCAATGCCATCCAGACGGTGCAGTCGACCGACGCCATGAAGGTGATCACCGTGCGCACGGCATCCTTTTCCCCGGCCTCCCAAGGCCCACTTGCTGCCGTCGAGGACATCTCGACGGCAGCTCTTTCTTCCGAGCTCTCGAGCTTTGTCTCCGACGCTCTTTCCTCATCCGATCGCCCGGAGCTGACGTCTGCGAAGATCATCATCTCGGGCGGCCGTGCACTCGGCTCGGCGGAAAAATTCCGCGAAGTCATCCTGCCCGTCGCCGACAAGCTCGGGGCTGCCGTCGGCGCCTCGCGCGCTGCCGTCGATGCCGGCTATGCGCCGAACGACTGGCAGGTGGGCCAGACCGGCAAGGTGGTGGCACCGCAGCTCTATATCGCCTGCGGCATCTCCGGCGCCATCCAGCATCTGGCCGGCATGAAGGACTCGAAGGTCATCGTCGCCATCAACAAGGACGAGGAAGCACCGATCTTCCAGATAGCCGACTATGGTCTCGTCGCCGACCTCTTCGAAGCGCTGCCGGAACTCCAAAATGCGCTTTGAAGACGGAACTTCGCGCAGGCAGATGATTTCTCGATAGACCCGCGTAAGCCAAACATCAACTGAAGGCTGACATTCTTCGCCCCGTACGGCGGAGCAAAAAAGCTTTTCCCTCGCCTTGAATCAGTTCGAACCACCGACCCGTTGATTCTCAGCATCGAGAGCAAGGCCTAGCTCGTTGGCAAGGTGTCTGGCCATTCCTGCGCGCCATGGAGGATGCGAAGAATGCGGACCGCTGTTTCGGTAGTGGCATACGCCGCGACGTAAATTATCAGTTCGCGGGTGCCAGCAGTTCTGCCAACACGACCGCTCGCGGGAAAATCTATCAACCGACGGACGGCAGCAACGATCCGTTCGTCGACCAGAATGGCGGCTGACGGATTTTCTGCTTCTATGTATGTGAAGATAGCGTCGCGGTCCGATAGCGCGAACGCAGACCAGGTAAGCTTCACGATTTGCGAGCACCCGCGTTAAGGCGGGCCGCCGCTCGACGTTCAGCAAAATGTGCCTCGACTTCACCATCCGAGACGTCCAGTCGAGTATCGTTTAGCGCTTCAAGTACCTTGGTGCGAAACCAAGCGTCATGGGTCTCGCTGCCTGAAAGAAGCTCCAATGGCAGCGCACCCTCGTTGGCCGTCCGGGTGAGTAAGATCCGAACCGCGTCCGATACCGTAAGCCCCATATTTCCAAGCACTGCGGACGCACGATCCCGAACCTCGGCATCAATACGAGTTTGTACCAGTGCCTTTGTAGCCATAGCTATCTCCACATTTCGTCAAAATTATAATGCAAATGAATGACAAATGCCACAGCGCTTTTAAGGCCGCCTTCGCCCGTTCTCGTTTCCTTTAGGCCCTCTTGAATGTATTTGACACGACGAGCGTAATCTCAATCGTGGGGAATAACGCTAATTTATGAAGAGTGGCGGCTGTTGCAGTGTGTCGATCATCCGGCCAGAGAACGAACGAGGATGCGGGCATGGCTGGTCAAAAGCAGGTGATCCTTCGCCCTTGAGCTCCCTTTCATCGACATTGCGAAACGGGCTGTGATGCTCGTCTTTAGATTCCCTTCCCTCCCGGCAGATCGACCGTCCGCCTGATCGCCGTCAGTCATCTTGTGACGAGATCGATGAACTCCGAGAAGGCAGCGAGCTGGCCGCGAATGAATTCACGCGTCGGTTCATCCGTGAGTTTGCCGGTAACCGAGATCTTTGTGTGAGCTGCACCGACCATGACTTCCGGCTTGTTCATTGGAAGGGCTTCGAGGAACACCAGGACTTGACGCAGGTGATATTGAGCCCGAACCCCGCCAAAGACCCCGGCGGATGCAGTCTGAATGACGACCGGCTTGCCAGTAATGGGCATCGGTGCGGTACGAGAAATCCAGTCCAGCGCATTCTTTAAAAAGCCGGGAGCGGAGTAGTTGTATTCCGGCGTCACGAACGCAATTCCATCGGCCTCGCGAATCTGTTTGGCAAGTTCAAGCACGATCGGCGGGAAACAGTCGGCCTGAATGTCAGCATTATAGTGCGGAATTTGATCCAGTCCCTGAGCGAGACTGAATGTCATCCTGTCGGGAGCGAGTTCGGGAAGAGCACGAGCGATGGCGGCGGCATTGAAGGACTGCTTGCGCAGGCTGCCGGAAAGAATGACGACATGCTTTGCCGTGGCCATTGGAACTCCGTTCGAGTTGGGCGAAATTTCCTCCCGAAAAGCCTGGCTTTGACATCCTGAAAGGTCGGCGGATGGCGTCTAATCGGCCGGAGCATTTTCTCCGGCTCCAGGTGAGGAACCGAACACCGCAACCCGCAGTTAAACTTCCCAGCATCCTGACGGCGCTATTGTCGAGAGCGACCAGCCACCCTCGACGCGTGTTGGCCGATCGTCAGGCTGTTTTAACCTCGGTGCCGAGGCCAATGAGGGACTGCTTCGCATCTCCGAAGAGCATCGACGTCTTGGAATCGAAGAACAATTCATTCTCGACGCCGGAAAACCCCTTGCCTGAACCGCGTTTGAGCACGATCACGCTCTTCGCATCTGAGACTTTTAGAATGGGCATGCCGTAAATCGGCGAGGCCGGATCTGATCGGGCGGCAGGATTGACGACGTCGTTTGCGCCGATGACAATTGCAACATCCGTTTCACAGAAACGCTCGTTGATCTCGTCCATTTCGAAGAGTTTGTCATAGGCGACACCCGCTTCAGCGAGAAGAACGTTCATATGCCCAGGCATGCGCCCGGCCACTGGATGGATTGCAAAGCGCACGTCTCCGCCGCGTTTCTCGACGAGGTCGGCCAACTCTCTGGCTTGGTGCTGCGCCTGCGCGACAGCGAGACCGTAGCCAGGAACAACAACGACACGATCCGCGTAGGCGAGGCGTATACCTGCATCCTCGGTACTGATCGACGACATTTGTCCACCGGCTTCGAATGATCGCGCTACGTCACCAACAGGTTGCGCACCGAAAGCACCGAACAAAACGTTCGTAAATGACCGATTCATCGCCTTGCTCATAGCGATGGAGAGGATGAAGCCGCTGGCTCCGTCGAGTGCCCCGACGATAATCAGAATGTTGTTGTCGATGGCAAACCCCGTCGCGACGGCGGCGAGGCCGGCGTAGGAATTCAGCAGCGAAACAACGACCGGCATATCAGCACCGCCGATCGGGAGGACCAGGGTGATACCGACCAGCGCGCTGACCGCCAGCATAACAATGAAAATGGTGCTCGCCGTCGGCGTGGCGCCGAGCCAGACGAGGCAGACGGCCGACGCTAGAAGGAGTGCAAAGTTGAGAGCATTCTGTCCACGAAAAGTAATCGGGCGGCCTGGCAGAATCTCCTGGAGCTTCCC
The DNA here is from genome assembly GCA_000949895.1 of Agrobacterium arsenijevicii. Lineage (GTDB taxonomy): Bacteria > Pseudomonadota > Alphaproteobacteria > Rhizobiales > Rhizobiaceae > Agrobacterium > Agrobacterium arsenijevicii. The sequence goes on along the minus strand of JWIT01000058.1, from coordinate 7,066 downwards.
AAAAGCCATCAGACTGCCGGTCACGGTCAAACCACCGAGAAGGACTTCAAAGCCGAGCGCTATAACGTGGCCGCGCATCAACTCTCCTGCAGCAAGGCTGTTGGTATATTCACCGACGCCAACGAGGGTCGCTGCCAGTGCACCAAAGGCGTGACTAAGGGCAATGCGCTGCGGCATCGCAGTCATCGGAACCCACATGCCAAGAGGATATCCGACGACCACACCAGCAATTGCGCCGATTGCGACCCATTCGTAGGAGATCACGCGCTGGTGCAGGAGGGTGGCGAGGACAGCAACAAACATGCCAATTGCTGCCATTTGCATCCCCCGACGCGCCGTTTCGGGGCGCCCCAGAGAGCGAAGGGCGAGAATGAACAGGAAGGCAGCCAGAAGGTACGAAAGCTGAATCAGGGTTTCGGTCAAGCTCACTTTGCTGCATCCTTTGTTTTGGCCGGGCTCCGCTTGAACATCGCAAGCATCCGGTCTGTAATGAGAAAGCCGCCCACCACATTGGCGACCGCGCAGGCAACGGCAACGGTGCCGAGTGTTGTTGCAAAGACGCCGTGATCGCTGCCGGCCAGGACGAGTGAAGCCACAAGCGAAATCCCCGAAATGGCATTCGTCGCCGCCATTAAAGGTGTGTGCAGGAGTGGCGGAATGCGGCTTATCGTTTGGAAGCCGACGAAGGCCGCAAGCAGAAAGACAAAGAGCTGAATGCTGACTGTGACGGTCACTGCTAATCTCCTAAGCTGACATGGCTAGGGTGTTTCCACCGAATGCTGGATGCACTACCTGCCCTGCATGTGTGAGCATTGTTGCCTTGATGAGCTCGTCGTCGAGATTGACTACAACCTGCTTCGTTTCCTTGTTGATCATGGTCTCGAGGAAGGTCACGAGGTTCTTGGCGTAGAGCGCGGATGCACTTGCCGCGATCCGCCCGGGCATATCGGCGAAACCGACGACCTTGACACCCTCGACATCAGCTACTTCACCGGCGACCACACCTTCGACATTGCCACCGCGCTCGACTGCGAGATCGACGACAACGGCACCCGGTTTCATCGATCTGAGCATGTCGCGTGAGACAAGCCTTGGCGCCGGGCGTCCTGGGATGAGGGCTGTGGTGATGACGATGTCCTGCTTGGCGATATGATCGGCAACGAGTGCTGCCTGCTTCGCCTGATATTCCTTGGACATTTCCTTGGCATAGCCGCCTGACGTTTCTGCGGCCTTGAACTCGTCATCTTCGATGGCGATGAATTTGGCGCCGAGAGACGCGACCTGCTCCTTGACGGCGAGGCGCACATCGGTCGCCGAGACGGCCGCACCCAGCCGGCGTGCGGTCGCAATCGCCTGAAGACCCGCTACACCGGCCCCCATGACAAAGACCTTGGCTGCGGGAACGGTGCCTGCAGCGGTCATCATCATCGGAAAGGCCCGGTTGAAATGCGCTGCGGCTTCGATGACCGCCTGGTAGCCTGCGAGGTTGGCCTGCGAAGACAGGACGTCCATTGACTGGGCACGGGTGATGCGCGGCATCAACTCCATGGCGAAGGTCGAAAGTCCCACCTTTGCCATGGCCGCGATCGCCGCTTCATTGCCGTAGGGATCCATGATGGCGATGACGATCGCACGCGGCGCATAACCAGCGATCTCTCTCTCCACCGGGGGGCGGACTTTCAGAACGACGTCCGCCCTTCGGGCGTCTTCGACTGTTCCGATCCTCGCCCCAGCTTTCGCGAAATCGTCGTCGCTCATATCGGATGGCTGGCCAGCCCCAGCCTCGATCACAACGTCGAAGCCGAGACCGACGAGGCGCTTGACGGCGTCGGGAGACGCCGCAACGCGTGCCTCTCGTCGATCCAGTTCCCTGGGTACAAAAACGGCACTGACCACTATATCACCTCCTGGATCCTCATCGTTACGCTCGAAACGGCGACAGGATCGATCCTCATCATTCATGGCATTTCCTGACGGCGTGCCGCTTTCGCAGTCGCCCGGAAACGTTCTGGTTCGCTTGGCTGGGGGCTCCATCGGCAATACCAATGGCCTGCATCACGGAATAAGCACGCAACCTCCCTCCCGAATTGCCGTGTGACGTCAACCCGAACGCCGGACGAAAGCGGCATGGCTGGCGGTCAATCCCAACTGCGTCTCGAGTTGATCGATCAGGGCCGCGATACCAGCCTCCGTTTCGGCCGTACCGAAGACGACACGGTCAGGGCGAGCGATGACGGCGCGGGCGCCATATAGGCCGAGCCAGGCGGACAGGACGTCGTCTTGTTCACAGAGGTCGCTGCCGCTGCCGATTTCGTGGGTGCTCATACCGGCGCTCGCTGCGCGGTCGGAAAGTTCCCGGCCGATCGCCAGGCCACAGGTGAGCAGAGTAAACCCATGCCCGACGACATCATCAAGACGTCGGCAGTCGCCAGCCGATGACCTCACCCAAGGCTGCGGGCAGGGTTCGCCTGCGCCCGGCAGTGGATTTCCGTCGCTGTCGCGCGCGATGAGGCCGTTGCGGATCGGGGGGAAGAGCGACTGGCGCACATGCGTGCCCTTCCCCGCCGTAACCAGCGCGATCATGTCGGCATTGCGGATGGCCACTTTCTCGACATCTGTCTCGCAGATTATGTGGCCAAGTCCCTTGGTGATCGACACGACTTCGCGCACGACGGGCCGGCGTTCCTGCTGGTAGGTGTCAAGCACCCGCTCGGAACCGCCTTCGATCACATGAGCGAGCTTCCAGCCGAGATTGACGACGTCCTTGATGCCCTGAACCATTCCCTGCGCGAGGAAAGGCGGGGTCATGTGGCAGGCGTCGCCCGCCAGGAAGACATTGCCCGATCGCCAGTGTTCCGCGACGAGCGCATGGAACCGGTAGGTGGCGGAGCGCCACAATTCGGCCTCGCCGGGCTTCAGCCATGGCGACAGTTTATCCCAGATCCAGTCCGGCCGGTTGATCTCCTGCGCGTTTTCACCGGGCAACAGCATGAACTCCCAGCGTCGAAGCCGGTCCGGACCAACGACATAAGTGTGCGGCCGCGCCGGGTCGCAGAACTGGATGTTGGTTTCCGGCAGATTGCGGGCCTTATCGCCGACGATCATGTCGACCACGAGCCAGGGCTGATCGAAGATCAGGTCTTCGAATGCGATGCCGAGGCTGCGGCGGATGAAACTTGCACCGCCGTCGCACCCGACGACGTATCTCGCACCAAGCGCGGTCGTCTCGCCGGTGGCGGCGTCCCGCAGCGTCAGTATCGGGGTGTCCAGGGTCTCAAGCGCGATTACCTCCGTATTCGTGCGAAGACGAACAGTTTCGAGGCTGGCGGCCTTCCGGCGCAAATGGCCTTCAAGCGCCGGCTGCACGAAGGTCATATAGGCCGGCCAGCCCAGCTTGTGGGGCGCCGGCGGCGAGGTGAAAGTGCGCAGAACGGACCCATCCGCGGCGTGATACTCGGAATCCCGATAGGCACTGACCACCTTTTCAAGGTCGTCCGCAATGCCGATGTTCTGGAACACGCGCATGACCTCGTGGTCCATTCCCATTGCTCGTGGCAGAGCATAGACGTCCGACGACGAATCGATGCCGACGACGCGCACGCCATGCTGACCGAGAATGTTGCAGAGCGTAATGCCGACAGGTCCCAGGCCAACGACGGCGACGTCGACAATGTCTCTAGGCTGCTTTTCGCGTTGATCAGTCATGGTCTGGTACCTTCAATGCCCAAGATAAGCTTGACGAACGGCGTCGTCCGTCCGCAGGTTGGCGGCGCTGTCCTCGCCGATGATCCGGCCGGCTTCAAGCAGGTAACCGCGGCTCGCAAGTGCAAGGCTCGCGCGGACGTTTTGCTCGACAATGAGGATGGATATCCCCGTTTCCAGGATGCGCCTTAGTGACTGGAAAAGCTCGCCGACCACGATCGGGGCCAGGCCGAGGCTGGGCTCGTCAAGGAGCAGGAGATCCGGCTTTGACATCAGCGCACGGGCGATCGCGACCATCTGCTGTTCGCCTCCAGACATCGTGCCGACGCGCTGACCGAGCCGCTCCGATAGTCTAGGGAACAGGTTTAGCACCTCTTCCCGTCTCTTTTCGCGGCCCTCGCGCGCACGGGCTGGATTGGCGCCCAGCCGGAGATTTTCACCGACCGTCATTTCAGTGAACACGCCGCGGCCCTCCGGAACGTGGCCGATGCCGTGATCGACAATTCGGTATGATGGAGAGGTGGTGATGTCGTGGCCAAGGAACCGCACGCGACCACCGGCGTCGAGCGGCACCATTGCGGTTAGAGCCCTTAGAAGCGATGATTTTCCGGCACCGTTAGCGCCGAGGATCACGACACATTCGCCCTGTGCGACTTTCACAAACACGCTGTTCAGCGCGAGATGCTTTCCATAGCGAACGGAAATGTTGTTGGCCTCAAGCATATTCGCTGGCTCCCAGATATGCGGCGACAACCTTGGGATCTGCGAGGGTCTCATGGGTCGGACCGTCGGCGATGATCGTACCAGAGCTTATGACGATAGTGCGGGGGCAAAGTTCGCGCACGGCCTCCATGATATGCTCGACGAGCAGGATGGTAATCCCCGTCTCACGGAGCGCGCCGATCAACTCGATCCCAACGCGAAGTTCGGCTGGATTGAGCCCAGCCAGCCATTCATCGAGTAGGAGAATATCCGGCGACGGCGCTATCGCTCGCGCCAGTTCGAGCCTTTTCTGATCGATATAGTTGAGGCTCTGGACCGGCAATTCGCCCTGCCCCGCCAGTCCTGCAGTCGTGAGGACCAAGTCTGCTCGTTCGCGAGCCAGCCTCCCCCAGAGGGGCTTGCGGCCGAAAGCGATGGAAAGGATGACATTGTCGCGAACGGAAAGTGATTGCGCCAGGCGCACGAGCTGAAAGGTTCGCGACACACCTTTGCGGGCAATGCGATGTGCCGGCGCGCCATGGATCCCCTCACCCTTAAACTGTATCTCGCCGGCGGTTGGCGACAGCCCACCGGATATCAGGTTCATCACAGTAGTCTTTCCGGAGCCGTTCGGACCCAGCAAACCGACAACTTCGCCCTTTTCAAGTCTGAAGCTGACCCCGTTGACGGCGACAAGCCCGCCAAACTGCTTCCTAAGGCTCTTGATTTCAAGCAGCGCGTTCATGGGTAACCTCCCCTTTCGAGCCGCGTGGCTTCAGTTTTGCCCATCCGTCTTCGATCCTTGCCAGAACCCCATCAGGGAAGACGAAGACGATCATGATGAAGACCAGGCCGAGGATCATCGAGTAATGATCCGGAAAATGCCCGGAGAGCCATTCGAACAAGAGGAATAGCGGAATCACACCAAAGACCGGCCCCCATAGACGTGAGGCACCTCCCAACAGCGCCATGATGACCGTCATGAAGGAGATCGTCGGATTGAAGACGATGCTGGGCTCGACATAGACCCAGCGCGGAGCTTGGACCGCGCCGACCAGGGTGATCAGCACAGAGCTGAGGGAAAACAGGGCGAGCTTGACCCAGGTCACGTCGACGCCGGCGTGACTAGCGACGGTTTCGTCATCACCGATCGCGCGCACCGCCAGGCCGAGACGGCCACGATCGATCCACCATCGGAGCCCGATTGCGATGATCGAAATGCCGAGCAGCATCCAGTAGATGTCGCGCGTCTCGACCGGAGCAAAAATATAGCGTCCGAGCGAGCCAGTAATGTTGACCTCGTACCAGGTCAGAAGTTGACGGACCATTTCGGCGAGACCGAAACTGAAAATGACGAAATATATACCGGCAAGGCGCAACGTTGCGAGACCGACGACGATCGATACCAAAAGGCCGACAAGTGCGACGTAGGGCAGGATGAGCCAGTAGGAGACATGCTCGTTGAGATAGGCGACGCCATAGGCGCCGATTCCGAAAAAGGCGACCGTCGCCAATGAAACGTAGCGGGTCGGACCTGAAAACAAGGCCCAGCTGCAGGCTAGCGCGATGTATCCCATCAAACCGACCGCCAATCCTTGGCCATAGTCACCTATCCAAAGAGGGAATACGGCGAGCAGGCCCACTCCGACAGCAAACGACGCGTAAATTGCAGTAGTTTTCATCACGACCTCACCGGAACAGGCCCTGCGGACGCCACAGCAGCACCGCTAGGAAGATGGCGTAAGTGACCGCGAGCGTGAGGCCAGGATCGAAGGCTGCAGCAACGCCCGCCTCGATAAGGCCCAGCATCAGTCCAGCGGCAAGCGCGCCGGCGAGATTTCCGACGCCACCCATGATGATGATCACCAGCGCCTTCATCGTCAGGAAGACGCCGTCCGTGGGTGTGAACGGTTGCGACATGGAAAGAATGGCGCCGCCGAGCGCCGCCAGGGCGCCGCCGGTAGCAAAGGCCGAACGCGCCACCACGATACTGTTGATGCCGACGAGTGGCGCATCGGCCGGACGGGTCGCGACAGCCCGCATGGCCATGCCCCAGCGTGTCTTCTGCATGACAAGGTAGAGCGCAGCGCCAATAGCGATTGCAAGACCTGCTCCGATCAGTCGGCTCGCCGCGATCTTCGTACCGAAGATATCGACGGGAGCTTCAAACCAGCTGTATCCCGTAAAACCGCTGCCGAAACCCAGCACCAGTAGCCCCTGGAACAGAAACATGAGGCCAAATGTAACAAGGATCGAATCCACTTCTAGTCTGCCGGATCCGCGTGAACGCCGCTCCAGCGGTTGCATGACGACGGCATAGAGGAGATAGGAGACCGCATAAGCGGCGGGAACGACCACAATCAACGCCACGAATGGGTTGAGGCCGAAAGCAGTCACGATCAGATAAGTCGCGAAAGAACCGGCAATCACAAGCTCTCCATAGGCGAGGTTCATGATCCGAGCTACGCCGTACTGAATGGTCAGCCCAAGCGCAATCAACGCGTAGGTGCCGCCAAGGACGAGTCCAATGACCAGAGTGGACAGCGACATCTTCTCAACTCCATTTGCGAGCGATCAGCTCCAGGCGGGCTTCGGTATAATGAGCTGGCGGGCGCCCTGCCGGTCGGCAGGCGCAACCCCGACGAAGGTGCCACCCTGCCAC